>JBGAJF010000004.1:0-207216 GCA_044225075.1 Micropruina sp. | reverse complement strand
GGCTCGCCGCCAATCCCAGGATCCATGTCCACTTCACCCCAACCTCGGGCTCCTGGCTGAACCTGATCGAGGTCTGGTTCGGCATCATCGAACGCCAAGCCATCCGCCGCGGCACCTTCACCTCCGCCCGCGACCTCACCAGCAAGATCCGCACCTTCATCAACGGCTGGAACAAACGCAAACACCCATTCATCTGGACCAAGACCCCCGACCAGATACTGGCCAGCATCAACCACAAACGTAAACACGTCTCATCGACAAGCCACTAGCGGCGGATGCCGCCGCGGCCGCGGAGACGCTCGGCAACGATCCAGAAGCCAATGATGTGGTTCAAGAGAAGAAGGTTGAGCAGAGGCGACAGCAATACGACGCCCTGGCTTGAGGGAGCACACCCGCCAGAAAGCGCGAGACTCTGCGCGATGTTGCTTATCCAATAGCTGTCGCAATGGTCACTGTCTACATGACATCCGCCGTTCGGGGACTCACCGGCCAAGGATCTCTGGCCTTGAGCGTCGCAACGGTCATCTACATCGCATCGTGCTGGGCTGTCGTGTACCTGGCGGGCACTTGCGCCCGCGCCGGCTCATGGGTGGACTTTGGGGTGCTGGCGATGGCGGCCACCCTTTTCGCATGCCTCTGCGGTGTCAGCCTTGTCGCCGCGGCACTCTCGCGCTCGACGGAAATCACCGCGGCAACGAACCGTCTCTTGGTCATTGGCCGGATGGACCGTCTTCAACGTTGTCGCCTACTGGACCGCACTCAACGCCTTCCGCACACAGGGTGAACGCAAGCGGCGTGGAGCACTGCTGCAGCTCGCGGTGAGGCGCGCCAGTGACAAGCTGCGCAAGGCGCAGAGGCCAGCGAAGGACAAGCTGTGCTCAGGCGCGAACACCATGGCGAGCTGGGCGATCGCGCTGAGTCCGTTCTTTCCGTTCGGGATTCTTCTCGCACGATTGGCACTTGGGCAATCACCATCCGGAGACGGCGATCGGCGAATTCACAGAAAGATTCGCATCGCCTTAGTGACATCGTGGGCCGTAGTCGGCATGCTCATCGCGGGGGGTCGGCCACTCTGGCCATCTGGGGACCGCCCATTCAGTAGCGGAGGTCCCGTGGAACTCAACGCTTCCGGCCGGTGCCCATCATCCCGCGGGCGATCTCACCACCGACGGTGATCACCTTGTTCCAGAACGTCGGCGAGCTGAGCACCTTCTCCACCCCGCTCTTGGGTGCCGGACGGCTGGACGTCGTCCGCGGCTGCGTCGTCCGGGACTGTGCCCGGGCCGACGCGGCGGCGTCCTTCTCGCGCTGCTTCGCTTCAGCCGCGGCCGCCTTCTCCTGGGCGGCCCGGTCTGCCTCGGCAGCTGCTGCGGCCGCACCCTGTTCTAGCTTGCGGGTGAGCATCTCGTAGGCGGAATCCCGATTGACCTCTTGGCCGTACTTGCGCATCATCGCCGACTGGGCGACGCCGCCGGCCATCATCTGCGCGTCCATCGGGTCCATGGACGCCTCGGGCGCCCGCATCCGCGTCCAAGCCACCGGGGTGGGCGCGCCGTTCGGGTTCAGCACGGTGACGATCGCCTCACCGATGCCCAGGCTCTGCAGCACCTCGGCCAGGTCGTAGCCCGAGTTCGGGTAGGTGGCGACGGTCGCCTTGAGCGCCTTGGCATCGTTCGGGGTGTGCGCCCGCAGCTGGTGCTGCACCCGCGAGCCCAGCTGCGCGAGCACCTCCTCGGGGACATCCTTGGGCGTCTGGGTGACGAAGAAGATGCCGACGCCCTTCGACCGGATCAGCCGCACGGTCTGCGCGATGGCCTGCAGCAGGTGCGCCTCGTCGAAGAAGAACACCAGCTTGGGACGGTCGATGTCGCCGACCTCGGGCAGGTCGTGGAACAGGTCGGCCAGCAACCACATCAGGAAGGTGGAGAAGATCGCCGGCCGGTCCTGCAGGTTCGGCAGTTCCAGCAGCGAGATGACGCCCTGGCCGTCCGGCGTGGTGCGCAACAGGTCACGGCTGTCGAACTCTGGCTCGCCGAAGAACTCCTCGCCACCCTGGGTCTGCAAGGTGACCAGCGACCGCAGAATGACCCCGGCCGTCGCCGACGACACTCCGCCCAGATTCTTCAGGTCGGCCTTGCCCTCGTTCGACGTCAGGTAGGCCAGCACCGAACGCAGATCCTCCAGGTCGAGCAGCGGCAGGCCCTGGGTGTCGCAGTAGTGGAACACCAGACCCAGCGTCGACTCCTGGGTCTCGTTCAAGCCGAGCACCTTGCTGAGCAGGATCGGCCCGAACGAACTGATCGTGGCCCGCAGCGGGACGCCCCCACCCTGGCCGCCGAGGGCGTAGAACTCCACCGGGCAGCCATGCGGCTGCCAGTCCTGCCCGATCGCGGACGTCCGAGCCAGCAGCTTCTCCGACGATTTGCCGGGCAGCGCAATGCCGGACAGGTCGCCCTTGATGTCGGCGGCGAAAACGGAGACCCCGGCGCGGGCGATCTGCTCGGCCATCAGCTGCAGCGTCTTTGTCTTGCCGGTGCCGGTCGCCCCGGCCACCAGGCCGTGCCGGTTCAGCATGGACAGTGAAATCCGCACCTTCGCTTCAGGCACCGGATCGCCGTTCACCAGGACACCGAGTTCGATCGCGGGAGTGTCGAAGGTGTAGCCCTTGGTGATCGCGGCTACGTCAGCTGAGGTCGACATGACGTCACTGTAGGGGACGACACGGCGCGACCCGGATACACTGCCCCCGTGATCTTCAAGCGCGTCGGCGAGGGCCGCCCCTACCCCGAGCACGGTTACGTGCAGCGGCAGTGGGCCGCGATCGCCCCGCAGCAGATCCGGCTCGATCAACTGGTGACCACCAAACGGACGCTCGACCTGGAACAACTGCTCGAGGAAGATTCCACCTTCTACGGCGACCTGTTCGCCCACGTCATCGGCTGGCAGGGCGACTACTACCTTGAGGACGGCCTGCATCGCGCATTGCGCGCCGCCCTGCAGCAGCGCCAGACGATGCACGCCCGCGTCCTGGAACTCAAGTAACCTTGCTCGGAGTCCGAACAAGGAGTTGGTGGGAGTGCGGGAGATCAGCCGGATGATCAAGACGCCGTTGACCCTGCTCGCGCTCACCGCGATCGTCGTCTTCGGCGGCATGTGGGGTTACAAGAACGCGACCGCACAGATTCCGCCGCGGCCACCCGAGCCGTGCGTAATGACCGACGTCGGCGGCACGCTCACCCCGAATCACGTCACCCTGCGGGTCCTCAACGCCGGCCTCCGTGGTGGATTGGCGAAGCGGGTCAGCAGCGCGATGCGCTCGTACGGCTTCAACATTCTGAAGGTCAACAACACCGATCAACGGCTGACCGACACTGTGATCGTCGGAAGCTCGCCCGACGATCCCGAGGTCGTCCTGGTTGCCGGCTTCTTCAAGAACGCCACCAAGAAGGGGGACGGCCGTGTCGACCACGTCGTCGACGTGCTGCTTGGCGACGATTACGCCGGCCGGCTGACCAACCCCCAGCAGTCGGTGCCGGTGAGCGGTCCGGTCTGCCTGCCGGTCATTCCTGGGGCGAGCGCGAGCGCCGGGCCCTCGCCGGCTCCGTCACCGACCAAGTCCTGACTCGGCTACTCGGCACTGGTCTGGCGCCAGCGGGAGAGCCGGCCGCCGCGTCCGACCTGCTTGAACCTGGTTTCCACCTGGTAGCGATACCTGGACGGCACCACCACCAGCAACTCATCCCCAGCCCGGATCACGTCCCGCGAGCCGGGAGCGAACGGCATTCCGTCGCGGATCACCAGTGACACCACTGTGCTGGGCGGCAGCCGCAACTCGAAGATCGTCACCCCGTGCAGCTGGGAGCCGACCGGCACCTTGATCTGCATGAAGTCGGCCTGGATCTTGTCCAGCGGGGCCACCTCGACCTCAATGTCGACGGCGTCGTCGCCGGTGGTGACGCCGAGCTTGCGGGCCACCCACCCCAGCGTCGGCGCCTGCAGGGTGGTGTACACCACGACGAAGACGAAGACCAGGTCGAAGATGTCGCGGGCCTGCGGCAACGGGGACGCCAGCGGCACGGTCGCCATGATGATCGGGACCGCGCCGCGCAGCCCTGCCCAAGACAGGAACACCTGTTCTCGCCACGGCACCCGGAACCAGACCGACGAGACCACCACCGACAGCGGACGCGCCACCATCGTCAAGAACAAGCCCGCGATCACGCCGACCGCCACCACCTGGGCCGAGAACCGCTCGGGGTGTGCCAGCAGGCCGAGCATCACGAACAGGCCGATCTGAGCGACCCAGCCGATACCTTCCGCGAACGATTTGGTGGCGTTGCGGTGCGGCAGGTCGGAGTTGCCCAGCACCATCGCGCAGATGTACACCGCGGCGAACCCGGATACATGCAGCATCGCGCCCGCACCGTCGGCGAACAGCGCCCAGCCCATCGCACCCAACGGGTACAGGCCAGACGCCGGCAGCGCGATCTTCTTCAGCACCCTGGCCCCGACCCAGCCGATCACCAGGCCGACCAGCAGCCCGCCGAGCAGTTCGACCGCGACCATGCCGAGAATCTCGCCGGGGCTCTCGGTGCTCTCACCGAGTGCCCAAGCCGTGGCCGCCGTCACCAGCAGCACCACCGGTGCGTCGTTCAGGCCGGACTCGGCCTCCAGGACGGCCCGCAGCCGGCCCGGGATCGGCACCCGGCGCAGCACCGAGAACACCGCGGCCGAGTCGGTCGGTGCGGTGATCGCCCCCAGCAACAGCGACGTCGCCAGGTCGAGGCCGAGCACGAAATGACCGAACAGGGTCATCGCCACGATCGACGTCCCCACCCCGAGCGTGGCCAGCAGGCCAGCCAGGGTGAGGACCGAGCGGATTTCCCGCCATTTGGTGGTGAAACCACCCTCGGCGAGGATCAGCACCAGCGCAGCGAACCCCAGGTCGTGCGCGAGCGCGGCATTATCGAAGTCGACCCATAGCCCCACCCCGACACCGAGGAAGAGGAACAGCAGCAGCGACGGCAGCCCCAGCCAGCTGGACAACCGGGCAGCGCCAAGAGCGGCGAGCAGCACTGCGGCCCCGGCCAACAGCACCAAGTCGAGGCTCAAGGGTCCGCCCTTTCGTCAGGGCCCACTCTATTGAACTCCGACTCCCACCCCGGGCGCTGTCCGAGCCCGGGCCGGGCGGTTGCGCCCGCCCCACTAGTCCGCTAGGCGAACAGTTCCTTGGCCCTGGCGGCCTCGGCGACGGCGTCCAGGTCGCCGCCGATCTGGGCGGTGACGGCCGCCGCGACCGCGCCCTCCACCAGGGGTCCGGGGCAGAACCGGACGACGTCGCCGTCGACCATCTCGAGCACCGCTTCGACGGTCATGTCCGCCGATCCGAGGTCGGTCAGCAGCACTACCTGATGGCCGGCGCCGGTCAACTCCTCGACCGCGGTGTAGATGGCGTCGAACGAGGTGCCGATACCGCCGTCATCTGTGCCCCCGGCGGCCCGGAACTCGACATCCTTGGCCATCTGCTGGGCAAGCTCGACAACGCCCTCGGCGAGCTTCGCCGAATGCGAGACGATCACGAACCCAATGCTCATCGTCGGTCCTCTCAGAGCGCCGCGTCGGCGGCATCGGCGGCGGCACCCAACAGGTAGGCGGTGGAGGTGGCACCCGGATCCTGATGCCCCACGGAACGCTCGCCCAGGTAGGACGCCCGGCCCTTGGTGGCCTGCATCGGGATCGTTTCCTCGGCTCCCTTGGCCGCCGCGTCGGCCGCCGCCCGCAACGCCTCGGTCGGGCTCTTGCCTGCCTCGGCCGCCTCCTGGGCAGCGGCGATCGCTGGCGTCCAGGCGTCGACCATGGTCTTCTCACCGGTGGTGGCCTTGCCGCGGGCCACGATGCCCTCCAACGCGGCGGCGTAGATGGCGGCCACCGAGGCCGCGTCGAGGTCGCCCTCGGCCGCCTTGGCCGCCCGCATGAACGCGGTGCCGTAGAGCGGGCCGGCCGCGCCGCCGACCTTCGACATCAGGGTCTGGGCGACGATCTTGAACACCCCGGCGACATCGTCCGGCGGGTTGTCGTCGAGCCGCTGCACCACGAAGGTGAAGCCACGCGCCATGTTCTCGCCGTGATCGCCGTCACCGATGGCGCGATCGAGATCGATCAGTTCCATCCGGCGCTCGGTGAGCAGGGCCGAGGACCGGCGCATCCAGTCCTTGGCCCACTCCACGTCCAGGTTCGTCATTCAGATACCTCTCCTGAGCCCCACCGTGTTGACCGGGGCGTCCCACAGCGTGGTGAGCTCGTCGTCGAGCTTCAGCACCGTGACCGAGCAGCCCTGCATCTCCAGCGAGGTGATGTAGTTACCCACCAACGAGCGGGTCACTGTCAGACCGGCCGCCTCCAGACGCTCACGGGCGTGGTGGTAGACGATGTAGAGCTCCGATTCCGGGGTACCGCCCATGCCGTTGACGAACAGCAGCACGTCGCCGCCGTCCAGCTTCAGGTCGGCCAGGATCGGGTCGACGAGCTGATCGGTGATGGCGTTCGCCGGCGCCATCGCGATGCGGTGCCGTCCGGGCTCGCCGTGGATGCCGATGCCGATCTCGATCTCGTCCTCGCCCAGGTCGAAGGACGGCTTGCCGGCGTGCGGCACCGTGCAGGCGGTCAGCGCCACGCCCATCGAGCGGACCTGCCCGATCACCTTCTCGGCGACGGCGGTCACCGCGTCCAGGTCGTCGCCACGCTCGGCGGCCGCACCGGCGATCTTCTCCACCAGCACGGTGCCGGCGACGCCCCGGCGTCCGGCCGTCCAGGTGGAGTCCTCGACGGCCACGTCGTCGTTGACCACGACCGCGCGGACCTTGATCTCCTCCATCTCGGCCATCTCGGCGGCGGTCTCGAAGTTGAGCACGTCGCCGGTGTAGTTCTTCACGATGTGCAGCACGCCGGCGCCACCGTCGACCGCCTTCGTGGCCTCCAGGATCGGGTCCGGCGTCGGCGAGGTGAACACGGCGCCCGGTACCGCGGCGTCCAGCATGCCGAGGCCGACGAAGCCGGCGTGCAGCGGCTCGTGACCCGAACCGCCGCCGGAGACCAGACCGACCTTGCCTCTGACCGGGGCGTCGGCGCGCACCACATAGTCCGGGTCGAGATGGACGGTGACCAGATCGTCATGGGCGGCCGCGAAACCCTTGAGCGTCTCGGTGACGACGTCGGCCGGATCATTGATGAGCTTCTTCATTGAACACTCCTGTTCGTCGAACCCGCGGACCCCCGACCGCGGACGGGCGCCTCAGTGACGCCTGCACCCCCACTCTGCCCGCTGCCGGCGCGCCACGAAAGAGAAACCGCAAAGCACCGTCCGACTTGGCCGGACGGTGCTTGCGCGGGGAGCGCAGGCGGTGGTCACTTGCCCCAGATCGCCTTGTACGCCTCCTGGTAGCCGGTCGGATCCCAGTAGTTCTCGACCGACGCGTTCTCCTTGGTCGAAACGTGGATCTGCGGCACGTAACCGGACGCCTTCTCGCCGGCGAACGACCGGTTCAGCTCGTCGACGATCTGCCAGCCCTCGGAGCGCAGCGGGGAAGGCACGGTCGCGGCCTGGAAGTCGCCGTTGCGGATCCGGGTCAGCGCAGCGGCGTCACCGTCGCCGGCGCCGACGTTGACCGGAGCCGTTGCAGCGGTGCGGCCGGACTGCCGGAAGGCGGCGGTGGCGTTCTCGAAGTAGACATCGTTGATCGCCACCGAGTAGGTCCACTTGTCGCCCAGGCTGCTGAGCAGGGCGCTGGTCTCGGTCGGCATCCGGTTCGCGACGTCCGCGATCGGGATGTTGGCGTACTTCAGCACGTTGATTGACGAGCAGGTCTGCAGCTCCTTCTGGATCATCTGGCTCTTGCCCTCGGCGAACGGGATCGATGAGTCGGTGAAGATCACCACGCCGGCGGCGCCGTTGGAGCGCGCGATGATGTACTGCGCGCTGATCTTGGCGACGTCCTCGACCTTGGTGGTGACGTTGCTGAACAGCTTCGGCTCGTCACTGGGGCCGGGGGTGGCCAGCGCCTGCCAGCCGACCAGTGGGATCTTCGCGGCATTGGCCTGACGGACCTGGCTGTCGGTGGTCTTCGGGTCGAAGCCGCCGAGGATGATCCCGTCCGGGTTCAGCGTCAGCGCCTGGTTGAACGCGTTCTGGATGCCGGCGGGCGAGCCCTGGCCGTCGATCACCTTCAACGTCCAGCCGATCGCGGCGCTGGCGTCGGTCAGACCGGTGGCCACGCCGGCGACGCCCGGGTTCTGCATCGACTGGGCGACGTAGACGATGGTCTTGCCCGAGGTCGCCTTCGGTCCGGTCGTCGGGCCGTCCCAGGGCTGCTCTTTCGCAGCCGCCTTGTCGACCGCCGCGCGGGCGGCGGCCACGACGTCCGGGCATTCGGAGGCCGCGGTGCTGGTGGCCTGGGCCGAGGCGCGCGCCGCGTCGGATCCTCGCTCACAGCCCGCCAGTGCGAGCGATGCGCCGAGGGCCAGCGCGCAGCCGGCGGCCAGCGGACGGCGGAATGGTGATGCCATGGTGAACCTTTCGGACGAGTGGCGAGCGATCAGGAGGCGGGCTTGTCGGGATCGACCGACGGGTCGATGACGGGGGTGGCCGAGGTGTGCGGACCCACGGTGTCGGCGAGTTCGGCGTCGGCGGTCTGGACGCCGGTGGCGCCGGCGGCGGGCGGGGCGGCACTGTCGACCGCTTTGTTGGCCGCGATGCCGGCCAGGATCTTGCGGCGGGCGCTCCAGCCGGCGAGACCGACTGCGATCAGCAGCGTGATGCCGTTGAACAGCGGGTTCACCCAGAAGTTCGCGCCCAGCTGGCCGATGCCGGCCAGACCGATAGCCAGGGTGACCACGGCGACGATGGTGCCGCCCGCGTTCGGGCGTCCGGGCTTGATCACGGTCGAGCCCAGCAACGCGGCGACGAACGCGGGCAGCATGTACTCCGAGCCGACCGACGGGTTGCCGATCTGCTGCTGGGAGGCGAGCAGGACGCCGGCCACGCCGACCAGGAACGAGCAGGACGCGAACGCGTAGACCGAGTAGCGCTGGGTCGGCAGGCCGATCAGGTCGGCGGCGCGCTGGTTGGAGCCCAACACATAGAAGTAGCGGCCCAGCGGCAGCCGTTCCAGCACCAACCACAGGATCACCGCGATCGCGGTCACGTACCAGGCCGCGACGGGGATGCCGATGAACTTCGAGTCGTACAGGTCGGTGAAGCCGTACGGCAGGCCCTCACCGGTCGGCACCACCCGCGCACCGTTGGTGATGGCGCCGGTGATCGCATAGAGCACCGACCCGGTGCCCAGGGTGGCGACGAAGGAGTCGATCTTGCCGAGTTCGACCAGCAGTCCGTTGACGATGCCGACCACGGTCAGCAGCACCAGCACGATCAGCGCGGCGAGGATCCATTGCACACCGTTGACCACCATGGTCATCATCAACACGTGGGCCAGACCCAGCGCGTAGCCGATGGACACGTCGAACTTGCCGGTGGCGATCGGGATCATCGCACCCAGGGCCAGGATCGCCGGGATCGAGTTGGCGCCCAGGATGGCGTTCAGGTTGGTCCGGGTCAGGAAGGTGCCCGGCATCAGGATGGCGAACACGATGAACAACAGGACGGCCAGGACGAGCAGGCCGTAGGTGCCGACGAACGAGCCTCCGCCGCGGCGGCGCTTGGCCGGGCGAGCGGGCGCGGCTGGTGCTGCTGTGGTCATTGCGGTGGACTCCCTCGTCAGTTGGTGGTCAACAGGTTGGCGCCGGAACTGGCGGCGGTGAGTTTGCCGACGGTGAGGTCGTCGCCGGCCAGTTCTTCGGTCATCCGGCCCTGGACGAAGACCAGCGCGCGGTGCGCGACACTGGCCACCTCCTCGAAGTCGGTGCTGACCATGACGACCGCCAGACCCTCGTCCAGCGCGTCCGCGAGCAGACGGTAGATGTCGGCCTTCGCCCCGACGTCGACGCCGGCGGTGGGCTCTTCCAGCACGATCACCCGGCGGTTGGCCGACAGCCAGCGTCCGACCATCACCTTCTGCTGGTTGCCGCCCGACAGGGTCGCGATCGGCGCCTCGGGGTTGGGCGGCAGCACGCCGTAGGTCTCGGTGAGCTGCTCGCCGAGTTCGGCGTCCTTGCTGGGGCTGTTCCAGCTGAGCACCGACATGCCGCGCGGCCGCAGGTTCGCCAGGAAGTTCTCCCGGACGCTCATCTCGGGTGCCATCCCCTCCTCCATCCGGTTGGAGGTGACGAAGCCGACGCCGCGATCGACCGCGGCCGCGGGTGACGCCGGGGCGTAGGGCTGGTCGTCGAGGGTCAGCGAACCCCCGTGCATCGGGTAGGCGCCGCCGATGGCGCGGCCGAGCTGGACGTGGCCGGCTCCGGTCAGGCCGACCATGCTGACCACCTCACCGGCGTGCACCTGGAAGCTCACCGGACCGGCCGGGCCGACCAGCACCCGGTCGCCGGCCAGCACCACCGGGCGGGTGCGGGCGTCGAAGCGGGACTGGTAGCTCTTCGGCTTGCTGCCGACGATGTCGACGACGAGGTCCTGCGGGGTCTTGTCCTTGATACCGCCGGCGTGGATCAGCCGTCCATCGCGGAAGACCGTCACCGAGTCGGAGATGGCGAAGACCTCGTCGAGGCGGTGCGAGACGTAGATCATTCCGCAACCCCGGTCGCGCAGATTCTTCAGCACCTCGAACAGCCGCTCGGAGTCGGCCGCCGGCAGCGACGCCGTCGGCTCGTCGAGCACCAGGATCGGCGCGTCCGCCGAGAGTGCTCGGGCGATGGCCACCAGCGAGCGGTCCGCCCGGGTCAGGTCGGCGATCAGCGTCTCGGGGTCGACGTCGAGCTCCACCAGCGCCAGCGCCGCCTCGGCGCGCCGGCGCACCTCCCGCCAGTTGATCAGCCCGCCGCTGCGTGCGTAGGTGGTGCCGAGCGCGACGTTCTCGGCGACGCTCATCGCCTCGACGAGGCCGAGATCCTGGTGGATGAACGCCATCGCGCGGGTGGCTTCGGGCGAGCCGAGCGGGTGACCTTGCACCCGCACGTCGCCCGCAGTGGGCGGGTACAGCCCGGACAGCACCTTGATCAGCGTCGACTTCCCCGCCCCGTTCTGGCCAAGCAGCGCGTGGATGCTGTGCGGTTGCAGGGTGAAGTCGACGCCCTTGAGCGCTTGGGTGGCACCGAACTGCTTGACGAGGCCCTTGATCTCGATCAGGGGAGCATCAGCCATTGGAATCCTCAACTCTGAGTGAAAGCCAACATTTTGGACCGTGGCCAATATTCTGGACCAGCTCTCAGCGCGAAGCAACCCCCTTTGGCGGATTCTCAGTCGGCTGTGACGCAGCGAGCGTCAGAAGGTGCGGCCGGCCAGCGGGTTGCGGAACAGCTCGGCCAGACGGTTGAGTTCGGCGATCACTTCGGTCGTCGTCAGCGCCAGGGAGCGCTCTCGAGTCAGGGTCGCGCTCACCGCGAGCTCAGCCGGTTCGTCCGGCGCGTTGCGCACCGAGACCGCATAGCAGACCTGCCCGAGATTGGTCTCCTCGTCATCGATCGCGTAACCGCGCTCGCGCACTGCCTCGAGGTCGCGCAGCAGATCCGGAAGCGACTGGATGCTGCGCTCGGTGTAGCGCGGCAGCAGAACGCCACGAAAACGGTCCTCCACGGCGCCGGCCGGCAAAGTAGCCAGCATCGCCTTCCCACTTGCGGTGATGGACGCGGGGAAGCGGTCTCCGATGACGCCGGTGGTGCGTCGGGGGCCGCCGGTTGCCTCGTAGCGGGCCAGGTAGATGACTTCGGTGCCGTCGAGCAGGCCGACTCGAGCGGCCTCCTGCGACAGGATCGGCAGCCGCCGGACTTCGGTGTAGAACTCCTCCAGGTGCTCGACCGTCGCCAGGTAGTCGGCGGCGAGGCTGACGAAGCGTCGGCCCAACCGATACCGGCCTTCGTGGCGACGGGCCATCCCCTCCTCGTCCAGGACCGCGCACAGCAACGCCGTTGTCGATTTCGCGATTCCGGTGCGCGCCGCGATGTCGCTGACCGTCAGACCCGCCTGGCCGGCGGACGCGAGCAAGTCGACGACGGCCATCGCTCGGGTCAAGGCCGGCACCGCGCTGCGATCCATCCCACGTACCTCTTTACTACTCTGCTGGATCGGAACCAGAATATTGGACTATCGTGGCCCTGCCAATCCCCGACGAAGCCCATTCCAACGAAGCCAATCCCAATGAAGGGAGTGCCATGGGTCGCCCTCCGTTCCGTGTCGGTGTTTCCCGCGACTTCCTTGACGGCGACCGCAATGTCTGGGGTGACATCGGTCTGAGCCGCCTGGACCGTCCGGACATCGCCTGGGAGTACCTGCCCGACGACGTCCCCACGTTCCTACCCAAGCACCTGGCATCCTACGACGGCGTCCTGTTCGCGGCACCGTCGGTCACTGCGGAATCATTCGCGGACGGCGTGCCGCGGCCGGCGTTGCTGGCCCGCTTCGGCGTCGGCTACGACACCGTCGACCTGGCTGCCTGCACCGGCAACGCTGTTGCCGTCACGATCACACCCGACGGCGCCCGCAAGCCGGTCGCGACCGCGACCCTGGCGATGCTGCTGGCGGTGCTGCACAACCTGGTCGTCAAGGATCGGCTGGTTCGCGAGGACCGCTGGTCGGAGCGGACGAACCTGATGGGCACCGGCCTGAACGGCCTGACCGTCGGCATGTTCGGGGTGGGCAACACCGGCGGCGAGTTCCTCCGGATGTTGGCGCCGTTCGACGTCACCGTAATCGGGCATGACCCGTTCTGCCCGCCCGAGCGGGCCGCCGCCCTCGGCGTCCGATTGGTCGATCGGGCCGAACTGGCCGCGGTCTCGGACGCGATCGTCATCATGGCGGCGCTGACACCGGACACTCGCCACGCCGTCGACAAGGACTTCCTGGCCGCGATGAAGCCGAGCGCCGTGCTGATCAACATGGCCCGCGGACCGATTGTGGACGAGGCCGCGCTGATCGATGCGCTGAGCACGGGATCGATCCGCGCGGCGGGGCTGGACGTGTTCGAGAGCGAGCCGCAGACGTCCGGCATTGAGAAGCTGCCCAACGTCACGCTGGCGCCGCACTCGTTGGCGTGGACGTCCGAGATGAGCCGGGGCAACGGCAACAGTTGCGTGGACGCGCTACTGGCCGTGGCAGCGGGTCGACCGCCACGATTCGTGGTGAACCGCGATGTGCTGGAAAGTCCGGAGTTCCGGGCGCGACTGAAGGAGTCGGAATGAAGATCTGTGTGCTGGGGCTGGGCAACATGGGCCTTCCGGTGGCAGTCAACCTGGCCCGCGCCGGCCACGACGTGACCGGCGCGAACATCGTCGAGGTACCGGCGGCGAGCCAGGCCGGCGTCACCGTCTCCACGGACGCCTCGGTGGCCCTGCGGGACCGCGAGGTGGTGTTCTGCCTGCTGCCCGATCTGCCCTTCCTGGAGCCGATGCTGCCCGCCCTGATCGAGGGCGGAACCAAAGACCTGATCGTGATGAGCACGATCTCGCCGAACCGCGTCCGCGAACTGGCGCAGCGGCTGCAGGGCCAGGTCGACGTGATGGACGCCTGTATGTCCGGTGGCGTCGCGAAAGCCGAGGACGGCACCATGTCGATCATGTGCGGGTCGTCGCCGGAGATGTTCGAGCGGCTGCGCCCGATCCTCGGCGTGATCGGCGGCACGGTGGAGCTGATGGGTGAGGTGGGCGCCGGCGCCGTGGCCAAGGCCTGCAACCAGATGGTGGTTGCCGGAACCCTCGTCGCGCTGGCCGAGGCCGCGATCGTGGCCAAGGACAACGGTCTGGACGTCGGCCACGTGCTGGACGTGCTGGGTGCCGGGCTGGCGGCGTCCGAGCTGCTGGATCAGAAGCGCGACAAGCTCGCCGCCGAGGACTTCTCGCCCAGCGGCCCGGCGAAGTTCCTGGTCAAGGACCTGACCTTCGCAGTCGACAGCGCCGGCGGCCGCGAACTGCCCTCGCTGAAGGTCTCACTGGACCTGTTCACCGGCCTGACCGAGACCGGCCTGGGCGACCAGGACAACAGCGTCGTGCTGGAGTACCTGCGCCGGAACAGCGCAGACATCGGGTCCGTGCCGGAGCAGAACTCCCGCACGAGTACCTGCGCCGGAACAGCTGAGCACACGCTCCCGCAAATCTAGTGCCTTGCACAGGGTTGTCGTGCCGAATTTCGTACTGTCCACCAAGACGTAGGACTCTTTATTGTTGTCGTGAACGATGCGTTTCTTCGTGGCCTCTCGGATGTCGAAGGTATTGACACCCGCCCGCTCACTCACGCCGCTGGCCCCGATGAACGCCGCACCTTACGGAGATCTGACATTTATTGTCAAGATGGTTTAGAATTCGTCATTTTTAGTGATTATGATTGCCACACAGGGCGAGATGGAGCATCGGAGGGCAGAGAGCTGAGTCGTGCTGACCGAGCTCGCGGGCGCGCTGGGACTGGGTCAACCCCCATACGACAAGGAGTCGCACCGATAGCGGGTCCCTGCACATGCCGCCGGAATCGGCGTCAGACCAGCTTCTTGGCCGGCGTCCGCGCCGCATCCTCGGCGGCGGGACGCTCTCTCACCGAGGTTGGGCCACCTAGATCGTGGCCCGCCCGAGCCGCTGCGACGCCTTGGCGCACCACTGTTCGCTGCGCTGCTGAAGTCGCCGCATGGCGCCGTCTGCGATGCCGTCGATGTCCGGGGCGCCGGCCAGCTCCGCGATCACACCGGGGAGTTCAGCAGCCATGTCCCTGAGTTGGCGCACCAGCCAGTCCTCGTCCAACCGCAGCGAGGACGCGAACAGCCGCCAGTTGCCGATGCCGATCGATGCCAGTTCGGCCTCGCCACCGACCCGCATCGCCAGCTGGCGGGCCTCGGCAGCTGCTCCGAACAGCAGGGTGCTGTTCAGGTCGTACAGCGGCGCGAGCCGGACATCACCCGGGGTGAGCAGCAGCGAGTAGTTGCGCGCGTGCGCGTCCGAGCCCTTGATCAGGTAGTTGTAGATGATCGCGCGCGCGAACGTTTCCACGTCCTGCTGTCCGCAGTGCTCCCGAATCAGATTGCCGCAGCCTTCGATCCCGAGGCCGCCGTCGGACTCGTACTTGTGTCGTGGGTCACGTCCGCTCGCCTGGCCGAGGTCCTCCTGATGGACGCGCTGCCAGCGCCCGCGGGCATCGCGCCAGCGGTCGTATCGCTCGATTCCGACGACCCGCTCGCCGGCGAACTCGGCGATGAACGCGTGCGCGGTGGGTAGACCCAGTCGTGCCGCCGCGCGCATCGACACCACCTCGCCGACGTCCTGGTCCTCCAGCCCCGGAATTGCCGGCTTGAAGATGTGGGTGGACGGCTCGGCGCCCGACGGCGACGCCCACGCATCATCCGCGACCCGCTGCAACGCAAATTTCGCCTGCGTCCCCGCGAGCGAGAACTGCCCGGTGGAGGTCACCGGGTCATAGGGCAGGCTGTCTCGCTTCGCTGCGAGTGTCAGTCCGGCGATATCTTCCGCGGTCAGCATGCGCAGCTCGCTGTGCCGCTCGAGGACATTTTCCAGTCGATCCTCACGAACGAACTGGGACGCGCCGGCGACGTCCTCACCGACGTGTGCCAGCAAACTCTCGGGGTAGAGATCACGGACGCCGAAGTCGCGCCGCCACCGCATCAGCAACGGCTCTCGATCGGGCAGGAGTGCGGCCAGCCAGTGCGTGACAACGCGTCCCCGGTGACGGGTGCGGCTGAGCGGCATACTCAGCGAGAGCGGCACCATGCCCTCCGGATCGAGATCGCGGTCATAGACGATCCGGACGCCGTTGCCTCGACCCTCAAGCACGCCGAGGTGCTCGGAGTTCAGCAGAATGTGCAGCCGCGTCATCGGAAGTCTCGCGCGGTGTACCTGGCCAGGATCTCCGAGGCGGACGGACGCTCGACGGACGGTGGCGCCACCCGTCTAGGCACGGTCGGGTCAAGCATCACCTCGAGGTCGAGAGCCTGGAGCACGCGCATCACCATGTCGAACGGCGCGGACAACTTGTCGCCAGCCTCGAACTCGACCAGCCACTGGCGTCCGACCCGGGCCTCTGCGGCCACATCCACTTGGGACAGCCCCGCATCCAGACGAGCGGCACGCACCACGCCGCCCAACTCGGCGGCGTTCCGAACGGGCACTGTATCCATATGGCGACAGTAGCAGGGTGTCGCCATATGGATACAGGTTTGCTCCAAGCGGGTCCGGCCTGGGCGACCAGGACAACAGCCTCGTGTTGAAGCATCCATGGCTGATTGGCGCGCCAACGTTCCGTACGACGACCTTGCGCTACCGCCGGGGGCGGAGGTCTTGGAGACCCGGGCCGTGTTGAAGGCCGCAATCGGCGCCAACAGCGCGCTCGCGCAACTCTCTCAAGCCACGGCGTTGATCCCCAACCCGGCGATCCTGCTCACTGCGATACCGCTCCTCGAAGCCCAGGCCAGCTCGGAGATCGAGAACATCGTCACCACCGCCGATGAACTGTTCAGGCACGCCGACGACGAAGCCGGCGCCGACCCGGCGACCCGCGAAACACTGCGCTACCGGGCTGCGCTTCAAACCGGCGTCGAACAGGCAGTCACTCGTGGGGTGACCGCTGCTACCGCCGCGATGGTGTGCAGCATCATCCACGGTCGCGACATGAGTGTCCGCGCTGCCAGGCACCCGGATCGCCAATCCATCAACGGGTGAGATCCGCTACAGCCCACCGGAGGGGCGCGACCGGATCCAGGAGAAGCTCAGCGACTGGGAGCGGTTCTTGCACAGCACCGACGGCATGGACCCATTGGTCCGAATGGCCGCAGCCCACTACCACTTCGAGGCTATTCATCCATTCTCGGACGGCAACGGGCGAACCGGACGGATTCTCAATGTGCTGCTCCTGGTCGAGGCTGGGCTGTTGCAGCACCCGGTCCTCTATCTGTCGCGCTACATCATCGACACCAAGAGCGACTACTACCGACTGCTCCTGGCCGTCTCGTCAGAGGGGGCCTGGGAGGACTGGTTGCTCTACATGTTGAAGGGAGTGGAACAGACCTCGCGCGAGACCTTGAGCAAGATTCGGGCGATCCGTGACCTCCAAGTGGACTTCGTCCAGAGGGCACAGGTTGCTGGACGTGGGATATCCAACGCCGTGTTCCAGTCCGTGCTCTTCGAGTTGCCATACGTCCGAATCAAGACCGTCGTGGAGCGCTGCGGTGTATCCCGGCCAACGGCCACCGCATGGTTGAGCGCCCTCGCCGAGGTGGGGCTCCTAGACGATGTGAGGTTCGGCCGCGACCGGCTCTTCATCAACCGGGAGTTCCTCGACGTCCTCGTTCGTCGCGAAGGCTGACCAAGCGCACCCTCCCTCAAACCAAAGAAACGCCGCCCCACCTCGCGGGTGGAGCGGCGTTCTAGCTGGCGGTGGCGGTGGGATTTGAACCCACGGTGGGCAGGACCCACACACGCTTTCGAGGCGTGCTCCTTAGGCCGCTCGGACACGCCACCGTCGGCGATTCTATCGGCCAGGTCCGCGTCCGCACCAAATCAAGGTCTCGGCAGACTCGGCCGACGAACACCAGTCATCGTCGGCCCTCGAAGAACTCCCGCAGCTGGGCTGCGCAGGCGTCGGCATCGATGCCGCCGACCACCTCGACGCGGTGGTTCAGCCGGGGATCCCGCACCACGTCGAAGACAGACGCCACCGCGCCGGCCTTGGCGTCCCAGGCGCCGATCACCAGCCGCTCGACCCGGGCCAGCACCAGCGCACCGGCGCACATGGTGCACGGCTCGAGGGTGACCACCAGGGTGTGTCCGTCCAGCCGCCACTCGCCACGCGCCGCAGCAGCCCGGCGCAAGGCAAGTACCTCGGCGTGGGCCGTCGGGTCGCCGGTCAGCTCGCGTTCGTTGTGCGCCTGCGCGACCACCCGCCCCGCCGGATCCAGCAGTACCGCCCCCACCGGGACGTCTCCGTGGCCGAGCGCCAGTGCCGCCTCCGCGCGGGCCTGCGTCATCGGCGCGAGCCAGCGGTTCACCTCACAGGCCGAACGCCGCCTGCACCGCCTTGCGGTACTGGGGCAGGAATTTCAGCTTCTTGGCGATCCGCTCGACCAGCGCGTCCGAGTCGTCGTCGGAGTCACAGAGCGCCTCGATCTCGAAATCGGGGATGCCGATGTCGGCGAGGATGTCGAGATCGCCTATCGGTCCGCCGTCCTCGTCGTCCTCGGGCAGTTCCGAGCCGAGGAAATCGGCGACGTCACGGGCGATGGGCCAGTCGGTCGCGGCCAGTTCGTCCGACAGCAGTACCTGGACGTGCTTGCCGCGCACCCGGGTGATGACGAAGAACTCCGAGGCGATCGAGACCATGCCGACGGCACCGCCGTCGCCGGGCACCCGACGCAGCTGCTTGATCAGCTCATCAAGGTCGTTGGCCAGCTCGACGCCCAGGGCGACGGCGACCGGCAGGCCGTCCTCGCGATAGAGCGCCACCACCAGGTCGATGTCGTCGTCGGTGGCGTCCTCGGGATAGTCGTCCTCGTCCTCAGCGTCATCCTCGTCGAGCAGATCGCCCAGCAGTTCCACCGCCGGCTCGAGGTCGTCGAGGCCGGGACGGTCGTCCCCGCGGTCCGCGTACTCCTCGTCCGAGGTGTCGGTGTACCTGCTCATCACCACTCCCTTGTCCTGGAGACCCATCGTTTCACGCCCACCCGAAGCACGCACAGTTGTGCAATGGTTCGGGGTGTGGAACTGCGCGCACTCGATCATCCTTTGGTCTCTCACAAGGTGACGCTGCTCCGCAGCGTGGAGACCGGCTCGCCGGTGTTCCGGCAACTGGTGGACGAACTGGTCACTTTGCTCGCCTACGAGGCGACCCGCGAGGTTCGGGTGGAGCCCTGCGAGGTGACGACACCGATCACCGTCACGGCCGGCACCAAACTGTCCCGTCCGCGACCCCTGGTGGTGCCGATCCTGCGTGCCGGACTCGGCATGCTGGACGGCATGATGCGGCTGATGCCGACCGCCGAGGTCGGCTTCGTCGGCATGGTCCGCGACGAGGAGACCCTGGAACCGTTCACCTACGCCGAGCGGTTGCCGGAGGATCTTTCCGGACGTCAGTGTTACGTTCTCGATCCAATGTTGGCGACCGGCGGCTCGCTGGCAGGGTGCGTGAAGTTCCTGGTCGACCGGGGCGCCGACCACATCACCTGTCTGTGTCTGCTGGCCGCGCCCGAAGGAATCGCGAAGATGCGCGAGTTGGTCGACCCAGTCGGTGTCCCGACCACGCTGGTGGTGGCTGCCGTGGACGAGCGGCTGAACGAGCACGGCTACATCGTTCCGGGCCTCGGGGACGCCGGCGACCGGCTCTATGGACTGGCCCAATAGCCGAACCGGGCCCAATAGGATGGCGCCATGTCCGGTTCCTGGCTCGTCCTGGTCGCCAACTCCGGCGACGGCACCATCGGTTCCTTCCGGCTGGTCGACGGCCGGCTGCAGCGCATCGCGGTCAATGGCAACCTGCCGGGTTGCTCGACCTTCGTGGTGGATGCCCGGCGCAATCTGCTGTACGCCTCGGTGAAGGGCGATGACCCGGGCATCACCACCCTGGCCCTGGATCATCTGTCGGGCCGGCTGACCCCCCGCTCGCACCTGTCGCTGCCCGACGGTGCGATGAACTACCTGTCACTGAGCCGAAATGGCTCCGCGCTGCTGGGTGCGTCCTACGGCGGCGGTTACGGCATCACCTGCGCTGTTCACGACGGCGAGGCGAGTGAGCCGATCAGCAGTATCGAGTACCCGAACCTGCACTCGGTGCGGGCCAGCAGCGATGGCCGGTTCGCGTACTTCGTGTCGCTGGGCGCGGACCTGATCGCGCAATACTCCATCGACCCCTGGCTCAACCTGCGGCCGCTGGCCCCGGCAACGGTGGCGGCACCCGCCGGCTCCGGACCGCGGCACCTGGTGCTCAACGCCGCCCAGGATGCGCTCTACGTGCTCACCGAGTTCTCCGGTGAGGTGCTGCGCTACCGGCGCGACGGCCACTTCGGCAGCCTGACCCCGGCGGGCCGGACGACCGCGTACGACCCGTCGAAGGGCCTGGGTCACAGCGAGTTCGGCGCCGACCCGAGGGAGAACCACTTCATCTGGGGCGCCGACCTGCACTTCTCCGACCCCGAGCACCTGTGGTGCTCGGAACGCACCGAGAGCACCCTGGGTGCGGTCACCGTGTCCGCCGACGGATCGCTGGCAGCGCCGTCCGGGTTCACCGTCACCGAGAAGCAGCCCCGAGGCTTCGCGGTTTCTCCCGACGGGCGCTACCTGGTGTGTGCCGGCGAGCTTTCCACCCAGGTGTCGCTGTACCGCGTCCGGGGTGGCGAGCTGGAGCTGCTGGATCAGGCCGAGACCGGCGCCAAGGCCAACTGGGTGTGGTTCCTGGCCGCTTGAGGTTTGGTCAGTCCTGCTCGTCGGCCCAGGCTTTGGTCAAGCCGCGGAAGTGGCCCAGGAAGCGCTCGTGTTCGTGCGGCGGATAGGTAGCGCGGACGGTATCCACCAGGAGTCTGTCGAACTCGGTCGAGCGCACCCAGTCGAGCACCGCGGCGTCCAGGTGGGAGAGGTGCTCATCGCAGAACTGCCAGTAGTTGTCGCTGTCGAAATACTGGTCAGCGAGCTCCAAATAGCCCTCGATCTTGGCCTGATAGGACAGTGACGGATCGTCGGCGATCGCGAAGAACCGCTCGGTGTGCAGGTCGACGGTGCCCTTGCGGCCGGTGACCAGGCAGTACACGCTCCACCGGACGAGCGCCTTGATCGCCCACGGGAAGTAGTAGTGCAGCGAAGTGACCGCGACGTCCGGGCAGGCGTTGGCGTAGTCGATCGGGTACACCTCGTCGCCGGCGACCAGCATCTCCGCCGAGTTGAACTCCCAGGCGAAGAAGGCGTTCACGATCCGGCTGATCGCCGCGGTCTCCCAGCCGGCCTGGGTCGATAGAAAGCCGTGCGAGACGTGGTAGCGGTTGTGCATCGGCTGCTCGGGACGGAAATCCATCACCATCGTCTCAGGGCCGATCGACAGCGCCCGGGCGAAGACGTCGTAGTCGACGGTCGCCTGCAGGTGCATCAGCATCTCGCCGGACGCGTCGTAGGCCTTTCGCAGGTCGTCGGCGTTGTCGATCCGGGAGACACCGCGCCAGCCGCCGCCGTCGAACGGCTTCATGTACAGCGGGTAGCCCAGGTCGGCCGCGATCGCCTCCAGATCGAACGGCTGGTTGTACTTCGCCGCCGTGTAGGCCCAGCGGACGTTGTCGACCGGGTTCTTGTACGGCACCAGCACGGTCTTGGGCACCTTGAGGCCGAGCCGCAACATGGCGCAGTAGGCGGAGTGCTTCTCCATCGACTGGAAGGTGAACGGGCTGTTCAGCAGGTAGGTCCCGTTGACCATGGCCGCCTTCTTCAGCCACTCCCGCGGGTGGTAGTACCAGTGCGCCAGCCGGTCGATGACCAGCGGTGTGCGGACCGGATCGGTCAGGTCGAACGGCTCGATGGTGAGCCGCTCGGCGCCCATGGTGTGGGTCACGCCGTCCACCGTGATCGGGCCGACCATGCCGAGAACGGTCTCGAATGCTCGCGGCCAGTCCTGCTCGGCGCCGAGCAGCAGACCGATCTGATGATGCCGGTTCGTGGTCATGGGTGGACGATAGCGACCTCAGCAGAAACGCGGCAGGTGGTGCGCGATCTGGCGTTGCCACCAGTGCCAGTCGTGGGAGACGTCATGGCCCCACAGGTCGAGTTCGTGGTTGATGCCCTTCTCGGCCAGCAGGTGCGCCATGTGCTGGGTGGACGGCAGCGCGCCAGTCGGGTGGGTCTCCCAGTCGCCCTGACCGGCGACCAGGACGGCGAACAGCCGGGAGCGCAGCCAGTCCAGGTGGTCACCGCCCAGGTTGGGCAGGTAGCTGGTCGGGTTGGCGAAGTAGGCGGCGTCGCCCCGCTCACCCCAGGCGTGCCAGGTGGACGGGTCGTAGTTGCCCGACAGGCAGATGGCGACCGGGAACAGATCGGCCCGGGTGAGCGCGAACTGCATCGCGTGATAGGCGCCGAGCGAGCAGCCGGTGATGATCGCGTCCGAGGTCCCGGGTGAGTCGCAGCCGATGAAGCCGGCCACCTGATTGGTGATCCAGGAGGCGTAGGCGCCGTGCCTTCTGGCCCGTTCCTCGAGTGAGAGCCAGCGGTCCGACCAGGTCTGGGCGTCGAAGGAGTCGACGCAGTACAGCTTGATCCGGCCGGCGTCGATCAGCGGGGCGACGGCGTCCACCATGCCGTTGTTCTCGTAATCCCAGGCGCGTCCGGCCTCGGAGGGGAAGACCAGCACGGGGCGTCCCCAGTGGCCGTAGCGGATCACGGTGCCCGGACGGTCGAAGCCGGGGGCGTCCAGGTCGAGCTGGTAGCGGTCCATCAGGTCCAGGCCCTTCGCAGTAGGCGGGTCAGATGCGGGTCGAGCAGGTCGCGCCAGGTCGTCCAGGTGTGGCCGTCGGGGACCTCACCCCATTCGATGTCGCCGCCCCGGGCGGCTAGGTGCGCGGCGAGGGCGCGGTTGTTGGTGAGGTTCTCTTCCTCGGAGCCGCAAACTATGGAGATCGGAATCCGTTCGTGGGGCTCGGCCCGGTTGAGCGTCGAGGTGAAGCCGGTGACGGCCGCCCAGTGTGAGTAGCCGGCCTCCTGCGGGTCGAACTCAGGGGTGAAGAACGATCCGGACTGCAGGAACAGACCGGCGAAGCTGCCCGGGTAGCGCCGGGCGGCGTACAGCGCGGCGAGTGCTCCGAGGCTTTGGCCCATCAGCACCGGCTTGTTCTCGACGGCCACCTGATCGGCCAGCGCGGGGATGACCTCGGTGACGAGCGCCTTCGCGTAGTGCGGGTTGGCGGCGTAGCGCGCGTCCCGGTGCGGCCCGGGATCGAGCAGCAGGACCCGCAACGGTGGGATCGCGTGGCTCGCCACGGCGGTGGCGAGGAAGGCGGCGAGCCGTCCGAACTGGGCCATCTGAGTGCCGTCATGACAGATCAGCAGCGGCAGTTCGGTGTCGTCGGGGGCGTCGGACGGGGCCCAGAGGGTACCGCTGAGGTAGCCGTCGGCGGTGGCCAGTTCCCAGTGCTGGCTACGGGTTTCGATGGGAGACGCGGTGAGCCAGGCGGGCTCGGCATAGCCGGGCATCGGAAGCCAGGAGTTCTCGCCGAACACGCCTTCTATCCGCAGCGGGTTGGTCGGATCGGCGATAGTGACGGTGTCGTCGCCGATCGAGAGCCGGAAGAGGTACTCGATGCGGTGGGCGCCGGGGCGCGGAATGTCGAGTTCCCAGCCGTCCGCGGTTCTCTCGAAGTCCTTCCCGGCGACCGGGACCTCGGACCACAGACGGACGCCACTGACATTCGGGTCGGTGTCAGGCAACCGGAACACCACGCGATCGGTCGCGACCGTCGTCGCATCGGTAGTGGCAGGCACCGATCGAGGGTATCCGTTGATCACCCTCGCCTCACCCCGCGGACATTCACGGCGGCCGGCCGGTCGCCACGAATGGACGCCACCATGTCGACCACTCGCCGCGTGGCCGGGACGTCGTGCGCGCGGAAGCAGACCGTGCCGAGCCAGGCCGCCACCGCGGTCGCCGCCAAGGTGCCCTCCAGCCTGTCGTCGACCGCAAGATCGAGGGTCTCGCCGACGAAGTCCTTGCGAGAGAGCGCCTGCAGGACGGGGAAGCCGAGGTTCGCGATCTGGGCGGTGGCCCGGAGAGTGCGCAGTGAGTGCTGGGTGGTCTTGCCGAAGTCGAGGGTGGGGTCGATCAGGATCGCGTGGGCCGGTATCCCCGCTTGCCGGGCCCGGTTCGCTCCCTCGGCCAGCACGGCGAGGACGTCGGCGACCACGTCGTCCGGGTCGTCGTGGGAGCCATAGCGGACGCCGTCCGGATCGGTGCGCGGGGCAGCGCCGCCGGTGTGTGAAACGACATAGCCGGCCTGGAGCTTCGCCGCGACGTGGACGAGTTCGGGATCGGCTCCCTGCCAGGTGTCGTTGACCAGATCGATCCGGACGCCGGCGCAGGCGTCCGCCACCTCGGCCCGCCAAGTGTCCAGACTCAGCAGCAGGTCCGGATGCGTCGAGCGGACGGCTTCCAGGAACGGCAGCACCCGTTCGATCTCCTCGTCCGCATCCACCCATTCGCCCTGCTGCCCGGCCCGGACGCCACCCACGTCCACGATGTCGACGCCGTCCTCGACCATGGCCGCCACGGCGTCCAGTCCCGCATCGATCGACGGATACCGGGCCGATGAGTAGAACGAGTCCGGCGTCCGATTGACGATCCCCATCACCGCCGGATTCGCCGCAGTGAAACTCCGCCCCCGCAACGTCAGCGGAGTCGGTTCGACCAGCAGAACGGGATCGACGGTAACCACGGGTTCAGAGTGCCACTCACCGAACGATCCGACGACAAGGTGACCAAGCCGCATGCCCGACCACCGCCGGTCGAGCTTGCCGAGACCTCCAGACCGCGGGGAACATCGCCCCGGGGACGCCGAACGACAAACACGAAAAGTGGCCCCAAGTTCAGTTATTCATGCCCTTGTCAATCAAGTCTTTCTAGCCTATAATCGAACACATGATCCTCACCGCGGCGCCGTTTCAAGGCACCGCGGCGGACCGCCTCCGACACGCCGTCGAACTCCGCCGCCAAGCCGACGCCGAAGAAATGCGCGCCCTGGCCGAGTTGGCCGCCGAACATTCCTGGACCACCACCGACGAATACGACGTCATCGGCGGCGAACGAGCCATCCGGCTCGGTGCGGACGGCAGCCGACTCGTCGGCGAGTTCCTGCCCCTCGAAGTAGCCGCCACCAAGGGCATCTCGGTCACCGCCGCCACCTGGCTGATCCGCGACGTGATCAACCTCGAAGCCCGCCACCCCACCCTGTGGCGAGCCGTCCTCGCCGGGAACGTCGAACCCTACAAAGCATTCAAACTCGCTCGCTTGGCGGCCGGCTACGAACTCACCCACGAACAGGCCCTGGAGGTCGACGAACAGCTCGCCGGGAAGGTCGGTCGGCTCGGCTGGGCACGACTCCTCCGCTTAGCGCGTGGCCTGATCGGCAAAGTCGCCGCCGACAAGATCGAAGCCGCCGCCAAGAAGGCCCGCGACGCCCGATTCGTCCGCAGCGCGGCCGATCAGGACCAACCGACCGTCACCGAGTTCTGGGCCCGGCTCGACACCCCCGACGCCCAACAACTCGAGTCCACCATCCAAGCCCTTGCCAAGAAGCTCGGTGAAAACGGCGACACCGATGAGCTCGACATCCGGCGGGCCAAAGCACTCGGCATCCTCGCCACACCCGGACGAGCCCAAGCACTCCTCACCGGCAGTGACGACCAGCGATACCTGCCCCGCACCAAGGTGTACCTCCACCTCACCCCCGACATGCTCACCGGCGAAGCCCCAGTCGCTCGCTCCGAAACCCTCGGACCGATCACCAAGACCATGCTCGCCGACCTCTTCGGCACCACCCGCATCACCATCACCCCCGTCCTGCACGCCGATACCGAGCACCCCGTCGACAGCTACGAAATCCCCAGCCGGATCCGCGAAGCCGTCAACCTGCGCGATGGCTGCGAAGTGTTTCCCTACTCTTCCCGAACCGCTCGCAACCTCGACTTGGACCACACGACCCCCTACGTGGCCGGCGCGGACGGACAGACCCGGCCCGACAATCTCGGACCACTCACCCGAAGAGTCCACAGAGCGAAGACCAGCCGCCGTTGGCGCTTGAAACAACCCCGAGCCGGAACCTTCTGGTGGAAATCACCACACGGCGCCGAATACCGAGTTAGCCCCACCGGCACCGACGACCTCCAGCACTGGTCACCCCTCGAACGACAAGCAACCTGGCTACTCGACAACAGCTAGAAGTCTCCGCATCACAACGTTTGACCTCCATGGATGTAGTGCGCTGATGTCGCGGGCTGGATCGGTCTGCCGTCGACCAGGCGGTCAGCTAAGCCGACGGGTGCGTCATGTCTCCCGGAACGACCCAGGCGTCGAACTCCTCACCGGTCAGGTCGCCGGACGCCAGCGCGGCCTCGCGCAGGTTAATGCCCTGCTTGTGCGCCTTCTTCGCCATCGCGGCGGCCTTGTCGTAGCCGATGTGCCGGTTCAGCGCGGTGACCACCATCAGGTTCGAGGCGAGGTTGGCGGAGATCCGCTCCCGGTTCGGCTCGATGCCTTCGGCGCAATGCTCACGGAATGAGCGGCAGCCGTCCGCCAGCAGCCGGATCGACTCCAGCACCGCGTGCGCCATCACCGGCTTGTAGACGTTCAGCTGGAAGTTGCCCTGGCTACCGGCGAAACCGACGGTCACGTCATTGCCGAAGACCCGCGTCGCCACCATGGTGATCGCCTCGCACTGGGTCGGGTTGACCTTGCCCGGCATGATCGACGAGCCCGGCTCGTTCTCGGGGATGATCAACTCGCCGATCCCGTTGCGCGGCCCGGACGCGTACCAGCGCACATCGTTGGCTATCTTCATCAGCGCCCCAGCCAGCACCCGCAGCGAGCCGCTCACACCGACCAGCGCATCGTGCGCCGACAGCGCCGCGAACAGGTTGTCGGCCTGGCTGAACTCGAGCCCGGTCTCGTCCGAGATCCGCTTCGCGGCGAGCGCACCGAAGTCGGGGTGTGCGTTGAGCCCGGTGCCGACGGCGGTGCCGCCGATCGCCAGCCCGCGGGCCCGGACGTCGGCCTCACGCACGCCGTCCAGCGCGAAGTCGAGCTGCGCGACCCAGCTGCCGATCACCTGACCCAGCCGGATCGGGGTGGCGTCCTGCAGGTGCGTCCGGCCGACCATGATCACGTCCTCGTACTCGGACGTCTTCGCCGCCAGCACGTCGCGCAACTCCGTTACCGGCGCGTACAGCCGCTCGTTGAGTTCACACACCACGGCGATGTGCATCGCCGTCGGGAAGGTGTCATTCGAGGACTGTCCGCGGTTCACGTGGTCGTTGGGGTGCACCGGCTTCTTCGACCCCAGCTCGCCGCCGGCCAGTTCGATCGCGCGGTTCGAGATCACCTCATTGGCGTTCATATTCGACTGCGTCCCCGAACCGGTCTGGAACACCACCAGCGGGAAGTGATCGTCCAACATACCCGCGATCACCTCGTCCCCGGCACTCACGATCAGCTCCGCGAGATCGGACGGCAGCTGGTCCAGTTCCGCGTTCGCCTGCGCCGCAGCCTTCTTCAGCACGCCCAGCGCCCGGATCATCGGACGTCCCCAGACGAAGGTGTCCCGACCGATGTCGAAGTTGCCCAGGCTGCGCTGCGTCTGCGCCCCCCAATAGCGATCGGAGGCCACCTCGATGGTGCCCATGCTGTCGGATTCGATGCGCGTGCTCATGGCCCTGAGACTATTGCGCCGCGCTCCACCTCGCAGGCGAGAAGCGAGGACGGCCGGAACCAATCCGACCGCCCTCGCAAGCCAACCCCGACTTGGCGCTCCCCCGATGCGCACAACCCCCCCGTGGGTCAAGGCGACACTAGCCGTTCCCTGTGACGTAGGTCCGTGCGCACAATTGCGTATGCCTGAGCAACGCCAAGGCGGCGAAAGCCTCGTAACCGTCATCGTCGCCTTCGCGGCCAATCTGCTGATCGCGGTGGCCAAGAGCATCGCGGCCACCATCACCGGATCGGCGTCGCTGGTCGCCGAGGCCGCGCACTCCTGGGCCGACACCGGCAACGAGGTCTTCCTGCTGATCGCCGAACGCCGAGCCGGGCGTCCGAGTGACGACGGCCATCCGTTCGGGTTCGGACGCGAGGCCTACGTCTGGTCGATGTTCGCCGCCTTCGGTCTGTTCACCGTGGGTGCGGTGGTATCCATCGCGCACGGCATCCAGCAGTTCGGCGCCGAGGACACCGGCCACGAGAACTACCTGATCGGCTACATCGTGCTGGCGATCTCGTTCGCGCTCGAGGGCGCCTCGTTCCTCCAAGCTCTGCGGCAGACCCGCGGCGAGGCCGGACGGCTCGGCCTGCACCCGCTGCGCTACATCGCCCGGACGTCGAACCCCACCCTGCGCGCCGTCTTCGTCGAGGACGCCGCCGCACTGGTCGGGCTGGTCATCGCCGCGGCCGGCATGGGTCTCCACCAAGCTACTGGCGACGCCGTCTACGACGCGGTCGGCTCGATCCTGGTCGGCGTGCTGCTGGGCGTCATAGCGATCTTCCTGATCGGCCGCAACCGCGAGTTCCTGGTCGGCCAGGTCGTCCGGCCCGAGCTGCGCAACGAGGTTCTGGCCCGGCTGGTCGCCCTGCCCGAGATCGAGGCGGTCACCTTCCTGCACCTCGAATACGTCGGTCCGGGCCGCATCTTCCTGGTCGCCTCCGTCGATCTCGCCGGCAACCCGGATGAGCAAAGGCTCGCCGTGCGCCACCAGGCCATCGAGGACCGTCTCGAGGCCCAACCGATGATCGAGCGCGCCCTGCTCACGCTGCCGACCCCAGGGGCTGAGCCGCTGCTTCCGGAAGCTACGGGGCCAGCCCCGCGACCGCCGGCTTGAAGCCCAGCCGTCGGTTCTCGCAACAGCCCGGACGGCACACGTCGACCCACGGGCCCTCCGCGGTCACCGCGCCCCGTTGCGCCGCCGGACGTCCCTCTATCCGCTCGGCGACCAGGTCGGCCAGCGCGTCCACGAAGGCCGGATGGACGCCGGGGGTCGGCGTCCGCCGCACCCATAGGCCGGCCTCGGTGGCGGTCTCGACAGCCTCGGTGTCCAGATCCCACATCACTTCCATGTGGTCGCTGACGAAGCCCAGCGGCACCAGGATGACGCCACGCCGTCCGACCAGTTCCTGGATCGCGTCGTTGACATCGGGCTCCAGCCACGGCTGACTCGGCGGACCCGAGCGGGACTGGTAGACCAGTTGCCAGGCCACCTCCGGAGCCCCCTGCGCCATCACATAGGCCGCCACCGAGCGGTGCTGCGCCGGGTAGGCGCCGCCGCCACCGGAGAGTTCGGCGTCCAGGGTGGGGATCGAGTGGGTGCAGAACAGCACCTCGAGTTCCGAGGCCACGATGCCGTCCGCGGCGGCTGCTTCGATCGCGTCCCGGACGCCCTCGACGAACGGCGCGACGAAACCCGGATGGTTGAAGAACGGACGCACCTTGTCGATCCGCAGCTGGTCGACCAGTCCCGAATCCTCCAGCGCGTCCGCCCAGTCCTCGCGGTACTGCCGGCACGACGAGTACGACGAGTAGGCGCTGGTCGGGATCGCCAGCAGCCGGGTGAAGCCGCGCTGGAACGCCTCCGCCAGTGCGTCATTGAGGTACGGCGCCCAGTTGCGGTTGCCCCAGATCACCGGAAGCGGCAGTTCGCGCTGCGCCAGCCGGGCCTCCAGGGCGCTGCGCAGCTCGCGATTGTGGTCGTTGATCGGCGACACCCCGCCGAAATGCCGGTAGTGGTGTGCCACCTCCTCGAGCCGCTCGTCGGGGATGCCGCGGCCGCGGGTGACGTTGCGCAGGAACGGGATCACATCGGCCTGGCCCTCCGGGCCGCCGAACCCCGACAGCAGCACCGCGTCATAGTGGGTGGGCACCTCGACATGCTCGGGTCCGGACGCCGCCTCGGGCGTCGCGCTGGGCACCACCGCGCCAGCATCGAGATGGACGCCGCTGGCCGGCGCCGGCTTGGTTCCCAGCGGACTCATGCCAGCACCTCGGCAACCTCGTCGGCGCCGATTCGGCGTCCGGTGAAGAACGGGATCTCTTCGCGGACATGCAACCGGGCCTGGGTGGCGCGCAGGTCGCGCATCAAGTCGACCAGGTCGGTCAGCTGGTCGGATTCCAGCGGCAGCAGCCACTCGTAGTCGTTGAGGGCGAAAGCGGCGACCGTGTTGGCGATCACGCTGCGGAACGCGGCGCCTTTGCGGCCGTGCTCGGCCAGCATCGCCTTCCGCTCGTCGTCGGGCAGTACGTACCAGTCGTAGGAACGGACGAACGGGTAGACGCACAGCCACCCCCGCGGCTCGACGCCGCGCAGGAACCCGGGCACGTGCGCCTTGTTGAACTCGGCGTCGCGGTGGACGCCCATCGCCGACCAGGTCAGCGCCAGCGGTGCCAGTTCGCTGCTGCGCCGCAACCGGCGCACCGCCGCCTGCAGGCCCTCGGCGCTCGGGCCGTGCAGCCACAGCATCAGGTCGGCGTCGGCGCGCATCACGCTCACGTCGTAGAGCCCACGCACCACCACGTCGCCGGACTCGACCGCGGCGATCGCATCGGCCAGCGACTCCGTGCCGGCCGAGACCTGCGCGGTCAGCGGATCGCGTCGCAGCACCGTCCATACGGTGAAACCGTCGTGACCCTGCTCACTCATCAACACTCCTTGTCGATTGCATCATCCGGGCGATCTCTGCCCGAGCCTGTGGCACCACGCTGGCCAAACCGACCCCGGCGATCCCCGCTCCCACCAGCCCGAGGCCAGCGGTTCGCTGTCCAGTCAACCATCCTCTGGCATCGGCCAGGCCCGGCGTTCCAGGAGGCAGGATCGACCAGCCCGTACGTTGGACGGCGACCGGATCCGGTAGCTCCCGGCCAAGCAACACCGACGCGTCCGCCCGGACCCGCGCCGCCAATTCATCGACACCCAGGTCAGCGGTCACCGGCAGCTGCCCGCGGCGTCCGTAGGAGAGCCGCAGCACATCCCGGCCCCCGGCCATCTCCCGTAGCCAAGGCCATTTCGCGGTGGAGTGCGTGAGCGCCTTGGCGGCCACCCCAGGCACGCCGGCTCCAACCAGCACCCCTGTGCCGCGGGGCGCCTCGCCGTCCAGGCCCGGAGCGTCCAGCACCATCGTGATCACATCGATCGCGGTGCTCTGCGGCAGCACCGGTCCGCCCAGCAGCCGGACGGCCGCGTCCAGCGGCACAGCCAGCACGACGATCTCGGCGTCCAGTTCGCGGCGGCTCGTCCGCATCCGCCAGCCGCCGGCGCGACGGTCGAGTGCAGCCACCGGCTCCTCGCACGACAACTCGGCACCCGCCTGTTTCGCTGCCCTGACCAGCACCTCGGCGAGGGTGTGCATCCCGCCCCGCAGGCCGTGCACGGCGCCGCCCTCGGGGGCAGCGTCGGCGGCCCGGGTGACCGCCTCGCGCAGCGGCGTCCCCGCCTCGACCGTCGTCGCCAGCCCGGGCGCCAAGTCGGCCAAGGCCACCTCGTCGGGGGACGTCGAGTACACGCCGCCGACCAGGGGCGTCACCAGGTCGTCGAGCACCCGCTGCCCGTAGCCGGCCCGGACCACCTCGGCCAACGACCCGGACGCCGTCACCGCCGGCGGCACCACGCCGACGACGTCGCGGACGTCGTCGGCGTCCGGATCGGCGGGCATCCCGAACACCAGCCTCTTCGGAATCGGATGTGCCCCGGTCGCCGTCTGCAGCCAGGCCCCGGTCGGGTTCGGGCGCACGATCGAGTCGGCCACCCCAAGGTCGGCCAACAACTCGGCCACCGCACCACCGCGCACCGAGTAGCCCTCGGCACCCACGTCGAGCGCCAACCCGTCCAGCACCACCCGGTCGAGCAGCCCACCCGGGCGGGTAGCAGCCTCAAGCACGGTGACCGAGCAGCCGGCCCGGGCGAGTTCCCAGGCCGCCACCAGTCCGCCGGCGCCCGCGCCGACGACCACCACCTTCATCGCCTCATCTCCATCAACGCCCGGCCTCCATCAACGGCTGTGGACGTGGTCGACGATCCGGGTGAGCACCTCGGGATCGGCACTCGGCGGCACCCCGTGACCCAGGTTGAACACGTGACCGGGGGCCGCTTCGCCACGTCGCAGCACCTCGTCGATGGCGTCCCGCAGCACCGGCCAGGGGGCGCCGAGCAGTGCCGGATCGAGGTTGCCCTGCACCGCCGGGCGAGACGGCATCCGCCGCCAGGCCTCATCCAGCGGAGTGCGCCAGTCCACCCCGAGGCAGTCCACGTCCAGGTCGAGGACGCCGTACAGCTCGCCGGCACCCACCGCGAAGTGCACCAGCGGCACCCGCCGTCCGCCCTCGTCGGTCAGGTCCCGGACGGCGTCGAAAGTCTTTGCGGAAGCCGGTGCGACATGTGTGGTGTAAATCGCGGCGGGCAGCGATCCCGCCCAGGAGTCGAACAACTGCACCGCCGAGGCGCCGGCCAATACCTGCGCGCGCAGGAACCGGCCGGACAGCTCGGCGCACCAGTCCAGCAGGCTCGCCCACGCGTCCGGGTGGCGGTGGATCATCGATCGGGCGGCCAGGTGGTCCTTGCTGGGACGTCCGGCGACCAGGTAGGCGGCGAGCGTGAACGGCGCCCCAGCGAACCCGATCAGCGGGTCGCGGGCACCCTGCAGTAGCCGCAGCCCGGCGACCGTCGTCCGGACGGCGGCCCGGATGGGCTCCAACGCGGTCTCCAGCGCCTCCGGCGGATGCTCGGCGATCAGCGCGGCGACCGCCTCAGGGCTGTCGACCGGGGCGGGAAACACCGGGCCGACCCCCGCCTCGATCTCCACAGGGACCCCGGCCAGCTTCAGCGGCACCACGATGTCGGAGAAGAAGATCGCCGCGTCCACCCCGTGCCGGCGGACCGGCTGCAGGGTGATCTCGGCGGCCAGGTCCGGATCGAGGCAGGCGTCGAGCATCCGCCGTCCCACCCGCAGCTCGCGATATTCGGGCAGCGACCGGCCCGCTTGACGCATGAACCAGACCGGTGTGACCGGCGGGCGTTCGCCTCGATAGGCGCTGACCAGCCACGACGACGCGGTGTCGGAATTGAGCGGATGAGTGGCCGGCAGCACGGTCGAGGTCACGAGAGCACCCTAATCGTCCGTGACACGAGCCACCGGCGATCGAGGAGGTCTATGCTGGCGCGGTGCTGTTGTGCCTGACCGCGAGCCATCGCACCCACGATTTCGCCGCTCTGGAGCAGTTGAGCGGCGATCTGGGGACGGCGCTCGTGGATGCCCTGCTCGCCGCGGACGGCGTGGCGGGCAGCATCGTGCTGAGCACCTGCAACCGTTTCGAGGTCTATCTCGACGTCGCGCCCGGCGCGCTCGCACGCATCGACGGGCTCCGCGGTCCGCTCACCCTGCTGCGCGGCGAGGAGGCGGCCCGCCACCTGTTCGGAGTCACCGCAGGGCTGGAGTCGGTGGTGGTCGGCGAGCCCGAGATCACCGGCCAGGTGCGACGCGCACTCAACCGGGCCGAGAGCAGCGGCACCGCAACCCCGCGGCTGCAGCGGGTCTTCTCCGACGCGCTGGCCACCCGCCGGCTGGTCCGGGAACGCACCGGCTTGGGCGCCGCCCGTCCCTCACTGATCCGGTTGGCGCTCGATCTGGCCTCGCACCGGATCACCGCCTGGGCTGAAGTGAAGGTGCTGCTGGTCGGCACCGGGCGCTACGCCACCTCCTGCCTGGAGGCGCTGCGCGACCGTGGCGTGCACGCGATCACTGTCTGGTCGCCGTCCGGCCGCGGCACCGGGTTCGGCGCCCGCCACGGACTCCAGCAGGTCAGCGGGCACGCCGCCGTGTCGGCCGCGGCCAGCGCCACCGACATCATCGTCTGTTGCACCACCAGCAGCGATCTGGTCGTCCGACCCTCGCTCTTCCAGGGCGCATGCCCGGTCACCGCGCACGCCGCCGCCCAGTGCCCGATCGGCGGACCGCACACCGGCCACCGTCGCCGGGTGATCATCGATCTGGGCCTGCCCCGCAACGTCGATCCGCTGGTGGTCGACCAGCCCGGGGTGGAGTTGCTCGATCTCGAGGCGATCAAGCTGCACGCTCCGCTGCACCATCTCGCCGCGGCCGAGGACGCCGAAGCGATCGTCCGGCGGGCCGCTGCCGGCCACGCCGAGGACGGCGATTCGATCGGGCCGGCCGTCGCTGCGCTGCGCTCCCACGTCGAGGACGCCCTCGCTGCCGAACTGGCCCGCGTCCAGCGCCGCTACGATCCCGAAACCGCCGAGAAGGCCGAAGCGGCGTTGCGGCATTTCGCCGGAGTGCTGTTGCACGGCCCATCGATACGGGCCCGTGAGCTGGCCGGATCCGGACGCCGCGACGAGTTTCTGGACGGCCTGTCCGCCGTCTTCGGCATCGAACGCCCCGCCTGATCCGCCACCTCAGCCCAGCGACGAACCGCCGACCTCGAAGACCACCTTGCGGCCCTGCCCGACCAACTCCAGACCGCTTTGCCATTCCTCCAACGGCAGCACTTCGGAGATGAACGACTCGGCGTCGATCCGCCCGTCGGCCAGCAGTCGCAAGGCCGTCCGATAGCTCTGCGCGTTCTTGCCCCGCGACCCGATCAGCTCGAGCTCACGGTTCACCAGCAGGTCGAAGTCGACGCCGACCTCGCCGTGGTAGAGCGCAACCAGGACGAGCCGCCCGCCGCGGCGGAGCAATGGCTGCAGATCCGACGGCCAACTGTTGGCCGCTGAGCACTCGAAGGCGGTGGCCGCACCGTAACCGTCGGTGAGCCCGTTGACGTAGTCGGCCAGGTCGGCGGTGTCGACGTCCACCACGTGCCCGGCGATGCCGCGTTCGAGGGCATCGGCCAGCGCCGCGGCGTGCCGCGATCGTCCGATCAGCACCGTGGTGGCACCCACCCCGGTGGCGACCGCGCTGGTCAGCGCCCCGATCGCCCCCGGCCCGGTGATCAGCACGACTTCGCCGGCCAGCGAGGGGCTGCGTTCGATCACGGCGTGCACGGCGATCGACAGCGGCTCGGTGAGCGCGGCGGACAGCAGCGACACCCCGTCCGGCAGTCGGTGCACGGCCAACTCGGGCATGACCAGGCTGTCGGCGAGGGCGCCGTTCGCCGTGGTACCGATGCCTTTGCGATAGGGGCAGCGCTGATACTGCTCGGCGCGGCAGTACAGGCAGGTGCCGCACAGGTAGGCGTCGGTCTCGAAGGTGACCCGGTCGCCCACCGACAGATCTCCGCGAAGACCGGACCCCAGTGCCGCGATCACCCCGGACGCCTCATGGCCCAGGGTGCGTGGAATCAGCCCGCCGTACCGGCCATCGAGCGCGGCCCGGTCGGTGCCGCACACCCCGGCGTACGCCACGTCGATCAGAACTTCGCCGGGGCCCGGGTCGGGACGGGACACCTTTCGCAGCTCGATATTGCCGGGACCGGGAGCGTATTTCACCAGGGCGCGCACCCGCTTTTCGTACCATGCGACCCGATGTCCGTCCACCACCGGGCTTGGTCGGGCGGCCCGGTCACCCGGTCAGGGTGAGCGACAGCCGTCCTTCCTGGCTCAGTTCGTTCATCGGCATGATCGCCATCTTCGTGGTACTGCTCGTGATACTGATGGCGGTCTCCTACGCGCTGCTCCAGTTCGCCACCGAAATGCCGCAGTTCGCCAACCAGGCGCAAGTCCTGTACGCCGACACCACTGTTCTTCAAGTGCATCCTGCTCGATCCGGAGTCCCGCACCCGGTGGATGTCGATCTTCCTCGGCGGCGACCTGGACGGCATCGCACCCGGCGAAGCGCCGCCACCGGAGCCGGAGCAGACCGATTCGGCACTCCCCGCCGCGCCGGTCGACGAACCGGCGGCCGTCGAGCCGGTCGCACCCGAGAAGTCACAGGGCTGACCGCGCACTAGGTGCGCCTTCCCCGCTGAACTGGTGAACAGGCCTAAACTCCGCGCGTGACCACCTCACTCGGCGCTCGGCTCCCAACCCAGCGCATCACGCCGGCTGAAGGCATCCGCATGCTGAATGCGGGAGCCGCGATCGTGGTGTGCCTGGTCGGCATCTATTTCATCCGTGACGTGGTCGCTCCGGTGTTCCTCGCCATGACCTTGGTGCTCACCGCCCGCCCGTTGGTGCTGTGGCTGAACGACCGCCGGGTGCCGAAGATGATCAGCGCCCTGATCGGCATGCTCGTGGTCTTTCTGGTGCTGCTCGCGATCCTGTTCGCGGTCACCGTTGCCATGATCCAGTTCGTCCAGGCGGTGCCGGCCTACGCCGATCGGTTCAACCAGCTGTACACCCAGGTGTCCGACCAGTTGGTGGCGTGGGGAGTTCACCAGGAGACGATCACCGAATGGTTGCGCACCTTCGACTTCTCCCGCCTGTTGGGCTGGGTGACCGGCGTGATGAGCGGGGTGGGGTTCTGGGCTACCTTCCTCGGCTCGCTCTTCCTGTTCGTCGCGTTCGTCTCGGTCGACCTGACCGACACCAGCAAGCAGCGCGCCAAGCTGGCGGTGTTGCGGCCCAACCTGGCGGACGCGCTGCTCGACTTCTCCTGGCGGGTGCGCAAGTACTGGATCGTCAACACGATCTTCGGTCTGTGCGTGGCGCTGATCAACATGGGCATTCTGGCCTGGCTGCAGATCCCGCTGGTGCTGACCTGGGGCATCCTGTCCTTCGTCACGGCCTACATCCCCAACGTGGGATTCATCATCGGCATGGTGCCGCCGGCCCTGATGGCGCTGCTGGCCCGGGACACCCAGACCATGCTGATCATGGTCGCCGCCTACGTGGTGGTGAACTTCATCGCCTCGATGGTGATCCAGCCGAAAGTCACCGGTGACGCCGTCGGCCTCAACATCACCACCACCTTCATCTCGCTGGTGTTCTGGTCGATCATCATCGGACCGATGGGCGCCATCCTGGCCGTCCCGCTCACCCTGTTCTGCAAGAGCATCCTGTTCGACTCCGATCCGCAGACCCGTTGGCTGTCGATCTTCCTGGGCGGCAACCTGGACGACATCCCGACGCCCGGCGTAGCGGTCGCGGAGAAGATCGAGGCGGAGCAGGACGCCGAAGCGGAGACCGTGGTCGCCGAGGCCGGTACGGAGCCCGAACCCGCGGTGCCCGGTGCCGAGCCGGAGGACGCCGCGCCCGACACACCACCCGGTCGATCGTGATCGTCGAGATCGAGCTCGGCGGCTGGGAACACGAATGCTGCGGCGACGAGATCCGGCACAACGACCTCGTCGACTGGACCTACGCCGTCGATTCGGACGGCGTCCGGCAGCAGACGCACCATGACACCGGTGCCGTCACCACGCGGCTGAGCGGCCGCGTCGCACGGATCGACCTGATCGTCGACGGCGACCGCGTTGCCATCGACCGGGTGCCGAGCGGCGCCGCACTGTGCGGCCAAGAGGATGGCGACGACTGTGTCGTCGTCCGGCTGACCGACGACTCCCCGCTGCGGCTGAGGTCGGCGACACGCTTCATCGTCGGGGTGCAGACGGCCTGAGCCCACGCCTCGGGGGTGGCTGGACGGCGTTCAGTCCCACCAGAACGTCCAGGCCGGCGAGCGCCCGATCTGCTCGCCGTACGCCCGGAGGTCGTCCATCCCCTGGTCGATGTTGTCGGGGCAGAACGCGTAGTGCTCGGCGGCCAGCCGGTCCAGGTCGTCGCCGGCGCTCGGTAGAGCCTCGCTGACCACGCCGAGAACGTCGAAGCCGAGCAGGACGGGCACGGTGCCGAACCGGTCCTCCCAGGAGCGCAGCACCACGGTCAGGTCGGCCGACGAGTGATGGTTGGTGGCGCCCAGCCAGCCCAGCCGGGACAGCACGTCGGCGGGCCGCGTGGTCGGCACCAGGAGGATGCCGCCGGCGGGCAGGGTCAGCCGGGGCACCTCGACCAGCTCGGAGTCGTGGCGCTGCGCAGCGGCGAGGCCGGGAAAGCCGTCCGGATAGCGCGACTCCAAGCCCTCCAAGGCTTCGGCGAAAAACTCCTCGGCGGACCGGCTCGGTTCGGTCGGGTCGGAGAACTCCCCGGCACTCCACGGACGCCCGGGATTGCTCGGGTCGTCGAGCGACTGAGTCACCAGCGGCCACAGACCGGTCTGCGAGAACACCCCGGCCAGCCGCCACCACAAGGCGGTGGTGTCGTCCAAGGGTGCGGCCGACATCCACGCCCGCTGGCTGGGTGTGGCCGGGTCGTCGGAGAAGTCGGAGTCGGCATCGAGCAGGACGCCCAGCGGCAGGTCCACCCCGGCGATCGTGGTGGGTGACACCGGCGGCAGCCGTCCGGGCTCGTCAGCCGTGAGCAGCAGGAACTCCGTCTGGTTCATGGAGTCATTCTCACCCGACCACACCTCACCCAGCCAGCCTCGGGGTACCGTCGAGGCACAGCAGCAGGAGGTGCGCATGTCCCCGACTCAGACCGAGCCCACCGAACGCGAGGCGCGCAAGGCGACAGAGGCCGCTCGAGAGTCCGAATGGACCAAACCGAGCTTCGGCAAGGAACTGTTCCTCGGACGGCTGCGGCTCGACCTGGTCGACCCGTGGCCGTCCAACAGCGCCGAACAGGTTGCTGCCGGCGAAGCGTTCCTGGCCCGGCTGAGGCCGTTCGCCCAGAGCATCGACGGACCCGCGATCGAGCAGAACGACTCGATTCCCGACGAGGTGTTCCACGGCCTCGCCGACCTGGGCGCCTTCGGGATGAAGCTACCCACCAAATACGGTGGGGCGGGCCTGTCGCATCTCTACTACTGCAAGGCGCTCACCCTGGCCGGTTCAGCACATTCCTCGGTGGGAACGCTGCTGAGCGCGCATCAATCGATCGGGGTGCCGCAACCGGTAAAGATGTTCGGCTCCGACGAGCAGAAGCGCCGCTTCCTGCCCCGAGTCGCCGGCGGCGAGGTGTCGGCCTTCCTGCTCACCGAGCCTGATTTCGGCTCCGACCCGGCCCGGCTGGCCTGCTCCGCCACCCCGGTCGACGGCGGCTACCTGCTCAACGGTGTGAAGCTGTGGACCACCAACGGCACCATCGCGTCGCTGCTGGTGGTGATGGCCCGGGTGCCGTCCAGCGATGGACGGCGCGGCGGCGTCACGGCGTTCGTCGTCGAAGCCGACTCGCCAGGCATCACGGTGGAGAGCCGGAACGCCTTCATGGGGCTGCGCGGCATCGAGAACTCGGTGACCCGGTTCCATGACGTGTTCGTGCCGGCCGAGAACATGCTGGGCGGCGAGGGACGCGGCCTGAGGATAGCTCTGACAACGCTGAACACCGGACGCCTTTCGTTGCCCGCATTGTGCGTCGCCTCCGCGAAGTGGTGCCTCAACGTGGCCCGCGGCTGGTCCGCCGAGCGAGTGCAGTGGGGGCGTCCGGTCGGACGGCACGAGGCGCTGGCGACGAAGATCAGCCACATCGCCGCGACCACCTACGCGCTGGAGGCGATGCTCGACCTGTCCTGCCTGCTGGCCGACGACGACGCAAACGACATCCGGATCGAGGCGGCGCTGCTGAAGCTGTATGCGTCGGAGAAGGCGTGGACGATCGCCGACGAGTTGGTGCAGATCCGCGGCGGCCGCGGCTTCGAGACCGCCGCGTCGCAGCGGGCCCGCGGCGAGCGCGGCATCGAGGCCGAGCAGGTATTGCGCGACCTGCGGATCATGCGGATCTTCGAGGGCTCGACCGAGATCATGCACTTGATGATCGCCCGCGAAGCGGTGGACGCCCACCTGGCCGTGGCCGGCGACATCATCGACCCGGAGGCCTCGCGCGACGACAAGATCCGCGCAGTAGCCAAAGCGGGCGCGTTCTACGCCGGCTGGTTGCCCACCCTGGTGGCCGGCAAAGGCGTGGTGCCGACCTCATTCGCCGAGTTCGGTCCGCTGGCCTCGCAGGTGCGTTTCTTGGAACGCACCACCCGCAAGCTGGCTCGCTCGATCTTCTACGGGATGGGCCGCTGGCAAGGGGCGATGGAGCACAAGCAGGCCTTCCTGGGCCGGGTGGTCGACATCGGCGCCGAGTTGTTCGCGATGACCGCTGCCTGCCTTCGGGCCAAGACCGAACGCGCCGAGCGCCCTGAAGGCGTGGAGTTGGCCGACCTGTTCTGCCAGCAGGCCCGGGTCAGGCTCGGCGGGCTGTTCACCGCCCTATGGGACAACACCGACGACGCCGACGATGTCGCGGCCAAGCAGGTGCTGGCCGGCCGCTACACGTTCCTCGAGGACGGCATCGTCCTGCCCTCAGCCGAGGGGCCTTGGGTGAGCCCGGTCGTGCCGGGGCCGTCGGTGAAGCCGGATATTCGGCGGCACGTCCCGCAGCCGGGCCGATAGCTCCCGGCTACCCTGTCCGCATGCCGCCGCTTCGTCTTGCCGCCATTGGGCTGGTCTTGGTGCTGGTCGAGATCCGCCTCGGCTCGCTGCTGCTGTCTCTCGATCTGGTCGGCTGGGTGCTTGCCGCGATCGGAATGAACCAACTCATCGATCTGAGCAAGTGGTTCCTCTGGGCGCGCAACCTGGCGATCACCGCCCTGGTGCTCGAACTAGTGTTGATGATCGCACCGATCGCTGTGGTCGTCGTCGTGGCCGATCTGCTGCTGCGACTGGCCGTGCTCGCCTTCGTCTACTGCCTGTGCACGGCGCTGCTGCAGCGACTCGGCAAGCGGGACGGCGGCTACACCGTCACCCTGCAGGTGTTGCGGATCGCGATCCCGCTAGTGACCCTGCTCGGGGCAGCGTCCGCGGTGGTGTCGCTGCCGCCGAGCGTCCCCGTCGGCTGGCTGTATCCGGCGCAGTTGGTCGGCACGGTCGTGCTGGCCGGTGCGATGTGGCTGCTCGGGTCGCGCTACACGTTCACCCGCTGACTCTGCCGGCGGCAGCCGTCGCTTGCGAGCTTCGCGGTTCGGCCGTCGATCTCTACTCGGCCATCAGGTCGCCTGAGGTGAAGGCCGCCGCATCGCCGGCCATCCGGCCGCTCGCATAGCCCGCCTGGTCGTAGCCGCCGCGGACTCGTTCCGACGTGGTGGCTTTGAACCGGTCGGCCACGAACTCGTCGATACGCGCGTCCCGCGAGCGCAGCACGGGCAGGAAGCCCTTCGCGTCGGCACCCGCGTAGGCCACCCGGCGAACCTCTTCCAGCCGCTCACCGATCCGTCCGGTGAATCCGAGCAGGAAGGCGGAGCGGAACGCCTGGGAGCGGGTGCGCGCCCCGGCCGGAGCGGCAGCGCTGGCTTCGGCCAACCCTCGCTGCGCCTGTACCAGCAAGGAGGTGAACAACAGTTCCACTGCCTCCAAGTCGTCGCTGTAACCGATCACATGAGACAGCGACAGCTCGGCGAGGAAAAGGGACCGGCAGCGGGTGTGCTCGGCGATGGTCTGCAACAGCAGCGCCTTCGCGTCGGCATAGGGCGCGTCGACCGGAATGCGGATCATGCCCGGAGAACTCTCTGCCGCCTCGGCCTGGTCGATCATCGCCTGCTCGATGGCGTGCTTTGTCATCAACTCCTGAGCTTTGGCCGTGAACGCCATCGCCTCGGACTCGTGCTCGGTCGATTCGGCCTTCGCCAGCAGTGCGCGGACGCGCTCGAGGATCGGGTTCGCGGTGGCGGCGGTGGCGGACCTGCCGACCAGCGGACGCCGGACGCGAACGCCAGCCGGCGGAACCAGCAACTGCTCCAGTTCGGGAAGCCGTCCCAGCACCGCAGCGAGCCGCAGGATCACCGTCAGCGCCTCGTCGGACGCGCAGCCGGCCCAGGTCATGGCCCAACCGTGATCCGGCAGCTGCCGGGGTAGCTCAGCGGCGGTCCACTGCCGGATCCACTGCGGATCATTCAGCGTCTGGTCGTGCCGGGAAGCCCGCTCGGCGGCGATGACGAGGCGAATCAAGTCGGCGCCGGCGGCCTTCGCCCGCGTCCGCATGACGCGGAGCAGCTCTGTCGGCTGCCAACCGCTGCCGTACAACTCACGCACCCACCCCACCAGGACCGGTTCCGCATCGGCGTAGAACCGGACCGGATGGATCGCGCGGGCCTGGGAAAGCAGCGGCGCCATCGGACTGCCGTAGCGGGCGTCCGCCAGTATCTCGGCGGCGCCACGTGGCCGCGGGTCTGGTTGTCGAGGCCGGCCGAAGGTGCTGTCGAAGAATCGGCCGGCATCCGCCGCGAACGGGCTGGACGGTCCGTTGGCCCGCGGCGGCTGCTGCTTCTCACGCGCCCGCTGCCGGGCCCGTTCCTTGGCTCGGGTGGCCCTCTTGGTCTGACTTCCGCGACTCATGCGAGAACGCTACGAGAGGGGTCTGACACTTTCGGTGAGGCACTGTCAGTGCGGCGTGGCATTGTGGTCGCGTCATGGCAGACGACGTTCTCGACCGGTTCTCCCCGGCCACCGCGAGCTGGTTCCGGGGCAGCTTCTCCGCGCCCACTGCGGCCCAGGCGGGGGCCTGGGAATCGATCAGTTCGGGTCAGCACACGCTGGTGGTCGCCCCCACCGGGTCGGGCAAGACGTTGTCGGCCTTCCTCTGGGCGCTCGACCGGTTGGCCACCGAACCGACCCCTGAAAAGCTGAAACGTTGCCGCGTGCTGTACATCTCGCCGTTGAAGGCGCTGGCTGTCGACGTCGAGCGCAACCTGCGTTCGCCGCTGGTCGGGATCGGTCACGAGGCCGTCCGGATGGGGGTCGAGCCACCGCGGATCACGGTGGCGGTGCGCTCCGGCGACACCCCTGCCGAGCAGCGCCGCAGTTTCGCGCGCGAGCCGTCCGACATTCTGATCACGACGCCGGAGTCGCTGTTCCTGCTGCTCACCTCGGCCGCCCGGGAGACGCTCACCAATATCCAGACGGTGATCATCGACGAGATCCACGCCCTGGCCGGCGGCAAGCGCGGCGCCCACCTGGCGCTCTCCCTGGAACGCCTGGACGCGCTGCTGGAACAACCCGCGCAGCGAGTCGGGCTATCGGCGACCGTCCGGCCGATCGAAGAGGTCGGCCGATTCCTGGCCGGCGGACGCCCGGTCAGCATGGTCAATCCGCCCAGCGAGAAGGCCTGGGAGCTGTCGGTGGTGGTCCCGGTGCCCGATCTGGGCGCACTCGGCGAGGTGACCGACGACCTCTCCGGCCCGGCTGCCGGCGACCCGCGGCGCACCTCCATCTGGCCGCACGTGGAAGAGAAGATCGTCGACCTGATCGCCGCGCATCGCTCCACGCTGGTGTTCGCCAACTCGCGCCGGCTGGCCGAGCGGCTGACCGCCCGGCTGAACGAGATCTGGGCCGAGCGACAAGCTGCGTCGGTCGAGCCTGTCGAGACCACCTCCAAACTCGACCAGCGGACCCGAGCGCCCGCGGAGATCATGGCCCAATCGGGCCAGTCCCAGGGTGCGCCGCCGCTGCTCGCCCGCGCCCACCACGGCTCGGTCAGCAAGGAGCAACGGGCCCAGACCGAAGACGACCTGAAGGCCGGACGGCTGCCTGCCGTGGTAGCCACCTCGTCGCTGGAACTTGGCATCGACATGGGCGCGGTCGACCTGGTGGTGCAGGTCGAGGCACCGCCGTCGGTGGCGTCCGGGCTGCAACGGGTCGGACGCGCCGGCCACCAGGTGGGTGCCACCTCGCGCGGCGTGCTGTTCCCGAAGTTCCGCGGCGACCTGGTGCAGACGGCGGTGATCACCGAGCGGATGCGGGCCGGTGCCATCGAGCAACTGCGGGTGCCGTCCAATCCGCTCGACGTGCTCGCCCAGCAGATCGTCGCCATCTGCGCCCTCGACTCGATCACGGTGCCCGAGTTGGAAGCACTGGTCCGCCGGGCCGCGCCGTTCAGCGGACTGACCCGGCCGGTGCTGGATTCGGTGCTCGACATGCTGGCCGGGCGCTACCCATCCGAGTCGTTCGCCGAGCTGAGACCCCGGCTGGTCTGGGACCGCAGCACCGACACCCTGACCGGACGCCGCGGCGCGCAACGGCTGGCGGTCACCTCGGGCGGCACCATTCCCGACCGCGGCATGTTCGGCGTCTTCGTCGCCGGCGAGGGCGTTGGACGCCGGGTCGGCGAACTCGACGAGGAGATGGTGTACGAGTCACGGGTCGGCGACGTGATCACCCTGGGCACGTCCACCTGGCGGATCGAGGACATCACCCACGACCAGGTACTGGTCAGCCCCGCGCCCGGCGAGCCCGGACGGCTGCCGTTCTGGAAGGGCGACACGCTGGGCCGCCCGGCCGAACTGGGCAAGGCGCTGGGCGCGTTCGTCCGCGAACTCGGTGGCCTGTCCCCCGAGGCGGCTCGGCAACGAGCCAATGCCGCCGGCCTGGACCCCTGGGCGGCCGACAACCTGGTCGGCTACCTGGCCGAGCAACGCGAGGCGATCCCGCACCTGCCCAGCGACCGCACCATCGTGGTCGAACGCTTCCGCGACGAGTTGGGCGACTGGCGAGTAGTCATCCATTCACCGTTCGGCGCCCCGGTTCATGCGCCGTGGGCGTTGGCGATCGCCGCCCGCCTGCGCGAGAGCCACGGCGTCGACGTCCAGGCCATGCACGGCGACGACGGCATCGTGCTGCGGCTACCCGACACCGGCTGGGCCGACGAGGGTACCCCGGTTCCCGACCTGATGGACGCCATCACCCCTGATCCCGATGAGATATCCGGCCTGGTCACCGAGCAAATCGGCTCCTCAGCGTTGTTCGCCAGCCGGTTCCGGGAGTGTGCGGGTCGTGCGCTGCTGCTGCCGAAACGCCGTCCGGACAAGCGTCAGGCCTTATGGCAGCAGCGTCAGCGAGCCTCGCAGCTGCTCGAGGTGGCGTCCGAATACCCGGACTTCCCGATAGTGCTCGAGGCGGTGCGCGAGTGCGTCCAAGACGTCTTCGACGTCCCCGCGCTGGTCGAGTTGATGCGCGCGATCGCGACCCGACAAGTGCGCACGGTCGAGGTGACGACGCCGCGTCCATCGCCCTTCGCCGGTTCGTTGCTGTTCGGCTACGTGGCGCAGTTCCTCTATGAGGGCGACTCGCCGCTGGCCGAGCGGCGGGCTGCGGCACTCACCCTTGACCCCGCGTTGCTGGCCGACCTGCTGGGCACCTCCGACGGTCTGGCGCTGGCCGATCTGCTTGATCCGGAGTCGCTGACCCGAACCGAATCCGAGTTGCAGCATCTGGTCGAGGGACGCCGGGCGCGCGACGCCGAAGACCTCGCCGATGTGATCCGCGTCCTCGGACCGCTCGACCTGCCCGGCATGCGGGCCCGCAGCACCGAACCCGACAGTGTCCCGGAATGGCTGATCGGGCTCACCGAGCAGCGCCGGATCATTGAGGTGCGGATCGGCGGCGGCACCCGGTGGGCGGCCGTCGAGGACGCCGGACGGCTGATCGACGCCCTGGGCGTCAGCGTCCCGGTCGGGGTGCCCGAGGTGCATCGTGCGCCGGTGCCCGACCCACTCGGCGACCTGATGCTGCGCTGGGCCCGCGGGCACGCGCCGTTTCTGGCCGCCGAGGTGGCCGGCTGGCTCGGTCTGGGACCGGCGGTGGTGCACTCGGTGCTGCGCCGCCTGGTCGCGGACGGACGGCTGGTCGAGGGCGACCTGCGGCCACCCGGCTGGCTGCCGTCGTCCTCGCCGGTCGAGCTTGTCGAGACCCGGGCGTCGACCGGCTCCACCAGCGGTGGCGGCCTCAGCTACTGCGACCCCGGCGTGCTTCGGGTGCTCAGGCGGCGCTCGCTTGCGGCGCTGCGGAACGCCGTCGAGCCCGTCCCGCCACGACAGTTCGCCCGCTTCTTGACTCACTGGCAGGGCGTCGCGGCGCCGCTTTCGGGTACTCCCGGAGTGCTGTCCGCGATCCAGCAGCTGGCCGGCTACCCGGTGCCGGCGAGTTCGCTGGAGTCCCTGGTGCTGCCGGCACGGGTCCGCGACTACCGCCCGGCGATGCTCGACGAGCTACTGGCCGGCGGCGAGGTGGTTTGGCAGGGAGCCGGCGCGCTGGCCGGCACCGACGGCTGGATCAGCCTGCACCCGGCCGAGACCGCCCCACTCACCATGCATCAGCCCACCGAGGTGGCCGGAGAGTTGCTGGAGCGAATCCTCGACGCCCTGGCCGGCGGCGGCAGCTACCTGTTCCGCACCCTCACCGAACGCGTCGGAGTGGCCGACGCGGAGCTGTCCGAGGCGCTCTGGCAGCTGGTCTGGGCCGGCAAGGTCAGCAATGACACCCTGGCTCCGCTGCGGGCGTTGTTGGGCGGCGGCCGAGCCAGTTTGAAGACCCGTCCGGTGCCCTCCCGCGGACGGTTCGGCGGACGTCCGTCGCGCGGCCGGTTGCCCCGAGCGCCGCTGCCCCGGCCGTCCGGGCCGCCGGAGGCGTCCGGACGCTGGGCGCTGCTGCCGAGCGTGGAGCCCGAACCGACGGTGTTGGCCGCCGCGCGGGCCGAGGTGCTGCTCGACCGCTATGGCGTGGTCACCCGCGGCAGCGTTGCGAACGAGGAAGTCACCGGCGGTTTCGCCGGCGCTTACCGGGTGTTCAGCGCCTTCGAGGAGGCCGGCCAGGTTCGCCGCGGCTACTTCGTCGAGGGGCTGGGAGCCGCCCAGTTCAGCGACCGGCACGCCATCGACCTGCTGCGCGAGGCGAAAGAACTCCCCGATGCGATGGTGCTCGCTGCCACCGACCCGGCCAACCCGTACGGAGCCGCTCTGCCGTGGCCGGCACGCGCCGAAGGCAGCAAGCACCAGCCCGGACGCAAGGCCGGCGCCCTGGTCGTCCTCAGCGACGGCGAGCTCAGCCTCTACGTCGAACGCGGGGGACGCACCCTGCTGTCCTTCACCGACGACTCCGACCTGCTGGCGGCCGCTGCCCAGTCGCTGGCTGAAGCCGTGCACACCGGGGTGCTCGGCAAGCTGACGGTGGCCAAGATCGACGGCGCGGACGTGCTGGGCTCCGACCATCCGCTGACGCAAGCCCTCGCCGGCGCCGGCTTCCGGCTGACGCCCCAGGGCCTGCGGCTGCGGCGCTGAAGGGAGGCAGCAACGATGCCCGAAGGTGACACTGTCTGGCGCACCGCGCAACGGCTCGGTCAAGCGTTCGCCGGCGAGCGCCTCGCCCGCACCGAGCTGCGTTGGCCCGACCTCTCCACGCTCGACTTCGCGGGAGCCACCACACTCGAGGTGGTCAGCCGCGGCAAGCATCTGCTGCACCGGCTGGACACTGGCCACACCATCCATTCCCACCTGCGGATGGAGGGACAGTGGCTGATCGCGGACGCCGGCAGCGCCCAGCCGAATGCTCAGACCAGGGCGTTCCTCAGCACGGTCCGCTGGGCGGGGCTGGGTCAGCGGCTCGGCATGCTGGACGTCGTCCGCACCGACGCCGAACACACCCTGGTCGGCCATCTCGGACCGGACCTGCTCGGCCCCGACTGGGACGCGTCCGTTGCCGCAGCCAACCTGGGCGCCGCCGGCACCACGATCGGTGCGGCGCTCCTCGATCAGACCCACCTGGCGGGGGTGGGCACCATGTACGCGGCGGAGACCCTGTTCACCGAACGCCTCCATCCCTGGACGCCGACCGCCGAGTTGACCGGCACCCAACTGGCGAGCCTCGTCGAACGGGCCCACCGGCTACTCGACACCGGACGCCGACACGCCGTCCAGTCGACCACCGGCAGCACCCGGCGCGGCGAGAACACTTGGGTGCACGGCCGGTCCGGACGGCCGTGCCGGCGCTGCGGCGGCGCCGTCCGGGTGGCGATGATCGGCCCACCCACCCGAGAGCGGACGATGTTCTACTGCCCGGCCTGCCAGGGTGGCCTCGCGCCCACAGATGACGGACGCCCACAGCGCCCGCTGGGCGCCCGGCGCGGCTCCTAGAGCTTGTCGCCGAAGCTGTAGGTACTCCGCGGCGTCGCCATCATGTCGGCGACCGTGGCCCGCCAGGTGAGATAGTGCTCGGTCTCCTTGTGGGCCTGGGTGTCGGCTTGGTCGACGTACTCCTCGTAGATGATGAACCGGGCCGGATCGTCAACCTGCTGGAGCAACTCGAACCGCGTGATACCCGGCTCTGCGAGACTCCCGGCGACATTGGCCAGGGAGGCAGCCTTGAATGCCTCGATGCTGTCGTCCTTCACGTGCACGTTGCAGATCATGGTGATCGCCATCGTTGGGATTGCCTTTCGCTGGGTGGGTGGAGCTACTTCTGGGCGGCCTGGGCGAATCTGTCCAGCAGGCCCGGCCAGCCGTCGAATTTGTCCCGATCTGCCACGTTGTGTTTCGTCCAGCCGTCGTGCTCGAAGCTCAGCTGGGTGCCGGCGTCCGAAGGTACGAAAGTGGCTCGGACCACGGTGGGGAAGGTCCGATCCTGGCCGAGGGTGAAGCTGAACGCCACCCGGGTTGGCGGATCCCAGGCGATCACCTCGCCCCAGTCGTGCTCGGAGCCGTCCGAATGCCGCTCGGTGATCTGACCCCGCATTCGCGGATCGATGGTGACCGTGGTGAATGTGTCGGGGTTGCCGGTGTATTGGGGGTCCCACCAGGTTCCCATCTGGGAGGTGAAGACCTCGAAGGCGCGCTCCGGGCTGCAGGTGAGGCTGAGCTCGTGGGTGAGGGGACTGGTATCCATGCCCCGATCCTTCCAGGAAGAATGGCGAATGTGACAGCCGTCAGTCCACCCGAATCGTGGCTGCGATCACTGGCACGCCATCTCGGCAGCTCCGGAACTGGCGAGATCGAGACCCGGCTCACCAGTTCGGACGCCGAGCTACATCTACTCGACGACCTGGTGATCAAGGTGCATGCACTTCGCACCGACCCCGAGACGCTGGCCCGCCGACTCCGGCTCGCGTCCGGCACCGCGCAACTCGTGCCGCCGTTGGAGACCCGGCCGAGCACCGCACCGGACGGCCGCCACGTCAGCGTGTGGCCGCGGGTCGACGTCGCCGATCCCAACGCGGTGCGCCAGCCCTGGGCAGAAGCCGGGGTCCTGCTGGCCGGGCTGCACCGGACGCCACCACCGCCGGGGCTGCCGCGGCATGGCTGGCCGATACGGCTGGCCCGAGCGGTCGAGCGGGCACCCGCCGGCCTGCACGACCTCGGCTCCCGGCTCACCCTCGAAGCGAACCGGCTGGAACACCCAGAGATCCTGCTGCACGGCGACTGGCATCTGGGCCAACTCGGCCGCGGTCCGGACGGCTGGCGACTGCTCGACGTCGACGATCTCGGCGTCGGCGACCCGGCGTGGGATCTGGCTCGGCCGGCGGGATTCTGGGCCTGCGGCCTGCTCGACGACGAAGCCTGGCACACCTTCCTGGATGCCTACCGCGACGCCGGCGGCCCTGCCGTCCCGGCGTTCGGCGATCCGTGGTCGACGCTCGATCTGCCGGCCCGCTGCGCGGTCTTCGTGGCGGCGGTGCGCGCAACCCGATCGGCAGGCGATTCAGACAGCCGATGCACAGCGGAGGCCTTGCTGGCTGCTTGCCGTCGCATGGCAAAGTGAGGGCATGTCCTCGCCTACCGATCCGATGCCCCGGTACGAGCCGTACGCTCCCGGTGGCCACACCCCCGCCGGTTTCACCTGCCCCAAGTGCGCCGGCAGCATGCGCACGGTCGACCGCAACGGCATCCACATCGAACAGTGCCTGAATTGCCGCGGGGTGTTCCTGGATTTCGGCGAGCTCGAAAACATCACCCAGTTGGAGGCGCGGTTCGCGGCCGCACCACCCCCGGCGCCCGGCTACGGCTACGGTCACGGACCCGAGTGGGGGCACCGTGGCGGAAAGCACTACCGTCGCCAGGGCCTGGGCGGCCTGTTCTTCTCCAGCTGACCGGGCAGGTATCAAAGCGGACGGGTCCCGCACCTATGGGTGTCCATCGACGCACCATCAAGGGGTCGCATGTCCCGCTCACACCGGCTCGTCGCCGCGGTCCTCAGTCTCGGCCTTGGTTTGTCCACCGCCACGCTCATCCCGACCTCGGCTCAGGCCGCGCCGAGTTGCGCTGCAGGCGATGGTGTCGCCGGCGACCTGAACGGCGACGGCAAGGCGGACGTCGTGATCGGCGTACCGGCCTATGACGACGAACGCGGCGCGGTCGACATCCTGTTCAGCGATGGTGAACGTCGCCTGCTGAAGGCTGCCGATCTGGGTCTGGCGTCCAGCAAGGGCGACCGGTTCGGCGAATCGGTGGCGCTCGGTGACGTGAACGACGACGGTTGCGCCGACCTCGCCATCGGCGCACCCCGCCGCGGCTCCGGTAAGGGAGCCGTCGACCTGGTCAAGGGCAGTGCCGACAACACATTGACTCTGATGCGCAGCTTCGCCGGCAGCGCCAAGCACGGCAGCTTCGGCTGGCGGGTGCTGCTGCTCACCCCGCAGAAGCGGACGGCGTCCGGCTTGGTGAACGTCGACCAGCAACTCGTGGTGTCGGCACCCAACGCGCACGCCGGCACGAAACGGGGGGCCGGCCAGGTCGTCGTGCTGCCGCTGACCAAGACCGGCGCGCTGGCGTCCGCCAAGGTGATCCTGACCCAGGACTCACCCGGCATCCCGGGCACGTCCGCAAAGGGCGACCGGTTCGGCTATGCGCTGGCCGGTCAGGGCCGGACCATCGTCATAGGCGTGCCGAGCAAGACCGTCGGCAAACGGTCGGAGGCCGGAGCCGTGGCCCTGCTCTCCGCCACCGCGGCCAAGCCGACGACGTACTCCGGTGTCGTAGTGACTCAGAACTCAGCCGGCGTCCCCGGCACCGCCGAAGCCGATGACGCATTCGGTGCAGCGGTGGCATACCGTGACCGCCACGTGCTGATCGGCGCGCCCGGGGAACGAATCGGCTTGGCCTATTTCACCGGCCAGGTGCACGTGCTGAACTTCAACCCCGCTACCCGGAAGATCCGCTCGATCAAGGCCGTGCATCAGGACACCCCCGGTATCCCCGGCAGAAACCGGACAGGTGACGCCTTCGGTGCATCGGTGGCGCTCGGCATCAACACGCTCGACCAGCTCACCGCGATCGTAGGGATCCCCGGCAAGTCCGTGGACAAGAAGTTCGGCGCCGGAGCCGTGCTCATGTTCAGTGCCAACCGCGCCGGTGGTGCGGTCAAGCTGCTGCGGCAGGGCCAGAACGACATCCCCGGCAAGCCCGCACCCCGCGACGATTTCGGATCAGCCGTCGGCGTCCTCAACGGCAACATCAACGACGGCGCAGCGAGGCGCGACGGGGTCGTGATCGGGATCCCCTTCAAAGACATCGGCCGCACCACGGACGCCGGCATGGTGGTCTACGCCCGCAACCTGAGCAAGTGGTGGTTGCTGCTGCTGGAGGACACAGGTTCGGACACGCCTCCGGCCGAAACGCTGTACGGCGAGACCGTGGCTGTCGCCGCACCGTGATTGAGCCCGGGCCGGATCCGTTCACCTTGTCCCTGGGACGGATCCGGCCCGCCCCACGTGTTAGCGTCCCTCCATGGCAAGACGGGGTGTAGCGCTATCGGCAGTCCTGGCAGCCCTGCTCGCCGGTTGCGGCGCGCCGGGCCCCGCCCCGGATCCGACGAGCTCGGCCGGCAGCCCGAGGCCCAGTGTCGCGGCCCCGCCGGTGAAGGGGGTGGTCCGCACCAACAAGACCACCCGGCTGTCTCTGCGCGCGGCACCCACCACCCAGAGCAAGCGGCTGGCGCGCATCAAGCACAAGACGGTGATCACCTTGCGCTGCACCGTCGTCGGCGCCACCGTGAGCAACGGCTCCCGCGCCTCCAACGTGTGGAACAAGGTCACTTGGAGGAAGAAGACCGGCTACGTCTCCTCCGTCTTCGTTGACGGTGGGGACTCCGCGGCACTGTCGGTGTGCCAGGAGGCGACACCCACGGCGTCCACCACACCGCCCAAGCCACCAAACGTCGAACCGGCGATCGTCGACACGGCTCGTAGCCAGCTCAAGGTCAAGGAGCGCAAGGACAAGCCTGACTGCACGCCCTACGGGGGTTGTATGCCGTGGGACGCGCTGTTCGTCACCTGGGTCTGGAACAAGTCGGGGAACGCGGTCCCCCGGTTCTCGTTCAGCGGCGACCTGTACGCCTGGGGTCAGAAGCACGGCCGCTCCCACACCGGAGTGGACGGGGTCGGCATCGGCGACCTGGTGCTTTCCGGCACCGGTCCGCAGAACCCCAAGACCTCAACCCGCGTCGACATCGTGACCGAGGTGCTGCCCGACCAAACGCTGCGGGTGATCGGCGGGAACGTGACGAACAAGGTCGTCGAGCGCGTCGTTCCGATCAGCGGCATCTACGGCTGGGTCGACGCCTGAGCCGTGGGGCCTCGCGTGGTCGGTTGACCCGGGATTACACTCCCCCTGCGGCCGGCCCTCGCCCGGCCCGCGGACAGGGAGTACCGATGCGGTTCGACTTCGTGCCCTCGGGCGAGTCCACGATCGGGGTCGAGTGGGAACTCGCCTTGGTGGACGCAGCCACGCTCGATCTGGTACCCCGCGCCCAGCAGATCCTGGAAGCCGTCGACGACCCGAAGTCAGGGCCGATCCGTCGCGAGTACCTGACCGACATGGTCGAACTGGTCACCGGCGTCCACCATCGGGTCGGTGAGGCGATGGGCGACCTGAGCGACAGCCTCGAGCGGGTGAAACAGATCCTCGGCACCGACACTCGGCTGCTCGGCGCCGGTGCCCACCCGATCGACAAAGCCGCCGATTCGGAGCCGTTCGACTTCTGGCGCTACAACGTGGTCAAGGAACGCAACGCCTACTGGGGGCGGCAGATGGCGATCTTCGGCACTCACATCCACGTCGGCATCGACCACCGCGACAAAGCACTGCCGATCACCTACGGGCTGGCCCGGTTCTCGCCCTACTTCATCGCGCTGTCGGCGTCCTCGCCGTTCTGGGAGGGCGAGGACAGCGGCTACGCCTCGCAGCGAACGATGATCTTCCAGCAGCTGCCGACCAACGGCCTGCCCTACCCGATGGACAGCTGGGAGGAGTTCGAACATTACGCGACCGAGCTTGAGGACGCCGGAATGATCTCGGCGCCGAACGAGATCCGCTGGGACGTCCGACCCTCCACCTTTGGCACAGTCGAGAACCGGGTGCTCGACTCGGTACCGACCTTCGCCGAACTGGGCGCCCTCACGGCGCTCACCCAGTGCCTGGTCGAGTACATGTCGCGCGAACTCGACGACGGCCGGGCGATTGCCCGGCTGCCCGTGTGGTTCATGAAGGAGAACAAGTGGCGGGCGGCCCGGTACGGCCTGGACACCGACGTGATCACGCCCCGGGTCAAGGACAAGCTGCGACCGATCCGGGAGGGCATCGAGGACTGGCTGAACCGGCTGGAGCCGATCTCAGCCGAGCTCGGCTGCGCGGACGAGCTGCGCTTCGTCGCGGAGCTGATGGAGGCAGGGCCCAGCTACCTGCGGCAGCGGGCGGCCGGCGACCCCAGGGCGGCGCTGCGGCAACTGGTGGACGAAACCGGCGCCGCCGCGCCCGCCCGGCTACCCTTCTCGGCGTGAAACCGTTCGTCCTGCTGGCTACCCGCGATCACGACAAGGCGGCCGGCGACGAGTACGAGTCGGTTCGGCAACACGCCGGTCTCGCGCCGGAGGAACTGATCCAGATACGGGTCGAGTCCGGCCCGCTGCCGAAGCTGCGGCTCCAGGACTATTCCGGCGTGTTCCTCGGCGGCGGGCCGTTCAACGTCTCGGACGCCGAAAAGTCCGATCTGCAGCTGCGGATCGAGGACGATCTGCGTACCGTGCTCAACCAGATCGTCGACGCCGACTTCCCCTTCCTAGGCATGTGTTACGGCATCGGCACGGTCACCGTCCACCTCGGCGGCACGGTCGACCGCAGCTATGGCGAAGGTCTCGGCGCGGTCGAGGTGACGCTCACCCCGGAAGCCGCCGACGACCCGCTGCTGACCGGCCTGCCGACGTCCTTCCAGGCGTTCGTCGGCCACAAGGAGGCCTGCAACGGGACGCCTCCCGGGGTCACCCTGCTCGCCACCGGCACCGCCTGCCCGGTGCAGATGTACCGGCACGGCGCGAACGTCTACGTCACCCAGTTCCACCCCGAACTGGATGTGGCGTCGCTGGAACAGCGGATGGCTATCTACCGCAACGCCGGGTACTTCCACCCCGACGACTTCGAGATCCTGATCGAGATGGCCCGGCAGTCCGGCGTGGCTGAGCATCCGCACCGGCTGCTGCGGAACTTCGTCAGCCTGTACGCGCGCGACTGATCCCGCTAGCCGACCACCAGGTCGGCGTACTCGGGGTGCCGCTTCACGAAAGTCGCCACGAACGGGCACACCGCACGTATCTTCCAGGCGTCGTCCGCCCGCACCTGGTCGAACGCGGCCTTGACCAGGGTGGTGCCCAGGCCGCGTCCGTTGAACTGAGGCTGCACCTCGGTGTGGTCGAAGCTGGCCACCCCGTTGGAGAGGTCATAGTGGGCGAAACCAGCCAGTTCGCCGTCAACCATGATCTCGAAGCGGTGTTTGCGTTCGTTGTGCCCGACGGTCTCGCTCACCCTTGTCTCCTTCGCCCGTTGGGGTGAAAAGTACCTGGTGCCGACAGAACTGTCAGACCTGGCGGGAACAATCGGGACCCGATGGGGTTAGGTGGGGCAATGATCCGCTTCCAGAGCGTCACCAAGGCATACCCGGACGGCACTGAGGCCGTCCGGGACTTCACGTTGGAGGCGGCGACGGGTCAGACGACGGTGCTGGTCGGCTCGTCCGGGTGCGGCAAGACGACCCTGCTGCGGATGGTGAACCGGATGGTCGACCCGACCAGCGGCTCGGTGTGGATCGATGACGAGAACGTCGCCGAGGTCGCCCCGGTGCCACTGCGCCGGCGGATCGGCTACGTCATGCAGAACGCCGGTCTACTGCCGCACCGCACGGTGATCGACAACGTCGCCACCGTCCCGCTGCTCAACGGCGTGCCCACCCACGATGCGCACCGCCGGGCGAACGAACTGTTGGAACTGGTCGGTCTCGAGACCACGATGGCGCACCGCTACCCCGACCAGCTCTCCGGCGGCCAGCAGCAGCGCGTCGGAGTGGCCCGTGGATTGGCCGCCGACCCGAACATCCTGCTGATGGACGAACCGTTCGGTGCCGTCGACCCGCTCGTCCGTGCCGACCTGCAGAGCGAGTTGCTGCGCATCCAGCGCGAGTTGCACAAGACCATCCTCTTCGTCACCCACGATGTCGCCGAGGCACTCGCGCTGGGCGACCAGATCGTCATCTTGGCCAAGGGCGCCCGGATCGCGCAGGCCGGCAGCCCCCAGCAGGTGGTCGCCGAACCCGCCGACGATTTCGTTGCCGGCTTCCTCGGGTTGGGACGCGGCACGCTCGACCTGCACCTGCGCGAAACTCCCGGCGGCACCCTGGTGGTCGACAGCCATGGACGCCCCGCCGGACGGCTCACCGATCCCCCACAGCGGACGGAGAGCTGAGATGACCTGGGTGCTGGCGAACCTGGAGCTGATCGGCTCGCAGACGCTGTCGCATCTGCTGCTGGCCTTGCCGGCGATCGCGCTGTCCTTCGTGCTGGCCGTCCCGCTGGGCTGGTTCGCCGCCACCCATGGCTGGTCGCGGCCGACCCTGCTGACCGCGGCCGGTCTGCTCTATGCCATCCCGTCGCTGCCGTTGTTCGTGGTGCTGCCGACGATCTTCGGCTTCGGCGTCCGCGACGCTGCCAACGTGATCGTCGCCCTGACCCTGTACGGGTTGGCGCTGATGGTGCGTTCGGCCGCGGACGCGCTGGCGTCGGTCCCGGCGCCGGTGCGGTTGTCCTCCGCCGCGCTCGGCTACTCGGCGATGGGCCAGTTCTGGCGGGTGGAGCTGCCGCTGGCCGGACCGGTGCTGCTGGCCGGCCTGCGGGTGGTGGCGGTGAGCACGATCAGCCTGGTCACGGTCAGTTCGCTGCTGGGCGTCGACAACCTGGGCATGTTGTTCGTGGACGGCTTCCAGCGCGGCATCATGGCCGAAGTGCTGACCGGCATCGTCGCCACCGTGGTGCTGGCGATCGCGGTAGACGGCCTGCTGGTGCTGCTGGGCCGAACGCTGATGCCCTGGACGAGGGCGAGGCGGGCATGAACTACTTCACCGAGGCGATCGCCTGGATCTTCGACCCGGCCAACGCGAGCGGCAGCGGCGGGGTGTGGGCCCGCTCCGCCGAACACCTGTGGTACACGCTGTTGGCCGTCGCGCTGTCCTGCCTGATCGCGATCCCGCTCGGCTACCTGGTCGGCCACACCCGGCGCGGACGCGGTCTGGTGGTGGTCTCCTCGGGTGCAGCCCGCGCGCTGCCCACCCTGGGCGTGGTGACTCTGGTCGGGCTGCTGCTCGGCATCGGGCTGGTGGCGCCGATGGTCGCCCTGGTGCTGCTGGCGATTCCCTCGGTGCTGGCCGGCGCCTACGCCGGCATCGAGGCCGTCGACCCGCGCACGGTCGATGCTGCGCGCGCGATGGGCATGTCCGAGTGGCAAGTGTTGACCCGGGTGGAGATCCCGCTCGGCCTGCCGCTGTTGCTCGGCGGCATCCGCTCGGCCACCCTGCAGGTGGTCGCCACCGCGACACTGGCCGCCTATGTCGGAGCCGGCGGCCTGGGCCGATTCCTGTTCCTCGGCCTGAAGACCCAGGACTACCCGCAGATGCTGGCCGCGGCACTGCTGGTGGTACTGATCGCACTGGTCCTGGAGGGACTCTTCGAGCTGGCCGAACGGCTCACCGCCCGCCGGCTGCACACCATCTGAGGCAAACCGACACCACCCCTACCCATCGAGTGAGAGGAATCACCCATGAAGATCCGCATCGTCGCCGCGCTGGCGGCCGGGGCGCTGGCGCTGAGCGCCTGTGCGTCGTCCAACCCACTCGGATCGGCGAGCCCCCCGGCGCCGTCCGGCTCGACCGCCGGCGGCAGCCTGGTGGTCGGCTCGCAGCAGTACGCCTCCAACGAGATCATCGCCGAGCTGTACGCCCAGGCACTCGAGGCGAAGGGCTACACGGTCACCCGGCAGTACCGGATCGGGCAGCGCGAGGTGTACCTGCCCGAGTTGCAGGCCGGCAAGATCGACGTGTTCCCCGAGTACGCCGGCAACCTGTTGCAGTACCTCGACAAGAACGCCACCGCGAAGACCGGTGAAGAGGTGCTGGCTGCACTGCCCGCCGCACTCGGTACCGGCCTGCGTCCGTTGCAGGCCGCCGAGGCCACCGATCAGGACTCGTACAACGTCACCGCCGACTTCGCCAAAGCCAACTCCCTGACCAGCATCGCCGACCTGGCCAAGCTGAACCGGACGATCAAGATCTGCGCCAACTCCGAGCTGACCAAACGCGCCTACGGCCCGACCGGGCTCAAGTCCGATTACGGGGTCGACGCCGAAGTGGTGCCGGTGGAGGATTCCGGTGGCCCGCTGACCGTCAAGGCGCTGAAGGACGGCAAGTGCGACGCCGCCGACGTCTACAGCGCCAGCCCATCGATCGCCAAGGAAAACCTGGTCACGCTGACCGATCCGAAGAGCCTGATCCTGCCGCAGAACGTGGTGCCGATCGTGTCGGCCAAGGTCGATGACAAGGCCGCAGCGGCGATCGACAAGGTGGACGCGGCGCTGAGCACCGACGAGTTGATGAAACTCAACGCCCTCAGTGACGCCAAGCAGCAGTCGGCCGCAGTGATCGCGAAGGACTGGCTGACGACGAAGGGGCTGCTCAACTGAGCCGCCGCTGATCGAGCCGGTCCGCCGGCGGGCAGCGTGTCAACCGGGAACGAGTTCGCAGAACGACCCGTAGTGGTCGGCGGTGTAGAACCATTCGACGGGTTCGGCGCCGAGCCGGGGCTGTCCGCCGGTGATCAGCCGCCGCGGGCCGGGGAACCGCTCCCGGGGCGCCCGCACGGTGTATTCCCGGTAGTAACCCCGTGGTTTGCCGGGCAGCAGACGCTCCCGGTTGCCGAAGATGCCGCCGTCGTCGCGTGGGCGCAGGTACGGCCCGTCGTTGCGGACGGCGGCGACCGCGTCCGCAACCTCAGCCGGGAGCCCGGCACACAGTGGCAAACCGGAGCGGGCCGACGGAGTCGACGAGATCGCCGGAGAGCTGATCCTGGTGGCGGTGGCGTTGCTGCTGCTCGGCAGCACCGAGGGTTCACCTGGCCGAGCGAGCCACTGCACGAACGCGAGCACCAGGATGACCACCAAGCCGGCGATCAGCGCGGTCCGTTGCACTCCGCTCAGCCGACTCACTGGGGCGCGTTCACTGGTCGAGGATGCCGTCCAGCCGCGTCCGGCCGGCGGGCGACTGCTCATCGATCCCGCGACGGACCACCAGCACGTCGCAGGTGGCGTGCTCGACGACCTGGTCGGAGACCGACCCCATCCGCAAACCCTTGAAGCCGCCCGCGCCTCGGGTGCCGACGACCAGAACACGCGCGTCGCGGGCCGCCTTCAGCAACTCGCGCCCGGGCGGACCGTGCGGGGTCTCCAAGATGACCTCGACCTCCGGAAACTCCGCGCGTTGCCCGGCGACGTCGCGCTCCAGCCGCTGGCGGACGGCGGCTTCGAAGTCATCAGCGGGCGGCACATAGCCGGGCGACCAGGTCGCCGGACGCGGGGCGGTGCTGATCGACCAGGCCCGCACGATCCGCACCGGAGCCTGCAACTGTTGGGCCAGCCACAAGGCCCGATGCGTGGCGAGCCGGGCGAAATCCGAACCGTCGTTGCCGACGATGATGGGCAATGGCGCGTCCATGAAGCGACTCTAGTGGAGCCGGGCTCGCCTCCGACTTGATCGGCGTGATCAAGTGGAACCATGAACGATCGACCAACCCCCGTCATCGAGGTGCAGGATTTCCGGATGGCTTTCGGCGATCAGGTCGTCATCGACGATCTGAGCTTCGAGGTCCGCGCCGGCGAGACCTTCGGGCTGCTGGGCTCCAACGGTTCAGGCAAGACCACCACGATCCGCGCACTGCTGGGCATCTACCAGCCGACCGCGGGCAGCCTGCTGGTGGAGGGCCGCCGGTTCGACCCGGCGCAGGGCTCGCGGCTCGGCTACCTCCCCGAGGAGCGTGGGCTGTACCGCAAGGAGTCGGTGATCGAGGTGATGGTGTATTTCGGACGGCTCAAGGGGCTCAGTCGCGAGCAGGCCGACGCCTGGTCGCGGGCCTTCCTGGAACGGGTCGGACTGCAGAATCACGCCAAGGTCCGGCTGGACAAGCTGTCCGGCGGACAGCAGCAGAAGGTGCAACTGGGCGTCACCATCATGAACTCCCCGAGCATCCTGATTCTTGACGAGCCGACCAAGGGTTTCGACCCGGTCAACCGCCGGCTGCTGATGGATCTGGTCGACGAGCAGCGCGAGCAGGGCTCGACGGTGATCATGGTCACCCACCAGATGGACGAGGTGGAGCGGCTGTGCGACCGCGTCCTGTTGCTCAAAGACGGCCGCGCCGAGGCTTACGGCACAGTCGCCGAGGTGCAGGACGCCTTCGGCGGACGCCGGATGCGGCTCTCATTCAGCGGCGTACTGCCGCACTCGGCGAACTACCGGGTCGCGGTCAGCGAGCGCAACTACGCCGAGTTGGAACTGCCCGAGGGCACCGACACGAGCGTCGTGCTGCGTGAGCTGCTGGACGCCGGCGTCCAACTGCGCGACTTCTCCACCGCCCGGGTGTCGCTGGAGGAGATCTTCCTGAAGGTGTATGGCGAAGAGGAGGTGGCCGCATGAGCCGCGACCAGCGGAGCCCCGGCCGGCACAACCTGGGCACGGTGATCTCGTTCGAGTTCCGGCGCACGGTGTCGAAGCCGAGATTCTGGCTCATCTCGCTCTCGGTGCCGCTGCTGATCGCGGTGGTGGTCGGCCTGATCGCGCTCAGCGGCCAGACCACCGCGCAGCGCGTCGAGAGCCAGGACTCGGCGTCGGTCACCTACACCTACACCGACGCCTCCGGCCTGATCGACCCTGCTCTGGCCAAGGCCGCCGGCGGCACCCCGGTCGCCGATGCGGCCGTTGCCCGGGCCGCTGTGGCCGCCGGCACCTCGCAGTGCCACATCGACTACCCGAAAGACCCACTCAGCCAGCCGATCGACGTCCAGGGCCAGGATCTCGGGTTGTTCGAGTCGAGCCGCTACAGCGGCGTAGCCGCGGCGTTGTTCCAGTCGTCGATCGAGAAACGGATCGGCGACCCGACCCTGGCGAAGCTGGCTGTGCACCCGCCTGAGGTCCAGCTGGTCACCTTCGCCGGCGGCCAACCGACCGCGGGCATCGCCGGGGTGATCGCGCCTGGCATCTTCCTGGTGCTCTTCTACCTGGCGGTGCTGATGCTGGGCAACCAGATGCTCAACGTCACCCTGGAGGAGAAGGAGAACCGGGTGACCGAGATGATCCTGACCACGATGAACCCGACCACGCTGATCGTCGGAAAGGTGCTGGCCCTGGTCGGCATCGGGATCGTCCAAGGCCTGGTCGTCGGAATTCCGGCCAGCATCGTCTTCGGCCTGCTCAGCAACAGTCTCGGGCTGCCCGAGCCGTCCGAGGGGGTGTCGATGCTGGGATCGTTCCCGATCAACACCGGCGCGGTCGCCATCGGCTTCCTGCTGTTCCTGTTCAGCTTCCTGATGTTCACCGGGCTGCTGGTCGCCATCGGCGCGGTGATGCCCAGCGCCAAGGAGGCCGGCAACGCGTTCGGCGTGGTGGTGATGTCGATGTTCATCCCGTTGTACGCGGGCTCGTTGCTGGTCTCCGACCCGCACGGCGTCGTCTCGCAGATCTTCACCTTCTTCCCGCTCACCGCCCCGGTGTCCGCGCTGCTTCGCAACGCGACCGGCGGTCTGTACTGGTGGGAGGCGGGAGTCGCGCTGGTCGTCCTGGCCGTCTGCGGCTGGCTGTTCCTGACGCTGGGAGTGCGGCTGTTCCGGACCGGATCGATCAGCTACGGCAGCCGGGTGAAGATCGGCCGCGCACTGGGGTGGGGGACGAGGCGCTAGCGCATGCGGACACCCTCCGCTACCCTTACGCTCGGCGCATTATTGCGTCCCAGAACGTTTCTACCGTAAGTATTGCGGGAGTATGACAGAACGAGCGGAGGATTTGGCATGACGGACCGTCGAGGGCTAAGCACGGCCCAGCAGCAGGCTATCGAGCAGACCGAGACCTGGGGTGCGCACAACTACCTGCCGCTGCCCGTGGTCATCGAATCCGGCTCCGGCGCCTGGCTGACCGACATCGACGGCAACCGCTACCTCGATTTCCTCTCGGCCTACTCCGCGGTCAACTTCGGGCACTGCCATCCGGCCCTGACCAAGGCGGTGACCGAACAGCTGCAGAAGGTGACCATCACCTCTCGCGCAGTGTTCTCGGCCACCTACGGTCCGTTCATCCAGGCCCTGGCCGAGCTGTGCGGCAAAGAGATGGTGCTGCCGATGAACACCGGTGTCGAGGCCGTCGAGTCGGCGATCAAGCTGGCCCGCAAGTGGGGCTATGAGACCAAGGGCGTCGAAGAGCGGCACGCCAACATCATCGTGATGGCCAACAACTTCCACGGCCGCACCACCACGGTGATCTCGTTCAGCAACGACGAGACCGCCCGACGCAACTTCGGCCCGTTCACCCCCGGCTTCCGGACGGTGCCCTACGGCGACATCCACGCCATCGCCGACGAGATCGACGCCAACACCGTCGGCGTGCTGGTCGAGCCGATCCAGGGCGAGGCCGGCGTCATCGTGCCGCCGAAGAGCTTCCTGCCCGCCCTGCGGAAGCTGTGCACCGAGCGCAACGTGCTGTTCATCGCCGACGAGATCCAGTCCGGACTGGGCCGCACCGGCACCACCTTCGCCTGCGACCACAGCGGCGTGGTGCCTGACCTGTACATCCTCGGCAAGGCGCTCGGCGGCGGCATCATGCCGGTCTCGGCAGTGGTCGGAAACCGCGACATCCTGGGCCTGCTGCACCCGGGTCAGCACGGCTCCACCTTCGGCGGCAACCCGCTGGCCGCGGCGGTCGGATTGGCCGCGATCGAGATCCTCCGGACCGGCGAACTGCAGCAGCGTTCGGCCGAGCTGGGCGCGCACCTGCACCACCGGCTGCGCGGCCTGATCGGCCACGGCGTGGACGCCGTCCGCGGCAAGGGCCTGTGGGCCGGCGTCGACATCGACCCCTACCTGGGCAGCGCCCGGTCGATCTGCTACCGGCTGCTGTCCCGCGGCGTGATCGCCAAGGACACCCACACCAAGACGATTCGACTGGCTCCGCCGCTGGTGATCGAGCGCGACGAACTCGATCAGGCCATCGACGCGCTGATCGACGCGCTGGCCGAGGCCCGCTCTGAGAAAGGCTGAGCGCTGAAGAGGCTGGGTGCGGCAGCTACTGCAGGATCGCCATCAGCCGGGTGACGTTCTCCTTGTAGCGCTGCATCCGCGGCCTGGCCGCCCACTCCTGGGCGGTCAACTCGCGGCAGACGCTTCGGTAGCCGTCCGCCACACGCTGCAGGTCGGCCACGAACTCCGGAGCCGTGCCCATCAGCGAGATCTCGTAGTCGAGGCCGAACGAGCGGTAGTCCATGTTCGACGATCCGATCACGCCGGCCACGTCGTCGATGGTGAAGAACTTTGCGTGCAGCACGGTCGGCTTGGGGTACAGGTAGATCCGGACGCCGGCCTCCAGCAGCGCTTCGTAGTACGACGCCTGGGCGTTGTGCACGACGAACTGATCGGCCTCTTCAGAGACGAACAGCTCAACATCGACACCGCGATAGGCCGCGGTGGTCACCGCCTCGAGCAGCGAGTCCTCGGGCACGAAGTACGGGCTGGTGATCGAGAGGCTGTGCTGCGCCCGGTGGATCAGCGCCGTGAAGAGCCGCAGGTTCGGCACCGTCCGGTAGCCCGGGCCGGAGGGGATCAACTGCATCGGTTGTCCACCCGGATCCGCTCCCGGCTGCGGGACGTGCGCGGCCAGTGATTCGCCGGTCTCGGTCAGCCAGTCCAGGGCGAAGACGGCCTCGATGGAGGCGACCACCGGGCCGGTCAGCTTGATGTTCAGGTCGAGCCAGTGCCGTCCGGCCTTGAGGTTGCCCGGCAGCAGGTAGCTGGAGTCGATCATGTTCTGCGACCCCATGAACGCCACTTCGCTGTCCACCACCAGCAGCTTGCGGTGATTGCGCAGGTCAGGACGACGCCAACGGCCCTGCAGTGGCTTGATCGGCATCATCTGCCGCCACTCGATGCCGTGGGCGTCCAGCCACGCGTTCATCCGCTTGAAGCCCGGATACTTCCGTGACCCGAGATGGTCGTAGAGCACGCGCACCGTCACCCCGCGCCGGACGGCGTCCGCCATCGCGTCGAAGAACTCCTCGGTGGCCGCGTCGCGGGCCATCGCGTACATCTCCACATACACCCGGCTCCGCGCGCCTCGGACCGCCGCAGCCATCGCGGCCAGCGATGCGGTGTAGTCGCCGAACAGTCCATGACTGGTGCCGGCCAGCATCGGTAGCGAGGTGAGTCGCCGGTTCAGTTTGACCAGGCTGGGCAGGCCGTCCGGCAGCAGGTCACCGTCGGGAAAGTCGGGCAGGGCCTCTGCGCGGCTGGTGATCATCTTGTCGCCGCGTTCCTGAACGAGTTGGCGTCGTCCGCGAACGAACGGGCTGCCGATCAGCAGGAAGATCGCCATCCCCAGCACGGGCGTGATCATGATCAACAACAGCCAGCCCAGCGACGACGACGGGCGCCGATTGTGCGGAATGGTGGCCACCGCAACGATCCTGATCGCCAGGTCGATGATCGACATTGTCATGCCGAACCATCCGGTCCACTCGACCATACGTCCTCCAGACCGGAGGACTGGCTCCTCCGTCGTTGGGAGGATAGTGCTCGGGCCGCCGCGCGTCAGGGGCGCGGACGGCGGACGAGAAGAACCGTGCCCGCGCCCACCGCCAGCACCACGGCAAGTGTCGCCAAACCGGGCAGTAGCCGGTCCGGAGCGCCGGCAGGCGTCGGCGTCTGTTCCGGTGCACGGACCGTCGGTGTGATCTCGGACGGCGTGGCCGGCGGGACGGCGGTCGGCCGGACGCCGGCACCGAGCACCGTGACGTCGAGCTTCACCGGGGCAGCACACAGACCGGTCTCAAGGGTGTTCACTGTGCCGGTGGCAAAGACGGTCACCTTCCCGGCGAGGCGGACGCCGCAGCTCGCCTGACTAGCGGCCGAGGAGACCCTGACCTGCTCGGGCAAATCGCCCTTGTAGATCCGATCCACCCGAATCCGGTAGTGCACCGGATCTCCACTGCCGAGGCTGGTGGGCTCGATCGTCGAGATCACCTCGCCGCCGAACACCGCCGACGCGGCGTCCAACGCCTCGGCCGTGCTGAAGCCCTTGCATGAGCAGGCACAGGCCACCGGTGCCGGTGCCGTCACCGCCGCCCCCATCGCCAGGACGGCACCGATCAACAGACGCACCCACGCTCGCATACCCGGATCATGCGATATCGAGCCCTGATGTTGCACGGACTTCGCCGAACAGCACGGATGACCCCAGAAAGCCGGTGTCGGGAGCGGGATCAGGCCCGCTTGATGGCGGACACCTCGAACTCGAGGGTCACCTTCTCGCTCACCAGGACGCCGCCGGCTTCGAGTGCGGCGTTCCAGTTGAGGTTCCAGTCCTTGCGGTTGACCACCACGGAGCCCTCGAAACCGACCCGCTGATTGCCGAGCGGGTCGGTGGCGGCGCCCTGGAACTCGAACGGGATCGACACCGAGTGAGTGACACCCTTGATGGTCAGGTCGCCGGTCACGGTGATGACGTCGCCGTCGACCGCGAACTCGGTGCCGGTGAAAGTGATTTCGGGGTAGTTCTCGACGTCGAAGAAGTCGGCCGAGCGCAGGTGCGCGTCGCGGCCCTCGCTGCGGGTGTCGACCGAGGCGGCCTGGATGGTCACGCTGAGCGTCGAGGCCGACGGGTTGGCGCCGTCGAGGGAGGCGGTGCCGGCGACGTCATTGAAACTGCCACGAACCTTGGTGACCATGGCGTGCCGGGCCACGAAACCGAGTTGACTGTGGCTGGCATCGAGAACGTAGGTCCCCTTGAGATCAGCGATTCCGGACATGTGAGCGCCTCTTTCGAATCTGTTTGAAAACTAAACAATCATCACTATAGGTGGGTGTTGTTGACCTGTCAATAACTCGACGTGGAGCGGGAGTAGGGTGGCGGCAAGCCCCTCGGCCCCTCCCGATCTTTGATCCCGGAAGGAATCGCGAATGAGCACAGCCCGATACGTCCGCGACGAGCAGTCCTGTGAGCTTCCCCGGGTGCCGGCCACCGCCGGCAGTGACGGCTACGACGTCTCGAAGTTGTTGGCGAGCACCGGCGATGTGGCCCTCGACTACGGGTTCGGCAACACGGCGTCCTGCCGGTCGGCGATCACCTACATCGACGGCGACGCAGGCATCCTGCGCTACCGCGGGTATCCGATCGAGCAGTTGGCCGAGCGCTCCACCTTCCTGGAGACGTCGTATCTGGTGCTCTACGGCGAACTGCCGACGGCGTCCGAGCTGGCCGAGTTCACCGAGTCGATCAGCCGGCACTACCTGCTCGACGAGCGGCTCAAGGAGATGTTCCGGCTGTTCCCGCGGCGCTCCCATCCGATGCCGGTGCTGACCGCCGGCCTCAACGCCCTCTCCACGTTCGCGATGCCCCCGGTGGCGCTCACCGAGCGCACGGTCGAACAGCACACCTACCGGCTGATGGCGAAAGTGCCCACGTTGGCCGCCTACGGCTACAAGAATTCGCTGGGTCTGCCCACCCTTTACCCGGACGAGTCGCTGGGTTACATCGAGAACTTCCTGCGGATGAGCTTCGGCAGCCCGACCAAGCCCTACGAGTTCGACGAGACCGTCGTCCGGGCGCTGGACACGCTGCTCATCCTGCACGCCGACCATGAGCAGAACTGCTCCACCTCGACGGTGCGGCTGGTCGGCTCGTCGGGGGCGAACCTGTACGTGTCGGTCGCGGCCGGCGCCAACGCGCTCTCCGGCCCGCTGCACGGCGGCGCCAACCAGGCCGTCATTGAGATGCTGCAGCAGCTGCGCGACAGCGGTGAGGACGCCGCGAGCTTCGTTCGCAAGGTGAAGGACAAGACCTCCGGGGTGAAGCTGATGGGCTTCGGGCACCGGGTCTACAAGAACTTCGATCCGCGCGCCCAGATCGTCAAGCAGCACGCGGACGCCATTCTGCGCGAGCGGCCCGGCTCGGACGAGCTGCTCGACCTGGCGCTGGCCCTGGAGGACGCGGCACTGCACGACGACTACTTCGTGGAACGCAAGCTCTACCCGAACGTCGACTTCTACACCGGCCTGATCTATCAGGCGATGGGTTTCCCGGTGAACATGTTCACCGTGCTGTTCACCCTCGGACGGCTGCCCGGTTGGATCGCGCACTGGCGCGAGCAGTCGCTCGACTCCGCCACCCGGATCGGCCGGCCGCGCCAGGTCTACGTCGGTGAGGTCGAGCGCGAGTACGTGCCGGTGGATCAGCGCTGAATCAGCCGGCGGCCAGTGCCCAGGTGCGGGTGGCAACCAGCGTTGCCCGCAGCACCGCGGACGGAGTGACCCGGTCAGACAGCAGCGGCTGGATCGCGGCAGCGAGCGAACTGAGCCCCAAAGCTGACGCCTGCCCGGCCCGATCCTGCAGCGTGTCGCGCTGCCGATTGCTGAGCGCGGGGCGTCCGGTGGCGGCGAGCGCCTCGCAGACGTCCAGCACCGCCGCGGTCAGCTGCACCAGCGGGCCGTCGGGGCGTTGCTGCGCGCTCGTGTACGCGCGGGCTTGCTGAACCTTCGGCCGTCGCCGGGCCAGCCAGCCGAGCGGGATCTCCCCCTCGGGCGGGGTCAGCGATGGTGCCACCAGCCGCAGGTGTCGCTGCTCGACGAGGAATACCGACAGCGGTCGGTCCTTGTCGTCGAGGACGACGGCGGCGATCTGCTTGCCGTCGCGGAGCAGCCAGCCGATCACGTCCTGCTCCGAGCCGGTGGCGGGCATCCGGGCGAGCTGGCGCACGCCGTGGCGATCGGTGAGCGGCCAGACGATCTCCTGGTTCACTGGAGGCGGCAGGAAGCCCGTCGCCGCGGCGTTCCGGGCCGAGCCGTGGATCGCCTCGGCCAGCTGGTCGAGCTCAACAGTGGTGGCGGGGAAGCGTTCACCGGGGGTGGCGCGGGTGCGGGTGGTGGGGCTGAGAGTGCCGTCGTCGCGGCGCTCGGCGCCGTGCAGGGTGAACAGCCCACCGGCCAGGGTTTGGGCCGAGACTCCCCACAGCAGCGGGGCATCCCACGAGCGGGTGAACGATGGATCCGAACCGGCCGCCCGCCCGGTGCTGGCCGTCTCCAGTCGGTGGTGGTCGGTGTCCCACAGGGCCACGGTCAGCCCGCGGGAACCGGACGGCGCCGTCCACCACCGCAGCGCCAGCGGCAGCAGCACCCCGGTTTCGGCGGCCCCGCCCGAGCCGCGCCCGCCGAGCAGCTGCGGCGGCAGCGGGGGCGCCGATTTGTCCAACGCGACGGCCAGCGCCCAGGCCCGGGCGAGGGCGTCCAACAGCTGTCGCTCGGTCGTGTCATCGTCGCGGGCAGCGATCGCGGCGGCACGTCCGCGGGTCTGGGTGAGCAGGGTCGCCAGTAGCGGCAACGCCTCCAGCCTGGCCCGCTGCGCCGCCGCGGTGAGCCGCTGGACACCGTCCGCACCGACCCGGCTCAGCCCGGCCTGCATCAGCAGTTCGACGGTGTCTCTGGCCTGGGCCATCGCTTCGCGTTGCCCCGGGTGGACGACGTCCGGCGAGTCGACCTTGTCGGGCCAGGTCCAGGGCCGATCGTGGGCGGCGAACAGCCGGACCAACGCCTCGAGCCGCCAGGCCCGCTCTGCGGTATCGCTGTGGCTGCCGGCCACCAGCATGCCGGCGAATCCGCCGTCCGGCACCGCGACGATCTCGGGCGAGCTTGGCCAGGAGATGTACAACGAGCCGCCGCGGAGGCTGATGGTGGTGGGAGTTGGCTCGACTCCGGCTGCAACCTTGCGGACGGCAGCGATACCGGCAGCACGGTTGACCGCCGTGGGGTTGAGGGCCAGCAGCTGGGCCTCAACCTCTGGCTGGTTGAGCTTGTCGAAACCGTCCTCGCGAGGGGCCTCCGCGGCCCTCCCTGGCGGTGGCTGGGTCTCGACGGCCCCGGCCGGCGGAGGGTCGATCTCGGCGGCGCGGACCGGCGAGTTCTCGCGGACCCAGACGCAGCCCGCGACGATGTGCACGCAGACCCCGGCCACCGGGCAGCCGCAGGTCGCGTTCCGTGGACCACCGGGCAGCAGCCGGACCTGCGCCGGCGGCGTCCCGACATAGCGCAACTCGACGGCGGTGTCGGCGGCCGAATCCAGCTCGATCCGGGCCGCCTCCTTGGCCGCGCGGCGGACCAGCCCGCGATTGGCCAGCACCGCGAGCGCGTCGTCGTCCAGCCGGTAGCCGGCGAGCCAACCGGGCAGGCCCGGCACGGGGTCAGCCGCGGTCATGCCATCACCTCGGCCAGCCATTCGGCGAACCGGTCCGGGGTCATCGCCGCCACCGGCATGCCGGCCGCGACGAGGCGTCCGGCCGTGGTGGCGTCGTACCAGGGCTCGCCCTCATCGGACAGTGCCGCCAGCCCGAGCAGCCGGACGCCGCCGGCTGCCAGCCGGCGCACGCTGGCCAGCAGCGCCGAGACCGACCCGCCCTCCTCGAAGTCGCTGATCAGCGCCACCACCGTCCGGGACGGCTGCCCGACCAGGGTTTCGGCGTGCTGCATCGCCTGGGCGATGTTGGTGCCGCCGCCGAGCTGCGCGGTGAGCAGCACTTCGACCGGGTCGTGGGCCAGGTGCGACAGGTCGACCAGGCTGGTGTCGAACAGGATCAGCCGGACGCTCACCCCCGGCAGCCCGGACAGGATGGACGCCGAGACGGCGGCGTGCAGCAGCGAATCGGCCATCGAACCGGACTGGTCGACCAGCACGATCACGTCCCAGTGCAGGTTGCTACGCCGCTTCCGGGCGGCGAACCGGATGTCGTCGATCATCATCCGGCCGGTGGCCGGGTCGACGTTGGCCAGGTTGGCGGCGATGGTCCGCCGCCAGTCGAAGTTGGCCAGCGACGCGTGCGGGGTGCGCCGGGAGCGATCGCGGGTGCCGGTCAGTGCGTTGGTGAAGCGGGGTTTGAGCCGTTCGACGATCTCGGCGACCACCCGGGCGATCAGGGCACGCAGCCCGTCGGCGGCCGCCGGGCTCAGCCTGCCCTTGATCCGCAGCAGCGCGGACGCCAACTGCTTGTTCGGTTGCAGCGACTCGACGGTGGCCGGGTCGGCGAGCAGGTCGTCCAGGCCGTAGCGAGTGACGGCGTCGGCCTGCAGCCGCTCCAGGGTGGACGCCGGGAACAGCCCGCGGGATTTACCCAGCCAGTTGATCGCCTTCACCGCCGATGGGTCGAGCGAGCCGCCGCCGCCTTTGGCGTGCCGGTGTCCGCGGGCGGTGTATTCGCGGTCGTACAGGTAGCCGAGTGCCTGGTCGAGTTCGGCGTCCCCGCCGCCCCGGGGCAGGTTCGATTCTGCGTAGCGGCCCAGCACCAGCCGCCAGCGCCGGCTCTGTTCGGCGGTCACGACGCCACCCACTCGGTCAGACCGTCGCGGCGCAGCGAGGCCACCAGGTCGCGTTCCACCGACGCCGCCCGCTCGGCAAGCAGCGGATCGGCCTCGAGGACCGTGTCCAGGTCGGTCACCGCGGCTCCGGTCAGCCGGGCCAGCATCGCCGCCAGCGCGTGGGTCTCGGTCGGCTTCAGCCAGGTGAAGGCGCGGCGCAGGTCGGGCAGCACGGTCAGGAACGCCTCGGGCTCCATCGCGCCGAGCGCGGCGTTCAGCGTCTCGACCAGTTCAGGGGTGTGCAGCAACAGATCGGGGGCGGCCTGCAGCAGACCGAGGACGAAGTCGGCCACCCGCTCCGGATCGGCGCCGGGCGCCAGATGCGCGGCGGACGCCCGGGCCAGTTCGTCGGCGTCCAGTTCGGCGTCGGAGAAGCCGAGTCCGAGCAGGCAGCCGTGCAGCCGGGCCGGGGTGCGAGGATCGCGACGCAGCAGCCGGAGCTCGCGTCGAAGGGGCAGAAGCTCGACCGACTGGTCCTGCAACCGGAGTAGCAGCGAACGCAGCCCGATCAGGTCGTCGCAGGCGCCCGGCTGGTCCTCGGGCCGCAGCCCGGACAGCGGCGCGATCAGGTGCGCGGCGCAGGCCAGCCCCGTACCGATCAGTTCGGTGCCGATCAGCTCGGCGACAGCGTCGCCGCGCGCGCCCAGAGACAGCCGACCCTGCTCGGCCGACAGGCTGACCAGCGCATGCAGGCTGGCCACCACTGAGCCGAGGTGCACCTCGTCGTCGTAGCAGCGGCGCAGCGCATCGAGCGCGGGACGCAGCGCGTCGGGTTCGCCCATCACCAGCAGTTCGGTGATCAGCCGGGCCACCCGTCCGGCACCGAGGTGTTCGTCGTCGAGCCGCTTCGACACCCCGGTCCGGACCAACTCGGCTATGGTCGCGCCGCGCGCCGAGGCGGCGATCAGCGATGCCTCGACCAGCGGCGTCCAGGCGTACTCCCAGTCCTCGAACAGCAGTCCGGCACCGGTGCCCTGGACCAGGTCGGCGCCGCCCAGCTGCCGCGCGAACCCCGAGCCGATGAACCGCATCCGAGCCAGGAACTCGCGCCGTTTCACGTGTGACGGTTTGCGTTGGGTGTCCAGGCTGACCTGGCGCGGGGTGGCGTCGTCGATGACGAAACGCAACCGGGACGCCTCCCGGCGGGCCTCGGCGACCAGCGGTGGGGCGGCCAGGCCGTCCGGGATCTCGCCGAGCGTCGGACCGCCGAACACGCCGCGCAGCGCTTCGCCGATCGCACCGGACAGGCCGAGGTCGTCCTTGACGAAGCAGCTCAACAGGGCGTCGGTGAGGTCGGTGCGTCCCGGCCAGCCGCGTCCACGCAGTTCGGCCAGCCGCAATGCCTGGCCCACGGCGTCCATCGCGGTCGCCGAACCGGCCGGTTCGCCTGTCGTTCGCAGCCGCTCGGCCACCTCGAGGACGACCTCGGTGGCGAACCGGCGCGGGTCGATCCCGTCGCTGCGGGCCTGCCAGGCCCGTTGCCAGAACCCGGGTGCCGGCATGCCGGCCCCGTAGCCGCGCAGGCCGTCCAACCGGTCGAAGTCGTAGCGGATCAGCCAGGCCTCCCGCTTCGGATCGAGCGCGGCGCCCGCCTTGGCCCGCACCCAGGCCGCCTCCGGGGCGTTCTCCAGCACGTCGAGCAGGGCCAGGGTGTGGAAGGCGCCGGTGACCACCACCACGCCGCCGGAGGTGCCGCGGTACCGGTCCAGGATCGCGGCCATCACCGCCTCCCGGCGGTGGGTGCCGTCGGCGTCGAGCAGTTCGCGGTCGGCGTCCAGCCGGGCCATCGCACCCCAGGCCAAGGTGTCGGCGAAGAAGCGGCGCCAGTCCGCCAATGCCTCCGGGGAGCGCACCTCGAACAGGTGCTCCCAGGTTTCGTCGTGGTCGCGGCAACCGAGCATGTCGCCGACCGCGGCGATCAGTTCGCTGCGGGCCAGGTGGTGCTCAGCCTGCAGGGTGCGCACCTCGACGCCGTCCGGATCGGCGATGTCGGCGTAGCTGGCGTCGATGAAGTCCACCGTGGCGCCGTTGGCCGTCCCCCAGCGCAGAGCCACCCACTCCGGAGAGAAGTCGGCCAACGGGTAGAAGCCGCTGGTTCGCTCGCCGACCGACAGGATCGCCACCGGCGGCCTGGTGCGTTCATCGGCGAGCGCCGGCAGCAGCGCTGTGTATTCGCGTGGCCCTTCGATCAGCACCACCGCCGGACGCACCTCCTCCAGCAGCGCGGTCAGCGCCGCCGCACAGCCGGGCGAGTGGTGCCGGATTCCGATCAGGTGGATGCCCGCGTCGCGCCAGCGAGCATGCGCCGCCAGGGCTGATTGCAGTCGCTCGGGCAGCGCAGGGGTCTCGACAAGCTCGACCATCGCCGGGTCAGCCCCACAGGCCCTCGGCGGCATCGAAGAACTCCCGCCAGTGCGGGTTGCCGCGAGCCCGCTGCCGGACCACGTTGTCGACGTAGTGCCGAACCAGCCGAGCGTCCTCTTCTTCGCCCTTCTGCGCCACGCCGACGATCTGCCGGGCGATGTCGCCGGAGCGCACAGTGCCGTCGCCGAGATAGATGGCGGCCATCGACGCCGCGATGGCCACGTTGACCGCCTCGGCGGTCGACATCACCGCGTCCGGACGCTTCACCGGGGCACCGGCGTCGGTGCGTCCGGTGCGCAGGTCGGCGAAGGCGGTGACCAGCACCTCCATCACCGGCGGGGTCAGCACCGGACGCCGCGGGCCCAGTTCGGCGTCGAGGGCACGTCCGATCAACTCGGCTTCGAACGCCCGGTCGCTGATCGGACGGACGGTTTCGAAGTTGAACCGCCGCTTCAGCGCCGAGGACATCTCATGCACGCCGCGGTCGCGCAGGTTGGCGGTGGCGATCACGTTGAACCCGGGACGGGCGGCCAGCCGGGCCTCGTCGCCGAACTCGGGGATCATGATCTGCTTCTCGCTGAGGATCGACACCAGGGTGTCCTGGATCTCGGCCGGGCAGCGGGTGATCTCTTCGAAGCGGGCGATCGCACCACGCGCCATCGCCTGATAGACCGGCGACGGCACCAGCGCCCGCTGGGTCGGCCCTTCGGCGATCAGCAGCGCGTAATTCCAGGAGTACCGGACGTGGTCCTCGGTGGTGCCGGCCGAACCCTGGATGGTCAGGTTCGAGGTGCCCGAGATGGCGGCGGCCAGCAACTCCGACAGCATCGACTTGGCGGTGCCCGGCTCGCCGACCAGCATCAGCCCCTGCCGTCCGAGCAGCGACACGATGGCCCGGTCGACCAGCGGGTCGTCGCCGTAGAACTTCCGCGAGACGCCCATCGACGGCTCACCCAGCACGAACGCCCGGACGGCCCGGGCGCTGAGCCGCCAGCCGGGCGGGACCGGCGCTCCGGTGGCCGCATCGGCGCGTGCCAGGGCGTCCAGTTCGGCGGCGTAGCGGGTCTCGGCCGGCGGCCGCAGTTCAGCGGCCGGCCCCGCAGTCGGTTCGGTCATGTCCCTGTCTTCTTCCCCCAGTCGGGATCGAACGGTCCCAGCGCGGCCAGCGCCGCGTAGTCGGCGTAGCACTCGGCGAGCAGCACATCGGGCACGTCCGCCAACCGCACCGCGCGGTGGCGCGCGCCACGGAAGCTCAGCCCCATGGTGGCGCAGGCGAAATTCTCCTCCGGCACGTAGCTGCCGGTGAACTCCAGCACCGCGGTCAACCGGGCGGCCGAGAACTGCTTGGTGTAGTCGGAGAACCAGGCGCCGTCCTCGGCCGGGCCGCGCTGGTAACCCCGCTTGGTGGCCACCCCGCGGAAGCTGAAAGTGTCGGTCAGATGGCCCTGCAGCGCGTAGCTGTCGGTGGCGTTGCGGTCGATGTCGGGGACGGTGTTGTCGAACTGGGCGAATAGCGGGGTCACCTCGTAGTCGGCGAGATGCGCTTTCCAGGTGGCGGCCACGTCGTCACTGACCAACACCCGATGCGCCAGCCCGATGCGAGTGTCCGACCCAAGTTCGATGGTCTCGTCGTCGGCGTCGATCAGGCTGCCGTCCTCGGTGGGCCGGAAGGCCCGCTGCCCGGGTCCGGGATTCTCCAGCCACACCAGCCGGCTGACCAGTTGCCCGACCAGCGGATGCTCGAGCAGGAACTCGCGCCAGTCGGCGGCGGTCCAGGTACGTTCGGCGCACATCGCCTCGTAGAGCCGTGCGGTCTGCTGGGTCAGCACCGCCTTGAGCTCCTTGCGGGACGCGGTCAGCTGCTTCTTCGCCGCCTTGACCTCGTCGGCGTCGTCGCTGGCCCGGGCGGCCGGCAGCGATTTGATCGTCTTGCCGTCGGCGGTGCTCAACTCGATCGCCCCGGACGGCGTCGCCCGGCCGAGGAACTGGCGGCTGCCGTAGTCGAGCCGCAGCAGAGCGTCGGCGTCGAAGCCGGCGGTCGGAATGGTCCGGTCAGCGAGCTCGTCAGCCGTCCAACCACGCTTGTCAGCCAGGTTCTCGACCAGCTTCGCCGCGGTGGCCTGGACACTGGCCTGCTTGAACCGTCGCGAGATCGACAGCAGCAGCTGTACCGCGGCGGGCTGCCCGTTGGCGTGCAGCGGGTACATCAGCGAGTCGACCTGGGCCCGCCGGGCGCCGTGGTTGCGAATGTAGGACTGGACGGCGTTCGCCAGTTCGATGCCGGGCAGTCGCGTGGTCAGCGCCAGCAGGCCTCGGTTCGCGGACGCCGAGCCGAGGTAGGTGCCCTGATGCATCGCGTAGGAGTCACGGATGTGCTGTTCCAGCGGCACCGCGGCAGCCTCGCGCACCCAATCGGAGTACTGCGACTGGTTCGGGTTGGCCAGCACCCGCTGCAGGTTCTTCTGGGCCCAGTCGTAGCGGCGCTGCCCCTCGGTGTCGGCGTGGCTGCGGCTCTCCTCCTCGGTGGGGTGAAGGGTGTCCTGGGCGATCCAGCTGTCCAGCACGAAGCGGCCCAGCGCCTCACCGGACTCGGGTTGCAGCTGCCCCAGGTAGAGGTCGAGCAGGCCCGAGCCGTCCGGGTCCTTCACCTTGTTGGCCAGCACCACCCACCATGTCGGAATCACCGGATCGACCTCGGCGCCGTCGGTCCAGCGCAGTGTCGGCAGCTGGACGAACTCGAACCAGTCCAGGGTGGCCGGCAGCTTCGCCCGCAGCCCCTTCTTCGCCTCGGCAAGCAGCTTGTCAGGCGCTAGATCGGCAGAGATGTCGTCGCCCAGGTCGCGCAACGCGTTCAGCATCGCCGCCCGGGGCACCTCACGCTTCTCTTTGGCCAGCGCCGCCCGCAGCGCCGGAACCGCCGCCGGGTCGGCGGTCTTGGCCAGCCAGGATGCCGAAGCGGCCCGGATCTCGCCCCGCCCGTCGGTCAGCCCCTGCTCGGCGAGTTCGCGGGCCAGTCCGTGTTTGGCGAGCAACGCCTGGGCCGGTGGCCGGTTCCGGCGGGATTCGCCGACCGCTGCCGCGGCGATGCTGGGCAGCAGGTCGGCCGGCAGCGAACCGAAGGCGTCCAGGATCGCCAAGGCATCGCCAGCCTCCTGGGCGGACCCGCCGAGCCAGTTCTGCACCAGGTCGAGATGCTGGGCGGCCCAGGGCCAGACAACGTCAGGATCGATCGTGATCCAATAGTTGGACGGCCGGGCGATCTGTGCCACCTCGTCCAGAGCCTCGCGGGTGTTCCAAGTGCGGCGAACAGCATCTTCCACCTGCCGAAGGTCGGTGACCTGGTCGATACGCGGCTGCGCCGACCAGACCATCCGGGCCTTCCTGTCCGGTCGCTGCAACCTCATCAGGTGCACCAGATTGAACGACCGGACAGCCTGTGCGATCGTCGCAAGACGGAGCCGTTCGAGTACCTCGGGCGGTTCTCGTCGCCCCGCGGCCGCCTCGACGATCCGGCGTAGGTCCGCGTCGGATATCTTCCGCAGTTCCTTGAGCCGTCTCACACTCCAGGCATGCTCGGCGCCGACCAGGCGAGCGATCTGTGCATCCAGTGACTGGCGGAGCTCCAGCAACGCGCGCGCCTCGTCCAGTTCGTCAGGGAGCGGCGTGAACTCGGGCAACACCAGCTGCTGGGTCTGGACGGCGGCCGATTGCAGGGCGTCGCGACGCGCGTTCGCCTTCTGCACCGCCGCGCCCAGCTTGGCGCCGGCGGCGACCGCTTGGTCGAGCAGCGCACCACCGGCCGCGGTGCGGGACAGGTATTCGACCAGTTCACCGGCCGCCGAGGCGGGCACGGTCAGCAATACGGGCGCCAGGACAGCCGCCTGCAGCTGGTCGGGCAGCATCGGCAGGACGCCGATCGCAGCGGTGCGGACGCCTTTGGCGCGGTCGGCGGCCAGTTGGGCGATGATCGGAGCCAGCACACCGGCGAGCTGCGGATTGTCTTTCAGCCTGCGGGTGAAGTCGGCCCGGGCGTCCGCGGTGAGCTTGGACACCAACGCCGGCGGAATCAGCTGCCCGAAGCCCAGCAGGTAGTTGTCGATGCCGGGCAGCTCATGCGGCCGCACCATGCTGGAGCCCCAGACCTTCTCCTGCTGGCACATGGCGAGAACGACGGTGGCCGGAATCTCGGGCTCGGGGCAGCCGTCGTGCCGCAGCAGGTCGGCGAGCCGCTCCGGCGGCCACTGCAGCTGCGGCAGGTCCGCCTTGTCGGTCACCGAAGCCAGGTCATTGAGCAGCGTCGTCAGCCACGCCGGTACGCCGTCCACCCGGCGATCGGGCCCGGTGCCGAGGGCCGCCAGTAGGTAGCCGAGTCGCAGGAACTGCGGCTGAGTGAGGGGGCTGGCGCGATACAGCTCGGCGCGGGCTCGCGGCACGGTGACGCGCGGCTCTCCTGGCACGCCGGCCTGCGCCAGTCGCTGCTTCAGCGCGTCGGGAACCCCCGGTCGCCAGGAAACCAGGATGCCCGGACGGCCCATCAGCTGATCGAGGTCGGCCTGGTGGGCGGCGTCCAACTCGAGCAACGCCTCGGGCCCGCTGCCGTCGTGCACGTACCGGACGGCCCGCTCGAACAGCGGCTCGGAGACCGCCCGGAACGGGAGCAGGGCCTCTTTCAGCCGCGGATGCGGGCCGGCCGGCTGGCCGGTCAGCGCGGACTTCAGACGTTCGAACACCATCGCTCCTCACAGAACCCACTGAATGGCATCCTGTCAGGCCGCGGTGACAAACCGGCAGGGAGCGCTCGCCCTTGACCGGATCAGCCGTCCCGGACGCCGCGTCCTGCCCGCGCCACGGCGCGCATCCGGAAGCTGCCGGTCGGCGAACCCAGTCGCTCGAACATGGCCGAGCGGAGGTTCTGGCGAGCGGACTCGGGCAGCCCCGCGCAGTAGGCGCCGGCGGGACCGATACCGGCCAGCAGCGGCGTCCAGAGGTCGTCGTAGTCCTGATACTCGGTCTCGACGGTGAGGCTCGTCTCGGCGACCTGGCCGAGGCCAACGTCGGTCAGCCATTGGGAGATCTCACCGGGACCTCCGAAGCGCAGCAGGCGGGCCTCGTCGGGCGCCCCGGGATCGAGGCTGAGGGCGGCGTCCCAGAAGGCGCGCAGCAGTTCCATGCCCTTGTCGAAGTCCCAGACGCAGGCGGCGACCACCCCGCCGGGCCGGACGACGCGAGTGCACTCGACGCCCGCCCGGGCCGGGTCGGAGATGAAGTGCAACACCAGCTGGGTGGCGACCAGATCGAACTCACCGTCGTCGTAGGGCAGCTGTTCGGCGGAGCCGCTACGCACCTCGACGCCGGGATTGCGCGCTGTGCAGGTCGCGACGAACGGCTCGGACGGGTCGCAGGCGGCCACGTTCGCCGTCCCCAGCCGCCGGACGAGTTCGCCGGTCAGCGCACCGGGTCCGCAGCCGACGTCCAAGACCTGCATGCCGGTCGACACGCCGGCGAAGGTGGCGAACTCGGGCGCCAACGATCGCGAGTAGCGGCCCATGAAGCGGTCGTACGCGTCTCCGGATACCGCGAACGTGCGTGCCCCTGCCACCGGTTCCATGGCTCCTCCTGTGGTCGTCCCCGGCAGCAGGCTACGTCCGTGCCGGCACCCCGGACCTAGGCATAATTCCCACCCCGGCCAGCAGTGGCCCACCAGCCCCAGTGACGCCGTTCGGTGCGGTGCTCATCCGGTCACCGTAGCGGCGTCACCAGCCGCCGCCACCACCGCCGCCGAAGCCGCCCCCGCCACTGAAGCCGGAACCGCCGCTGGAGGCCGTCGTGGCGCTCTGCATCGACGACGACATGGTCGAGGTCAACTGATCCATCGACGACACGAAACCGGTGCTCAGCACGTTGCCGTAGGCGTAGCCCACGTACCACGAGTTGTCGGGGGTGTAGACGCCGCGGGCGGCCAGATCCTGGAAGATCTTCGCCCAGCGGTCCGCCACACCGAAGACGATCGCGTAGGGCAGGTAGCGGGAGAACACGTCGATGCCCTCCTCGAACTTGATCTGGTCGGCCTCCGCGGTCGTCAGGTAGAGCTCGAAGCCCTTGGCTTGGGCCAGCACGGCCGAGCCGTCCGCGGTCCGGACGCCGAAACGGTTGCTCATCGCCAGCATCACGGCGCCGCAGATCAACCCGGCCAACCCGACCAGGCCGAAACCGACGAAGCCCAGGCCGAAGCCCAGCACGACACCCAGCCCGACCAGCCCAATGCCACCGAGGATGGCCACCCCGCGGACCTGGCTGGGGTCACGGCGGAACCAATGCAGTTCTTTGGTGACCCGCTTGTAGAGCCGCTCACGGGTGCCTTCGAGCGTGCCGGCGTAGCCCTTCTCCTTCAGCTCGTCGGTGGTCACTGCCGAGCCGTTCTGAAACAGCTTCTTGACCAGGTACGACTCGTACCCGGTGAGCTTTTCGCGACCGTCCAGACGGTACAACGTCCAATCCTTCTTGCCCTGCTGGTCGATCCGCAGATGACCGCGGACGGCGAGGTCGATGATGGTCGCGGTGATGTCCACGTTGTCGGCGGTGGAGTCCACCAGGACGCCGATCTCACCCGGACGCGCGTTGCGGGGCGGCGTGAACGCGACGGTGACGGGAGCCGAGCCCGACCCGCGACCGATCGCCACCTGCTGGTCGCGCGCGGGGGTCACTCCCGGGGTGAGGCCCAGGTAGACCTCGTCCTGGCTGCCCCGGCGGGTGCGGCGCAGCAGCGGGACCAGGCCGAGCATGGTCAGCGCCGCGGTCACCCCGCCGGTGACTGGGGTCAGCGGGAACATGTTGCCGATCCAGAACCGCTTCTCGAACCGGGGCTCGGCGCCGACGAACGTGCCTGCCGGGAAGGCGGCGACGACCTGCAGCGAGGTCTCACTAGGGAGTGAGGACTGGGCGAAGGTCGCGGACTTCCCGGACGACTCGACCTCACTGCACGGACGGCCGGCCTCACCATTGACGAAGCAGGCCGACTTGGTCACATCGACCGGGCCGGTGACGGTCACCGTGACGTTCCGGAACGGCACCTCCCAAGCGCCGCCGATTACGTTCCAGTTGAACTCGTCGAGCTTGACGTCGGGCTGCCCGGGTTGCGCCTGGTTAGGAGCGATGAGTCCGCGGACGGTGTAATTCACCACGTACTGCTGGGTGCCGCGGTAGGTCTTGTTCTCGTTGCCGATCCGGACCATCAGGTTGCCGTCCTTGGTCTCGGTCTGCACCTCGTCACTCGCGCCGGACGGGCTGGTGACGCTACCCAGGTTGACGTCGATCATCCGCCACTGGTCCGGGTCGTTCTCGATCGCCTGCCGCAGCGGCAGCGTGAGGTAAGGGCCGTGCCCGGAGTCGGAGCCGAAGTTGAAGTCGAACGCGATCCGGACGGTGGCGGTGCCGTCCTTGGCCACGTCGGCGGTCACCGTGTATTTGTCGATCCGATCGTCATCGGAATCGGCCCGGGCCGTGGACGCCGGAAGCACCCCCATCAGGAAAACCCCTAGACCGACAAGCAGCAGAAGGACGCGTCGCATGCGTCCACGGTAACAACCCGGGAAGCAGCCGACTATCGATCGGCACCGAGGCGACCACCGCCGCCGCCACCATGGCCCGCTCGTGCGGCAGATCGGGACTGGCCGGAGTCGAGCCCGCTCGACGCGGAGCCGGCCAGCGCAGCAGCCGTCCGCAGCCGGGTGAGCCGTGCCGACTCACTCACGGCGTCATTGGGATCCCGCTCTCAAGCAGCGGCCTTCGGGTACCGGAAGTCGATCCGGAACGGCAGGGGTTGTCGCTCGTGCGGCAGGTCGGGTGGGCGGCTCGATTGTCGGTGACCGGTTGGTGTTCGAACGACGACCGTGCCGTCGGGGAGAGCCACGTGGCGCCAGCCGGGGTGCTCCTTGAGTTGATTGCACTGTTCGCACAGGCCTTGGCCGTTGGTGAGGGTGGTGGCGCCGCCTTCCCTCACCGGTGTGATGTGATCGGTGTGCCGAATGGGTGCATCACACCAGGGGGTGCGGCAATATTCGTCGCGGGTCTTGATGAAGTCCTTCATCGCTTTCGGGAAGTGGCGCCGGGCCGACTCCATTCCGACCAGCTGCCCCTCGCCGGGCCGGACGTAGAGGCGGCGGATCCAGGCGCGGTCGCCGCCGACGGCGTCTGCCGCGAGTCCGCGCGCGACGGACGCCGGAATCGGCCCGTAGTCACTCATCCGAGCTGGGGTGTTGCTGTCGCCGAACAGGGCTTCGTCGGTGATGACGAGTTGGACTTCCACCTCGACCTCGCCGGCCTCCTCTTGGCCGGTGACCCGGGCGACGAGGGTGTCGGCCATGATCTGGTTCTTGCTGCGCTCGTCCCCGGTGGCGCGGGCGGTGTCGGCGGCCTGGGTGAGAGCTGCGTAGGCGCGACGCCGTCCGCGGCAGGAAGGAGGGCGGAGACGCGCGTCATGCAGTCGGGTGCGGGCCGGATGGTGACGTTGCGGTCGGCTTCGGCCTTCCCTATTCGGGCGACCACGCTGTGCGGGTCGAGCTGGTAGGCGAGCTTCCTGGCCTCGGCCGCGAGCTGCCGGGTGGACAGGTCGCCCAGCCGGGGTCCAAGTGCGGCGTCCACGTGGGCACGGTGAGCGCGCGACAGGCAGGCCGTTTCGCGGGCGAGCACGGTGACCCGCCATTCGGAGACATCGCCGGCGTTGAAGGCTGTCATGGTGTGTGGCATCTCCGCCGTCAGAACACCGGCGAGGCCGACCAGGCTGCTGGCCCGGTGCGGTGATTCGTGCCGGGCGAGGCCGATCTCTCCTGCCAGCGAGGCGGGTACTCGTTTCACGTTGCGGCCCTCGGCGCGGGCTTCGGCTTCACGCACCTGCCGCAGTTCCCCGGTGAGTCGTGCTTGGGCCGCAGCTGCGGCGTTCTTGAGGCGTTCCAACTCGGTGATGTGGTCGATCAGTTCGACCGGATCTCCGCAGGCCAGGCCGGCGACCGCGGTGACCATGCCGGTCAGTGCGGTGGTGCCGAGTCCGCTGGAGGCTTCCATCCTGTCATTGTAATAGTACATGCGTATGAATGCAAGAGGTCAGCCAATCCCCCGTCGAGGTTTCTTCAACACCACGGGAGGTGTCCCCTGGCTCATGGTGACAGGCAGCACCGACAGTTCGTGCCGTGCCGGGCGAACGGCCAGGTTCTCAAAATCTCTGTCTTGAACGTGCATCGCGGGCATCATGCGTTGCTGTTCTCTGGGGCTTCAGTCGGGACTGCCCAGTGCGAGCTGGCCAGCTGTGCCGCGTGCTGGCGGAGGTATTCCCGCAGGTAGGGCAGTGCGACGTCAACGCTGCCGTAGCAGGCCGGGGCGATCAGGCCGGCGGCGATCAGCCTGGCTCGGTACACGCTCGCGTACCGGGTGTCCTTGCCCATGCGGAGTGCGACCTCCGCCGTCCTCGACGGGCCGTTGTCGTGGGACATCGCCAGCAGGAACGTTCGGTCCACCTCCGAGAGATCCCGCAAAGCGGGCGCATGGACGAGGGAGCCCAGCCGCGTCCGGGCCCTGCTCGATGCCGGCGATCGCGGTCGCCGTGGTGATCACGTCGCCGCTCGCCCTGCGCCAGACGTGGTACCCGACCAGCTGGATCATGTACGGGTAGCCGCCGGTGGCCCGCGCGATGAGGGTGAGGCCTCTTCACTGCCACGCCTTGTTCACTGGCACGCTTTGCCGCCTTTAGATCTCTTGGATCTCCTCAGAACTGGAGGCTAGCGGACGTCACCGACCCAAGAACGCAAATCACATCGCTGTAGTTCTCCACAGTTGTGGACATCTCTGTGGACGCGCACCTGCGCCGTCCAAGGCGGTGAGCCCGTGTTTACCTGCGCGGCACATTCCCGAAGCGGGGGCGAAACCCGAACTGCTCACGATGAAACGGTGACCCGCCCTGAGCCCGCCTTCGTGCGATCGGCCTGCTCCTACTGCGGAGTGGGCTGTGGCATGGTGCTGCAGATCGAGACCGACGCGGCCACCGGACGCCGCCGGGTCGCCAAGGTGTCCGGCGACAAGCAGCACCCGACGAACCGCGGCCGGTTGTGCACCAAGGGCGCCACCAGCGCCGAGATGATGACGGCGCCCGGGCGGCTGGAGCAGGCAATGGTCCGCCCGACCCGCGGAGCCACGCCTGAACCGAGACCCACCCGGGAGACCATCGCCGACCTCGGACGCCGACTGCGTCGCATCGTCGACACCGATGGCCCGGATGCGGTCGCCCTCTACGTGTCGGGGCAGATGTCGCTCGAGGCCCAGTACCTGGCCACGAAACTCGCCAAGGGGTTCATCGGCACCAGGCACCTGGAGTCGAACTCCCGGCTCTGCATGGCCAGCGCCGGCTCCGGCTACAAGCTGTCGCTGGGCGCGGACGGGCCGCCCGGCTCGTACGCCGACTTCGACCACGCCGACGTGTTCTTCGTGATCGGCTCGAACATGGCGGACTGCCACCCGATCCTCTACCTGCGGATGATGGACCGGATCAAGGCCGGGGCGAAACTAATCGTCGTCGACCCGCGCCGCAACGCGACCGCCGCGAACGCCGACCTTTTCCTGCAGGTCAAACCGGGCACCGACCTGGCCCTGCTCAACGGCCTGCTGCACCTCCTGGTCGCCAACGGGCACGTCGACGAGGCGTTCATCACCGAGTACACGCAGGGCTGGGCGGACATGCCCGCCTTCCTGGCCGACTATCCGCCGTCCGCGGTCGCCGAACTCACCGGCGTCGACGAGGCCGACCTGCGCCGCGCCGCCCGGTTGATCGGCGAGGCCGGCAACTGGATGTCGTGCTGGACGATGGGCCTCAACCAGAGCACCCACGGCACCTGGAACACCAACGCCCTGGTCAACCTGCACCTGGCGACCGGGGCGATCTGCCGTCCGGGCAGTGGACCGTTCTCACTGACCGGCCAGCCCAACGCCATGGGTGGCCGCGAGATGGGCTACATGGGGCCTGGCTTGCCCGGTCAGCGCAGCATCCTGGACGCCGGCGACCGCGCGTTCACCGAGCAGGCGTGGGGCCTGGAGCCTGGCACCCTGCGCAGCGACCCGAACACCGGCACCGTCGACCTGTTCCGGCACATGCAGACCGGCGCCATCAAGGCGTCCTGGATCATCTGCACCAACCCGGCGGCCTCGGTGCCGAACCGGGCCAACGTGATCGCGGGGCTCGAGGCCTGCGAACTGGTGATCAGCCAGGACGTCTTCGCCGAGACCGAGACCAACGCCTACGCCGACGTGCTGCTGCCCGGGGCGCTGTGGGCCGAGTCGACCTATGTGGCGATCAACTCCGAGCGCAACCTGACCCTGCTGCAGCAGGCCGCCGACCCGGTTGGCGAGGCGATGCCGGACTGGCAGATCATCGCCGAGATGGCCGGTGCGATGGGGTACGCCGACGCGTTCGACTACGCCTCGTCCGAGGAGGTGTTCGAGGAGCTGAAGCAGTTCTGGAACCCGAAGACCGGCTACGACCTGCGCGGCGTCAGCTACGCCCGGCTGGGCCGGACGCCGGTGCAATGGCCCGCACCACCCCTCGACCCCGCAACCGAGCACGACGACGGGCGCAACCCGATCCGGTACCTCAACGACGGGGTCAGCCAGCGGCTGCTGGAACGCCCGGACGGCGTCCGGCCCCGGCTCGCCTTCGCCACCCCGAGCGGACGCGCGGTGTTCTTCGCGCGTCCGCACGTCGACCCGGCCGAACTCGCCGATCCTGACTACCCGTTCGTGCTGAATACCGGACGGCTGCAGCATCAGTGGCACACCCTGACCAAGACCGGCAAGGTCGCCAAGCTGAACAAGCTGAACCCGGGGCCGTTCGTCGAGGTGCACCCCGATGACGCGGGCCGGCTGGACGTCCGCGACGGCGACTCGGTGGAGATCGCGTCGCGGCGCGGACGGGCCGTGCTGCCGGCGGTGGTCACCGACCGGGTCCAGCCGGGCAACCTGTTCGCGCCCTTCCACTGGAACGACGTCTTCGGCGAGAACCTGGCGGTCAACGCGGTGACCAACGACGCGGTCGACCCGATCTCGTTCCAGCCGGAGTTCAAGGTGGCGGCGGTCACCCTGACCAAGGTGGCGGCGCCGGTGCCCGAGCCCGAACTGGTGTCGGTGTCGGTGGGAACCGTCCCTGTGGTCTCCGCCGGCCACGCCGAGTCGGTAATCGCCGGGCTCGGCCTGAGCCGCATCTCCCCACCCACCCTCAGTGCTGAGCAGAGCCACTACCTGCAGGGCTTGCTCTGGGCGCTGGACAGCCGCCCGGACGGCGAGCCCGTTCGGATTCCTTCCTCCGCTCCGTTCGACCCGGGCACCCGGGCCTGGCTGGACGGCGTGATCGCCGCCCGCTACACGCAGCCTTCGGCCTCTGCGGCGCCCTCGGTCGAGCAGGTCAACGGTGCCACCGTGCTGGTGCTGTGGGCCTCCCAGACCGGCAACGCCGAGGATCACGCCAGCGACTACGCGGAACGGCTGCGCGCGGCCGGGTTCGCCGTGGAACTGACCGGCATGGACGACTTCGACCCCGCCCAGTTGCCCTCGGCGACGACCGTGCTGCTGATCAGCAGCACCTTCGGTGACGGCGGGCCGCCCGACAACGGCGAGACGTTCTGGGACGCCCTCGCCGACGACGCCGGACGGCTGACCGGAGTGCGCTTCGCGGTGCTCGCCTTCGGCGACTCCAGCTACGACCAGTTCTGCGGTCACGGCCGGCGCCTCGACGCCCGGATGGCCGAGCTCGGGGCCGAGCGGATCACCGAACGCGCCGACTGCGAACCCGGCGACGAGGAACCCGCCGAAGCCTGGTTCGCCCGCGTCCTCGACCGGCTCATCGAACCCAAAGACGCCGAGCAACCCCAGACCACCTACGTCGCACCGCCAACCAGCAGCGTCAGCGCCGAGCCGCGACAGCCGCCCGCGGCCAGCCAGCAGAGCCGGTACTCCCGGAATGCGCCGCTGCTCACCCAGGTCACCCTCAACAACAGGCTCGGAAGCTCCGGCAGCAGCAAGGACGTCCGCCAGTTCGGCTTCGCCGTCGACGGCGACTTCGACTACCGGGCCGGCGACGCGCTCGGCGTCCGGCCGGTCAACAGCGCCGACGCCGTGACCCGCTGGCTCACCGCCACCGGACTGAACGGCGAGATCACCGTCGAACTGGACGGCACCACAACCTCGCTGCGGGACGCCTGCACCAGGCAGCTGGAGATCGTCAACGTCACCCCGGGGTTGCTTCGCTTCGTCAACGAGCGGGCCCGCGACCGGGAGCTCGGCACTCTGCTGCGGCAAGGCAATACGGTCAACCTGCAGCGCTGGCTGTGGGGCAAGCAGGCGGTCGATGTGCTAGCCGACTACCCGGTCGTCGCCCCGGTCGAGGAGTGGCTGGCAATGCTGCCCAGACTGCAGCCCCGCCAGTACTCGATCTCGTCCAGCCCGCTGGAACATCCCGGCGAGGTGCACCTGACCGTCTCCGCGGTCCGCTACGAATACCAGGGCCAGCCGCGGCACGGGGTGTGCTCGACCTTCCTCGCCGACCACAGCGAATCCGCCGAGGTGCCGGTCTTCGTCCAGCCGACCACGCACTTCCGTCCGCCGGCCGATCCCGACCGGCCGATGATCATGGTCGGACCGGGCACCGGGGTGGCGCCGTTCCGCGGTTTCCTGCAGGAGCGCCGAGCGCTCGGCCACACCGGACGCAACTGGCTGTTCTTCGGCGAACGGAACTCAGCCACCGACTTCTACTACGCCGACGAGCTCACCGGGCTGCGCGACGCCGGTGTGCTCACCGACCTGACCTGCGCGTTCTCCCGCGACCAGCGGCACAAGGTCTATGTGCAGGACCGGCTGCGCGAACAGGCCGCCCGGGTCTGGGACTGGCTGCAGGACGGCGCACATTTCTACGTCTGCGGCGACGCCAGTCGGATGGCAAAGGACGTCGACGCCGCGTTGCGCGACATCGTCAGTAGCCAGGGCGGCATGTCGGAGGACGACGCAGCCGCCTACCTGAAGGCGATGAGCAAGCAGCGGCGCTATCTGCGCGACGTCTACTGAGCCCTCACCACTCCGACAAGGGCATGTGAGGTCTCCTTGAAACGACCGTAACGGCCGGTCGCGATAGCCGAAACATTGCCCCCGTTTACTCGTGGTCAGGACCCCAATGACGGGTCGGCCGAACCTCGGACCGCCCGCCGGGCGCTCCAGGCCGACCGGCCCGGCACCGACCGAACAGGACCTCGCCGATGATCAGCACGAACAGCTTCCTCCAGGCCATCGTTGCCTTCGACGGCACCGGGCTGGAGCAGTTCGCACCGCTCGGTCCGGGCCTGACCCACCGCGTCGACGACGGACGCCTGTGCCAGGCGCTCTACTTCCGCGGTGGCAACAGCGCCGACGAACTGATCGTGGTCGCCCTGCTCCGCGACGGCGCCGTGATGCGCTACTTCCCGATCGGCGCCAAGTCGGACGTCCACGTGCCGCTGCGGGTGGTCGAGGACATCGACGGCGGCTCGGTGATCGAGCTCCAGCTGGCCGCTCCGGCCGGCGTCAGCGGCACCGTAGTGGTCGACCTCGGCCTGGTGGAGCACTGAGATGACCGCCGTCGACACCACCGACCTGGTCCGCGCCGAGCGCCCGAACGCACTGCGCCGACTGGTCGTGATCGGCAACGGCATGGCCGGCGCCCGCACCGTCGAAGAGATCCTGGCCCGCGGCGGCGCCGAGCAGTTCGCCATCACCATGTTCGGCGACGAGCCTTACGGCAACTACAACCGCATCCTGCTCAGCCATGTGCTGTCCGGCGAAGAGCAGGACGCCGACATCTTCCTCAACTCGCTGGCCTGGTACGACGAGAACGCGATCACCCTGCGCGCCGGCGTCCGGGTCACCCGGATCGACCGGTTCGCCCGGGTCGTGTTCGCCGACGACGGCACCGTCACCCCCTACGACGAGTTGATCATCGCCACCGGCAGCCGCTCCTTCCTGCCGCCGATGGAGAACCTGTACACCGGCGACGGCGCCCTGCTGCCCGGCGTCTTCGCGTTCCGCACCCTCGACGACACCCGGGCCATGATCGCCCACGCCGACCGTGCCGACAGCCACCGAGCGGTCGTGATCGGCGGCGGCCTGCTCGGCCTCGAAGCGGCCCGCGGCCTGCAGCGATTCGGGCTCGAAGTGGCCGTGGTGCACGCCGCACCGCACCTGATGAGTGCCCAGGTGGGTGCTCAGGCCGGCGAGATCATCCGGCGCAAGGTGGAGGCGCTGGGCATCACGGTGCACACCTCGTCCCGGACGTCCGGACTGATCGGCGAGGAGAGGGTTGAGGGGCTGGCGCTGGCCGACGGCAGCCGGCTGCCTTGCGACCTGGTCGTCGTCGCCGCCGGCATCCGCCCCAACGTCGACGTCGCTGACACCAGCGGCTTCACCGTTGAGCGGGCGATCGTGGTGGACGACGATCTGCGCACCGTCGATGACCCGCACGTCTGGGCGGTCGGCGAGTGCGTCCAGCATCGCGGCCAGGTGTACGGGCTGGTGGCGCCGCTGTGGGAGCAGGCCGTCGTGCTGGCCGACCAGATCACCGGACGCGACCCGTCCGCCGCGTACCACGGCTCGCGGACGTCGACGAAGCTCAAGGTTGCCGGCGTCGACGTAGCCGCGATGGGTCTGCAGGGCCCCGAGCGGGACGACGACGAGCACGTGGTGTTCACCGAGCCGGCCCGCGGCGTGTTCAAATCCGTGGTGGTCCGCGACGACAAGGTCGTCGGCGCCACCCTGGTCGGCGACACCAGCAAGGTGGCCTTCCTGACTCAGGCCTTCGACCAGGGCGTCCCGCTGCCGCAGGAACGGGCTGCGCTGCTGTTCGAGCTCGGCGGACCGAGCGAGGCGGTCGGGGTGGCCGAGCTGGCCGACGACGCCCAGGTGTGCAACTGCAACGGGGTGAGCAAGGGCCAACTGGTCGCCTGCGTGCACGACGGCGCCGGCACGGTCCGCGAGGTGATGGATCGCACCCGGGCCGGCAAGGGCTGCGGATCCTGCAAGGAGATGGTTTGCGCCATCGTCGAACTGGCCGGGAAGGGTTCGATCACCGCCGACCCGTCGGCCGACTGGTACGTGCCTGGCGTCCCGCTGGACAAGCCGACGTTGATGGCGCGGATCCGCGAACTGGAACTCACCTCGGTGTCGGCGGTGTTCGCCGCCCTCGCGCCGGAAGGTGCCGAGGACGCCAAGTCGAAGATGGGCCTGGCGTCGCTGCTGAAGATGATGTGGGCCGATCGCTACGTCGACGAGAAGGATGCCAAGTTCATCAACGACCGGGTGCACGCCAACATCCAGAAGGACGGCACCTTCTCGGTGGTGCCACAGATGCGCGGCGGGGTGACCACGGCCGAGCAGCTGCGCGCCATCGCCGACGTCGCCGAGCGCTACGACGTACCGATGATCAAGGTCACCGGCGGTCAGCGGATCGATCTGCTCGGCGTCCGCAAGGAGGACCTGCCGAGGGTGTGGGCCGATCTTGGGATGCCGTCCGGCTTCGCCTACGGCAAGAGCATGCGCACCGTGAAGACCTGCGTCGGCCAGGAGTTCTGCCGGTTCGGCACCGGCGACTCAACGCGGCTGGGCATCGAGCTGGAGACCCGGCTGCAGGGCATGGAGTCACCGGCCAAGATGAAGCTCGCCGTCTCCGGCTGCCCGCGCAACTGCGCCGAGTCCTACGTCAAGGACGTCGGCATCGTCGCCATCGAGGGCGGTCGCTGGGAGATCTACATCGGCGGCGCGGCCGGCGCGCACATCCGCAAGGGCGACCTGCTCACCACCGTGGACAGTGCCGAGGAGGCCAAGACGCTCACCGGGCGGTTCCTGCAGTACTACCGCGAGAACGCCAACTGGTTGGAACGCACCTACGCGTTCGTGCCGCGGATCGGCCTGGAACGGATCCGGGCGATCGTGGTGGACGACGCTGATGGGATCGCCGACCGGCTCGACGCGGCCGTCCAGCGGCACGTCGACACCTTCGTCGACCCGTGGCTGGAGGGTGCCGAGCCGGCCGTTCCGGGCCAGTTCCGGACGGCGCTGCCGCTGACCGTCTTGCCGACGGTGGGACGCCGGTGATGACCGCCGCGACCATGCTCAGCCACGACCTGGGCCCGCTTACCGACATTCCCGCCGGCGAGGGCCGCGCCTACCGGCTGGCCGGACGCCAGCTCGCCGTCTTCCACCTGCGCGGCGGCGCGGTCCGGGTCGTCGACGCGGTCTGCCCACACCGGGGCGGTCCGCTCGCCGACGGCCAGACCGACGGCCGGGTGGTGCTCTGCCCGCTGCACCTGACCGCGTTCGACCTGGAGACCGGCTGCGCCGTCGGCGCCGACTACGTCATCAGCACCTATCCCGCGCACGTCGACGAGACCGGACGCGTCATCGTCTCGGTGCCGTCCGACCCGATCTGACCCACCCGAAGGAGACCTCGATGAGCAGCACCACCCGGACGGTCACCAGCCGTCCCCGGATCGAACCCCGCCGCATCGGCCGCTGGATCGACGACTGGCGTCCCGAGGACCCGGCCTTCTGGAACGAACGCGGCGCCGCGATCGCCCGCCGCAACCTGATCTACTCGGTCGCCAGCGAGCACATCGGCTTCTCGGTCTGGACGCTGTGGTCGGTGCTGGTTCTCTTCCTCGGCCCCGCCTACGGCTTCGACGTCGGCCAGAAGTTCCTGCTCACCGCGGTGCCGTCGCTGCTCGGGTCGTTCGTCCGAGTGCCGTACACCTTCGCGGTGGCGAAGTTCGGCGGCCGCAACTGGACGGTGATCTCGGCAGCCCTGCTGCTGATCCCGACGGTGGCGATCGCCATCGTCCTGGAGCCCGGCGTCTCGTTCGAGACGCTGCTGTGGGTGAGCGCCCTGGCCGGTGTCGGCGGCGGCAACTTCGCCTCGTCGATGACCAACATCAACGCCTTCTTCCCGGCCCGGCTGAAGGGCTGGGCGCTCGGCATCAACGCCGGCGGCGGCAACCTGGGTGTCGCGGTCGCGCAGTTGGTCGGCCTGGCGGTGCTGGCGCTCACCGGCACCCAGTACCCGCGGCTGATGGTGGCCATCTACATTCCGCTGATCGTGCTGGTCACCGTGCTGTCGGCGATCAAGATGGACAACCTGAGCCAGGTCAGCAACGCCAAGGGGGCGATCCGCGAGGTCTCCACCCACGTCGAGAGCTGGGTGCTGGCGTTCCTCTACATCGGCACCTTCGGATCGTTCATCGGCTTCTCCTTCGCCTTCGGCCAGGTGCTGCTGGTGCAGTTCCCCAAAGAGTTCCCGAACCCGGCCGCGGCCGCTGCGCTCACCTTCCTGGGACCCCTGCTGGGCTCGCTGATCCGCCCGGTCGGCGGCCGGCTGGCCGACCGCTTCACCGGTTCGCGGGTGACTTTCTGGAACTTCGTGGCGATGACGCTCGGCACGTCGGTGGTGCTGGTCGCGGCGCTGCTGCACTCGCTGCCGCTGTTCGTGGCCGGCTTCGTCACGCTGTTCGTCTTCTCAGGGCTCGGCAACGGCTCCACCTACAAAATGATTCCGGCGGTCTTCCTGGCCAAGGCGCAGCTGGCGGTCGGGTCCGGGACGCCGATCGAACAGGCCAACGCCGTCTCGCTGCGCCGCTCCGGCGCCCTGATCGGCCTGGCCGGCGCGATCGGCGCCCTGGGCGGGTTCGGGGTGAACCTGGCCTTCCGGCAGTCCTTCCTCAGCCTCGGCAACGCCAACGGCGCCTACCTGGCCTTCATCGGCTTCTACCTGGTCTGCCTGGCAGTGACCTGGGCGTGGTTCATCAAGTCGCGGCCGGGACGTCTCGAAGGGGTCTGATCGAAGGGGTCTGATCGGCCGACCGCTGGTTGAATGGAGCGGTGAAGACCTATCGTCTGCCGCAGACCGAACTCGATGCGTCCAGCGTCATCCTCGGGCTGATGCGCATCCCCTCCCTGACCGACTCCGAGATCCGTACTCTGTTCGGGGCCGCCCGCGAGGCGGGCATCACGATGTTCGACCACGCCGACATCTACGGCAACCATCGGCACGAGTGCGAAGAGCGGTTCGGGACCGCGCTGTCGCTCACCTCAGACGAGCGGGCGCAGGTCCTGATCCAGAGCAAGGTCGGCATCCGGCCCGGCTTCTTCGACTTCTCCGGCGGCCACATCCTGACCACGGTGGACGAGTCGCTGGCTGCGCTGCGCACCGACTACCTGGACGTCCTGCTGCTGCACCGCCCGGACACCCTGGTCGAGCCCGAGGAGGTAGCCGAGGCGTTCTCGACGCTGGCCAAGGCGGGCAAGGTGCGGCACTTCGGGGTGTCGAATCACACCCCGGGTCAGATCGAACTGCTGCGGGCGTACGTCGAGCAGCCGCTGATCGTCAATCAGGTGCAGCTCAGCATCACCCACGCCCCGATCATCGCCTCGGGGCTGGCCACCAACATGGCTGGCGTCGAGGCGTCCGTCGACCGGGACAACGGCATCCTCGACCATACCCGCCGCACCGGGATCACGCTGCAGGCATGGTCGCCGTACCAGCGGGGCTTCTTCGACGGCGTCTTCATCGGCGACCGGGAGCACCACGCCGAACTCAACGACATCCTGGACGAGTTGGCCGATGCTTACAGCGTGACGCCGACCGGCATCGCGACCGCCTGGATCACCAGACATCCGGCGAACATCCAGGTGGTGCTGGGCACCACCAAGCCCGGACGCGTCGCCGAGGCGGCCGCGGGCAGCGACGTCACGCTGACCCGCGAGGAGTGGTACCGGCTGTATCGGGCCGCGGGTCACCCGCTGCCCTGAGGATCAGCTCGGGCTCGATCCGGGATCTTCGCTGGCGTCAGCCTCGGCGTCCGTGGGCTCGGGTAGCCGGTTCGGCATCACGATGGTGACCTTGCCGGATTCCAGATCGAGCGGCTTCGGACCCCAGCCGCCCTTGCGATAGTCGACCACCAGCATCTTCTCCAGGTCGCGCTGCTGTTGGGTGTGCCGCGCGCCGGGGTTGAAGAGCTGAAAGAAGTCGCTCATCGCCACAGTCTACGCACAGCCCTCCGAGCGTCCCCCGGTCAGGGATCGGCCAGCCGGGCGATCTCGTCCGGCCCGATCCCGACCAGGGTGTCGCCGACCAACGCCGTGTACAACCCGTGTCGTTGCCGGTATGTCGTCTGCTCCCGGCCGTCCGCGGGGTCGACGACACGGACCACGGAGTCGGTGAACAGCAGCCGCTCCCGCCACACCCAGGCGTCGCCCATGGGCTTCGGCTTCTGCCGTTGCCAATGCAGCTTTCCGGTTCGGGCGTCCACCGCGAAGAGTGTCGTGGAGTCCGAGAGCAGGGTGCGTCCGCCGACGAACGACGCCTGCGGCGACACGGTCATCCCGAACGACGAACCGTTGCGGGTCTGGGCCAGCGGCCCGAGCGTCTCACCGGTGGCCGGGTCGACCCGGACGGCGCGGCCGTCGGTCTCCAGGAAGACCGGATCGGTGACGTCGCCCCCGCGCGGGTCGCGATAGGGGAAGGCGAGCCGGGTGTTGAGGGCTGTCTGGTGCAGCTTGCGCAGTGTGTAGCTGTAGCTGGCCGCGAGCGGACCGTCGCTGCACCACAGCCGCTTGCCGTCGTCCACCAGCCGGGAACACCGCGGCATGCCGACCAGCTTCCCGGCACGCAGGTCGACGAAGGCGGTGGTCTGGCCTGACCACAGCGCGGTCAGCCCATCGGCGACCTTCCTGATCCGGGGGCGGTCCAGGGCCGGGCCGTCCGGGATCGGGAGCTTGCGGTAATAGATCCGGTTGTCGCTGAACAGGCCGGCGTGCTGCGGCTGGTCCCGCAGGTCGAGTTGCCAGCGTCGGCGCAGGTCGGCGTCCAGACCGGTCAGGACGGCGTGCGGCGCCGGTTGCCGCTGCTCGACCAGCAGGACGCGGTCGCCGTCGGAATGGACCATGGTGAGCCAGCCGGCGAAATCGACGCCACGGGCTTCGCGTCCGGTGGTGGGGTCCAGCAGCGAGATCCGCCATCGGGTGCCGAGGCCGGTCGCCGGATCGGTGGCGGTGGACGCCGCACAGACCAGCCGCGACTTCACCGGGGTCGCGGCGCAGACGCCGTTCGGCAGATCGGTGCGCCACAGCGCGCGCCCGGTGGCGGCGTCCAGGCCATGGACGGCGACCCGGCGGTCCTCGGTGTCGCCGCTGAGCACCGCCCAGGTGTTGCCGATCGCCACCACGCGATTCGGGTCGAAGCTGCCGTCCAGCGGCGTGAGCAGTTCCGCACCGGCGCCCAGGTCGGGCCGCAGTTCGGACGACTGCACCGACCAGGTCGCCGCGAGCTCGGGCAGGGTGGGCGCCGGCGTCCGGGGCGGGTTGGGCGTCCGCCGGTCGGTGTCGGGCAACAGGCCCAGCACGGCAACGACCAGGACGAAGATGCCGACGTAGAGGGCGAGCAGGCCTGCGGTGCGGCGCAGCAGCTGAGCGCGATCGACGGGGGCTGTCGTCGGCGGCGGTGGGTTCGATGCCCGAGCGTTCCTCCGCTTCTCCTTCCGAGCCTTCTTCCCGCGACTCTCGGCCTTGCGTCCGGACTGCTCCGGCCGGGGTTCGCGGCTCGGCTCGGCGACCCCGCTGGACCGCGCTGACCCCGTGGCTCCGGGGGTTGCTGGTGCGAACGGCCAGTGGAAGTCGGGTCCGGCAGCCTGATCGCCCAACCCCTTGAGCCGGCGGGATGGTCCGCGGCGGGAGCGGAAGCGCCCAAAGGGGGCTCTCGAATTGTCCTGCGACGCCTGCTCGGCCCCTGGCCGCACAGCGTTTTCGGCGTGCGCCCCTTCGAGGTGGGACCAACCGGGCGGGCGGTCGAACGAATCGGGTCGGGGCATGCGTCGCTCAGCGCGGGAAAGCCGAGTGCGGAGTCACCGGTCACACGCTAGCAACGGCCGGGCCACCGGATGACCGCGAGGTTTCTACCTGGTTACGCGGGCGTAGTGTTCTCCGCATGCCTGCTCTGCGATCTCGTACCACGACCCATGGCCGCAACATGGCCGGCGCCCGCGCGCTGTGGCGCGCCACCGGCATGGGAGAGTCCGATTTCGGCAAGCCGATCGTCGCGATCGCCAACAGCTTCACCCAGTTCGTGCCCGGCCACGTGCACCTGCGCGACATGGGCAAACTCGTCGCCGGCGCGGTCGCCGAAGCCGGCGGCGTGGGCCGCGAGTTCAACACCATCGCCGTCGACGACGGCATCGCGATGGGTCACCACGGCATGCTCTATTCGCTGCCCAGCCGCGAGATCATCGCCGACTCGGTGGAGTACATGGTGAACGCGCACTGCGCCGACGCCCTGGTCTGCATCTCGAACTGCGACAAGATCACCCCCGGCATGCTGCTGGCCGCGCTCCGGTTGAACATTCCGACGGTGTTCGTTTCCGGCGGCGCGATGGAGGCCGGCAAGGCGCTGGTCAACGGCGGCACCGTGCAGACCCGGCTCGACCTGGTGGACGCCATGGTCAAAGCCGTCGACCCGAACGTCGCCGACGACGACCTGACCGCCATCGAACAGAACGCCTGCCCCACCTGCGGCTCCTGTTCGGGCATGTTCACCGCCAACTCGATGAACTGCCTGACCGAAGTGCTGGGGCTGTCCCTGCCCGGCAACGGCTCGACGCTGGCCACCTCGTCCGCCCGCCGCAACCTGTTTCTGAACGCCGGCAAGCTGGCCGTCGACCTCGCCAAGCGCTGGTACGACGACGAGGACGCCTCGGTGCTGCCGCTGTCGATCGCCACCAAGGAGGCGTTCAACAACGCCATGCGGGTCGACATCGCGATGGGCGGCTCGACCAACACCGTGCTGCACCTGCTGGCCGCCGCCCACGAGGCCGGCGTCGACTTCGACCAGCACGACATCGACGCGCTCTCCCGGGTCACGCCGTGCATCTGCAAGGTGGCCCCGAACTCGGCCAACTACTACATGGAGGACGTGCACCGCGCCGGCGGCATCGTCGCCATCATGGGTGAACTCGACCGCGGCGGGCTGCTCGACCGCAACGTGCATTCCGTCCACGCCCCCGATCTGGACACCTGGCTGGACGACTGGGACATCCGCGGCGGACGGGTCAAGCCCGACAACGCCGACCTGTTCTACGCCGCCCCCGGCGGGGTGCGGACCACCGAGGCGTTCTCGTCCAGCAACCGCTGGGAGAGCCTCGACACCGACGCCGAGGATGGTTGCATCAGGGCGGTGGCTACGCCCTACACCACTGACGGCGGCCTGGCGGTGCTCTACGGCAACCTCGCCGAGGACGGCTGCATCGTCAAGACCGCCGGCGTCCCGGCCGAGCAGTGGGAGTTCAGCGGACCGGCCAAGGTCGCCGAATCCCAGGAGGAGGCGGTCGAGAAGATCCTCGGCGGCCAGATCCAGGCGGGCGACGTGGTGGTCGTCCGCTACGAGGGGCCCAAGGGCGGGCCGGGCATGCAGGAGATGCTGTACCCGACGTCCTACCTGAAGGGGGTCGGGCTCGGCCCGAAGTGCGCGCTGATCACCGACGGCCGGTTCTCCGGCGGCTCGTCCGGGCTGTCGATCGGGCACGTGTCGCCCGAGGCGGCCTCCGGCGGCACCATCGGCCTGGTCGAGGACGGCGACATCATCACCTTCTCGATCCCGAACCGGAGCGTCACCCTTGACGTGGACGACGCCACCCTGGCGGCCCGGCGCGCCAAGGCCGAGGAGCGAGGCTGGAAGCCGCGCAACCGGGAGCGCACCGTCTCGCCCGCGCTGAAGATTTTCGCGATGCTGGCCCAGTCCGCCGACAAGGGCGCCGCCCGGCGCGATCCCGACGAACTCTGAGGCACGCCTGACGCGTTCGCTCGCTGAGCAGATCGGCTTCGCCGTGCTCGACCCGGTCCACGAGTGAGCCGACGGTAGGATCTGCCTCACCTATTGCCTGACGCGGAGCGTGGACGTGGAGTCGGTCGTCACCCGGGAGGATCGGCCCGGAAGCACCGCGGCCGACGACAGCGCGGCGAACCGGTTCAGCGTGGCCCTGATCGATGACCACCCGGTGTTCACCGGTGCACTCGCAGCTGTGCTTTCCATCCAGCCCGATGTCAGCAGGGTCTGGACGGCCGCCAACCTCGATGAGGGGCGCCGGCTGATCCAGCGGGAACGACCCGACCTGGCCGTGATCGACGCCCGGCTCGACCGCGAAGACGGGCTGGCGCTGGTGTCGGAACTACCCGGCCTGTCGGCCTCGACCAGGGCCGTGGTGCTGACCGCGCACCCCCAGCCGGCGATCGTCCGCCGGGCTCGCAGCCTGGGCGCGGCCGCCGTGCTGCCCAAGGGCACAGGGCTAGCGGAGGTGCTCGATGCCCTTCGTGCGGTGGCCACCGGCGAGTCCCTGAAGCTCGACACAACACCCGAGGGCGGCGCCGAGCATTCCCTGACCTGGCGCGAGACCCAGGTGCTGCAACTGCTGGCCGACGGACGCGATCCGCAGCAGGTTGCCCGGCTGCTCGAACTCAGTACCCACACCGTCCGCGACCACATTCGCAGCGTGCGGGAGAAGCTCGGGGTACAGACCGTGCTGGCGGCGGTGGTCGAAGGCGCCCGGCTGGGCGTGGTCGAAGTACATGTCCACTGATCCCGCGGCTACCACGGGTCGCCCCCCGCTCGCCAGATCAGCGGTCCGCCGGCACGTGCTGGGCGTGTTGATCGCCATGCTGATGGTCGGGGTCGCCGTGACCTGGCAGGGCCACCAGCGGGCCACCGAGATGGCTGAGCTGGCCGCGGTGGCGAACGTCCGGGCGGTGGCGCTCAGCCTGGCCCTGCCGCTCACCTCCGAGGACATCGCCGGCGACGATTCCTGGCACGAGCAGTTCCAGGCCTCGGCCGAGCCGCTGATCGAGGCCGGCGAGGTTCTCGCCGTGCACGTCTGGCGGCGCACCGATCCGGTCAACGGCGTGATCGTCTGGTCGACCGACGCCGAACGCCGCGGATCGGTCAAGCCGCTCGGCGGTGCGGCGCAGGCGTTGGACACCTGGACGCCGGTGATCGACAAGCTCGATGACGGCACCCAATCCGAGGGTCCGCCGCTGCCCAACCTGTACGAGATCTACCTGCCTTTCCGGGACGGCAGCGGGACGCCGTACGTGCTCGAGGTCTACAAGCCGGTGCGCGACTTCGACGCGATCTATCGCGGTCTGCTGATCGACTGGCTGCCCATTCCGATCGCCGGCATCCTGCTGCTGAGCCTGGTCACCTTCCCGCTCAGCCTGCGGCTCGCCCGGACGGCGGCCGCCGCCGAACGCGACCGGGTGCTGTTCGCCAATCGTGCGTTGCAGGCGGGTGCCGACGAGCACCGGCGGATCTCCGAGGTGCTGCACGAGCGCACCGTGCAGGATCTCTCGGCGGCCCGACTGATCCTGGACAGCGTCAAGGACACCGACGATCCCCGCGTCGTCCGGGCCGCTCTCGATCGGACGACCGACCTGCTGGCCACCGACGTCGCCGACCTGCGCAGCCTGTTGAGCAGCGGCGAGGCGTCCGAGTGGCAAGCGGAGACCCTCGCGGGCGCGCTGACCGACTGGATCGCCGGGTTGTCGCACCCGCAGGGCGTCACCTGCACGCTGCCCGAGCAGCCGCTGCCCCTGGCCCGCACCGAAGTGGCCGTGGCCCTGCGGGTGATCAAAGAGGGCGTGCGGAACGCCGTCAAGCACGCCGGCGACACCCCCATCACCGTCCGCGTCGACGTCGCGGATGGCGAACTGCGAATCGAGATCGCCGATCGGGGCCGGGGGATCGCCGAGTCGCGCGTCCCGGCGGCGCGAGAACCGCAGCCCGGCCTGGGGCTGCGGATCATCCACTACGCCGCTGCTTCCGCCGGCGGCGAGGCACAGCTGAGCAGCCGATCCGATGCCGGCACCACGGTGCGGGTGCGGCTGCCCTACCCGTCCTAAGTTCGGGATTGCGGGCACGTCAACCCCCCATTTTTGGGGAGACCAAACCGCTGGCCTAAACATCCGCCGATGCTTAGGTATTCCTAACCTAACTTTGACGGCCGAATCGTAGGCCGCAGATGGGCAGCCACCGGCGCCGGTCATGGCGCCACCGCCCCACCTTCCAAGGAGCAGGAATGCAACAGCAGAATCGACGACCGCTTGCGCGCGCCGTCGGAATCATCGCCGGCGTCGGCCTTCTCGCGCCGACGGCGATCCTGGGCGCCCCCAGTGCCTTCGCCGTAGCCGGCGACCCGGTCATCATCGACCACGGCGCCGCGGAGGTCGCCGACGCCTACAACGGCGTCGTCGCTGCGCCGGATGGCGGCACCTACAACGTTGGCTACCAGGTGGTCGACGGCACCAACCGCGCCGTGCTGGTCACCAAGAGCAACGCCGACGGCTCGCTCGACACCAACTTCGGCGTCAGCGGCCGTGCCGTGATCGACCTGGTCAGCTCGTTCCACGAGACGATCACCACCAATCCCGGCGCCAAAGAGACCGCCAAGGGGATCGCGGTGGACAAGCTCGGACGACTGCTGATCGTCGGCGAGGTCGAGGGCGATCAGTCCGCGGCCGGCACCGCCGTCGACACCGACGTCTTCGTCGCCCGAGTGCACCCCGCGGGCACTCTCGACCGCAGCTACGGCACCAACGGCGGTTGGACGCGGATCTCGCTCAGCGACGGCGTCAACCCCGCCGGCGGTGCCGCGGTGGCCGACGCCGCGGGCTGGGACATCTTCGTCCGGCCCAACCAGAAGGCCATCATCTCCGCAGCGATCGGGACCGACTCCAAGGCGAGCCGCACCGGACGTGACGCGGCAGCCGTCCAGCTGACCTCGGCCGGCCGGCTGGACAAGTCCTTCGGCGACGGCGGCGTGGCCAGCATCGAGACGCCGTTCAGCGACAATCTGCGCCGCGGCATGCTCGACGACGACGGCTCGTACTTCACTACCGCCTACGCCAACGTCGGCTCGAACAACCAGCCGTTCATCCAGAAGTTCACCCCCGCCGGCAAGCCGGACGCGTCCTGGGGCGACGACGGCCTCGCCACCGCCTACCCGGGCGGCATCGGCGGGTTCGCCGAGGCCTACGGCATCAAGAAGGACGCCGACGGCAACTACGTCGTCAGCGCCTACGGCTACCGCGGCGGGCGTACCGGCGCCGCCGCCGCCAACAGCGTCGACGCGCTGCTGTTCAGCCTCAAGCCCAACGGCTCGCTCAACCGGGCCTGGGCCGACCGCGGCCTCGTCGCCTACCACATCGGTGAGGACGGCAACAACAGCGGCGACCGGCACCGCGACCACACGATCCTGCCCGACGGCCGGATCGTCGGCGTGGGCGGCACCAGCGGGACCAGCGACGCGCTGATCACTATCACCGCACCAGACGGCACCCCCGGCTCCACCCACGTGCTCGACTTCGGCGGCAGCGACGACTACCTGTGGGGTATCACCACCATCGGTGACGGCTACCAGGTGGTCGCCACCGGCTACGGCAACGGTGACGCCAAGCTGGTCACCCTCGATTTGTCCCCGGTGCCCTCCCAGACCGACCTGACCCTGGCCAAGACCCGCACCACCTTCGGTGCCGCCAACACCGGCTCCATCCGGGTGCGTGTCGGCAACGACCCGGTGTCGGCCAAGGCGGTCGTCCGGGTGGACGGCAAGAAGTTCGAGACCCTGCAGATCGGCGCCTCGGGTATCGCCACGTTCAGCCTGCCCAGCACGCTGACCGCAGGCAAGCACACCGTCGAAGCCACCGTGACCCCGGGGGTCGGCGTGGCCGAATCCGAGGCTTCGGCCACGGTGACGGTCGCCAAGGCATCCTCGAAGACCACGCTGAGCCTGCCGACGAGCGTGAAGGCGTCCAAGCAGGCGACCGCGACGATCAAGATCGGCGGCACGGGCCTGCCCAAGGGCTACGCACCGACCGGCAAGGTGACCGTCTACGACGGCTCGAAGAAGCTCAAGACCGTCAGCCTGGCCAAGTCCGCGAAGGGCACCGTCAAGGTGAAGCTGCCCAAGCTGAAGGTCGCGACCCACACCATCAAGGTCAGCTACTCCGGGGACGCGAACCTCAAGTCGTCGAGCGCCTCGAAGAAGCTCAAGGTCACCAAGTAACCCCTCTCACCAGCTGGCCGGGCTTGCCGAGACCCCACTGACTATGGGTTTCGGCAAGCTCGGCCGGCGCTCCCCCACCCACCCCTTGGTCCATGAACTCCGATCACTCGACGAAGAAGGTCCCGATGCACGCTCTCCCTCACACTCTGCGACGGGTGATTGCCGTCCTCATCGCCGGACTGCTGCTGGCGTCCGGTCTGGTGCTCAGCAGCCAGCAGGCCCACGCCGCGGTCACTGTCACCGACCCGGTGTCGGGAGCGAGCATCACCCTCAGCAAGAACCGCATCGCGCCCGGGGAGCGGATCGAGATCTCGGGTCGCGGCTTCACCCCCGTCCAGGGCAGCAGCGGTGAACCACTGGTCGCCGTCCGCCCCTACGACTTCGACAATGGTCCCGCCTGGACCACCGGAGGACGCGATTCCTACCGTCCGGCGGACCCGAGCCAACCGCCCGGCAGCGAGGCGAAGTACTGGTTCGTCACCCACCATGACCAGGACGGCTCGTTCGAAGGCTGGCTGGAGGCACCAGCCTCGCTCACCTCGGCCGGCCCGCTGGGCAACGGCCAGCACTGGCTGCGGATCCTCTCCGGCGCCTTCTTCACCACCACCGGCGACCGGATCACCAGTCCCATCACCTTCCAGGTTCCATTCAGCGTCGCCAGCACCTCGGCCAGCATCAACACCGGGCTGACCAGCCCGACCGGCGTCTTCCAGCCCGGAACGACCTTCCGGCCGGGCGCTCAGCTGACGGTGCGCGGCGACGGCTTCATCCCGGGCTCCGAGGTGGCCGCGACACTGGACGGCAAGGCGCTGACCAGCAGCATCACCGCCGATTCCGAGGGTTCACTGCCCAGCCAGGCCCGCGTCACACTGCCCGACGACGTCTCGATCGGCTCGCACACGCTGCGGCTGGCTACCGGAAGCCGCGCGGCCCAGGTGTCGCTGCGGATCACGGCGGCCCCGACCGCCACCCTGCTCACCGACCGCGTCCGGCCCGGTGGAACGATCCGGTTCGCGCTGACCGGCTACATCGGTGTCGGCGGCGCCCCGCAGAAGATCGCGGTCGTGGTCAACGAGAAGGTCCTGGCCTGCATCCATGCCGGCAGCAACGGTGCCGCGAACGGCACGGCACAACTGCCGGCGGAGCTCACCGGCACCGTCGTGGTGGGATTCAACGTGGGCCTGTCCTGCGTGCTGCCCCCGATCGGCGTCATCAACGACCAGCCGATCTCGCGGATCACCCAATCCGTGACGGTGGATGCCGAGGCGCTGCCGCGGCCGTCCGCATTGACCGTGACCGCGCCCGCGTCGGTGCGCTACGGTGCGGCCCGGACGACGACGGTGACGCTGACCATCGACGGGGTTCCGGCTGCCGGCCAGGTCAAGGTGACGCAGGGCAAGTGGACCAAGACCGTTTCGGTCGGCACCAAAGGCACCAAGGTCACCCTTCCGATCGACGCACCGGTCGGCAGCCAGAAGGTCACCGCCCATTTCGCCGGCGACGACCACACCGCGGCTGCGACCGCGGCGCGCAGCTTCAAGGTGACCAAGGCATCGTCGTCCGCGTCGCTCAAACTGTCGGCCTCCAAGGTCACGCGTACCAAGCAAGTCAGCGCCACCGTGAAGATCGGGATCGGCGGTGCACCCAACCTGGCGGCCAACGGCACGATACGGATCTATGACGGCAGCAAGCGGCTGGGCACCTACACGCTGAAGACGGTCCACCGCGGCACCCTGAAAGTGAAGCTGCCAAAGATCACCAAGAAGGGCACGCACAAGCTGAAAGCGGTGTACGCGGGCAACTCCAATGTGACCGGCAAGACCAGCAAGACGGTCACGCTGAAGGTCATCTGACCGGGGACGCGCCGGCGCCGAGCACCCGCAGCACAAGATCGGTGTCGCAGTTGCCGCCGGAGATGATCACCGCCGCGATGGCACCGGCGGCGCGCTGCCTGTCGGCGAGCAGGCCGGCCAGCGAGAGGGCACCGGCGGGCTCGGGCATCTGGTGGGTGGTCTGCCAGACGATCCGCATCGCGTCCTCGGCGTCGGCCTCGCCGACCCGGACGAACCGGGCCGCGCCGGCGACCATCGCGGCCACCGCGTCCGGCACCGGCGTCCGGGTCGCGACGCCGTCGACGAAGGTGTCCGCGTCCGGGGTGCTGACGGCGTGCCCGGCCTCGAACGACAGCGCGTGCGCGGGTGCGCGGTCGGCGACCACCCCGACGATCTCGGTGTCCGCCTGCAGCAGGTCGCGGACCGCCATGTGGGCACAGATCCCGGAGCCCAGGCCGACCGGCACGTAGACGACGTCGAGGCGTCCGGCCTGGGCGTGCAGCTCAGCGGCGGCGGTGGCGACACCGGCCACCAGGTCGGGATGGAAGGACGGGACGAAGATCAGTCCGCGCTCGGCGGCGAGGACGCGGGCGTACTCCAGGGATTCCTGGAAGTCGCGGCCGTGCACGACGAGTTCGGCACCGAACGCCGCCATCGCTGCGTTCTTGGCCCGGCTGTTGCCCTCGGGTACCACGATCGTGGCGGGCAGGCCGTGCTCGCGAGCGGCATAGGCAACCGACTGGCCGTGATTGCCGCGGGTGGCCGCGATCAGGCCGGGCACCGTGGCGCCGCCGCGCAGCAGGCGCTCGGCGAAGACCAGGCCGCCGCGCACCTTGAACGCACCCGTCGGGGCGGCGTTCTCATGCTTCACCCAGGTGGGAGTTCCGGTGACCTGCTCCAGCAACGGCCAGCGGTAGGCGGGGGTCGCCGGGACGTGGGCGGCAACGATCCGGGCGGCGTCGGCGAGATCCTCGGTGGTGAGCATGGCAGGAGCCTATGCCTTGGACACCGATAACGTCGTACAATCGTCCGTACAAAGCGGAAAGGGGCGACGTGAGCGCAACGGCAAGACTGGAGTTCCGGGTGACACCGGACAATCGCGCGCGCATCGAGCGCGCCGCGGAGATCGCCGGAGAGCCGGTCACAGCGTTCGCCCGGTCGGCGGCGGAGCAACGTGCCGAGAAGATCCTGCGGGAGTATGAAGCGACGACCACGGTCCCGACCGCGTATTTCGACGAGTTGCTCGCGGCGTTCGATGCGCCCGCGCAGCCGAACCCGGCCCTCACGGACGCGGTGAAGCGGCTGGGTGAGAACGTCGTCCGTGACTGAACGGTTTCACTCCCAGCGCTTCGATCCGGATCGTCACGACATCACGGGGTTCACCTGTGGCGAGGAGTCACTGGATCAGTGGTTGCGGAGATACGCAGCCACGGCGGCAACCCGGGGCACGGCCCGAACCTGGGTATGGATCGACGGCGGCGGACGTGTCGTCGCCTACTACGCGCTCGCGGCGCACAAGGTCGCGCGTGAACAGGTGCCATCTCGGATCGGACGAGGTGGGCCCGCCGAGTTGCCCGCCGTCCTGCTGGCCCGGCTCGCGCTCGCCGAGCATCTGCGAGGCCATGGGTTAGGTGCCGTGCTCGTGGCCGACGCCCTCGAACGCATTGTCGAAGCCACTCGAACGGTGGCCTCACGCGTCGTCATCGTAGACGCGTTGGCCGAGCCAGTAGCGCGGTTCTACCAGACCCTCGGGTTCCGGCGGATCCCCGGCAGCCGCCGTCTGGCGCAGAAGATCACCGATATCGCCGCCGCTCTCGGTCACGACTGAGAGCCCTCTTCCGCGTGGCGTGCGCATCTGCTGAGATGAGCGCAGCCTCGCCACCCGCCGAGAGGACGTCCCGTGCCCCGTCTCCTGTCCGTCAGCGCAGTCGCACTGGCCGCCGTCCTCTTCACCGCGTGCACATCGTCCGACCCAGCCTCCGGGCCGCTGCAACCGGTGGGCGACACACCCCCGGAGGCCTACGTCGCCCGGCCCATCCCACCCGCCCAGATCGATGCCGCGATCGGCGGTCTGGACAAGATGGTCACCGACGTCATGCAGCGCACGGGCGTGCCCGGCATGTCGGTCGCGGTGGTGCGCGGTGGCCAGATCGTCTATGCGAAGGGCTTCGGCGTCCGGGAAGTCGGCAAGGACGCCAAGGTCAACGCCGACACCGTCTTCCAACTGGCGTCGGTGTCGAAATCGGTGGGCAGCACCTGTGTCTCGGCGGCGGTCACCCAAGGCCTGGTGGCGTGGTCCGACCCCGTGGTCAAGCATCTGCCCGACTTCGCCCTCTCCGATCCCGAGGTCACCAGGCGGGTCACCGTCGCCGACCTGTACTCACATCGCAGCGGCCTGCCCGACCAGGCCGGGGACGACCTCGAGGCCATCGGCTTCGACCGTGCCGACATCCTTTCCAAACTTCGACTGTTCGAGCTGGACCCGTTCCGGATCAGCTACCACTACGCCAACTTCGGCCTCACCGCCGGCGCTGAGGCGGTCGCCGCGGCGACAAAACGGCCATGGGAACAGCTATGTGCCGACCTGTTGTACGCACCCCTCGGCATGGCCTCCACCAGTTCGACCTACGCCGACTTCGTCGGCCGCGAGAACCGGGCGACGCTGCACTTCCGCACCGGCGCCACGACCTTCGAGCCCCGCTATACCCGCAACGCCGATGCCCAGTCGCCTGCCGGTGGGGTGAGTTCGTCGGCGAACGACCTGGCCCGCTGGCTGATGCTGAACCTCGCCGACGGAAAGGTCGGCGACCAGACTCTGATCGACCCGGCCGTGCTGCGTGAGTCACACACCGCCCAGATCGCCACCGCGCCGCTGCGGACCTCCGAATCGCGCGGCCGGTTCTACGGCTACGGCTTCAACGTTGAGAACACCTCGACCGGACACGTCCGGCTCGGTCATTCGGGTGCCTTCTACGTCGGCGCCGGGACGGCGTTCGGGCTTGTCCCGGGGGCTGACGTCGGCATCGTCGCGCTCACCAACGCCTCTCCGGTGGGGGCCGCCGAAACGGTCACCACCGGCTTCACCGACCTGGTGCGTACCGGCGCGGTGGAACGGGACTGGGTGAGCTTCTTCGCCCAGATCTTCGACCCGATGTTCGTCAACCACAGCAAGGTCGCCGATCCGCCCCCCGCGAACGCGCCACCTGCACGGCCCCTGGACAGCTACGTCGGCACCTACACCAGCCCCTACGCCGGCGACATCACGGTGAGCCGCAACGGCGATCAGCTCACCTTGACCATCGGGCCGAAGCGGCTCAGCGCACCGCTCACCCATTACGCCGGCGACACCTTCAGCTGGCTGGCCCCCGGCGGCAACGGCGACCCGGTCTCGGCGGTCACCTTCGCCGACGGCACCGACCTGGCCCAATCGGTAGACATCGAACTACTACAGCAACCACGCTTCCAGCGCGCCTAGAACTTGTCGTCGCCCGGGCTCGGCACGCCGTTGGCTCGAGGGGAGAGCGGATCAGCCGAGGAGCGGCAGCAGCGCCACCACCAGCGCGATGGTGCCAAGACTCGCCAGCGTCGTCAGCGCGACCACGCTCGCCACGAGCTCGGGGTTCGAGCCGTACTCGCGGGCCAGCATGAACGCGTTCACCGCGGTCGGCATCGCACAGGCCAGAATCAGGCTGCTCAACTCGAGACCACGCAGGCCCAGCAGCAGACCCAGACCGGTTGCCAGCACCGGCAGCACCACCACCCGGACGCTGGACGCCACCAACACCGGAGCCGTCAGGCGCAGGCTGGAACGCTGGCCGAGCTGCAGCCCGAGCGCGATCAACACCATCGGAATCGCCGACTGGGCGAGCAATTCGACGCCGCGCGCAACACCGACCGGGAGTGTCACCCCGGCCGTCCGAACGATCAGCCCGGCGACCAGCGCCCAGGCCACCGGCAGCTTGACGACGGTCAGCACAGCGTCGGCCATGCCGCCGTGCGAGCCGAGCAGAGCGGGCCCGACGGTGTACATCACCACCAGTGAGGTCACGAAGATCACCACTGCTTGGTCGAGCCCGGGGCGTCCGAGCGCCAGCAGCGCGATCGGCAACCCGAAGTTGCCGTTGTTGCCGACCACCACGCTGGCGATCATCGCCCGGCGGGTCGGCTGGTCCTGTCGCCGGGCGGCGACCAACGCCACCAGGCCGGCCACCAGGGTGACCAAGAGGTAGCCGCCGACCAGCTGCACCGCCTGGCCGCCGGAAACCTCGGTCTTCATCACACTGTCGAAGGCGAGCAGCGGGGTCAGCCCGTACAGGTTGATCTTGCCGACGGTGTCCATGTCGAGCCGGAAGCTGCGAGCCAGGGCGACCCCGACCAGGGCAACCAGCACCACCGGCAGGATCACCTCGATCAGCGCGGTGAGAAAGGCCACCGGCCGATCGTTTCACCGTCGCCGCGACCGAGCCGGCGTCAACCACTGCGCGGGCAGCCGCGCGGCGGCGTCCGGAACAATGGCAACCATGACCGCCTTCACCCTGACCGCTCCGCTGGCCGACCCGGACGCCGCCTGGCGCGAGGTGATCGCCCATCCGGAGGTGTTCTGGGGCCATAGCGCGCCCGACCTGGTGCCGGGCCGCGACTACGACACGGTCACCCAGCTCGGCATCCGCGGCAGCGGCCGGATCGAGACCGTCGAGCCGGGACGGGTCGAGTTCGTCTGGGCGGTCCACGACTGGCCACAGCCCGGACGGTTCGTGCTGTTCCTCGGCCACGACCTCGTCTTCGAGGCACGCGGCGTCCCGGACGACCACGTGGACGCGGCCCGCGCCTACTTTGAGCGCGCCGCCCGTGCCGCGGCCGATTACCTGAACCAGCCCAATCCCACCGGCACGAGACCCAGGGCGGTGCTGTTCGACGCCGACGGCGTGCTGCAGTGGCCGCGGGAAGGCTGGCTGGCCGATTTCACCCGGATCGGCGGGCCCACCTTCGTGGCCGCCGCGTTCGAGGCCGAGCTGGACTGCCTGACCGGCGACGCCGACCTCAGGCCGCGGCTGGAGGCGCTGCTCGCTGCCGGCACCGGCGGCAGCGTGGACGAGATCCTGGAGATCTGGCACGACATCGTCATCGATCCGGACGCCCTCGCGGTCGTCGACCGGGTGCGCGCCGCCGGACTCGTCACCGTGTTGGCCACCAACCAGCAGAGCTACCGCGGTTCTCGGTTGCGCCACCACTACGAGTTGGACCGGCACTTCGACCACGCCTTCTACTCCTACGAGGTCGGGTTCGCGAAGCCCTCCCCGGAGTACTTCGCACACATCCTGGCCGCGCTCGACCTGGCGCCCGAACAGGTGGTCTTCGTGGACGACGCCCCCGGCAACGTCCGCGCCGCCCGGGCCGCCGGGGTGCCCTCGGCGCTGCACCGGCCCGCGGACGGGGCGGCCGGCCTGGTGTCCGAGCTGGCCGCGCTCGGCGTGCTGAGCTGAGCCCACCCGGCGGCGCAGATCGTTTCTCTACACTGCGGATGTGCCCACCGTCATCGAACATGTTCTCGGCCGGCTCCGCGAGATCGGAGTCGCCGATGTCTTCGGTGTTCCCGGCGACTACTCGTTCGGCGTCAGCGACGCCGTCGTCGCGCATCCGGACCTCGCCTGGGTCGGTTGCAGCAACGAACTCAACGCCGCCTACGCCGCAGACGGGTACGCGCGGATCAAGGGCGCGGCCGCCATCAGCACCACGTTCGGCGTCGGCGAGTTGAGCGCGATCAACGGAATCGCCGGTTCGTTCGCCGAACAGCTGCCGGTGTTCCACCTGGTCGGCACCCCGGACACCGCCACGCAGCGCCGCCGCGCGATCATGCATCACACACTCGGCCTCGGCGACTATGACGTCTACCGACGAATGACCGAACCCGTCGTGTGTGCCTATGCCGAGCTGACGCCGGAGAACGTGGTCGTCGAGACCGAGCGGCTGATCGCCGCGGCGCTCTACCATCGCCGCCCCGTCTACCTCACCTTCCCGGCCGATCTCATCAACAAGCCCATCGTCGAGGGACCGGTCGGCCACCCGCGGACAGAGAGCGATCCCGAATCGCTCGGGGCGGCCGTCGAGGCCATCGTCGGCCAACTCGAGGTGGCGACGACCGCGGTCGTGCTGCCGGGCATCCTGGTCCGCCGGGCGGACGCCGAGGACGAGTTGCGTGCGTTCATCGACGCCTGGCGACTGCCGTTCGCGACCATGTTCATGGCCAAGTCGGTGCTCGACGAGCAGCACCCCGGCTATGCCGGCATGTACGACGGCGCCCTGATGAACTCCGGCGTCAAGGAATTCGTCGAAAGCCGGGACCTGGTCATCGACGTGGCCTCGCCGTTCAGCGACTTCAACTCGGGCGCCTTCACCTCGCAGATCGAGCCCCAACGCCTCATCACGATCGGACACCACGACGTCCAGGTGGCCGGCCGAACCTACCCGGGCGCGGAGTTGCGGGATGTACTGGCTGCGCTGGCCGCGGCGGCGACCGCTCGGGAGTGGCCGACGGTCGCCCCGGAGCCGCGCCCGGAACCGGTCGGGACCGGCACCGATCCGCTCACGGTCGACGCCCTGTACCCCCGCTGGGAACAGTTCATCCGTGCCGACGACATCGTCGTCGCCGAAACCGGCACGGTGTCGATGGGACTGGGCTTCGCCCGGCTGCCCGCCGGTGCCACCTTCCACAACCAGACGCTGTGGGGATCGATCGGCTGGGCCACGCCCGCCGCGTTCGGCGCGGCGATAGCCCGCCGTGACCGTCGAGTCCTGCTCTTCACCGGTGACGGCTCGCACCAGCTGACGGCGCAGGAGATCGGCCAGTTCAAGCGCTACGGGGTGAAACCGGTCGTGTTCGTGCTCAACAACGACGGTTATCTCATCGAACGCCTGCTCTGCAAGGACCCGGAGATCGAGTACAACGACATCGCCGCCTGGAACTACGCGCTGCTGCCGGCGGCGCTCGGCTGCGACGACTGGTACACGGCCCGGGTGGCGACCTGCGGAGAACTCGACGACGCCCTCGCTGCTGCGACGGCGGCAGCGTCCGGCGCCTATATTGAGGTCGTCACCGATGCCTATGCGGCGTCTCCGCTTGCCGAGGCGCTGGGCACCGCGCTCAAGGCGCTTCGCAAGGGGTCGTGAGCGAGCGGGCCAACGAACCCTCCTTGCGCTCGGCACGTCACAGCCACGAAAGGCAGCCGCCATGTCGCAGCACACCGGCCACACCGTCCTGGCCAGTATCGACAGCAGCGCGTTCGCGTCCGTGCGGCAGCGCGGCACCACCCGCGACGAGCGGTTCGCGCTGGGACACTCGCTGCGCGAGAAGGTGCCGATCGCGGCCCTCGGGGTGTGGAACGCGACCCAGGCACGTCCGGACCCGATCGAGCTGATCAACGCGTCTCACCACGGCCGGGTCAAGGATCTGATCCCGATCCGGGTCGGCCGGATGGTGTCCTCGCCGTACGGGTTTTACCGGGGCAGCGCGGTGGTGATGGCGTCCGATGTCGCCGCGCTGCCGATCACCGGGATCATGCCGGTGATCTGCGGCGATTCCCACCTGGGCAACTTCGGCTTCTACCGCTCACCCGAAGGCGAGCAGGTGATCGACCTCAACGACTTCGACGAGGCCCATCCCGGCGCCTGGGAGTGGGATCTGCGCCGCCTCACCGCCGCCGTCTGGGTGGCGGGCCGCGAGAACGGCTATAGCGAGGACGACATTGCCGAGGCGGTGCGGGCCTGCGTGCTGGCCTACCGCGACGAGGTGGCGCTGTTGGCGACGATGCCGTTGCTGGCCCGCTCGTACAACCGGCTGGACGTCGAACGGCTGCACGAGACGGCAACCGAGAAGGACCTGCGCGACGAGATCAGACGCGCCGCGAAGATCGCCCGCAAGCGCACCTCGGATCGGGCGCTGCCGCGGTTCACCGACTCCACGGCGGACGGCGAGCGGCGGATCGTCGAGGAGTTGCCGCTGATCCGCTCGGTGCGCGGCGAGGAGTTCGAGCAGCTCGCCGAGGGCCTGGACGCCTACCTCGACACCCTCGCCCCGCACTGGCGGCGGGTTGTCGCCGGCTACACCCTGGTCGACATCGCGCACAAAGTGGTGGGCGTCGGATCGGTCGGCCTGCGGGCGTATGTGGTGCTGCTTGAGGGCAGTTCGCCCGACGATGTGCTGTTCCTGCAGCTGAAGCAGGCCCGCCGCTCGGTGCTGGCGAAGTACGTGCACGGCGACCCCGCCCGCCATGACCATCAGGGGCGGCGGGTGGTCGAGTACCAGCAGGCGCTGCAGACGGTGTCGGATCCGCTGCTCGGCTGGACCTCGGTCGGCGGACGGGAGTACTACGTCCGGCAGTTCCGCAACATGAAGGGCACCGTGCCGCTGGACGGCCTGACCGCGACCGCGCTGACCGACTACGCCGGCATCGTCGGGCACCTGCTCGCCAAGGGCCACGCCCGGACGTCCGGGGCCTCCATGATCGCCGGGTACCTGGGTCGCGGCGAGAAGGCCGCCAAGGCGTTCTCCCGGTTCGCCCGGCTCTACGCCGACCAGACCGAGGCCGATCACGCCGCCCTGGTGAAGGCCGCCCGGGACGGCCGGATCCCGGTCGCCGACGGCGCCCTAGCCGCGATGGGCTCGGCCTTCCGCCCCGGCGGGTAGCGCCCTCCCCCACCCCAGCGCTCGCCTAACTATTTCGGGCTCGCTGAATTCAGCGAGCGCTGGATAGTTGGGCGAGCGTTCGGTGTTGGGGTGACAGCTGTCATCTGTAACCGGTGACAGGGCCCTCTGAGCGAATCGGACGGCTCGCGGCACCGTTGAGGCATGGACGCAATCACCCTCACCGGACTCACCAAGACCTACGGGGCGCTGACCGCGGTCGACGGGCTGGATCTCGCGGTGCCGGCCGGCCAGATCATGGCCCTGCTCGGCCCCAACGGCGCCGGGAAATCCACCACCACCGAAAAAAATGGTGCTGGGCCTGACCAAACCGGACGCCGGCACGGTCGAGGTGTTCGGCGCCGACCCGGTCGGCGCAATGCGCCGCGGCGACGTGGGCGCCATGCTGCAGAACGGCGTCCTGCTCTGGGACGTGCCGGTGCGCCGGCTGCTCACTCTGATGCACGGCCTGTACGCCCACCCACTGGCTTTGGACGACGTCATCGAGCGCGCCGACCTGACTTCGATCCTGAAGAGCAACACCAACAAGCTCTCCGGCGGGCAGGCCCAGCGCGTCCGGTTCGCGCTGGCGATGATGGCCGACCCGAGGCTGTTGATCCTGGACGAGCCGACCGTCGGCATGGACGTCGATGCCCGACGCGCCTTCTGGGCGACGATGGACACCCTGACCGCCGAGGGACGCACCGTCGTCTTCGCCACCCACTACCTGGACGAGGCCGACGAGTTCGCCGACCGGATCGTGGTGCTCAACGAAGGCCGGATCGTTGCCGACGGCACCGGCAGCCAGATCAAGGCTGTCGTCGGTGGCCGCCGGATCAGCTTCGCCGGAGCATCCCGTGACTACGCCGAACTGCCCGGAGTGGCGACCCAGGAACAGCACGGCGCCCGGATCGTGCTGACCAGCACCGACTCCGACGCCACCCTGCGTGCCCTGCTCGCCGACGACGCCGTCCGAGATGTCGAGGTCAGCGCTCCAAGCCTCGAGGACGCCTTCGTCTCCCTGGTCTCCTAACCATGCCGCCCACCGCTGATAAGGACGCATCATGACCACCCTCACTACCGACATCGCACGAACCTCCGGAACTCCCACCCACGACACCCGGCCCTCCGGCTCGGCCCGGCGGTTCCTGCACTACGCCGTCCAGAGCATCCTGATCCAGCTACGCGACTGGGCCTTCCTGGGCTTCGTCATCGTCATGCCGACCACCATCTACCTCTTCTTCGCCAGCATGTACGGCGACGAGGGCAGCGGCTCGGGCATCGACGTGGCGGCGCTGATGATGGTGACGATGGCCACCTACGGCGGCCTCGGCGCGGCGATGAACGCGGGCTCGCAGATCCAGTCGGAGCGTTCGTCCGGCTGGTTCCGCCAGCTGATGCTCACCTCGCTGAGCCCCGCGCAGTTCGTGCTGGCCAAGATCCTCACCGCGATCGCCGTGCTGATCCCCGCGATCGGCACGGTGTTCCTGGCCGGCGCCGCCCGCGGCGTTCGCCTCGACGCCGGCATCTGGGCCGCCTCGCTCGGTCTGATCGTGACCGCGCTGCTGCCGATGATCGTCTTCGGCCTGGTCATCGCCCTGTGGTTCAAGCCGCAAACCGCCACCGCCGTCACCACGCTGACCATGCTGGCGCTGGCCATGCTGGGCGGGCTGTGGGTACCACTGCAGCTGATGCCGGAGGCAATGCAGACGATCGGCAAGCTGCTGCCGTCGTACTGGGCCAGCCAGATCGGCGCCTGGCCGCTGATCGGCGGCGACTTTCCCTGGCAGGGCGTCGTCGTGCTGGTGGTCTGGCTGGTGGTGCTGGTCGGCGTCGGGGCGCTCGGCTACCGTCGGGCTATCCGCACCTCCCGCCGCTGATCCGGATCGCATCGCACCCATGACCGACGACACCACTCTGCGGGCCCCGGCCTTCGTACCCGGGGCCCGCGACCTGCCCTGGTACCGGCGGGCGTTCGCCCAAGGCGCCGGCTACATCCTGCCGAGCTGTGTCTTCGCCTTCATCCCGATCGCCTATGCCTTGGACGCCGGGCCCACCGTGATCGCGCTGGTGTCACTGAACTGCCTAGCCATCGTGACATTCTTCGTCGGCAGCACACTGGTCATGCACTGGCCCGAGTGGGGTCGCTGGCTGTGGCTGGCCGGGCTGATCTCGTCGATCCTGACGCTGGGAGTGTTCCCCGAATCACGGCCGCTCTACTTCGCACCCTTCGTCACCTGCGCCGCGGTGACCCTGATCGCCTGGCGCCACGCGCTGATCGTGGTCATCGCCACCACCATCCTCGGCCTCGGCTTCTCGCTGCTGCAGGGTGATCTGTTCGGCGTCGTGATGGTGCTGATGGGCTTGGCGCTGGCGCTCACCGTCGGCCTAGGCATGCGCTACGACGCGGCCCGCGCGGCCCTGCGGAAGGCCGAGGAACGCACCGCGGTGCTGGCCGTGGCCGCCGAACGGGAGCGGATCGGACGCGACCTGCACGACATCCTGGGCCACTCGCTGACCACGATCGCGGTCAAAGCCGACCTGGCCGAACGGCTCGCCTCCCGCGACCCCGAAGCGGCCGCCGTCCAGATCGGCGAGATCGCCACCATCGCCCGGCAGTCGCTGAAGGACGTCCGAGCGACCGCGGCAGGCATGCGTGAGGTGCGGCTGGCGTCCGAGATAGCGGCCGCCCGTTCGGTGCTGACCGCGGCCGGCATCGAGTGCCGCGCACCGGTCGCACTGCCGGTGATCGACGACGCCGGCAGCGAACTGCTCGGCTATGCGGTCCGTGAGGCGGTAACCAACGTGGTCCGGCATTCGAGGGCGACGGTGTGCACGATCGAGGCGGACGCCGAGCAGGTCACGGTGGCCGACGACGGCCGCGGATTCGCCGAACCACACGACGGCAGCGGACTGGCCGGACTGCGAAGCAGAGTCGAGCAGGCCGGCGGCAGCTTCGATATCCACACCTCGACCGCCGGCACGGTGCTGACTGTGCAAGTCGCCGTCCGGAAACCCGAAGGAGCCCGATGATCCGCGTACTGCTGGCCGACGATCAGGAGATGATCCGGACGGCGCTGGCCACCACCCTCGACCTGGAGGATGACCTCGAGGTGGTCGGGCAGGCCGGCACCTGCACGGCGGCAGTCTCCGAGGCGGCAGCCACCCGACCGGACGTGGTGCTGCTCGACGTCCAGATGCCCACCGGTGGCCTGCCCGGCGAGGACGGACTGGACGCGATCGGGCCGCTGCTGGCTGCTGCGCCCGGCGTCCGGGTGCTGGTGGTGACCACCTTCGGGCGTCCCGGGTATCTGCGCCGCGCGCTGGAGGCCGGTGCGCTCGGCTTCATGGTGAAGGACGCCCCGATCGGGCGGCTGCTAGAGGGCATCCGACGGGTCAGCCAGGGTCTGCGGCACGTCGACCCGGAGCTGGCCGCGGCGAGCCTCAGCCTGGGCGCGTCCCCGCTGACCGAACGCGAGACGCAGGTGCTGGCCGCCAGCATCGGCGGCGCCGCCACCGCCGAGATCGCCGCCGCCGTCTTCCTCTCCGAGGGCACGGTGCGGAACTACCTGAGCGCGGCGATCGGCAAGCTGGGCGCCCGCAACCGCGCTGAGGCGATCCGCACCGCGCTGGACAACGGCTGGATCTGAGGGCCCCCACCGCGCGCGGTAGTGCCAGCACTACCCAAGACCTCGTGCCGCCGCCCTTCGGCGGTTCACAGCCGGCACCTAGGGTTGCCGCATGAACGCCACTTTGCCCGCTCCCACTACGGATGTCATCGCCCGCGCCGTGGCCCTGACCAAGACCTACGGCACCGGCGACGCCGAGGTGCACGCCCTGGCCGGCGTCGATCTGGCACTGCGCCGCGGATCGTTCACCGCGATCATGGGGCCCTCCGGATCGGGCAAGTCGACCCTGATGCACTGCCTCGCCGGGCTGGACGCGTCGACGTCCGGGCAGATCTGGCTGGGCGGCACCGAGATCACCGGCCTGGACGACCGCCGGCTCACCCAGCTGCGCCGCGACTCGGTCGGTTTCGTGTTCCAGGCGTTCAACCTGCTGCCGACGCTGACCGCCAAGGAGAACATCCTGCTGCCGCTCGACCTGGCCGGACGCCGCGTCGACGCGTCCGAGTTCGACGCGATCGTCGGTTCCCTGAAACTCACCGATCGGCTCGCCCACCTGCCCTCCCAGCTGTCCGGCGGGCAGCAGCAGCGGGTGGCGATCGCCCGCGCGCTGATCACCAAGCCGCAGGTGCTGTTCGCCGACGAACCGACCGGCGCCCTCGATTCGCGCACCGGCCACGAGCTGCTCGATCATCTGCGCTCGGCCAGCCGTGAGCTGGGCCAGACCATCGTGATAGTCACCCACGACCCGAACGCCGCCGCCTACGCCGACCGGGCGGTCATCCTCTCCGACGGCCGGATCGTCGATGACCTGGACGCCCCGAACTCCGACACCGTGCTCGACGCCATGCGGAAGCTGGGTGCCTGATGCTGCGGCAAGTGCTGCGCGAGTTGCGGTTCCACCCGTCCCGCTTCGTCGCCACGGTGATCGCGATCGCGATCAGCGTGGCCTTCATGGCCGGCTCGTCGATCCTGGTGGCCACCGAGACCAACGGCTTCCAACGCCTCCAGTCGCTGCCGATCTCGACTGCGGACGTGGTGGTCACCCTCGGCCCGGACGCCGACCGCGCCGCCGTGGCGAAAGCGTTGCCCGGCGTCGTCGGGGCCGAGGCCGCCGAACCCAGCCTGAGCACGACCACCACACTGCGGAACGGCCGCGCGACTGCGTTGACCGGGCTGATCATGTTGCCGTCCGAACCACTGCGCTGGTCGCGGGTCGCGGAGGGACGCTGGCCGCAGGCGGTCGGCGAACTGGCGTTGAGCAAGGACGCCGCGAACGGCCTGCAGGCCCGGATCGGCGACCGGATCGAGACCGGGCACACCGACTTCACCTTCACGCTGGTCGGTCTCACCGACGAGCCCAAGTCTCTGTTCCTGCAGACCGGCTACGTCGCGCCGGCCACCTTCGCCGCGTCGGGGGACGACCCCGCTCAAGGTGCCGACACCTGGATCGTCAAGGCCTCCCCGAGCACCGATCCGGCAGTGCTGATCGAGGCGGTCAGCGCCACGCTCAGCTCGGTCTCCGACGTCACGGTGCAACCCGCCGAACAGGTGCGCGCCGAGTCGCTGAAGAAGCTGACCGGCGAGTTCGACGCCTTCCGCAACCTGCTCTGGGCGTTCGCGGCAATCGCCGCAGTGGTCGGCATGATCACCATCGCCAACACCTTCACCATCCTGCTGGCACAGCGCCGGCGGCAGATCGGGCTGCTTCGCGCGGTAGGCGCGAGCGGTGCCCAGATCCGGCGGCGATACCTGCTCGAAGCGCTCGCCCTGGGCGTGATCGGCTCGGCACTCGGCCTGCTGACCGGTGCCGGATTGGCCGCGATCGGGTCGTCGCTGACCGGCTCGCTGTACTGGGGGCTGGCGCTGCCCGGCGTCGACCTCGCGGTGGCCTTCGGGGTGGGCGTGGCAATCACCGTGCTGGCCGCGGTGCTGCCGGTGCTGCGCGGCACTCGGGTGCGGCCGCTGGAGGCGTTGCAGCCCGAGCCGGCGTCCGACGAGAAGCGCCGGGCCGGCATCGTCCGCGGCGTGATCTGCGGGCTACTGGTGATCGGCGGCGTCGTCGGTGGCGTGCTCGGGCTGAACTCGGGCAGTGCGCTGCAGATAGCGATCGCCGGTAGTGCGCTGGTGGCGATCGGCGTGCTGTTCGGTGCCCCGCTGTTCGTGCCCGGCCTGCTGCGGCTGGTCGGTCTCGGGGTACGCGGCTTCGGGGTCACCCCGCGGCTGGCGGCGCAGAACGCCGTCCGCAACCCGCGGCGGGCCTCCACCACGGCGACCGCACTGATGCTGGCGGTGGGGCTGATCGTCACCCTGCAGGTCGGCACCGCGAGCGCCCGCGCAACCATGCTCGACCAGATCGACCGGCAGCGTCCGATCGACATCTCGGTCAGCAGCTTCGATGGCACGAAGTCGCTGCCGAGTGAGTTGATCGGACAGTTGCGGCGTGTCTCCGGCGTGACCGGCGCGGCGATTCTGCCTTCGGCGCCCGCCGACCTCACCGTCGGTACCGACGACCACTACGAAGGCATGACCGTGCTCGGCTACGGACCGGACGCCGCCGCCGTCGCGGCCGACGCCCCCACTACGATCGCCGACGACCAGATCTACGTCTCCGACAACTGGCGTGCGTTGGATGACGGCCAACAGGTGGGGCTGAAAGGCCACCCGGGCACCCTACGGCTGACGGTCGTGAAGTCGCCGATCGTGCCGCTCGGCGAAGCCATGGTGTCTCGGGCGAACCTCGATCGCCTCGGCTCCGTCGTACCGGACGCCATGCTGTGGCTGTCGGTGCCCAACCGCGCCGACGCCGTGGCCGCCGCCACCGCTGTGACCGAGTTGACCGGCGACGGGCAGTACGAAGTGACCGGAGCGATCATCGAGGCGGCCGCGATGGAGTCGGTGCTGAACGTGCTGCTCGCCATCACCACCGCGCTGCTCGGCGTCGCGGTATTGATCGCCCTGATCGGGGTCAGTAACACCCTCGGCCTCTCGGTGCTGGAGCGGACCCGCGAGTCGGCCCTGATGCGAGCACTCGGTCTGCAGGCCCGGTCACTACGGCTGATGCTGTTGATCGAGGCCCTGCTGCTGGCCGTTGTCGGCGTCGCCGTCGGGGTCGCCGCCGGCATCTACTTCGGCTGGCTCGGCGCGACCGCGCTGGCCAAGCAGGTCGCCGCCGACGTCCGGCTGGTGGTCGACCTGCCGCTGACCCTGGGCATGGTGGCAGTCGCGATCCTGGCCGCCGCGCTGGCGTCCGTGCTGCCCGGACGCCGGGCCGCGAAGGCCTCCCCGACCGAAGCCCTGGCCGACATCTGAGATCCACCCCCCAACGCTCGCCGAACTATTTGGGGCTCGCTGAGTTCGGCGAGCCCTGGATAGTTCGGCGAGCGAATGACGGACGGGGGCGAGGGCGGGCCCCGCCGGTGCAGTCGAAGCTCAGGCCAGCGCTGCGCCACCGGGGAGAACCGACGGACGGGACGCCAGCGCCCGCCGGATGCGCCGTTCGAGTTCGCCCGGCTGACGGAGCACCTTCTTGCCCCAGCGCAGCACGAGGTAGCCCTCGGCCTCGAGCGCGGCTTGGCGTTCCTTCTCTTGCTCGACCACATCGAGCGGCGCAAGTCCGTACTCGCCGGTGTACTTGCCCTCGCCGTCGTACTCTCCGATCACCTTCTTCGCGCGCCAGTGGAAGTCGACGCGGGCGATGAACTGACCATCGGACGTCCGGATCACCGCCTGGATCTCGGGAATCGGGAGACCCGCAAGGGCGATGCGGGCACGGGACTCGGACTCCGCCGGACTCTCACTGGCCGAATCGGCGAACAGCAGCACGCGCTCGGCCTTGCGGCAACCGCGTCCCTCGCCAACGCCGGCGAACAGTTCGTCCCGATCGACCCCGAGTCGCAGGGCGGCATCAGCGATCATCACGGCCTCAATGAACGGCAACGTGCGAACGAGATCGAGCACCGTGCGAGTCAACGTGGTGACCGGGAGCCCATCGACCCAGGTTCCCTCGCCGGGCACCAAGGTCGCCGCCCGCGCTCGCAGGTGGCGCGAGGAGTTGCCGTGGCCGCCGAAGGTTCGGACCACCTCGACCAGCTCGCCGGCGTGGACGATGGCGGGCAGTCCGTGGATGAGCGCCGCCGACCGGTGGCTGAACCAGGTACCGCGCCGCAGGAAGGGAGCGCTGGCCTCGATCGATCTACGCAGGCTCTCCGACGGGGTGAGCGCGGTGTTCTCGGCCACCATGCCCCGTCGCAGACGCACCAGCTCGCCCGATTGAACCTGTCGAGCGAGTCGGGCATATCCGCCGGTCGTCGCACCGAGCAACTGCTGCGTGGGTAGCACCGTCATGTCCTCATTGAGGCCCCGACCCGCGTCAAGTGTTCAAATCGCCGGACTCTCCTCGAACGCTCGCCTGACTATTCAGGGCTCGCCGAGTTCGGCGAGCGCTAAATAGTTCGGCGAGCGCTTGGTGTTCAACCGGATGGTTGACAACCATCAATCAGTTGGTCTACGGTCTATTCAACCAAACGGTTGAAGAAAGAAGACCATGACGGACCAGCTCGATGCAGCCTTCGCGGCCCTGTCCGATCCCACCCGGCGCGACCTGGTCGCCCGGCTGTCGATCGGGGACGCGACGGTCGGCGAGCTGGCCGCCCCGTACGACATGACCATCCAGGCGATCTCCAAGCACCTGAACGTGCTGGCGTCCGCCGGCCTGGTCAGCAAGCACCCGCAGGCCCAGCGCCGGCTCGTCCATCTCGAGGCGGACGCCCTGCGCCGGCTCACCGACTGGGTCGCGCACTACGCCGGGATCGCCGAGCAGCGCTACTCGCGCTTGGAGAACGTCCTGGCCTCGCTCACCGAGACCACACCCGAAGAAGGGAACCCATCATGACCGAGCACATCACCACCGCCACCATCGAAGCCGACCCGGTCGTCCCGGTGATCCACATCACCCGCGACTTCCACGCCACCCCCGCCCAGGTAATCCGCGCCCACGTCGACCCGGAGCTGTTCACCCAGTGGGTCGGCCCCAACTACCGCACCATCGCCATCGACCACTGGGATGCCCGCACCGGCGGCAGCTGGCGCTACACCGACAGCACCGACGAAGACGTCCAGGCCTTCCGCGGCTGCTTCCACGAGATCGGCGAAGACCGGATCGTGCAGACCTTCACCTGGGAGGGCATGCCCGAAGGCGTGGCGCTGGAGACGATGACCGCGACCGACCTGGGCGACGGCTGGACGCGGTTGCATGCCGCCTCGCTGACCGACAGCTTCGAGGGCCGAGACGCCTGGCTCGCCTCGGGCATGGAGGTCGGCGTCAACGACGGCTACGCCAAGCTCGAAGCGCTGCTGGCCCGATGAGCAATGAAGAGATGACCGCCGAGGCCGAGCGCCACCGCCGCTACGCGGCCCGGTTCACAGAGGTCGTCTCCGGCGTCACCGACTGGGGCGCGCCCACTCCCGTCAAGGAGTGGGCCGCCCGCGACGTGGTGGCGCACCTGATCGACTGGTTCCCCAGCTTCCTGGAGGCCGGCACCGGCATCGTCCTGCCCGCCGTTCCTTCCCCGGACGCCGATCCGGCCGGCGCCTGGGACGCCCGCCGCGCCGACGTCCAGGCCCTGCTGGATGACCCGGACACGGCCGGCGGCAGCTATCGCAGCCAGATGTTCGGTGAGCTGACCGTGGCCGAGGCGATCGACCGCTTCTACACCACCGACATCTTCATGCACACCTGGGATCTGGCCCGCTCGGCCGGGCTCGACGACACCCTGGACGAGGGCGTCTGCACCGAGATGCTGGCCGGCATGGAGCAGATGAGCGAGGTGATCCGGAGTTCCGGGCAGTTCGGCGACCAGCAGGATGTGCCGGCGGAATCGTCCGCGCAGCAGCGGCTGATCGCCTTCATCGGTCGCGATCCACTGTGGCGGCCGGAGTCCGGCTGAGGCCGCTCCTTGCCCCAGCGCAGCACGAGGTAGCCCTCGGCCTCGAGCGCGGCTTGGCGTTCCTTCTCTTGCTCGACCACATCGAGCGGCGCAAGTCCGTACTCGCCGGTGTACTTGCCCTCGCCGTCGTACTCTCCGATCACCTTCTTCGCGCGCCAGTGGAAGTCGACGCGGGCGATGAACTGACCATCGGACGTCCGGATCACCGCCTGGATCTCGGGAATCGGGAGACCCGCAAGGGCGATGCGGGCACGGGACTCGGACTCCGCCGGACTCTCACTGGCCGAATCGGCGAACAGCAGCACGCGCTCGGCCTTGCGGCAACCGCGTCCCTCGCCAACGCCGGCGAACAGTTCGTCCCGATCGACCCCGAGTCGCAGGGCGGCATCAGCGATCATCACGGCCTCAATGAACGGCAACGTGCGAACGAGATCGAGCACCGTGCGAGTCAACGTGGTGACCGGGAGCCCATCGACCCAGGTTCCCTCGCCGGGCACCAAGGTCGCCGCCCGCGCTCGCAGGTGGCGCGAGGAGTTGCCGTGGCCGCCGAAGGTTCGGACCACCTCGACCAGCTCGCCGGCGTGGACGATGGCGGGCAGTCCGTGGATGAGCGCCGCCGACCGGTGGCTGAACCAGGTACCGCGCCGCAGGAAGGGAGCGCTGGCCTCGATCGATCTACGCAGGCTCTCCGACGGGGTGAGCGCGGTGTTCTCGGCCACCATGCCCCGTCGCAGACGCACCAGCTCGCCCGATTGAACCTGTCGAGCGAGTCGGGCATATCCGCCGGTCGTCGCACCGAGCAACTGCTGCGTGGGTAGCACCGTCATGTCCTCATTGAGGCCCCGACCCGCGTCAAGTGTTCAAATCGCCGGACTCTCCTCGAACGCTCGCCTGACTATTCAGGGCTCGCCGAGTTCGGCGAGCGCTAAATAGTTCGGCGAGCGCTTGGTGTTCAACCGGATGGTTGACAACCATCAATCAGTTGGTCTACGGTCTATTCAACCAAACGGTTGAAGAAAGAAGACCATGACGGATCAGCTCGATGCGGCCTTCGCGGCCCTGTCCGATCCCACCCGGCGCGACCTGGTCGCCCGGCTGTCGATCGGGGACGCGACGGTCGGCGAGCTGGCCGCCCCGTACGACATGACCATCCAGGCGATCTCCAAGCACCTGAACGTGCTGGCGTCCGCCGGCCTGGTCAGCAAGCGCCCGCAGGCCCAGCGCCGGCTCGTCCATCTCGAGGCGGACGCCCTGCGCCGGCTCACCGACTGGGTCGCGCACTACGCCGGGATCGCCGAGCAGCGCTACTCGCGCTTGGAGAACGTCCTGGCCTCGCTCACCGAGACCACACCCGAAGAAGGGAACCCATCATGACCGAGCACATCACCACCGCCACCATCGAGGCCGACCCGGTCGTCCCGGTGATCCACATCACCCGCGACTTCCACGCCACCCCAGCCCAGGTGATCCGCGCCCACGTCGACCCGGAGCTGTTCACCCAGTGGGTCGGCCCCAACTACCGGACCATCGCAATCGACCACTGGGACGCCCGCACCGGCGGCAGCTGGCGCTACACCGACAGCACCGACGAAGACGTCCAGGCATTCCGAGGCTGCTTCCACGAGATCGGCGAAGACCGGATCGTGCAGACCTTCACCTGGGAGGGCATGCCCGAAGGCGTGGCGCTGGAGACGATGACCGCGACCGACCTCGGCGACGGCTGGACGCGGTTGCATGCCGCCTCGCTGACCGACAGCTTCGAGGGCCGGGACGCCTGGCTCGCCTCGGGCATGGAGGTCGGGGTCAACGACGGCTACACCAAGCTCGAAGCGCTGCTGGCCCGATGAGTAGTGAAGAGATGACCGCCGAGGCCGAGCGCCACCGCCGCTACGCGGCCCGGTTCGTCGAGGTCGTCTCCGGCGTCACCGACTGGGGCGCGCCCACTCCCGTCAAGGAGTGGGCCGCCCGGGACGTGGTGGCCCACCTGATCGACTGGTTCCCCAGCTTCCTGGAGGCCGGCACCGGCATCGTCCTGCCCGCCGTTCCTTCCCCGGACGCCGATCCGGCCGGTGTCTGGGACGCCCGCCGCGCCGACGTCCAGGCCCTGCTGGATGACCCGGACACGGCCGGCGGCAGCTATCGCAGCCGGATGTTCGGCGAGCTGACCGTGGCCGAGGCGATCGACCGCTTCTACACCACCGACATCTTCATGCACACCTGGGATCTGGCCCGCTCGGCCGGGCTCGACGACACCCTGGACGAGGCCGTCTGCACCGAGATGCTGGCCGGCATGGAGCAGGTGAGCGAGGTGATCCGGAGTTCCGGGCAGTTCGGCGACCAGCAGGATGTGCCGGCGGAATCGTCCGCGCAGCAGCGGCTGATCGCCTTCATCGGTCGCGATCCACTGTGGCGGCCGGAGTCCGGCTGAGGCCGCTCACTGGTGAGACATTCTCCGGACTCGCCAAGCTGAGACATTCTCCGGACTCGCCAAGGAAGTCAACTGCTGATGGTTAGGCTTACCTAAGTTCCCTCTGGGTTTGCAAGCAAGGAGAAGACATGACGACCACCATTTCGACCCGCCCGGCTGCTGGGCGGTGGGCCGCGCGGGCCCTGGCGACCGCCGCGGCCCTGGCTCTGCTCGGCGGCGGCCTGCTGCCGCAGCAGAGTGCAGCCGCAGCGGCGCCTCGGCCCGAGGCCGGCAAAGGCAAGCTGACTATCTCGAAGGTCGCGGTGACGCCCGGCGGCACGATCACCATCAACGGCACCGGCTTCGACCAGCGTCCGGCCGGCGGCTTCCTCTCCTACAAGCTCAATGACGGCGCGCTGCAGTTCACCTCCGGAGGCCCGGACGGTGTCCTGGACCCCCCGGGGACGGTGAAGACCACGAAGGCAGCGAATCTGCCCAACGCGTCCGGCTCGTTCTCGGTGAAGCTCACGATTCCGAAGACGCTCGCGCCGAACAGCAACCCGACCACCTACTGGGTGCGGTTGCTGGCCGGCAATGACGGCGGCTCGCTTGCCTCCAAGTACGTCCACTTCACGGTGGTGAAGTTCAGCTCGACGGTCAAGGCATCGTTCGACTCCAAGACCAAGAAGCGGACGACGAACGGCACCGCGACGGTGACGGTGAGCACGTCCGCCACCTCGAAGCCGACCGGAACGGTGAGCATCCTCGAAGGCAAGAAGACGCTCGCCAAGGGCAATCTCGCCACCAAGAACAAGGGCGTGATCAAGATCAAGCTGCCCAAGCTGAAGAAGGGCAAGCACACGCTCAAGGTCAAGTACGCCGGGACCAGCACGATCAATACCAGCACCAAGACTTACACGCTGACCGTCAAGTAGGCCCCGCACCACCCACCGCTCGCCGGACTATTTGGGGCTCGCCGTATTCGGCGAGCCTCAAATAGTTCGGCGAGCGTTTGGGTCTTGGCTCCTGGTCAGCGGCCGGAGGGCCGGGGGCCGGGGGTCAGTGGGCCGGGCTCAGCGGTCGGAAGGCCGGCGGTCAGGCCAGGGGTCAGTGGGCCGGGGTGCTAGCCCGGGTGACCAGACGGCGCACGGCCGCCCGCAGCACCGCCTCGGCTCGGGCCGGTTCGACCCGCCCGAGCAGGACGTGCACGGTGAGGCCGTCGACCAGGGCCTGCAGTTCGCTCGCCGTGGCGTCCGGCCCGGCGTCGAGGTGGTAGCCGATTGCCGCCACACCGGTCAGCAGGTCGACCAGCAGCCGGTTCAGGTCGCGGTAAAGAATGCCCTGGGCGTCGGCAATCGCGCGGTCGCTGACCGCCTGGCCGACGAAGGCCAGCCACACCTCGGACGCCCGTAGGCTAGCCTCGTCGGTGGGCAGAACGGCGATCAGGACGCCGGACAGCACCTCCAGGGGCGGCGCCGTTACATCGACCGCCCGCACCCGTTGCTCGATCAGCTCGCCGACCCGTTGCGCGGCGGCGTCCAGGATCGCGTCGCGGGTGGGCAGATAGTGCCGCACCGCCCCGCTGGACCACCCGCTGCGCTCGGCCACCGCACGAATGGTGATGCCGGGCAGCCCGCGCTCGATGATCAGTTGCCAGACCGCGTCGATCAGTTCGTCGCGGCGCTGGCGATGGTCGACCACCCGAGGCATGGGCCAGTTGTAGCACACGCGTGCGACATTGTCCGACCTCGCACAGTCGTGCTATAAAGAGGTTCCAGCACATACGTGCGAAATAGGAGGTGGGGACGATGGATCCCTGGGTCACCCTGGTAGCGGCCGGCGTCTTCGAGGTGGGCTTCACCACCTGCCTGAAGCTGGAGGAACGCAGCAAGTGGTTCATCGTGCCGTTCCTGATCTGTGCGGGGATCAGCTTCACCTTGCTGTCCCAGGCGATGGAGACGATTCCGCTCGGCACCGCCTATGCGGTCTGGACGGGCATCGGCGCGGTCGGCACGGTGCTGGTCGGGGCGCTGGCCTTCGGCGAGCGGCTGAAGCCGGTCCAACTTGCCTTGCTGGCTGTAGTGGTGGCGATGATCATCGGTTTGAAGGTGATGGCATGAGAAGGGCCGGAATGAGCGGCTGGCTGTGGCTGATGACCGCCGGCGCGTTCGAGATCGGGATGACCACAGCGCTGAAGCTCGAACAGCAGGACTCCCGCTTCCTCTGGGTCTTCCTGGCCTGCGCCATCGCCGGCTTCGAATGCCTGGCGAAGGCGATCAAGACGATCCCGCTCGGGCTGGCCTACGCGATCTGGACGGGCATCGGCGCCGTGGGGACGGTGGTGATCGGCGCGCTGGCCTTCGGTGATCCGCTGGGCCCGGTCCGGGTGCTGCTGCTGGCCGGGCTGGTCGCGGCGATGGTCGGTCTCAAGCTGGCCGGCGGAAGCAAGGCAGCGGACGCCTGAACAGCGGTTCCGGCCAGGTTTCAGGCGGCGACGGACGCGTTCAGCTCCCTCAACAGCGCGAGCACCCGGGCCTTGATGGCGTCCCGGATCGGCCGTATCGCCTCGAGCCGCAGCCCAGTGCTTTCCGGCAGATCCCACTCCGAGTAGCTCAGTTCGGCGCCCAGCCCACGCAGGTCGGCGCCTAGCGAGATCACCAGGTCGGCCTCGTGCAACGCTTCGACGCTGACCGCCTGCGGTTCCTCGTCGCGTAGGTCGATCGCCTCCTCGAGCATCGCAGCGACCACCGCCGGGTTGAGCGCATCCGCGGGAGCCGTCCCCGCCGACGAGACCTCGACCGCGCCGCCGCTGAGGTGGGTCAGATAGCCGGCGGCCATCTGCGACCGTCCGGCGTTGTGGGTGCAGACGAACAGAACTGAGCGAACGGCCATCCGAAACCTCCTTGTCGATGGAGCATCTCGGACTATCGCACCCGGAGGTTACAACGGCGTGAACGGCGCCGGTCAGGTTGTGACCAGCTGCGCGGAGACGCCCCACATCGCAGCGACGTGCCGGACGTCGGTGCCGCAGCAGCCACCGATCACCCGCAATCCAGACAGCGATCGGCGCAGACCGGCGAGTTCGGCGGCCAGCTCGTCCGGCACCCCGTCGTCGAGCTGCTCGCAGGCGTCCAGCTCGGCATGACTGAGTCTGGACGCGTTCACCCGGATGACAGCCACCCGCTCGCGCCAGGCACCCGGTTCGGCCAGCGCGCCGGCGATGTGGATCGGGTGGGCGCAGTTGATCCCGTAGTGGGCGGGCCGGCATTCCCGGTCGACCGCTTCGATCGCGGCGGCCAGCGTCGTCCCGTCGGGCAGCCGTCCGTCGGTCTCGACGGTGAACGAGATCCCCACGTCGACGCCGACCTGATCGGCGGCCAGGGTCAACCCGATCGCCTCCGCGACCGAGGTCAGCGTGTAGGCGGCGACCAGGTCGGCCCCACCGGCGGCCAGCGAACGCACCTGCGGCAGGTGATAGCCGGCCGCCTCGTCGGCGCCGATCCGGGTGCTGCGGTAGCCGTCACCGCGCGGCCCGATCATGCCGACGACCAGGGTCTGGACGACCCGATCGCGCCACTCGTCGGCGAGTGCGCGCAGGAAAGCGATCGCGTCGCGGTTGACCCGGTCGAGCGCCGCGGCGTCGTAGCCGAGCCGGCCGCCCCAGTCGGCGTTGGCGCGCCAGGTCGGGGTCTCCAGCAGCAGGCCGGCCCCGGCGGACTCGGCGACCCGGGCATAGCCCTGGTAGTAGTCGCGCAGCAGCTGCCGGCCCGCGGCGTCGTCCAGCAACGGAAACGCCGCGAAGTCGGGCAGTTCGACGCCGTGATGAAAGATCAGGTCGGTTTCCAGCCCGCCATCGGTGACGAAGCTCCGGGCGGATCCCAGCAACCGGGTACGGCTCATGATGAACCCTTCCTCCTGTTCCAGACCAAACGGTCCAGACTGAATGGTCTAGTTGTAGCAGACCAGTCGGTCTGGTAACAAGGGGATCGTGCCGAGAAATGGAGCGCCCACCCGCGAACGGATCCTGGAAGCCGCCGAGCGACTGGTGATCGACAACGGCTATGCGGCCACCTCGCTCGATCGGGTGATCGCCGAATCCCGCTCCAGCAAGGGTTCGTTCTTCCATCACTTCGCCAGCAAGGACGAGTTGGGACGCGCGCTGGTGGACCGCTATGTGGCGGCCGACATCGCCCACTTGGACGCCGCGGTGGCCGAGGTGAGCACCGCGACGGCGGATCCGGCCGAGCGGGTCGTCCGGTTCATGCGCATCTTCGAGGACTCCGCCGACGAGTTGATGTCGGCGCAGAGCAGTTGCCTGTACGTGTCGATGCTCACCGAACGAGAACTCCTCGAGCGCGGCACCTCGACCCAGATCCTCGCCGCGATCGTGGCTTGGCGAGAGGGTTTGGTCGCCCTGCTCGCCGCGGCACTTCCGGCCTCGGACGGCGACCAGCTGGCCGCGCTCGCCGACCATGTCTTCGTCACCTTCGAAGGCGCCTTCATCTTGTGCCGGGCGACCGGAGATCCGGGGCATATGCGCCGCCAGCTGCGTGTGGTGCGACGGCTCCTCGAAGCACTGCTCGCCCAGGCCCAGTAGCCGCCCGCCACTCTCGACGAGCGTGATCACTGTCGGGCCGTCGGACGTCCGGCAACCAGCATGCCGAGCGCCTCGGCGATGACCCGAGTCCTTCGAGCCCGAACCCGCCCAGCACGGCCCCTTCGGTGCCGTTCGTCAAGTACAACGGGCACACGCTGGCTACCCTGCCGTACGGCAAATCGCTGACGCGGGGGAGTCTGATCTGATCTGCCGCAGCGAAAGCAGCGGCATGACCTGCGCTGACCTGAGCACCCGGCACGGCTTCCGGGTCGCTCGATCCGGCATCGTGCTGTTCTGAGGACGCCGCGACACGGTTCGTCGTGACCGGAGGTGGTGCCGCATGGTAGACCGGCAGGGGACGCAAACGGCGTCCGATCATCTTCGACGCAAGGAGCCCTGTGCCTGTTTGGCCCGGTTCGCCCTATCCACTCGGCGCCACGTTCGACGGTTCCGGAACCAATTTCGCCCTCTACAGTGAGGTCGCCGAACGCGTCGAGCTCTGCCTCTTCGACGAGCAGCGCAATGAGACGCGGGTCGAGCTCACCGAGGTGGACGCCAAGGTCTGGCACTGTTACCTGCCTCAGATCGACCCCGGGCAGCGGTACGGCTATCGCGTCCACGGACCGTACGACCCAGCCAACGGGCTGCGCTGCAACCCCAACAAGCTGCTGCTCGACCCGTATGCGAAGGCCACCGACGGCGCCATCGAATGGGGCCAGCCGCTGTTCGGCTACGATTTCGGCGACGAGGACTCGCGCAACGACGAGGACTCGGCCGCGCAAATGATGCTGGGCGTGGTGGTCAACCCGTTCTTCGACTGGACCGGAGACCGCACGCTGAACGTCCCTTACAACGAGAGCCTGATCTACGAGGCGCACGTGAAGGGACTCACTCAGCTGCACCCCGACGTCCCCGAAGAGATGCGCGGCAGCTACGCCGGAGTGGCCCATCCGGCGGTGATCGCCCACCTGCAGCGGCTCGGCGTGACCGCGATCGAGTTGATGCCGGTGCATCAGTTCGTCCAGGACTCCCATCTGCTCGAGCGCGGACTGCGCAACTACTGGGGCTACAACACCATCGCCTTCTTCGCGCCGCAGGCCGAATACGCGTCGCAGCGTGAGGCCGGCGCGCAGGTGCAGGAGTTCAAGGCGATGGTGAAGAGCCTGCACGCCGCGGGCATCGAGGTGATCCTCGACGTGGTCTACAACCACACCGCCGAAGGCAACCAGCTCGGCCCCACGCTGAGCATGAAGGGCATCGACAACCCGTCGTACTACCGCCTGGTCGACGACCAGAAGAAGTACTACATGGACTACACCGGCACCGGGAACTCGCTGAACGTGGGCAACCCGCATTCGCTGCAGCTGATCATGGATTCGCTGCGCTACTGGGTGCTCGAGATGCGCGTGGACGGCTTCCGGTTCGACCTGGCCTCGGCGCTGGCCCGGGACTTCTACGACGTGAACCGGCTGGCCGCCTTCTTCGAACTCGTCCAGCAGGATCCGGTGGTCAGCCAGGTGAAGTTGATCGCCGAACCGTGGGACGTCGGCCCGGGCGGCTACCAGGTCGGCAACTTCCCGCCGCAGTGGAGCGAGTGGAACGGCAAATACCGCGACTCGGTGCGGGACTTCTGGCGGGGCGAACCCACGCTGGGCGAGTTCGCCGCCCGGCTGTCCGGCAGCGCCGACCTGTACGAACAGAGCGGACGGCGTCCGTTCGCCAGCATCAACTTCGTCACCGCCCACGACGGGTTCACCCTGCGCGACCTGGTGTCGTACAACGAGAAGCACAACGAAGCCAACGGCGAAGGCAACAACGACGGGGAATCGCACAACCGGTCCTGGAACCACGGGGTCGAGGGTCCGACCACCGATCCCGAGATCCTCTCGGCCCGGGCCCGCTCGCAGCGCAACCTGATGGCGACCCTGCTGCTCAGCCAGGGCGTCCCGATGCTGCTGCACGGCGACGAGATCGGCCGCACCCAGCGTGGCGTCAACAACGGCTACGCCCAGGACTCCGACATCTCCTGGGTGCATTGGGACGCCGCCGACGCGCCGCTGCTGGAGTTCACCGCCACGCTGTCGAAGCTGCGGGCGGAGCACCCCACTTTCCGGCGCAAGCGGTTCTTCACCGGCAAGGCGACGGACGCGCACCTCGACGACATCGTCTGGTGGCATCCGGAGGGACGGCCGATGGCCGAAGGCGACTGGGACAACGGATTACGGGTGTTGGGCATGTTCCTCAACGGCGACGCCATCGCCGGGGTGGACGCCACCGGACACCCGATCCACGACGACGACTTCATCCTCTACTTCAACGGCGGCCACGAGCCGGCCGAGGTGCGGTTGCCCGGCGCGGACTTTGGCGCTGCCTGGGACGTGGTGATCGACACCGCGGCCGACGCCCCCGCCGAGCACCCGCTGCCTGCGGATTCCACCATCCGCGTGGAAGCCCGCAGCACTGTGGTGCTGGTCGAGCACACCGACGCCCCAGCTCGTCCCGACCTGTCCGCGGCAGCCTCGGTGGCGGTACTCGCCGAGCAGGCGGCCTTCACCGGACCACCCGCTACGTGAGGGAGAGACCTCGCTGACATCGGTGCTCACCGGCCGTACATCGTGAGCCGGTGGACGGCGAGCGCGACCCGCAGCCGCTGCCGGCCGGCGGTGTCGGCGAGCGGGAAGCCGACCGTCCGTTCCAGCGCGGCGATCCGGCTCTGCAGGGTCGAGTGGTGGATGCCGAGGATCTCGGCAGCACCCCGCAGCGTCCCGCTGATCAGCACCGCGTCAAGGGTGTCCAGGGCCGAGTCCTGGCCGTCGGCCGCCTTGGCGACCCGTTCCACGTCGGGATGCCGGATCCGGGCCGGGTCGGCGGCGATTAGCAGGTCGATCAGCGCACCTTCGGTGTCGTAGCCGATCACCGGACGGAGCCGGCTGGTGAGCCGCAGCGCGCACAGCGCTCGCGGCCAGGAGTCGGCCAGTTCGTCCAGCGGTAGCCACGGCCCGACGCCCACCCGGCCGGGCCGGTCCGCGTCGATGCTGCCGGGTTCTGCCTCCAGAGCGGCGAGCACCGAGTCGGCGCGGGCGTCCAGCCGTGCGGTCCGCGGCGGCAGCCGAACGCCCTCCCCCTCGGACGGACGAGCCAGCAGCCTGGCCGGTCGGTCGGCGGGGATCCGCAGCTGGGTTGCTGCCCGTCGCCGGGCGGCCGCTGTGGCGGCCGGGTCGAGCAGCAGTTCCACGGCGGTCCGGTCATCGAGCGGGACGCCGCCGCGGGTCCGGTCGATCCCGACCCTGGCGCCGGAGCGGAAGCGTTCCAGCACCATCGCATCGTTGGGGCCGGCAGGACCGTCCCGCCGATCCAGACCATCGCAGCACTGTCCTCCCCCAACCCGCGATGCGGCCAACGGCTCGGATCGGAGCCGCGCAACGGCTGCCGATGCCCGTCCGGCGTGACCCGGATCCCGATCCGGTGGTCGGGATCGACCAGCCCCGCCGGGCATCCGGTCAGCACCGCGGCACCGCGCACGAACGCGTCCAGCCCGGCCCGGCCCTCGACCAGCGCGTCGAAGTAGGAGACCACCCGCAGGTTGTCGCCCGCGGCCGGGTCGAAGGCGGCGACCCGTCCGATCAGCTCCTTCATCCGCGGCGCCTGGCGTCCGTCTCGACGCCGATTCCGGTGATCCGTCCGAGCCACGCGTTGCGCGCCGCGAGCGCGGCATGGGTCAGCGACGCGTAGGGAACCCGCCAGAAGCAGTGGAAGCCGCCCGCCCAGACGTGGAGTCCGGCTTGACCGCCGGCGGCCCAGATCCGTGCGGCGTAGTCGACCACCTCGTCACGAAAGATCTCCGCGGAGCCCACCTCGAGGTAAGCCGGCGGCAGCCCACCGAGATCGGTCGCCCGGGCTGGCGCCGCGTAGGGCGAGACCTCGACGCCGCCCACCGCAGCGCCTAGCAGCGCCGACCAGGCCGCCCGGCTGTGCTGTCGATTCCAGGGTCCGCTGGGGTACTGGCGGGCCGACACGGTGTGATCGCGGTCGTCCAGCATCGGGGAGATCAGCAGCTGGCCGATCAACTCGGGGCCGCTACGGTCACGAGCCATCAGGGCCAGGGCCGCGGCCAGCCCGGCACCGCCGCTGACCCCGCCCACCAGCAGCTGCCGGGCGTCGACCCCCAGGTCGGCGGCATGGTCGGCGGTCCACTCCAGGGCGCTGTAGGCGTCCTCGGCGGGTACCGGGTGCGGGTGTTCGGGGGCCAGCCGGTACTCGACGGAGACCACCGTCACCCCGAACGTCTCGACCAGGTCGAGGAACACGTCGGCATCGGACAGCCGATCGCCGAGGATCAGCCCGCCGCCGTGGGTGAACAGCATCCCCGGCCCGGGCTGGGACGCCGCCGGCCGGAAGACCGAGAGCCGGATCGGAGCTCCGTCGAACCGGCTCGGCACGTCGTGCTCCTGGTGCACGATCGGTCGTCCCTGCAGCAGATCGGCCACCGACGGCGACGGTGACAGCTGCCTGAGCCGGGAAAGGTCGGTGAAGATGAGGTCGTCGCAGGACGGGCCCTCCAGCGTGAGCGCCGCCGCCAACTCGACGTCATACGGCGGCGGCGTGGGATCGGTGCCCTCCCTGATGGACGTCATCGGTCGAGCGTGCCGTGCCGGCCTCCCCGGCGTAAAGCCGCCAGCGATGCGGGAACTGGCCACGACGCTCCGCCAGCCGGCGGTTGTCAGGCTCGGCGGCCCGCTGCCAGATTGTCGGGATCGGCCGGCACCGGAGCCGCCGTCACAGGGGAGCTGACATGTCACACGTCGATCGGCCGCGCGTTCCCGCGCGATTCACGCACCGTAGGGTCAGCGGCTGGTTGCTGCGGCCATTGTCCGCGGCGGCCGGGGTGCTGCTCGCCCTGACGACGCTGCCGCTCAGCTCGCCGGTGGCAGCCGGGGCCGGCGGCGCCGAGCGCGGGCCGGTGGTGGCCACCGACACCGGCAAGCTGCGCGGCGCGACCAAGGGTTCGGTGGACAGCTTCCTCGGCATCCCCTACGCGGCGCCGCCGGTCGGCACGTTGCGCTGGGCACCGCCCAGGCCGGCTCCGTCCTGGACGGGTGTCCGTCCGGCCCTCGCCTATGGCAGCACCTGCCCGGCGGCGGCCAGCTCGAACGGGCCGCGCTCCGAGGACGAGGACTGCCTGTTCGCCAATGTGCAGCGGCCGGCCGGCACCCGGACCGGCGACAAGCTGCCGGTGTACGTGTTCATCCACGGCGGCGGGCTGCAGAACGGCAGTTCGAACCAGGCCGACGGCGCGGCGATCGTCCGCTCGTCCGACGTGGTGGTGGTGAGCTTCAACTACCGGCTGGGTCTTTCGGCGGCGATCCCGGACGGGTCACGGTCGGTGGCGAGTCGGCCGGCGGCTGGTCGGTCTGCACCCAACTCGTCGCTCCAGGCTCGCGCGGCCTGATCGACCGGGCAATCATCCAGAGCGCCAGCTGCCCCAGCACCACCCAGCGAGCGGCCGAGTCGAGCGGACTCAAGGTCGCCCGGGCGGTCAACTGCGCAGGCAACGGCGCGGACGCGCTGGCCTGCCTGCGCCGGACCGTGGTGGGTGCGCTGCTCGACGTTCCCTCGGACGGTTTCCCCGCACCTGTGCGCGGTACCCGGTTCCTGCCGCGCGACCCGCGCTTGGCCATCGAGGCCGGCCGCTTCGACCGGGTGCCGGTGCTGATCGGCGCCAACCGCGATGAGGGCCGCACCTTCACCACCGGCAACGTCGGCTGGACCGAGCAGCAGTACACCGCGTGGGTCGGCCAGAGCTTCGGCGACCAGGCCGCTGCGGTACTGGCCCGCTACCCATGGCCGAAGAACGCCAACCGGTTCACCGGGGCGTACCTGTCCGGCGCCATCCTCACCGACAGCGGGCAGGTCGCCGGCATCGGCGGCTGCGTCAATCGCGAGTTGATCAGGGACTTCGCGCTGCACACGCCGACCTGGGCGTACGAATTCGCGCATCGCCGCGGACCGGGCCTCACCCCGGAACCTGCCGGCTACCACTGGGGCGCCGGCCACGCCGCCGAACTCGCCTACCTGTTCCCGAGCTTCGACAACGGCACCCCGATCGCTCCGACCTTCGACGCCGGAGAGCGCGCCCTGGCCGGCCAGATGAAGCGAGCCTGGGGCACCTTCGTCCACGGCGAGCGGCCGCACACCTGGGGTCTGCCGAACTGGCCGCGGTTCGACCGCACCGATCGGGTGATGTCGCTGCGGGCCGGCGGCACGAGCACGGTGATCACCGACCGGAAGGTCGCCACCCAGCACCAGTGCGACCTCTGGAACGGCCTGGCCGAGCGCTGACCGAGCCCGCCGGACCTTCCGCTGGTTGAGCTTGTCGAAACCCGCTGTCAGAAAGGGGTCTCGACAAGCTCGACCAACGAAGGTCAGCGCCTCCTCAGCCGATCACCACCAGCAGATCGCCGCCCTCGACGGCCTGAGCGGGTCCGATCGCCAGCCGTTGCACGGTGCCGGCGCTCGGGGCGGTGATCGCGGCCTCCATCTTCATGGCCTCGATGGTGGCCACGCCCTGGCCGGCCTCGACCGTGTCGCCGACCGCCACGGTCAGGGTGACCACACCCGAGAACGGCGCTGCCACATGTCCGGGGTTGCCGGCGTCCGCCTTCTCGGCGACCGCCACCTCGGACTTGACGGCGTGGTCCCGCACCGACACCACCCGGATCTGGCCGTTGATGGTGCAGACCACCTGGCGGTAGCCGCGGGCGTCCGGCTCGCCGATCGCCTCGAGCCCGAGCAGCAGCTTTTTGCCGCGCTCGAGTTCGACCTCGTGCTCCTGGTGGACGGCCAGGCCGTGCAGGAACTCGCGGGTGGAGAGCACCGACAGTTCGGAGAACTCGTCCACGGCGTCCTCGTAGTCACGGGTCGGTCCGGGGAAGAGCAGCCGGTTCAGGGTCCGCCGCGGCTCGGTCTCCAACGCTGCCGCGTCGGCCTCGGAGAGTTCGGTCTCGACCGGCTTCACGGTGCGTCCGGCCAGCGCCTTGGTACGGAACGGTTCGGGCCAGCCGCCGGGCGGGTCACCCAGCTCGCCGCTCAGGAAGCCGATCACCGAGGCCGGAATGTCGTAGCGACCGGGGTTGGCCTCGAAGTCGTCCGGGTCGGCGTTGGCCCCGACCAGAGCCAGCGCCAGATCGCCGACCACCTTGGACGACGGGGTCACCTTGACGATGTTGCCGAGGATCCGGTTGGCCGCGGCGTACATGTTCTCGATGTCCTCGAACCGGTGGCCCAGCCCCAGCGCGATCGCCTGCTGGCGCAGGTTGGACAGCTGACCGCCGGGGATCTCGTGGTTGTAGACGCGTCCGGTCGGGCCGGGCAGGCCGGACTCGAACGGCGCGTACAGCAGCCGGACGGCCTCGAAGTACGGTTCCAGGTCGGTCACCGCCTGCAGCGACAGCCCGGTTTCCCGTTCGGTGTCGTCGGTGGCAGCCACCAGCGCCGACATCGACACCTGGGACGTGGTGCCCGCCCAGGCGGCGCAGGCGACGTCGACCGCGTCCACTCCGGCGTCGATCGCGGCGATCAGGGTGGCCAGCTGGCCGCCGGCGGTGTCGTGGGTGTGCAGATGCACCGGCAGGTCGAACCGCTCCCGGAGCGCCCGGACGAGTTTCGCCGCCGCCGGGGCACGCAGCAGGCCGGCCATGTCCTTGATCGCCAGAATGTGCGCGCCCGCCTCGACCAGCTGCTCGGCGAAGCGCAGATAGTAGTCGAGGGTGTACAGCTTCTCGTCGGGTGACGTCAGGTTGCCGGTGTAGCACAGCGCCGCCTCGGCGACGCCGTGGTCGGTTTCCCGCGCCGCCTCGATCGCCGGCCGGATCTGGTCAATGTTGTTGAGCGCGTCGAAGATCCGGAAGATGTCGCAGCCGGTGCGCGCCGCCTCATGGACGAACGCATTGGTCACCTTGAGCGGGTACGGCGTGTAGCCGACGGTGTTGCGGCCGCGCAGCAGCATCTGCTGCGGGATGTTCGGCATCGCCTCGGCGAACTTCGCCAGCCGCTGCCACGGATCCTCCTTGAGGAACCGCAGCGTGACGTCGTAGGTGGCACCACCCCAGGACTCCATCGAAAACAGCTGGGGCAACATCCGGGCGATGTGCGGAGCGACGTGCAACAGGTCGCGGGTGCGGACCCGGGTGGCCAGCAGCGACTGGTGGGCGTCGCGGAAGGTGGTGTCGGTGACTGCCACCGCGGTCTGGTCGCGCAGCGCCTGGGCGAAGCGTTCCGGACCTTCCGCGAGCAGCAGTTGTTTCGACCCGGACGGCGGCGCCGCCCGCAACTGCTGTGCGCTGAGCGCCGGCAGCTTGTCGCGCGCGATCAGCGTGGTGCGGCATTCGCCGTTCGGCTTGTTGACCGCGACGCCGGCCAGGTATTTGAGCAGCTTGGTGCCCCGGTCTGCCGGGATCCGCTGGGTGAGCAGCTGCGGGCGTTCGTCGATGAAGGACGTGGTGGCGCGGCCGGCCAGGAAGTCGGGGTCGGAGATGACCGCCTCAAGGAAGCCGATGTTGGTGGAGATGCCGCGGATCCGGAACTCGTTCAACGCGCGGTAGGCCCGGCGGGCAGCCGCTCGCAGGTCGCGTCCGCGACAGGTCAGCTTGACCAGCATCGAGTCGAAGTGGGCGCCCACCTCGGAACCGCCGAACACCACGCCGCCGTCCAGCCGGACGCCGGCACCGCCGGGACTGCGGTAGACCGAGATCCGTCCGGTGTCGGGCCGGAAGCCGTTGGCCGGGTCCTCGGTGGTCACCCGGCACTGCAGCGCCTGACCGCGTACCTGGATGTCCTCCTGGCGCAGCCCGAGGTCGGCGAGCGACTCGCCCGCGGCGATCCGCATCTGCGACGACACCAAGTCGACGTCGGTGACCTCTTCGGTGACGGTGTGCTCGACCTGGATCCGCGGGTTCATCTCGATGAACACGTAGCGACCGTCGGCACCGAGCAGGAACTCCACGGTGCCCGCGTTGGTGTAGCCGATGTGCCGGCAGAACTTCACCGCGTCGGCACAGATCGCGTCCCGCAGCGCCGGGTCGAGATTGGGTGCCGGCGCCAGTTCGACGACCTTCTGGTGCCGGCGCTGCACCGAGCAGTCCCGCTCGAACAGGTGGATCACCTGGCCGGTGTGGTCGGCCAGGATCTGCACCTCGATGTGCCGCGGGCTGATCACCGCCTCTTCCAGGTACATCCGGGCGTCGCCGAAGGCGGCCTGCGCCTCGCGCATCGCCTCGACCAGGGCGGGCTCGAGGGTCTTCGGGTCGTCCACTCGGCGCATGCCGCGTCCGCCGCCGCCGGAGACCGCCTTGACGAAGACCGGGTAGCCGATCTGCTCGGCCGCGGCCAGCAGGGTGGGAATGTCGTCCGAGGCGTCCGCGCCGCGCAGCGTCGGCAGCCCGGCTTGGCGGGCCGCAGCGATGGCTTTTGCCTTGTCACCGGTCAGTTCGAGGATCTCGCGGCCGGGCCCGATGAAGGTGATGCCGTTGTCGGCGCAGGCCTGGGCGAAGCTGGCGTTCTCGCTGAGGAAGCCGTAGCCGGGGTAGATCGCGTCGGCTCCGGCGTCCACGGCGGCGGCGATGATGCCGTCGGCGTCCAGGTAGGCCCGCACCGGGTGGCCCACCTCGCCGATCTGGTAGCTCTCGTCGGCCTTCAACCGGTATTCGGCGAACCGGTCCTCGTAGGGAAAGACGGCCACGGTGCCGATTCCCAGCTCGGTCGCGGCGCGGAACGCCCGGACGGCGATCTCACCCCGGTTGGCCACCAGGATCTTGCGGAACATGTCGTCTCCTCACCGGTTGGTCCGAGAGCGGCGACCGGTTCCGGCGACCCTGCCGACCGCGACACCTACTGCCGGACAGCCTGGCACAATCGCTCGCCACGCGGGAGTTCTTTGACCATGACTGACCATTTGGGCATTTTGGTCAGTTGGTTCTACACTGGCGATATGGCACAGGCATCGAGTGACACACGCAGGGCGCTGATCGTCGGCGCTGGCATCTCCGGACTGGCCGCCGCGTCCGCCCTGAGCAAGGCCGGCTGGCAGCCGGTCGTGGTCGAGCGAGCGGCGCAGCGTCGCCGGGGCGGATACTTCATCGCCATGTTCGGCTGCGGTCGCACCGCCGCGAACCGGATCGGTCTGCAGGGCATCCGCAACCGCGTCCCCGACCGCGCACACACCTACCTGGTCGATCGGGCGGGCAACCGCAGACCCGGGCTGGGCTTCCAGGATGTGCCCAACGGTCCGTGGATGATGCTGCGCGGTGACGTCGAGCGCTCCGCGTTCGAAGCCCTGCCCGACGAGGTGGCGATCCGGTTCTCGACGACACCCACCGCCCTCACCCAGGACGGCGAAGGCGTGGCGGTCACGCTGCTGAACACCCAGATCGGGGAGTCGGCCGTGGAACGGTTCGATCTCGTCGTCGGCGCGGACGGCATCCGCTCGACCGTGCGGCAACTGGTCTGGGGTCCCCACGAGAACTGCCTCAACCGGCTCGGGTTCATGATCTGCGCCTTCGAGCTCCCCGAATCACTGCCGGGCCTGAAGCAGCAGGAGGGCGGGATCCTCTCCGAGCCCGGGCGGTCGTTCTGGGTCTTCCCGTTCGCCGACCACGCACCCACGGTGTTGTTCTCGTACCACGCCGACGATGTGGACGCCGAGCGCGCCCGGGCGAAGCAGGTCGGCGTGGCGCAGCGACTGCGTCAGGTCTACGGCCCCGAGCTGTTGGGTGACCTGATGGGTTCGGCCATCGAGCACCTGGAGAACACCGACGAGTTCCTGTTCGACTCGGTGGAGCAGGTCACGGTGGATCACTGGCATCACGGACGCGTCGTGCTGCTCGGCGACGCCGCCTGGTGCCCCACGCTGTACTCGGGGATGGGCGCCACCTCCGGGCTGGCCGGCGCGGACGCCCTCGGCCTCGCCCTCGCCAAGCACCCCGACGATCTGGAGACCGCGCTGTCGAAGTGGGAGGACACCCTCCGGCCCGCGATCGCCGACTTCCAGAAGTCGGCCTACCCGATGCGCGAACTGTTCACCCAGACCTCGCCAAAGGAGCAGCGGAAGCAGACCTTCACCATCGCGCTGCGCCGGTTCATGTTCAAACTTCCGCCGCTGATGAAGCTGATGATGCGATCGAAGAGCTTCCGGCTGCGCAACGGCGACTTGGCCGCAGACTTCGCGTGAGCGAGGCTTGAGCCATGACCAGCAGCGCGACTGAGGCGCAGCAGAGCCCCCGGACCGCGAAGGTGCTAGCCGCAGCGGAAGAACTTGTCGTTAAGCAGGGCTTCAAGGGTGTGACCATGGCCGCGGTCGCTCAGCGTGCCCACGTCGGCAAAGGCACCCCCTACCTGTACTGGCGTGCGAAGGAAGACCTCTTCCTCGAGCTCATCGCGGTCAACCTCGCCGAGCTGCTGCAAGGCCTGGCGGTCCGCGTCCGGGTCGAGACCGGGCTGGCCCGCGCTGAGCAGCTCTGCCCGGCGGTCGCCGAGGCGTGGCTGGAGCATCCACTCGTTCGCGCCGTGCAGATCGCGGACAACGACGTGCTCGGTGCGCTCCTGGACGACCCCCGCGCCCATGCCGTCGCCACCGAACACGGCGCTGCCGCGGTGCTGCGCCGGCTCCTCCCGGTATGGCGCGACCACGGCACCGTGCGAACCGACTGGTCGCTGGAGGACCAGGCGAGCGCCATCGAGCTCGTCCTGGCCGGCTACTTCACGATCCAGACCCGCGGCATCTCGCCGCACTCGACGTCCGATCGCCTTTCGATCCTCCGCCGGAGCCTCGCCGCCCTGCTCCAGGCGGACTCGCCGGGTGGGCTGAGTGACCACGCGCTCGCGAACGAGATCGGCGACGTCCTCGACCAGCATGCGCGACAACTCCGGGAGGCCACGCTGCAGTCACGAGCGGCCGCGGCGCCGTAACCGTCCCCAAGACTGGGGGGCCAACGAGCTGACCGGGCCCTGGCAAACTGGGCGGATGGAGCACCTTCCGGAGTCGTCGGGTCCCGAACTCACCATCGGCGACCGCGATCTGACGACCTGGCGGACACCGGCCGGTCGATGGCTGCAGCGCTCCTTCAACGCTCTCGTCACCGTGATGCGCAATGCCGACCTGGCCGCGCTGCTGCTGCTCGGCGCGGCCGCCGGACTGGCCGCCGGCGCGACCTGGGCGGCCGGTGAGATCTACGAATCGGTGCGGGACGACACCAGCCTGGCCCTGGTGGATCAGCCGACCCTGAACTGGATGATCAGCATCAGGACGCCGGAGTTGAACGCGGTGGTCGCGGCCTTCAGCGCCAGCGGCGGCACGATGTGGATGGTGCCGATCACTTCTGTGGTGCTGATCGTGATGTGGCTGCGCTGGCGACGTTGGACGCCGATCGTGCTGATGGTGATCGCCGTCGCCGGATCCCTGACCATGACGGTCGTCGGCAAGGACCTGAGCGGACGTGCCCGGCCGCCGCTGGAGCTGTCGATACCGCCGCCGGAGACGTCGGCCTCCTTCCCCTCGGGGCATTCGCTGAACTCGCTGGTGATCGCCGGCATGGTGGTCTACGTGCTGCTCGCCTACCTGGACAGCACGCTCGCCCGGGTGTCCGCGGTGACTATCGGCGCGCTGTATGCCTTCGCCATGGGCATGTCGCGGGTGTACCTCGGCCATCACTGGCTGACCGACGTGCTCGCCGCCTGGTGCCTGGGGATCGCGTGGCTGACGGTGGTGATCACCTGCCATCGGCTGTGGCTGACCCAGCATCGCGACCGCGCCCTGGGCCGGCGTTTGGTGGCCTAGCCGGACCGGCCGGCTACCCGTCGCGCCACAGCTGCCGGACGTCCGCCGCCGCGGCACGTCCCGCGTAGCGGCCCCGTTCCCGGGCTCCGGCCAGCCCGGCCGCGGACATCGCGTCGAGACCGGGATGCTCATCGGCGATCAACACCACCTCGGCGCCCTCGCCGCGCAACCGGGCCGCCTGCTGTCCCGGACGCCGCACGCCGCGCACCGAGCGTCCTTGGGGCGCGAGAATCAGCACACGGTGGCAGCCGGCGGCCAGGTCGGCATTGGCGGGCGAGCGCAGGCCGCCGTCCAGGAACGGCCGGCCCTCGATCGACACCGCTGGCAGCACCCCCGGCACCGCGCAACTGGCGGCCACCGCGCGGGCCAGGTCGACGTCCGAGCGGGCGGTGAAATAGGCCGGACGCCCGGCGACAGCGTCCACCGCGACGACGACCAGCGACGCCGGCCAGCGGGTGGTCCCGATCGCCCGTGCGACCAGGTCGACGAACTCCGCCTCACTCGGTCCGGTGGCCCGCCCGGCGCGACGTCCCAGCCAGCGCAGGGCATGCCTGCGGCTCGGCCACAGCTGCGCGGCCGCCAACCGCAGCCCGGTGCTCGGCGCGATCCGGACGCCGCCCAGCTCGACCAGGTGCGCACGCAGACCGCCGGCGTCCCCGCCGGCCAGCAGCCGGGCGGCGAGCAAGGCGCCCGCGGAGGTGCCGATCACTCGCTCGGCGCTGCCCACCACGTCCGGCAACTCATCCAGGACGCCGCGCAGCCAGGCCAGCCCGGTGATCCCGCCGCCGCCCAGCACGACCGCCCGGACGGCGGCTTCGTCAGCTGATCCGCTGCCAGACAACCGGTTCCTTGGCGTTGACCACCGACACCAGGTAGCGCACATCGACGGCGGGCAGCACCTGGTCGACCTGGTACCGCTCGCCCTTCTGGGTGAGGGTGCAGCGGAAGCGGAACCGCAGCTGAGTGGCGCCGCGGGCGTTGGTCGGATCGGCCACGTCGAGGGTGTAGGTGGCGGTCTTCCAGGGGTCGCCGACCAGGTTCCACCGGATCGACTTGGTGTCGACCTTCTGCCCCTTCTGGATGGCGACGCTGTTGGGGCACCCCTTGGGCGCCGGGTCGCGCTTGGCGAGGCAACGGTTCAGGGCGGCGGCCGCGGTTCGGTTGGCGCTCTTCTCGCCGGCCTCGGTGAGCACCGGTTGCAGGCCGGCGCGGATGTCCTCGCCGACGGCGTCCACCGTCACCCGGTTGCCGTCGAAGTCGATCTCGCGCCGCTCGTCGGCGAACACGTAGGTACCGGGGAACACCTCCAGATGTGCCGGGTCGGTGAGCGGCTGCCCGTTCAGCGTCGTCCCCAACTCGCGCGGCAGCGGCCCGGGATCGATGGTGGAGGTCACCTGCGCGAGTCGCCAGCCGGTTTCGGTCCGGCTTGCCGCAAAGGTGATCGTGGCCGATTTGTCGCCGAGCTTCACCTCGGCCGGAACCGACACCGCATCGCCGCCGCTGACCTCCGGCACGTTCACCACGGCCAGCGGCGACACCCGCTGCGAGGCGGTGAGCATGTCGCGGGTGAGCAGCCTGACGTCGCTGGGCCGGTTCAACGCGTATTCCAGGGCCCGGTCGGCGTCAGCGGCGATCAGCGCGTCGAGATACCCGGTGACCGCCTCCTGCGGCGTTGCGGACGGCACCGCGGACGCCGGGGCCTGCGGCCTGAGCAGCCAGGCTATGCCGGCGATCAGGCCAGCCACCACGAGGAAGACGACCGCCGCGATCCACCGGCTGCGCGACCGGCGGGTGGGCGGCGGCGCCCCGGTCTCGGCCGGCTCGGCGTCGTTCGGGGTGTCTTCGGGTACCTGAGAAGTCACCCGGTCAGGGTACCCGTGAAGCTTCCAGGGGTTTCAGTGAGGTTTCGTTTGCGCGGGTGGGTGACCCGTGCCGCGCCGTCCGAGTACATTCTCCGGGTGACGATCCGGGTAGCCCTCGAACACCGCACCACCTACTCCTTTGCCGAACCTGTGCAGGTCTTTCCGCACACCGTCCGGCTGCGACCGGCACCGCATTCGCGGACGCCGATCGCCGCCTACTCGCTGACCGTGACCCCGCGGACGCACTTCATCAACTGGCAGCAGGACCCGTTCGGCAACTACCTGGCCCGGCTGGTCTTCCCCGAGCCGGTGAAGGAGCTCGACATCTGCGTGGACCTGGTCGCCGAGATGACGGTGATCAACCCGTTCGACTTCTTCCTCGAGGAGTACGCCGAGCGTTTTCCGTTCGCCTACCCGGACGCGTTGCGCGCCGAGCTGGAGCCCTATCTGCGCCGGGTCGACGAGTCCGCCGATGGTGGCCCCGGGCCGCTGGTACGGCAATGGGTGCAGCAACACATCACCGAGCCCTACGCCGCACTCACCGGCGACGACCGGCCACGGATGGTGGATTTTCTGGTCGCGGTGAACACCGCGCTGCAGGGCGACATTGCCTACACCGTCCGGATGGAACCCGGCGTGCAGACCCCGGACACCACGCTGGCCAAGGCGCTCGGCTCGTGCCGCGACTCGGCCTGGCTGCTGGTGTCGGCGCTGCGCGAGGCCGGCCTGGCGGCCCGATTCGTCTCCGGCTACCTGGTCCAGTTGACCTCCGACGTCGAGGCGCTGGACGGGCCGTCCGGACCGGATGAGGACTTCACCGACCTGCACGCCTGGGCGGAGGTGTTCATCCCCGGCGCCGGCTGGATCGGGCTCGACCCGACCTCCGGGCTGTTCGCCGGCGAGGGTCATATCCCCCTGTCGGCAACCCCTCACCCGTCGTCCGCGGCACCGATCACCGGCGCCACCGCACCGGTCGCGGTGACCATGTCGTTCTCCAACTCGGTCCGCCGGGTGCACGAGGATCCGCGGGTCACCAAGCCCTACACCGACGCCCAGTGGGCCGCCGCGGACGCCCTGGGCGAGCGCGTCGACGAACTGCTGAATGCCGGAGACATCAGGCTCACCATGGGCGGTGAGCCCACTTTCGTCTCCGCCGATGACACCGCCACCCCGCAGTGGGAGGGTGCCGCCGACGGGCCCGAGAAACGTGCCCTGGCCCAGCAGTTGGCGGCCCGGCTGGAGCAGCGCTGGGCGCCGGGCGGCGTCGTCCACCACGGCCAGGGCAAGTGGTACCCGGGCGAGGACCTGCCCCGCTGGAACATCGCGATCACCTGGCGCGGCGACGGCATCGCGATCTGGGAGGACCGCTCGCTGTTGGCCAACCCGTGGGACGAGGCCTGCGTCGAGCCGGGCTCGCTGGAGGCGCAGACCGCGGTGCGCGACCTGGCCGCCTACATCGCCGGCGGGCTCGGCGTGCCGGCTGCGCACGTCGCACCGGTGTACGAGGATGCGCTGTCGGGCCTGCTGGCCGAGGCGCAGCGTCCGTCGGGAGATGCCCGGCCCGAAACCGACCTGGATCCGGACGATCCGGCATTGGCCGACGCCGAGAGCCGCGCGGCCAAGGTGGCCGAGCTGGACCGCGCGCCGGGACGTCCGCGAGGCTGGGTGGTGCCCGTCTTCCGGCTCACCGACGAGGGACTGTGGGGCACCGCGCAGTGGCGGCCCAGGCGACGCCACCTGTTCCTCACCCCAGGCACCTCACCGATGGGTCTGCGGCTGCCGTTGTCGTCGCTGAGCTGGCAGGACGCACCGGACGAACCCGAGCGGTCCGCACTGGAGATGGCCGGGCTGCTGCCGCTGATCGTGGAGGGAGAACCCCCCGAGGCCGTCGTGCAGGACATCGCCGACTCGCCCCGGACCGCCTTGTGCGTCGAGGAACGCGACGGCCTGCTGTACGTCTTCCTGCCGCCGCTGACCAAACTCGAGGACGCCCTCGAACTGCTCAGCGTGGTGGAGAGCGCGGCCTCCGCCGTCGAACTGCCGGTGGTGCTGGAGGGCTACCCGCTGCCGTTCGACCTGCGCACCAAGACCATCTCGGTCACCCCCGACCCAGGGGTGATCGAGGTGAATACCCAGCCGACGAGCAGCTGGGCCGAACAGCGCGACCTCACCCTGTCGCTCTACGAGGACGCCCGGCAGACCCGGCTCGCCACCGAGAAGTTCGACCTGGACGGCACCCACACCGGCACCGGTGGCGGCAACCACTTCACCCTCGGCGGCGCAACACCCGCCGATTCCCCGCTGTTGCGCCGGCCCGACCTGCTGCGCTCGCTGATCACCTACTGGCAGCATCATCCAGCCTTGTCGTACGTGTTCTCCGGACGGTTCATCGGCCCCACCTCGCAGGCTCCGCGCTTCGACGAGGGCCGGTTCGAGACCCTGTACGAGATGGAGATCGCCTTCGCCGAACTGGACCGGGTCACCGCCGACGCCGAGGAATTCACGCCGCCACAAGGGGGTCCGGCGCTGCCCTGGAACACCGACCGGCTGCTGCGGCACCTGCTCACCGACCTGACCGGCAACACCCATCGCTCCGAGTTCTGCATCGACAAGCTGTACTCGCCGGATTCGCAGCGCGGACGCCTCGGACTGCTGGAACTGCGCGGCTTCGAGATGCCGCCGCACGCCCGGATGGCGCTGGTGCAGGCACTGCTGGTGCGCTGCCTGGTGGCGATGTTCTGGGCGCGGCCCTACCGGCGGCGGCTGATCCGCTGGGGGACCCGGCTGCACGACCGGTTCCTGCTGCCGGCATTCGCGGCGTCCGACCTGCGCGAGGTGGTCGCCGACGTCAACGAGTGGCTGAGCGAGACTGCACCCGGCGTCCGGTTCGACCCGGCGTGGCTGGACCCGTTCCTGGAGTTCCGCTTCCCGCGGCTCGGCGAGACCCGGATCTCGGGCGTCCACCTCGAACTGCGGCAGGCGATCGAGCCCTGGCACGTGCTCGGCGAGGAGGCCACCGGCACCGGCACCGCCCGCTACGTCGACTCCTCGGTCGAGCGGGTCCAGTTGGCGGCGTCCGGGTTCATCGAGGGACGCCACGTCGTCACCTGCAACGGCGTCCCGGTGCCGCTGACGCCGATCGCCAACGGCGGTTGGGGCACCGCGCTGGGTGGCGACGACGAGCCGTCCACGGTCGGGATGTTCGCCGGCGGCGTCCGGTACCGGGCGTGGGCGCCCTGGTCGGCGCTGCACCCGACGATGGGCGTGCACTCCCCGCTGGTTTTCGACCTGGTCGACACCTGGAACGACCGTTCCCTGGGTGGCTTCACCTACCACGTGGTGCACCCGGGCGGCCGCAACTACGACACCTACCCGGTGAACGCCGTCGAGGCCGAGTCGCGTCGGGCGGCGCGATTCCAGTCCAATGGCCACACCGCCGGCCGGGTGGACGTGGCGTCCTGGCCTGCGGTCGAGTCCCTGTCCGGGCCGATGGGCACCGAATACCCGTGCACCCTGGACCTGCGCCGCTACTCCCCGGGCCACCCCGCCTGACCCCCCGCAGGTGACCGAGGGGACGGTTCCTTCGGTCACTTTCCACGCTCGCGGTGACCGAGGGGACGGTTCTTTCGGTCACTTTCGGACGCGGCGAACGCCAGCGGTCGAAACCAGTGAGGGCACCGGATCGAACGGGACGATGACCGCGAGCCCAGCCGCTTCGCACGGCGCCCAATCGCGGGCGGTGCCGAGATCGACCCCGCCGGCCTCGAGGCCAATGTCGGCCAGTAGCGCCTGTGCAGTAGCCACGGAATGGCGCGGCGGCAACACACCCTGGCCCTCCCCTATGGTGAATCCATGTCCGCAGCCGTCTCGCTGGAATCGGGCGTGCTCGACGACTACCGGGCACGCCTGCGTCCCGGCACGTTCGACGAGTTGGTCACCCCCACTGGACTGCGCGCCGGGCAGGCAGCCCTCGGCGCGGCCGTCGACGCGATGGGCATGGCGGGGCTCCAGGCGGCCCGCGCCGAGGCGCGTGGCTTCGCCGCCGACGAGGGCGTCACCTACGGCACCGGACGCACCGGCAGCCGGAATTGGGCGATCGACCCAATCCCGGTGCTGCTCGGGGCCGCCGAGTGGGCGGAGCTGGAAGCCGGGCTGAACCAACGCGCCCGGCTGTTGGACTTGATCCTCGCCGACCTGTACGGCGACCGGAAGCTGCTGCGGCACCGCGTGCTGCCGCCCGAGGTGATCCTCGCCCACGACGGCTACATCCGGCAGACCGACGGCATCAGTGCACCCGGACGCCGCCAACTGGTGGTCTCCGCCACCGACCTGGGACGCGACCCGCAGGGCCGCTGGACGGTGATCTCGAACCGCACCCAGGCCCCGTCCGGCCCGGGCTACGCGATGGCGACCCGGCGGGTCATCTCGCGGGTGATGGCCGGGATCCACCGGTCGATGCCGTTGGCCCGGCTGCGCGGCTTCTTCCAGACGTTCACCGCGGCGCTCCAGGACGCCTCGCCGTCGGCCACCGAGCCGCCCCGGGTGGTGCTGCTGACACCCGGCCCCGAGAGCGAGACCGCCTTCGAGCAGGCCTACCTGGCGACGTTGCTCGGCTTCCCGCTGGTGGAGGCAGACGACCTGGTGATGCACCAAGGCAAGGTGTGGTTGCGCGCCGGTGACCGGCTGGAGCAGGTGGATGTGGTGCTGCGCCGGGTGGACGCCGCGTTCGTCGACCCGCTGGAGTTGCGCGGCGACTCCCAGCTCGGCGTTCCCGGACTGGTCGAGGCGGCCCGTAACCGTACGGTCGCCGTGGTGAACCCGATCGGCGCCGGCGTCCTGGAGAATCCCGGGCTGGCCGCGCATCTCGGCACCGTCGCCGAGGCCCTGATCGGCGAAGAGTTGGCGCTCCCGATGCCGGCCACCTGGTGGTGCGGACGCAAGGCCGACCGGTCGCACGTGCTGGCCAACCTCGAGGACCTGGTGATCAAGCCGATCTCGCGGACGACCGGTTCATTGCGCTACGGCTGGCAGCTGACCGCCCAGGAGCGCACGGAACTGAAAGCCCGGATCTCCGCCGAACCGTGGGCGTGGTGCGGCCAGGAACGCATCCGGCTCTCCACCGCACCCGTGGTGACCCGCGCCGGCCTCGAGCCGCGCCGCTTCGTGCTGCGCTCCTTCGGAGTCGCTCACGGCGACGACTACCACTTCCTGCCCGGCGGTCTGGGCCGGGTGGCTGCCCGGGTGGGCGAGCACACCGTGTCGAACTACCTGGGCGCGTTGGCCAAGGACGTCTGGGTGGTCTCCAGCGAAGCCGACCAGCTGACCCCGACCTCGCGTGATCGGGTGGCGGCGCCGGTGCTGCTCGCCCGGTCGGTCGGTTTGTCGCCCCGGGTGGCCGACAACCTGTACTGGCTCGGCCGTTACGCCGAGCGCGCCGAGGGAACAGCCCGGCTGCTGACCGTCGTGGACGACTTCGCCGAGGACAACTCCAACCGCACCTGGACGCCGGGCGCGCGCGCCACCGAGGCGCTGCTCGAGACCCTCGCCTGGGTGAGCGGCACCGGGTCCCTCAGACAGGATGACTCCTCGCTGGGATACCTGCGCGAGGTGGTGCTGGACGGCTCTCGCACCGGCACCGTCCGGCATTGCGCGAACCAGGTGATCAATGCCGCCCAACACGTCCGGGACCTGCTCAGCGTCGATACCTGGTCGGTTCTCGGGCGCCTGCAGCGGACCCTCGACGACACCCCGGACGCCGACGACCAGTTGCAGCCCCTGCTGGCCGACGTGCTGGAGTCGCTGCTGGCGTTGGCCGGCATCGTCGCCCAGAGCATGGTGCGCGACGAGTCCTGGGCGTTCATGGACGCCGGTTGCCGAATGGAGCGGGCCCAGCTGACGCTGTCGGTGCTGGCCAGCGCGTTCGCCGAGCCACGAGACCGGCAGGTCGAGGATCTGGTGGTCGAGGGCGTGCTGCGGACCGGTGAGTCGATCATCACCCACCGCCGCCGTGCGGCCGCGGGTACCGGTCCGATCCTGGCGCTGGAATCGGCGATCGACCTGCTGCTGCTGGACCGGGCCAATCCTCGGTCGGTGCGGTACCAGGCCGACTCGCTGGTGGCCGATTTGAGCCTGATCGGCGACGATGCGTCCGCGGCCAAGGCGCTCGGGCTGGTCCGAGCGCTGAGCGAACTCGATCCGGCGGACCTACTGGACACCACGACGCTGGCCAGCCGACTGCGCCAGTTGGAGCAGGATTTCCGCCGGCTCTCCGACGACCTGGCCTCGCTGCACTTCTCCCGGCAGGCGCCACGGCGTCCGCAGACTGCCGGCTGGGCCAGCCCCTGGCAGGTGGCCGATGACTGAGTCGATCGCGCCACCCGACCACTACGCGCCGCGACGCTACCGCGTCCGGCACTCGACGATCTACACCTACGACGACGACGTCCAGGCCTGCTACGAACGCGGGTTCCTGCGACCGCTGCAGACCTGGTCGCAGCAGGTGCTCTCCAACGATGTGGCGGTCTCGCCCAACCCCGACGTGCTCACCGAACACGTCGACCACTTCGGCAATCACAGCTTCTACGTGGAGATCCGGACGCCGCACCGCGAGCTGGTGGTGGCCAAGACCGCCTTCGTGGACGTGGCCTGGCCGCGCCCCAGCATGGAGTCGCTCAACGCATTCACCGTCGCGGACGCCGCGGCGCGGGTCGCTGAAGAGGCCGATCCACTCCAGCGCGCCGAGTACCTGTTGCCGTCCGACCTGGTCGAACTGGGGCCGGAGGTGCGTGCCTACGCGGACAGCATTCTGTGGGCCGATCGACCGCTCGGCGACGCACTGCAGTCCCTCTACGCGACCATCTACCGCGACTTTCAGTACGAGCTGGGCGCCACCTCGGTGCGCACGACGTTGCCCGAGCTGCTGAAGCTGCGCAAAGGGGTCTGCCAGGACTTCGCCCACCTCGCCGCGGGGTGCCTGCGCAGCATCGGCCTGCCCGCGCGCTACGTGTCGGGCTACGTCGAGACGTCGCCGCCGCCTGGGCAACCGAAGCTCGAGGGGTCGGACGCCTCGCACGCCTGGACCTCGGTGCTGGTGCCGGGCGGGGAATGGATCGACCTCGACCCGACCAACGACCATTTCGCCGACTCCCGCTACATCGTCACCGCCTGGGGCCGCGATTTCCGCGACGTGTCCCCGCTGAAGGGCGTGGTGTTCACCGAAGCGAAGAAGTCGACGCTTGAGGTGAAGGTGGACGTGTTCCGGGTGAACCCCGACGGCTCGCTGAGTTGACGATTGGGACGTCCACAGGCGGCACGGGACTGATCTGTGGATAACTCTTCCTGACCCGGCTACCGTCAGGGCATGCCGAGTCCTGCGATCGAGATCGAGGTGGGCGACCGGATCGTCCGGGTCAGCAACCCCGACCGCGTCTACTTCCCGGAGACGGGCTGGACCAAGCGCGACCTGGTCGACTACTACCTGGCGGTCGGCGACGGCATCGTCCGGGCGTTGCGCGAGCGGCCGTGCATGCTGCACCGCTTTCCGGACGGCCTGGCCGGCCCGAAGGTGCACCAGAAGCGACTACCGGGCGGCGCCCCGGACTGGGTGCAGACCGTCGAACTGTGGTTCCCGCGCTACGGCCGCACCGCCGACGAGTTGTGCGTCGCCGAGCTGGCCCAGGTGATCTGGGCGGTGCAGATGTCGACCGTCGAGTTCCACCCTTGGAACAGCCGGCGAGCCCACGTCGAACGGCCGGACGAGTGGCGGATCGACCTCGACCCGATGCCGGACGCCGACTTCGCCGCCGTCCGCCGGGTGGCGCACGTGGCTCGTCAAGTACTGGACGAGCTGACCATCACCGGCTACCCGAAAACCTCCGGTGGCAAGGGATTTCACGTCTACGTACGGATCGAACCGGAATGGAGCTTCGGCGAGGTGCGACGAGCCGCGCTGGCTTTCGCCCGCGAGATCGAGCGGCGCTGCGACGACGCCACCACGGTGTGGTGGCGCAAGGACCGCGACCCGACAAAGATCTTCGTCGACTTCAACCAGAACGCCCGCGACCACACCATCGCCTGCGCCTACTCCGTCCGCGGCACCCCGACCGGCACGGTCTCCACCCCGGTGTTCTGGGACGAGCTGGACGACCTCGACCCGCGCGATTTCACGCTGGCATCCGTGCCTGCCCGGTTCGCCGACCTGGGCGACCTGCACGCCGGGATCGACGACGAGTCGTTCCGGATCGACCAGCTGCTGGAATGGGCCGACCGCGACGGCATCGAACCGGCGAAGAGCTGAGGATCACGGGCCGGCCGGACGCCCGCGCAGGTCGAATGCACCGAACAGCATCGCGTGATCGACGCCGAGCGCCTTGCCACCGCCTTCGAGCATCGCCGGGATGAACTCGGCCGGCGCCGGGTGCCCCGGGATCGCCGCCAGGTACTCCTCGTGCGCCTCCAGCGATCGGACGGCCCGCTGCACCGACTCCTCCGACACCGGCACTCCGTGCGTCGGCTTCGGGTGCCCGCCGACCAGCAGCCAGCGGGTGCCCCACTTGGGCAGGTTCTCCTGCTTGGCCAGTTCGGGATGCACCCAGGTGTTGTCGGCATCGCGGACGGCGTCCAGCACGCACACCCCTGCCACCCGGTGGTCGGCCATGTTGAGCCCCCAGGACGCCTCCAGGTCCCAGGCGCCGGTGACCACCGCGTCCGGTTGGAACTCGCGGATGCGCCGGGCGATGTCGCGTCGGATGTCCAGCGAGTAGACCAGCATGCCGTCCGGGTGGTCGAGCATCACCAGTTGCGAGACGCCGACCTCGGTGCAGGCCCGCTCCTGCTCGCCCCGCCTGATCCGCGCACACTCCTCGGGCGGGATCTGCATGCCGGCCTCGCCCTTGGTCAGCAACAGATAGGCCACCTCGACGCCCCGGTCGGTCCACTCGGCGACGGCGGCCGACGTGCCGTACTCAAGGTCGTCCGGGTGCGCCACCACGCACAGCACGCGGCGGAACTCGTCGTCCGGCAACCGCTCGATCCCCTGTGGTTCAGTCATGCCGCCAACCTACGTGGCCGCACTGGCGGCGTCGAGTGGAACCTCTCCGCGCAGCGGCCCGGCTACGCGTAGACCGCCACTCCGGCCCGCCGCAACTGAGCCGGGCCACGCCGTCGATCGGTTCGGGCAGAATCACGATCCGGTCTCAGTCTCTCCGAACCCCTTGCTTATGAAAGCGCTCTCAGACATGATTCAACTCAGGTTGAGAGCGCTCTCAGCCAGGGAGGAATCTCCCGCTCGCGGCGCCCGCACGGCCCGCCGAAGCGACGAAGGAGTCACATGCGCACCACGTTCATCCGTACCGCGGCGGTTCCGGCCGCGGTACTGGCACTACTCGCGGCCGGCTGTTCCCAGCCGGCCGCCGCACCGTCGTCCCCTGCCTCGGCGCCGCCGTCGGCGTCCACCGAGCCGGTCACCCTCACGGTCGCCACCTTCAACGAGTTCGGCTATGAGGACCTGTTCAAGGAGTACATGCAGCAGCATCCGAACGTCACCATCACCCCGAAGAAGGCCGCCACCTCCAACGAGGCGCGCGCCAACTACTTCAGCAAGCTGTCGGCGGGCTCGGGGCTGAGCGACATCGAGGCGATCGAGGTCGACTGGATGCCCGACGTGATGCAGACCGCCGACAAGCTCACCGATCTGAACGGCGATGACGTCAAGGGTCGCTGGCTCGATTGGAAGGCGGCCGCGGCAACCACACCGGACGGCAAGCTGGTCGGCTTCGGCACCGACATCGGTCCGCAGGCGGTCTGCTACCGCTCCGATCTGTTCGCCAAGGCCGGTCTGCCCACCGATCGCGAACAGGTCGCGCAACTGCTGAACGGCGACTGGAACAAGTACTTCGAGGTCGGCCGCCAGTTCGTGGCGAAGTCCAACGGCGTGGCCTGGTTCGACTCCGCGGACGCGATCATGCAGGGCCAGATCAACCAGGTGCCCAACGCCTTCTCGTCGTCGGACACCGAAGAAGTGCTGATTCCGCTCGACCAGAACCAGCCGGTCAAGGACATGTACACCTCGATTCTGAAGGCGTCGGAGGACGACAAGCTGTCCGCGAACCTGCAGCAGTGGAGCACCGACTGGACCAATGCGTTCCAGAAGGACAAATTCGCCACCATGCTGTGCCCGGGCTGGATGCTCGGCGTGGTCGAGGGCAACGCCAAGGGCGTCAAGGGCTGGGACGTCGCCAACGTCTTCCCCGGTGGCGGGGGCAACTGGGGCGGCTCTTACCTGACCGTCCCGTCCCAGGGCAAGAACACCGCTGCGGCCCGTGCGCTGGCTGCCTGGCTGACCGCTCCCGAGCAACAGATCAAGGCGTTCAAGGCCAAGGGCACCTTCCCGAGCCAGGTCGAGGCACTGAGCAGCCCCGAACTGCTGGGCGTCACCAACAAATTCTTCAACAACGCGCCGACCGGCCAGATCCTCGCCGACCGGGCGAAGGCGGTCACCGTCAACCCGTTCAAGGGGCCGCAGTACTTCGCCGTCCGTGAGGTGCTGGCCAACGCGATCAACCGAGTCGACGTGACCAAGAAGCAGTCCGCCGATCAGTCCTGGGCGCAAGCGGTGAAGGAGTTCAACGCCCTCGGCTGAGGGTGCCGAGCTCAGTGCCTGGGGCGGGGTGGCAGCACCACCCCGCCCCACCGTCCGAACCGTCCCGAACGCGAACGGAGACCCCGATGACCTGGCGACAGCGCCTCAGCCGATGGGACGTCCGCAGTGCCCCCTACCTCTACATCGCCCCGTTCTTCTTGCTGTTCGCGGTGGTCGGGCTGTTCCCGCTGCTCTACACCGGCTGGGTGGCGCTGCACCGGTGGAGCCTGGTGGTCGGCAACCAGGGTTTCATCGGGCTGGGCAACTTCGGCTACGTGCTGGCCCAGCCACGATTCTGGGACGCGGTGGTCAACACCTTCAGCATCTTCCTGCTCTCCTCGGTGCCGCAGATAGCGCTGGCCATCGCCATCGCCTCGGTCCTGGACGCCAACCTGCGGGCCAGAACCTTCTGGCGGATGGGCGTCCTGGTGCCCTACGTGGTGGCTCCGGTGGCGGTGTCGCTGGTCTTCGGCCAACTCTTCGCCGACCAGTCCGGCGTCATCAACACGTTCCTGACCGGCATCGGGCTCGACCCCATCGGCTGGCACGCCGACCGGTGGGCCTCGCATGTCGCGATCGCCACCATGGTCAACTTCCGCTGGACCGGCTACAACGCGCTGATCTTCCTGGCCGCCATGCAGGCCATTCCGCGTGACGTGATCGAGGCGGCGGTGGTGGACGGCGCCAACCGGTGGCGCACCTTCATCAACGTCACCGTTCCGTTGCTTCGTCCGACCATCATCTTCGTCGTCATCACCTCCACCATCGGCGGCCTGCAGATCTTCGACGAGCCGCGGATGTTCGACACCTTCGGCCTCGGCGGTCCCGACCGGGAATGGATGACGGTCACCATGTACCTCTACGAACTGGGCTGGGAATCGCAACGCAATCTGGGCCGGTCGGCGGCCGTGGCCTGGCTGTTGTTCCTGATCATCGTGCTGTTCGCGATGCTCAACTACGCCATCACCCGGCGGATCGCCAGCAGCGACGGCCACCCCCGGCGAATCCGAGGACAGCGGAAGGCGGTGGCCCGATGAGTTCGGTCGCAATGGCCGAGCAGTTGGCCGGCAAGGGTGCGGCCCGGGCCGCCCGACGCCGTAGGCACCGGATGGAGGGCGGCTTCCGGCGTCCGGGCTGGCTCACCTACCTGCTGTTGAGCGTCTTCATCGCGATCTCGGTGGCACCGCTGTACTACGCCTTCCTGCTGTCCACGTCGACGGCCACCGACATCGCCCAGAACCCGATCCCGTCGCTGATCCCGCAGGGTCACTTCGCCGAGAATGTCGGACGCGTGCTGGACGCCGGGATCGGCTTTTGGCAAGCCCTGTTGAACAGCGTCTTGGTGGCGGTGGCCACCTCGGTCGCGGTGATCTTCTTCTCCACCCTGGCCGGCTACTCGTTCGCCAAGCTGCGCTTCCGCGGCCGCAACGGACTGCTCGCCTTCGTCATCGGCACGATGGCGGTGCCCACCCAGCTGGGCGTCATTCCGCTGTTCATCGTGATGGCGAACCTGGGCTGGGTAGGCACGCTGCAGGCGGTCATCGTGCCCGGCCTGGTCACCGCGTTCGGGGTGTTCTGGATGACCCAGTACCTCTCCGAGGCGTTGCCCTACGAGCTGATCGAAGCGGCCCGGGTGGACGGCTGCTCGATGATCCGCACCTTCTGGCACGTCGCGCTGCCGGCGGCCCGCCCGGCCGCCGCGATGCTGGGGTTGTTCACCTTCGTCGGTTCCTGGACCAACTTCTTCTGGCCGTTCATCGTGCTCGGATCCACCAATCCGACGCTGCCGGTCGCCCTGCAGTTGTTGCAGGCGTCCTACTTCAAGGACCTCTCGCTGATCATGGCCGGCGTGGTGCTGGCCACGGTTCCACTGTTGTTGTTGTTCGTCGTCGCCGGCCGCCAACTGGTCTCCGGCATCATGCAAGGAGCAGTCAAGGGATGAGCACCCGCCAGTTCCCGCCCGGCTTCCGCTGGGGCACCGCCACCTCGTCCTTCCAGATCGAAGGGGGCGCCGACGAGCGAGCCGACTCGATCTGGGACGAGTTCTGCCGGGTGCCGGGCGCCATCGCGGACGGCTCCGACGGTCGCGTCGCGGTCGACCACTACCATCGCTACCCCGAGGACGTGGCCCTGATGGCCGCGCTGGGCCTGGACACCTACCGGTTCTCGGTGTCCTGGCCGCGGGTGCTGAATCCGGACGGCTCGGTGAACCCGGTCGGCATGGGTTTCTACGACGCCCTGGTGGACGCCCTGTGCGCGGCCGGCATCCGGCCCTGGCTCACCCTCTACCACTGGGATCTTCCGGCCTGGCTGCCCGGTGGCTGGACCAACCGGGCCACCGCGGACGCCTTCGCCGACTACGCACTTCGGGTGCACCACGCGCTCGGCGACCGGGTGCGGGTCTGGACGACGCTGAACGAACCCTGGTGCGCGTCCTTCCTGTCCTATGCCGGTGGTGAGCACGCCCCCGGTCACACCGACTCCGCCGAGGCCTACGCGGCCGCCCATCACCTGCTGCTCGGGCACGGGCTGGCCGTCCGGGCGCTGCGGGCCGCCGATCCCGAGGCGACGCTGGGGCTGACGCTGAACTTCACTCCGGCCTATCCGGCCGACCCGGACAGCGCCGCCGACGTCGACGTGGTGCGCCGGGTCGACGGCACCGCGCACCGGATCTTCACCGATCCGGTGTTCCGCGGCGAGTACCCGGCCCACGTCATCGCGGACGCCGGTGCGGCCTGGCCGTCCGAGCTGGTGCACGACGGCGACCTGGAGCTGATCGCGGCGCCGATCGACGTGCTCGGGGTGAACTACTACACCTCGCAGCTGTTCCGCGCAGGTCAGCCGTCGAGCCGGTCGACTCCGCATCCCGCCGCCCCGGACGCCGTGGCCGTCGACCGCCTCGAACTGCCCCGCACCGATATGGGTTGGGAGGTCACCCCGGACGCCTTCCGCGACCTGCTGGTCGGGCTGCACCGCGACTACACCGGTCCTGCCGGCATTCCGCTGGCCATCACCGAGAACGGTGCGGCGATCGATGACCCGGATCCGGCGTCCGGACCGATCGAGGACGCCGAGCGGATCGACTACCTGTACTGGCACCTGGCGGCGGTGCACGAGGCGATCGAGGCCGGCGCGCAGGTCGACACATACCTGGTCTGGTCGCTGATCGACAACTTCGAATGGGCCTTCGGCTACACCAAGCGGTTCGGCCTGGTGGCCGTCGACGAGGCGCTGAACCGGGTGCCGAAGGCCAGCGCCCGGTGGTATTCGGAGCTCGTCCGCACCGGTACGCTGACGCCGGAGCGGGCCTGAGCGACCCGGTACGAACGGGAAGCAGAGACGCCGATGAGCCAGCGGACGGCCCCGACGCTCGACGACGTGGCTCGCGCCGCCGGCGTCTCCCGCGCTACCGCTTCTCGGGTGATCACCGGAGTCGTCCCAGTCTCGGCGGCCGCGGCCGAAGCCGTCCGCAATGCCGTCGAACTGCTCGGGTACCGCCCGAACACGGCCGCGCGGGCACTGGTCACCCGGCGGGTCGGTGCGGTCGTGGTGCTGGTTCCGGAGACCGATGAGCGGGTGTTCTCCGATCCCTTCTTCCCACGCGCCTACCACGGCGCCTTGGAAGCGTTCCGGAACACCGGCATCCACGTGCTGCTTTCCATGGCGCATCCCGACGACGGCGTCGATCCGATGCTGGCCTTCTTCCACTCCGAACACGCCGACGGTGCCATCGTCGTCTCGCACCACGGCCATGACTTCGCGTCGGCGGTGGCCACCTCGTCGCGGCCCGTGGTGTTCGTCGGCAACCCCGGCGTGCCGGGCCTGGCCTACGTGGACGTCGACCAACTCGAGGCGTCCGCCACCGCGACCCGGCACCTCATCGAGCGCGGGGCGCGGACCATCGGCTCGGTGACCGGCCCGATGGACATGGCGGCCGGTGTGGAACGGCTGCACGGCTTCCAGCGGGAGCTCGCCGTCGCAGGACGCAGCGGGCAGCTCACCGCGGAGGGCGACTTCACCTTCGCCGGCGGCGAGGCGGCGGCCTACGGACTGCTCAGCCGACACCCCGGGATCGACGCCCTGTTCGTGGCGTCCGATCTGATGGCGGCGGGTGCGATCCGAGCCGCCGAGCGGCTCGGACGCCGGGTTCCGGACGACCTGCTGATCGTCGGCTTCGACGATTCAGTGGTAGCCACCCAGAGCATCCCCACCCTGACCACGATGGAGAACCGCCCGGACGTGCTGGCCCGCACCGCGGGCCGGATGCTGCAGGAGTTGCTCACCGGCGGCGAGCCGCAGTCGCCGGTCATCCTGCCCAGCCGCCTCGTCCGACGGGAATCGGCCTAGCCACTAACCGAGCTTGTCGGGCCGTGGTGGGACAAGTTCATCCAGCGAGCTGGCTCAGCTGCCGAAGGGATCCCGGGCGGTCATCGAGGTGTCCGCCGGCGGCCAGGGCTCGGAGAGGTCCTCGTCCGCCCAGACCGTGAGCCGGCGCAGCCAGGGCGATCCGTAGCTGGTCACCATCGCCGCGTCGGCGGCGTCGCGGCCCCGCGCAATCACGACATGACCCTTCCGTCGGGCGTTGTGCCGCGGGTCGAACGTCCACCAGCGGTCGCCGACATAGATCTCCACCCAGGCATGGAAATCCATCGCGGTCGGCAGCGGTGGCACGTCGAGGTCGGGCAGGTAGCCGCTGACGTAACGAGCCGGAATGTTGAGCGCCCGGCACAGGGTGATCATCAGGTGGGCGAAGTCGCGGCAGACGCCGTAACCGGCCTCGAAGGAGTCCCTCGCCGTCCACCACGAACCGGTGCTGCCGGTGCGGTACTCCAAGTGGTTCCAGACCCAGTCCTGCACCTCTGTGACCAGCGCGAAGGTGCGTTCCCGGTTGCCGAATCGCTCCCAGGCGGCCGCGCTGAGCATGTCGGACTGGCAGTACCGGCTGGGTAGCGTGAACAGCAGGGTCTCGTCCGGCAGGGTCTCCGGCGTGCCGAGCACGGCGTCCGGGTCGGCGGCGTCCAGTTCGTCCGGCACCTCGACCAGGGCGTAATACCCCACCAGCGACTCGCCGGCAGGCAGCAGGAGCCGCCGGATCTGGTTGCCGTACAGGTCGCGGAACTGCGTCGCCGGGGTGACCGGATCGCAGGTCCAGAGCTCGCGGACCACCGCCGCCTCGCCTGCGGGCCGGACCAGGAAGCTCGCCGGCGTCACCGACTGAGCGACGTGGTTGAACTCGCAACCGAGACGCAACACGCGCACGGATCGTGGCTGCGACACGGAGGCTCCCTTCGTCGTGTGGGCGCCAACATATCTCAGGCCAAGCGCCGTCTGGACACCCGCCCACACAGGCACACCTCTTTGGGTGGATCGGGCGATATATGCAAATCTAGTAATTTCGCTAGCTGTTGCGATCGTCGGCCAGAAAGCACGCAGTCACGCAGCCGCAGCCAACGCCGTCGCGTGCGTGGCAAGCCGGCGAATCGAATGCGCATTGCGTGCACGGACCGAAGCCGCGCTGATCCGCAGCCGGACCGCTGCCTCATGGCTGCGCAACCCCAGGCCGTACACCGCGTAGAGGCAGGCGCCCGCGTGGCGGTCGATCAAACCCAGCCGGGTGGCGGCCCGCACCAGCCGCGGTACGTCGAGCCTCGGCACCACGCCGACCTCGTCGAGGACGACGTCGGCGACCGGACGCCGATCATCGCCGGCGCGCACCCGCAACCGGGTGTCCAGCGCGAGGTTGGCGGCTATCCGGCGCGGACGTCGCGCCAGCGGATAGTCGGCCAGTCGAAGCCAACACTCCGCGACGTAGTCACCGGCCCCATGCCGGACGTCCTGCGCCGCCATCAGAACCAGCTTGCCGAGCATCGCCTGCAGCACGACGCGTCCGGCCAACCGATCTCCTGCGGCGTGGCGACGCAGCAGCTGACTCAGCCGGGTGTCCGGGTCGTCGGCGATTCCCCGCAGCAGTTCGCCCAGGGTGTCGCCGGGCAGGGACCAGTCCGTAGGCACCGGCGACACGGCCAGCGACAGCCATTCGGCATTGAGCGCCCGGATCACCGGATCGACAGCAAGACTCATGAGGCTCACCCTGGTCAGCAGGTGTTGTCACAGGTGTTGTCCTACGAATCCCAGAGGTTGCCAGGCGAAACCGGACACAATTCGGTAACTCTCCGTCCGACACGGCTTCCTGGGTCGTCGCGGAGTGCCCGAAGTCGTACACTTGACGTATCACCTTCGGGAGTTGGTTGCCCTCTCAACCATCAAAATCGCCCAGGGGGCTGCGTGGACGGTCCAGCAGCCTCCTGGAGCCCTTAACGGCACACGCGATCCGGAGCCGCAGGGCCGCGGCTCCGGATCGCGTCGTTTCGGGCCCGGGCCTATCATCGGCCGCGGCGATCTGATGAGATCCGTTCATGCGGTTCGAAGAACTCCAGTACCGCGTCATGCATCGGCTCGGCTACCGCCCATGGGAGCGTTACCACCGACTGGCCGCGGACAGCATCGCGGCACGGCTCGACGCCGAAGAGCAAGATCGGACGCCGCCCTTCGGCCGGGCGCTCGACCTGGGCTGCGGACGAGGCCTGTACACCGCTGAACTCGGTCGCCGGGGCTGGGATGCGGTGGGCGTGGACGTGGTTCCGACCGCCATCCGAGCCGCCCAGCGCGAGCACGCCCGCTTCGTCCTGGGCGATGTCACCCGGCTGGCCGGGCTCGGCCTGGGCCGATTCGACCTGTTCTTCGACGTCGGCTGCCTGCAGAGCCTGGATGCGGACGGCCGCGCCGCCCTCGGCCGCGGGGTCACCGCCCTGGCGACCTCTGGCGCCAGCCTGCTGGTCAACGCGTTCGACCGGACCCGCTTGACCCCGGTGATCGGCGGCATCACTGCCGATGAGGTGACGGCGGCCTTCCCGGACTGGCAGTTGCTGGTCACCGAGGCTGCACCGGTGACGGGTCTCGGCTGGCCGATGAACACCACCTCGCCCCGTTGGTACCGCCTCCGCTTCACCGGTCCGCGGTCTGAGTGCTACGGCGCGTAGTCGTCCAGAGTGCGTTCCAGGAAGTCCTTCAGGTCGCCGGTCTCTCCGTCGCGGCCACCGCGTCCCACCACCAACGGCGGCGGGCTGGGCGTGAGCTTCACTCCGGTGAACCGGGCGAACCGGCCACCCGTGGTCAGCAGCTTGAAGAACCGGCCGTCGGGGGCGATCGCCAGAGTCTGGCTCTTGTTGATGTACCAGCCGACCTGGTCGCTCTTGACCCGGGTGCCGTCCATCAGCAGGGCGCGCAACGGTTCCGGCTGCAGCCCGCGGCCCGCCGCGGTCGCGACGAACTCCTCGATCAGCACCTGCGCGGCGACCGACTCGTTGCGTAGTGCCGCGTCGGCCAACTCCTGACGCCGACGGGCGTCCTCCTGGCGACTGGAAACCATGCCTCACCCTACTCGCGCGATTGCCCACCGGATCGCCCACCGGCACGGAGGTGAATCCGGTCTAGCCGCCGGATCGCACCGCGTGATTGTCTGAGCCATGAGCTTCAGCGTCGAGCCCGAGCAGGCCCGGTCACCCTTCGTCCTCGCCCTCGATGTCGGCAGCACCGGCACCCGTGGCGGGGTCTTCGACGCGGCCGGGCTGCCGGTGAGGGGTTGCCGGCACAAGATTGCGCACGGGTTCACCACCGGGTCGGACGGCACCACAGTCATCGACGGCGACCAGGTCGCCGACGAGCTGCGGCAGATCGTCGAATACGTCGCGAGCACCAGCCAACACCCGATCGCCGGCGTCGCCCTGGACACCTTCGCCTCCTCGCTGGTGGGGGTGGACGCCGAAGGCAACGCGATCACACCGTGCTTCACCTATGCCGACTCCCGGTGCTCCGCCGAGGTCGACCAGTTGCGCCGGATTCTCGACGAGGACGCCACCCAGCAGCGCACCGGCACCCGGCAGCACACCGGCTATCTGCCGCCCCGGTTCCTGTGGCTGCGGGAGACCGACCCGGACACCTTCAGCCGCGTCCGGCGCTGGATGTCGCTCGGCGAATACGCCTACCTGAAGCTGATCGGCACCACCGCCGCCGGCACCTCGACCGCGGCCTGGACGGGCATGCTGAACCGCCGCGAGGGCAGTTGGGACGCCGAACTGTGCGCCCTGGTCGGGGTGCAGGCTGACCAGTTCTCGCCGATCGCACACCCCAGCCAGCCGCTGACGCCGGAACTCGCGCCGCTGCACCCGAACCTGGCCGAGGCGGTCTGGTTCCCGCCGATCGCCGACGGCTTCTCCTCCTCGCTGGGCGCCGGCGGCACCGACTCGAGTTCGATCGTGGCCGCGGCGGCGACGTCCGGGGCGATGCGGGTGCTGGTCGACGGGCTGGTCGACGACCTGCCTCGCGGCCTGTGGTGTTACCGGGTGGACGAGAACCGCTCGCTGCTGGGTGGTGCGCTCAACGACGTCGGACGCGCAGTCAGCTGGCTGCAGGCCACCCTGCGGCTGCCCGAGGAACCCGAAGAGCTGGACGCCGCGCTGCGGGCCGATCCGTCGCCGCTCACGCCCTTGGTGCTGCCCTGGTTCACCGGCGAGCGGTCCACCGGCTGGGTCGGCCAGGCCCGAGCCGAGTTCCATCGGGTCTCGGCGGGCACCACCCCCACCGACCTGTACCGGGCGACCATCGAAGGCGTCGCGCTCTCCTATCAGCGGATGCTGGCCCAGCTGACACAGTCCGCCGGCGGAGTCCGGCGGGTGCTGGCCACCGGCAGCGTGACCGCCGAGGTGCCGGGCCTGCTGCAGGTGCTGGCCGACACCATTGAGGTGGACGTGCTGCCGATCACCATCAGGCGGTCCACCCTGCGCGGCACCGCGATGCAGGCCCTGGAGATCCTCGCCCCCGAGGTCTCGTTCGCACCGGTCGAGCACGGCGAGGTGGTCAGCCCGGTGACCGGGCGCGCGGCGCACTACCGCGAGCGGATAGCGGCCTTCGCCGACCTCTACGACAAGGTCGTCGTCCGATGAGCGGGTCGAGTGCCGTGACCACACCGGTCAATCTGACCTTTCTCGGTGGTGCCGGCACGGTCACCGGCTCCAAGCACCTGCTGACCATCGGCAGCCGCCGCGTCCTGGTCGACGCGGGCATGTTCCAAGGCGAGAAGAAGTGGCGCGAGCTGAACTGGGCCGAGTTCCCGATTCCGCCGGCCAGCCTGGAGGCCGTCGTCCTCACCCATGCCCACATGGACCATTGCGGCTACCTTCCCGCGCTTGTCGCGCGCGGATTCGCCGGTCCGATCTGGTGCACCGAGGCCACCGCCCGGCTCGCTGAGATCGTGTTGATGGACGCCGGTCACCTGCAGGAGCGCGAGGCGCAGTACGCCGCCGAAGGCGGCTACTCCAAGCACGAGAAGCCGCTGCCGTTGTACACCGTCGCCGACGTCGAGCGAACCCTGCCGCTGCTGCGCGCCGTCCCCTATGACACCGATCTCGACCTCGGCGATTCGCTGGTGCTGCGGCTCACCCGGGCCGGCCACATCCTCGGCTCGGCCAGCGTGACACTGCGGCACGGGGACGTCTCGGTGCTGGTTTCGGGCGACCTCGGCCGGCACGATCATCCGCTGCTGGAATCGCGCGAAGAGCCGCCCGGTGCCGGTTACGTGCTGGTCGAATCGACCTACGGCGACCGCGAGCATCCCGACCCGGAGGGCCAGCCGCACGAAATCCTGGCCGACGTCGTCCGCCGGACGATCGGGCGCGGCGGCTCGGTGCTCATCCCCGCCTTCGCCGTCGACCGGACGCCGGTGGTGCTGAAGTCGCTCGCCCAGCTGCGCCGGGAACGGCGCATCCCCGACGTCCCGATCTTTGTGAACTCGCCGATGGCGGTGGCAGCGCTCGCGGTTTACCGGGACGCCGGCCGCACCGGCGGGCTGCGGCCCGACCTGCAGCTCGACGAGTTCATGGATCTGCCGAACCTGCGCGAGGTGACCGATGCCGAGGAGTCCAAGCGGCTGAACCGACCGGAGCAGCCCTGCATCATCGTGTCGTCCTCGGGGATGGCGACCGGCGGACGGGTGCTGCACCACCTGGAGCACCTGCTGCCCAACCCACGCAACGCGGTGGTCTTCACCGGCTATCAGGGCGTCGGCACCCGTGGCCGGACCCTGCTCGAAGGTGCCACCGAAATGAAGTTCCGGGGCCGGTTCGTGCCGGTCAAGGCCGAGATCGTCCAGGACTCGGAGTTCTCGGTGCACGCCGACGGCTCTGACCTGATCGACTGGCTGGCCGGCCTGACCCCGCCGCCGCACACCGTGTTCTGCGTGCACGGCGAGGCCGATTCGGCCGCCGCGCTCGCCGCCCGGATCCACCGCGAACTCGGGTTGACCGCGGTGGCACCCCGGTACCGCGAGGTGGTCACCCTGGCACCGTTGAGCGGACTCCCGCCGACCTCCCCGGTCGTTCCGCCAACCCCACCCGCGGCCCCGACCGAGCCATTACCGGTCGCGGCCGCGCCGCTGGAGTCGGACGAGCGGCCGGGAGCCCGGTTGCCGGCCGCGTCCGCCCGGCCCGGCGACAGCGATCAGGTGCGGGTGCTGCTGGCCACCGCGCTGGGTCAGGTGCCGTTCCTGCCGCCGGAGAAGCAGACCCCGGTTTCGGTGGCGCTGCAACGGGCGGTGGCGCTGGTCGGCGGCGATCCGGACCGACTGCTGGACGCCGTGAACAGCGCCCTCTACGCCGCGGCCGAGGCGGTCGACACGCCGGGCGGCCAGTCGATCGTGGCGCTGCTGGCCCACGTCCCCAAGGCTCTCGCGGGTTGAGCTAGTCGAAACCACGGTCTCGACAAGCTCGACCGGCGGTGGTCAGCGTTTCGGAACGCCGTTGGCCTTGGTCGCCTCGGGCCGGTCGGTCTGATCGAGCCATTCGGCGAAGAACCCGGTCAGGTCTTCGGGGGTGGCATCGTCGGCTGCCTTGCGGAAGTCCTCCAGGCTGCGTGCGCCCGGCTGCTGGGCCCAGGCCCGGAGGAAGGCGAAGAATGCCTGGTCGCCCATTCGGGTGCGCAGCGCGTGCACGATCGTCGGTCCGCGGTCGTAGACCCGGACGAACAAGCCGTCCAGTCCCGGGTCGGACAACGCCGGCCCCCAGAAGTCGGTGGAGTCGCTGTGGCGGTAGTTCTGCGCGAAGCGCTTGGCCGGGACGGAACCGCTGGTGGTCAGCCATTCGGCGTAGCTGGCCAGCGCCTCGTTGTTGAAGATGTCATTCCACTCGGTGAGCGTGACGGTGTCACCGAGCCACATGTGGGCCAGTTCGTGGTTCAGCAGAGCCTCGTCGCCGGCCCACCGTGGGTCGTAGATGGGATTCATCGCCGTCTCCAGGCCACCCCACGCCATGTTCATCCCCGGGACGAAGCCGCCGATACCGCTGAACGGGTAGATGCCCAGATGCTTCTCCAACTTCCGCACGCCCTCCGGCGTGGTTCGCAGCCAGCGCAGTGCCCGGTCCTGGTCGGCGGCGGGCAGCCGGGTGCTGACCGCGTAGACGAAGGGACGGCCGTCGGCCTCGCCACGCTCGACCCGGTAGTCGCCGACCGCGATGAAGGTGGCGTAGGTGACGGTCGGGGCGTCCACCCGCCACAGCCAGCGGTCGGCGTCGGTCCGGTCGGGGTCGGTGCCGTGCTCGACCAGCCGACCGGCGGCGATCGCCTCACGGCCGCGCGGCACGGTGATCGCCACGTCCATCGTCGCCGCGTCCCGCGGGTGATCGTTGGAGGGATACCACAAGGACGCCGACAACGGCTCGCCCGCGATCACCATCTCGTCACCGGCCCGGTAGTACGACCGGGCGCCGAGCAAGTCCCACCGGCTCGGATCGCCGTCGTAGGTCACGGTCACGGTGAACCTGGTTCCGGAGGCGATGGCGGGCGCCGCTGGCTGCGGGCGCGGTGCGGTGATCGCCAGATCGTCCCGGGTCTGAACGAACGTCGCGGGCACCTGGTTCACCAGCACCGCGCGAGCCGTCAGCGACAGGTCGAGGTGAAACTCGTCGAGATCCTGCAGCGCGACGGCCGTCACGGTCGCGACGCCGCTCAGCTCCTTGTCCAGGGTCACCGCGCTGACCCGGACGTCGTAGTGCTCGACGTCATAGCCGGCGCCACCGGCCTGGGGCAGATAGGGATCCCCGACCCCGGACGCCGCCCGCGCCAACTGGGCGATGGCGGGCGTCCGGCTGGCTGCGAACAGCCGATCGCCGAACACGGTCAGCGCCACCACGGTGGCCAGCAACACGGCCGAGAGGGTCAGCCAGAAGCGTTGGGTGAGCGACACCCCGCCAGCCTGCCAGACCGGCCAAGACGTCCAATCAACGGCGGTCAGACCGAACGAATCACCCGTAGGCAGAGCCGCTCGACGGCATCGGTGAGTTCGGCGTCCGATAGTTCACCGAGTCGGCGAAGCACCGGACCCAAGTCGAGGATCAGCCAGAACGCGGCGCGCTGGTCCACCGTCGGGGGATCACCGAACAGCAGCGCCAATGCGCGCTCTCCCAGCACGTTCAGCAGCCGAGCGGCTTCGGGTTCCCGCTGTAGTCCGGGATCGCCCAGGTTCAGCGGCCCGAGGCCGCGATAGGCGTTCACCACGATCTCGGCATAGCCGGCGGCCAGTCGACGAGCCCGTTCGGCGGGATCGGACAGTTCCGCGACGTCACCACGATCTCGGCATAGCCGGCGGCCAGTCGACGAGCCCGTTCGGCGGGATCGGACAGTTCCGCGACGCTATCGAGCAGATCGGCCAGCGGCGCAGTCAGCGAGCCGAGCAACTCCGCCAACAGGGCCGATTTGGTCTTGAAGTAGTAGTAGACGTTGGCCTTACGGACACCCATGGCGTCCGCGATCTCCTGCAGCGATGTGGCGTCGTAGCCGCGTTCGGCAAACAGTCGACGCGCGGTGTCGAGCACCGCTTGGCGGGTCTGCTGCGCCTGCAGCGTGCGCTTGCTGGTCATCGGCGGCTATAGTATCTCGTTAGCCGATTGGCTAATGAATGGAGTGGAGATGCGTGATCTCGTTCTCGTCACCGGTGGGACCGGCTATCTCGCGGCCTGGTGCATCGTCACCCTGCTGCGGCGCGGCTACCGCGTGCGCACCACCGTGCGCGATCTGAACAGGGCGGACGCGGTGCGAGCGGCCGTGACCCGGGGTGGGGCGGACGTGACGCAGCTGGAGTTCGCAGTCGCCGACCTGCTCGCCGACGACGGTTGGGCAGAGGCGGTCGCGGGCTGCGCGGCCGTGTTGCACGTCGCCTCACCGCTCACCGCGACCAGGGACGCCGAAGAGGTGATCCGGCCCGCGGTCGACGGCACGTTGCGGGTGCTCCGAGCCGCCCGTGACGCCGCAGTGGCCCGGGTCGTCTACACCTCCAGCTGCGGCGCCGTGTACTACGGCCATCCGGACCGTTCGACACCCTTCGACGAGTCTGACTGGACGGTGGTCGGCGGCGGCCCGATGAGCGCCTACGTCATGTCGAAGGCACTCGCCGAACGGGCCGCCTGGGACTTCGTCGACCGCGAGGGCGGTGGTCTCGAGCTTTCGGTGATCAACCCGTCCGGCATCTTCGGGCCTGCCCTCAGCCCGGAGTCCACGTCATCGCTGGGGCTGCTGCGTGCCCTGCTGGACGGCATGCCGGGGGCGCCGAAGCTGTGGATGGGGATCGTCGATGTGCGCGATGTGGCCGAACTGCATGCGCTGGTAATGGAATCACCGGACGCCGCAGGCGAGCGATTCATCGCCTGGGGCGCGGGCCCCGTCTCGATGCTGCAGATCGCCGGCGTGCTGCGGGAGCGGCTCGGTGAAGCCGCCCGACGCGTTCCGCGACGCGCATTGCCGGACTGGCTGGTGCGGCTGGCCGGCCGGTTCAACACCGAGATCGGCGACCTGGTCCCGCTGCTCGGTCAGCGACGAACGGCCACCAGCGCCAAGGCAGTCAGGCTCCTCGGCTGGGCACCGCGCGCCTGGCAGGAGACGATCGAGGAGTCGGCCCGCTGTCTGATCGCGTTCGACAACGAGCTCGCCCGCCGCTAGTCGGTGACCCGGCTCAGCTTCCGCGCAACAGATCGCTGAAGTCGATGTCCACGTCGAACTCGTCGGCGACCGGTGTGCCCGGACGTTGCCCCACCAACTCGGCGAAGGCCCGGGACGCAGCGTCGATCCGGGCGCCCAGGTGCCCGGACACGTCACCCCAGTCGCCAGTGGCGGCGAAGACGCCGAGCGGAGCCACCACCGCCTTCAGGTAGTGGAACAGCGGCAGCAGCGCGGCGTCGATCACCAATGAGTGCCGCGCGGTGCCACCCGTGGCGGCCAACAGCACCGGACGGCCCGCCATGGCGCCCTCGTCCAACAGATCGAAGAACTGCTTGAACAGGCCCGAGTAGGAGGCATTGAACACCGGGCTCACCACGATCACGCCAACCGCCCGGCCGACCGCGGTGTAGGCGTCCGACAAGGCGGGTGAGGGCACCTGGGAGGTCAGCTGATGGGCCAGGTCGGTGGCCAGCTTCCGCAACTCGATGTGCCTCACCGTCACCGGAGTACCCGACGCCGCGAGGAACCGGGCGCTGGCATCGGCCAACCGCTCGCCCAGCAACTGACTGGACGACGGCGTCGCGATGCCGGCGCTGACCACCACCAGTTCCGCGGTCATCGGGATTCACCCGCTTCGGCGTAGGGGGTGGGCACGGTGACATCGTCGATGACCGCTCCGGCCTCGGCAGCCGGCTCCCGCGCCGCCGCGACCAGCGAGGCGTGCGTCGGCGCGTCCGGGACGTGCGCCGGACGGCCTTGGGCGAAACCTTCGCGCAGCGTGGGCAGGATCTCGCCGAGCAGGTCGAGTTGCTCCAACACAGTGGTCAGCGGCAGGCCGGCGTGGTCCACCAGGAACAGCTGACGCTGATAGTCACCGACCTGCTCACGGAACGACAGCGTCCGCTCGATCACCTGCTGCGGCGACCCGACGGTGAGCGGGGTCTGCGCGCTGAACTCCTCCAGGCTGGGCCCGTGGCCGTAGACCGGTGCGTTGTCGAAGTACGGACGGAACTCGCGCACCGCGTCCTGACTGTTGCGGCGGATGAAGAACTGCCCGCCCAGCCCGACGATGGCGGTGTCGGCCGGGCCGTGGCCGTGATGTTCCCAGCGACGGCGGTACAGGTTGACCATCTGCCGGGTGTGGCTCATCGGCCAGAAGATGTTGTTGTGGAAGAAGCCGTCGCCGTAGAAGGCGGCCTGCTCGGCGATCTCCGGGCTGCGGATCGAGCCATGCCAGACGAACGGCGGGACGCCGTCCAGCGGCTGCGGCGCCAGGGTGAAGCCCTGCAGCGGCGTCCGGAAGCGGCCCTCCCAGTCGACCACCGGCTCGCGCCACAGCCGGCGCAGCAGCGCGTAGTTCTCCACGGCGAGGCTGATGCCGTCGCGAATGTCCTTGCCGAACCACGGATAGACCGGTCCGGTGTTGCCTCGTCCCATCATCAGGTCGACCCGGCCGTCGGCCAGGTGCTGGAGCACCGCGTAGTCCTCGGCGATCTTCACCGGGTCGTTGGTGGTGATCAGCGTCGTCGCCGTGGACAGGATGATCCGGTCGGTCTGGGCGGCGATGTAGCCCAGCAACGTGGTCGGGCTGGAGGGATGGAACGGCGGGTTGTGGTGCTCACCGGTAGCGAAGACGTCCAGGCCGATCTCTTCGGCCTTCCGAGCCAGAGCGACGGCGGCCTTGATCCGCTCGTGCTCGGTCGGGGTGCGGCCGGTGGTCGGGTCGGTGGTGATGTCGCCGACGCTGAAGATTCCGAACTGCATTGCTGCTCCCACGTAGTTGCTGTTTCAACTATACCCTCCAACAGCCGCCCGGCACAGACTATTCCGCGTCGATCCGAGCTCGGCGGTCCGCGACTACGGCCTCGACGGGACGGCGTCACCGGGGCCACACTGAGCCATGGACCAGCTGGCCGAGGCACGCGCGCTGCTGCGCGACGCCGCGCGGGTGGCCGTCCTCACCGGGGCCGGGATCTCCACGGCGTCCGGTATCGGGGACTTCCGCGGACCGCAGGGTCGCTGGACGCTCGACCCGGACGCCGAACGCGTCTCCACGCTGTCGTGGTACCTGAACGACCCGGACGTCCGGGCCAAGGCCTGGCGGTTCCGAGCCGAATCTCCCGTCTACGACGCCCAGCCCAACGACGCCCATCGGGCGCTGGTCGGCCTGGAAAAGGGTGCCCGGCTGACCGGCCTGGTCACCCAGAACACCGACGGCCTGCACCAGCTGGCCGGCTCCCACTCCGAGCTGGTGATCGAGCTGCACGGCAACAGCCGTACGTGGCGCTGCGAGCGCTGCCGGGCGACGGGCGCGATGGTCGAGATGGTGCGACGGGTGCGCGCCGGCGAAACCGATCCCCGCTGCCCCTACGACGGCGGGATCGTCCGGGCGACCACCATCCTCTTCGAGGAGAACCTCGACCCGGCCACCATCGACGCCGCCGTCGCCGCCGTCGAGGAGGCCGACGCGCTGCTGGTGATCGGCACCTCCCTCACCGTCCATCCGGCCGCCGGGCTGGTGCCCTACGCCCACCGCCGCGGCGTGGGACTGGTCATCGTCAACGCCGAGCCGACCGACTACGACGCGCTGGCCCTCAGCGTCCACCGCGCACCGATCGTCGAGGTTGTTCCGGCGCTACTGAACTGAGTTAGGGTCGCGAATTTGCGGCTCGGACGCTGGCGCCCGGGCGGATCAGCCGATTAGATGCCAGCAACACCAAACAGGGCGGAGCCGGCGTCAACGTTGCAGCATGGTCACAATCGATCAACGATCCGGCCAGCTCGCTTCGCATGCGCGTCATCGCCCGCAATAGTTCTCGCATCATCGCGACGGCGGGTCGCGAGCGACTAGGAGGAAATGTGCATAACAAGAAGCTGCTCGGGGGCGCCGCCGCCCTGGTGAGCGCGTCGCTGCTGTTCGCCGGCTGTGGTTCCCGAACCGAACCCGCGGCCTCGACCACCGGTGGCGCGACCAAGATTGCCAAGGTCGGCGTGATCGCTCCCCTGACCGGCGACCTGTCGGTGATGGGCATCGGCATCAGGAACTCGGTCGACCTCGCGCTCCGCCAGGCCAACGAGTCCAACGCGATTCCGGGCTGGAAGCTGGAGCTCGCCGCCGAGGACGACCAGGCCACCCCCGACGTCGGAGCCAACGCCGCCACCAAGCTTGCCGCCGACAAGGACGTCGTAGCGGTCGTCGGGACACTGAACTCGGGTGTTTCCCAGTCGGTGCAGCCGATCCTCAACGCTGCCAAGATCGTCCAGGTCTCGCCGGCCAACACGGCCGTCTCGCTGACCCGGGGCCCGGACGAGGCCAACCCGAAGCGGCCCTACGACAACTACTTCCGGGTCTGCGCCACCGACGCCGTCCAGGGCCCGTTCATCTCGCAGTACCTGATCGGCGCCGGGGTGAAGAAGCTTGCCGTGGTCAACGACAAGAAGCCGTACGGCCAGGGTCTGGCCAAGGCCGTGGCGACCGAGTTCAAGAAGCTGGGTGGCGACGTCGTGGCCGATGAGACGGTCAACAAGGACGACAAGGACTTCTCCACTGTCATCGATCTGGTGAAGGCCAAGGACCCCCAGGCGATGTTCTTCGGCACCGAGTTCCAGCTGGCCGGCCCGATGAGCAAGCAGATGAAGGACAAGGGCCTGAACGTTCCGCTGGTCGGCGGCGACGGCATCTACGACGACAAGTTCATCACCCTTGCCGGCGCGAAGGCGGACGGCGACCTGGCCAGCTTCCCGGGCCCGGATGTCACCACCGTTCCCGCCGGCAAGGCCTTCGCCGAGGCTTACCAGAAGGCCGGCTTCAAGGATGGCTGGTCGGCTTACGGCCTGACCTCCTACGACGCCGGCAACGCGGTCGTCGCGGCGCTGAAGAAGTCCCTGCCGAACGCGGCCGACGCGTCCGCTGCCCGGCAGCCGACCATCGAGGCCATGGCCGGGGTCAGCTTCGAAGGACTCACCGGCAAGGTCGGTTTCGACCAGTTCGGCGATGCCATCACCAAGACCCTGACCATGTACGAGGTCCAGGATCAGAAGTGGGTGGCCAAGAAGACCGCCAGCGTCGAGTAGGAATCAACCACTGATTCTGTGGGGAGTCGCTTCCGGCGGCTCCCCACAGAACGAACGGGGGGTAGGCGTGACGTTCTTCCTGGACCAACTGCTGAACGGGGTGTCCCTGGGCGCCCTCTACGCGTTAATCGCGGTCGGCTACACGGTGGTGTACGGCATCGTCCAGCTGATCAACTTCGCCCACGGTGAGGTGTTCATGATCGGCGCCTTCGGGGCGGTGTCCACCTGGATCGTCCTGGGCACAATCACTGGGGGTTCGAACGCCTGGTGGAACCTGCCCCTGATGCTGGTCGGCGGCATAGCGGTCGCCGTGCTGACGGCGGTGGTGATGGAACGCTTCGCCTATCGCCCGCTCCGCAACGCACCCAGACTGGCGCCGCTGATCACCGCGATCGGCATCTCGATCTTCCTGCAGGAATTCGTCCGGCTGTTCTTCGGCGAGATCCCCGGCTTCCCGGACGCCAAGGCGGCCATCCCCTTTCCCCAGATCGACTTCTTCACCGGTGACCCCGTCCCGGTCGGCGGTCTGCTCATCCATCGGGGCAACTTCTTCGTCGTCGCCGCCCTGATCGTGTGCTGGTCCTTCCTATGGTGGTTCGTGAACCGAACATCGACCGGACGCGCCATGCAGGCCGTCTCGCAGGATCCGGACACCTCGCGGCTGATGGGCATCGACGTCGACCGGATCATCGTCGTGGCCTTCGCGGTCGGTGCGGCGCTGGCCGCGGTCGCGGGCGTGGCGAGCGGCCTCCGCTACGGAAACATCGACTTCAAAATGGGCTTCCTGGCCGGCCTCAAAGCCTTCACCGCCGCCGTGCTCGGCGGCATCGGGAACATCAACGGCGCTGTGGTCGGCGGGCTGACGCTGGGCGTCGTCGAGGCAATGGCCACCGCCTTCATCCCCGGCCAGTTCGGCGGGCCGGCCTGGAAGGATGTTTGGGCGTTCGTGCTGCTGATCCTGATCCTGGTCTTCCGCCCACAGGGTCTGGTCGGCGCGAAGGTGGTGGATCGGGCATGAGAATTCCCACCGTCTTCACACCCGAGCTGCAGAAGCGTCACCATCGCACCGGCCGACTGCTGGCACTGGCCGGCGGACTCGTCTTCGCGGCCTCGGCCTACCTGCCCTGGGCCTACTCCTCGGCCGCCTTGGACGACATGTCCTATCTGGGCGGGCCGTCCACCCTGCAGTTCCTCGGACTAGGGCTCGGGCTGATCCTGGCGATCTGCGCCGCGATGGGCCTGGTCGAGCCGTGGGCGGACGCCAAAGGACTGCTTCCCGGCCTGGTCAGGATCAGCAAACGCGTCGGTTGGACGCGTGGCGCGAAGACCACCGGCATCGGCATCCTGGGCTACCTCGGCGTCGTGCTGCTGGCGATCGCCGCCGAATTGGGCGGCCTGGTCACCGTGGAATGGGGCGGTTGGGTGGCGCTCGCCGCGGCCGTCATCGGCCTGATCGGCACTCGGCTGCTCACTCCCGGACGGCAACCCAGCCTGGAGCGCCTGCGCACGCCGGGATGGGTGGGCATTCTCGCCATCGCGGCCGTCCTGCTCGGCGCGCTGTTGCTGGCGGCCTACGCGCTCAATCAGGTCGACGGCGGGAGCTTCATGGCGATCCTGGCCTTCGCCGGGGCGTTGGCCGCCTTCATCCTGCGCAGCGGCATCGGCGGCTGGCTGTCGGCGGTCAGCCGGCGGCATCGCACCGTGTTGGTCTTCGCCGCCTTTGCGGTGGCGTTCCTGTTCCCGTTCACCCAGAACGGCTCGGACGCCAATATGTCGATCGCCACCCAGGTGCTGATCTTCGCCGCCACCGCGGTCGGGCTGAACATCGTGGTCGGACTGGCTGGCCTGCTCGACCTGGGCTACATCGCCTTCCTCGGCGCGGGCGCGTTCACCGCGGCGACGATGAGCCAGTCCGCGTTCGCCACCATGGGCTGGAAGCCGCCGTTCATCGTGGTGATGCTGATCGCCGGCCTGATCTCGGCGACCCTCGGCCTGATCATCGGCTCGCCCACCCTGCGGGTTTCCGGCGACTATCTGGCCATCGTCACCCTGGCGTTCGGCGAGATCTTCCGGATCAGCATGAGCAACCTGGACGGCAGCGACGGCCCCGACCTGGTCCATGGCTCGTCCGGTATCCCGGCGATCCCCAACCTGAACCTGTTCGGCTTCGACTTCGGGGCGGTGCACACCGTCGCCGGTATTCCGCTGGGCCGGTTCTCGAACTACTTCTTCCTGATGCTGCTGATCATGGGGGTGATCGTGCTGGTCTTCACCCGGCTCAACCACTCCCGGATCGGACGCGGCTGGGTGGCGATCCGCGAGGACGAGAAGGCTGCTGAGGCAATGGGCGTCAACGTCTTCGGTCTGAAGTTGCTGGCTTTCGCCGGCGGCGCCTTCCTGGCCGGCATGGCCGGCGCCGTCAAGGCGCACGTCGACCAGTCGGTGACCCCCGACCAGTACATCTTCCTGGAGTCGGCATTCCTGCTGGCCGCGGTCGTGCTGGGCGGCATGGGCACCGTGATAGGCGTCATCCTCGGTGCGGTGCTGTTGAAGCTGGTGCCCGAGAAGCTGCGGTTCGTCAGCGAGTACCGCATGCTGATCTTCGGGCTGCTGATGGTGATCATGATGCGGGTGCGGCCCGAGGGCATGATCCCCAATCAGCGCCGGGTTCTGGAGTTCCACGCCGACGACGAGGAACTGGTCGACGAGATCGAAGAGGACCTGCCGTACGAGTTCGCGGAGGAGAGCAAGTGAGCACCGACAACCTCAGCCCGGCGACCGGCGCCGCGCCGTCCGGGCACGAGGTCGGCAAACGCGAAATGCTGGTCGCCCGTCACGTCACGATGCGTTTCGGCGGCCTGGTGGCCGTCGACGACGTCAGCCTCACCGTGCACTCGGGCGAGATCGTCGGCTTGATCGGTCCGAACGGAGCGGGCAAGACCACGTTCTTCAACTGCCTGACCGGCCTGTACAAGCCGAGCGCCGGCGAGGTCCGGTTCGCCGACCAGTTGCTGCCCCCCAAGCCTCGCCAGGTCGTGATAGCCGGCATGGCCCGCACCTTCCAGAACATCCGGCTGTTCCCGAACATGACGGCGCTCGAGAACGTCATGGTCGGCCGTTACAGCCGCACCTCGTCGATGGCGATGACATCGATCCTGCGCGGCCCGAAGTACCGCCGCGAAGAGGCGGAGACCCGCGATCGCGCGATCGAGCTGCTCGAGTACGTGGGCATGAAGGGCCAGGGCGGTCATCTGGCCCGGAACCTGCCCTACGGCGACCAGCGCCGGCTGGAGATCGCCCGCGCGTTGGCCACCGATCCCAAGCTGCTGCTGCTCGACGAACCGACCGCCGGGATGAACCCGCAGGAGACCCGGCAGGCCGAGGGGCTGATCTTCAAGATCCGCGACTCGGGACTGGCGATCGTGGTGATCGAGCACGACATGCGGTTCATCTTCAACCTCTGCGATCGGGTGCTGTGCCTGGTGCGCGGCAAGACCCTGATCGAGGGGACGGCGGCGCAGGTGCAGTCCGATCCGCGGGTGATCGAGGCCTACATCGGGTCTCCGAAGGTCGAGGACGGTGCCGACAATGCTTGAGGTCAAGGACATGGTGGTCGCCTACGGCAAGGTGAAGGCGGTCAAGGGGATCAGCTTCGCCGTCGAGCAGGGCCAGGTGGTGTCACTGCTCGGCACCAACGGGGCCGGCAAGACCACCACGCTGCGCACCATCTCGGGGCTGCTGCGTCCGGAGTCGGGCGAGATCTGGTTTGAGGGCGAGCGGATCGACCGGACCCCCGCGCACAAGGTGGTGATGCGCGGATTGGCGCATTCACCCGAAGGACGCCGGATCTTCCCGCGGCTGACCGTCGAGGACAACCTGCTGCTCGGCGCTTTCGCCCGCAAGGACACAGCAGCGATCGGCACCGATCTGGAGCGGGTCTACAACCTGTTCGACATCCTCCGCGAGCGGCGCAGCCAGCCGGCCGGCACATTCTCCGGCGGCGAACAGCAGATGCTGGCGATCGGCCGGGCGATGATGAGCCGTCCGCGACTGCTGATGCTGGACGAGCCGTCCATGGGGCTGTCTCCGCTGATGATGCAGCGGATCATGTCGACCATCCGGGCGCTGCAGTCCGAAGGCGTGACGATCCTGCTGGTGGAGCAGAACGCGGCTGCCGCGCTGAAGATGTCCGACCGTGCCTACGTCCTCGAGGTGGGCCAGATCACCCTGGAGGGCACCGGCGAGCAGCTGCTCGGCGACGACCGGGTGCGACGCGCCTACCTCGGCGAAGACTGAGGGTCGGTCACCCGATGGTGTGGCCGCCGTTGACGCTGATCCGTTGCGCGGTGACGAAACCCGCGGCGTCCGAGGCCAGATACCCGACCAAGCCGGCGATGTCGTCGGGGGTGCCCATCCGCCCCAGCGGCACGTCGGCGCGGTAGACCGAAGTGTCGGCGCCGATATGGCGCTCGACCGGGATCCATCCGGGCGCCACCAGGTTGACGGTGATGCCGTGCGGCCCGAGTTCGCGAGCCCAGATCTTGACCAACTCGGCCTCGGCGGCTTTCGCCGCCGCATAGGCGGACGACCCGGGCTTGGCCCGGTCGACCATGTCCGAGCCGATCAGCACGATCCGGCCGAACCGACGCATCTTCATCGCCGGTAGGACGGCCTGCGCGAGCAGGGTCGGACTCTTGACGAAGAACCGGAACTGGTCGAGGTACGCGTCCCAGCTCAGCTCTTCCAGGAACGCGTTCGGCTGCGGCCCGGTCGCGTTGGGCACCACGGCGAGCACCGGACCGAGTTCGGCAGCCACCTGTGCGACCAGGTCGGCGACTCCGGCCTGGTCGGTGACATCCGCCCGGTACGCCGCTGCCGATCCACCCGCCCGGTGGATGTCGTCCACCACCTGTTGGGCGAGCTCGGTCTCGGAGCGGTAGTTGACCGCGACCGCCCAGCCGTCCGCGGCGAGCCGACGGGCGATGACGGCACCGATCCCGCGGGAGGCACCGGTGACCAGGGCAACACGGGTGGACGACACGACAGCACGGTACCGGTCGGCGCTTTGCCGGCGACGACGTCCGCGCGGGACAATGGACGCCATGGTGCCGTATGCGATCGAGTGGAACTGGCCGGAGACCCTGATCATCATCCTGGTCATCCTGCTGGTCGCACTGATCGGGCGCTGGCTGCTGGTGCGGGCAATCCGGCGGGCCTCCAACTTGGCCATCGATCGGGCCAAGCGCCGCCGTGAAGCGCTGGGCACCCAGAACGAACCGCTCTACCTGGCTCGCTACGCCGCCCGCGCCGCCACCATGGGCTCGCTGCTGCGCAGCCTGACCAACGCGGTGATCGCCGTGCTGACGGTGCTGACCATCCTGGCCACCCTGGGCATCCCGCTGACGCCGCTGCTAGCGTCCGCCGGGGTGGGCGGAGTGGCGCTCGGCTTCGGCGCGCAGAGCCTGGTGAAGGACTACCTGTCCGGCATCTTCATGATCGTCGAGGACCAGTATGGCGTCGGAGACCTGGTCGACCTCGGCGAGGCCATCGGCACCGTCGAGGACGTCGGGCTGCGGGTCACCCGGCTGCGGGACGGCGACGGTCAGGTCTGGTACATCCGCAATGGCGAGATCGCCCGGGTCGGCAATCAGTCCCAGGGCTGGTCGACGGCCATCATCGACATTCCGGTGGACACCAGCGAGAGTTCGACCGATGTGATCGGGATCCTCAGTCGGGTGGTCGCCGAGGTCGGTGCCGACCCCGAGTGGACGACGGTGCTGCTCGATGAGCCCCAGGTCGTCGGCGTCGAGTCGGTGGAGGCGGGCGGAATGACGATCCGCATGGTGGCAAAGACCCAGCCCAACCAACAGTTTGGTGTGCAGCGCGCGATCCTCGATCGCGGCCTGCAGGCGCTGAAGGAGGCGGGCGTCAAGGGTCCGCGCATGCTGTCGAGCCCGCCCACGCTGTAAACGCGGAACTCATCGTCAGCGCGCAGGTGACCGTGACCCCAGGCTCGTGCCCTGCCGCGCATCGGAGAGTGTCCGGTCGATTTGCCCACTGGGAGTCGAGTTGACGCTTGCCGGCGGCGACCGTACCTGCGCGACGCCGGTCCTGCGATGCGCTTCATAGCCGTGATCGAGCTGGATTGACCGCCTTGGGCGGCCATTTAGACCAGGATCCACCGACTCTGCCGCGTTCGCGCCGTCCCGAAGTGCCCAGGGATCCGTCGCGGGTCGCGAAGCTCTCGCAACGATTGGCGCCTCTGAGCGCACCCGAACCGGTCCTAAGCCTCGGCCGAAGAGGCGCAAGACCTGTGATTCTGCCGCCGATTAGTGCCCCGAACTCACCGCCAGGAGCTCAGTGACAAGGCATGATGGCCGGAGAAACCTCGAAAATCAGTGTGAGGTGTGAAAGTCAGGACGCCATGACCGTGACCCCCGAACAGCGAACAGTGCACACCCGCGTGTCGTCGCCTACCACCAATGCCACGGAACGGCCGACACCTTCGTACCGCTGAGCCTGACTGTCGGGAGCGGAACCTCACCCACCTGATCGTCGCGGCGGTGCACATCCTGGACGACGCTGCGGTCACGCTCAACGACCACCTGGCACTACGGAACGGTTGTATGACGAGGTGCGGCTGGTCAGAATCGCGGTGTTCTGGTGCTGGTGATGGTGGCGGCACCATGTGCAAGCTCACGGTGCTTCGACACCACCCCCACTACTTGACCTTGCTGGTCTCGGGCGACAGCCGCGATGCCGTTGCGTACCCAGTCAACTGAGCGTAGACCCTGAGGCGGAGTCGCTTGCCTTGGTCTGCGTGTTGCACGGTGTAGGTGGCCTCGGTTGCCCCCTTGATGGACATGCTGTTGCGGTACCAGCGGTAGGTGTAGGTGACACCGGCGGGTGTCCACCTTCCTGGGTGGGCCGTGAGGGTCACGCCAACCGTAGCTTTCCCGACAACTTGCGGTGTGACAGCGCCCAGCGTGCCGGCCTTGACCTTTCCAGTGCCCCTCGATGTCTTGGTGACGGAGGTGTAGTCGGACTTGCTTCCCGTGACCGCAACTTCGATCGTGGCGCCCATGTCGGCCGCGCTCAGCCTGTAGGTCGCGCTGGTCGCCCCGGGGATTGCGATGCCATTCCGTTTCCACTGGTAGGCGAGTGAGACGGGTGTGGGCTTCCACACGTGCGGAGTCGCTGTCAGCGTCATGCCCACCGCAGCCGTTCCCGTGATTGTTGGTTGTGGCGTTGCGACGAGGGAGTAGAGATTCGGTCGGATATAGCACGCCTTATGGATCCCGATGGCCGGGTCGGTAAAGTTTGCGGTGGTGCAGGGCACGGCGCTCGTCAGCCCTGTCTTGTAGACGAACTTGCCCTTCACTCCGAACGCGACGTCGGAGCGTTGCCCGAGGGTGACGGTATCGCCCTCCGTGCCGGCGTAGGTGTAGCCCGCTGGTGGCTGAAGCTCGAGTACGAAGCAGGATTTCCAGATTCCCACAGCTGGGTCGCCAAAGGCGGCATTGTTGCACGCGATGCTGCCACTGATGCCTCGTTTGATGTTGAAGAAGCCATTGGCGCCGAACGCCACGTCCGAGCGCATCCCGAGTTGGACGTTGCCGTCTTCAGGGACCTTGTAGGTGAAGCCGGCAGGCGCATTGAGTGCCATGACGAAGCATGCCTTGATCACTCCGAACACCGGGTCGCCGAAGGTGGCAACGCTGCAGGAGACCGTGCCTGCGACGGCACGCTTCACTTTGAACTGGCCGTTGGCACCGAAGGCCACATCCGAAAGTTGCGAGACCACGAAGGTGCTGTTCTCGTCCGTCGCCTTGGTGAAGCCGGGTGGAGGAGTCAGGTCGGGCCCTGGGGCGGGTGTGCCACCGTTGAAGCGGATGAAGTTGTCCGGCCACGCTGACTCGTTGTGCCGGCCGCCGCCGCCGAAGATGCCCCGGCCCGACATGCTCGGAAAGTTGTTCAACGGACCCCATCCGGTCTCCGAGACGGCGAACTGCGTTCCGTCAGTGCTGACCCACTCGACGTAGGCGACGTGGCCGTAGTTCCACTGAGCGATGTCGCCGACCTGAGGTGTCTGGCTCCCCGAGAACACGGTGAGACCTTTGGCTCGAGCGTTGGCCGCCCAACTACTTGCATTCCCGAGATTTCCTGGGTTGACGTTTCCTGTCTGGTTCAGCCGGAATGCGACATAGTTGGTGCAGTTGTTTCCGTGGCTGTCGACGGGGTAGCCCCAAGTGCTCTGTCCGCTGTAGCCCCACTGGGAGACACAGTTCTGCGTGTTCGGTGAGTAGCAATAGGTGAAGGGGGCGGAATCCGCGCGAGCCGTCCCACTCGCGACGAGCATCAGGCTCAACGCCAAGAGCATGGCCGCTAGGCCGCGGTTGAACGTGCGAGAAACACCAGTTGTTGCCGACATGCTGATCGTCCCCCCGGGGATCTGGCGCCGGCCGAGTATCACACCCCGAATTAGTGCCCGCAATGACCCCCTTAGACCTAACCTACCGCCCCGACATCCTTGGCATTCCAACAGACTCCGAAAGTACTTCTCATATTCTTCCACAATGATCCTCACCGCTTGTTGCTTGGTGTAGTCAATCCTGCTCATCTGGGGGCTCCCGAGATTCGGGAGGAGTGCCAATCCAGGGGGGAAGCTTTCCCTATAGTCTGCCAGGTGCGTGGTGTGCTAGCGGCACATCGGAGGGCGGCCTCGACCAGTGAAGTGAGGGGCTGCTCCGTCGCTGAAGGAGGTCAACGTGGGTGGAGGTGAGGTCACGTCGGCCAAGCCGTCGAAAGCAGTGCCGGCGGCACCCGAGTGGACACGGCAGCCTGCTAGTGCTGACTCGGGCGACCAGTGGCAGTCGGCGGACGGCGGGGCCGCGCCTGGGGAGACGGTGCGGAAGGTCACACGCCTGTCGGTCGCTGCACTCATCCTTGTACGGTGGGGCACGGTCGGACAGCTGGGAGTCGCGGTCGTTGGAGGATCAATCGCACGCGCCGCAGTGCCTGCAGTCTCTGCAGCTGGAATGGTCGTTTACGTGGTGGGCGCCGCGGTCGTGACTGCGGTCTTATTGCGCGCTCGCCGTCCGGACCTCGTGTATCTCGGGCGCTGCGATCTGGCTCTCATGTGCCTGCTGATGGCCTCCCAGCGCATCTACGCGTCACCTCACGCTTGGGTCTCGTCCTGGGACGCGTGGGGCTATGGAGCGTCCGTTCCAACCGCCGTACTGTGGGGGATCGCCGCTCGCTCGTATGGGAGCACGGCAGTTGGCATGGCCGTCTTCTCCGGCGCTTACGTGTTCGGGGTGGCAGCGAACATCGATGAGCTGGATGGATGGGGGACGGTGGTAGCCAATCTCGGTGGCGTTTTGGTCGGGGCCTTTGCAGCTCGTGGAGTATGGCGGGGAACACGAGCGATCGCTGAGCGGGCCGACGAGGCCGATAGGCAGGCGGCTATCAACCTCGCGCTCCGCGCAAAACTCGCCGAGCAAGCCACAAGATTTGCCGAGGCTAGAATAGAATGGGAGAGACGCGTACGAGCCCAGCTTCACGACTACTCTAACGAACTGGCTAGTCTGGCCCGCAGTCCACAGGATATGGGCGGCAGACTCGACCTTAGGGCTAGATTAGCGGCGATGGCAGGCCGACTCGAGAGCGAGCTCGGACCGCGTGGCGGTCGAGACACCCTCGGCAGGGCCATTCAAAATGGCGCGTCCGGAACTACGGTCGACGTTCAGATGCATATTCCGAAGGCTGTAGCTGAGCTAGTACTGGAGCATGTCGTGCTCGAACGACTGGAGACCGCGGTACGGTCTTTTGTCAGAAACACAGAGAGACACTCGGGTGTTCTGGCAGCCACCGTTCTGGGCGAGATCGAGGGCGACCATTGGGTTATCTGCATGATGGACACTGGCATCGGATTCGACATGGGGAGCACAGACATGAACATGGGTCTTCGCGAAGATCTCGGGACCGCGCTACGCAGTGTTGGCGTCAAGGTCTCGATCACGTCCGAGCCGGGGACTGGCGTCGAGGCCACACTCTCAGGCCGCGCGGTTGCGGCTGCAACATGATCGCCGCGAACGCCGCTACCGGCCTTGAAACTAGCTCGCCGTTGCGTATTGGCGTCATTGAGGATGAACGTCACGCACGAACAGGGATTTCACTTGAGCTCTCAGCGCTCGAACCAGAGGGTTTCATTTTCGTGGGGGCATACGCATCGTTTGAAGAGTTCAATTGTGCCCGCGTGGCAGTAGATGTAGTAATTCTTGATCGATGGATACGTATTCGCAACGACGACGGATCGGAGTCGTATCCGCAGCCGCAGGGAGACGCGGCCGTAGCGAGGCTGCGCGAACGGACTATTCGCGTAATCGTGCACACCAACGATGCCAATCCCGGTCACGCTGTGAGGGAGATGGCCGCGGGAGCGGAATGCATAGTCAGTAAGTCTCATCAGAGCCCGGAACCGCTCTATGAAGCACTCCGAGCGATCCGGGACGGGGAGCGCCTATTGACAGGGCCGATGGCGTCCGCGATTTGGACTAACGAGTTCCTCTTGCGGGCTCTAGAGCTCACCGAGAGCGAGAAGAGGGTCTTCAAATTGAAAGCGGCCGGATTTACCGGCGACCAGATTGCCAGACGCGCGCACATTTCACCAAAGACCGTCGGAAATCATGTCAGTTCCATTCACCGCAAGATCGACACAATACTCGGGTACCTGCAGTCAGGAAACGACAAGGCCCCCCGGCCACAATGGCTTGTCCAACTCCTCACAGACGCCGACCCGCTACGGCCCGAGGGCGCCACCCCCCAAGGGGGTTCCTTCGTTGTCTGAACCGGGCCGGGAGCGGGTGGCGCCGACGCTGGCGGCGATCACGCATGCCATTGCCAAGCACTCGATCAGGCTGAGTCGTTCACCCAGCAGCAGCAGTGCGAAGAGCGCCGCGGCCGCCGGCTCGAGGCTCATCAGGATGCCGAACAACCCGGGGCGCATCCGCCGCAGCGCCACCATTTCGAGCCCGTAGGGAATCACCGACGACAACAACCCGACCGCCAGCGCCACCCACAGGACGTGCGGGCTGAACACCGGGTGGCCGAACGTCAGTGCCGCCGGTGCCAGCAGTACGGCACCGATGATGCTGGCCACCGTCACCCCTGAGACGCCCTCGAAGTGCCGTCCGGTCGGCCCGGCGAGCAGGATGTAGCCGGCCCACAGGGCTCCGGCGAGCAGCGCCAATCCGAGCCCGATCCAGTCCGCCTCGATCGGCTGCAGACCGAGCAACGCCACACCGAGCCCGGCCAGCCCGACCCAGATCAGGTCGCGGGGACGCCGCGAGCCGGCGACCGCGACGGCCAGCGGGCCCAGAAACTCCACCGTCACCGCGACTCCGATCGGAATCCGCGCGAAGCTCTCGTAGATTGCCCAGTTCATTCCGGCCAGGGCGACGCCGTAGCCGCCCACGATCAGCCACTCGCGCGGACGGCGTCCGCGCAGCCGGGGCCGGGCGAAGGTCAGAAAGATCAGGCTGGCGAAACAGAGCCGCAGCCACGCGGTCGCGGTCGGCGTGCTGAGCGCGAACAGGTCCTTCGCGAACGCCGCGCCCAGCTGTACCGAGCCGATACCGACCAGCACCAGAGCGACGGGATCGATCCGGGTCAGGGCGGTGCGCACCACCGGACTATCGCACACACACCCGGCGCCGTAGCCGACGCGGTGCGGGCCGTCGCGGTCAGGTGCGTCCGCGGCGGAGTAGTTCGATGTAGCGGAACCGGGGGTCGTTGCGGGCGGCCTTGGAGGACAGGCCGTGGTCGTCGTCGGCATTCTTGTCGTGGTGATGTTCGCCGAACCAGCGGTCGACGATCACCGCCTGCTGTTCGATGTTGTAGGAACTCCAGTCCTCGGTGTACTCCTCGCCGGGAGCGAAGGTTTTGAGCCGGCCGGCGATGCCGTCGGCGACGTATTCCAGGTAGGTCGGGTCGTTGTGGTACTGCCAGGCGTGGGTCAGCTCGTGGATGAAGTGCTGTCCTTCGGCGCGGTCTCGGTCGACATAGGCCTGGATCGGGTTCTTCCAGTCGTCGCCCAGGTTGAGCACGATCTTCCGGTCGAAGCGGGGGAAGGTGTAGTGGCGGCCGCCGGCCCCGGTGGCGTCGGTGATCAGGATGTCGGACCTCGGCGGAAGTGAGCCTTTGAAGACGCGGTCGGCGTAGGCGTACTCCTCAACGGTGAGCTCCCGCTCGTCGGTGGCGAGCCGGACGAGGGCGTCCGCCGCGAGGGCGATGAACAGACCGCTCGGCCCGGCCAGCCACAAGGTGCCGGACAGGACCTGGGCGCCGGGCACCAGAGACTGGGCACCGATCGCCGACACCACGGCGGCGCCGGCGACGATCACCAGCCCGACGCCGGGAGTGATGGCGAGGCTGCCGACACCCCAGGTGACGATGCCTTCGAACACGTCCCCCAACGCACCGGTCAACAGGTTGTCGTGGCGGTGGTCCAGGGTCACGGTGCCCTGGGCGAACTCGGGGAAGCGTCTGCGGACGATGTCACTGTGCACGGACGCGGACAGTTCGTCCTTCTCGTCGGTGCCGTGGGTGCCGCTCACCGAACCCGAGGCGGACACCACAACGGCACGTTTGTCGGCGTCGGTGAGGGTTGCCTTGACCAGATACCGGAATCCGGCCAGCGCGTCGCTGCGAACGTAGCCGCCCAGTGACACGGTGCCGTCGTCGGTAGCCGTCACCCGTACCTCGCCGGAGAACCCGCCGGCCTTGATCGGTCGGGTCCACAGGGCCGGGCTGGTGTAGGTGCCGCGTCTGGGCTGGACGATGATCCGGCCATGCTGGAACCGTTGGACGACGCTGCCGCCGTCGGAGTTCTGCTCGGTGAACGGCTCCGGCGGCCCGGCCGGGAAGCCGAGATGGCTCTTCTGCCACCCGAGTCCCGACCACTTTCCGCGGATCTTGCCGAGAACCTCGTGGGCGCCTGCCGACGGGTGCCAGTAGATGCTGCGTTCGTCGCCGATGGTCGGATGCACCAGGTGCAGGTATTGCCCGCCGGCGTTGAGCGTGGTGACGTCGGTGATCGGGTAGCCCCACCCGGCGCCGCCCAGTTGGCGGTAGCGGGCGTCGATCGCTCCGGTGATCGCGTGGGCGCCGTGGCTGGGGTGGTAGACGATCAGCCCGTGCTGGAAGGTCGTGTACCGACCGTGCGGATCGACCCCGGTCGCCAACTCGTCGCTGACCGGGTACCCCAGCGGGCTGCGTTCCCAGCCCATCGCCGCCCACTTCTGCCGGATCGGCCCGTGGAGCGCGAAGGCACCGGATTGCGGAGTCGCGTAGAGCGACAGTTCGGCCCCGGTGTCGGCGCTGCGGAAGTGGCTGAACCAGCCGCCGTTGATCGGCATCACATCGGTGGTCGGGTAGCCCCAAGCAGAACCGCCCAGTGCGGTGTACTTGGTCAGCACCGGTCCCCCCTGCACACCGAACGCGCCCGTGCTGGAATGCCAAACGACGATGCCGTTCTGGAAACGCTGGTAGACACCGCTCCGGTGAGCGTTCAGCTCGTCGCTGACCGGAAACCCGAGCGTGCCGCCGAACTGGCCCAAACGCCGCCACCCGGTGTTGATCCGTTCCGTCACCACGAAAACACCGGCCGCCGAGGAGTACATGGTCACGTTCGCACTGTTGTCGGCCAGCGTGAACGTCACGAACGAACCACCCGGCACTTTCTGCGGCTTGAAGGCCGGGCGGCCCCATGTCATCCCGCCTAGGGCACGCCACCTGACGCCCAGGGGGCCACTCAATGTGGTGGGAGCTGATGGTTCTGGCAGCTGTGGCCCGGGCGCCTGAGGGTCGCCGGCATCGATATCTCTGGCCATGATCGTGTTCCTCTTCGTCCGCTATCGGTTTCTTGGTGCGTCTCGGGACCTAGCAGCGCGTCGCTGCTAGACGGCCGCCTTGGCGTATCGGGCGTGCGAGCTGATCGCCAGGTGCGCAAGTAGGCCTTCCAGCCGGTCGGCCGCTCCCACCTCGCGACCGGCCGCGGCGATCTCGCTCTGGAGCTCCGCTGCCCGACGCCGGTAGCGATCCTCGCTCAGCACCCGACGGACGGCGTCGGCAATGGCGTCCGGCTCAGGCGTCTGGGTACGCAGGTTGATGCCCACGCCGGAGTAGGCGACCCGGCCGGCGACCTCGATCTTGTCCTCGGTCTTTCCGGCGGCCACGATCGGTACCCCGGCGGCCAGCGCGAGTTGCACCGCACCGAAGCCGGCGTTGGTGACCAGCACGTCGACCTTCGGCAGCAGCTTCTCGAACGGAATGAACCGCTCGACCCTGGCATTGGCCGGCAGCTGCCCGAGCTCGCCGGGAGCGCGACCCCCGGTCACCGCCACGACCAGCACGTCCTGGTCGGCCAGCGCGGCCAAGCCGGGTCGCAGCAGCTCGTTCGGATCGGTGGCCACCGTTCCCTGATTGAGCAGGATCACCGGCTTGCCCGCGTCCAGGTCCTGCCACCAGTCGGGCTCGGTCCAGCCCTCGATCGGTTGCGGCCGGACCGGTCCGACGAAGCGGACGTGCTTCGGCAGGTCCCGCTGCGGGTACTCGAAACCCTGCGCGCCGAGTTGCAGGTAGAGCGCGGCGTGCAGCATGTACTCGAAGACGATCTCGTCACGGGTCGGCAGGCCGCGGTCGGTGCGGATCTCATTGACAGCGCGACTCATGGCGGCGAACAGGGTCCGCCGGACGAAGGTGTGCAGCAGCCGGTTCCGAATGGTGCCGACGGCGCTGCTGGTGGGACGCAGGCCCAGCCCGAACGGCGGCACGTCGTCACTGGGGAAACCGACCACGCTGATCCCGAGCGCGGCGAACGGCGGCCCTTCCAGCTCGGTGAGCATCGGGCCGGCAACCATGCCCGTGTCGCCGACGATCAGGTCGGCAGGCTCGCGGTCCAACGCGGCCCGCAGATCGGCCAGATGGGTTCGGGTGGGCTGAGCGAAGGCGACGGTCATGTCGAACTTCAACTTGGCGACCCCCGACAGCTGAGCTCGTTCGGGGAAGTACTCGTCCAGGCCGACCAGGCTGAAGTCGTGTTCGCTCATCGGCAGGTACTCCGCGCCGATCGCGCGGATCCGGTCGGCGTACTTGCGTCCGGCGTACCAGCGGACGCGGTGACCGCGCTCGATCAGAGTACGGGCGATGGGTAGGGCGGGGACGGTATGGCCGTCGGCGGGCGTCGTGGCGAAGACGATGTTCGCCGAGCTGTGATTGGTGGTCATGATGCAGGTCCTTTTCGGTACAGTTAACTGGAACTAATAAGTACGGTAAGCTGTATCGAACCGCGACGCAACCCCGCCAGCTAAGAATTTCGACAGGAGCAGATGTGGCCTATGACAACAGCGCCCGCGCCGCCCGAGCCCGCGCCACCCGCGGCCGCGTTCTGGCCGCGGCGCGCGCGTCGTTCCTGGAACGCGGGTTCGCCGGCACGACCATCGCGCTGGTGGCCGAGGAGGCAGCGGTCTCGCCGGAAACGATCTACAAGACCTTCGGCAGCAAGGCGGCGCTGCTGAAGGCCGTCTACGACGTCACTCTCGCCGGCGACGATGACGACGTACCGCTGGCGCAACGCCCCGAGGCCCTCGCCGTGTTCGACGCCCACTCGGGCGAGGAGGCCGTGGCCGCGTACGCCAAGCTCGCCCAGACCATCTCGCTGCGCACCGACCCGCTGGTGCGGATGATCATGGGTTCACGCGACACCGATGCCACACTGCTGTCGTTCGTCGAGACGATTCACCAGGAGCGCCGCGCCGGCAGCGCCTTCTGGGTCGGACGCTTCCACGCCGCCGGTTGGCTGCGCGACGACCTCGACGTCGAACGAGCCGCCGACATCCTCTGGGCGCTGAACTCCTACGAACCCCGCTGGCTGTTGGCCGACCGGGGTTGGTCCGCCGACGAGTTCACGTCATGGCTCACCGAAACCCTGTGCCACGCGCTGCTGCCGTGAAACGAGCGCTGATCAGTCTTGCCCGGCTGCGGTCGCCAGCCACACCCGGCCCGGCCCGGCGACATTCACGTCATGTTCGGACGCCGGAATGAACACCGCCTCGCCGCGCGTCAGGGTGACCGCGCCGTCCGTACCGGTCAGCGTCACCGGACCCCGTTCGACGAGCAGGATCGCCGGGCCGCCGCAGAGGTGCTCGGGCGAAGCAACCAGGTCGATCACGGTCAGCGTGAACCCGACCGGCGGCGCGTAGACGGCCACGTTGTCGGCGGGACGCTGCGGCTCCAACACCGCCGGGGCACCCTGGTCGAAGGACAGCACCCGCAGCAGTTCGTCGGTATCGACGTGCTTGGGGGTCAGACCGCCGCGCAGCACGTTGTCACTGGCGGTCATCAGTTCGATGCCCGCCCCGTACAGGTAGGCGTGCAGGACGCCGGCAGCCGCGAACAGGCACTCTCCCGGCTGCAGGGTGACCCGATTGGCCAGCGCCCCAATCACCACACCGGGATCGCCCGGATAGTGGGCGGCGAGTTCGCGGACGGTGTCGAAGGTCGCGGCGCTCGACGTCCGGACGGCGGCGTCAGAGCCGGCCAGCTCGACCACCTCGGCGACGCAGGCGGCGGCGTCCGGTTCGCACGAGAGCAGCCAGTCGACGATCGGCTCCAGGGCCGTCGGGGTGGCCAGCAGCGCGAGCAGCCGGGCGAGCGCCGGGCTGGGCGGCTGGGTGACGAGGCCGGCCAGATCGGCGGCGAAAGCGGCCACCTCGGCGCTGGTCCGGAAGCCGCACAACGCCTCGAACTCGGTGACCGCGACGATGATCTCGGGTTTGGGATGCGGATCCTTGTAGCTGCGGATGAACGCCTCGGGTTCGATGCCCCGGGCAACCTCGTCGGCGTAACCCGCTGCGGCCTGCTCCGGGCTGGGGTGCACCTGCAGCGACAGCGGCGTCCGGGCGGCCAGCACCTTGAGCAGGATCGGCAGCTCGGTGGCGTCCGGGTTGCCCAGCAGCAGCTCCGGCTCGGCGGCCACCCAGTCGCGCAGCGTCGCATGGCCCGGCTCGGTGGGTGGGAAGGTGCGCGGGGTCAGGGTCGGTGAACCCGGATGGGTGCCGAACCACAGCTCAGCCTCGGGATTCCCGCTGGGCTGACGACCGGTGAACGCAGCGATTCCGTCGTAGGAGCCCCAGGCGTAATCGCGCGGCGTATTCGTCAGTTCGATGAACAACGAAATCCTGCCCTCTCAGTTGGTTTTGGATAGCGTGTCGTCATGACGGTTGCATTGGCTATCGACCTCGGCGGAACCAAGGTCGAGGCGGCGCTCATTGGCACCGACGGAACCATTATCGAGGGCAGCCGTGGCCGCGCCGCAATGGGCGCCACCGGCGCTTCGACTCCGGACGCCGCGGCGACCAGTATCGCAACCGCCCTGCAGCCCGCCCTCGACTCACCGCACTGGCCGGACGTCTCCGCGGCGGGCATCGGCTCGGCCGGCCCGCTGAACCTGCCGCTCGGCGCGATCTCGCCGATCAATCTGACCGGCCTGCGCGACTTCCCGATCGTCGACGTGGTGCGGGCGGCCACCGGTCTGGACGACGTCCGACTGCGTCTCGACGGCACCTGCATCGCGCTGGCCGAACTGTGGCTCGGTGCCGCGCGCGGCGTCCGTAACGCCATGGTCTTCGTCGTCTCCACCGGGGTCGGCGGCGGCATCATCTCCGACGGCCGGGTGATCGCCGGAGCAACCGGCAACGCGGGACATCTCGGGCAGGTCATCGTCGACCGGGTCGACGGCTCGGCCGCCGCGGCGACGGTCGAGGAATTGTCGTCGGGTCCGCATACGGTCAGTTGGGCGCGTTCCCAGGGCTGGGCAGGCTCCGACGGCGAGGAACTCGCGGCGGCCTACGCCGCCGGCGATGAGCTCGCGGTCGCTGCGGTGGTGCGTTCTGCCACCTACGTCGGCACCGGTGTGGTGAACGCGGCCACTCTGCTCGATTTGGAGTTGGCCGTGGTCGGCGGCGGGTTCTCGCTGGTCTCCGACGATTACGTCGACCTCATCCGGGCGACCGTGGCGGAGCGCGCCGTCAACGCCTTCGCCCGCGCCGTCCAGGTCGAACGCGCCGCGCTGGCCGGGGACGCGCCGCTGATCGGGGCTGGTGCGCTGGTGCATCGGTCGGAGTTGCTGGTCTAGCCCCGACCATCGGCTGCCGAGTCACCGCGGCTCGGTGAGCTCGGCTCGGGAGCGGATCCTGGGTTATAGTCAACCTGACCAATGAACAATTGGTGAAGCGGTGTTGACAGAAGGCGACCAATGACGAACGTCGGATCCCTGGTCTCGGTGGACGTCATCGCGCTGCGCTATAACGCAGACCTGCGACGAGTGGAACTGGCCACCAAACCACGAACCACCGACCCCTACCGGGATGTTCCGGCGCTGCCCGGAGTGCTGCTGCGCGAGGGTGAACGGCTGGCGGCCGCCGCGCACCGGGCGGTCATCGACAAGGTCGGCTTCGACGTCACCGCACTGGGCCAGCTGACCGTCTTCGACCAGCCCAATCGTGACCCGCGCGGTTATTCCCTGTCGGTGGCGATGTGGGCGGTCGGCGACGGGGACGCCGACTGGTACGGCTTCGACGACGTACCCCGGCTGGCCTTCGACCACAACGTGATGCTCTTCGAGTGCCGTCCGCTGCTGGTCGACATGCTGTGGCGCGACCTGGAGTTCACCCAGGCGCTCACCGGCGCCGAGTTCCCGGTGTCGGCAGCCGTTGGCATCACTCATACCCTGAGCGGCATCGCCCCCGACCGGGGCAACCTGAACCGCCGGCTGGCCTCGCTTCGCGGGCTCAGCGTGAGCACCAAGCGCATGGTGCTGGGCAGGGGGCGGCCCGGCACGGTCTGGGAATGGAGGCAGCCTGCGGCCTGAGCCGTCAGGACGGTTCAGGCGCGTCACCGCCGGTCTCGCCACCGGTCGGACGCCGCAGCGGCAGCCGTCCGGTGTGGTGCTCGGCCTCGATCTCGGACAGGCTCAACCGGACGGTGTGCGGGATGTCGTGCCAGGTCGAATCGCGGTAGAACAGCGCGACCAGCATCAGCACCCACCAAATGCCGAGATGGATCGGGAACAGCACCACCGTCTTCCACATCCCCGGCCAGCGGGCATCCTCGAGCAGCACGGTGAGCCAGCCGAAGATCAGGGTGAACAGATAGGCGAACAGCCCGAATGCGGCGCTGAGCAGCACCAATGCCGCCCAGTTTCCCGTCCGGAAGGCGGTCATCAGGCTGAACGCCATCCCTGACCAGCCGGCGATCGCCGAGACCAGCAGGCCAACGCTGTAAACAAGGCCGTCGATGGCCCTGCGGTCACCGGAACGGACCCGGCGCCACAACCGGGGGGTGCAGATCGGCACGATCTGGACGCCGCCCAACGCCCACCGGTAGCGCTGCTTGATCGACGTCCACAAGCCCTGGGGTTGTTCGTCGAAGAACACCGCGCGCGGTTCGAGGACGGCGCGATGCCCCTTGGCGACCGCGTTCAGGGTGAACTCGATGTCCTCGCACTGGGTCTTGGTGTCCCAGCCGGTGCCGTCGAGCACCGACAGCAGGAAGCCGAAGCCGGTGCCGCTGACGGAGAACAGCGACCAGCCGAACCGGTTCCGCGGCAGGTGGAAGAACCGGGTCTGCAGCAGCCAGTACAGGGTGCTGCAGCCGGCCACCCACGACGAGGAGGGGTTCTTGCCGGTGCGGTAGCCGACCACGATGGTCTCGCCGTGGTTGAACCGGGTGTTGACCGCCTCCAGGAAGCCGACCTCGACGACGTTGTCGGCGTCGAACACCACGCAGGCGTCGTAGCGGCCGGCGTGGTCGACGTTGAACCGCTCGAAGAACCAGGACATCGCGAAGCCCTTGCCCTTGCGGTTCGGGTCGGTGCGCTCGTACACGTAGGCGCCCGCTCGTCGGCAGATCTCGGCGGTGTCGTCGGTGCAGTTGTCGGCGACCACGAAGACGTCGTACAGCTCGCGCGGATAGTCCTGGTTACTCAGGGTGAGCAGCAGCTGGTCGATCACCGACGACTCGTTCTTGGCGCAGACCAGGATCGCGAAGCGGTGCTGCTTCTCGCCCGGCTGCGGCTCGGGCAGCTTCAACTCGCCGAACGCGTTGAGGCCGACGACGACGTGATAGAGACCGTAGACGGCACCGATCACCATGATCGTCTGGAGCACCCAGCCGATCACATCGAGCACGGGCACCGTGGCGGCTCCTGTCGTCGGTAGTTACCGGTGTGACCGGCGCTGGAGGGCCAGTCTAGGGTGCGGCGTCCCCCGGCTGTCCGAGCCTGGTCCGGCGGTTCGCGCACCCACCGCTCGCCGGACTACTCGGGGCTCGCCGAATTCGGCGAGCGGCAAATAGTTCGGCGAGCGGTTGACGGGCGGACGGCGCGGAGCGCATGGGAGACTGGGGACATCGTCCGGTGCACACCTTGGCCGGGCAGCTTCCCCTGACAGAGGATTCAGCATGATCGACCTGATGAAACGGTCATCGACCTACTTGTTCGTCTCCGGGACCGTCGCTCTGCTCTTCGGGCTCGTCGCGGCATTCTTCCCGATCGCCACCGGGCTCACCTTGGTGGTGCTGTGGGGCATCTACGCGTTGCTGGACGGCATCGTGGCAGCGGTGATGGCGTTCAACCCGCGGCCCGACCAGTCCCGCGGCTACCTGATCTTCACCGCCATCGTCGGCATTCTGGCCGGCGGGATCGCCGTCTTCTCCCCGGTCACCGCCGGGCTGGCGTTGCTGTGGGTGCTCGGAGTCTGGCTGATTCTGCGCGGCGTGATCGAAATCATCTCCGCCTTCACCCAGCAACAGACCGCTCCCCGCTGGCTGATGGTGCTCGGCGGCGCGTTCTGGCTGCTGGCAGGTTGGCTGATCCTCTCCGCACCCAATACCGCGGCGACCTTGATCATCGCGCTCTGGCTAGGCATTCTGGCGATCGTCTGGGGCATCGTGCTGATCACCGTCGGGTTCCTGGTGCGGCGTGAAGCCAAGCGGATCGCGCCGATCGAGGGCGAGATCGTCCCTCCGTCCGACTCGTTGGCCTGACCGACACCGTCGCGCCGCCCGGTCGGCGACGAGTCTCAGCCGCTGATCACCCGCGGGACGGACGCCGTCTCGCCCTGCCCGATCCATGCCGGCAACTGCCGGCAGATCAGCCGTGGTCCGTTGATCGCGACCCGTCCGGTGCGCACCGCGTCCGTCCAGCCAAGGTCACCGCGCCAGACCCGGATCAGATCGCGCAACCCGCCGCTGATCACGGCATTCACCTCGTAGCCCGGGTCGTAGTCGCACAGATCGGTCTCCCCCTCGGCGACCACCAACCACCAGCGGGACGCCGTCCCGGCGGCGTCGCGAAGGTCGAACTCGACAACGGTGCGGGTCCGCGGCCATGCCTCGATCGTCACCGTGCGATGGATGTCCCACATCAGCAGGTGCGGGTCGAGATCCTCCTCGCCCAACTCACCGATCCACCTGATGCCCCAGGCCGCCAGTCCGCGGACGATCGGATCCAGTTCGCGACCGGCAGCGGTGAGCCGGTAGCTGGTGTGGTTGCCGCGTCCGACCCGCTGGATCACCCCATGTCGTTCCAGGCTGCGCAGCCGCTTCACCAACAGCGCCGGCGACATCTTGGGAACGCCACGACGCAGCTCGTTGAAGCGGGTGCTGCCCTTGAGCATTTCGCGCAGCACCAGGATCGTCCAGCGCTCGTCCAGCACCTCCATCGCCTTGGCAACCGGGCAGAACTGTCCGTAACCACTCATCTCCCACCCCTTCCTCCCCAAGTACACGCCCGGGGCACCGCCCACACCAGTACAGAAAGTGAACCGCAACCGGTACAGAACTGGCACTGGAGCGGCAACAGTGCCCAGACCGACCCTTGGTGAGGGGATCGCAGGGTGCGACCCCAGGGAGGAAACCATGACTGACACTCTGGCTCTCGCCACTGAGGCGGATCGCGCGCTCAAGCACCGGCACCGCGCGATGTGGGCGTCCGGTGACTACGGCGCTGTGGCCCGGGAGGTGATCCCCAGCTTGGGCACCAGCCTGGTGGACGCCTGCGGCATCCGCTCCGGCGAATCGGTCCTGGACGTCGCCGCCGGCACCGGCAATGCCGCCATCCCGGCCGCCCGGCGGGGGGCGGCGGTGGTGGCCAGCGATCTGACGCCCGAGCTGCTCGACGAGGGTGCGCGGCTGGCCGCCGCCGAGGGTGTCACCCTGTCCTGGGAGCCGGGCGATGCGGAGGCGCTTCCGTACGCCGACGGCAGCTTCGATGTGGTGATGTCCTGCGTGGGCGTGATGTTCGCGCCGCACCACGCCAAGGCGGCGGCCGAGCTGCTTCGGGTGTGCCGTCGCGGCGGCAGGATCGGGCTGATCAGTTGGACGCCGGCTGGGTTCATCGGGCAACTGTTCGCGACCGTGCGACCGTTCGTTCCGGCGCCGCCGCCCGGCGTGCTGCCGGCGCCGCGCTGGGGCGACCCGGACTACGTCGCGGAGTTGCTGGGTGACGGGGTGACCGGCCTGCGTTGTGAGCGGCGGATGCTGCGGGTGGACCGGTTCGCCACCGGTGCCGAGTTCCGCGATTTCTTCCGGGACAACTACGGGCCCACGCTGGGGGCCTACCGCAACGTCGGTGACGACATCGTCCGGCGTGCCGAGCTGGACGACGCGCTCGCCGGCCTCGCCGACGACGCCCTGGCGGGCGGCGCGATGGAGTGGGAGTACTTGGTGGTGACGGCCCGCCGAGCCGGGTGAGCCGATAGCGTCGGAGCGGGCCGGACCACCGGCCCGCTCCAGCGCGACCGAGAGGGATCTGATGCTGCGTTTCGGGATCGTCGGCACCAACTTCATCAGCGAGTGGTTCACCGCGGCATGTCGAGCCACCGGCGGCCGCGCCTCGGCCGAGGCGGTGTATTCCCGCGATCTCGGACGCGGTCAGGCGTTCGCCGCCACCCAAGGGATCGGCGTGGCCGTCGACGACCTGGACGTCCTGATCGACGCCGTCGACGCCGTCTACATCGCCAGCCCCAATGCCGCCCATCATCCGCAGGCGATCCGGGCCATCGCCGCCGGCCGGCATGTGCTGGTCGAGAAGGTGATGGGCACCTCGGCCGCCCAGGTGGAGCAGATCCTCGCGGCGGCCCGTGACGCCGGCGTGATCGCGATGGAGGCCGTCCGCAATGTGCACACGCCCGCGCATCAACTGGTCCGCTCGACACTGCCCGCGTTGGGCGCCCTGCGGCACGCCCGGTTCGAGAAGCTGCAGTACTCATCGCGCTACGACCGGTTCCGGGCCGGCGAGCAGCTGAATGCGTTCGACCCGGCGCTGGGCAACTCGGCGCTGGCCGACATCGGCGTCTATTGCCTGCAACCGGCGCTGGATCTGTTCGGGGTGCCGCCGCGGACGTCGGGCGCGAGTGTCTGGCTGGCGAACGGCTTCGAGGGCGGCGGCAGCCTGCAACTCGACTACGGCACCCTCGTCGCCGACGTCGTCTACTCCAAGATCGCGGCCGGCCTCGGGCCGAGCGTCGTCTACGGCGAGGATGCTGCCTTGACCATGGACGACCCGGGTGAACTGTCCCGGATCGAACTGCACCAGCGCGGCGGTACGAGCCGGGTGCTGCTGGAAGGTCCGCGGGTGGTGCCGGCCGACACCATGCAGCACGAGGTGCTCGACTTCGTCGACCAGGTGGACGCCGGCGCCATCGACCCGCGCTGGGCCGACGTCACCCTGGCCAGTCGGCGAATCATGGACGTGCAGTTGGCGCGCGGCGCCCGCTGACCTCTGCGGCCGGTCTCAGCGGCCGGCGAGCACGGCGACGACTTCCCGCGCTGCACCGGCGGCCGATTGTGGATTCTGGCCGGTCACCAGGCGTCCGTCCACCACCACGTTCTCGGTGAAGTTCGCGGCCGCGAGGTGTGTGGCGCCGCGGGCGCTCATTTCGTCGGCCAGCAGGAACGGCACCACCTCGGCCAGGCCGACCGCCTGCTCCTCGGCATTGGTGAAGCCCGTCACCTGCCGTCCGTCGATCAGGTGTGTGCCGTCGGCGAGGGTCAGGTTCAGCAGGGCTGCGGGACCGTGGCAGACCGCCGCGACGACGCCGCCGTTCTGGTAGACCTCACGTCCGACTCGGGCGACATCCAGCGCGGTGGGAAAGTCCCACATCGTGCCGTGACCGCCGACGTAGAACACCGCGTCGTAGCCGGCGGCGTCCACCTCGGCGAGGGCGGGTGTGTCGGCGAGGGCGGCGGCGACCTGCGGATCGTTGAGGAAGTCGTCCTGGAGCGGGTCGCCGGGCCGGCGGCCGTCCTGCGGGGGTGCCCCGCCCTGTACCGAGGCGAGGTCGACCGTGTAGCCGGCGGTGGTGAACACCTGCCACGGCTCGGCTGCCTCGTCGATGTAGAAGCCGGTCTCACGGATGCCGCCGAGGTCAGCGTGGCTGGTGAGCACCAGCAGCACCCGGGCGGCGGAGGGGACAGTCATCGGAGAACCTTTCGCAAGCGGAATGGGCGGTCCCGGACGGGGACGGCCCTCCCAGGCTAGGAACCGAGCGCACCGGGCGGTAACCGGACCCCCGATGGCGGGCATCGGCACTCCGATGACCCGGGGCCAGCTAGGCGGTTGAGATCAGCGCGCCGAGCGGGCCGCCGCGACAACGGAGGCACGCACGGTGAGCACGGCCGGGTCGGGCAGCGCGGCCGGCTTCCGGGTGGCGACGTAGATGGTGTTCAGCGGCGCGAGCTCCGGCTGGTGCAACAGCACCAGCGCGCCAGAGGCCAGCTGTTCGCGCACCAGATAGTCCGGCAGCACCGTCATGCCCGCGCCGTCGGATGCCAACCGCAGCAGGGTGCGCAGGTCAGGGGCGATCAACCGCACGTCCAGTTGTTCCGGGCGGCGTCCGAACACGCTGCGCCAGTAGCGCCGGATGATCGGCAACTCCGGCCCGTAGCTGAGCACCGGGATGGCGTCGAGGTCGGCCGCGTCCGCCCACGCCGGAGCCCCGACCAGCAGGAACTCCTCGTCGTACACCGGCTCGGCGGCCAGGTCCGGACCCCGGACGGGCAACGCGCTGACCAGCACGTCGACCGCGCCAGCGCGCAACTCATCGACCAGGTCCTCCGCCTGGCCGAATCGTGCCGCCACCCGCACCCCGTCCGGCAGCGCACTCCGGAGCAACGCGGGCAGGATCACCTCGGAGAGGAACTCGGCAGGCCCACCCAGGAACACGGTGCGGGACGCCTCGGCACCGGACGGGGCCGTGGCGGCCGCCAGCGCGTCGACCGGGCCGGCGATCCTGGCCAGCAGCTCGGCGCCGCGCTCGGTCGGTCGCACGCCGGCTGGGCTGCGTTCCAGCAACCGATGACCGAGGTTCCGTTCCAGCCGGGCGATCTGCTCCGACACCGAGGATTGCGCCAGTCCGAGTTCGTCCGCGGCCGCCGAGAATGATCGGGCCCGGTACACGGCGACGAAGACCCGCAGCGCGTCCCACGAGGTCATCGGCGCCATTGCCCGCCGCCCTTCATGGCCGCGGAGCGGCTGACGTCCCGACGCTGTGCTCGACCCAGTCGCGCAGCTGGCGCAGCGGGACGCCGGCGCCGTGGCCCAGCTCGGTCAGCTCGTACTCAACGCGGGCGGGCACCTCGGGATAGACGGTGCGGGTGAGCAGATCGTGCTCCTCGAGCCGCTTGAGGGTCTGCGACAGCACCTTCGGGCTGATCCCCTCGAGTCGCCGCCGGAGTTCGCCGAAGCGTTGCGGCCCGTCCTCGAGGGCGCCGATCGCGAGCGCGCTCCACTTGTTTGCGAGCAGGTCGAGCAGGTCGCGGCAGGGGCACATGGCGGTGTACACGTCGTTGCGTTCGCAGGACTGCGTCGCGGTGCTCACAGCGGTCATGGTATCCGATGGGTACCTGGTGTCCTTGACGGTAACCAGTGGCCGTCCGGAATCATGGAGGGTATGAGGACGACGACTGCCATCGGCTACGACGAGAACCTGCCCATCACTGATCCCAAGGCGTTGATCGGACGCCAGATCGACCGGCCCGCGCCCGGGGCACACGATCTGCTGGTGGAGGTCGAGGCGGTGTCGGTGAACCCGGTGGACGTCAAGCTGCGTGCCGGTGCGCCCAGCGGCGGGTTCCGGGTGCTCGGCTTCGACGCCGCCGGCACGGTCCGTGAGGTGGGCTCGGCGGTCACCCTGTTCACGCCCGGCGACGAGGTGTACTACGCCGGCAGCATCGACCGTCCGGGCAGCAATCAGCGCCTGCATGCCGTCGATGAGCGGATCGTGGGGCGCAAGCCGGCGGCGCTGTCGTTCGCCGATGCGGCCTCGCTGCCACTGACCGCGATCACCGCTTGGGAGTCGTTGTTCGACCGGCTCGGGCTGACCGAACGCTCGGGCGGTTCGCTGCTGGTGATCGGGGCCACCGGCGGCGTCGGGTCGGTCATGCTGCAGCTCGCCCACGCGCTGTTGCCCGGCGTGACCGTGATCGCCACCGCCTCGGACGCCGAGCGCGCGGACTGGGTCCGCGACCTGGGCGCGGACCACGTCGTCGACCACCGCGGCGACCTGCCCGGCCAGGTGCTGGAGCTCGCCCCCGACGGCGTCGACCACCTGTTCACCGCCCACTCGGCCGGACAGGTCGAGACCTATGCGCGGATCGTCCGCCCGTTCGGACAGATCGTCGCCATCGACGACGGCCCGCGCGACGTGGCTCCGCTGAAGAGCCGCAGCATCTCCTGGCATTGGGAGCTGATGTTCACCCGGCCGGTGCAGCAGACCCCCGATCTCATCGAGCAGCATCGGCTGCTGGACCGGGTGGCCGACCTGGTCGACCAGGGTCGGCTCAAACCGACCACCACGAAGCTACTCGCCCCGATCGGGCCGGAAACCCTGCGCGAGGCGCACCGGATCGTCGAAGCTGGACGCACCGTCGGCAAGGTGGTCGTGCAGGGCTGGGTCTAGCAATCGCGGCGCGAGCCGGTCGGTCTTTGCTCGTCCTGGACGGCGACGCAGCCCCAGACCACCGGACGCCCGAGCGCGTCGGCGGGACCGGCCCAGTCGGCAAGTGTGAACCCGCTGAGCCGATCGGTGGGGCCGGCGGCGACGCCGGGCCGTCCGGGAGGCGCAGCGTCCGGGCCCAGCACGTCGAGTGTCCCCGGCTCGTCGGCGACGCCCGCCTTCACCAGCGCTTCCTTGCGGACCCAGAGCCGGGTGAAGGCACGCAATGGGTCGGTTTCGGCGTCCAGCCAGGTCCGCTCGCGCGGCGTGACCGCGACGCGCGGGATCGAGCCGGCAACACGCTCGATGTCGATGCCGCAGGCTGCCGTCGCCGCGACGGCCGCGACATGGCCACGGGTGTGGCTCAGGCTGACCCACAGCTGGGGTTGGCCGGCGATCGAGGGCCGTCCGTGATCGGTGGAGCCGCAGCGCGGGCAGTGCTGCTGCAGCCGCACCCGCTCGGGCTCGACGCCGAGCAGCTCCCCGGCACAGGCCCGGACCAGCAGGTGGGCCGCCCGGTAGGCGTCCCGGTCGGCGGCGAATCGCAGCCGGTCGTGCCGGGCCTGCTCAGCCGCGGTGAGTTCGGCGTCCACCGACACCTCGCCGACCGACGCGAACCGGACGACGGTCACGCCGCTCCGATTGCCTCGGTGAGCAGCGCCGCGACCCGGGTACTGACCGGACGGCGGACAAGTTCGGCGTGGGTGGCGGGCAGTTCGACGATGCGCACGTTCCCGACCGTATGCGCTCGCCAACCGTCGGCGTCCAGATGTGTCTCGGCACGCGGAGCGCCGGCCACCACCACGGTCAGGTCGCCGTCCAGCGCGCCGGGTGGCGGCGTCCGGACCAGCCGGGCGGCCTCGATCACGCTGGCGATGCACCCGTCGACCAGCACCGGCGGCAGCGCAGCCAGCGCGCTGCCGGAGGCCCGCAACAGCCCCGACACTCGCTCGCGGGTGAGCGGCACACCGTCGTCCGGGTCATCCAGGCCAGCGAGTCGCAGGATGCCGACCAGCGCCTCAGCCTCGGTCGGCTCGGCGAGGTGGTGCCACTGCTCGGCCGGGTAGGCGTCCAGCAAAGTGACCGTGCCGACGTCCTGGCCGTCGGCGCGGGCGAGCGCCGCCACCGCGTGAGCGGCCATGCCGCCCAGCGACCAGCCAGCGATGTGGAACCGTACGTCACCGACCACGCCGCGGATCGCGGCCAGTTGCCGGCGAGCCAGCGCGGTCAGGTCAGCGACCGGGACGGGGGCACCGGTGCCGGTACCGGGTGCCTGGATCGTGTGCACCCCGAGATCGGGCGGCAGGTCGGCGAGCAGGCCGGTGTAGCACCAGCCCAGGCCTCCGGCCGGCGGCAACAGGAACAGCGGCGGCCGCTCCGAACCAGAGCGCAGGGTGAGCACCTCGGCGAAGTCATCGACGCGTTTCCGGTCGGTTCCAGCGACCAGCTCGGCCAACCCTGCCGCCGTCGGATGCCCGAACGCTTCGGCCAAGCCGATGTCGGCACTCAGCTCGTCGGCGAGTCGTCCGAGCAGCCGCAGAACCGACAGCGAGTCGCCGCCGAGGGCGAAGAAGTCGGCATCCACCGCGATCGTCGGCAGACCGAGTACCTCGGCCATCACCGCCGCCACCCGTTGCTGCAGCAGATCGCGCGGCACCTCTCCCACCGCTCCGGACGCCACCGGCGCCGGCTGCCGAGCAGCCACTTCGGCCAGCGCCCGACGGTCGGTCTTGCCACTGGGGGTCAGCGGGATCGCGTCGACGGCGATCCAGCGGCTGGGCATGAAGGACGGCGGCAACGCCTGCGCGGCTGCTGCACGAAGAGCGTCGCGCACCTCGTCCGCGACATCTGGTGTGGCGACGAACCAGACCGCCAGGGAGCCGTCGACGACCCCGGCAGCCACCTCGGTCGCTCGGCCGACGGAGGGGTCTCGACAAGCTCGACCAACGGATCCCGGGCTCCCGACGCCGGCAATGAGCGCAGCCTCGATCTCGCCGAGTTCGATCCGCTGACCACGGATCTTCACCTGGTCGTCGGTGCGGCCCAGGTAGCGCAGCGCGCCGTCCGGACGCCACGCAGCCAGGTCGCCGGTACGGTACAGCCGTCCCCAGTCGGTGTCGACGAACCGCTCGGCGGTCAGCTCGGGACGTCCGAGGTAGCCATCCGCCAGTTGGACGCCGCCCAGCCACAGTTCGCCGGTCACGCCGACCCCGGCCGGCTGCAGCGCAGCATCCAGGACGAAGCAGGTGGTGTTCCAGATCGGACGCCCGATCGGCACGCTGTGCCCGTCGGCGGCATCCGCAGCGGTGCAGTCCCAAACGGTGACGTCGACGGCGGCCTCGGTGGGACCGTACAGGTTGGTCGGCGCGACCCCGAACCACTTCAAGCTGCCGTCGACCAGGTCGGGGGTGAGCGCCTCGCCGCTGGCGACCACCTGCCGGACGCGGGCCTCGGCGACTCGTTCGCGGGCCGGTCGGTCAGCCAGAAAGGCGCGCAGCATGGACGGCACGAAGTGCAGCACAGCCACCCGCTCGGCGACGATCAACTCGGCCACCGCCCGCGGGTCACGGTGCGCACCGGGAGGCGCGATCACCACGCAGCCGCCGACCTGCAGCGGCCAGTACAGCTCCCAGATCGACACATCGAACGAGATCGGGGTCTTGTGCAGGACGCGCTCGCCTGCCCGCAGCTGGAGGTGGTGCTGCATCCAGGCCAGTCGGTTGTCGATCGCCCGCTGGCCGATCAGCACACCCTTCGGACGCCCAGTCGAGCCCGAGGTGAACAGCAGATACGCCGGGGCATCCACGTCACCCGGCGGCTTACCCGGGTACGGCTCGCCGGTGGCCAGCGCGTCCGGATCATCGATGACACAGGTCACTCCGGCATCGGTCAGCATCGTCTCGACCCGGGCCGACGGCAGCTCCGGATCGATCGGGCAGTACACCGCACCCAGCAGGGCTAGCGCGTGGATGGTCTCGTAGAGGCCGAAGCCGCGCGGCAACCGGACGCCGACCACATCGCCGGCCCGGACGCCTTCCCGAGCGAGCCCGCCGGCGATCAGCCGGGACCGCTGCAGCAGGTCGGCATAGCTGCGGCTGTCCCCTTTGAAGACCAGCGCGGTGGCGTCCGGCGTTCGGGCCGCCTGGGCGACGAACCGCTGACCCAGGGTCGCGCTCTCCCGCTCGTGACATGTCGCATTGAATCCCTCGGTGACAAGGGAATGTTCAGACGGCGGCAGCACCGGCAGCCGGGCGATGTCAGCGTCCGGTTCGGCGCCCGCCCACACCCCCAGCCAGTGCCGCAGCCGGGCCAGATGCCGATCCAACCCAGCCGCGTCGTACAGCTCGGGATGCGCGTCCAGTTCCAGCCGCACCCGCCGTCCCCGGCCCGGCACGCCGCGCAGGGTGAAAGTGAGGTCCTCCACCGGCCCGGCGGTCAGGTTGCGGACGGTGCCGGACACCCCACCGAGGGTCAGTTCCAGGTCGAACGGCAGCACGTTGACCTGCATGCCGAACAGTTCGGGCCCGCCCCGACGAGCTAACCGTCGGGTCAGCCACTCCTGGCGTTCGAACGGATGCTGCCGCAGCGCCGCCTGTTCGTCGCGGGTCGCTGCCAGAGCGCGGGCGACAGTCCCGGTCGCCGGCACCGCAACCGGCAGCACGTTCATCGCCGTGCACACCGTCCGGGCGGCGACCAGCTGCCCAACCCCGGGCAGCGAGCGGTTCATCAGCGGCAGTCCGATCCGTCCGGACGCCGTGCCGAGCAGCCGTCCGACATAGCTGCCAGTGGCGGCGGTGACCAGGTCGGCCCAGGTCACCCCGAGCCGGCGGGCACCCCGCACCAGCGCGGTCTGCGCCTCGGCGTCCAGATCGACGGCCCGCCGGATGGCCCGCGGCCGCGGGGTCGCGACACCACCGGCCAGCGAGGCCGGGTCGGTGATGGTGGCCAGCCGGGCGTCCCAGAACTCCTCCGACTCAGCAGCCCGGTGGTCTTCGGCGACCAGGTCTGCGAGCGCGATCGGTTCGATCGGTGCCGCGCCGTCGTAGTGAGCGGCGATCCTGCGTAGCAACTGCTGCGCACCGTAGCCGTCCAGCACCACGTGGTGGGCGGCGTGCCACCACCAGGTGGTGCCGTCGGCGAGCCGGACCAGCCCGGTCCGGGTCACCTCACCGGCCAGCAGGCCGAGCGGACGCGCCAACTCGGCGTCCACCAGGGCCGTGGCGGCGGCGCGGTCGACTGCCTCCAGCACTGATAGCTGCACCTCGCCGGGCGGACGCACCCGCTGCAACGGACCGTCGGGGGTGCTGGCGAAGTCGACCCGCAGCTGCTCGAACTCGGCATAACCGGCGGCGATCGCCCCGGCCAGCGCGGCGGCGTCCACAGCACCACTCAACTCCACCACCTCGGCGGTGGTGTAGGCCGGATTGTCGGAATCGAGTTGGTGGGCGAAGAACAACCCCTGCTGAGCCGGGGTGAGTGGCAGCCAGTCGCTAGGCGGCAACGGAATCGGCCTGCCGGCGCAACCAGTTCAGGGTCGGGCTACGGGTGAACTCGCCGAAGTCCACATCCAGCCCGTCGTCGGCCAGCGCATCCAGGAAGTCGAACGCTCGCAGCGAGTCCAGGCCCAGTTCGAACAGATCCGCGTCCGGGTCGGCGAAGAACGCGTTGAGCGCCTCCGGCGCCAGCAGCCCCGACAGAGCACGCTGGATCCGCTCGTCCCAGCCGCTCACCGACGACTCCTGGTCCTGCCGCAGCGCGCCGAGCACGTCCTCGGCGAGGATCACCACGCCGCAACAGGAGGCGATCACCTCCAGCGCCCGGCGGTGCTGCTCCGCGCCGAGGTCGGCGACCGCGTCCGCCACAACGAACGGCCGGATCTCGCGCTGGAAGGCGTCCAGGGCGGTGGCGGTGATGCCGATATGGGCGTACACCCCGGTGATGATCAGCTGGTCGCGCCCGGCCGCGGCCAACCGGTCGGCCAGATCGGTGCGGGCGAAGGCGCTGTAGCGGTGCTTCTCGACGATCGTGTCGGACGACGAAGGCGTCAGCCCGGGCAGGATCGCGGTGTGCTCCGGATCGGTGCTCATTCCCGGTCCCCACAGGTCGCCCTGGAGACCACGCTCGGCCGGATCCTGGTCGCCCTGCTGAGCGGTGTAGAACACCGGCACACCCGCGGCGCGTGCGGCCGCCACGACTCGCTCGGACGCGGCCAGCGCGCCGGCCAGCGCCGGGCAGCCGTCGGTGAACGGTGTGACGAAGTAGCGCTGCAGATCGTGGACCAGCACGGCGGCACGCTCGGCGTCCAGGTCCCAGGTGGCCCTACTCACCGGAAGATCGTTCAGCGGGGCCTCGTAGTCGATGCCGACGGGCAGGGTCATCGGTGCTCCTCGGGTCGGGCGTCCGGTTGCCGGGTGGGTGCGGGCGTGAGGGTGGTGGCGAGCAGCCGGCGCAGCTCGCGACGGCTGTTCTTGCCGACGTGGGTGGCGGGCAACTCGTCGAGGAAGACGATGTCGTCCGGCACTTTGTAGGTGGCCAGCCCAGCGCCGCGCAGGTGAGCGACCAGGTCGGGCTGTGGTGCGTCCGGCTCGGTGCGGGCGACCAGCACGACCCGCTCGCCCAGATAGGCGTCCGGGACGCCGACCGCGACGGCGTCCAGCACCGCCGGGTGGGCGAGCGCGAAGCCTTCCAGTTCCTCGGTGGAGACCTTCTCGCCGCCCCGGTTGATCAGGTCGGAATCGCGTCCGGTGACGATCAGATGGCCACTGGGCAGCCGGCGGACCAGGTCGCCGGTGCGGTAGTAGCCGTCGGCGGTGAACGAGTCGGCATCGGCCTGCGGCGATCCGTAATAGCCGCGGATCGTGTAGGGGCCGCGGGTCAGCAGGCTGCCCTCGGTACCCTCGGGCACGTCCCGGTCGTCGGGGTCGACGATGCGCACCTCGTCGTCGGGACTGATCGGCCTGCCCTGGGTGGTGAACACCAACTCGTCCGGGTCGTCGGCGCGGGTGTAGTTGACCAGCCCCTCGGCCATCCCGAAGACCTGCTGCAGCTGTGCCCCGAGCACCTCACGAACGGCCGGCGCCACCGAGTCGGCGAGCCGGGCGCCGCCGACCTGAACGGTGCGCAGCGTGGACAGCTCCGGACGCCGGCGCTGCGCCGCCGAAATCCAAGCCTGAGCCAACGGCGGCACCAGGGCGACATCGGTCACGCCGTGCTCGGCGACCAGCCGGAACGCGGTCCGCGGGCTCGGGTCACGGGCCAGGACGACCGCCCCACCGGCGTGCAGGACGCCGAGCATCCCGGGCGAACTCATCGGGAAGTTGTGCGCAGCGGGCAGCACCACCAGCGCCCGGGTAGTGGCGTCCAGACCGCAGATCTCGGCGCTGGCCCGCACCGAGTACAGGTAGTCGGCGGCCGTTCGCGGGATCAGCTTCGCCACCCCGGTGGTGCCGCCGGAAAGCTGCAGGAAGGCGACCTGTTCGGCGTTGCCGGACGGCAACGGCAGCTCCGCGGCCGGGTCGCTCGGATCCGACGCCCAGCCTGCGACGTCGATCAGCGCCGGAGGCGCCACACCGCGGTCGGCGACCTGGGCGGAGACGGTGGCGTGCAGCGCCCGGTGGTCGACCCGGTCGGCGCCGACCGCGACCACCAGCGCGGCCGCGTCGGCCAGCACACAGAACTGGGTGAGTTCCAACTCGCGGTGGGTGGGCAGCGCGAACACCGGCAGGGCGCCGAGCCGGAACAGGCCGAGCACCACCTCCAGGTACTCGGTGATGTTGGGCAGCGCCACCACCACCCGGTCACCCGGGTTCACTCCGGCGGCGCGCAGCCGAACCGCCGCGACCCGGGCGCGTTCGCCGAGCTCGGCGTAGCTCCAGCGCTGTGGCGCGCCGGCGGCGTCCTGACCGGCGACGGCCAGGTTGCCGGCGAAACGGGCGGTGCGATCTTCGACGAAGGCGGCGAAGGTCTCGTCGGTCCAGTACCCCGCCGCGCGGTAGCCAACGCGGAGATCCTCCGGCCAACTCCTGACCCGGGCAACCGGTGAGCGACTCACAGTCCGACCGCCTTCAGCATCGTGGCGAGTTTGGCGCCGGTCTCGCGCACCTCGGCGTCGGGATCGGACCCGGCGACGATGCCCGCGCCGGCGTACAACCGCAGCCGGTTCCCGTCCAGGACGCCGGCCCGGATGGCGATGGCGAACTCGCCGTCGCCGTCGGCGTCGACCCAGCCGACCACCCCGGTCAGCGGGCCGCGGTCCTCGTCCTCGAGATCGTCGATCGCTCGCAGCGCGGCATCGGTCGGTGCGCCGCCGATGGCCGGTGTCGGGTGCAGCAACTGGGCCAGGTGCAGCGCGCTCGGCGCGGCGACTCCGGCGGCGAGGGTGCCGCCGATCCTGGTGCCGAGGTGGTGCAGAGTGTCGGTGGACACGATCCGCGGCTCGTCCGCCACCACTCCGTCGCAGACCAGGGCGAGGGCATCGACAATGGCTTCGACGACGAACGCGTGCTCACGCCGGTCCTTGGCCGAACCGAGCAGGGCACGGACGCCGAGCGCGTCGTCGGCGGCGTCCGGCGAACGCGGCACCGATCCGGCCAGCGGCAGGCTTCGGACGGCGCGTCCCCGGCGGCTGACCAGCAACTCGGGGCTGGCGCCCAGCAGCACCGGGCCGTCCGGATCGGCCGACAAGGGCACCTGGAAGACATAGCGGCCGGGGCGGTCGGCAAGCAGCCGGCCGACGATCGCGTCGGCGTCCAGCGGAGGGTCGCTGCGCACCTCGAGGCTTCGTCCCAGCACGACCTTCTGCAGCCGTCCGGCCTCGATCCAGCGCAACGCCTTCCGCACCCTGTCGGCGTAGCCGGCGCCGGTCGGCAACTCGGTGACGCTGTGACGCGAGGCCACCGGTCCGGGTGCGGCCGGCGCGGACGCCGGCACAGCCGACACGGCCACCCGGTGGGCGATGCCGGGCGCGTCCGGACGGAACGGCAGCACCACGAGTGCACGCTCACCCGCAGCCAGCGATCCGACCACCTGGTCGGCCCACTCCGCCCCCCAGCCACGCGAGCTGGACAGCACGGTGCCGGTGCTGAACGCGTCCCCTGCAAACAGCGGGGACGGCGACTGCACCGCGGGACGTTGCCCGCATTCGACGAGCTCGGTCACAGCGAAGCGCCACCGTCCACGAAGACCTGCTGCAAGGTGACCTGCCGGGCGGCGTCGGAGAGCAGGAAGCAGACCACGCCGGCGACATCCTCGGGAGCCCCGATCCGGCCCAGTGGGATGCCGAGGCGGAACGCTTCCGGATCACCGCCGATCGTCCGCGCGGGCCCGATCGCGGGGTCGCTCCACAGCTCCCGCAGCATCGCGGTGTCGGTCGAGCCGGGTTCGACCACGTTGCAGCGGATGCCCCGTGCGGCAAGCTCCAGGCCTGCGCAGCGGGTCAGCGCCGAGGCGGCCGCCTTGGACGCCGCGTAGGCCAGCATGCCAAGCCGGGGTACCCGGGCCGCGTTCGAGCTGACCACCACGATGGCGCTGCCGTCACGCAGCAATGCGGCGCCGTCCTGCAGCAGGTGAAGGACGCCGGTGGTGTTCACGGCGATGTGACGCTGCCAGGCAGCGTCGGTGGTGTCGGCGAGGCTGCCCGGTTCGAGTAGACCCGCCGCGCTGACCAGTCCGTCCAACGGTCCCTCATCGGCTGCCGAACGCAGCGCCGCCAGCAACTCCGCCCGATCGCTGACGTCGACGACGGCAAGCAGCGGGGCCGGCGCACCTGCGGCGCGCACCGCGTCTCGGGTCACCGCGAGCCCCTCGGGGTCACGGTCGAACAGGCTCAGGACCACGCCCTGCTCGGCCAGTTGCAGCGCCACCGCCCGGCCGATCCCGCCGGCGGCGCCGGTCACCACGATGCGCCGCGCAGAGGGGATGGTCATGCGTTGATAGTAAGGCAAGCCTTACCTATTCCTTACCCGGACTACCCCTCGGACGACTCCGGCCAGCGCACGTTACTCCGCCGAGACTGGTCCCGCCGGGCTCTGGTCGCCGTCCGCGCTGTCGGTGTCAGCCGCGGCCACGATGAGGTCGGCACACGTCTGGTAGCCGAGTCGTCCGCTGTTCAGGCACAGGTCGTAGTAGCGGCACTCCCCGAACCGGGTGTTGGTGAAGAACTGCTGGTACCGGCCGCGCGCCTTGTCCATCTTCGCGATGTACTTCTCGGCGTCCTTGGGCTGCACGCCGTCCAACTCGACGGCGCGCGCGATCTTTCCCTCCCGGTCGGTGCTGTAGACGAAGGTGCTCAGACACGACAGCTTGGCGCTGCGCAGCACCCAGTCGGCACAGCGACCGATGAACACCGCCGGAGCAACCCGCGCCGCCTCGGTGATGACCTCGGCGATCGCTCCGTACATCCGGTAGGGCAACGAGTAGGTCTCGGCGTCGAAGCCGGCGATGACGGAAAGATCGAAATACGTGCCGGTCACCACGCGTTCGTCAAAACTGGCCAACAGGTCGGGGGCCAGGCCGCGGTTGCTCGCCGCCTCCTGCAACACCCGGGTGTCGTACAACTCCATGCCGGTGCGTTCGCTGATCAGCCGCCCGATCTCACGGCCGCCACTGCCGAACTCACGATTGATCACGATCGAGCGCTTCATCGCTGCTCCTCTC
>JBGAJF010000025.1:0-48603 GCA_044225075.1 Micropruina sp. | reverse complement strand
GCAGTGAGGTTGACCGCCGACACCAGTGTTTTGGTCCGCGCCGCCCTCGGCGACGATCCTGAACAGGCACGCCTGGCGGCCACCGTATTGCGTAAGGCGGAACTGATCGCCGTGCCGTTGCCGGTGTTGTGCGAGTTCGTCTGGGTGCTGAGGCGTGCCTACCGGATGTCGACCGACGACGTCGCGCTCGCCCTCGACCGGCTGCTGTCGGCGCCGAATGTCACCTATGACGAACAGGCCGCCGAGCATGGTCTTGCAGTTCTGCGACGCGGCGGCGACTTCGCCGACGGCGTGATCGCCTACTCCGGCCTTCAACTCGGAGCCACGGAGTTCGTCACGTTCGATCGCCAAGCGGCCCGACTGGCTACCGAGTCAGGTCTGCGGGCGCGCCCGCTGGATTCGCCGTCCGGCTGAGCGAACCGAACAGTTCGGCGACCAGATCCCGGAGCCAGCGGCTGCCCGGTTCGTTGTCGAAGCGCGGGTGCCAGTACTGGCCGACCTCGAACCGGTCGACCGGCAGCGGGCAGGGCCACAGCGCCAGATCGTTGCCGCGGGCCAGCGTGGTGCCGATGTGCCGCGGCAGGGTGGCGAGCAGATCGGTGCTGCCGATGATCGCGCCCAGGCCGAGGAAGCCGGGCAGTTCGAGGACGACCCGGCGTTCGATCCCCTGCGTCGCCAGTGCCCGTTGCAGCAGCGTGGCGCCGGTGCCGGCGGCGATCGCCACGTGTCCTTCGGCATCGTAGCGGCGGCGTCCGAGTCGTTCGCGGACGCGGGGGTGCCGAGGGCTGGCCAGGCAGACCCAGTCCTGCTCGTACAGGGGTTGCGTCGCGATCGCGCCACCCAGCCAGGGCAGGTAGCCGATCGCAAGATCGGCCTCCCACGTCGTCAGGGCCTGTTCGGTGCCACTGTCGATCCGCGCCGCCTCCAGCCGGACGCCGGGCGCCAGCGCCCGCACTCGCTCCAGCAGGGGCGGCAGCAGGGTGATGTGACTGGCGTCCGTCATGCAGATCCGAAACCGGCGGGTGGCCGTCGCGGGGTCGAAAGCCGGCTCGGCCGCCGTCAGCCCTTTCAGCGAGGACAGGATCTCGCGGCACGGCCCGATCAGGGCGTCCGCGCGTGAGGTCGGGGTCATGCCGCCTGGAGTCCGGACGAACAGCGGGTCGCCCACCTGCTGGCGCAGCCGTCCGAGCCAGATGCTGATCGTCGGCTGGCTCTGGCCGAGCCGTCCGGCAGCCCGGGTCACGCTGCGAAGTTCGTAGAGGACGTCGAACAGTTGCAGCAGTTTGGTCTCCGGCAGATCGGTCACCGCATCATTGTGATTCACAATGACGCTATTGCGCCCATTGTCGATAGCAACGCCCGCTGCCTACCGTGCCGACACCATGACGATCGCGATCCTCGGTGCCGGCGCACTCGGCTGCACCATCGGCGCCGCGCTCACCGAAGCGGGCCACGACGCCTGGCTGATCGGACGCCCCGGACCCCACGTGGACGCGCTGCGCACCGACGGACTCCGGGTCGACGACGACACCGGTAGCCGGACGATCGCCGTCCAAGCCACCGCGGACCCTGACGACATCGGCGTGGCCGACCTGGTGATCGTGCTGGTCAAATCGTTCCAGACCCGCGACGCGATGCGCGCCGCGCAAGCCCTGGTCGGCGCCGAGACCGCGGTGCTCTCACTGCAGAACGGCCTGGGGCACGAAGAACTGCTGAGCGCTGCCATCGGACGTGAACACGTCCTGCTGGGCAGCACGCTGGTCGGCGGGGTGCTGCTCGGCCCGGGTCACATCCGGACCGGGACGGCGAGCCGGCAGACCTGGATCGGCGAGGTGGAGGGGCCGGGCACCCCTCGAACCCACGCCGTGGCTACTTTGCTGAATAGCGCCGGGCTGACCACCTCGGTCAGCGACGACATGGCAGCCACCCGCTGGGAGAAGCTGCTGATCAACGTGGCCACCGGCGCGATCGCCGGCCTCACCGGCCTGACCTACGGCCAGCTCGGCGAACAGCGGCTGCTGCTGGCTACCGCCTCAGAAGCCGTCACCGAGGCGATGGCGGTGGCCGCTGCGGTCGGCGTCCGGTTGTCGACGACCGATCCGGACCGGGTCTGGGAGCAGGCCACCGCGGGGCTCTCGGGCGACTTCAAGACCTCCATGCTGCAGAGCCTGGAACGCGGGCAGCCCACCGAGATCGACGTGATCAACGGCGCCGTGGTGCAGATCGGCGAGAGACACGGGGTGCCCACGCCGGTGAACAGCACCCTGGTCGCCCTGGTCAAAGGCCTGGAACGAGCCAACTCCGACAAGCGAAGGGAGACCGTGGCATGACGACTGCCACCGCCTATCTGGAACATGCCGCCATCACGGTGCGCGACATCGGCTGGCACATCCGGTTCTTCGCCGACGTGTTCGGCATGGGCTGCCGCGAGGTGGACGGCGACCCGGCGGCGCCTCACCAGTACTGGACGGTCGGCGGCATCCAGCTCATCCACGACCCGGGGCACAACGCACCCGAGGGACGGCTGGCCCACCTCGGCCTGATGTGCGAAGACCTGGACGCCGCACTCGCTGCGGCCCACCGGTTCAACGTGATCGAACTACCCAAGGGACGCAACTGGCTACAGCTGCCGGACGGGCTGCGACTGGAACTGATGCAGGCCGCGCCCGCAGCGTCCGTGGCCCAGGCGCTGGCCATCGACCCGCGAGCGGAGGCCTGACCATGACGATCGTCGAACGCTATTGGGACGACGCCCGCGAGGGTGACGAGTGCCGCAGCCCGACCTACACGGTGAGCAGGGAACGCATTCAGGCCTACGCCGACCTGACCGGTGATCACACCCCGGTGCACGTCGACGAGAAGTACGCGGCGGCCAGTCACTTCGGTGGCATCGTCGCCCACGGCCTGTTCGGCCTGGCCATCGCCGACGGCCTGAAAACCCAGTCCGACTACCGGTTTCTGCCCGGCATGTCGCTGGGCTGGACGTGGGACTTCCGGCTGCCGATTCGGGTCGACGACGTGCTGCACGTGGTCTTTCGGGTGGGCAGCATGCGGGCCAGCCGGAGCCGTCCGGACTGGGGCATCGTGGTGCTGCCGACCGAACTGATCAACCAGCACGGCGAGGTCGTGCAGCGCGGCGAGCACCGGCTGATGGTGCCGCGCCGTCCCGGCTCGGAGGTGAGCTGATGCAGGACAGCCCGCTGGACGGCGTCCGGGTCATCGACTACAGCCATTTCCTGGCCGGCCCCTACGTCGGACGCTGCCTCGCCGCCCTCGGCGCCGACGTGATCAAGGTGGAACGGCCCGGCACCGGCGACGCCGGACGGCAGCACGCCACCGTCCTCGACGACCGGCAGAGCGGCTACTTCCTGCAGCTCAACATGGGCAAACGCGGCCTCAGCGTGAATGTGAAGGATCCGCGCGGCCGCGACCTGATGCTCAGGCTGTGCGATTCCGCCGACGTGTTCGTGGAGAACTACCGGCCGGGCGCGCTCGACCGCGCCGGCCTCGGCTATGCCGACCTGTCCGCCCGCAACCCGGGCCTGGTCTACTGCTCGATCTCGGCCTACGGCCACACCGGCCCGGACGCCCACCGCCCCGGCTTCGGGCTGATCGCCGAAGCCAAGAGCGGCATCATGGCCATGGTCGGGACGCCCGGCGAACCACCCCCACTGCTGCGGATCTCGCTCGGTGACATGTACACCGGGAGCCATGCGGTGGCCGCGATCACCGCCGCCCTGCTCGGCCGGGTGCGCAGCGGACGCGGTCAACACATCGATCTGGCGCTGTACGACACCCTGTTCTCGATGCACGAGTACGCGGTGCAGAACTGGACGATCGGCGGGGTGCTGCCCGAGCAGACCGGCCACGACATGCCGGCCTCCACCCTGTACGGCGTCTTCCGGGCCGCCGATGGTGACCTGGTCATCGCCGCCCAGCAAGACGACAGCTGGCGCCGCTTCGCCTGCCTGCTGGAAGCCTCCGGCGGACCGGCCGGTTTCGGCACCGATGCGCGCTTCCACACCTTGTCGGGCCGCAATGCGCACCGCGAGGAGATCCTGTCCGGGGTGCGCTCCTGGGTCGCCGCGCGCGGCGTCGGCGAGGTGCTCGCCCAGCTGGATGCCGCCGACGTCCCGTGCGCCAAGGTGCAACGGATCGACGAGGTGCTGGACGATCCGCAGATCCGGGCCCGCGGCATGGTGATCGAGCAGGAGCATCCCCGCTACGGCACGCTGCGGCTGCCGAACCTGCCGTTCCGGTTCTCCGACTGCGACACCACCATCACCGAGGTGGCGCCCGATCTGGGCCAGCACAACGCCGAGATCGCCGCCGAGTTGGGCTTCAGCGCGTCCGAGATCGAGTCGCTGCAAGCCGACGGCGTCCTGTTCGCCGGGTGATGACCGATCACTACGCCCTGTTCGGGCATCCCGTCGACCACAGCAAGTCGCCGCTCATCCGCGGCTGGTTCGCCGAATCCACCGGAGCCGCCCAGCGGGTTCGCCGAGGCCGCACCGATTGGTGCCTCAGGCGGTGGCCCGGCGTAGCGCCCGGCAGCGAGCAGATGGATTCCTTCCGGCGGGCGCTCGGCGCGCGTCCAAACGAGATCAAGTTTGCCGAGACTCTTCTTCTCTGTTGATTTCCGCAACGCTTATCCAGCGAAAACTTGTTGCCACAGGTGTTGTCAGGAGTAGGGCGAGTGTTGTCAGTTCCAGCAAATCTCGCCGACGCGTCCATACGGGCGGAAAACTGTCAGTTATGGCCCCTAGCCTAGTCTTTATGAACCAGTCGATCAGTCTGGCTACGGGATTCATTCCCGGCCCAGCTGGTCGTAAAAAGTGTCAGTGGCGGCGTTTAGGGTCAAGGGTATGAGTATCGAGGCAGGCATCGGGACGGCGGTGGCGGATTTCGCCACCGTGGTGACCGGCCTGCTCGATCATCTCGACTACGACAATGTCGCACTGCTCACAGATCGGAAACAGCTCGATCTGGTCGCTGAGCTGCTGACGGTGCAATCCCGGCTTTCAGGGGTGGTACACACCGTGCTCGGCCAGGTCGACCGGGCCGATGCCGCCATGACCGCGCACGGCATCCCTACCGTGTCGTGGTTGGCGGCAGAGTTGCGCTACACCCGCGGTCAGGCCTCAGCGATGGTGCACCACGCGACCGATCTGCACCGATTCACCCAAGTCGCAGACGCACTACGCAACGGGCAAGCGAACGAGCGGCAAGCACACGCGGTCACCCAGGTGCTGAAGAAACTCCCCACCGACCTGGGCGTTGAAGCCGAAACGGCTGCACAGGCCACGATGGTCGGCTACTGCGAACAGTTCGACAGCCGCGAACTCGCCGGCTTGTCACGGCACCTGCTGGAAATCGTTGCTCCCCAGGTGGCCGAGGAAGCGGAGGCGAAACGGCAGGAACGCGAACTACGCGACGCCCAACAAGCCCGGCACCTCAACTTCGCCGACGACGGGCACGGCTGCACCACCATCAAAGGCAGCCTGCCGAGCGCGGACGCCGCACTGATCAAAGCCCAAATCGACGCCCTAGCCCAACAGATGCACCGCACCGCCCTGGAACTACGCGACCCAGACGTGACACAACCCACCTGGCCGCAACGCCGCGCCGATGCCCTGGTCGAGTTGGCCCGCCGCATCGCGATCCAACAGACAGCACCCAAACACGGTGGCGACCGACCCCACATGACAATCCTGATCAACTACCACGACCTACTCAACGACTGCCACGGCGCCGGCCTGGCCGACGGCACCCAACTCACCGCCGGGCAGCTACGCCACTACGCCTGCGACGCCGGCATCCTGCCCGTGATCCTGGGCGGCCCCTCCGGTGTGCTCGACATGGGCCGCGAACAACGCCTCGTCACTCCCGACATCCGCCACGCCCTACATGTCCGTGACCAGGGTTGCGTGTTTCCCGGCTGCGACCGGCCCGCCGCCGACTGCGACGCCCACCACATCACCCCCTGGGCCCACGGTGGGCCAACGGCGCTGTCGAATCTGTGTTTGCTGTGCAAGCACCACCACAATCTGCTAGAACCCGACCGCAAACGAGCGTCCGAGTTGCAATGGGAAATCCACATCTCGCCAGACGGGACACCAGAAGTGATCCCACCACGTTATGTGGACAAGCATCGCCGACCACGTCGCCACCAACGATTCCGACCACGCGAGTAGTTGGACGGTCCCTATTGCTCGGATCTTCGGACGCTCAGACTGCGCGAATAGTCGGAGATCTCAATCTTGGCCAATGAAGCTGCCACGGACTGCATGCGGACGGGAATGGACGTCGGGTGGCAATCGACCTCGGCACCAGAAACCGAAGAATGTGCAACCCGAGTTGCACAGCAGCTTGGTGGCTCGCACTGGCGGTAGTTCCATGGCTCATGCTGCTCGCGCCACCGATCATGCGGATTCTCCAATTCGCTGCCTTGCAGACACGGGCGGCAGCCAGGACCAAGCCAGCAGCCCCAGCAGCCCAGCTCAGAGCCAGGAAGCCCCTCCGAGATCCACTCGCCCCACCCCGGCGCCGGGCCCCCCTCGGAACCCGGCACGCCGATCACACGCCTTAACTAACCAGATGGTTCACAAACGGTGATTTTCTATGCATACTGTCTCCGGACGACCTCGCGATTCACACCTGGGAGACGCACTGATGGCATCGACGCCAAGCCAACCGAAGCCCCTTCGGCCCGAGCAGGAGCAGGAACTCGCCGACCTGCTGGCCAAGGCCCGCGCCGCGCAGAAGATCATCGAGACCTACGACCAGGAGACCGTCGACCGGCTCTGTCAGGCGGTTGCCTGGGCGGTGGCCAACAAGGTGACCTTCACCCGGCTGGTGCACGAGGGCATCGAGGAGTCCGGCCTGGGCGACCCCGTCAGCCGGATGGGCAAGCGGATGAAGATCCGCGGCGTGCTGCGCGACGCGCTGCGCCAGCCCAGCGTCGGCGTCATCGAGACCGACGAGGCGAAGGGCCTGGTCAAGTACGGCAAGCCGGTCGGCCTGATCGGCTGCATCGTGCCCACCACCAACCCCGACCTGACCCCGGCCGGCAACGCGATCTACTCGATCAAGGCCCGCAACGTGGTGATCTTCTCCCCGCATCCGCGATCGAAGAAGACCACCTTCGAGACCGTCCGGCTGATGCGCGAGGCGCTTGAGCGCGAGGGCGCCCCGGCCGACATCCTGCAGTGCATCACCCAGCCCAGCGTGGCCATGTCGCAGGCGCTGATGGCGGCGTCCGACCTGGTCATCGCGACCGGCGGCCAGCCGATGGTGCGCGCCGCCTACAGCTCCGGCACCCCCGCCTACGGGGTGGGCGCCGGCAACTCGACGATGATCATCGACGAGACCGCCGACGTCGAGATCGCGGCCCGCAACAGCCGGATCTCGAAGACCTCCGACTTCGGCTCCGGCTGCTCCGCCGACGGCAACCTGATCATCCACGGGTCGATCTGGGACGACATGATCGCCGCGCTGCAGGCCGAGGGCGGCTATCTCGCCGAGGGCGAGCAGCGTGCGGCGCTGGCCACGGTGATGTGGGACGACGAGGCACACCGGCTGCCCGACACCGTCGCCATCGCACCGGCCGAGCTGGCCAGGCACGCCGGCTTCGAGGTGCCCGAGGGCACCACCTTCCTGTTCGTGAAGGGCGACGGCATCGGCGACGAGTTCCCGTTCTCGCGCGAGAAGCTGACCACGCTACTGACGGTGCATCGCTACGAAGGCGAGTTCGAGAACGCCCTGGACGCTATGCGCGCGGTCTACGAGGTGGGCGGCAAGGGCCACTCCTGCGGCATCTACTCCCACGACGACGACCACATCCACCGCCTCGGCCTGGCCGCGCCGGTCTCCCGGATCATGGTCCGCCAGCCGCAGTCGAAGGCCAACGCGGGCGCCTTCAACAACGGCATGCCGATGACCTCGTCGATGGGCTGCGGCACCTGGGGCGGCAACGTGACCAGCGAGAACGTGCATCTCAAGCACTACCTGAACACCACCTGGGTGGCCCGTCCGATCCCCGAGGACAAGCCCAGCGACGAGGAGCTGTTCGGCGACTTCTACGACCCGGCCCTCGAGCCCGCGGACGCCTGAGGCCCACCGATGACCCAGTCCCCCGAAGAGTTGGTGGAGGCCGCCCAGAACTGGTGGTCGACCGACATCATCGACATCCACCCCGGCAAGATCGGCGTCCGGGGCTACCCGATCGAGCAGTTGATCGGCCGGATCAGCTTCCCGCAGATGATCTGGCTGATGCTGCGCGGCGAGCTGCCCAGCGCCGACCAGGCGTCCCTGTTGGAGGCCGCGCTGGTGGCGTCCGTCGACCACGGCCCGCACGCCCCGTCGATCGCGATCAGCCGGATGTCGGTCACCTGCGGGCTGCCGCTGAACGGGGCGATGGCGTCCGCGATCAACGTGCTGGACGACGTGCACGGCGGCGCCGGGCAGCAGTGCATGGAGCTGTACCGCGACATCGACGCCGAGCTGACCGAACAGGGTCACGGCGCGGACGCCGAACTCGCCGAGGCCGACGCCGTCGCGGCCGCCAGCACCGTCTGGGCGCGCTGGAACGAGCGCGGCATCTCCTACGCGCCGGGCTTCGGACACCGCTTCCATCCGCTCGACCCCCGCGCCCCGCGGCTGCTCGGCCTGGTCGACGATCTGGCTGCGAAGGGCGAAGTCAGCGGCCGGTTCGCCACCATCGGACGCGCCGTTGAAGAGGCCATCTCGGCCGGACGCAGCCGCCGGGTTCCGATGAACATCGACGGCGCCACCGCTGTGATCTACTCCGAGCTCGGCTTCGCCCCCGAACTGGGCCGCGGCATCTTCATCCTGTCCCGCTCGGTCGGCATCCTTGCCCACGCCTGGGAGCAGACCAACCAGGGCGGCCGGATCAAGGGCCCGATGACGCCGAAGATCCCCTACCGCTACACCGGCGAACCGCGCCGCGACCTGCCCGGGGCCGCGCCGTCCGATCCCATCGCCACCAAGTCCGCCTGAGCACCGAACCCAGGAGTCACCGATGACCACCGACCTGATCTCGCACCAGCTCGTCCGCTACCTCGAGTACCGCGGCGTGAAGCATGTCTTCGGGTTGTGCGGGCACACCAACATCGCGGTGCTCGCGGCGCTGTCGAAGTCCGACAGCATCGAGTTCGTCAACACCCGGCACGAGCAGCTGGCCGCGCACGCCGCCGACGGCTACGCCCGGGCCACCAACCGGGCTTCGGTGGTGCTCTCCCACCTCGGCCCCGGTCTCACCAACGCCGCCACCGGGGTCGCCAACGCCGCCCTCGATTCGGTGCCGATGGTGGTGATCGCCGGCGACATTCCCTCGCACTACTACGGCAAACACCCGCATCAGGAGGTCAACCTGCACGCTGACGCCGCGCAGCACGAGATCTACCGGCCGTTCGTGAAGCGGGCCTGGCGAGTGGAGTCGCCGCACCTGTTCGCCGAGATCATCGACAAGGCGTTCCGGCTCGCCGAGAGCGGACGCCCCGGCCCCGTCCTGGTCAGCGTGCCGATGGATATCTTCTCCGCCGAGGTGGACGTCGCCACCTTCGACAAGGCGATGTCCGGCACCACCGAACTGGCCAAGCCCGGCCTCGATCCGGCGGTCGCCGAAGAGATCGTGACCAACCTGCTGGCCGCCGAGCGTCCGCTGCTGCACGTCGGCGGCGGCATCGTGCTGGCCGACGCCGCCGATGAACTGGCGGCCCTGGTCGACCACCTGCAGATCCCGGTCAGCCACAGCCTGATGGGTAAGGGCGCGGTCGCCGACGACAATCCGTGCGTGCTCGGCATGACCGGCTTCTGGGGCACCGAGTTCGTCAACGCCTCGACCCGCAACGCCGACTGGATCCTGGCTCTCGGCGTCACTTTCGCCGAAGCCGACAGCTCGTCGTGGGAGGAGAAGTACACCTTCCGCATCCCCGAGACCAAGCTGATGCAGATCGACATCGACCCCGAAGAACTGGGCCGCAACTACCCGCTTCAGGTCGGCGCCGTCGCCGACCTGAAGCCGGCCATCGCGGCACTGGTCGAAGCCGCCAAGCGACTGGCCCCGGACGGCGTCCAGCGGCCCGAGTTGCTGGCCGAGATCAAGCGGCAACGCGACGACTTCCGCTCCCGCAACGCCGACGCGGTCGCCAGCGACGCCTGGCCGATGCGTCCGGAGCGGATCCTTGCCGAGGTGCGCGAGGTGCTGCCCGCCGACGCGATCATCACCACCGACGTGGGCTGGAACAAGAACGGGATGGCCCAACAGATGGACATCCTCACCCCCGGCTCGGTGTTCACCCCGGGCGGCTTCGCCACCATGGGTTTCGGCGCCCCCGCCGCGCTCGGCGCCAAGATCGCCTGCCCCGAGAAGGTGGTGGTCTCGCTGGTCGGCGACGGCGGCTTCGGCGCCAACCCGAGCCTGCTCTACACCGCCCGCGAGAAGGGCATCGCCGCGGTCTGGGTGGTGATGAACAACAACGCGTTCGGCACCATCGCGGGGCTCGAGAAGGCCCACTTCGACACCACCTACGGCACGGTCTTCGAGAACGCGGACGGCCCGGTCACCACCGACTTCGGCGCCATCGCCCGCGCCTACGGCGTGGAGGGTGTCACGCTGACCAGCGCGGGTGAGTTCAAGCCCGCGCTGGCGAAGGCGATCGCAGGAAGCGTCCCGGTGGTGATCGACGTATCGATGATCAACGTGCCGACCCCCACCTCGGGGCACTGGAACATCATGGACATCTACTCCCCCGGCGCCGGCATCCACCACGCGGCCACCTCGTAAGCACCGATCATGACCGCCGCCGCCATCGTCGAACCGCAGGGCCAGCAGTATTCGCTGGGACACCTGACGATCATCGACACCCCGATTCCGGAGCTCGTCCGGATCGCCGCCCGCACCGGCTATGACTTCGTCTCGCCGCGATTGATCTGCGACGGGCTGCCGGGGATGGACCACTCGCTGGCCCGCAATCCGGCGTCACTGCGGGCGACGAAGGCGGCACTGGCCCAGACCGGTCTGCCGGTGCACGACATTGAACTTGCCCGGATCGCCGACGATGTCGATCCGGGCAACTACGAAGCCGAGTTCGCGGTCGGCGCCGAGATCGGTGCCCGACACGTGCTCTCCAGCATCTGGAGCGCCGACCGCGGCTACTCGGTGGACGCGTTCGGACGGCTCTGCCGGCTGGCCGCGCAGTACGGTCTGACCGTCAACCTGGAATGGCTGGCGCTGGCCACCGTCACCAGCATGGCGGACGCGGTCGCCGTGCTCCGCGAGGTGGACGAGCCCAACGCCCGGCTGATGATCGACCTGCACCACTTCCACCGCTCGCACGAACGTGTCGCCGACCTGGGCGGCCTGCCCCGGGAGTGGTTCGAGTTCGTCCAGATCTGCGACGCGCCCGGCCCGATCCCGACCGAGCGCGACGAAATGGCCAGAATCATCCGCGAAGGACGCAGCTATCTGGGCGAGGGCGGCACCGACCCCGGTGCGGTGCTGGCGGCGCTGCCGCCGATGGTCTACTCGGTGGAGATCCCCAGCGCGGACGACGTGGCAGCCCTCGGCGCCGAGGGTCATGCCCGCCGGTGCCTGGAGACGGCCCGCGCCTACCTCGCCCGCCAGGGCCGAACCGAACGAGAGGCCACCCGATGACCGGAACCAACTCGATCGGAGCGCGCCTGGACCAGGCGCTGCTGACCCGACGGCCCGATCCCGAGACCGGCGCACCGTGGCCGGCCCCGGACGCCGACCGCCATCCCGCACCCAGCCCGCGGACCGGCTGGGGCGCGGGCGCTCGTCCCGCGATCCACCGGCTGTTCCTGCTCGGCGAAGGCATCGGCGCCTCCCGGACGCCGGCCCTGCACGAGGCCGAGGGCCGCGAGCAGGGGCTGTGGCTGTCCTACCGGATCCTGGACAGCCTGGAGTGGGGCATCACCGCCGCCGACCTGCCGGCGGTGATCGAGTGGGCGCGAGCGTCCGGCTTCTCCGGGTTCAACGTCACCCACCCGTTCAAGCAGGCGATCATTCCGAGCCTGGACGAACTCTCCGACCGGGCCAGCGCCCTGGGCGCGGTCAACACGGTGGTCTTCCGCGACGACCGGGTGGTCGGCCACAACACCGACTGGTGCGGGTACCAGAAGCCCTTCGCCGACGCCCTGCCGGGCGCCTGCCAGGGCACCGTCGTCCAGCTCGGTGCCGGCGGCGCCGGGGCGGCGGTCGCCTACGCGACCCTGGATCTGGGCGCCCCGCTGCTGATCATCCACGACATCGACACCGAGCGGGCTCGGCGGTTGGTGCAGCGGATGCGCAAGATTTTCGGTCACGATCGGGTCCAGGTCGGTGTCGACCTGGAGCGGTCGCTGGCTGGGGCCGAGGGGGTGGTCAACGCGACTCCGGTCGGAATGGCGACCCACCCCGGCTGTGCGATCGACGCCGACCTGCTGCAACCACAGCTGTGGGTCTCCGAGATCGTGTACTTCCCCCTTCACACCGAATTATTGGTCCGCGCCCGTGCTGCCGGGTGCCGGACCGTCGATGGCGCTGGAATGGCGGCCGAACAGGCTGTCCAGGCGTTCGAGCTGTTCACGGGAGTCACACCTGACGCCCCGCGAATGCACGCTCGGGTACGGGCAATGGTTGCCTGACCCGAACCTCCGGTGGGGCCGTCCACTACCACGGACGTTCACCGGCCACGCATCGAAGGCGATGCGTTCACAGGCCTTCGCGGCCCCTGAACGAGAGGTTCTCATGTCCGCAACAACACACGAAAAACAAACCGGGAAGGCGACAGCAAGCGGTTGGATCGGCAGTGCCCTTGAGTACTACGACTTCTTCATCTACGCCCAGGCCGCCGCGCTGATCTTCCCGGCGATCATGTTCGACAGCCGGGATCCCCGGATGGCCATCATCGGCGCACTCGGCACCTATGTGGTCGGCTACGTCGCTCGTCCGATCGGCGCGTTCGTCCTCGGCGCCTGGGGCGACAAGCACGGCCGCAAGAACGTGCTGGTGCTCTGCATGCTGCTGATGGGCGTCTCCACCATGCTGGTGGCCGTCCTGCCCACCTACCAGCAGGTCGGCATTCTGGCGCCCGCCATGCTGATGGCGCTGCGCCTGGTCCAGGGCTTCGCCGTCGCCGGTGAGATCTCCGGCGCCAGCTCGATGATCCTCGAGCACGCGCCGTTCGGACGTCGTGGCTACTTCGGCAGCTTCACCCTGCAGGGCACCCAGTTCGGCCAGATCCTGGCCGCCGCGGTCTTCCTGCCGCTGGCCCACTACCTCTCCGACGAGGCGTTCCACAGCTGGGGCTGGCGGATTCCGTTCGCGCTCAGCGCCGGCGTGGTCGTGGCCGGTTACCTGATCCGCCGCAAGGTGGACGAGACCCCGGCATTCCAGGAGGAGCAGGAAGAGGGCACCGTCGCCGAGTCGCCGATCCGGCAGGCATTCCGGGAGAACCCCGGCGCCATCGGACGCGTGTTCTGCATGGCGCTGACCAACATCGTCGCCGTGACAACGTCGATCTTCGGCGCCACCTACGCCACCAACAAGGACTACGGGATCGGCTTCCACGCCGACGTGTACCTGTGGATCCCGCTGCTGGGCAACGTGGTGGCCTGCATCGTCATCCCGATCGTCGGCAACCTGTCCGACAAGATCGGCCGACGGATCCCGATGATGCTGGCGCCGGTGCTCTGTGGCCTGATGTCGTACGGCTACCTGTGGTCGATCAGCCAGAAGAACGTGAGCCTGGCGATCGTCTTCTCGCTGGTCATGTGGGGCGCGGTCTACCAGGGCTACAACGCCGTGTTCCCAGCCTTCTACCCCGAGCTGTTCCCGACCAAGACCCGGGTGAGCTCGATGGCGATCGCCCAGAACCTGGGCACCGTCGCCTCTTCGGCCATGGTGCTGGTGTTCCCGATCGTCGCTCCGCCGGGATCATCGAACGTGGTGATCACGGTCGGCACATTGACCCTTGCACTATGCGTGATCGCATCGATTGCCGCCTGGAGGTCGCCCGAGACCTACCGGTTGCGCGGGGATGACCTGGGTGTCCCCGGTGCCCAGCCGGTGCCGGAAGCGGAGTACAACCGGCTCCGCGATCAGGCCATCGCCGACAGCAAAGCCGCGAAGGCTGCGAAGGCCTCCGTCTGAGGGTCTCGACCCTTCCCTACTCTGGGTGGGCAGCCGGTCCCGCTGCCCACCCAGTCAGGAGCTTGTGATGAAACCGACCACCCGCCCGGGAACCGGACTCGCGATGGCGGTTCTACTGCTGCTGGCCGGCTGGTACATGGCCGGCTCGGGTACCGGCACCGCCCAACTCTTCGGCTGGCTCTTCCTCGGCGTCGGCGCCGTCTCCGGCGTCGTGAACCTGGTGCTGCTGCTGCGGCAGCGCCGGTGACACGACCTGCTCTGCTCGGCGTACAGTGACGGCCATGTCGGCCGAGCCCACGTCCCAACCGAGCCCCGAGCCGTCCGGACCCCCCACGCGAAAGCCCCGCAGCGCCAAGCGTTCCAAGGCTGAGTTACTCGACGTGGCCACCGCCGAGTTCGCCCGGATCGGCTACTTCGGCGCCAGGGTCGACGAGATCGCCGCCAAGAGCTCGACCACCAAGCGGATGATCTACTACTACTTCGGCGACAAGGACGGGCTGTTCACCGCCGTCCTGGAGCGCGCCTACGCCGACATCCGTGCCGCCGAGAAGTCGCTCGACCTGAGCCATGTGCCACCCCGCGCGGCCCTCGCCCGGCTGATCGACCACACTCTGCGTTGGCACGCCACCCACCCCGAACTGGCCCGGCTGGTGGCCTCCGAGAACGCCCTGGACGCGATGCACCTTCGGCAATCGCCCCGCCAGGCCGGAACCAACCTGCCGATCCTGCAGACATTGGACGACATCCTGGCTCGCGGCCGCGCCGATGGCAGCTTCGTCCGCGACGTCGCCGCCGTCGAACTGCACCTGTACATGAGCGCGATCGCACTGTTCCGGATCACCAACGCGCCCACCATCGAGGCCACTTTCGGCGTCCGGATGGACACCGCGGAGTCTCTGGAGGCCACGGTCGCCCACCTGACCGAGATGGTCTACGCATGGCTTGCCACACCGGCGTAAAGTAGGACGCTGGCAAAACGGCAAGCAGGAGGTTTCTTGACCCAGCCAGCCTCGGCCCTCGACCGCGAACTCGCCATCGAGCAGGCCCACGTCGACCTCGTCTACACACAACTCGCGAAAGCGGCCCTCGCCGCCCGGCGGACGGCCAACGCCAGTCAGTCGATCTACACCTCCGACCGGGGCACCTGGATGCGCGAAGAGGACAGCACCGCCATGTTCGAGCGGGACGCCTTCGCCTTCCAAGCCGCGAAACGTCTGGCCGTGCTGGACGCCGAACATGAAGGACTGGTGTTCGGCCGGCTCGATCTCAGCGACAGCGAGATCCGCTACATCGGCCGGATCGGCGTCCGGGACGAAGAGTACGAGCCGCTGGTCATCGACTGGCGCGCCCGGGCCTCGGAGCCGTTCTACCGGGCCACCCCGTCCGATCCGATGGACGTCACCCGCCGCCGGGTGCTGCGCTGCCGCAACGACCGGGTGATCGGCATCGAGGACGACCTGCTGGACGCCGCCGACGCCGGCGACCTGGTGGTGATCGGCGAGGGCGCGCTGATGGCGTCCCTGCAGCGAGCCCGCGGCGCGCACATGCGCGACATCGTCGCCACCATCCAGGCTGAGCAGGACGAGGCGATCCGCGCCGACGCCCGCGGTGTCACGGTGATCTCCGGCGGCCCCGGCACCGGCAAGACGGTGGTCGCACTGCACCGGGCCGCCTACCTGCTGTACTCCAACCGGCGCCGTTTCGAACGCGGCGGCATTCTGGTGGTCGGCCCGTCGGCGCTGTTCATGAGCTACATCGAGCGAGTGCTGCCCTCGCTCGGCGAGGATTCGGTCACCCTGCGCTCGATCGGCGCGGTCGCCTCCGACGTGCTCGGCTTTGCGGCCGACCGCACCGACGACGCCGCCGCGGCCGGCATCAAGGGCTCGCTGCGGATGGCCCCCTTGCTGAAGCGGTTGGTCGACCTGCCGCTGGTCGATCCGGGTCCCGAAGGCGCTCGGCTGCTGCTCACCGTGAAGGGCGAACCGGTCGGCCTGGACGCAGTCGCGCTCGACCGGTTGCGCAGCGAGGTGTTGTCCCGGCATAAAGTAAACCGCGCCCGGGAGGCCGCTGAGAAGGCGCTGCTCGCCCAGCTCGCCGCTCAGGTACCCGAGGAGCTGGAGCTCGACCGGGAGACCATCGACGACCTGATCACCTCCAGTGCCCAGTGGCGAATGTTCATCAACGCCTGGTGGCCCACCCTCACCCCCACCGAGGTGCTGCGCCGGCTGGACGATCCGGCGGTCACCCGGAGGGTGTCGGTCGGGCTGCTGGACGACGACGCGCAACGCGTCCTCACCGAGTCGTTCCACCACGAGGCCTGGTCGGTGGCCGACATCGCGCTGCTCGATGAGCTGGCTGCCCTGCTCGGTCCGGTGCCGCCCGAACCGGACGCCGAAGACCCTGTCTTCATCGAGGGCGCCGAGGCTGCGGAGTTGGTCACCGTCGCCGACCGGCTGTCCCGCCAAGTCGTCGACGACCCGGACGCCGACGCGCACACCGAGTACGCCCACCTGCTCATCGACGAGGCGCAGGACATCACGCCGATGCAGTGGCGGATGCTGCGCCGCCGCGGTGGCCACGCCTCCTGGACGATCGTCGGCGACCCGGCCCAGAGCAGCTGGCCCGATCCGGCCGAGTCCGACCGCGCGGTCGCGGAACTGATCGGCCACGCGCCCACCCGGTCGTTCCGGTTGAGCGTCAACTACCGCTCTCCCGCCGAAGTGTTCGCCCTGGCCGCGGACGTCGTCCGGCGCGGCTTCCCGGGCGCCGACCTGCCCGACGCGGTGCGACGCACCGGCGTCGAACCGGAGTTGCTGGCCACCAGCGACGACGGACTGACCGGCCTGGTCGCCGACCGTGCCGCCGCCCTGTTGGCGGAGTTGCCGGGCACCGTCGGCGTGATCGCGCCCCCGTCCCGGCTGGACGCCGTCCGCGCCGCGCTGGCGCCGCTCGCCGAGCCACGGCTGGTGGTGGTCACGCCGCTGCAGGCCAAGGGTCTGGAATACGACGGGGTGATCGTGGTCGCCCCGGACGACATCGTCGCCGAGTCGCCGGGCGGCGTCCGGGTGCTCTACGTGGCGCTCACCCGTCCGACACAGCGGCTGGTGTGCGTCGATCCAGACCCAGCCGGCGGAGATTGGCGAGAATCGCTGAGGTTGCCCGCGATCGGTTGAGGGTGAAGAACTGCAGGCCGGGCGCCCCGCCGCGCAACAACTCGACGCTCAGTTCGGTGGCGATCTCCACCCCCACCTGCCGCACCGCCGCCGGGTCGTCGCCCACCGCGTGCAGCCGGCTGGTCACCCGCTCGGGCAGTTCGGCCCCCGACAGCGCCGCGAACCGGTTGATCTGGGCCAGGTTGGTGACCGGCTGGATGCCGGCCACGATCGGCAGCGTGCAGCCGATCGCCCGGGCTCGGTCGACCATCCGGAAGTAGGCGCCGGCGTCGAAGAACAGCTGGGTCACGGCGAAGCTGGCGCCGGCCTTCTGTTTGGCCAGCAGCAGCCGGGCGTCCAGGTCGGGGTCGCGGCGTTCCGGGTGGGCGTCGGGGAAGGCGGCCACCCCGATCCCGAAGTCGAAGTTGTCGGCGATCAGCGCGACCAGTTCGGTGGCGTTGGCGAGGCCTTGGCGGTGCCGTACCCAGGGCACGGTCGGCCCGCCCGGCATGTCGCCGCGGATCGCCAGCACGTACTTCACGCCCGCGGCCGCGTAACCGCCCAGCGTCTCCAGCAGTTGGTCGACGGACTGGCTGGCACAGGTCAGGTGGCCCACGGTCTGGGCGGCCGTCTGGGTCTTGATGAATCGGGTGGCGGTGATCGTCCGGTCCCGGGTCGCCCCGGAAGCGCCGTAGGTGACCGACAGCCAGTCCGGGCCGACGTGGCCGAGGTCGGTGATCGTCTGCCGCAGCACGTCCATGCCGGCCTCGTCCGCGGGCGGGAAGAACTCGAAGCTGAACGTCGGACGGTTCGGGTCGGCCAACAGGTCGGCGATGCTGGGTGGCTCGGGGTTCACGGACACGGCCACTCACCCTACCGACCCCGTCCGCACCCGGACTCCGGGTCCACCTGGGCCCTCCCTAATCAGTTCAGCCCTGCCTTATAAGGGAGGGCTGAACTGATTAGGGAGGGTCTAGGGGGTGGGGACGCGGCGAGGCGCCGTCCGGGCGTCGCACGGCGGGCGAGGGCGGGTGGTCGGGGCACTAGGGTCGGGGCATGGCCATCTTCGCTGCTGAGGACCCGATCGGAGCACCGTTCCGGGGGGCAGTCGGCGACACGCTGAGCGGCTTCATCGCCGAGCAGGCCGAAAGGATGGCCGGCGTCGGCGACCGGGCCGGTCTGCTCAGCGAGCTGGCGCTGGCCTTCACCGCGGGCGGTAAGCGGCTGCGTCCGGCGTTCTGCTGGTGGGGCCACCAGGCGGTCCGCGAGGCCACCGAGCCCGACGCCCTGCTGCGGGCCGCCGCCAGCCTGGACCTGCTGCATGTCTCGGCGCTCGTCCACGACGACGTGATGGACGCCTCCGACGTCCGTCGCGGGTTGCCGTCGGCACACCGCCAGTTCGAGTCCTGGCACGCCGAGCGCGGTCTCGCGGGCTCGTCGGAGGCCTTCGGACGGGCCGGCGCGATCCTGCTGGGCGACCTGCTGCTGGTCTGGTCGATGGAGCTGTTCACGGCGTCCGGGCTGTCGAGCGAGGCGCTGCGCCGCGGCCTGCCGCTGTTGGACGCCGTCCGCACCGAGGTCACCTGCGGGCAGTTCCTGGACGTGGTGGCCCAGGCCGAGCCGATCGGCAGCATCGACCTGATGGACCTGGTGCCCCGGGTGGTCGAGTTCAAGACTTCGCGCTACACCGTGATCCGGCCGCTGCAGATCGGCGCCGCCCTGGCCGGCGGCTCCGACGCCACCCTGGCGGCGCTGGCCGCCTACGGTTCGCCGCTGGGCCGGGCCTTCCAGTTCCGCGACGACGTGTTGGGCGTCTTCGGCGAGCCAGAGGTGACCGGCAAACCGGCCGGCGACGACCTGCGCGAGGGCAAACGGACGGCGCTGGTCGCGCACGCGCTGCAACTGGCGTCCGAGACCGCGAAGGAACGCCTGGCCGGGCTGCTGGGCAGCCCCGAACTGGACGCCGCGGACATTGCCACCGCGCGGGAGATCATCGTCAGCTCGGGCGCCCTGGCCGCCACCGAGCAACGCATCTCCGACGACCTCGACCAGGCCCTGGCTGCACTGGACGACGCCCCGCTGCGGGGGGAGGCGGTCACCGCGTTGCGCCGGCTCGCCGAGTTGTCGACCAGCCGGTCGGCGTAGCGGACGCTCACACTAGGCGTCCAGGGTGAACGCCTCGAACTCGCCGCCCCAGGCGGCCCGGAGCCGGTCCCCGAACATCCGCGCGGCCGTGGCCGGATCGCCGGCAGCGGTGATCGCGCGGCCGACCGCGACCCGGCGGGCGCCGGCGTCCAGCATTTGGTCGAGGTTGTCGAGGGTGATCCCGCCGATCGCGAACCAGGGCTTGCTGCCCTTCGCCGACGGTGGCGCCACTCGGGCCGCGTGGCGCACCAGGTCGAGCCCGGGCAGTTCCGGGGACCACGGCAGCCGGCTGAACACCGGGCCGACGGTGAGGAAGTGGATGTCGTCGTCGGCGAGCGCGGCGTCCACATCGGCCGCGGTGTAGCAGGACCGCCCGATCCGTGCCCAGCGGCTCAGTCTGCTGCGGGCCTTGGCCGCCTCGGGTCCACCTTTGGCGAGCTGCAACGCGTCGGCACCGCACTCGTGGGCGAGCGCCGGGTCGGCGTACACCGACACCAACCCCCGCCCTCGGTCGGCGTTCCGCAACGTCTCCAGCGCAGCGAGCTTCTCGGCGTCGGACGCGGCGCCGTCGCGCAACTGGATCAGGTCAACGCCGGCGTCCAGGACGGCGGCGGCGAACCCGGGGAGGTCGCCCGTGCCGAGCCGGGCGTCCGTCACACAGAACAGCCGTGCCGTCCGCAGTCGCTCGTCCAGTCCACGCAGAAAGGTCACCGCTCCAGCTTAAGAGGAACCTTTGCGCGATGGCCCCACCGGCACTCCCGGCGGGTCGCTGCACGCTCTGGGCCTGCGCCGACCTAGACTCACGGGCAGGTCTGGACGGCCTACTTCCCCTGACTTGTCCGGAGCGATGGTGACGACTGTGAGCGCGAGCGACCCCTTGGTGGGCGAGTTGCTGGACGGTCGCTACGTCATCCAGCGGAAGCTCGCACGGGGTGGCATGGCGACGGTCTACCTAGCCGACGATCAACGGCTGACCAGGACCGTTGCGGTCAAGGTGATGCACGAAGGCCTCGGCGACGACCAGGATTTCATCGGCAAATTCGATCGCGAGGCACGCGCTGCCGCCCAGCTGTCGCACCCCAATGTGGTGTCGGTGTTCGACCAGGGACTGCACCGCGGCCGTCCCTACATCGTGATGGAGTACGTCGAGGGCTGGACGCTCCGGCACATGATCACCCGCGAGGGCTCGTTCAGCCCCGAGCGTGCCCTCGACCTGCTGATCCCGGTCACTGCTGCGGTCGCCGCGGCCCACGAGTCCGGGCTGATCCATCGCGACATCAAGCCCGAGAATGTGTTGATCTCGGACCGCGGCCAGATCAAGGTCGCCGATTTCGGCCTTGCCCGAGCCATCTCGGCGCAGACCGTGACCGCCACCGGCATGCTGATCGGAACGGTCAGCTACATCGCGCCCGAACTGGTCACCCACGGCAAGGCCGACCCGCGCGCCGACGTGTATGCCATCGGCGTGGTGCTGTACGAGATGCTGACCGGCGCCAAACCGCACACCGGAGAGAATCCGATCCAGGTCGCCTACGCCCACGTGCACAAGGCAATTCCGGCGCCGTCCAGCGCCGTGAAGACGTCCTGGCGGGAGTCCCGCAACGGCATCCCGCCCTACCTGGACGCCCTGGTCACCAGCGCGGCCGCGCGCCAGCCGTCCGATCGGCCGGTCGACGCGCGAGTCCTGCTCGACCACATGCGACAGGCCCGCGAATCGCTGGCCCGCGGCGTGATGGACGACTCGGCGCTCACTGAACGGATGAAGGGCACCACCCTCGACGCCGAGCACCACATCACCGAGCAGGTGCCCAGCCTGCGCAGTCCCACCGAGGGCGACCGGACGCCGACGCTGCGGTTCACCCCGTCGACGCCGATGAGTCCGGGTCTGCCCGAGATCACCGACGGCATGCCGTACTACGACGGTCCCGTCGAACCGCCGCCCGCCGACCGTCCGAAACGGCGCTGGTCCGCCCTGGTCACCGCCATCGTGGCGGCGGTGCTGATCGGATCCGGGTTGTGGTGGGTGTTCGCCGGCCAGTACACCGGGACACCGGCATTGGTTCAGCTGAATCAAACCCAAGCGCGACAGGCGGCCGAGCAGGCCGGGCTGCGGATCACCTTCGACAGCGAATACTCCGAGGACGTTCCGGCCGGCCGGGTGGCCCGGACCGATCCCGCCGGCGGAGACCGGATCGTCCACGGCGGCACGATCAAGGCGTTCCTGTCCAAGGGTCCAGAACGGTTCATCGTCCCCGCGCTGCGGGGGCTCGACGTGGCCACCGCCACCGACTCGCTGACCAGTATCAACCTGAGCGTCGGCAACGTCACTCAGAGCTACGACGACACCGTTCCGGTCGACAAGGTGGTCAGCGCCTCGTTCAAGGAGGGCACGCCGCTCAAGCGCGGCACCGCGGTCGACTTGGTCGTCTCCCAGGGCCCCGCCCCGGTGACGCTGGCCGACTGGACCGACAAGCCGGTCAAGGAGGCCCAGAAGGCGCTCAAGGAGCAGGGCCTGAAGGTGAAGATCGAGAAGCAGAACCACGCTGACATCGAGAAGAACAACGTGATCAGCCAGACCCCGCCGGCCGGTGAGGCGCATCGCGGCGACACCGTCACCCTGGTGATCTCCAAGGGCCCCAAGATGAAGATGGTGCCCAACGTCCGCAGCTACTCCCTCGATCGGGCCCGCGACATTCTGCAGAAGGCAGGCTTCGAGGTGCGGGTGAACCGGCTGATCAACTTCGGCTTCGACCTGGTGGTGAGCACCAACCCCCGGGCCGGCACCAGGGCGCCCGAGGGCTCCGCCGTCACCATCAATCTGGCCTGATCACCGGCCGGACCGGGCGCTCAGTAGCCTGGGCGCGTGTCTTTCTCATTCGGTCAGGTGCTGCTGATCCTGCTCATCGTCGGCCTCGCCATCGGTGCGTTCTTCCTGATTCGCCGGCAACGGTATGTGCGCTCGCTGCGCGCGCAGGGTTGGACGTTCCAGGGCTCCCCCACGTTGGCCACGACCTACGGGCTGAACTGTCCGCCGTTCGGCCTGGGGTACAAGCGCAAGATCGACGACCTGATCAGCGGCAGCACCTCGTCCGGGGTGCCCTTCGAGGTGTTCGAGTACAACGCGCTGGGCTACGTCGCTGCACTGACCCTGCCCCGTCCGCTGCCCGAGCTGTATCTCGGCGAGACGCCGCGACCGGGTGTCGAGGGCCGGCAGAAGGTCGTCGGACGCTGGACGGCGACCGCCAAGGACGCGGCCTGGGCCGATGCCGCACTTGCCTCGACCATGGGTGCGGTCGAGGCGATGGCCGCCGGGGGACACCGGGTCGATCTCTCGGTCGACGGCGCCCGGTTGGTGGCGCTGGGGGTGCCCCGCGACGCGCTGGCGATGCGCAGTTTCCTGGACGCCCTGGCGGCGGTGGCGCACGGGTTGGCCGACCCCGCGCTGGCGGCCCACCAGACGCCTGCGCCGCCGTCCGAGCTGAGCCTGTACCAGCGTCCCGACTGGGTCTACCGGCCCGCCGACGACCAATTCCTGGCCGAGGTGGTGGCCAGCGGCGGCGGCTACGGGCACGAGGCCCGCAACGTGGTGCTCGGCACCGTGCACGGCATCCGGATGATCGCCCTCACCCACAACTGGAAGACCGACCGGACCGAGACCAGCACCGACTCCAACGGCAACACCACCACCCGCACCGTCACCGACAACCACTCCGAGGAGATCCTGGAGTTCCACCTGCCGTGGCGGTTCGGCGATCTGTCGGTGAACTGGCCGGGCTGGGGCAACCGGGTGCGCTTCGAGTCCTCCGACTTCGACCGCGCGTTCAAGGTGCGCAGCCCGCAACCCAAATTCGCCTCGGACGTGTTCCATCCCCGCCAGCTGGAGTTCCTGATCCGGGCTCAGCCGCTGCCGTTCGCGATCGAGTCCGGACGCGTCCGGTTCGCGCTGGGCGACAACACTCCGGAGCGGATCATCCACTGCGCCGATTTTCTGGTGGCATTCTTCGCCGGCGTCCCCGGCTTCGTCTGGGCCGACCTGGGACACACCCAGCCGCCGATCAGCCGCGATCTGGACGGCTTCTGATTCAGCCGGCAACCGTCCAGGGCTGCCCCTCGCGCAGGTCGTGCATCTCCATGCCGGTCATCGACTCGAGGCGTCCGTAGATGAGCTTCACGCCGCGCTCGTGCAGCAGTCCGTCGTGGATCGGAAAGCCATGCGTCGCGTCGACGGCGCGGGCGAAATCGACGGTCTCTTTCATCGCCGCCCACGGGCCGTACAGCGGGGCTGCCAGGACGTCGACGCCGCTCGGCGCCGTGGCCAGCGAATCGCCAGGATGGAACAGGGTCGGCTCGCCCTCGGCGCTGATCACCAGCCCGACGTTGCCGATCTGGGGAATGTCCCGGTGGATGACGGCATGCAGTCCGCCCACCGCGTTCACCGCGACACCGCCCAGCTCGATGCTGCTGTCGGCGGCGAGCCCCTCACCGCGCGGCAGGTCGACCACCCGGAGCACCTGCGGTTCCACCCAGACCTGAGCCTGGGGGTTGTTGTCGATCAGGCCACCGACGTGCTCGGGATCGACATGGTCCGGATGCTGATGGGTGACCAGGATCACGTCCAGGTCGCGCACATCGTGCCAGGCACTGGAGAAGTTGCCGGGGTCGATCAGGAGCCGTCGGTCGGCGACCTCGACCAGGACGGCGGAGTGTCCGAGGTGAGTGAGCTGCATGAGCGCAGCGTAACCCGGCGTGCGGCGACCCGCGGAGCCTCCTGCGTCAGGCCAGTCGTGGAGGTCGGGCGTACTCGTCGCGCTTGCTGGTGCCGACGCCCATCCGGGCCATCGTGGTCACCAGTCCGACCGCGGCCGCTACGCCGTCCACTACGGGGACGCCGATCCGCTCAGTCAGCCGGCGGCACAGATCAGCCATTCCGGCGCAGCCCAGCACGATGACGTCCGCCCGGTCATGCTGGACCGCCCGCTCGCACCAACCGGCGATCTCGTCCAGGGCCTCGCCGGTGGCATGCTCCAGGGCCAGCACCGGGATGCCGGTGCCGTAGGCGGCCACGCAGGCCCGCTCGAAACCGTGCCGGTGCAGCAGATCCTGGGCCCGGCCCAGGGTACGGGACAAGGTGGTGACGACGCCGAACGTGCGACCGGACAGAACCGCCACGTGCATGGCAGCCTCGGCGATGCCCACCACGGGCACATCGACCAGTTCCCGGGCGGCGTCCACCCCCGGGTCGCCGAAGCAGGCGATCACGTAACCATCGCTGCCACCCGAGGCCTGGTCAGCCAGGATCAGCTCGGCGATGGCGACACTGGCGTAGGCCTCGTCGTAGTGGCTTTCGATTGCGGCCGGTCCGTCCTCGGGACAGACCGCGACCACTTCGACGTCCGGTGCCGCCGCCTCCCGGGCGGCGACCGCGATCTTCGCGGTCATCGCCCGGGAGGTGTTCGGGTTGATCAGCGTGATCCGCATCTGCTCACTTCGCCGTAGGCTGCATTTCGATGGTGCCGCCGGCCACCTCGACGCTGCCGTCGGAGACTCCGGCGGTCAGGTCATCCAGCGAGGGCACCTGTGGGTTGGCACGTTCGAGCAACACGAAGATCAGGTAGCCCAGACCACAGCCGATGAACCAGGTGTAGTTGCCCAGCCAGGACACGTCGAACCCGCCCAGATCTGCGATCAGCTTCGGCAGGACGCCGATCAGGATCGTCGGGATCCCAGCCCCGAGCATCGTGTACACCGCATTCTTGTTGTAGCCCTTCGTGTACCAGTAGGCGCCCTTTTCGGACATCGTGAACATGTCGTCGACGAGAATGCGCTGTTTTGCCGCGACATAGTAACCCGCGATCAGAATTCCGAACAGCGGTCCGATCATCGCGCCCAGCACACCCAGCGTGTAGTGGATCGCATCGGCATTCGAGTACCAGTTCCACGGCAGCAGGATGACCGAGCCGACCGCGGCGATCATGCCGCCCGTACGCCACGAGATCTTGTGCGGTGCCACATTCGAGAAGTCGAACGCGGGCGAGATGAAGTTCGCGACGATATTGATGCCGACCGTGGCGGTGACGAAAGTCAGGCCACCCAGCAGAATCGCGAACGGAGTATCGATGCGCTCCACGGTGTGGATCGGGTCGGTGATCAACTCTCCGAACACCGGCACCGTGGCCGACGCGGTGATCACGGTGAGTAGCGAGAAGAACAGGAAGTTCACCGGCAGGCCCCAGAAGTTCCCCTTCCTCACCGCGCTGAACGACTTGCCGTAGCGGGCGAAGTCGCCGAAGTTGAGCATCGGGCCGGAGAAGTACGAGACCACGATGGCGATCGCGGTCAGCATCACCGGGATCGACGCCCAGAAGTCCATCGGCTCGCCCGCGGACAGGTCGAGGCTGATGTTCTGCCATCCGGCCTGCGAGACCAGGTAGCCGGCCAGCACGATCATCACCACGTAGACGGCGGGACCGGCCCAGTCGATGAACTTCCGGATGGTCTCCATGCCGTTCCAGAACAGCGCGGCCTGAGCGAACCACAGGATGGCGTAGGAGATCCAGCCGAGCGCGGAGAGCCCGAGGAATCCGACGTCGAGCAGTGCTGCGCTGCCGGGCCAGAATTTCAGGAAGATGATGTTCAGCGATTCGGCGGCCAGGAAGGTCTGGACGCCGTACCAGGCGATCGCGATCAGGCCACGGATGATCGCCGGGATATTGGCGCCCTTGATGCCGTAGATGGCCCGGTTGATCACCGGATACGGCACGCCGGTCTGCTGGCTCGGTTTGGCCACGAGGTTGGTGAACACCTGAACGATGACGATGCCGATCAGCAACGCCACCAGCACCTGCCAGCTGGCGATGCCGAGGGCGAACAGCGAGCCGGCGGTGACGTAGCCACCCACCGAATGCACGTCCGACATCCAGAAAGCGAAAATGTTGTAGGAGGACCATTTCTGCTCGCGCAGCGGGGCGAGATCCTCGTTGGCCAGACGGGGGTCGTACTGGGGCTTCATGTTTCCCGAGCCCACCGGCATGCCGGCGGCTTCGATGAGGTCTTCCGGCTTTGCTTCAGCAATTGCGGGTGTTTCTTCGATGCGTGTCATTTGGGGTGCCCTCCAGTCGCGACACAGCACCCCCGGACGGAGTCCGGGAGGGCCATCGCCCACGAAAGCTGCGGTGGCGATACGACACGCTAGGACGCCCAACCGCGGCCCCTTTTTCCGGCGTGTAACACCTGTGTGAAATGCCTCCGGAAATCACCGGGTGCTAGACGATTTCACCGGCCGGGTCGGTCTGAGCCGGGCGCTCGCGCCCGGGCTCAGAAGTCTTCGGCGCGGTACTCCTGAACCGGGTTCACCCGCTTGATCCGGCCGTCGGTGAGCCGCTCGGCAATCTGGAAGGCCAGCTCCAGCGACTGGTTGCGGTTCAGCCGGGGGTCGCAGGCGGTTTCATACCGGTTGGCCAGGTCGGCCTCGGCCAGCGCATCGGCGACACCGCCCACGCATTCGGTGACGTCATCGCCGGTCAGCTCCATGTGGACGCCGCCCGGCCAGGTGCCCAGCTCTTCATGGACGTCGAAGAAGCCGTTCACCTCCTCCACCACCTGGCTGAACGCGCGGGTCTTGTAGCCATTGGCGGTCTCGAAGGTGTTGCCGTGCATCGGATCGCAGATCCAGGCCACCTTGCGGCCGGTCGCCTCCACCGCCCGGACGATCGGCGGTAGCGCGTCCCGCACCTTGGCCGCACCCATCCGGGAAATCATCGTCAGCCGACCGGACTCGTGCACGGGATCGAGAGCTTCCGCCAGCGCCACAGCATCCGCGGCGGTGGTCGTCGGGCCCACCTTGACCCCGATCGGGTTGCGCAGGTGCCGGATGTAGTCCACGTGCGGGCCCTCCACCTGCCGGGTGCGCTCCCCGATCCACACCATGTGCGCGGAGGTGTTGTAGGGCGTCTGGGTTCGCGAGTCGATCCGGGTCATGGCGTGTTCGTAGGGCAGCAGCAGCGCCTCGTGGCTGGAGTAGAAGTCGACGGTGCGGAATGCCTCCTTGTCGACACCGCAGGCGACCATGAACGCCAGCGCCCGCTCGATCTCATCGGCCAGCGCCTCGTAGCGGGCCTCGACACCCGAGTTCCGGACGAAGTCCTGGTTCCAGGTGTGCACCGAACGCAGGTCGGCGAAGCCGCCGGTGACGAACGCCCGGATCAGGTTGAGCGTGGCCGCCGAATGGTTGTAGGCCTCCAGCAGCCGGTGCGGGTCGTGTGCCCGCGCGGTGGCCGTGAAGTCGAGACCGTTGACGGCGTCGCCGCGGTAGGCGGGCAGCGTGACGTCACCGCGGGTCTCGGTGTCCTTGCTACGCGGCTTGGCGTACTGTCCGGCCAGCCGGCCGAGCTTCACCACCGGCACCTGTGCCGCGTAGGTCAGCACCACCGCCATGGACAGCAGCACCCGCAGCTTGCCCCGGATGTCCAGCGCCGTTCCGGTGTCGAAGGTCTCTGCACAATCGCCGCCCTGCAGGATGAAGGCGCGCCCGGCGGCGACGTCGGCGATCTTCTCGCGCAACTCGTCGCATTCGCCCGCGAAGACCAGCGGCGGACGCCGGCGCAGCTCGCCGATCACACCCGCCAGCCGCGCCTGATCGGCATAGGTCGGCTGCTGCAGAGGCTGGCGGGACTGGAGTTCTTCAAGCGTTGGGATCGGCTGCGACACGCCGGTCAGGATACGCGGTCGCGCCACCGGCCTCCGAACCTTCCCCGGGACGTGGGACGCAGGCTTGACTTCGGCCGACGACGGCTCAGGCCGGCGGCAGCTCCGGCTCCCTGGTGTTGCTGCCCGGCCGCTCCAGGATCCGCGCGTTGGCTTCGGTCTCGGTCAGTGAACCGCTCTTCACCGAGGTGCCGTAGGCCTCGACGTAGGTCTGGCCGGAGAGGTCGTGAATGGCGGCCATCACCTGGTCGGTCACCCATCGCAGGGTCCGTGGATCGTCCACCCGTCCGTAGTACCGGCTGAAGTCGAGCGGTTCACCGATCACCACCACCGGGTGATCGATCCACGGCAGACCCGCCTTCCTGGTGACCTGGCTGTTCTTCATCGCAACGGGGACGATCGGCACCTGGGCGGCGAGGGACATCCGGGCCACGCCGGTCTTGCCCTTGTAGAGCCGGCCGTCGGGGGAACGCGTGCCCTCGGGATAGATCCCGACGCAGCCGCCCTCGGCCAGCACGTCGAGCACCGGCCGCAGTCCGTCCAGGCTGGCGCGCCCGCCGGAGCGGTCCAGCGGAACCTGGCCGACCGCCCGCAGGAACCAGGCCACCAGCTTGGAGAACGGACCGCGATTGCCCTGGAACAGCTCGGCCTTCGCCGGAAATGTCACCTGACGCGAGATCATCGCCGGCAGCACCAGGGTGTCGCCGGCGTCCAGGTGGTTGCTGGCCAGGATCACCCCGCCGGTCGCCGGGATGTTCTCTTCGCCCTCGGCGCGGGCACCGTAGAGGTGCTTGATGACCGGGCGGAACAACGCGTTCTTGAACAGGGAATAGAGCACCGCACCTCCATCGGATCGCCTTGTGCCGCTCACCCTAGTGGCACTCGTCCGCCACCTGCGGCATGGTCGCCCTACGATGGCGCCATGCAGGTGCACGAGTTCGCGCAGCCGTTCCATGGTGGGCTGGGTAGCGGCGTCGGGGTGCTGTTCCTACACGGCTTCACCGCAAGCCCCTGGACATTGCGCGCCTGGGCCAGCGCTGTCACCGAGGCTGGCTATCGGGTGTCGGTGCCACGGCTGCCGGGGCACGGCACCAGCTGGCGCGAGCTGGAGATCACCGACGGCCGAGACTGGTACGCCGCCGCCGAGCGGGCCTTCCTCGAACTCCGCGACGAATGCGCCACGGTCTTCGTGGCGGGACTTTCCATGGGCGGAGCGCTCGCGCTCCAGCTGGCCGAACGGCGCGCCGACGAGGTGGCCGGCCTGATCCTGGTGAACCCGGCGCTGGTGGGCCAGCCGCGCCTCGCCCTGGTGCCGTTGGCCCAACATCTGATTCGCACCGTCGACAGCGTCGGCAGCAGCATCCGAAAGGCCGGGGTCACCGAACACAGCTACCCGCGCACTCCGCTGCGCGGCGTGCACGCGATGATGCGACTGTGGGCCGACGTCCGAGCCAGGCTCGACCTGGTCTACTGCCCGATCCTGCTCATGTATTCGGACGCCGACGACGTGGTTCCGATGGTTTCCAAGGAGATCGTGCTGCGACAGGTGTCGTCCGAGGAGATCACCGAGGTGGCGTTGCCGGACAGTGCCCACGTCGCGCCGTTGGACAACGACGCCGACCTGATCGTCGCCCGCACGGTGGACTTCCTGGCCGGGCACACCCTGCCGACCGGCGGCTGAGGCCGATGAACCGCAAAGGACCCGAGGACGCCCGGTTCGACGAGTTGATGGCCCGCGAATTCCCGGGCGGCCTGACCCCTGCGGAGGACCGTGCCGGATCGGCCGACGCCGATCGCGCGGAACCCTCGGTGTCCGCGCCGACGCCGTCCCTGCCGGGCTCGCCGGCGTCACCGGTCGAGGGCCGGCCGGCCGACCTGCCCAGCGACTTCCGCAGCTGGACGCCGCCCGAGGAGCTCGAGGAACCCTTCACCCCGCCGCCACCACCACCGGCACGGCGGTGGAGCGCAGGAGGTATCGCCGGCACCGCTCTGGTCGTGCTGCCGTTGGTACTGGTGCTGATGGCGGCCTTCGGCGTGCAGTTCCCGACGGCAGTGTCGGTTCTCGCCGGGCTCGGCTTCTTCCTGGGCGTGTTCCTGCTGTTGCACCGGTTGCGGCAGCGGCCGCCGGTCGACGGCGACGGCGCGGTGGTCTGAGGCGGGCTCCGGAACGGCTCAGCGCAACCGGACGAGTACGTCGCGATACCAGTTCAGCACGGTCCCATCGGCGATCCGGGCACCGCCTCGGGTGCGGGCGTCGGCTTCGTCCAGCACCGCCGGCCACCCGATCTGGGCGACCATCGCCTGCACCGCCAGCTGAGCAAGCGCATAGGTCGCCGGGGTGGCCTGCTGGACGTCGGGCAGGGCCTGCGGGATGCCACCGCTGACCGCGGCGCGGGCGAGGCCACGATTGACCTTCGCCACCTGCGGGTGTGCCTCCGCGGTGAGCGCTTCGGCGATCCCCTCCACCAGCCACCCCGGCGTTGCGGTGAGCCGCGGCGAGAGCATCCAGGCGTGCACCGCCTCATGAGTGATCAGCACCTGATCGTCGGCCGACTTCTGGGCGACCGTCGGATTGACCACCACGCGGACGCCCTCACTCTCGGCAAGGCCAGGCACAACGGTGACTGCGGCGACCCGGGCGGCGTCCGAACCGGCATAGGCGGCGAAGCCGGTCAGTTCGTCGGGCACCAGCACGACCACCGGCTGAGCCCAGGATCGGCCCGTCGGCGCGACCCTGGCCAGCGCGGCGATGCCCGCCTCCGCCGCCCGCGACCAGCGGCTCAGATTTGCGGCTGACCCTGCCGCCACCACCAAGGTTGCCGAGGTGTGGATCCCCAGCGGCTGACCGAGCCACTCCACGCCGGAGGTCGCCGCGACGAGATTGGCTATCCGGCCCTCAGCCATCCCGACCGTCGCCTCGCTGCAGACTCGCGGTTCGCCCGGCAGTCCCCAGCACACCCGCAGCCGATCGGCGGCGGTGCTGAGCGCGGCGGGCGCCTGCGAGAGGGTGGCGAACATTCGGTGTCCGAGCGCCTGGGCGCCCTGCGACGGCGCGAATGCGGTCAGAAAGCCCCTCTCGTCCTCGGTCGCCAGGCTCGCGGTCAGCGTGCGGGCCAGGTCATCGAGACGTCCGGACGGCGCCGGTGCGCACGCACCGAGCAACAGCGCCGGGCCGGCCAGCAGCAGAGTGCGGCGAATCCGATCAACCGACGACGCGGCGGGCACCCTGGTAGGCCGGGTAGGAGGACAACCTGGTGATCTCCAGGTCGTTGCGCGGATTGCGCGCGTGCACGAACAGGCCGTTGCCCATGTACATGCCGACGTGGTGGATCGGGTTGTAGAAGAACAGCAGGTCGCCGGGCTTCAGCTGGTCACGGGCGACCGGCCGGCCCAGGGTCGACTGGACGCGCGAGGAATGCGGCAGGGAGATGCCGACGGTGCGGTAGGCGGCGAGCATCAACCCGGAGCAGTCGAAGTCGTTCGGACCCTCGGCCCCCCACACGTACTGACCGGTCCGCACCTTGGAGACGGCGTACTTCACGGCGCGCAGCGCCCTGGAGTCGGCGGAGCCGGTGTCATCGACGAAGTTGTCGTCGTTGATGGCCTTGCGGGAGGCGTCGCGAGACGCCGCGTCCTCGGCGTTCAGTCGCTGCCGCTCCTGCTCGGTCAGCTGGTCGACCAGAGCCTGACCCTCGCGGATCTTGGCGTCGATCTGGGTCTTCAGCGATGCCAGGCGCTTCTCTTCGGCGGCGATGGTGGTCACCTGATCGCGTGCGGCGCGCTGCAGATCGGCGAGGTTGGCCTGCTGCGTCTGGTAGTCCTGCAGCAGCGAGTTCATGTTCTGGTCGACCTTGCCCATGGTCGACATGTCGGAGAGGAAGGAGTCCGGGTCGGGCGAGGTGACCAACTGCACGGTGATGTCGACGCCCTGGCTCTGGAAGCGACTGATGGCGACCTGCTGCGCCTGCTTGCGCAGATCGTTGACCTTGCGTTGCTGCGCCGCGATGTCGGCGTTCAGGGTGGCGACCTTGGTCTTGCCGTCGGCCAGGCGCAGCTTGACCTCGGCCCACTGCTCGCCGATCTTGCTCTGCTCCTGCTCGATCTTGGCCAGTTTGTCCTTGGCGTCGCTCAGCGGATCTGCGGACGCAGGGCGCACCGTAGGGCCGGCGAACACGACCGCGGCGCTGGCCACAGCCACCAATCCACCTCGAACAAAGGCACGCAGTCGCACCATCGCCTCCTGACGATCACAATGGGGTCACTGCGGGGAAGCCAGCGGACCAAACCTTAAAAAAGGCTAAACGACGCCAGCCCCCGACGCAAACCAGTCCCCCTCCGGATCTAGCGTCGGCCGTAATGATACAGGCTCGACCAGCCGAAGGGGAGGGAGCAGTCCCTGAGCGGTCATCGCCCGCAGCGCGCTCACCTCGTCGGTGCAGAACTCGACCACGTCGTGATCGGCGCCCAGCAGCGCCGTCACCATGCAGTCGCCGCAGGCGGGACCGCGCACCGCGCAGGTCCCGCAATCGATCCTCAACATCTCCATGACGGCAGTCTGCGAGCCACCTCTGACAGTTTTGTCAGTGCCGGCTCCTAGCGTCCCGGTTCATGACGTCGTTGACCAGCCAACCCACCTTCGACGACCTGGGCACGCCGTTGAGCCAGGTCCAGTTCTGTGTCGTCGACCTCGAGACCACCGGCGGCAGTGCCGACGACAAGGTCACCGAGGTGGGCGCGGTCAAGGTGGCGGGCGGCGAACTGCTCGGCGAGTTCCAGACCCTGGTCAATCCGGCGACCCATATACCCCCGCTGATCGCCGTCCTCACCGGGATCACCGACACGATGGTGGCCGGCGCCCCGCCGCTGGCCTCGGTCTTGCCCAGCTTCCTGGAGTTCGCCGCCGGGTGCGTCCTGGTCGCCCACAACGCGGCCTTCGACGTGGGCTTCCTGAAGCGGGCCTGCGCCCACCTCGACTACGCCTGGCCGAACCCGCCGGTGATCGACACGGTCGCCCTGGCCAGGCAGGCGCTGCTGCGCGACGAGGTCCGCAACCACAAGCTGGCCACCCTGGCCCAGCACTTCCGCGCCGAGACCGCGCCCAATCACCGCGCGTTGACCGACGCCCGTGCGACCGTGACCGTGCTGCACGGCCTCCTCGAGCGAGTCGGGAATCTCGGCGTCCACACCCTGGAGGATCTCGTCGAGTTCACCCGCCGGGTGTCGCCGCAACGCCGCGCCAAACGAACCTGGGCAGCTGGCTTGCCTGCCTCGCCCGGGGTCTACTGGTTCGTCGCCGACGGACGCGACGCCGAGGGCCGGCTGCGCCGTCAGGTGCTCTACGTCGGCAAGAGCCGCAATCTGCGAAGCCGGGTGCGCAGCTATTTCACCGCTGCCGAAACCCGGCCGCGGATCGACGAGATGGTGCGGGTGTCGACCGGCGTCGAACACCTCACCTGCAGCAGCGAACTCGAGGCAGAGGTGCTCGAACTGCGGCTGATCGCCGCCCATGCGCCCCGGTACAACCGACGCTCCAAATACCCCGAGCGACAGCTCTGGTTGAAGCTGACCCGCGAGCCCTATCCACGGCTCTCGATCGTGCGCCGATGTCTGCCCGACGGTGCCGCCTACTTCGGCCCGTTCGGACGGCGCGGCACCGCCGAGGCGGTCCAGGCCGCGCTCTACGACGCGTTCCCGATCCGGCAGTGCACCACCCGGCTGTCGGCCAGACGACCGTCCGGTTCGTGCATGCTGGGCGAACTGGGTCGCTGTTGCGCGCCGTGTGAGTTGGCGATCACTCCCGAGGCCTACGCCGATGTGGTCCAGCAGGTCTGGGCGGGCCTGACCAGCGACATCCGTCCGGTGCTGCGGGCCGCTCGCGGCAGGCTGACCGGACTGGTCGCGAAGCAACGATTCGAGGACGCCGCGACCCTCACCGACCGTCTCGCCACCTTCGCGCGCAGCACTCTGCGCCATCATCGCGTGGCGAGCCTCGCCGGCTGCCCGCAGATCGTCGCCGCCTGCCGCGACCGCGGCGACTGGGAGATCCATGTCGTCCGCTACGGACGGCTGGCCGGCGCCGCCCGGGCACTCCCGGGTGACGTCCCTCAGGCGGTGGCCCGCGCCGCGGTGGCCGCCGCCGAGCAGGTAAGCCCACCGCCTGGGCCGCAGCCGGCGGCGACGGTGGAAGAGACCGAACGGATCGCCGCCTGGCTGGAGCGCCCCGGCGTCCGGCTGATCGAGATCGACGGCCAGTGGAGTTGGCCGTTGCACGTCGGGCTGGCCGAGGGAGAACTCGCTCGACACGCTCTGGGCACGGTCTAGGCTCTCGCCATGATCACCGCGATTGTCTTCGTCCAGGCCGAGGTCGCCCGCATTCCCGACGTGGCCACCGAGATCGCCGGCTTGGAGGGCGTCTCAGAGGTGTACTCGGTGACCGGCGGCATCGACCTGATCGCCATGATCCGGGTCCGCTCGATCGACCAGGTCTCCGAGGTGGTCACCGAACAGCTCAATCGGGTGCCCGGCGTGGTCGATACCGAGACCCACATCGCCTTCCGGGCCTACTCCTCGCACGATCTGGAGGCGGCCTTCTCCTTGGGCGCCGAGTGAGCGGACGCCGCGCCCGCGACCGTGTGCTGATCGGGTGGTTGGTCGCCGCCGCACTCGTGCTGCTGATCGCCGTCGGCCTGACCGCCTGGCTCAACGCCGGTACGCCGTTGGCGCCCGTTCCGGTCACCTCCAGCGCACGGGCCTGACCTTCAGGCGACGGTGACCGACTCGATCACCACCGGCTCGACCGGACGGTCGCCGTAACCGGTGCGCACCTGGGCGATCTCGTCGACCACCTTCCGGCTGGCCTCCTCGGTAACCTCGCCGAAGATGGTGTGCCGCCGGTTGAGGTGCGGGGTCGGGCCCACGGTGATGAAGAACTGCGACCCGTTGGTGCCGGGGCCGGCGTTGGCCATGGCCAGCAGATAGGGGCGGTCGAAGCGCAGCTCGGGGTGGAACTCGTCGGCGAAGGTGTAGCCGGGGCCGCCTCGTCCGCTGCCCTGCGGGCAGCCGCCCTGGATCATGAAGCCGTCGATGATCCGGTGGAAGATCAACCCGTCGTAGAAGTTCCCGGTGGTGGGAGCGCCGGATTCGGCGTCGATGTACTCCTGGGTGCCGGTCGCCAGGCCGACGAAGTTGGCGACCGTCTTCGGTGCCTGGTCCTCGAACAGCTCGATGACGACGTCGCCGTGATTGGTGTGCAGAGTGGCGGTTTGGGCCACGGTGGTTGTCCTTTCCTTCGAGCGGCCACGACGCCGCCCAGCTTGTCCGCTGTGGGTGCCGCCCATCCTGACACACCCGCAAACCCGCCTCTCGCCCGGCCCGCGCGCTCGGCCCAGACTCCGGACGCGGTCAGTGGCTCAGCACCAGGCCGAGCGCCAGGGCCAGCATCACCACCGCGATGACCGCATCGAAGATTCGCCAGGCCCGCGCCGTCGCCAGCCAGGTGGACAACACCCGGGCGCCCAGAGCCAGGCCGTAGAACCAGATGACGCTGGCGGTTGCCGCACCACCGGCGAACACCCAGCGGCCGTCCCCCCGCGCGTTGGCGACGGTGCCGAGCAGGAAGACGGTGTCGAGATAGACATGCGGATTCAGCCAGGTGAGGGCCAGCGCCGTAACGGCAACCGGTAGCGCCCTCGTCCGGGTCGCCACCATGAGCCCGCCCGGTCCCGCCGCGGTTTCGGAGGCCGGCTGGGACGCGTCCGAGCCGGAGGACCGCTCGCCCGCCACCCGCAGAGTCTCGCTTCCGCCGGTCCAGGCCCGGCGTCCGGCCAGGATGGCGTAACCGGTGAGGAAAGCCGCCCCGGCCCAGCGGACGGCGTCGAACAGCCAGGGCACCGCCTGCAGCATCAGGCCGACCCCGGAGACGCCGGCCACGATCAGCAGGGCGTCCGAGGCGGCGCAGATGGTCGCGGTGAGAATGACGTGCTCCCGCCGGACGCCTTGACGCAACACGAAGAGGTTCTGGGCACCGATGGCGATGATCAGCGAGAACCCGAGCCCGAGGCCGGCGAGATAGGACGTCACCCCGGTGACGCTAGGCGACCAGCCATCCTTAGTCCAGTTCATGATTCTTCAGTTGCATTAGCATCACTGAATATGCGGATCTCTCTCGAACTGGCCGAGACCTTGGCCGCCATCGTCGACGAGGGCACTCTCGATGCCGCCGCCGCGCGGCTGCACCTCACTCCGAGCGCGGTCAGTCAACGGCTCAAGGCGCTGGAGGTCCAGCTCGGGCGCGTGCTGCTGGTCCGCAGCAAGCCGGTCCGGCCGACCGAGGCGGGGCACGCCGTCGTCCGGATGGCGCGGCAGCTGGCGCTGCTGGAGCACGACCTGCTGCTCGATGTGGGGGCGGACGATCCGGCCGGGACGCCGATGAGCGTGCCGCTGGCGGTCAACGCCGACTCGCTGGCCACCTGGTTCCTGGAGCCGCTAGCCGAGCTGGCCCGCACCCGGCCGGTGGTCTTCGATCTGCATCGCGACGACCAGGACTTCACCGCCGGTCTGCTCGAGTCGGGCACCGTGATGGGCGCGGTCACCTCCCGGTCCCGACCGGTGGCCGGTTGCCGGGTGGTGCCGCTCGGCGTGATGCGCTACCAGGCGATGGCCCGACCCTCGTTCGTCGACCGGTGGCTGCCGAGCGGCGCCACTGCGGCCGATCTGGCGCTCGCGCCGCTGGTCGACTTCGACAGGCGTGACGATCTGCAGACCGGCTGGCTGACCGCGCGCGGGGTCGATCCGACCCTGCCGCCGCGCCATTTCGTTCCCGCATCGGCCGACTATGCACGCGCCGTCCGCGCCGGACTGGGCTGGGGGCTGGTACCCGCGTTCCAGTCGACGGACGCGGTCGCCGCCGGTGAATTGGTGGGCCTGGGCGGCCCATCGGTGGACGTGGCGCTCTATTGGCAGCAGTGGAATCTGCGCTCGCCGCTGCTGGACGCCATCGCGTCCGAGGTTGTCGACACCGCGAAGCGCCGGCTCCTGCAGCCCCGACACTGACCGCCCGCCGGCGGCCATACGCTCACCCGCTAGGGGTGGAATGCGGCGTCAAACCTGTTCGGCGCTGTCACGGGCCGGTAGTTTGGGGCAACGCGGTACAGCCGTGACCAACCAACCACTGGAGGAACAGTGAAGCGTAAGAAGCCGCTGAAGGCCGTCGAATCGACCGCCGAGTCAGCCGCAGACGCCGGCCGGGCAGCTATCGACGAGGCGGTGCAAAGGCTCACCCCCTTGGTCGAACAGGCGGGCGACTACGTCGACGAGGCCCGCAAGCGCGGCACCGAGTTCGCTGCGGACGCCTACGACCGGGTGCAGCCCGCTCTGGAAACCGTGCGTAAGCGCGGTGTTGAGTTCGCCTCGGACGCCTACGAGCGGGTCGAGCCGAACCTCAAGGACGCCTACGAGCGGATCGAACCCTCGTTCAGGGGTGTCAGCCATGCCGTCACCGAGGCCTACGAGCGCGTCCAGCCGAAGCTGACCGACGCCCGCAAGCGGGGCGCCAAGCTCGCCGCCGAGACCCTCGACCGCGTCCATCCAGCCATCGACGAGGCGCTCGACAAGGTCACTCCGGCGGTCGACAGCGCGGTGAAGAAAGTCCGTCCGATAGTGGACGAGACCCTCGAGCGGGTTCCTCCGACGGTGGACATCGCTCGTGACAAGGTTCAGAACGACTTCCTGCCCTGGCTGGCTGCTGCGCTGTACAAAGCGGCCGACCTGGTCAAGGACGAGGTGGCCGAGATCGGCGATCAGGTGGCCGAGATCACACCCCAGCCGAAGCGCCGCAGCGTGGGCAAGACCCTGGGCCTGATCGCCCTCGCCGGCGCCGTGCTGGCCGGCGTGGTCTACGCAGTCCGCAAGTTGCTTGCCGGGCCCGAGGCCGGGTGGGAGACCCACGAGCCGTCCCGTCCGTACGTGGCCGATCCGGTCGCCGACGTGGTCGACAAGGCCAAGGACGGCGCCAAGACCGTGGCAGACAAGGCCAAGGATGCTGCCGCAACCGTTGCTGACAAGGCGAACGAGGTGAAGGACGCCGTGGTCGAGAAGGCGAATGAGGTGAAGGACGCCGTGGTCGACAAGGCGCACGAGGTGAGAGACGCAGCGGCCGACAAGGCGCACGACGCTGCCGACAAAGCCGGCGAGATCAAGGACGCCGTCGCCGACAAGGCCGGCGACCTGCAGGATGCGGCGACCGATGCCGCAGAGGACGTCAAGGACGCCGGCAGTGAGGCTCTCGACAAGGCCGGCGAGGCGATCGACGACGCCAAGAGGGCCGCTGCCGCGGTAGGCGATGAGGTCTCTGACAAGGCCGAGGAAGTTGCCGACAAGGCCGCCGACGCGGTCGACGACGCAAAGAAGAAGGCGAAGGACGCAAAGGGTGATGCCTCCCCTTTAGCTGATAGCCCCTACGGCGAGGGATCGTACGTGGGGGCGGAACCGCCCGAGGGTTACGAGATCAAGGGCAATGAGCGCTCGATGAAGTACCACCTGCAGGGCTCGGGGGGTTATGAACGCACCATCACCGATGTGTGGTTCAACTCCACCGAGGCCGCCGAGCGGGCGGGGTTCGTGCGCGCCCAGCGCTGAACGACAACGCACCAGATGGGGCGGCTGCAGACTCGCGGCCGCCCCATCTGGCGTCTGCCCGCCGACGCCGCTGCACCGGACCACGGCAGGTTGTTAGCGGGTTTCGGACATTTTTGTCTCGCGTTTCACAAAGCACCCCCTCAGAACTGCCTTCTAGGGTGTGAGAGCAATTGCATCGGCCGAGTCCGCCACCTGCCGTTCCAGCTGGGTGGACGCCGCACCCTTCCGCGCCCATGTCCGCCACGCGGTCGAGACGACGGCGGTGCCCTGGCAGGTGGTCGCGGTCGCCGCCGACGTCTCACTCACCGCCGTCCACGCGCTGCTGTCCGGACGCGCCGGCCGCACCCAGACCAAGATCGCGCCCCGGCTGGCGGCGCGGCTGCTGCAGATCGACGTCCGCGAACTGCATGCGATGCGGTCCTTGCGGGTGCCGGCATGGCTCACCGGGCGGCGCCTCCGCGATCAGCTTGTGGCGGGCGCCGATCCACTGCGGATGGCGCGGTGGTGCCAGATCGGCCTCGACGAGTTGACCCTGCTGGTGGAGGGCGAGGCCACCTCATGCACCCGGCTCACCGAGATTCTCGCGCTGGCCGCCGAGCGACTCGGGCAGACCGAGGCCGGCCGCTCCTGGCTGGCCGCCTAGGCTGCGGCCATGACCTGGCTGCCGGCATTGCCGACACTGCTCGCCGCCTGTCTCGCCCTGGGCACGCCGGCGTTGTTGCGCGCACTGCCGGCGCCCATCGGTGAGCCCGGAATGGATCCCTACCGGCGGCTTGCCACACCCGCCACCGTGATCGTCGTCTTCGTCGCGGTCGCCCTCGCCGGCACCCTGGTCGTGCTGATCATCCCCACCGTGGCCCCGGTCTGGCTGGGGCTCGCCGGCCCGGGTGTGCTGGCCGCGGTGATCGACGCCCGCACCGGCTACCTGCCGAAACGGCTGGCGCAGGCGGCCTGGTTGCTCACCGCCGCCGGTTTGCTGGCCGCCAGCGGATGGCTGGGCGTCGACGCCCTGGTCCGCGCCGCCCTGGGCGCCGTCGCCGCCGGGACGCTGTTCTGGGTGTTCTGGCGCTTCGGCGGTGGCTTTGGGTTCGGCGACGTCCGGCTGGCGCCGGTGATCGGCGCGGCGTCCGCCGTCGTCGGCTGGCCGTTGCTGGCCGGGGCGCTGATCGTGGGCGGGCTGCTCGGCGTGGCCTGGGGTGTGGCCTGGCGAGCGTCCGGACGTGGTCGCGCTTTTCCCTACGGGCCGGCGTTGGTGGCCGGACCGTTCCTGGCGCTGGCCACCTCCGCCCTGGTGCCCGCCGGCAGCGGCTGAGCCTGTTCAGGCGCCGCGGGCCAGCTTCTGGGTGGCGGCCGCCCAGGTGTGCAGCACGCCGGCCGCCGCGCCGGAGTCAATGGCCCCCGAGGCGGTGGCGACATGCTCAGCGAGCTGTTCGGCGGGTTCGCGTCCGAGGTCGGGGCCGTGGAAGGCGAGCAGCGCGGCCGCCGCATTGAGCACCACGATGTCCCGCACCGGGCCGCGCTCGCCGGCCAGGGTGCGGCGGGCGATGTCGGCGTTGCGGGCGACATCGCCGCCGACCAGGTCGCCGGGCGTGGCCGGGGCAAAACCCAGCTCGGCCGGGTCGAGAGCAGTCACCGCGATCTCGCCGTCGCGGATCAGCCAGATGTCGGACGTCGTGGTGGTGGTCAGTTCGTCCAACCCGTCGTCGCCGTGGAAGACCAGGCCACGCGTGCCCCGGCGAGCCAGCACGCCGGCCACCAGCGCGGCCACCCTCGGATTCGCGATGCCCACCGCCTGAGCGGCCGGGCGCGCCGGGTTCGCCAGCGGTCCGAGAAAGTTGAATGGGGTCTGGATGCCCAACTGGCCGCGCGCAGCCGCCGCATGCCGCAACGACGGGTGATAGAGCGGGGCGAACAGGAACACGATGCCGGCCTCGGCCAACACCGCGGGCTGATCCTCGGGGGGTACGTCGAGCGCGACGCCGAGCGCCTCCAGGACGTCGGCGGCACCGCAGGCCGACGACGCCGCCCGGTTCCCGTGCTTGGCCACGGGAACGCCGGCGGCCGCCGCGACGACCGCGGCCATGGTGGAGACGTTCACCGTGTTCGCCCGGTCACCTCCCGAGCCGACGACATCCACCGCTTCGGTGCCGAGCGGGATCGGGGTAGCCCGATCCCGCATCGACTCGGCGAGCCCGGCGATCTCCTCCACCGTCTCGCCCTTGGCGCGCAGCGCCACCAGGAAGCCGGCGATCTGCACATCGGTGGCGTTGCCGGCCAGAATCTCACTCATCGCCCAGGCTGCCACCTCGGCACTCAGGTGATCGCCCGCGATCAGCCCGGTGAGCACATCGGGCCAGGTGTACTCCACCTCAGGCCGCCCGGCCGAGCCGAGCCCGCAGCAGGTCGGCGACCGCGCCCGGAAGCCGGACCGGATCGACCGGGTACATCGACACGGCGTCCGCACGCGACCAGGTGGCCAGCCAGGAGTCGGCCACCCGGATGATCAGCACCAGGATCGGCGGACATTCTGCGATCTCGTCCTTCAGCTGTTTGCACAGCCCGATTCCCCCGGACGGGTTCGCCTCGGCGTCCAGGATCAGCAGATCAATGCCACCGGCGTCCACCGCTGACAGCACGGCCGGTTGAGTAGCCGCCTCGTACACCTCGAGGTCGGGCAGATCTGACGCCACCCGCCGGCCCAGCGCCAGCCGCACCTGCTCCCGCGTCGTCCGATCATCGGAGTAGACCAGGATCCTGGCGGTGTCGTGGCTCATGCGCGTTCCTCGTCTGCGGGCAGCTGACCGGGGGTTTCGCCAGCATCGTAGCGCGACGCCGCAGCCCGGGCGGCCAGCCTTTCCTCACGATCCAGCTGCCGATCGATCCGGGCCGCCTCGCGCTGCGAATGCCGGAACCACTGCACGAAGAAGACCGCCAGGATGATCAGCGAGATCAGGTCACCGGCACCCCACATGATCCCGCCGGCCAGATTCTGGTCCTCCAACGGGCTCGGCGGCCAGGCTCGATTGAACGCCAGGTACCAGTCCTCGGCGATCAGTTGGGGCGAGCCCATGATGATCACGCCGAGGAAGGCGTGGAACGGCAGCGTGACGAAGATCAGCAGCATCCGCATGTAGTACGGGATCCTGGTCGGCATCGGGTCGAGGCCGATCAGCGGCCAGAAGTACAGGCAGCCGGTGATCAGGAAGTGCACGTGGATCAAGGCGTGCAACCAGGCGTTCGAGAGCGTCAGTGGGTAGAGCCCGGTCATGTACAGCATGTACGGGTTGGCGATCATCAGCGCGGTGGTCAACGGCGGCCAGGTCAGTACCTTCGCCGGCCAGGAATGCAGCACGCGGACCACCCGGCGACGACCCAGCCCGCCCAGGTTGCGCAGCAGCAGCGTGATCGGGGCACCGACCGCCATCAACACCGGTGCCACCATCGACAGCAGGATGTGCTGCACCATATGGACGCTGAACAGCACCGTGTCATAGGTGCCCAGGGCGCTGAGCAGCGCGACGGCGATCGTCCCCGTGCCGCCGACACACCAGGCCAGCGTGCGACCCACCGGCCAGCGGTCGCCCCGAGCGGCCAGTCGGCGCACCCCCAACAGGTACAGGCCGGCCATCAGCACCAGACCGGCGACGACCCACGGCTCGAAGGTCCACGCGGTCAGCAACGTGTCCGGAGTCAGCGGCGGCGGCTGGTTTCCCGGATCGGCATGCAACGGCAGAAGCGACGGCAACGGGGCCATATCGGCATTATCCCCCGCCCCGATCTGAGCCGCCCAACCGCGGGTCACACCAGCTGTAACACCACAGCACAAGAATCGGTGGCCGCAGAGGGTGACCAATCGGCTCTGAGCAGCCATAATGACCGAGTGACTCACTCTCACTCGAGCGCCGCGGCAGCCGTGCCGCACGGGGCGGTGCACCCGATCGCGCAGTCTCGTCTGCACCCCACCAAGGGCCGGCCCGACATGGTTGCCGTCGGCACCTGGATCTGGCTCGCCTCCGACCTGATGTTCTTCGCCGCGCTGTTCGCCGCATACTTCAACCTGCGGTCGATCACCAACGCGGCGGCGGCCCAGGCCGGGACCGAAAGCCTCTGGGAGTGGGGGACGGCGCACTTCAACATGCCGTTCGCCGTCGCCAACACGCTGATCCTGATCCTGTCCTCGGTGACTTGCCAGATGGGCGTGTGGAAGGCCGAGCGCGGTCAGGTCGGCCGCACCGGTTCGATACTCCAGGTCGGTCAATGGGGGCTGCGCGAGTGGTACATCCTCACCTTCGTGATGGGCGCCATCTTCATCGGCGGCCAGGCAACGGAGTACGCGACGCTGTTCGCCGAGGGTTTCACGATCTCCACCAACGCCTACTCGTCGGCATTCTTCCTGGCCACCGGCTTCCACGGCCTGCACGTCACCGGCGGCCTGATCGCCTTCCTGTTCATGTTGGGCCGCACCTACATGACCCGCACCTTCACCCACGAGCAGGCGGTGCACGCCGTCGTGACGTCCTACTACTGGCACTTCGTCGACGCGATCTGGATCATCCTGTTCGGCGTCATCTACATCCTGCGCTGAGCAGCTCGACCTAGGAGGAATCCTCGTGCGTTTCCTGACCACCAACCGGCGACACCGGGCCACTCGGCCGGCGTTGCTGGTGATGGCCCTGCTGCTCATGGGTGCGCTGTACGCCGCCGTGGCGCCGGTCGCGCGGGTGTCGGCAGACACCGGCAACAGCCAGCAAGTGGCCGAGGGCAAGGCCCTGTTCCGCGTGACCTGCTCGTCCTGCCACGGCATGAACGGTGAGGGCACCGAGCAGGGCCCGTCCCTGGTCGGTGTCGGCGGCGCCGCCGTGGACTTCCAGGTGAGCACCGGGCGGATGCCGATGGCGAATCCCGGCGCCCAGGCTCCCCGTAAGCCGAACACCTACTCCGACGAAGAGATCGCCAGCCTGGCCGCCTTCGTGGCCAGCTTGGGCCCCGGCCCGGCGGTACCCACCCCTGAGCAATACAGCGGCGAGGGCCTCAGTGCCGAAGAGCTCGCCAAGGGCGGCGAGTTGTTCCGCACCAACTGCTCCGCCTGCCACAACTTCGAGGGCGCCGGCGGCGCACTGCCGAACGGCAAGTACGCGCCGAGCCTGGTGGGTGTCGACGGAAAGCACATCTGGGAAGCCCTGCGCACCGGTCCGCAGCAGATGCCGGTGTTCAGCAGCGGCGCGCTGCCCGACGACAACGTGCGCGCGATCGTCGGCTACCTGGAGACATTGCACGCCCAGCCGAGCAGCGGCCTGACCTTCGGGGCACTCGGCCCCGTGGCCGAGGGCCTGTTCGCCTGGATCATCGGTATCGGCGGGCTATGCCTGCTCGCCGTCTGGATCGCCGCGAAGGGAGCCCGGGCTCGATGAGCATCGAAACCAGGAAAGAAGGCGCCGACGTCGAGCGCTTCCCGGTGCCCGATCCGGGCATCGAGGAACATGTCGAACGTTGGACGGACGCCGACAAGGACGCTGGGGAGCGGGTCTACCGGCAGGTCCTACTGATGCTGGGCGCCGTTCCGGTGCTGGCGATCGCGTTCGTGGTGCTGTACTTCACGATTCCGCGGAACTCGTTCGTGACCATCTTCGGCATGGAGTGGGACGCCACCACGTTCCTGCTCGGCCTCACCGGTGGCCTGGCGACACTGCTGATCGGTCTGGCCTGCATCCATTGGGCGAAGACCATCATGGGCGACGAGGAGGTGGCCGAGGACCGCCACCCGGCCGCGTCGTCCGAGGCCGACCGCGAGGTGTTCGCCGCCGAGTTCGCCAAGGGCGCCGAGCAGTCCGGTTTGGGACGCCGCAAGCTGATCGGCGGCGCTCTCGGCGGTGCCCTCGGCGTGATCGCGGTGCCGGCTGTTGTGCTGTTCGCCGACATGGGCCCCTGGCCGACCGCCGAGGTGCGCAAGCGCACCATCGAGCGCACCATCTGGGCCGAGGGCGTGAAGCTGGTCAACGACGTCACCCGCCGGCCGTTGAAGGCGTCCGACCTGGAGATCGGTCAGCTGGTCAATGCTCAGCCGGACAATCTCTGGGATCACCACGGCGCCTCCTTCCAGATCGAGAAGGCCAAGGCAGCGATCATCATCGTCCGGATGGATCCGTCCCGGATCAAGATCCCCGAGTCCCGCAAGGACTGGCAGGTCGGCGGCATCCTCTGCTACTCCAAGATCTGCACCCATGTGGGCTGCCCGATCAGCCTGTGGGAGCAGCAGACGCACCATCTGCTGTGCCCCTGCCACCAGTCGACCTTCGACCTGGGAAACTCCGGCGTCGTGGTGTTCGGCCCGGCCGCCCGGGCCCTGCCCCAGCTGCCGATCACGGTGGACGCCGACGGCTACCTGGTGGCCCGCAGCGACTTCACCGTCCCGGTCGGTCCGAGCTTCTTCGAACGTGACTCCAACGGCGACTTCAAGGAAGGTGATCAGTGATGGCCGAGCCCACTGACGTCTCCACCGACTCACCGGCCCTCAACGCCGAGCGTCCTCCCAAAGCGAACGTGCCGCCAGGCGTGGTCGGTGTCGCCACCTGGGCGGACGACCGGGTCGGCCTGGCGTCGCTGCTGAAGAAGAACCTGCGCAAGATCTTCCCCGACCACTGGTCGTTCCTGCTCGGCGAGATCGCGCTGTACTCGTTCATCATCCTGCTGCTGACCGGCGTGTTCCTGACCATCTGGTTCAAGCCGTCGATGGCTGAGGTCGAGTACCAGGGCACCTACCAGCTGATGCGCGGCCTGCCGATGTCCGAGGCCTTCGCCTCGACGCTGGCGTTGTCCTTCGACATCCGCGGTGGCCTGTTGGTCCGGCAGATCCACCACTGGGCGGCCATGCTGTTCGTGGCCTCCATGACGGTGCACATGCTGCGCATCTTCTTCACCGGCGCCTTCCGGAAGCCGCGCGAGATCAACTGGCTGATCGGCGTCGGCCTGTTCTCGATGTCGCTGATCGAGGGCTTCGCGGGCTACTCGCTGCCCGACGACCTGCTGTCCGGCACCGGTCTGCGGTTCGTGGACGGCCTGATCCGCTCCATCCCGCTGATCGGCACCTGGGCGGAGTTCTTCGTCTTCGGTGGCGAGTTCCCAGGTGAGCTGGTCATTCCGCGGCTGTACATGGTGCACATCCTGTTGGTGCCGGGTCTGCTGCTCGGACTGATCGCCGCCCACCTGGCGCTGGTCGTTTACCACAAGCACACCCACTACCCCGGCCCGGGCCGCAAGGACGGCAATGTGGTCGGTTACCCGCTGTTCCCGGTGTACATGGCCAAGGCGGGCGGCTTCTTCTTCGTGGTCTTCGGAGTGTCGATTCTGATGGGCGCCACGATGCAGATCAACCCGGTGTGGACGGTCGGCCCGTACAACCCGGCGCAGGTCAGCGCGGGTTCACAGCCCGACTGGTACATGGGCTGGGTCGAGGGTGCGGTCCGGATCATGCCGAACTGGGAGTGGCACCTGGGCAGCACGACGTGGTCGTGGAACATCGTTCTGCCCGGCGTGGTCCTAATGACGTCACTGTTCGGGTTGCTCGCCTTGTACCCGTTCGTGGAAGCGTGGGTCACCGGCGACAAGTCCGAGCATCACGTGCTGGAGCGTCCTCGCAACAACCCGACCCGCACCGCGATCGGCGTCGCTGCGATGACCTGCTACGCGATGTTCTGGCTGGCCGGCGGCAACGACATCCTCGCCACCCAGTTCCACCTCTCGCTGAACGCGATCACCGAGTTCATGCGGGTCGCGGTGTTCGTGGCACCTGTCGTCGCCTTCATCATCACCAAGCGGATCTGCATCTCGCTGCAGCGTGCCGACGCCGAGCGCGTCCTGCACGGCAGCGAAACCGGCATCATCGAGCGGGCGCCGGACGGCGGCTACTCCGAGCCGCACCGTCCGATCTCGGTCGACGAGAAGTTCACCCTCACCCAGCACGCCCAGCGCACGGCGTTGGAGATTGCTCCGGCCACCGACGCGCGGGGGGTGGCCGAGAAGGGCGCCGGCGTCAGCAAGCTGCGGGCGCTGATGTCGCGCTGGTACTTCGCCGGGGTGATCAGCAAGCCGACGTCCGAGGAGATCGCCGAGGCCGATCATCATGCTGATGGCCACGGTGATGCCGATCATGAGGTGACCGCAGGAGAGAAGGCCAGCGAAATCAGTCACTGAACCTCACCCGCAATGCACAGCGGTGCCGCCAAGATCCGATCTCGGCGGCACCGCTTTTTGTCGCGATAGGATCTGCCGGTGCGTTTCCTGAATCCGGTGCCGGCCCATGACCTCACCTACGACGATGTGTTCATGGCGCCCCGGCGTTCCTCGGTGGCGTCGCGGCTCGACGTGGACCTGACCAGCACCGATGCGCTACGGCTGCCGCTGCCGCTGGTGGTGGCAAATATGACGGCGATCTCCGGACGCCGGATGGCCGAAACGGTGGCGCGCCGAGGCGGCATCGCGATCATTCCGCAGGACCTGCCGACCTCCATCGTGGCCGAGACGATCACTCGGGTGAAGGCTGCCGACACGGTCTTCGACACGGCGGTGCACGTCGACCCGAGCACCACGATCGGCGAGGCTCTCAACCTGCTGCCGAAGCGCGCTCACGGCCTGGTGGTGGTCGTCGAGGACGGCGTCCCGGTGGGCCTGCTGGGGCCGTCCGAGGCGGCCGGGTTGGACCGGTTCGTCCAGGCACACGAGGCGATGTCGACCGATCTCACCCTGGTCGACCCCCAGACATCGCCGGCGGACGTCTTCGAGCTGCTCAGCGCCCGTCGGCACCGGGTGGCGCTGGCCGTCCAGGACGGCAAGCTGGCCGGCCTGATGACCAGCAAGGGCGCTCTGCGCGCCACGCTCTATCCCCCGGCCCTGGACGCGTCCGGTCGGCTCCGGGTTGGGGCCGCGGTCGGCATCTCGAAGGACGTCGAGCGGCGTGCCGCCGAGCTGCTGGACGCCGGCGCCGACGTCTTGGTGATGGACACCGCGCACGGCCACCAGGAGCGGATGATCGAAGGCCTGCGCCTGGTCCGCGCCATGCTGACCGCCCGGGACAGTTCTGTGCCGCTGGTAGCCGGCAACGTTGTCACCGCGGAGGGCGCCGCCGACCTGATCGATGCCGGCGCCGACGTGGTGAAGGTGGGCGTCGGTCCCGGGGCCATGTGCACGACCCGGATGCAGACCGGGGTGGGCCGTCCGCAGTTCTCGGCGGTGCTGGAATGCGCAGCCGAGGCCAGCACCAGCGGCAAGGCGATCTGGGCCGACGGCGGCGTCCGGCACCCGCGGGATGTGGCGCTCGCCCTGGCCGCCGGCTCGGGCGCGGTGATGATCGGCTCCTGGTTCGCCGGGACCCACGAATCAGCCGGTGACCTGGTCACCGACCACGACGGACGTCCCTACAAGGAGTCGTTCGGGATGGCGTCCGCCCGCGCGGTCCGGATGCGCACCCGCGAGCAGTCCCGCTTCGAGCGCGCTCGTGCGGCGCTGTTCGAGGAGGGCATCTCGCACTCCCGGATGTACCTCGACCCGGCCCGTCCCGGCGTCGAGGACCTGATCGACTTCATCGTCGCCGGCGTCCGCTCCAGCTGCACCTACGCCGGCGCCCGGACCCTCCCCGAGTTCGCCTCCAACGCGGTCGTGGGCATCCAGTCCGCGTCCGGCTTCAACGAGGGACGCCCCCTGCACGTCAGCTGGTAACCCCCACTGGCCCCTCCCTAATCAGTTCAGCCCTGCCTTATAGGGGAGGGCTGAACTGATTAGGGAGGGCCTACCCGTCGG
>JBGAJF010000024.1:0-55613 GCA_044225075.1 Micropruina sp. | reverse complement strand
GTGCGCGCCTACGCGCGGGTCGTGCTGCAGATCCAGCTGCTGGTCAGCGGCCGTGAAGCACCGAGTCCCATGCGGGAGGCTGGAGTCCGGCTCCGCGATCAGGGCTGGGAGCGCTACGAGGCTGAGCTGAACGGCTGATTCGAGTCAGCCGCCAGCCGTCGTTGGTCGAGCTTGTCGCGACCCTTCCGTGCACTCACAAGGGGGTCGACAAGCCCAGCTGACAAAGTGGCGCCGAGGTCAGCCGCGATCCTCCGCATTGATCGCCCAGTTGAAGCGGGCGGCGCCGGCGCCGCGTCCGATCGTGACGCGCATCCATAGCGGCATCAGCAGTTCCTGCGCCGCTGCCGTCTCGATGCCGCCGAGGTCGATCAGCTGCACCGGACGCCAGCCCATCGACTGGAGCAGTTCCCTCACCTGATCCTTGGCCGCGGCTTCGTCACCGCTGAGGAAAGCCACGTGGTCGCCGGGGACCAGCGACGGGTCCGCCATCACCGCGCAGTTCATCGTGCACAGCGATTTGACGATGCGCGCGCCGGGGAACGCGCGCTGCAGCCGCTGCCCGACCGAGTCGTCGGCGCTGACCACCGGCGTCGGGAATCCGTCAGGATTGGGAGCCAAGGCATTGGACAGGTCGAGGACGGTGAGCCCGGACAGCGTCGTCTCACCGATGGCGGCCAGGGCATCCACCGAGTGCAACCCGTTGGTGGCGTTTATCAGCAACTCCGCGGACGCGGCGGCGTCCGCGAACGATCCGGTGGCCACACCAAGCCGGGCCGCGGCGGCCAGACTGTCGGAGCCCGCACTCCGCGCACCGACTGTCACGCCGAGGCCGAGGCTCGCGAGCCGCTCCGCCAGAGTGAGGCCCACCTGGCCGGTACCGAGAATCCCAATCTTGTCCATTGCACTCCCCGATCGCTGCGCTCCGAAGCGTACGGCCCGCGACGGGCGTAGTGAATTCTGATCCTCGTGGTCGAGCTTGTCGAGACCGGACCGTCGGCTCGTCGGCAAAGGGGTTTCGACGCAGCTCAACCCGCGGCGGTCGCGTCGATCAGCGCTAGTCGCTGAGGGACTCAAAGGCCGCCTGTGCGGCGCCCTGCTCAGCCTGCTTCTTGGATCGACCACGAGCGGGCGGGAAGGCACTCCCACCGATAATGGCGACCGCCTCGAACCGCTTGTCGTGGTCGGGTCCCGACTCGGTGACCGCGTAGGCCGGAGCGCCCAGGTCCTGCAGGGCGCAAAGTTCCTGGAGGCTGGTCTTCCAGTCCAAACCGGCGCCGAGGCCGTTGGCGGCCTCGACCAGCGGGTCGAACAGGGTGTGGACGAAGGTGTCGGCGGCGTCGCGGCCGGCCGACAGGTGCAACGCCCCCAGCACTGCCTCGAAGGCGTCGGCGAGAATCGAGGACTTGTCCGCGCCACCGGTAGCGAGTTCACCCTTGCCCAGCTTGATCAGCGAGCCGAGTTCGAGTCCGCGGGCCACGTCGGCCAGGGCATGGGCGTTGACGACGGCGGCCCGCAGCTTCGCCAGCCGTCCCTCGGGCAGATCGGGGAACCGCAGATAGAGGTGTTCGGTGATCACCACGCCGAGGACGGCGTCGCCGAGGAACTCGAGTCGCTCGTTGTGCGGGATGGCGCCGTTCTCGTAGGAGTAGCTGCGGTGCACCAAGGCAAGCTCGAAAAGCTGGGGATCGATGGTGATCCCCAGCTCAGCGAGTTGGTCGTGGATGCGGCTCATCGCCGCCGGTATCAGGGTTCGAGAATCTGACGCCGGGCGGAACGCGGGCCGTACTGGCCGCACTCCGGGCACGCGGTGTGCGGCAGGTGCTTGGCCCGGCAGGCCGCGTTGGCGCAGGTCACCAGGGTGGGCACGGACGCCTTCCACTGGGAACGGCGGTGCCGGGTGTTGCTCCGGGACATCTTCCGTTTGGGAACGGCCACGGCTCACTCCTTGTTTCTGGCCATTGCGGCCTCGTCTTCGTCGTCTGGGTCTGCCGTCCAGCCCGACAGACCGGCCCAGCGCGGGTCGATCCGGTCGTCATGTGCGTGGTCCGGGTCGGCGTTCAGGTTGGCCCCGCAATCGGGGCACAGGCCTGCGCAGTCCGGCTGGCACAAGGGCGTGTACGGCAGGTCGAGCACCACCGTGTCCCGCAGCAGGGGCTCGAGGTCGAGCAGATCGTCCTCGAGTCGGCTGGCCTCTTCGTCGTCGGGTTCCTTGTCGGGGTAGAGGTACAGCTCCTGGAGGTCGATCTCTTCATCGAAGGAGATCGATTCCAAGCAGCGTCCGCACTGCCCCGTCAACGTAACCTCGGCGGCTCCGGTGACCAGCACCCCCTCCACCACCGACTCGAGCCGAAGCTCGAACTCGACGGAGGAACCGGGTGGCACTCCGATCACGTCCGTGCCGATGCCGTCCGGCGCCTCGGCGATCCGCTGGATCTCCTTCATGGCGCCGACTCGTCGTCCCAGCTCGTGGGTATCGATGACGAGCCCGGAGCGGGGATTCAGGTGGCGATGTGACATGGTCATGACCGAAGGGAGACTTTACCGGGCTCGCTTCGTCGGCGCCAATCGGCGGCTACTCACCACCAACACCGCCGCACGCCGGGCCCGCGCTCGCCGTCAGGGAGTGGGGGCGTCGGCGTCCAGGTCGGAACGGGCGGCGAGGCGGGCCCGCATGGTCTGGATCTGGCTGAGGGTCTTCTGCAGCCCGGCCTCCATGGCGGCGATTCGGCCGTCCACGTACACGTCGGCTTCTTTCCGCAGGGCCTCGGCTTCGGCGTCGGTCTCCGCCCGCAGCGCCTCGGCACGCTGCTGGGCGGCCTGCAGCACCTCGCTGGCCTCGACCAGCCGCTCCGCCTCCTGCTGCGCGGCCCGGACGACCTCCTCGGCCTCGGTCTTCGCCCGCTCCAACACCGGCGGGCTGGCTTCGGCGGCCAGGCGTGCGGCGTCCAGTTCGGCGCTGAGGGCCGAGCGGACGGCGGCGACCAGCGCCAGTGCGTCCGCGCGGTTGACGATGCAAGACGCCGACATCGGCACCGCCTTGCCCTGTTCGATCATCTGCTGCAACGCGTCCAACCGCTCGGCGGTCGATTCAGTCATGGTGGGGTTTCCTCTTCTGTTCGATGCGTTTTGCGACCAGGGACGGGACGAAGGCGCCCACGTCCCCGCCCAGCGAGGCGACCTCGCGGACCATGGTGGACGACAACGTGCCCCACTGCGCCGAAGCGGGCAGCAGCACGGTCTCCAGGCCGGTGAGCGAGTGGTTGATGTGCGCCATCTGCAACTCGAAGTCGAAGTCGGACGCGAACCGCAGGCCCTTGACCACCACGCCCGCGCCCTGCGCGCGACAGAAGTCGACCAGTAGGCCTGACAGCACCTCGACTCGGACGCCGGCCTGCTTCCCCACCGCGGCCCGGACCAACTCGACCCGTTCGTCGGTGTCGAACAGGTAGTTCTTGGCCGAGTTCCGGCCGACCGCGACGATCACCTCGTCGAACAGGTCACCCGCGCGCTGGATCACGTCCAGGTGGCCATGTGTGATCGGATCGAAGGACCCGGGGCAGACGGCCCTCATGCGCCACCTTCCGTCGCGAGAAACAGCGTCGTCTCACCGTAGCGACGTTCCCAGCGATCCCCCAACCGGTCCGGCCAGACGAACGGCTCGTCGCGTCGCGCCCGCTCGACCACCACGATCGCCCCGGGCGCCAGCCAGCCGTCAGCCAAGCGTCCCAACGTCGACTCGACGGCGGTGTTCGCGAGCCGATACGGGGGGTCGAGCCAGCAGATGTCGAACTGCTGCGGCGGCCCGGCCAGGTACTTCTCCACCCCGGCGGTGATCACCCGCACGCCAAGTCCGGTCTCCCGTGCGTTGCGCCGAATCACCTCGGCCGCGCGCCGCTCGTTCTCGACGGCCACCGCCGACGCCGCTCCGCGGCTCATCGCCTCCAACGCGACCGCACCCGAGCCGGCATACAGATCGAGGAACGCGCAACCGGCCAGCTGTTCGGCGGCGTCCCCGGCTCGGCCCAACTCGGAGGCCAGCACACCGAAGGCCGCCTCGCGCACCCGATCCGAGGTCGGACGCGTGCCGTCGCCTGGCGGGGTGTGCAGCCGATGACCCTTCCGGCTACCGGCGATGATCCGCGACATGGAGTTGACGCTAGCTCATGCGGACGCCGCGTCCAGGCGGGACAATGGGGCATGACACAGCAATCTCCAGTCACCAGGTTGAGCGAGGCGGAGGCGTGGGAGCTGCTGCGGAGCTCCTCTGTCGGACGTCTCGCCACCGTGATCAATCGCCAGCCCGACATTTTCCCGGTCAACTTCGTCGTCGAGGATTCATCGGTGATCTTCCGGACGGCCGAGGGTTCGAAGCTGCTGCAGGTCACGGTCAACGAACGGGTGGCCTTCCAGGCCGACGGTTGGGTCACCGACACCGGCTGGAGCGTGGTGGCCAAGGGCACCGCGGCCGAGGTGGAGGATCCGGCTGAGCGCGACCGGATCGAACAACTCCTGCATCCCTGGGTGGCGTCGGTGAAGACCCATGTGGTGCGCATCGACGTCGACGAGATCGACGGACGCCGGTTCGTCTTCGGCGAGGAGCCCGAGCTGGACTACACCACCGGCTGACTTCTCACTGCGTCGCCGAGGTCTCGACAAGCTCGACCAACAGGCCGGGGCCCGACCAACGAAGGTCAGGACTCCGCCGTGCCCTGGTGGAAGCGCTGGCGCCAATCGCCGTCGTTGACCCACAGGGAACTGCGCAGTGCGGACCCGTGGTCGCTCACCGAGCGCCAGATCAGCAAGATGGTCCGAGCATCCAGCTGGTTTGCGGAGATGACTTCCAGGTGGACGTCGGCGGAGAATGGCCCGATCTCGGCAAGCGTCTCCGACCGGCTCCACAACCGGCCCGAGCGTCCGACCTCGCACCAGTCGGCGTGCAATAGCGCCGCCACTGCGGCGGGATCGGACCGGACCTCGTCCGTCAGCAGCGATTTTTCCAGGGCGATCACCCGGTCGATGTCGGACGGCTCGGGCTCCGGCTGATCGGCCATCGCCGAGAACAGGTCTTCGGGTCCGTCCGGCGCCACCGCTGCCGGGACCTTCGCCGCAGGTGCCGCGACGGCCTGTCCCAGCCCGGGCCCGGAGTCCGGGGTCAGGCCCTGGCTGAACGCGACCGCGGCGGCGTTCGCCAGCCGGTCGGCCTCCTCGTTCAGCGGGTGCCCCGAATGCCCTTTCACCCATTCGAAAGTGACCCGGCGGCCGGCCAGGGCGGCGTCGAGTTCCTTCATGATTTCGACGTTGAGTACGGGTTTTCCGTCGCCCTTGCGCCAGCCTTTGCGTTTCCAGCCAGGCATCCATTTGGTCAGCGAGTTGATCACGTACATCGAATCGCAGTAGACGAGCAGCTCATCGTCGACGTCGGCGGTCTGCCGCAGCAGATCGAGCACCGCGGTCAGCTCACCCATGTTGTTGGTGCCGTGCTTCCATCCGCCGCAGGCCCAGCGATCGGGGTCGATGTACCAGGCCCAGCCGGCGGGGCCTGGGTTACCGAGTGCGGAGCCGTCTGCCGCGGCGATCAGAGTCACCCGGTCATCGTGCCAGAGCGCGACCCGTTCAGCTGAGTTCCAGGAAGTCGCCGGCCATCAGTTGCTCGGTCGCGGCGACCGCATCGACGAAACCGGGCGTGGCTCGATCCGGGTCGCGCCGGACGGCCTCGGCAGCGATCTCTTTGGCCTGGGTGATCACCTCGGCGTGGTCAAGCACGCGCAGCAGTCTCAGGCTGGACCGCGTCCCGGATTGCTCGGCGCCCAGCACGTCGCCCTCGCGGCGCTGCAGCAGGTCGAGCTCGGCGAGTTCGAAGCCGTCACTGGTGGCGGCCACCGCGTCCAGTCGTTGCCGGATGGTTTCCTCGGCCAGCGCGGACGAGATCAGCAGGCAGACGCCCGGGTGCTCACCGCGTCCGATCCGGCCGCGCAGCTGATGCAGCTGTGAGATGCCGAAACGTTCAGCGTCCCAGATCACCATCATGGTGGCGTTGGGGACGTCGACGCCGACCTCGATCACCGTGGTGGCGACCAGGACGTCGACCTCGCCGGCGGCGAAGGCGGACATCGTGGCCTCCTTGGCGTCGGACGCCAACTGGCCGTGCAGCACCCCGACCCGGACGCCGGCCAGCGGTCCGGTGCTGAGCTGCTCCGCCAACTCGGTCACCCCGACGCCCTCGTCGCTGGAGTTGATCCGTGGCACCACGACGAACGCCTGCCGGCCTTGCGCCACCTCTTCGGCGACTCGTTGCCAGGCCCGCTCGACCCAGGCCGGACGCACTGCGGCGTCCACCACGACGGTGCCGACCACCTGGCGGCCGGCCGGCAGTTCGGCGAGCGTGGATATGTCCAGATCACCGAAGACGGTCATCGCCACTGAGCGCGGGATCGGTGTCGCGGTGAGCACCAGCACGTGCGGCCGGGCGGACGCCTTGTCGGTCAGTGCGCCGCGCTGCTCGACCCCGAAGCGGTGCTGCTCATCGATCACGATGAAACCCAGGTCGGCGAACTGCACCTTGTCGTTGAGCAGCGCGTGGGTGCCGACCACGATCCCCGCCTCACCGGACGCGGCCCGCAACAACGCCGACCGCTTGGCAGCCGCGGGCATCGACCCGGTGAGCAGCACCACATCGGTCGCCACGTCAGGCGAACCCAGCAGCCGTCCACCGGCCAAGTCGCCCATCAACGCCCGGATCGTCGCATAGTGCTGCTGAGCCAGCACCTCGGTCGGCGCCAGCAGTGCGCACTGTCCACCGGTGTCGACCACCGCGAGCATGGCGCGCAGAGCGACGACCGTCTTGCCCGAACCCACCTCGCCCTGCAACAGCCGCTGCATCGGACGAGCCCGGTCGAGCTCGGCGAACAGGGTCTCACTGACCGCCTGCTGCCCCTCGGTTAGGGCAAACGGCAGCCGCGCGTCCAACGCATCGAGCAGCCCACCCGGCACCGCCCGCCGGCGGATCGCGGTGTGGGTGGCGACGTCCGCGCGCCGGTAGGCCATGGTCAGCTGGGTGGCGAACGCCTCGTCGAACAGCAGCCGCTGGGCGCCCGCCTCGGCCTCGGCCATCGTGTGCGGCTGATGGACGGCCGCGAAAGCGTCGGCTTGGCGCATCACATCGGCCTCGTCGAGCACCCAGTCGGGCCACGGATCGTCGGCGCCGCTCAGCGTCGCCAAGCCCAGCCGGCAACACTCCGCCACCTTCCAGGTCGGCAGCTTCGCCGTCGCCGGATACATGCCGACCAACCCGGACCGGCTCATGGTGGCCAGTCGCTGCTTCTCCTCCGACGAGCCGACGATGGCGCCCGCGGCGTCCAGCATGACGAACTCGGGGTGGGTCAGCTGCAACTGGTCGCGGAATCGGCCCACTTTGCCGACGAAGATGCCGCGCACCCCTTTGCCCAGCTCGCGCTCCCAGTACTCGACCAGGTGGTCGCGGCCGAAGAAGGTGACCGCGAGGTAGCCGTGGCCGTCGGTCAGGGTCACCTCGAGCCGGCTGGGCCGCCCGCCCCGCCGCGACTGCCCCGAGTAGCCGCCCGCCCCACGCACGACGTTGGTGCGGCTCACCCGGGCCATCACCGCGACGTGCTCGCCCTCGTCCAGGGTCGCCAGATCGGTCAGTTCGGTGCCGGAGAGGTAGCGCCGCGGTAGGTGCCGTAGCAGGTCGCCGACGGTGTGCACGCGGAGCTTCTCGAACTCCTTCGCGGTGCGGGCGCCCAGCACGTCGGCCACCGGCGTGTGCAGCTCGCGGTACGCCTGCGTCCGCCACATCACCATGAGCGGCATGCTAACCGGAGCCACCGACACGTTCTCGCGGGTCCGTGCCCATGGTCCCGGACGCCAGTCCGTGGGCGGGCTGCCACCCCGCGGGCGGCACCGGGGCCTGCCCCGCTGGTGGGTTCAAACGCATCATCGGCCCTCCTCCTGTCCGGCCAAGACGAGGTGCGCGGCAGGCAGCCCATTCGTGGTGCCGGACCTCGTGTTCGGCGTCCGAGCCAGAAGGGTGCTCGGTCTGTACAGGCCCGACCAGCGAGCTGCCGGATGACATGACCAGATGACATGAACCGGGCGATGACTCCGTAAGCTCACGGTCATGCCCGTAACGCGCGACCAACTGATCGAGATCCTGGCCGAGGCGGACCCGGTCGGGCTGATCGCGACCGGAGCCCCACGCGACGAGTACGCGGCGGAGGCGGACGAGATCCTCGCGTTGCACGGCGTCCCCAGGCTGACCGAGGTCACCGGGATTTTCGGGGTCAGCTTCGGCGACCCCGGCGCGTGCCCGCGGGAGACGGCCCGCTGGATCCTCGACGAGATGGCCCGCAGATGAGCCCGTGCCGGCCGCGTTGCCTCGAATACGGGCCAGCGGCCGGCACGGTGATCGGCCTACTACTCGATGTGCGGTTGCCCCGTCGAAGCGCTTGTTCCGCCATCGACGGTGAGCACACTGCCGGTGATGTACGAAGCATCCGGTGAAGCCAGAAAGAGCACTGCCGGTGCAACGTCGTCGGGACGTCCGGGGCGTCCTAGGGCGATTCGATTGACGAATGGCGCCAGCTTCTCCGGGGTGTCAGCGACGCCTGCAGTCATGTCTGTCTGGGTGAATGCGGGCGCGACCGCGTTCACTCGGACACCCCGACCTCCATAGTCCAAGGCCAGCGAACGGACAAAACCGATCACCGCGTGCTTCGTGGCGTTGTAGGCAGCCTGCCCCCAATCACCGTTCAGCCCTGAGACTGAGGCAACCGCGATGAGCGATCCGTGGCTGTCCGCCAGCTGCGGCAAAGCCGCCTGCGCAAGATGGAACAACCCGTCTATATTCGTCGCCCGCAAGGTCTCCCAGTCGCGCGTCCCGAGTGATTCGAGCCCCCCACTGAGATAGGCCGCAGCATTGCTGACTACGACATCGATTCGTCCGAAACGGGCGAGAACGGCGTCGACCAGGGCGGCAGCACCACTCTGCGAAGCAATGTCATTGATGACCACCAGGCTCCGCTCGGCCGGATACCCCTCGACTGTTGTAGTGAGTGGTTCGGGTCGTCGACCGGAGACTGCCACGCTCGCACCGTTGTCCAGAAAAGCCCTGACTATTGCCCGGCCGATCCCGCTGCCCCCGCCGGTCACCAGAACGACCTTGTTGCTGAATGGATAGCTGTTGGCAGTCATGCTGCTCGCCCTCCTTCGCCAGCGGCCGATGCGGCTCGGGCGACCGCCTCACCAAGATACTTCGATCCCCTTATCGCCGGGACCGTCCGTCCTACCAGATCCGTACTCATCTCAAGCCCTTCTCGACCCCATGACTGAACCTCCGGTACCCGCCGACGGACTCGTCCGAACGGCGGAACACCATGTCAATCACGATATGGTTTCGATACTGGTTACTTCAACGAAACCAAAGGGGCGACGCGATGGGCAAGGCCTACGACGTGATGGCGGCGACATGCCCGAGCAGGACGGTTCTCCATCGGATCGGCGCGCGCTGGACGATCTTCGTCGTGACGGCATTGGCCGAACATCCGATGCGCTTCACTCAGCTCAAGACGCGGATCCAGGGCATCACACCCAAGGTGCTGACCGAGACCTTGCGCGCCTTGGAAACCGACGGGCTAGTGGCCCGCACCGACTATGTCGAGAACCCGCCTCGCGTCGAGTACGCTCTGACCCCGCTCGGACGATCACTCTGGGTGCCACTGCGAGCAGTCAAAGAGTGGGCCGAGACTCACGTGCCTGAGATCCAGGAAGCACAACGCGCGGCTGACGCGGCGGACACCTCGATGAGCGAGTAGCGGAAAGATCCCTCGGCCCCTCGGCCGACCAGGAAAGCAGAAGGACCCGCCGTAGCGGGTCCTTGCTCACGCCGGTCAGGTCAGCGGGTGACCTTGCGGCCCCTGGGCACAGAGTGCACACGTTCAGCCGCTTCGGCGTCCCACCAACCACCGCGCGGACGCGCTGGATGTTCGGGTTCCACCGACGGTTGGTCTTCTTCTTCGACCAGGGCACGTTGTGGCCAAAGCCTGGGCCCTTGGCGCAGATGTCACACACGGCAGCCACTGGTAACTCCTTGATTGCTTGGGAAACGGGCCCCACGACGAGGGCCTCGTCAACGATAGCTGAGAGGCCGCCTGGGCACCTAATCGACTTCCTGCCGGGCTTGGCCAACCCGAGCCACCCGAAGTCGCGATGCGCCAACCGATGGTGCCGGGGCGATCGACGGACGGTGCGTCGATCAGGCGGCGACCACCACCGGAAGAATCATCGGACGCCGGCGATAGGTGTTGCTCACCCAGCGTCCCACCGTCCGGCGAACCACCTGCTGCAGGCCGCGGACGTCCTCCGAGCCGTCCGACATGGCGTCGACGACCGCCGTGGCGATCTGGCCTTTGACACCGTCGAACACCGAATCGTCCTCGACGAACCCGCGGGCGTGGATGTCGGGGCCGCTGACCAGGCTCATCGAATGCAGGTTGACCACCACCACCACGCTGATGAAGCCGTCGGCGCCGAGGATCTTGCGGTCGCTCAGCTCGGCGTCGCCGATGTCGCCCACGGTGGAGCCGTCCACGAAGATGTAGCCGCAGTCGAGCTTGCCGACCACCCGCGCCTTGCCCCTGGCCAGGTCGACCACGGCCCCGTCCTCGACCACGATCGCCCGCTCGCGCGGCACACCGGTCGCCACCGCGAGATCCGCGTTAGCGATGAGGTGCCTGATCTCACCGTGCACCGGCATCGCGTTGCGGGGTTGGATCAGGTTGTAGCAGTACAGCAACTCGCCGGCCGACGCATGTCCGGAGACATGCACCAGCGCGTTGCCCTTGTGCACCACGGTGACCCCATTACGGGCTAGGCCGTTGATCACCCGGTACACCGAGTTCTCGTTGCCGGGGATCAGCGAGGACGCCAGCAACACCACGTCGCCCGGGCCCGCCTTCACCACCGGGTGCTCGTGGTTGGAGATCCGCGACAGCGCCGACAGCGGCTCGCCCTGAGATCCGGTGGAGATCATCACCACCTTGTCGTCGGGATAGTTCTCCAGCTGCTTGAGTTCGATCAGGGTGTCGGCGGGAACCTTCAGGTAGCCCAACTCCTGCGCGACGGTCATGTTCCGCACCATGGACCGGCCGATGTAGACGACCTTGCGGCCGTGCCGGACGGCGGCGTCCAGCACCTGCTGCACACGATGCACGTGCGAGGCGAAGCAGGCCACGATCAGCTTCTGCTTGGCTTGGGAGAACACCCGCTCCATTGCCGGCTCGATGTTGCGCTCATGGGTGGTGAAACCGGGGGTCTCGGCGTTGGTCGAGTCGGCCAGGAACAAGTCCACCCCCTCCTCGCCGAGTCGGGCGAAGCCACGCAGATCGGTGAGCCGACGGTCGAGCGGCAGCTGGTCCATCTTGAAGTCGCCGGTGTGCAACACCAGCCCAGCCGGCGTCCGGATGGCGACGGCCAGGGCGTCCGGGATGGAGTGGTTGACGGCCAGGAACTCGAGGTCGAACTCGCCCACCCTGATCCGGTTGCCTTCGGAGACCACGCGCAGATCGACGTCGCGCAGCCGATGCTCGCGCAGCTTCTCGCGGACCAGCGCAAGGGTGAGGCGCGAGCCGATCACCGGAATGTCCGGACGGCTGCGCAGCAGGTAGGGCACGGCGCCGATGTGGTCCTCGTGGCCGTGGGTCAGGACGAGGGCCTGGATGTCGTCGAACCGCTCCTCGAGCAGATGCAGGCCGGGCAGGATCAGATCGACGCCGGGATGATCGTCGGAGGGGAACAGGACGCCGCAGTCGACCAGCAGCAACTGGCCGTCGAACTCGAAGCTGGTGCTGTTGCGGCCGACGTCGCCGAGGCCCCCGAGGGGGATCACCCGTAGGGTGTCTCGGGCCAGTTTGGGGGGTGTCTTCAGGGACTCACGCACGTCCGTCACCTTATCGCCGCCGACTTGGTGCCGAACTCAGCGCACTGGGTGCGGCGGGTTCGGAACTCCTATCATGAACCCCGTGATCGCCGACTCCGTCCGCTTGGCCCTGCCCGTCGAGGCAGCCCAGATCGCGACGATCCAGCGGCGGGTGTGGAACCAACAGCTGCCCGCCGAGGTGGCCGGCTCGGTGTTGGGCGGGGTCGACCTGGACGACATGACCCGGTCGTGGCATGCGGCCATCGTCCGTCCGCCGCTGGCCCAGTTCCGGGTGCTGGTGGCGGTAACGGATGACCGGGTGGTGGGGTTCGCCGCCCTCGGCCCCAGCGACGACCCGGACGCCGAACCGGGCCAGGACGGGATCGTCGCCGAGTTCGCGATCGACCCGGCCGCGCAACGCGCGGGGCACGGATCTCGTTTGCTGAACGCCTGCATGGACACCCTGCGCACCGATGGCTTCGGACGGGCCACCTGGTGGGTACGTTCCACCGACGACGCGCTGCGGCGCTTCCTGACCGAATCGGGCTGGGCCCCGGACGGCGGACACCAAGAGATCGGCATCGACGACGGCGCCCGGCTCAAGCTCGTCCGCCTGCACACCGACATCTCGGCCTGACCTGCGTTGGACTGGCTTGGCGCCACCACTAGGCCCTGCCTAATCAGTTCAGCCCTGCCGTATTCGGCAGGGCTGAACTGATTAGGCAGGGCCTAGTCGGTGAGTAGTGCGGCGGGCGGCCTAGGGTGGGCGGCGGAAGGGAGCGGAGATGAGCGAGCAGGCCGAGCACAGCAAGGGTGGCGTTTACTCCACGGCGGGCAAGGAGTTCGTCCGCGACAGCACCTACATCACCGACCGGGTCGTGGCCGCACCGGAGGGCCCCGGCGAGTGGCCGGTCGAGCCGGGTAGGTATCGGCTGGTCGCGGCCCGCGCCTGCCCCTGGGCGAACCGGACGCTGATCGTCCGGCGGCTGCTCGGGATCGAGGACGTGCTTTCGGTCGGTCTGCCCGGACCCACCCACGACGCCGATTCGTGGACGTTCGACCTCGACCCGGGCGGCGTCGACCCGGTACTTGGCATCCACAAGCTGAAGGACGCCTACGAGAAGCGCTTCCCGGGCTATCCGCGCGGCATCACCGTGCCGGCGATCGTCGAGATCGCCAGCGGCGAAGTGGTCACCAACGACTTCGATCAGATCACCCGCGACCTGTCGTCCGAATGGGCCAAGTTCCAGCGTCCGGGCGCGCCCGATCTGTGGCCGTCCGAGATTCGTGACGAGATGGAAGAAGTGATGCGCAGGGTCTACACAGAGGTCAACAACGGCGTCTACCGTTGTGGCTTCGCCGGTAGCCAGGACGCCTATGACGCCGCCTACGACCGGCTCTGGACGGCGCTGGACTGGCTGGAGGAACGGCTGCGCACCCGGCGGTTCCTGATGGGTGACGTGATCACCGAGGCCGACGTCCGGCTGTTCACCACACTGGCTCGCTTCGACGCCGTCTACCACGGCCACTTCAAGTGCAACCGGAACAAGCTCAACGAGATGCCGGCGCTGTGGGGCTATGCCCGCGACCTGTTCCAGACCCCCGGCTTCGGCGACACGATCGACTTCGTCCAGATCAAGCAGCACTACTACATCGTCCACCGCGACCTGAACCCGCACGGCATCGTCCCCAAGGGTCCGGATCTCTCCGGCTGGCTGACCGCGCACGGTCGCGAGTCGCTCGGCGGGCGTCCGTTCGGGGACGGGACGCCGCCCGGCCCGGTTCGGCCCGGCGAAGAGGTCCCCAATCCGCTCAGCTGGCGATGACCTCGAACCGACTCAGCGCCCGGAGCTTGTTGGTGGCGTCCAGTGCGGCCACCTTGTAGGCCTCTGACAAGGTCGGATAGTTGAAAACGGTGTCGACGAGGTAGTCGACGGTGCCGCCACAGCCCATCACGGCCTGACCGATGTGCACCAGGTCGGTGGCCCCGGTGCCGAAGACGTGCACGCCGAGCAGGGTGCGGTCGACGGAATGCACCAGCAGTTTGAGCATGCCGTAGGAATCGCCGACGATCTGGCCGCGGGCCAGCTCGCGATAACGGGATAGCCCGGTTTCGTAGGGCACCGACTCTCCGGTCAGCTCGTCCTCGCTCTTCCCCACGTAGGAGATCTCGGGGATGGTGTAGATGCCGATCGGCTGCAACGGGGTGATCCCCCCGGACTTCTCGCCCATCGCATGCATCGCCGCCAGCCGGCCCTGCTCCATCGACGTCGCGGCCAGCGCCGGGAAACCGATCACGTCACCGACCGCGTAAATGTGCGGCTGAGTGGTCCGGAAGTGCTCATCGACCGTGATCCGGCCGCGGCGGTCGGCCTCCAGACCGGCATTGTCCAGGGCCAGCGCGGCGGTCGCACCCTGGCGTCCGGCTGAGTACATCACCGTCTCGGCGGGGATCCGCTTGCCGCTGCCTAGCGTGGTGATCGTGCCCTGGGCGCTGCGCTCCACCCGCTCGACGGTCTCGCCGAACCGAAAGGTGACCGACAGATCACGCAGGTGGAACCGCAGCGACTCGACGATCTCCGCGTCGCAGAAATCCAGCATCGAAGGCCGGGCGTCCACCACCGTCACCCGGGTGCCTAGGGCGGCGAACATGGACGCGTATTCGATTCCGATGACGCCGGCACCGACGACCACCATCGTCCCCGGTACCCGCTGCAGATCGAGGATGCCGTCCGAATCGACCACATTGACGTCGTCGAACTCGACGTTGTCGGGGCGGGCCGGCTCGGTGCCGGGGGCGAGTACGATCCGCTGCGCACTCACCGTGTGATGGTCGGCGCCGTCGACCTTCATGGTGTGCGGGTCGACGAACGTAGCGTCCCCGCTGTACAGGGCGACATGGTTGCGCAGCAGCTGGTTGCGCACCACCTGCGTCTCGCGTCCGATCACGTGCTGGGTGCGGGCAGTCAGATCGGCGATGGTGATCTCGTCCTTCACCCGGTAGGACGCCCCGTAGAGATCGCGCTGATGCATGCCGGTCAGGTAGAGGACGGCCTCACGCAGCGTCTTGGACGGGATCGTCCCGGTGTTGATGCACACCCCGCCGAGCATCTGCCTGCGGTCGACGATCGCCACGCGGTGGCCTAGCTTCGCCGCGGCGATGGCGGCACGGTGGCCGCCCGGACCGCTGCCGACCACCAGCAGGTCGTAGTCGTACTTCATCGCGATCTCCATCCATGCGGCTGCCGCGATTATGTCTCTCGGCTAGCGCTGACGGCAATGATCTGCCGGTTACAGCCGCGTGATCAGTGCCATAACCGGTGATAGGTGTTGATCGCCGGCTGCCCACCCAGGTGGGCGGCGGCAACCTGCCCTGACTGGGCCGTTTTCAGTGGATGGACGGAGCTGGCCCCGAGGTCAGCGGATGGCGGGGAGATCGGCGACGGACATCGGTGCTCCTCGGTCGGCTGGCTGGAGGCGACCGCGCGCGTCGACGAGGGCGAGGAGCCTCAGCCCAAGCCGAGAATGGATTCGATGCCGACGGTGAGGCCGGGCCGGCTGGGCACCGCCCGCACGGCGGCGATCACGCCGGGCATGAATGACACCCGGTCGAGCGAATCGTGCCGAATTGTCAGCGTCTCCCCCTCGCCGCCGAACAGCACCTCCTGGTGGGCGATCAGGCCGCGCAGCCGGACGCTGTGCAGATGAATGCCCTCAACCTCCGCGCCGCGCGCGCCGGGCAGGGACTGCGCGGTGGCGTCCGGGACGGGGCCGAGACCGGCCTCGGACCGTGCGGCGGCGATCTTGCCCACCGTGCTCACCGACGTGCCGGACGGCGCGTCGACCTTGTTCGGATGGTGCAGTTCGATCACCTCGACCGATTCGAAGAACCGGGCCGCCTGCGCGCTGAAGTGCATCATCAGCACCGCGCCGATGGAGAAGTTGGACGCCACCACGACGCCCGCGCCGCCGGCCTCGGCCAGCTCGCGCACCCGCTCGAGCCGTTCGGCGGTGAACCCGGTGGTGCCGACCACCACGTTGATGCCGCGCTCGGTGCACCAGGCGATGTTGTCCAGCACGGCGTCCGGGTGGGTGAAGTCGACCACCACCTCAGCCACCTCCACCGCGGAACGGTCGTCACCGGCGTCCACCGCGGCGACCAGCTCGAGCCCGTCCGCGGCCTCGACCGCTCGCACCACCTCGGAACCCATCCGTCCACGCGCTCCGAAAACGGCAACCTTCATCGCTCTCTCCTCCACCGGGTTTCGTCCCTGCTCACCCTACTGACCGGGTCTCAGCCCGTCCGCCCACTAGGCCCTGCCTAATCAGTTCTAGCCTCCCGTCGACGGGAGGCTAGAACTGATTAGGCAGGGCCTTGGGTGCGACGGGCCGGTAGTTACGCGTCGAACAGCGACGAGATCGACTCGCCGCTGTGAATCCGGCGGACGGCTTCGGCGAACAGCGGGGCGACCGACAGCACGGTCAGGCGGTCCAGTTCGCCGGCCACCCGCGGCGGCACCGTGTTGGTGCAGACGATCTCCTTGAGATCGGGCTGGGCATTCAGCCGGTCCACTGCCGGGCCGGTGAACAGGCCGTGCACACAGGCCGCGGTGATCGAGTTGACGCCCACCTCGCGCAGCTTGTCGAACAGCTCGATCAGCGAACCGCCGGTGGCGATCTCGTCGTCCAGGACGATCACGTCCTTGCCGCGCACATCGCCGACGATGCTGTCGATCACCACCCGGTCGTCGGTCAGCCGGCGCTTGGCCCCGGCCGCCACCGGAACGTCGAGCAGCCGGGCGAAATGGCTGGCCTCCTTGACGTTGCCGAAGTCGGGCGACACCACCACCGCGTTGGACAGGTCGCCGTTGTTGCGGAAATGCCTGGCCATGACGTGGTTGGCGCTGAGGTGGTCGACCGGCATCTCGAACATGCCGTGCACCTGTGGTGAGTGCAGCGCCATAGTCACCACCCGCTGAGCGCCCGCCTTGTGCAGCAGGTCGGCCACCAGCCGGGCGCCGATCGAGATCCGCGGGGCGTCCTTCTTGTCGCTGCGCGCGTAGGCGTAGTGCGGCATCACCACGGTGAGGTGGCCGGCGGAGGCGCCGCGGGCGGCGTCCAGCATCAGTAGCAACTCGACCAGGTTCTCCTGCACCGGCGGCACCAGCGGCTGGACGATGAAGACGTCCCGCTTGCGACAATTGCCGCCCAGGTGCACCTGCAGGCAGTCGTTGCTGAACCGGGTCGTCTCCGAGGGCGAGAGCGGGATGTCCAGCAGATCGCAAATCTCCTGCGCGAACTCACGATGTGCGGAGCCGGAGAAGACGGTGATGTCGCTGGCCACGGGACGTGACCTTAGCCCAGATTCACCGGCCTGTGCCTACTGCGCCACGCCAGTCGGCGCACTGGCTGCGCCGGGAGCGCTCGCCCTACGCGCCCGTGTGCGTTCGCGTGCCGGTCGACTCTTGTAGCCTTCCACCATGTCGGAACTCACCCCCCAGGGCCGGCGCATCAAGCGAGGCCGCGCTTTCAGAACACGTCTCCGGTGTTGAAGCCCCACGCCGTCGGCGCCGACGAGCTGCGCGCCGCGCTCGCCGCCGGCGAGATCGTCCCCTGGTACCAGCCCATTGTGGACTTGACCAGCGGTGACATCCATGGCGTCGAGGCTCTCGCCCGCTGGCACCGCCCGGACGGGCTGCTCACCCCTGCGGACTTCATCCCCGTGGCGGAGGACAGCGACATAGTCATCGAACTCGATCTAGCCATCATCAGACACGCCCTTGCCGACTTGGGTCGATGGCAACTCACCCGACCTGGATTCGAACTCAACGTCAACGTCTCCGGACGCCATCTGGATTCGAGCACCGGAGTCGCCGGTGTGATCGCCGCCGTCGAGGACGCCGGCGTGCCGGCCGGGTCGGTCTGCATCGAACTCACCGAGTCAGCCCGTCCGGCCAGCGCCGACCTGGGTGCCCCGGGTCTCGCCACCCTCCGCGCGCACGGACTGGCGGTCTGGCTCGACGACTTCGGTTCCGGCTATTACGACCTACGCGACTTGATCCGTCTACCCGTCGACGGGATCAAATTCGACCGGGTGTTCACCGCCGAACTCAATAGGCCGCGCACTGCACCATTGATCGGCGCACTCACCGATGCCGCCCATCGGATGGGTCTGGGGGTCACCATCGAGGGCATTGAGACCGCGTCCCAAGCGGAGGTCGTCCGTCAGCTGGGCTGCGATCTGGGACAGGGCTATCTCTGGTCGCCACCACTGTCAGCCGAGAAGCTGGAGGGCTGGCTGGTCACCTCGACACCTTCGGTAAGCGCGTAGAGCGGCCCGAGCCCCAGCTCGCAGCCTGCGGCGGCGACCACCTCAGCCTCGGATTCAGTGACGATACCGGAGGCGATCACGCGATAGCCGAACGCATGGGCGGTCTCGACGGTGAGCCGCAGCAACATGTCACCGGCACCGGTGTCGAGCAACCTCGGGTCGAGTCGGACGAAATCGAACGGGGCCCGGGTCCACCGATCCGTCCCGCTGTCGTCGCCGCCGAAACTGTCGGCACAGATCCGGACGCCCAGTGTCCGCAGCTGCCGCAGAGTGTCGAGCACCCGCGCAGCACCCACCTCATCGGAGGGCACCAACAGCATCAGCCGCTGCGCCACCAGGCCGGCGTCCAAGGCGGCACTCACCTCGGCCAGCACGGTGCCCTGGGAGAGGTGGCGTCCACTCACCGGCACTACCAACCAGCCGTCGCCCGGCCGGGTCAGCACACCCCGGCGCAGCACCCAGCCGTCAAGATCGCACAGGTGGTCGGTGCCCCGGGCCAACGGCAGCAACTGCCGTCGTTGCCACAGCGCACCCGTGGGAGCTGGCACCATGACCTCGAGTTCCTCGCCGGCGAGCCGATCGGTACGCAGATCGATGATCGGACTGGTCCGCACCGACGCCGTGTCGTCGCGGATGGCACCCACGATGGCGGACTGGACCGCAGCCCGACGCTCGATCTCGGCGCGCTGGGACGGCGCGAACACCTCGGCGCGTCCGCGTCCGGTCGCTTTTGCCCGGAAGACGGCGTGGTCGGCCTCCTGCAGCAACCGCTCGGGATCTGTTGCGAGGTCAGTGTTGACCGTCACCCCGATGCTGGCACCGATTCTGGCCTCACGGCCCGAACTCAGCGGGATCGGCTCGGCCAGTACGGCGACCAGCCGCTCGGCCACAGCGACCGCGCTCGCCTCGTCGGCGACCGGTTCGAGTAGCACGACGAACTCGTCACCGCCCAGCCGGGCGACCGCATCTCCGGCCCGGACCCCCTCCTGCATGCGGCGACCGGCGATCGTCAGCACCTGGTCACCGGCGGCGTGGCCCAAAGTGTCGTTGACTTGTTTGAAGCCGTCGAGATCGATGTACAGCAGGGCCACCACGTCACCGGAGCGGCGAGCCCGGTTGAGGGCGCCACGGATCAACTCCAGCGCCTGAGCTCGGTTCGCCAGCCCGGTGAGCGCATCGTGGGTGGCCTGGTGTGCGAGGGCGATCAGGGCGCGTTCCCGCTCGGCCCGCGCCTGCTCCATCGCCGCCATGGCGACCCCGATTCTGGCGATCACGAGACCGCAGATCACCACCCAGCCCGCCACCAACGGCCAGACATCGATGTCCTGACCGACCAGCTCCTTACCGGCCAGCAAGGCACCCGGCATCACCAATGCCAGCGCCAAGGCGATCAACCCGGTCCGGCTGAACCCCCGCTCGGACTCGCGCGTCGTCTCCGGCACCTGGGCCATTGACGGGTGCAGCGCAGCGACCCCCCACAGCAGGTAGGAGGTCATCCAGATGACCTCCAGGTGGTCGCTGGAGGCCCAGGTCAGCTGCTCCAGCGCCGAGGCCAGCACGTCGGCGAACAGCAGCGCGCTCACCGCGCCGACCAGCAGCCAGAACGACGACGTCCGTCCCCATGGCGCCCCGACCAGCGGAACCAGAATGGCAGCGAGGACCACGTCGAAGATCGGGTAGGCCAGACTGACGGCGGCCGCCACGGCCGAGACGCTCAGCGCCGACAGGGTCGGCTGGGCCAGGGCGACCCAGGTCAACAGACCCAGCGCCATCACCAGGATCGCGCCGTCCAGCAAACCGGCCAGTCCGCGCCGGCGGCGCTCCCGGCCGAGCAACAGCAGTCCCAGCCCCAACACCGGGTAGCCAATCAGGTAGATCGCGTCGGAGGGCGCCGGGAAGCTCTCCTCGCCGAGCAGATCGCTGTAGAACGCACCCACCATGTCGGCCACGCCCCAGATCAACTGGGCGGCCGCCATCAGGTACCAGGCCAGCGCGCGGGCCGGGCGATGCATCCGGACGCCGACGACGATGCCGGCCGCCGCGATCGGGCCGTAACTCGCGAACGCGATCGACCGCGGCAACCCGTCCGGCAGCAGCCGGCTCACCACGATGCCGACGGCACCCACCACGAGTAGCAACCACCATGCCGACGACCGTAGATTGCGCCGACTGGCCACGGTCATCGTTGCCGCGCCTTCAGCCATGGTGCCTCCTGTGCTCGGGCCGGGTGGCGACTCGACCGTATGGGGTCCGGGATCGGGTGGTCTCGGTACCGACCAGGCGCAGACCCGGCGCCCAGCCGGCGATGCCGGGATCCAGGGCGGAGAAGCGCGTGATGTCGGCGCGGTAGGACGAACGGAGCGGGGTGAGCGGGGGCCGACCGCCGGGCGTGGGGCACTGGACGCCATCCGGCTCGGTAAGGGGTGGATCGGACCGCTGGGACCGCTTGTCGTACACGGTTACGTCTCCTCGGGGTCGCCGGCATAGGCCCCCCCGAGTGGGCTCAGTTTACTGGCACGAACCGGACCCGCAGCAAATCGGTTCGCCGGGGCGACGGACGCGAACGGCGCCTGGTGCCGAGGAACGAAACCGCTTACCCCGACGGCGCCGAACCACGCCCGAATGCCGCCCTCAGGATTGTCCCGCCTGCCGCGGCGGCTTCAATGGTGAAGGTGCCGCCGAGTTCCTCGCAGCGTTGTCGCATCGACTCGGTGCCGACCCCGCCGTCCCGGGGGCCGGTGTAGCCGCGTCCGTCGTCGGTGACGAACAGGACGAGTTCGTCGGCCGCCCGTTCGATCCGCACGGTGACCATGCTCGCGGCCGCATGCCGTACACAGTTGGTGAGCGCTTCGTCGAGGACGCGATAGAGGGCCACCTCGACCGCCGCCGGGACGCCCTGGAGCCGGTCGGGAAGCGCCAGGTCGATGCGCAGCCCGCCCTGGGAGTGTCGGTCGACCACGCCGGCCAGCGCGGGTGCGAGCCCGCGGTCGAGAGCCGGCGGCCGCAGTCCCTCGATGGCTCGGCGCAATTCGGTGGAGGCCAGGCTCAAGTCCTCCTCGATGGCGGTCGCCGCAGCCCCGCCAGTGGACGGGCCGAGTGCCGCCAACGCCGCCCGCAGTTGCATGCGCGCTCCGCTCAGCGCCGGCCCGACCCCGTCGTGCAGATCCTTCCGAAGCCGACGGCGCTCTTCCTCGCGGGTGGTGACCAGCCGCTCCCTGGCGTGCTGCAGGTCGCGGATCAGCGCCACGGTGGCCGCCGGCGCGGCGGCCTGCAGGGCGAGGTCATCGAGCAGGCGCCGCTCTCGTCGCCGCCGCTGGGACCGCTTGTCGTACACGGTTACGTCTCCTCGGGGTCGCCGGCATAGGCCCCCCCGAGTGGGCTCAGTTTACTGGCACGAACCGGACCCGCAGCAAATCGGTTCGCCGGGGCGACGGACGCGAACGGCGCCTGGTGCCGAGGAACGAAACCGCTTACCCCGACGGCGCCGAACCACGCCCGAATGCCGCCCTCAGGATTGTCCCGCCTGCCGCGGCGGCTTCAATGGTGAAGGTGCCGCCGAGTTCCTCGCAGCGTTGTCGCATCGACTCGGTGCCGACCCCGCCGTCCCGGGGGCCGGTGTAGCCGCGTCCGTCGTCGGTGACGAACAGGACGAGTTCGTCGGCCGCCCGTTCGATCCGCACGGTGACCATGCTCGCGGCCGCATGCCGTACACAGTTGGTGAGCGCTTCGTCGAGGACGCGATAGAGGGCCACCTCGACCGCCGCCGGGACGCCCTGGAGCCGGTCGGGAAGCGCCAGGTCGATGCGCAGCCCGCCCTGGGAGTGTCGGTCGACCACGCCGGCCAGCGCGGGTGCGAGCCCGCGGTCGAGAGCCGGCGGCCGCAGTCCCTCGATGGCTCGGCGCAATTCGGTGGAGGCCAGGCTCAAGTCCTCCTCGATGGCGGTCGCCGCAGCCCCGCCAGTGGACGGGCCGAGTGCCGCCAACGCCGCCCGCAGCGGCGCTCTTCCTCGCGGGTGGTGACCAGCCGCTCCCTGGCGTGCTGCAGGTCGCGGATCAGCGCCACGGTGGCCGCCGGCGCGGCGGCCTGCAGGGCGAGGTCATCGAGCAGGCGCCGCTCTCGTCGCCGCCAGGGCTCGTCCGGCGCCCGTTGCTGTACCAGCAGCTCACCGATCCGGGCGCCGCGGTAGACCAGTTCGAGTGAGGTCACCGGCCAGGGCCGCTGGGCTCCTGCTGCGCGTTCCGGGCTCGTCTCCGGCTCCAGAACCACCGCGACATAGGGCAACCGCAAGCCCTCGGCCACGCCATCGACGACGGCGGTGAGCATGTCGCCCGGACTCAACGCCGTCCCGACTCCCCGAGCCAGCGAGGTGAGCAACTCGACCGGACGCCGGCTCGAGCCGTACAACCACCGGTCGATCAGCCGCTGCAGCCAGATGCGCAGCGGCAGCACGGCCACCACGGCTGCGGCGGCCGCGAAGGCCTCCGGTACCACCGACCACCGCATCGCGACCACCAGCGTCGTCACCGCGGCATAGACGCCGGCGACCACCAAAGTCAGGGTGCCGTAGAGCAGGGACCGGTGCACCACCGTGTCGATGTCATACAACCCGTACCGGGCGATCGCGATCACACCCGCCGCCGGAAACACCAGCGCAGCCATGATGGCGGTGTAGGGCACGTTGACCGCCTCCAGCACCATGCCCAGGATCAGCAGCGCGGTGGACGTCGCAGCCCAGATGAGCGGACCCCGGTCGACCGCGGGTGCCCGTCGGATTCGCACCACGATGGCGCTGAGCGCGAGCACGGCTGCCAGCAAAAGGAAAGCCACACCCACCCGGCTGGCGTCGAGATCCCAGCCTGGACTGGCAGATTCGCCCAGCGGCAGGCCGATGGTCCGGACACCGAGGGAGGCGAATCCCACCAGTCCGTAGCAGAGACCGGCGACCACCAGCAGCACCGGTACGCGCCAACGCCGCGACGGCAGTCTGCCGTCCGGGAAGTAGCAGCCGCTCAGTGCCAGGACGGCATAGCTCGGGATCGAAGCCCACCGATCCACCACCAGAGCCAGTCCGGTGCTGGTCAGCGACGCCGCGACCGCAGCGGCGGCCAGCCAGCCCACCAGCAGCAACAGCCATCCGTACCGATTCCTGGGCGCGTGACTGGCGATCCGGGCACCCACGATCAGCGTGGCGACAGCGAGCACGCAATCGCGGATCGCGATGTTGGTGTGGATGATCGAATCGATGGCGAAGCAACCGAGGGTCACCACGAGCCCACTGCCGGCGATCACCCAAGCAAGGGCGGGGGCCCGCCGCCCCAGGACAGCCATGATCGAGTCGGCTGGTTCAGCAGCGCCAGAGCCAGCAGATGAGGTCGCGGATCGGATTGCGTGCGCTCGCCGGGCCGTTGCTGATCAGCTCGGCTTCGCCCAGCACGGGAAGTCCCGACTCCACGATCGACCACGCGTCGTCCTCGGTGGAGAATGCGCGTTCCACCGCCTGCCAGACCGCCGCCACGGTGACCACCACTGTTCCCTCGGGCAACGCCACGGGATCGTCGGAGTCCGGACCGGCGACCACCGGCACCAGTGCGTAAAACTGGTCGACCCATTCCTGCAGCGCGGGCGTCGCATCGACGACCAGGCATCGGCGGGCGGCCCCCACCGGCGCCGCCGGCACTGGATCGGGCGCGGGCCCCGGGTCCGGATCGGGTTGCGGGACGGGGTTCAGGTCTTCGTCGGCCATGGTCGGCTCCTCTGTAGTGGTGACCGCACAGTACGGCCCTTCGACACAAGGTCGGCCGGACCGCTGACATTGATACGTAGTTTTTCTACGCTTCCGCCATGGGAACGGACGCGGGGTCGGCACTGGTGCTGCTCGTCGACGACCATCCGGTGGTCCGGCGCGGTCTCGCGGCGATGCTCAATGGCGAGCCGTGGGTCACTCGGCTGGTCGAGGCCGGGACTGTCGCCGACGCGCTCAAGGTTGCCGTCCTGGAGAAGCCGGACGCCGCCGTGGTCGATCTCGGGCTTCCGGACGGCGACGGCGTCAGCCTGATTCGCCGGCTTCGCCACGCCGTCCCCGGCTGCGCGGTGCTGGTGCTCACGATGACCCAGGACGACGCGACCGTGCAGGCCTGCCTCGCGGCCGGCGCCACCGGCTACCTGCTCAAGGAATCGGCACCGGACGCCCTGCTGCCGGCCCTGCGAACGGTGCTCGACGGCGGACTGGTGCTCGGCCCACAGGTCGCCACCGGTGCGCTGAGCGGGGTCCAGCGCACCGTCCCCGCCCCGTTCGACCTGCTCAGCCCACGCGAACTGCAGCATGTCGGTCTGCTCGCCGCCGGCCTTTCGGCGGCCCAGATCGCCGATGTCCTGAACGTCACCGAGAAGACCGTCCGCAACCAGATGGCGGCGATCCTGGCGAAACTCGGCATCGCCGACCGGGTCCGGGTCGCGCTGCTTGCTCGCGACGCCGGTCTGCACGAGCGGTGAACCGGGTCCGGGTCGGCGGCCCGAACCGCCGGGCGTTCTTCCCGTCAGAGGCGGGCGGATCTCCCCGCCGCGGCCCGGCCTGCCACCACACCATGAAGCATGACCTCACAGACCCTCAGCCCGGTCGAGGACCGGGAGCGCCACGAGTGGCCCGACGACCTGCTGCAGCAACTTGCCGCCGGCGACGCCGGCGTGTGGGAGGACGTGATGCGCGCCTTCCGGCCGTGCATCCTGGCCCGCGCCACGCAGGCGCGACTCAAGCCCTGGCAGCGGCAGGACCTGGAGCAGCGAGTCTGGCTGACCCTGTTCCAGCACGCCACGTCGATTCGCAACCCTGCTTGCCTGCCCGGCTGGCTCTCCACCACAGCGCGCCGGACGGCGTACAGCCTGCTGCACGAGGAGGGCCGCGAGATCGTCGTCGAGCAACTGCCCGACCAGGGGCGCGGCGCCGGCGCCAGCGAGGTGGAGGAACGCTGTCTGGACGCGCATCGCCGCCGCGAACTCCGGGCCGCGATCGCCGAGCTGCCGCCGAGGCAGCGCGCGGTGGTCCGGGGCCTGCTGCGCGACCTGTCCTACGACGAGGTCTCTGCACTGCTGGGGGTTGCGATCGGCAGCATCGGACCGACCCGGCAACGCGCCCTGAGCAGGTTGCGGGTCGTGCTGGAGGCTGCCTAGGCCGCGCCGGCCGGCGTCCGTTCTTCGATAGTCAGCCCATCTCTTCGAGAGGAACCCACCCGTGACGCAGGATCCCGTGCCCACCGAGTCCCCCTACCAGCGACGCCGACCCTTCCGGGTGATTGTCCGGCTGAGCCGCGAGTTCGTCGCCGACACCCACGCCGATCTCGCCGAGGCCGCCAAGGCCTCCGGCCTGCGCGAACTTGCCGAAATCCTGGCCGCTTACGGCGTGCGCGGAACACGGCTGATCGACTCCATCTCGCCGGGCCAACTCCGCGAACTCGAGCGGCAGAACCCGCCGGAGGATCCTGAGCAACCCAGCCTCACCCAGTACTGGCAGATCGATCTGAGTGGCAACGAGGCGGATCCCGAGGATGTCGCGGCCCGACTCAACGGCCTGCCCGGCGTCGAACTGGCCTACGTCGAACTGCCGGTGATCGACGCCGGTGGACCGGACGGCGAGCCGGCGCCGGCCGCCGCCGCCGCGGCAGTGCAGGCCAATCACCTCGATGCGGGTCCAATCGGCAGCAACGTGCGCTGGGCCTGGGAACAGCACGCGGCGCACGGCGCGGAGGTGCAGGTGCTCGATGTGGAGTCCGGCTGGATGTTCGACCACGAGGCACTCAGCCCGCTGAAGCTGACCATGCAGGGCGGCGTCAACCAACACGGGGTCGGCGGCTTCCGCGGCAGCCACGGGACTGCGGCGGTCGGCATCGTCGCCGGCAGCTATGTCGCGCCGCAGGGCGTCCACGGCATCTGCACCGCTGCGGCGGTGCTGGTGGCGTCCCCGTTCAACGGCGGTGCGCCGCCGCGTCCGCTGGCGTCGGTGCTGGTCGGTGCGCTGCCGGCGCTGCGGTCCGGAGACGTCGTGCTGATCGAGGTGGCCGCGCTGGAGGGTGGAGTCAGCACCCGGTATCAGCGGCCGGTCGAGCGCGAGGTGGCCGTCCGGGACGCCATCGGCCTGCTTACCCGATTCGGAATAGTGGTGATCGAACCGGCCGGCAACGGCAACGCCGGACTGGACGGCCTGGGCACGGCCAACGGTCGCTGCCAGCTCGATCCCGGCGGTCCCGGCTACGTCGATTCGGGGGCGGTGATGGTCGGCGGCGCCTTCGTGGACACCGCCGCCCCGGCCGGGTCGATCCCGGCGCGCTGGGTGAGCACGGACGAGCCCGGCGTCGGGTCGAACTACGGAGGCCGCGTCGACTGCTATTCCTGGGCACGCCGGGTGTACACCAGCGGATGCCGGCCCTGGGGCAACTGCAAGCCGGCCACCAAGGCCTACCAGAACTTCAATGGGACGAGTTCGGCGAGCGCCATCATCGCCGGTGTCGCGGTACTCGTCCAGACTGTGCTCAAGGCGAAGGGGCGCCCGCCACTCACCTCCGGGGAACTGCGTCAGGTCTTCGCCGACGCCGGCAACGGCACCCCGTCAGCCCCCGGCTCCGGGATCGGCGCCATGCCCGACCTCAGGCTCGTTGCCGCCGGTCTCGGCCTCTAGCGTCACCCGTCCACAACGCCAGCGGCGCCGCACCCCAGGGAGTGCGGCGCCGCTGGTGAGTTCGACGATCAGGCGTCGACCTTCTCTTCGATCACCGGGACCAGCGACAGCTTGCCGCGGTCGTCGATGTCGGAGATCTCGACCTGGATCTTCTGACCCACGCTGACCACGTCCTCGACGTTCTCCACACGCTGGCCGTCGTTCAGCGCGCGCAGCTTCGTGACGTGCAGCAGTCCGTCCTTGCCGGGCAGCAGCGACACGAAGGCGCCGAAGTTCATCACCTTCACCACGGTGCCCAGGTAACGCTCGCCGCGCTCGGGCATCGTCGGGTTGGCGATGGCGTTGATCATCGAGCGGGCGGCGTCCGCGGCCTCGCCGTTGTCGGCACCGATGTAGATGGTGCCGTCGTCCTCGATCGAGATGTTGGCGCCGGTGTCGTCCTGGATCTGGTTGATCATCTTGCCCTTGGGGCCGATCACCTCGCCGATCTTGTCGACCGGGATCTTGATGGTGATGATCCGCGGTGCGAACGGCGACATCTCGTCCGGGGTGTCGATCGCCTCGCCCATCACGTCCAGCAGGGTGTGCCGGGCGTCGCGGGCCTGCTGCAGGGCACCGGCCAGCACGTCGGACGGGATGCCGTCGAGCTTGGTGTCCAGCTGCAGGGCGGTGACGAAGTCACGGGTGCCGGCAACCTTGAAGTCCATGTCGCCCAGGGCGTCCTCGGCGCCGAGAATGTCGGTCAGCGCCAGGTAGCGCATCTGGCCGTCGATCTCGTCGCTCATCAGGCCCATCGCGATGCCCGCGACCGGCGCCTTCAGCGGCACGCCGGCGTTCAGCAGCGCCAGGGTGGACGCGCAAACCGAACCCATCGACGTCGAACCGTTCGAGCCGAGTGCCTCGGACACCTGGCGGATCGCGTAGGGGAACTCCTCGCGCTTGGGCAGCACCGGCACCAGGGCCCGCTCGGCGAGCGCACCGTGGCCGATCTCGCGCCGCTTCGGCGAACCGACCCGGCCGGTCTCACCGGTGGAGTAGGGCGGGAAGTTGTAGTTGTGCATGTAGCGCTTGGTGGTCTCCGGCGCCAGCGAGTCGATCTTCTGCTCCATGTCGAGCATGTTCAGCGTGGAAACACCCAGGATCTGGGTTTCGCCGCGCATGAACAGCGCCGAGCCGTGCACCCGCGGGATGACGCCGACCTCGGCGGACAGCGTCCGGATGTCGCGCGGCCCGCGGCCGTCGATCCGGATGCCGTCGGTCAGGGTCTTGGTGCGGACGACCTTCTTGGTGAGCGCCCGGAAGGCACCGGTGATCTCTTTCTCGCGGCCCTCGAAGGTGCCGTCGAGTTCGCCGTGCAGGTCGGCCAGCAGCGCCTCGGTGGAGGTCTCCCGCTCGTGCTTGCCGACGATGGTCATCACCTGCTGCAGCCGCTCGGACGCGGCGGCGGAGACGGCCTGGTACACGTCCGGCTGGTAGTCCAGGAAGACCGGGTAGTTGCCGACGCTCTTGGGGAACTTCGCGGCCAGCTCGACCTGCGCATCGCACAGCGCCTTGATGAACGGCTTGGCGGCTTCGAGGCCGGCGGCGACGATCTCTTCGGTCGGCGCGGTGCGGCCGGAGCGGACCAGATCCCAGGTCTGCTCGGTCGACTCGGCCTCGACCATCATGATCGCGACGTCGCCGTCGGCGAGCACCCGGCCGGCCACCACCATGTCGAAGGTGGCGTCCTCGAGCTGGCTGTTGGACGGGAAGCCCACCCAGGTGTCGCCGATCAGGGCAACCCGGACGCCCCCGACCGGGCCGGTGAACGGCAGGCCGGCCAGCGTGGTGGACGCCGAGCCGGCGTTGATCGCCAGCACGTCGTAGAGCACGTCGGGGTTCAGCGCCATCACCGTGATGACGACCTGGACCTCGTTGCGCAGCCCTTTCACGAAGCAGGGACGCAGCGGACGGTCGGTCAGCCGGCAGGCCAGGATGGCGGCCTCGCCGGGGCGTCCCTCGCGGCGGAAGAACGAGCCGGGGATGCGGCCGGCGGCATACATCCGCTCTTCGACGTCGACGGTGAGCGGGAAGAAGTCGATGCCCTCACGCGGGTTGTTGGACGCGGTGGTGGCGGACAGCAGCATGGTGTCGCCGTCCAGGTAGACGCTCGCACTGCCGTTGGCCTGGCGAGCGAGCAGGCCGGACTCGAAGCGGACGACGTGCTTGCCGTGCGCGCCGTTGTCGATGATGGCCTCGGTGTACTGCAGATCGGGTCCCTCCACGGGACCTCCTTTCGGGTTGCACCCACCGCTGCGGCGACACGGCCACCCTTCAGCTAGGTACTGAGGCGGCGACCTGAACCCGGTCTTCGATCGAGGCCCGCGGGGTTTGCGACCCGAGAGCCACTACCGAGGACCGAGGATTCACATGCGTTCGCGCGGTGGACGGTGGTGTGGATATTCAGTTGTTCCCCGGTGGTCGCGCTCGGTTGGTTGAGCTTGTCGAAACCCGGGAATGGCGTGAGGGGAGCAGCCGGAGCCACTCCCCTCATCAAGTCAGCGACGCAGTCCGAGCCGCGCGATCAGCGCACGGTAATGCTCGATGTCCTGCTTGGCGACGTAGTTCAGCAGCCGGCGGCGCTGGCCAACCAGCAGCATCAGGCCACGGCGGCTGTGGTGGTCGCCCTTGTGCACCTTGAGGTGCTCGGTCAGGTGGGCGATCCGGCGGGTGAGCAGCGCGATCTGCACATCCGGCGAGCCGGTGTCGCCCGGCTTGGTCGCGTACTCTTCGATGGTCTTCTTCTTCAGATCAGCGTCCATGAAGGGTGCTGCTCTCCTCTCGGTTTCCCGTTGCGCGGCGCTGCCCTTGCCGTTCGGCACGATCCTCGGGATCGCTGGGCTGCTCTTAGGGGTCCGCGGGCGTCCTGACGCCAACAAAAAACTCTAGCGCACCGTTCGCCTGAGCCGAAATCACGGCCCTCCGGGATACCGGACGCCGCCGGCGTAGGGCGGGTAGCCGGCCGGACCCGGCGGCCGCCTGACCGTCCGCGAGTTCTGCCAATGCTGCACCATGCCCCAGCCTGCGATGCAGGCACCGAGGACGGTGGAAGTCCAGCCCAACGCCGTGTTCGGCAAGGAGAAGGACGGTTCGCCGTCCTCAGCGACGAAGTTGAGTCCGAAGTACAGTCCCAAGACGTAGCCGATCAGCAGGAACGCGAGGCCCAACCACGGCTGTGGCCCGCTGTCCTCGACGCCCAGTTGGGTGAACGCGGCCCAGGCCACGCCAAGCCAACTGATCACCACACCAGCCCAGTACTGGTCGACGACGTAGATCAGCACGGCTCCGATTGCCAGGGTCGCGTAGAGCACCCACGCGTCCCGACCGAGCAGCAGGCCTCTGGCCAGCCGTCTGGTCGGTGGCAGCAACGCCATCACCACCAGGGTCACCAGGGTGAAGCCGACGGGGTACAGCAGGGTGAGGACGAACGCCACCGGACCGAAGTCCTCGATCGGCCCCGCATAGGTCCAGCCGTAGGCGTCCAGCCATTCCGCGCCGACCAGCACCATCTGGACCAGCGTGTTGACCACGAACAGCAGACCTGCCCGCAGTGGCGTGAAGACCCTCGAGATGCCGCCGCTACCCATGGTGCGATCACGGTAGCAGCGCCGCCTCCCCCGTCACCACAGCGTGACTGCGAATGCGACCAGGCCGACGCCGACCACCAGGTTGACCCAGGCCAGCCACCGCCGCTGCTCGGGCAAGAACGTCAGCTCGCGGCCGCGCAGTCCCAGGATGACGGTGGCAGCGAGCGTCAGCCCGAGGGCAAGGCCCCACAGCCAACCGCCCACAAACATCCACGGTCCGGACGTCCACATCAGCAACAGCCCGAAGACCGCTCCCAGCAGCGCGTTGACCGCGGGTAGGACCGCCGTGCACCGGATCGCCTCGCGGAGCGCGAGCACTCCGGTCAGTAGCGCCAGCGCCACCAGGCCCAGGGTCACCACGATGAGCGCCGTCGAGGGTGCCGGCGGATCCACCGGTGTTCGGTTCAGCAGTGCGACCGCGAAGGCATCCAGGTCGGTGGCGGTGTCACCCATCACCAGCACCGCCCGGCCGGCGTCGCGATCGAGAGCCAGCATGGTGTGGAACCCGGCAGTGATGCCGTTGTGCCAGGTGATGACCCGGCCGTCCGCAGCCGGCGTGCTGAACCAGGCCCAGCCGATCCGGCTGCCGGCGTCCATATCGGCGGTCGGCTCCAGCGCAGCCGGGCCGGGCGCTTGCCCGGTGAGTTGGGCCTGCGCCCAGATGGCCAGGTCAGCCGCCGTGGTGAACGTCGAGGTGCCCGCCGGCAGGTAGCCGGTCCCGGTCCAGCGCGGCGCGATCAGGCCGTTCGATGTGTGACCCCGGACGGCGTATGCCGGCACGTCCGCGTCGCTGCCGGCGGTCGCCGTCCGGTCCATGCCGAGTGGGCCGGTGACCCGCTGCGTGACCAGTGCCTGGTAGTCGGTGGCCCCTGAGGCGCGCACCAACGCCGTTCCGAGCAACGCAAAGCCCAGATTGGAATAGGTCGGCGGCTGGTCCGCGGTGACCGATGCCGCGGCGGCATCGGCCAGCAGAACCTCGGTGGTGCTGGTCGCGTAGAGGTTGTCGTTCAACGCGACCCACGCGGTAGCCGCCTGTGCGGTGGCCCCCAGCGGTGGCAGACCAGAGCGATGCTGCGCCAGCGAGGCCAGGGTCACCCGTCCCGCGGGCGCGTCACGAAGCTCGGGCAGATGCTTCGCGAGAGTGTCGTCAGCACGTACCTCACGCCGCTTGATGGCATCCGCGAAGAGCGCGGCGGTGAAGGTCTTCGTGATCGATCCGAGCTCGTAGCCGGTCTGGTCATCCGGAGGAAGGCCGGGACGTGCTCCGCCGGCGGCACTGCCGAGACCGGCCCAACGCACGGATGAGCGGGTCACTTCGGCGACCACCACCGATCGCAGACCGGGACCGTCGCCCAGTCCGGCTCGGGCGCGTGCGGCGAGGTCCGGATCACCGGTCGACGCCGCGGCGAGCTGCTGCCGCGGCGGACCGGCGACGAAGCCGATCCCGACACCGACCAGCAGGCTGAGCAGCACGATCATCCAGGTCACTCGCCCGGAGAGCCTGCGTACCGCGGCGCTCATCGCTGCACCGCCAGGATCACGACCAGCAGCGGGACGACGCGATGCACGGGCACCGCGTACTCGCCCCGCTTCACCAGGCTCAGCCAGCCGGCGGCCACCAACTGCCGCAGATGATGATGCAGCTGTCCCGTCGTGCCGAGCGACTCCTGCTCGAGCAGCCCGGCTGTGGATCGGACCCCGTTGAGCACCAGTTGCAGAATCGTCAGCCGCGCCGGGTGGGACAGCGCATCCACAGTTGCCGCGGACTGCGCCCAGTCGAGTTCCAGCAGCGCCGAAGAACTCAGTCCGTACTGCCAGGCGACCGGACCGGCACCGGGCACGGTGAGGCTTCCGGCCATCAGCACCCCGTCGACTCCGCGCTCGCGCAGCCCGTGCAGGGCCCACAACTCGTCCTCGGACGGGCTCTCGGGTTGGTCGGCCGGCAATCGGCCGGGTTGGGTCAGGCGTGCGACGGCGTCCTCGAGGGCCGCGACGCGGCTCTCCAGATCGCCGTTAACTTCTCCTGTCATTCGTCGATAGTACGTACTTACGCACTATCGTTCAATGGCTTCACTGAACCGCTCCCGTGCCAACACCAGTTCGGCTCCGGTCGAACGGCTTCGCGGGTTTCAGAACAAGGCGATCCCAAGGCCAACCAGAATCAGGCCGAGGGCGAGGCCGAGCCAGGCCGTCCATACCCGCCGTTCGGGCAGCCAGTTGAGTTGCCGCGCGCGCAGACCCACTAGCACGACCGCCGCCAACGCCGGACCGAGCGCCAACCCCCACAGCCAGCCGCCGACCATCGCCCAGGGTCCCCAGGCCCAGGCCAATAGCAACCCAAAGCCGCTGATCAGCACGCCGTTGATGGCGGGCAGGATCGCCCGGCCCCGGATCGCCTGCCGCAGGGCGCTGAGGGACAGAAAAAGCGCGAGTACCAGTGGCGCGAAGGACCAGGCAATGGCCTCCACAGCGGGTGTGCCCGCCGGAGCCGCCGACTCGTGCAACAGGGCGAACGCGAATGCGTCGAGGTCGGTGGTGGTGTTGCCCATCATGACCACGGCTCGGCCGGCCTCCCGGTCGAGAGCGAGCATCGTCCGGAATCCCGCGGTGCCGCCGTTGTGCAAGGTTGTTGCCTTGCCTTGCGGTGCGGCGCTGATCCAGATCCAGCCGATCCGGACGCCCTCACCCAGGTCGGCGGTCGGGTCGAGAGCCTTCGTCCCCGGCGCTTCGCCGGTGAGCTGCGCCTGCGCCCAGCGGGCCAAGTCACCTACCGTGGTGAAGGTCGACGATCCGGCCGGCAGGTAGCCGGCGCCGGTCCAGCGGGGCGTAGGCAAGCCGTTGTCCGCGTGCCCCCGGGCGGCTGTGTCGGGGACGTCGGCGTCCGCGGCGGCGAGCGTGGTCCGGGTCATTCCGAGAGGACCGGTGATTCGCTGGGCGAGCAGGCTCCGATAATCCGGCGCCCCGGTTGCCCGGGTGAGGGCCGTCCCGAGCAGTGCGACGGCCAGATTCGAATAGGTCGGAGGCTGTTCCGGATCCACCCGCGCCACCGCGGCGTCCGCAATCAGCTGTTCGACTGTCGTCGACGCGTACGGATTGTCGTTCAGCGTCAGCTGTACGATCGCCGCGTCGGCGCCGGCGCCCATCCGGGGCAGGCCCGAGCTGTGCTGCGCCAAAGAGGCCAGCGTGACCGAGCCAGCAGGAGCCTCCCGAAGCTCCGGCAGGTGAGTCGAGAGCCGATCGTCGGGCTTGACCTCGCCCCGCTCGATCGCCTCGGCGAAGAGCGCCGCAGTGAACGTCTTGGTGATCGAGCCGAGTTCATAGGTGGTCGTCTCGGCGGGTGCCAAGCCGGGACTGCGACCGTCACCGGCGTTGCCGAGCCCGGCCCACCGGATCGAGTCCTTGCTCACCTCGGCGACCACCACCGACCGGAGCCCGTCGCCAGAGCCGAGCGCAGCACCGGCACGCTCGGCCAGTTCCGGATCGCCGGAGAAGACCGGGCTGAGTTGCTGCTGCTCGGGCCCGACCACCGCGCCCGCTCCGACGCCGACCAGCAGGCTGAGCAGGAGGACAAGCCAGGTCGTTCGCCGCGGGACCCGGGTGGTCTCGGCGGTCATCGCATTCCCCCCTGGATCGTCCCTAGCGAGCGGAGTGTGCTGTGCGCACCCGAGGTGCACTCTCCTCGGACGGACCAGGTGGGATCCACCTGTCTATCCGAGGTCGGTGCGCACAGCCTGGCCATCGGCTTCACCCAGTCCATGGCGTCGATCGTAGAAGTGGCCTCGACCCACCGAGGACACCGCGCTGAGGATTCTCGCTATTCGTTCGGATCGGCTGTCGATTTCGGTTCCCTTGCTGCGTTATCTGAGTGCACGCTGTTACCGATCCGAGGAGGAACCATGAAGTACGTGCTGATGTACGCCGCCGATCCGTCCGCCCAGGCCGACATCGACCCCGCGGTCGCCCAGGAGGTCTACGGCCGGATCTACCAGTGGTTCGGCACCAACGCCGCCGTCATCACCGACAGCGGAGCCGAACTGCTCGGACCCGACACCGCGACCACCGTCCGCTCCGGTGGCGTGGTGGTCGACAGCCCGTTCAGCGAGGCCAAGGAGGTGATCGGGGGGTTCAGCGTGATTGACGTTGCCGATCTTGACGCCGCCATCGCACTCGCGAAGACCTGGCCGGCGCTTGATCTGCCCGGCGTCAGTGTCGAGATCCGGCCGAAAGTCGACAACTACTCGCAATTCGAGTGACGTCCCCGGCCGCGGACGCAGCACTGGCCGACCTACTGCGCGAGCAGTCCGGTCGGCTGGTGATGCGGCTGAGCCGCGTCTTCGGTGACTTCGCCCTCGCCGAGGACGCGGTGGCCGCGGCCGTCGTGGAAGCACTGGTCGCTTGGCGTCGGGACGGCGTCCCACCCAATCCGACCGGCTGGCTCGCCTTGGCCGCCCGCCGCAACGCGCTGGACGCCGTCCGTCGCCGCGGTCGGACCACCGCATTGCCCGACGACTGGTCACCGGCGGCGAAGGACGACGAGGAGCAGTCGTTGGGGTCGCGCACCGACGACCGGCTCGGCCTGCTCTTCGCCTGCTGCCACCCGGCGCTGGCCATCGAGGTCCGGATCGCGCTCACGCTGCGTGCGGTGACCGGCCTGACCACCGCCCAGGTGGCCCGGGCCTTCCTGATCAACGAGGCAACCCTGGCGCAGCGAATAGTGCGGGCCAAACGCAAGATCGTCGCCGCCGGCATTGCGCTCGACATTCCGGACGCCGCCGCCCTGCCGGCGCGGCTGTCGGACGTCCGCACCGTCATCTACGCCTGCTACAACGAGGCGTTCGTCTCCACTACCGGCACCCAGGACCGAGCGCTGGGGGCGGACGCCCTCTGGCTCGCCGAGTTGGTGGCGCACGCCTTCCCCGACGACCCGGAGAACTGGGGGCTGGCGGCACTGCTCGCCACCCAGCACGCCCGGGCCGGCGCCCGGTTCACCGAGGCCGGCGACCTGGTGCCGTTGCGCGACCAGGACCGCCGACGCTGGGACGCCGGTCTGCTGGAGCGCGGACGGCAGCAACTCTACCGGGCGGCCGCGTCGCGGCGTCCGGGACCGTTGCAGCTGCAGGCAGCGATCGCGGCCGTGCACGGCGAGGCGACCACTTGGTCCGACACCGACTGGGCGCAGATCGTCGGGCTGTACGACCTGCTCCGCCGGCTCGACCCAAGTCCGGTCGTCCGGTTGAATCGCGCGGTGGCGCTGGCCGAGTTCCTGCCCTCCCGGACGGCGGCGGCGCTGGCCGATCTGGATGCCCTGGCCGAACCGCTGGCGAAGTACCACCCGTACCACGCCGCGCGGGCCGAGTTGCTGCGCCGGCTCGGCCGTCCCGACGACGCCGAGGACGCCGACCTGACCGCACTGCGGCTCACCCAGAACGAGGCTGAGCGAAGGCTGTTGCGCAGCAGACTGCGGCGGGGTGCGCTGAGCGAGGAGTAGTCCGCGGTGCCGAACTGGCTTGTCGGGACCCGACCGCGGGTTGAGCCTGTCGAAACATCTCGGTCTGGGCCAGCACCTGCCGGGGCCGCTTGTTGATCGACGCATCAACCGCCGGTTGAGCCTGTCGATCCCTTGCCGCGGTGCAAGGGTCTCGACAAGCTCGACCAACGTAGACCAGCGCGGGTCGTAAGGACGCTGTGGGTAGCCTCTCCAGATGCCCTCGACACCGCGTCGCCGCCGGCTGGTCGCCGCCGGACTGGCTGCGGCGACCGTTCTGTGCGGACTTTCGGTTCGGTTCGCGTTCCCCCGCGGCGCCGCCTCTGACATTGCCGGCGACGCCCTGTATGCCGTCCTCATCTATCTGATCGTCGTGTTCGTGTCGCCGAAGACGCGTCCGGTGGTCGTCGCGGTCATTGCGGGTTTGCTCTGCGTCGCGGTCGAGGTGTTCCAGCTCACGGGCCTTCCGCACGCCTGGGCGGCCACCTTCCCGCCGGTCGCGCTGGTGCTCGGGACCGGTTTCGATGCCCGGGATATCCTCGTCTATCTCGGCGCGGTGGTGGTGGCCTGCGCCAGCGACTGCCTGGTCGTCCATCTACGCGCGCGTCGTCGTCGAGATTCCGCCTGATCTGAAGAATCGATAGTCGAACACGTCGACATACACCTCCCCGCAGGGATCCATTCCCGGAGAAATGATCGCCTGTTTCTCGGCCGTCGTGTCTAGCCCATTCCGGAACCGCTCACTATTCGGGTGGTCGGAATCGTTGATGACAACGGGGTCGTCGGTGTTTGTCCACGTAGCGTGGCGGGATCACCTCGGGTGTCCCATCGTTCGAGATGCGGATCTGCCATTGCAGCTTGGATGCTCGCTTGGTGTCGGGTTCGAGCAGATTGTGGTGGTGTTTACATAACAAACACAGATTCGACAGCGACGTTTCGCCACCCTGGGCCCACGGGGTGATGTGGTGAGCATCGCAATCAGCGGCGGGCCGGTTGCAGCCTGGGAATACGCAGCCTTTGTCCCGCACCTGAAGCGCGTGGCGGATATCGGGCGTGACGAGGCGTTGTTCGCGGCCGACGTCAAGTACACCGGAGGGGCCGCCCAGGATGATCGGCAGGATGCCGGCGTCGCAGGCGTGCTGCCGCAGCTGGCCGGCGGTCAGCTGGGTGCCATCCGCCAGGCTGGCGCCTCGGCAGTCGCTGAGCAGGTCGTCGTAGTCGATCAGCACCACCATGTGCGGCCGGTCACCGCCATGCTTGGGTGCCGCCTGTTGGATCGCGATCCGGCGGGCCAACTCGACCAGTGCGTCGGCGCGGCGTTGCGGCCATGACGGTTGCGCCACTCCCGGGTCGCGTAGTTCCAGGGCCGTGCGGTGCATCTGTTGCGCCAACGCCTCGATCTGGGCTTTCAGCAGGGCAGCATCAGCGGTGGGCAGCGATCCTTTCATGAAGGTGGAACCATGCCCGTCGTTGGTGAAGTTGAGATACCGACCCTGCTGCGCATCGCGTAGTTCGCGTTGCTGCCGTTTCTCTTCGACCTCCTCCGCAACTTCGGGAGCCACCACCTCCAGCAAGTGGCGGGACAGGCCGGCCAGTTCGTGGCTGTCGAACTGGTCGCAATAGCCGACCATCGTGGTTTGTGCTTTCGTCTCGGCTTCCATACCCAGGTCGGTGGGGAGCTTCTTCAACACCTGGGTGATTGCTTGGGCCTGCCGGTCGTTGGCGACCCCGTCGCGTAGCGCGTCACCGATGTGGGTGAACCGATGCAGGTCGTGGGCGTGGTGCACCATCGCCGAGGCCTGACCGCGGGTGTAGCGCAACTCTGAAGCCAGCCAGGACACGGTCGGGATGCCGTGCGCGGTCATCGCCGCCTCGCTACGATCCACCGCCCCCAGCACGGTGTGCAGCACCCCAACCAACCGGGACTGAACGGTGAGTAGATCCGCGACCAGGTCGAGTTGTTTACGGTCGGTCAGCAACGCTATCTCGTGATAGGACACTCCATCGAGCAGGTTGGTGACCGCGGTGGCGACATCCGCCACTGCCGTCCCTGGCCTCGCCTCGATGCTCATACCATTGACCCTAAACGTCGCCACTGACAAAAACCGGCGCGCCTGAGGCCAGGGGTGAATTCCCTAGCCGCACCGGTCGAATGATTCATGACAGTCACGGTAGAGACCGGGTCTGACACTTTTCCTCGACCGAAGGCATCGCAGGCGACGGTTTCTGAAACTGACAACATGTGGGCGGACTCTGACAACATCGTGACAACACATCCGTACCGCTCGATTCAACCGGAAATACCGCTGGGCAAGGGTCTCGACAAGCTCGACCGGCGAGAGGTGTCCCGGATCGTCAGATGGTCGGATATGTTCGGAAGCGCGGCGGTATATCGATGTCGAGATCGGCCACCGGTTTCGGGAAATCCGTCCGACTTTCGGGCTATAACACGAAACCGGCCATGTTTCCCGCCAGCAGTCACCGATGTCGAGATCGTTGTCCCGCATCGGAAGAGATGTCCGAACTCCGGGGTCTCGACAAGCTCGACCCACTGCGCGCCGAGTCACCGGCTCGGGCAATGTCGAGATCCGGCCGGATCGATATCGAGATCGGCCACCCCGGACCCACCTCGGGAGGCCGAGATCACGGCGTCCCGCTTGCTGGCGAGAGTCCCCGGCGAGCCGAGCTAGGAGTGGTGGACATGGGTCACCAGCAGGAGCCGGCCCACAGGCGAGGTCGCCATGGCCGTCCGCAAGCGTCGAAGAAGTCTCCGCCCCGCGGCCCGCAGGAGTTTCGAGAAGCCCACCAACGTTGCGAACGCGACCGAAGTGATCAAGAGAACCGTCCCCGCGTGCCACGAGGCTCCGACGTAGACCGACGGGAGGCTCAGTAGCGGTAGGCGTCCGGCTTGAAGGGGCCTCGCTCGCAAACCCCCAGGTACTCGGCCTGGGACGGCGTCAACTCAGTGAGCCGGACGCCCAACGCCGCCAAGTGCAGCCGGGCGACTTCCTCGTCCAGTTCCTTGGGCAGCGTGTACACCCCGACCGGGTAGTCGGCCGGCTTGGTGAACAGTTCGATCTGGGCCAGCACCTGGTTGGTGAACGAGTTGCTCATCACGAACGACGGGTGTCCGGTGGCGTTGCCCAGGTTCAGCAGCCGTCCCTCGCTGAGCACGATGATCGAGTGGCCGTCGGGGAACGTCCAGCGGTCCACCTGCGGCTTGATCACTGTGCGCTGGACGCCGGGGTAGGTCTCCAAGCCGGCCATGTCGATCTCGTTGTCGAAGTGGCCGATGTTGCCGACGATCGCCAGGTGCTTCATCTTCGCCATCTGGTCGACGGTCACCACGTCGCGGTTGCCGGTGCAGGTGATCACGATGTCGGCGACGTCGAGCACGTCGTCGAGCCGAGCCACCTGGTAGCCGTCCATCGACGCCTGCAAGGCGCAGATCGGGTCGATCTCGGTGACAATTACCCGGGCGCCCTGGCCGGCCAGCGCCTCCGCGGCGCCCTTGCCGACGTCGCCATAGCCGCAGACCACAGCGGTCTTGCCGCCGATCAGCACATCGGTGCCCCGGTTGATGCCGTCGATCAGCGAATGCCGGATGCCGTACTTGTTGTCGAACTTGCTCTTGGTGACCGAGTCGTTGACGTTGATCGCCGGGAACAGCAGCGAGCCCTGCTTGGCCATCTCGTACAGTCGGTGGACGCCAGTCGTGGTCTCCTCCGTCACGCCTCGCAGCTCGTTCGAGATCGCCACCCAGTCCAGCCCGGACGACCGCAGCTGCTGCAGCACCACCGCATACTCGGCAGAATCCCCGGCACCCGGCTCCGGCACTGCTCCGGCTTTGGCGAACTCGACGCCCTTGTGCACCAGCAGGGTGGCGTCGCCGCCGTCGTCCAGGATCATGTTCGGACGCCGATCGCCCCAGTCCATGATCTGCTCGGTGCAGGCCCAGTACTCGGCCAGCGTCTCGCCCTTCCAGGCGAACACCGGTACCCCTTGCGGGTCCTCCGGGGTGCCGTTCGGACCCACCACCACCGCGGCCGCCGCCTGGTCCTGGGTGGAGAAGATATTGCAGGACGCCCAGCGCACCTCGGCACCCAGCGCCACCAGGGTCTCGATCAGCACCGCGGTCTGCACCGTCATATGCAGCGACCCCGCGATCCGGGCACCGGCCAGCGGTTTCGAGTCGCCGTAGCGCTCCCGCATCGCCATCAGCCCGGGCATCTCATGCTCGGCGAGAGCAATCTCCTTGCGTCCGAAGTCAGCCAGGTTCAGGTCCGCCACGCGAGAATCCACCGCAACAGCGTAGTCGCCGCCCACCCAAGCAGGCCGCTGTTGCTCATCCCACCGACCACGCACCCCGGAGGGCCCTCCCTAATCAGTCCAGCCCTGCCGTATACGGCAGGGCTGAACTGATTAGGGAGGGCCTACGCGGCAGGTCGGAGTGCCACCCGCGACCAACCCGGCGATTCGTATGACAACACGGTCCCGGCCCGGTTGGATGGATTGTCAGGACCACACTCACGAAGGAGTACCGCGCAATGGGCTTCGTGCTCGGCATACCAGCCAGCGCCGATCCAGCCGAGCGGCGCACCCCGATCGTGCCTGACGTGGCGACCAAGCTGCGCGCCCTGGGTGCGTCCCTGGTGATCCAGGCCGGTGCCACCGATCGGGCCCACATCACCGAGCACTCGCTCGGCGAGGTCACCTGGGCGAGCAGCACCGACGAGGTGGTGACCGCAGCCGATGTCGTGTGGACGATCGGGCCGCCGTCCCCGGAAGCGATCGCGGCGCTGCGGCCTGGCACCATTCTGATCGGGACGCTGGCGCCATTCGCCGACCCGGCCCGGGTCGAGGCGTTGGCACAGGGCGGCGTGAACGCGTTCGCCATGGAACTGCTCCCCCGCATCTCACGCGCCCAGTCGATGGACGTGCTGTCCTCGCAAGGTGCGGCGTCCGGCTACCAGTGCGCACTGATAGCCGCCGCCCGCTGCCCCAAATTCTTCCCGATGCTCACCTACGCCGCCGGCACCGTCCGCCCGGCCCGGGTGCTGGTGATCGGCGCCGGCGTGGCCGGCCTGCAGGCGATCGCCACCGCGAAGCGGTTGGGCGCGATCGTCGAGGGCTACGACGTCCGGCCCGAGACCAAGGAACAGATCGAGTCGCTGGGTGCCAAGTTCGTCGACACCGGGGTGAGCGCGGTCGGCGCCGGCGGCTACGCCCGCGAGCTCACTGAAGCCGAGAAGGGCACCCAGGAGGCGAAGCTCGGCAAGGCGATCGCGCAGTGCGACGTACTGATCACCACCGCCGCGGTTCCCGGCAAACAGGCCCCGCTGATCGTCAGCGAGATGATGGTGAAGGCGATGCGGCCCGGTGCGGTGGTGGTCGACATGGCCGCCGAGCAGGGCGGCAACGTGGCCGGAACCGTTGCCGGGCAGGAGGTCCGGGTCGGCCCGGCCCATGTCGTCGGACCGGTCAATCTACCCAGCCGGATGCCGGTGCATGCCTCGGAGATGTTCGCCAAGAACCTGTTCAACTTCACTGCCCCGATGATCACCGACGGCACCCTGGGTATCGACACCAGCGACGAGGTGATCGCCGGGACCGCGCTGACCTTGGACGGCCAGGTCGTCCACCCGCTGGTCCGGAAGGTGCTGGGGTTCCCGGAACCGGCCGACGAGCGAGGGAACGCCTGAGATGACCGACCTGCTCTATCTCTACATCTTCATGCTGGCCGCGTTCACCGGCTACGAGGTGATCTCGCGGGTGCCGGTGATCCTGCACACCCCGCTGATGTCGGGTTCGAATTTCGTCCACGGTGTGGTGCTGGTGGGTGCCATGTACGCGCTGGGCCACGCCGAGACGCCGCTGCAGATCATTCTGGGCTTCCTGGCCGTGCTGCTGGGCGCGGCGAACGCCGCCGGCGGCTACGTGGTGACCGAACGGATGCTGGCCATGTTCGCCCCGAAGAAGAAGCTCCCCAACCCGGGCCAGGAGGCCTGATCACCCATGGAATGGATCGTCAACGGGATCTACCTGTTGGTCTCGGTGCTGTTCATCGTCGGCCTGAAGGCGATGGCGTCCCCGGCGAAGGCGCGCCGCGGCATCGCCTGGGCCGGCGTGGGCATGGTGCTGGCCACCGCCGCCACCTTCTTCGTGCCCGGCATGCGCAACATGGTGCTGATCGCGATCGCGATCGTGCTGGGCGGCGGCGTCGCGTGGTGGGCCGGACGCGTGGTGAAGATGACCGACATGCCGCAGATGGTCGCCATCTACAACGGCATGGGCGGTGGCGCGGCGGCCTTGATCGCGGCGGTCGAGTTCGCCCGCGCCGAGGTGCACGGACCGGTGGTCGGCACCCTGGCTGTGCTCGGCTCGCTGATCGGCTCGGTCGCCTTCAGCGGCTCGGTGATCGCCTTCCTGAAACTCCAGGGCATCATGTCCAAGGCCATCCGGCTGCCGGCGCAGAACCTGATCAACATCGCCCTGGCGCTGGTCACCGTCGGGCTCGGCGTCTGGATCGTGCTCGCCTCGATGGGCACCGGCTCGGCCAACCCGTTCCTGCTGGTGCTGTTCTTCCTGCTCGCCTTGGCGCTCGGCGTGGTGGTCACCATGCCGATCGGCGGCGCCGACATGCCGGTGGTGATCTCGCTGCTGAACGCCTTCACCGGCCTGGCCGTCGGCTTCGAGGGCTACGTGCTGGGGAACCCGGCACTGATCATCGCCGGCATCGTGGTGGGCGCGTCCGGCACACTGCTCACCCAGCTGATGGCCAAGGCAATGAACCGGCCGATCCTGGGCGTGCTGTTCACCCCGATCAGCGGCGAGGCGCAGGCCGGCGGCGCGATCGAGGGACGGCTCAAGGAGCTCACCGCCACCGACGCCGCGGCGCTGATGCGGTACGCCGAGAAGGTCATCATCGTTCCCGGCTACGGCATGGCGGTGGCCGGCGCCCAGCACAAGGTCTGGGAGATGGCCAAGCTGCTCACCGACGCCGGGGTCGAGGTGTCGTTCGCGATCCACCCGGTCGCCGGACGGATGCCGGGTCACATGAACGTGCTGCTGGCCGAAGCCGGCGTCCCGTACGAGAAGATCTTCGACCTGGACGAGATCAACGCCGAGTTCCCTCAGACCGACGTGGCGCTGGTGATCGGCGCCAACGACGTGGTGAACCCGGTCGCCCGCACCGACAAGACGTCCCCGATCTACGGCATGCCGATCCTGGACGCCGACAAGGCCCGCAACTGCATCGTGATCAAGCGCGGACGGGGAGCCGGCTACTCCGGCATCGAGAACGCCCTGTTCTACGCCGACAACACCTCGATGCTCTACGGCAGCGCCCAGCAGGCCGTTGCTGACGTGATCGGCCAACTCAAGGAACTCGGCTGACCATGCACAGTCGGGTCGGGCCGGCAACCCGCATGCCGGGGATGAACGGAGGGGTTCGCGCACGCCCCGCTCGACGTAGGCTTGCAGCGTTCTGGCAAGATGAAGCGTCCGATGGACGCGAGCCAGGCCTGCCCGACTTGGCCCCGATCCCCGACCAGCGGAGGTACCTATGACGGAGCGCATCGAGGTGCGGCTGTGCACGGCGGATGACCTCGACGCGCTGAGCCGTCGGGAGCCGCACCCGAACGCTCGCTACGCGCACGGGCACTTCGAGCGGCAGCAGCAGGGCGAGTATTTCTACGCGATCGCTCTGCGGGACGGCCAGCAGCTGGGCACCAGCGTGCTGGACTGCCGGGCCGACAATCTGCTGCAGCCCGAGCTGAAGAGCCTCTGGGTCTATCCCGAATCGCGCCGCCAGGGTGCCGCCCGGGCGCTGACCCGCTACCTCGAGCAGCAGGCGATCGAGTTGGGCTTCGACGAGATCTTCCTGCGGGTCGACCCGCAGAATGCAGCCGCGATCCCGATGTACATCTCCCTCGACTACACCCCGACCGGCGATCACAAGCTGACCACCTACGAGTACGTCGACGGCCTGGGCAACACCCACACCCGCGAAGAAACGGACGCGATCTACCGCAAGTCCCTGCGACTGCTGCGCTGACGTCGACCGCCTGACCGGCCAATGGGACAGTCGCGACCTTTTTGCTGAGCGCTACCTGCCGCGAAGGGTGTGCCTCAGTCGGCCTGGTCAAGCCCGACGGCCAGCACGCTGACGTGCCCACGTCCCCAATCCAGGTCGAGTACCACTCGGCTCTGCTCGGCATGGAAATCGGAGACCCGGACCTTGTGCTTGATCGCCGTCACCGCCAGCTGCCCCAGATCGCCGACGTGGCGACCCTGCACCTGAAACGTCGTGCCGTCGGCGAAACACATCCGGGCCAGTCCGCGAGACGGCCCCGGCCGAACGGCGCGCAGTGGCACATTCCGGCGCATCACATTGCCCACCCGATGCAGCAGCACCTGGACGGGCGCCCGTCCGAACTCCTGCTCCACGCGATGGCCCATCGCGGTGAGTTCGGCGAGATCGCTATCCAGCAGACCCAGTTCCTCGGGCGTCCAGACCCGAACTGGCGCGGGGGGTGACTTCGGCCGACGCATCATGAACACCGCGAGTGCAACCAGCACCGCCACGACACCCAATGCGACCAATCCGGCCATGCTCCAACTGTGCGTCGCCGTTGCGGCCGGCGCAATACATCCATCGCAGACGACCGCGGATCGAACTGCCGATGTGTGCCGGACAGCTTCGACAAGCTCAACCGGCGGGGTGCAGGATGGCGCGGCTGCGGCGGACGTCGTCGTTCATCTGGACGATCAGCGCCTCGATCCCCTCGAACCGGACCTGGCCGCGGATCCGCTCGATGAAGTCGACGGCGATCGGGGCACCGTACAGCTCGAGGTCGCTGCGTCCGAGCACGTAGGACTCGACCCGGCGCTGCACGCCGTCGAAGGTCGGGTTGGTGCCCACGGAGATCGCCGCCGGCCAGCGCGGAGCGTCCTGCCCGTCAGGCAGCGGCTCGCCGTGGGCGTCCAAACCGTCCAGGCGGGTCACCCAGCCCGCATAGACGCCGTCGGCCGGGCAGGCCAGCTCTTCCGGTACCGGCAGGTTGGCCGTCGGAAAGCCGAGTTCGCGTCCCCGGTGGTCGCCGTGTGCGACCACGCCGGCGAACCGGAAGGGGCGTCCGAGGTGTTCGGCGGCGTGGGCCACGTCGCCGGCGGCCAGCGCGTCCCTGATGGTCGTCGAGCAGGTCTCTTCGTCACCGAAGCGAACCAGCTTGAGCGCGTCCACCTCGAAACGGCCCCTGCCCACCTCGCGGAGCGTGTCCACGGTGCCGGCGGCCCGATGACCGAAGCGAAAATTCTCCCCCACCACGATCATCGCCGGCTCGAGCGGCAACAGCACCCGGGTGACGAACTGCTCGGGGCTGAGTTGCGCGAACTCGTGGGTGAACGGGACGACCTCCACCCGGTCGGCACCGGCTGCGCGCAACAGCGCGATACGCTCCTCAAGGCCGGTGAGCAGCATCGGGGCCCGCTCCGGGCGCAGCACCCGCACCGGATGCGGCCAGAACGTGACAACCACGAGCGGCAGGTCGGGACGGCGCGCCTGCGCCTCGGCGAGCACCTCCACGTGACCGGGGTGGACGCCATCGAAGTTGCCGATGACCACCACCGATTCGCTCACGAGGAGCCAGCCTAACGCTCCCCTGGTGTGGAGGCACCATCGGTCGCCGACCGCACCCGCACCGGACGGCGCCATGCCGGCGCCACCCGGCGCGTCCCCGCCCGGGGGGCGGGCAGGTCAGCGGCTCAACTCCACGGGTACCTCTGGAGCGCTCGTTGGACAGACCGGCAGAGCGCCCTGGTTGATACATCGGACCGGACTGGTTGGATGGTGGCCATGGAGTTTCGTCATCTGGGTACCTCGGGGCTGAAGATCTCCGAGATCTGCTACGGCAACTGGCTCACCCATGGCTCGCGGCTGGAGAACGAGGCCGCGGTGGCCTGTGTGCGGGCCGCGCTGGACGCCGGCATCACCACCTTCGACACCGCCGACGTCTACGCCAACACCAAGGCCGAGACGGTACTCGGTCAGGCGCTGGCCGACCACCGTCGCGAGTCGATCGAGATCATGACAAAGGTGTTCGGGGCGACCGGACCGCGCGGGCCGAACGACAGCGGACTGAGCCGCAAGCACATCATGGAGTCGATCGACGGCTCGCTGAAGCGGCTGCGCACCGATTATGTGGACGTCTACCAGGCCCACCGCTACGACGTGGAGACGCCGCTGGAGGAGACCATGCAGGCCTTCGCCGACGTCGTCAGGTCGGGCAAGGCGCTCTACATCGGGGTCAGCGAATGGACGGCGGAGCAGATTCGCACCGGCCAGGAACTCGCCCGGCAGCTGGGCTTCGCGCTGGTCTCGAACCAGCCGCAGTACTCGATGCTGTGGCGGGTGATTGAGGGTGAGGTCGTCCCGGCCTGCCGCGAGCTGGGGCTGTCCCAGGTGGTCTGGTCGCCGATCGCGCAGGGCGTGCTGACCGGAAAATACCTGCCCGGACAGCCGGTGCCCGAAGGTTCGCGGGCCACCGACGAGAAGGGCGGCAAGCGCGCCATCAGCGAACTTCTGGACGACGCCATCCTGGAACGGGTGCAGAAGCTGCAGCCGATCGCGTCCGACCTCGGGTTGAGCATGGCCCAGCTGGCCGTCGCCTGGGTGCTGGCCAACGACAACGTGGCGTGCGCGATCGTGGGCGCGTCGCGTCCGGAACAGGTGGCTGACAACGCCGCTGCGTCCGGGGTGAAGCTGTCGGCAGACGTGCTGGCAGCGATCGACGCGGCACTCGGCGACGTGGTGATCTCCGACCCCGCGCTGACCAAGGACAGCACGCCCGCGTCCCGGCCCAGCTGAGTCGCTACGCCGAACCAGCGAACAGAGCCGCTACCTCGGCAGGGTCGACGTCTTCGAGCCGAGGGGGATTCCAGGCCGGGTTCCGGTCCTTGTCGACCACCTGGGCGCGGACGCCCTCGGAGAAGTCGGCCCGCAACACCATCGGCACCGCCAGTGCGTGGTCCTGACCGAGCACCGCCACGACGCTCGGCAGCTTCGCCGCGCGACGGACGGCAGCCAGGCTGACCGCGACCGCGAACGGGCAGCGTTGCCGCAGCACCGCGCCGGCATCTCGGGCCGCCGCGAGCGCGTGCTCCTCGAGCCGCCGGACGATGGCGACCGGGTCGTCGCCGGCGTAGCACTCATCGATCCACCCCCGCTCACCGGGCAGGACGGCGGGCGGCACATCACCCTCGGCATGGTCGGCCAGGCCGAGCAGGACGGCGTCCGCGCCCCCGACGCTGCCCCCGCTGAGCGCCAGGTGGGTGCCCAGCTCGCCGGGCGCCCGGGAGAGCTCGTAGAGCACCCCGACGTCCGGGAACAGGCCGATGATGGTCTCCGGCATCGCCAACCGGCTGTCGGCACGGACCACCCGCTCAGCGCAGTGCGCGGACAACCCCATGCCGCCGCCCATGGTGATGCCGAACAGGTCCGCCCGGACCGGTTTCGGGTAGTTCGCGATCAGTGCGTCGACGGCGTACTCGATGGTGAAGAAGACCTCGGCCGCGGCTTCCCCTCGTTCGGTCAACTCGGTCCGCAGGGCACGGACGTCGGCACCGGAACACAATCCGCGTTCCCCCGCGCCGGTCAGGTGGATCCACTCCACCGCGTCGTCGTCGATCCAATCGGCGAGCCGGTCGCCGATCTCGGCAAGCATGCTCTGGGTCAGCGCGTTGATCTGCCGCGGACGGTTCAGCGTGACCCTGCCGACCCCGCCGCTCGGCTCAAAGAGAACCTCGTCGCTCACTGCTGTGCTCCTGTCCGGTGTTCGTCGAAGTAGCGCACCAGCAGCGTGGTGATCAGCGCCAGGCCAGCCAGGCCGAGTCCGATGCCGGTGTCGTTGCGCCAGGCCAGGTTGCCGGCCCCGTAGCCGAGCAGGACGCTGGTCACCACCACCGCGACCTTCTGCACCCGTTCGGTGGGCCTGGTCAGCGGCAGCAGCAGGCCGCCCCAGAGCAGATACCAGGAGTGCATCGCCGGCCCGAGCAGCGCCACCCACAGGTACGACCAGGACAAGAAGGTGACCGGACGCCGCGGCGCGACGGTGACGGCCAGGTAGGCCACGATCAGGGCGGAGGCCACCACGCCGGCGACCAGCAGTCCACCGGCGATCTGGGTCCCCAACTCCGGGTGGCCGGCAGTCACACAGAGCAACCGGATCCCCTCCCCGAGCAGCGACAGCGGGGCGAGGGTGACCACCCGGCCGGGGACGTCGATGGCGTTCATCCAACCGAAGTTCAGCCCGGTTGCCAGCGAGATCAGCACGAAGGTGGCCAGCGCGATCACCGAGGAGATCACGGCACGGGCGAGCTTGTTCAGCACGTGCTGGGTTTTCCACTGCCAGGGCAGCCCGATCAACGCGACCGGGTAGGCCGCGAGCAGCGCGGGCTGTTTCACCGCCGCCGCCACCCCGACGATGATCGCGCCGAGCCAGAACTGCTGTGGACGGCGTTGGGTGAGGTAGAGCGCCAGGATGATCAGGCCGAGCATCAGGGCGTCGTTGTGCATGCCGCCGACCAGGTCGATGAGTAGCAGCGGATTGATCGTCGAGAACCAGGCGGCCAGCTGGACGTCGGCGCCGAGCCTGGCTGCCAACCGGGGCAGGAAGTAGACGATCAGCACCACCCCGATCAGCGCCGGAATGCGCATCAGCAGCGCCGAAAGGTAGGGGTCGAGGCCGGCGGCGAGCACCATCAGGTGCGAGATCTGCAGACTCAGTGGACCGTAGGGCGCCGACGTGTACCGCCATACCCAGGCCACCTGGTCGGCGAAAGCACCGGGCAGCACGCTGACCGGCGTCTCGTAGGGGTTGAGACCGTTGTGCAGCAGCCAACCCTGCGCGGCGTAGGAGTAGGCGTCATGGCTGAAGATCGGCGGAGCGAACAGCAGAGGAAGGCCCCAGATCAGGCCGACCGCCCAGTGCTTGAAGTCCAGGTACAAGCCCGGGCGCAGCCGGAACCAGGCGTCCACCAGCAGCACGACCGCGGCGACCACCAGGGCCGTGCCGATGATCTTGGTCGTTCCGTTGTCCAGGCCGAGCGCCCGGATCGGCTCCCACCATGGGCTGTTCTGTGGCAGATAGGCGGGCGTCAATGAGCCGAGGAAGAGCAGCGAGGTGGCCAGCAGGCCGCGTTTCACAGCAGGCACCCGCCACGCCGCGGCCAGGTCGCTCCAGTATCCGGCGAGAACCTCACGGGTGGGCCAGCGCAATCGCGGCACCGCCGCGATCTGGTCCACCTCGCCCACTACAGCATCCTTCCGGGCGACGACCCCACGACCGGCCCACCGGCTAGCGTAGTGGCCGGTGCCGCTCAGGGCCGACCTGCAGGTGGCACCGATGGTCAAGGGACTGGACCAACTAGCCACATTAAGTAGTACCTTTAGCCCCGTTTTGGCGGTCTGATTCGGAGCGGACGTCTCCCCGTGTGTAGTTTCGCGGCATGCCTCGCGCTCTCCCGCCGGTGATCCGGCGTCACGTCGTCCCTTCGGACGAGATGCGCTGCGCCATGTGTTGCGTCTGAGTCCGTCTCCCCTCCCTCCGATCCGTCCAACGTAGGCACGGCTCACTTCCACCATCAGGAGTTCCCATGACCGCAACCGCGCCGGCCCGCGTCCGGCCCCCACGAGAGGGCCGCAGCAACGGGCAGTGGCTGGTCGACGGCACCGCGCCGCTGAACCACAACGAAGAGTTCAAGGCCGAGGACAACCCGCTCAACGTGCGGGCGCGGATCGAGCAGATCTACGCCAAGGAGGGGTTCGATTCGATTCCGGTGGACGACCTGCACGGGCGGTTCCGCTGGATGGGCCTGTACACCCAGCGTCGCCAGGACATCTCCGGCAGCCGGACGGCCTCGCTCGGCCCCGATGAGCTGTCGGACAAGTACTTCATGCTGCGGGTCCGGATCGACGGCGGCGCGGTGAGCACCGACCAGTTGCGGGTGATCGCCGACATCAGCACCGAGTTCGGACGCGACACCGCCGACATCTCCGACCGGCAGAACATTCAGCTGCACTGGATCCGGGTCGAGGACATGCCCGAGATCTGGCGCCGGCTGGAGTCGGTCGGCCTGATCACCACCGAGGCCTGCGGCGACTGCCCGCGGGTCGTACTGGGCTCCCCCGTCGCCGGGATCGCCGCCGACGAGATCATCGACCCGACTCCGGTGATCGAGCAGATCGTGGAGCGCTTCATCGGCGATCCCGACATCTCCAACCTGCCCCGCAAATTCAAGACCGCCATCACCGGCCATCCCAGCCTGGACGTGGTGCACGAGATCAACGACATCTCGCTGGTCGGCGTGCTGCACCCCGAACTCGGGCCCGGCTACGACCTGTGGGTCGGCGGCGGGCTGAGCGTCGCACCCCGGCTGGCGGAACGACTGGGCACCTTCGTCACCGCCGAGCAGGCGCCCGAGGTGTGGCACGGCGTGGTCCGGATCTTCCGCGACTACGGCTACCGCCGGCTGCGCAACAAGGCCCGGCTGAAGTTCCTGCTGGCCGAGTGGGGCCCGGAGAAGTTCCGCCAGGTGCTGCAGGACGAGTACCTCGGCTACCCGCTGGCGGACGGTCCCGCCCCGGCACCCGCCCCGTACGCCGGCGATCATGTCGGCGTCCACGCGCAGAAGGACGGCCGCCACTACATCGGCTTCGCCCCTACCGTCGGACGGGTCTCGGGCACCATTCTCAACCGCATCGCCGACGTCGCCGAAGCGGCGGGCTCGCAGCGGTTGCGGTTCACCCCGCATCAGAAGATCCTGATGCTCGACGTCCCCGGCGACGAGGTCACCACCGTGGTGGACGCCCTGCGCGAACTGGGGCTGCACGCCGACCCCAGCCCGTTCCGCCGCAACACGATGGCCTGCACCGGCATCCAGTTCTGCAAGCTCGCCTTCGTCGACACCAAAGACACCGCGACCGCGACGATCGATGAGCTGGAACGCCGACTGAGCGACGTCAAGCTCGAACTGCCGATCACCCTCAACCTGAACGGCTGCCCGAACTCGTGCGCCCGGATCCAGACCGCCGACATCGGCCTCAAGGGTCAGATCCTGACCGGTGCAGACGGTGAGCCGGAGTTCGGCTTCCAGGTGCACCTGGGCGGAGGCCTGGCGACGTCCGATCGTGAGGACGCCGGGCTCGGCCGGACCGTCCGCGGGTTGAAGGTGAGCGCCGACGAGCTGCCCGAGTACGTCGAGCGGGTGGTGCGCCGGTTCGCCGACGATGCCGCCGACGGCGAGACGTTCTCGACCTGGGTGAAGCGCAGCGACGAAGAGGCGCTGCGGTGACGGCGGAGGTCGCAGTCACCCGGCGCAGCCCAGCCGAACTGCGGGCGCTGGTGGCCGACGCCCAGGCCCGCTCGGCAGGCTGGACGGCCGACGACGCCGCGGCGTGGGTGGCCGAGAACTTCGCTGGACGGGTCGCTGTGGCCTGCTCGATGGCCGGCGACACGGTGGTGCCGCACCTGGTCGCCCAGCACCTGCCGGGCGTCGACGTTTTGTTCCTGGAGACCGGTTATCACTTCCCCGAGACCGTCGCGACGCGGGATGCCCTGGCCGCAGCGGCGCCGGTGCACATCGTCGACGTGCTGCCGAAGCTGACCGTCGTCGAGCAGGACGCCGCCTACGGTGCCCGGTTGCACGACCGCGATCCGGCGCTGTGCTGCGGCATGCGCAAGGTCGAACCGATCAACGCTGCCCTCGCCGGCTATGAAGCCTGGGTCACCGGTGTCCGCCGCGAGGACAATGTGCTGCGCGCGAACACCGAGTTCGTGGAGTGGGACGAGGGTCACCAGATGGTCAAGATCAACCCGATCGCCGCCTGGAGCTTCGACGAACTGCTCGACTACGCCAGCACCCATCAGGTGCCGACGAACCCGCTGCTCACCCAGGGGTACCCGTCGATCGGCTGCGCGCCGTCTGAACAAGACCGAATGCGGCCTGCACGTGCAGCCGTCCGAGACCGCCGAGATCGTGGAGGCCCCCTTCGTGACCGCACTGCAGAGCCTGAACCTGACCGGGTCGTCGCTGGTTGAGCCCGCCGAAACCGCCTCGTCGCGGGTTGAGCTTGTCGAAACCCAGTCAGAGGTCTCGACAAGCTCGACCGACGAAGCCGGGGTCTCGACAAGCTCGACCAGCGGAAGATCGACCAGCGGCGGCGCGCGGCGGCTCAGCCAGCTGCGCGAGCTGGAGTCCGAGGCGATCCACATCATCCGCGAGACGGTCAGCGAGCTGGAGCGTCCGGTGCTGCTGTTCTCCGGCGGCAAGGACTCGGTGGTGATGCTGCACCTCGCCGCGAAGGCGTTCTGGCCGGCACCGCTGCCGTTCCCGCTGCTGCACGTCGACACCGGGCACAACTTCGCCGAGGTGCTCGAGTTCCGCGACTCGGTGGCCGAGTCGCTGGGCGCCCGGCTGATCGTGGCCAAGGTGCAGGACTACATCGACGACGGACGGCTGATCGAGCGCTCCGACGGCACCCGCAACCCGCTGCAGACCCAGCCGCTGCTGGACGCCATCGCCGAGGGTCGCTTCGACGCCGTCTTCGGTGGCGGACGCCGCGACGAAGAGAAGGCGCGCGCCAAGGAGCGCGTGGTCAGCCTGCGCGACGAGTTCGGGCAGTGGGATCCGCGCAACCAGCGGCCCGAGCTGTGGAACCTGTACAACCCGCGGCATCGCGCCGGCGAGCACGTCCGGGTATTCCCGCTGAGCAACTGGACCGAACTCGACGTCTGGCGCTACATCGAGGCCGAGAACATCGAACTCCCTGGCCTCTACTACGCGCATCCCCGTGAGGTGTTCAATCGCGACGGCATGTGGCTGGCCGTCGGCGAGTTCTCGCAGCCGAAGCCGTCCGAGCAGGTGGTGACCAAGACCGTGCGGTACCGCACGGTCGGCGACATGTCCTGTACCGGCGCCGTCGAATCGGACGCCGCCGACGTGGCCGACGTGCTGGCCGAGGTGGCCGCCACCCGGATCACCGAACGTGGCGCCACCCGCGCCGACGACCGGCTCACCGAGGCCGCCATGGAGGACCGCAAGAAGGAGGGCTACTTCTGATGAGCAACGCAGTTGTGACAAGCAGCGATACCACCGGGACGCTGCTGCGGATGGCCACCGCCGGCAGCGTCGACGACGGCAAGTCCACCCTGGTCGGACGACTGTTGCACGATTCCAAGTCGGTGCTCACCGACCAGCTGGCCGCCGTCGAGCGGGTCAGCAAAGAGAAGGGCCTTGGCATCGTCGACCTGGCGCTGCTCACCGACGGCCTGCGCGCCGAGCGTGAGCAGGGCATCACCATCGACGTCGCCTACCGCTACTTCGCCACCGCCAAGCGCACCTTCGTGCTGGCCGACTGCCCCGGGCACGTCCAGTACACCCGCAACACGGTGACCGGGTCGTCCACCGCCGACGTGCTGGTGCTGCTGGTCGACGTCCGCAAGGGTGTGCTCGAGCAGACCCGCCGGCATCTCGCCGTCGCCGCGCTGCTGCGGGTGCCGCACCTGGTGTTCGCGGTGAACAAGATCGACCTGGTCGATTTCGACGCCGACCGGTTCGCAACCGTCGCCGCCGAGATCGCCGAGGTGGCCGCCGGGCTGGGCATCGAAGACGTCCGCTGCGTGCCGGTGTCGGCGCTGCTCGGTGACAACATCGTGGAGCGTTCCGAGCAGACCCCCTGGTACGACGGGCAGAGCCTGCTGGAACTGCTGGAGGAGTTGCCGTCCGGCACGCCGGTCGAGGCCGAGCCGTTCCGGTTCCCGGTGCAGCTGACCATTCGTCCGCAGGCCGCGGCGCGTGACCCCAAGCATGTCGAGTACCGCGGTTATGCCGGTCAGATCGCCTCGGGCGTGGTCCGGGTCGGCGATCAGGTGAGCGTGCTGCCGCTGGGCCGGACCACCACGGTTGTCGGCATCGACGCCGCCGGTGAGGAACTGGACGAGGCGTTCGCGCCGATGTCGGTGACCCTGCGGCTGGCCGACGAGGTGGACATCACCCGAGGCGAGCTGATCGCCTCGGCAGCGGACGCCCCGACACCCACCCAGGACGTCGACGGGCTGGTCTGCTGGCTGTCCGACCGGGCGCTGCGGCCGGGTTCGAAGGTGCTGCTCAAGCACACCACCCGCACCGTGCAGGGCATCGTGAAGGAGATCAAGGGCCGGCTCGACCTGGACACCCTGACCCCGGTCGAGGCCGAGGCGCTGACCCTTAACGACATCGGCCGGGTGAGCATCAGGTTGGCCGCCCCGATCGTCGCCGAGGACTACGCCGATTCGCGGCGCACCGGTGCGTTCCTGCTGGTCGACCCGCAGATGGGCAGCACTCTGGCCGCCGGCATGATCCGCTCCCACGCCGGTACCGATCAGCTGAGCGCCGAGGACTTCGACGCGGCCACCCTGAACTGGTCGATCTGATGGGTTCCTTCGATCGGCCGCTGGTGCTGGCCGTGCACGGCACCCGCTCGGCGCTCGGCACCCGAGTCTCGATGGAGTTGGCCGAGGCGGTCGCTCAGACCAGCGGCGCCGACGTCCGGCTCGGCTGGGTGGACATCCACACCCCCACGCTGACCGACACGCTGCGCGAGCTGGGTCAGGCGATCGTGGTCCCGGCGTTCCTGACCGCGGGCTACCACGTCACCTCCGACATTCCCGCGGCGATCGCCGCCGCCGGCGGACGGGCTACCGCGACCCCGCTGGTCGGCGCCGACGTGCTGCCCGCCGTCCTCGACCGACTGGACGCCGTCGGCGACTTCGACGCACTGGTGGTTGCCGGCGCCGGGTCGCTGCGGCCGCGGGCGGTCGCCGAGGTGCAAGCCGTCACCCGTACCCTGTCCCGGACGGTGGGTCGCCCGGCGCTGGCGGGCTTCGTCACCGCGTCCTGTCCCACCGTGCCGGACGCTGTGGCCACCCTGCGCGCCGCCGGCCATGACCGGATCGCGATCGCGTCCTATCTGCTGGCCCCGGGCCGGTTCAGCGAACAACTCGAGGACGCCGGCGCGGACGCGGTGAGCGAGCCGATCGGCGTCCACCCGCTGCTGGTGGAGCTGATTGTGAGCCGTTGGCGGGCCGCCCTGACCGAACCACTGACCCTTTTCCGACCGAAAGCCGTGAATGACTGACCTGCTCGACCAACCAGTAAGCTGGCTCGGATTGTCACAAGAAGGGGAGGGCGAAACCCGCATGAGCGAGGTTCGCAGCGTCGACCGGGTCGTCATCCGTTTCGCTGGTGACTCCGGCGACGGCATGCAGCTGACCGGCGACCGGTTCACCTCCGACACCGCCCAGCTGGGCAATGACTTCTCCACCCTGCCCAACTTCCCGGCCGAGATCCGGGCGCCTGCCGGAACTGTCGCGGGCGTGTCCAGCTTCCAGGTGCACTTCGCCGACTTCGACATCCGCACCCCGGGCGACCGTCCGGACGTGCTGGTCACGATGAACCCGGCGGCCTTGAAGGCGAACCTCGCCGACCTGCCCCGGGGTGCGGTGATCCTGGCCGACACCGCCGACTTCACCAACCG
>JBGAJF010000023.1:0-61466 GCA_044225075.1 Micropruina sp. | reverse complement strand
GCGGGGTAGGGGATGAAATTCTTTTCCGGGAGATTCGGATCGGTGGCCATTCGCTTCGCGCCGGCGACAATCGTGTCCGGTGTGGTCGCCCGGGTGACTTTTGTCCACGCGCGCTTGGCGTCGTCCTTTTGGACCTTGCGGGGGTAGATCGACCAGAAATCGTCGAACTGTTGCGGGAACCGTACACCCGCCCGCACCGGCGCAGCCGGTAGGGAAGTGTCTGTTGGTACCTCCGTAGGAGGTACCGGGTCGGGTCGGGTCGGGTCGGGTCGGGTCGGGGGAGGCGTTACATCCGCGTTCGCGTACTCCCGTGTAACTCCGGTGAGCTCATCCTGTAACGGTGTTACATCCGGCGTACTGGCGCCTTTCTTGGCTGCTCTCCAGGCTGCTACCCGCTCGGCGCTTTTGCGACGCTTCTCCTGGACCTCTTCCCGCGACGGCTGATGGTCATCCCAATCGTGGAAGATCCATCCGTCGCCCGCGTCGACAACATCCCAAAGTCCGGCCTTCGCAAGTAGATCCGCGTGCCGGTGACCGGCTCCGAACTCCTCCAACATGTACGCAGGGACGTACCCGTTGGTCAGGTGGTCGGCGCACCACGAGCCCGCCAGGGTCCAGAGCCCGACTACAGCGAGCCTGTCCTTGCGAGGGATCGACTTGATCTTCGGGTGACTGTGGAACTTGTCATCCGTCTTGAACCAAGACATCAGGCGACCACCCTCTTTCGTTCACCTTCGACCGCCGCATCGAACAATTCCAGTGCCTCAGTTAGGGCCGCCATCCGCACGGCCACCGGATGCGCCTCGTATTCCTCGCCAAGATGAATGCGGGCAGCCTGTCGTGACAATTCAAACGAAGCGGCCTCCAGGCGGCCGGCGAGCCAACGGCGGTAATCGTTCACGACGCACGCTCCCGCTGGGCCTTCTTTCGTGCTAGCCGGTCGGCGTTGAACGCCAACCTGCATGGGTCGCACACCGGTAACCCCCGACGTCGCTCAGCCTGCCTACCCGCCGGGGTGCCGTGGACGATCGGGTTCTGCGGCCGGCCGTTCGGTCCGCCCCGTTCCCGGGTGCCCTGATGCTCGTTGTAGGCGGTCAGGCATGGGCGGCAAGGCTTCTCTCGCTCTTTGCGGTGCTTCCAGTAGCCAGTCAGGGACCCGCAGATGTCGCGGGTCGGTGGCAGGTCCACCGTGAACCGGCGGTCGGTCGGGAGCACACGCGGGGCCCGTTCCGGCGCCCGCTTTGGGGCCTTCGGTGCGGGTTCCAGTGGCTCCGGCAGGTTGTGCGGCACATCAGTCGACTCCAGGATGCGGTCCACCCTGGCCACCGGGATGCCCAGCTGGGTGGCGATGGCCTCCGGGTCCTCGCCCTGGGCGTCGAGGTCCAGGACCCGGCAGTGGATATCGGATGCGAGAGTCATGCCGCCACCTCGCCGTGCAGCATCGCGCGCAGGCGAAGGCCTATCCACTCACCCACGGCAGGAGAAACGGCGTTCCCGAACCCGTCCGTTTGGTTCCGCGCGGATCCCCAGACGATGAACGTGCCCTTGTGATCGGCGAAATCGACGTCGAACCCGCACCCCCGGCCGATCTCGTGGGCGGCCATCATGCGGAAGTAGCAGTCCTCCAGCGCGAGATCCGCCAGAGCCGTACGCCACTCGGCCGTCAGGAGTGCAGTGGTGTCGCAAGATGTCAGAGTTCCGAGCGGGTCGGTCACCGGGTGGGCTGCGGTCTCTGAGCCGGTCGAGCCGTTCTGCTTGTACCAGCCAGAGAACAGCAGCGACTGAGAGGCCTCGGCTGTGAATGTTCCGAACGGGCTACTGACTGGGTGAGCGCGGTAGGCGGCCTCGTCGATGGGGCCGTTGTTCTTGATGAACCCAGCAGCCGTCAGTAGGCCCGGGATCTGGTCGGAGGTGACGGTCGGCATCGGCTCGCCATGGGTGGTCGGCACGGTGTTCTTCCGGAACGGCACCACCCCGGACAGCAGACCCAGCGTCTCCGATCCGCCTTGGGTCGGCAATGGCTCATCCATGCCGCGGGGCGCGCCCTGGAAGTTGTCCACGGCCATCGCGATCGGCGGCGTCAGGACGCCGGTCGAGTTCGTCGCCGGCTGGGTCCAGAGTGGCTTGCAAGATCGCCTTCTCGTGCGTCGAGGTAACCGTGTCCATCGGTTGCGCGAAGTTCTTGCCGTCGCCGTTGTGCCGGTGCGCCGCGAACACCGCTCCCGCCGACAGGACCGCGGTCTCCTGCTGGCTCGTCTGGGTCGCCATCGGCTGCCACGGGTGCCGCTCCGAGCCGTGCACAGCCTTGGCCGGCATGAGCACCGCGGGGAACTCGGCGAACTTCTGACGGCAGCGCTCGGCCCGCGCCATGGTGGCCGGGGCGAGCGGCTTGTCGCGGTCACCGATGCGGGTGCCCAGGTTGCTCAGGTCGATCGCCTGGATGGACGGTGTCGCTGTCGGAACCACCTCGGAGCGGCAGCGGGGGCAGGTGTACCGGTACTGCTTGCCGTAGCAGACGGTGCCGGTCGGCGGGACGCCGGTCTTCCAGGTCCAGACCGACTCGATGACCTCGTCGCAGAGCCCGCACCACGCCACCGGGCGGTGATCCAGATCCGGTGCTGGTAGCTTCCGGTCCCAGAACACCACGTACAGGCGGTCTCTGGACTGCGGCACCCCGAAGAACATCGAGTTCAGGTACAGCACCCGATGCTTGTAACCGAGGTTGCCGAACTGCTTGAGCCACCACCGGTACGTCGTACCGTCGCCGACCTTCGTCTTCCCGGGCAGGGCCGAACCCCAGGACTGCAGCTGGGTGGTGCACTCCACCAGGATCAGCAGCGGATGGTGCTGGTCAGCGTAAGCCAAAACACAATTCGCCGTCGCTCGGTCCATCTCCGACCGAGTCACCCTCGCGTCGTACTCCGGGTCGTCCAGGTCGAATAGCGAGATCCCCTGCGCGTAAGCGCGCTTCGTGTTGGCGATCGAGTGATTGGTACATGAAACCCCGGCCACGAACAGCGTCGCAGGCGGAAGATCGCGTGCTGAGTGGTAGTCGGAAGACTCAGGATCGACCAGGTCTGCGATCCAATGCTCGGCGTCCGGATGGTTCGCCTCGTGCACCCCAACCTTGTAGGCATTGTGGTTGGCCGCCATGATCGTGGTGAACCCAGCCTGCTCGACGCCCTGAGTCAAACCTCCGAACCCCGAGAATGCGTCCACTGCAACGAGGTCGTCGTGGCGGAACCGGCGCTTGCGCTTGGCTGGCCGATGCTCGGCGGTGCGTGGCTTCGTCTGCGGTCGGCGACTCACGATGCCGCCTCGACATCCACGGTCGCCCGCCGTTTGGCGTACCAGTGCAGGTGCTCACCGATCTGCAACCCGGCCATCGGCGTGTGCACCGTCGCCCACCTGTCGACACCCCGAAGGCCGCCCCAGTCCAGGAGCGGCTGAGCGTAGTCGCGTCCCGCATGCAGGTAGAGGTCCACGGCACCACCGGCGCGGATCCACTGCCCGAGATGGGGGCCCTTCTCCTCGCAGTTGCTACGTCCACCGGTCTGCGGCAGACGCCCACCGCGGAGGCTGCTGTCGACCATGATCGCCCAGTGTTGAGTGTCGCCCGGGCCGAGGTCCCGGAGTGATCTGTCGTAGGGCTCGATCACGTCGTCCGGGTGCAGCAGATAGTGCTTGGCCGAGATGACATACCAGAAGTCGTAAGTGCTCTGCGCGTACTCGGCGGCCGCGCGAAACAGCGAACCAGTGTAGAGAGCCCTGGCTGGAGCGGCGTCGGAAAGCTTCGACTTCCCACACGCCACAAGGCCGACCGAGATCGTGTCGGTACTCACGAGGCCTCCGTGTCTAACAGGGACAGAGCGGTGACCTCGGCTTCAGCGGCCCGGAGGTTGGCGACCGCCTGCCGCCAGTACGACCCCTTCAGTTCGCAGCCGATGAAGTGGCGGCCGTTGAGGATGGCGACGTGGCCCTCGGAGCCGATGCCCATGAACGGGGACAGGACGAGTTCGCCGGGGTTGCTGTACATGATCACGCAGCGGCGGATGAACTCCAGCTGCAACGGCGCGATGTGCCGCTCGTCGCCGTTCTCCTTGGCGGACCGGTAGTTCAGGGTCTCGGTCTCCTTGATGCCCTGCCAGACCGGGGCGACCCACTCACCGCCTAGCCAACCCCCCTCCTGGTGGTCGAACCACACCGGCGACGCCCATTCGATCCAGTCGTCGTTGGTGAAGTCGCCCGTGTGGACGTCGTGGGGGATGGGGATCTGGTTGTCGCCGGGCTTCCGGAAGATCAGCAGATAGTCGGCCAAGGCCGGCCGAATGCGGGCGCTATCGGTGTTCTTCGACTTGAACGCCAACTGCTGCACCTTGAGCCGAATGCTCTGCGCCTGCGGGTCCTTCCAGATGGTGGCTTCGCCGAAGTAGATCCACCCCTCGGCCTGGAAGGCGCGGATGACGTCCCCACGGAAGTCGGTCAGCCCGACGTACCCGACGACGGACTTCTTGACCGCGACCTGCTGCACGTGGATGCACGCCATCCGGCCGGGCTTGGTGACCCGGAGTTGCTCGCGGATGATGAACCGGTAGTGATCCAGGAACTGGGTCCGGTCCCGGGAGTTGCCCAGGTCTCGCTCACTGGCGCTGTACACGTAGAGCGAGTCGAATGGTGGGGAACAGACGGACATGTCGATGGACTCGTCGGGGAGCTCGGCGAGTCGCTCGCAGGAGTCGCCGAGCATGGCGTGCCAGCCGTTACCAGTTTCGTCGTCGGTGATGTAGGGGGCTTTCATGCGGCGAGTTCCTTCGCGTCTCTCATGGCTGCTACGAGTTCGGCCATCGTGTGCGCGGCCTCTCGTTCCTTGCGGCGCACGTTGGCGGCGATCTGTCTTTCGAGTTCGGACAGGACGATGTGGGCGATGACAGGCCTGACCTGCCCGTATCGGTAGCACCGGCGGATGCTCTGGTAGTACGCCTCGTACGAGTCGGACAACCCGACGAAAGCCATGCGGGCGCAGTGTTGCCAGTTGAGGCCCTGGGATGCGATCGACGGCTTCACGACCAGGTGTTGGATCGCCCGGTCGGCGAACCCCAGGAGCAGGTCGGCCTTGTCGTCAGCAGACAGCGACCCGTGAACGTTGACCGACCCCGGGATCAGATCGGCCAAGCGGTCGGCCTCGTCGTTCAGCCCGCACCACAGCACCCACGGCTCGTCGGGTTCCGCGGCGACGAGCTCGGCCACCTTGCCGACCCGGGCATCCAGTGTGGATCGCCTGATCGCTGCTCGACCGCCCACGCCACCGAGGTCGGTTGCGAACAGTTGGCCGTCCGGGACGACATCGACGTCGAGCAGGTGTTCCTGGATGTCCAGGCCGGGCAGGATGTAGCCTTCGTCGGGGTAGCCCATGTCGGAGGGCATCCTGATCGCCACGGCCCACGTCGACATCCACCGGAACATCGGCCCGCGCGCGTGACCCTTGAGCCGCCAACCGGCATCGGAGTCGTGGACGAAGTAGGCGGCGAGCATCTCGACACGGCTGATGACACCGAGGAACTCGGCCTGGTTGGTCAGCTCTTCGCTGTCGTTCGGCGCCGGCGTCGCAGTGCAGGCGAGCCGACGTCGGACGGGCTGGAAATGCTCGATCAGCATCGTCCGTGTGGCGCCCGATGAGTTCTTCAGGATGGACGCTTCGTCCAAGACCACGGCGTCGAACAGGGTCGGCGGGAACCGGTCGGCCATTTCGTAGTTGGTGACCCACACTCCATGCCCGGTTACCTGCTCCGGGTCGCGGACATACCGGGCGACGATGCCCAGCTTCTCGGCTTCCCTGCATGTCTGTGCGCAGACGGCCAGTGGGGCGACAATCAGTGAGGTGTCACCGGAGAGCCGAGCCCACTCGATGGACTGCATGGTCTTGCCGAGCCCCGTGTCCTCCCACAGGGCTGCCCTGCCTGTTCGGACCGCCCATGCCACGATCTCCCGCTGCCACGGGTGCAGGATCGGGTTGACATCGTCGGGGGTGCATGGTCGGCCGGCGGTCTCGGCAGACCGGGCCTTGGATGCCAGGAACGTCCCGTAGTCGGTCACCGGAGGATCCCCGCCTGCCAGTGCCCAGCGAGAGCGTCGGCCACCGCGCTGGCCAAGTCATCGAGCGACCCATCGTTGACGATGGTCAGCGTGATCAGGTGGTCAGGGATGCCTGCCTCGCTGACATGCCCAGCAGCACCGGACGGGTCGACGAGGTTGGGGCGTTCGATGCGCCAGACCTCGCCGGCGAATCCGTGGACGCTCTCTGCTTCGTTGGCGAACCGCACGTCCGCGGCGACGACGTCAGCGGCTCCGAGCCGGTCGACCTTCGCCCACCACGCATCCACCCATGCGGCCTGCCCGAGGTGGTTGCGGACTGCGTCGGTGCCGAGCCGCTGGAGGAACCGGCGGACCTCGGGGAACCCGTCCTTGGCACGTTCCCACCCGCGGGCTTCGACGATCGTCGAGAGACGAACCAGGTTGAGCGAGTGGTTCAGCGGGATGAACGGGTCGATCGCCAGCGCCATGTCCCGCAACGTGTCAGCGAAGCTGACGACGGTGAAGTCGTGGTCGCGGCGGAGGATCTCGGCGACGGTGCTCTTACCGGAGCGGGCCTTGCCGGTGAGGCCGATCGTGCGGTCGGTCATGCCGGGCTCCCGATGATCAGGGAAGCGATGTCCGGCGCCTGGTGGTTCGGGCCCTTGAGCACCCGGTCGGGCAGGTCGGTCACGGGAAGCCGGAAAGCCCTGTGGAACTCGTCGTCGACCATGTCGGCCGCTTTGCTGGTCATCAGTCCTCCTGGTAGGCGTAGTTCTGGCAGCGCTCCGGGGAGCAATCACCGGAGCCGCAAGTCATGCATCCATCGACGGGCTCGACGGTCCCGTCCGGCCGGAGCCAGCACATCCGGCCGGCGATCATCACCGGGGTACGGGCGGGGTCCTGGCCGCGGGGGACGATCCACCCGTTCTCCACCGACCAGGCGGGGGTCATATGGATCGAGTTGGGGTAAATGGTGTGGCAGTGCATATGCACCAACAGCGCGTTGTCGGCGGTGTCCAGGCCGCCCTGGGTACGGGCCTTCCGGTGGTGCAGGGATGCGATCGGCTCGCCGCGGTCATCCACGTTGAATGGCTCGCCGCACTTCTCGCAGCTTCCGTCCGCTCGCTCGACGAGGATCGGCCGCAGCTCGCGGAGGTCGCGGGTGGACTGCCGGCGCTTGGGGGAGTGGTACCTCATGGCCGCGCCGCCGCCGCGGCTTGCATGCCCGTCCAGATGTCCAGGCAGCGGTCACAGTCACACGCCGGATCGAACGGGTGCGCGACCTCGAATCGCCAACGCCTCCCGTCCTGGGCAAGGACGTCAAGGTCGTGACCGAGCCAGGAGTGCCAGCGGATCGTCCTGGCGTGAGTGATTTCTCGGACGACGCCGGCAAGATCCCAGTCGGCACCGGTGAACCTGCCGAAGCAGTGGATGACCCGGCGGCCGGAGTCCGTGCGCCATGCCTGGCGGAACGCCTCCGCGATCGCGACGATCTTGGGCGCACTCATGACGCCTCGCTCTCGTCGGTGGTCGGTGGCCGCCCCAGGTCGGCGGGTCCGAAGTCGGGATCAAGGTCCACCAGAGACGACATGACACGGCACGCCGGACATGACCCGTCGTGCAGGTCGGAGGCGGGTACTCCGACCTGCACGCACTCGCGGGCGAATGGATCATGTGCCGGATCGGCCCGGTACAGGCGGCGCTTGCGCTCAGCCATGCCGCCGGGCCTCTTCGTCGTAGGCGTCAATCGCAGCGGCGATCAGTGCGCCCGCCTTGGCCAGTTCGTCCCGGCGGTCACTGCCGGGACGAAACGAGCCCGGGTTGAAGGGCCAGAGCCCGTACGCCAGATGGGCTTGCTGCTCAATCAGCAGGTACGCCCTGGCCGCCTGAACCAGCTCCTCCGGGTGGTGGTGATCGAAGTCGTGGTCCGGGGTATAGCCACGTGTGATCTGCTCCTGGCGCTCGGCGGCGATCCGCTCGACACCGGTCGGCTCAGTGGCGGTCACCGCAGTGCGTCCTCTCCAAGCTCGGCGACGATACGGGCGTCGACGTTCGCCTCGATGTGCTCGGCGTACATCTCCGGGTCCATCAGGGTGCGGTGCAGCTCGGTGGGGCAGAGGAAGGCCAGGCCGTCCCAGTCCCGCGGCTCCTCCGGCTCGCTCCGCTGGTCGAACCAAGCCGCGTACAGACCGTGGATCAGCTCCTCGGCATGGATCGTCGTCAGCGGCTCCACCACCCGGTGACGGGGGCACCAGATCGCCAGCGCGTGCATGGCGTGCTCGCGGCACTGCGGGTTCTGCTCGACCTGCGAGCCGGGCTCCACGGCGCCGTAGTGGGTCGTCCACTGCGACTCCGGAGTGACGAAGCACTGGCAGCCGTCGCCGACCACCGGTCGGCGTTCCTGCTCGGTCATCGTGGGTCCTTCTGATTGGGGCGCCCCGCCCCCGACGAGTGGGGCGCCGAGATCAGGCATCTGGGTTGATGAGTCGTCCGTAGAGTTGGACGGCGTCGGTCCAGGACTCGGCAGTCAACTGGGCGAACCGCTCGCCGTAGGCGGCCCGGAGCCGGGCGTAGACGGTCTTGTAGACCGCGTTCCGGATCCGCCAGTACCGGTCATCCGCAACCGCAACCGCAACCGCATCCGCAACCGCATCCGCAGCCGCAGCCGCAGCCGCAGCCGCAACCGCAACCGCAGCCGCAGCCGCATCCGCAGCCGCAACCGCAACCGCAACCGCAACCGCATCCGCAGCCGCATCCGCAGCCGCAGCCGCAACCGCAACCGCAACCGCAGCCGCAGCCGCAGCCGCAGCCGCAGCCGCATCCGCAGCCGCAGCCGCAGCCGCAACCGCAACCGCAACCGCAGCCGCAGCCGCAGCCGCATCCGCAGCCGCAACCGGGCGCTCTGCGAGCGCCTTCTCGACTGCCGCCCGGAGCTTCGCCCGGCGGTCCCGACGCAGCTCGTACGCCGCATCCCGCGCTGCCCGGATGACATCCCGAGCGGCCCGCCACTCTTCGCGGTTGCTGATGGTGGGCAGGGCCCTCAGGGCAGCTGCATGTTCGGTCAGGCCGGCGGCGTCCAACCACCGGGGCACGCTGACGCGCGCCACATGATCGGCGGCCATCCATCGACGCCGATCGTCCAGACCGTCGCTCGCCGTGCCGACCACTGATCGGGCGAACTGGAGGAGATCCTGGCGCGCCTCATGTGATGGTGCCCGGTCGTTCAGGGTAATCCCGAACGACGTGAGGTACGGGCTCACGCACGTTGGACGGTCGGAGTGGTCCTCACCGACGAGCATCGCGACTGCCTCCATGAAGCAGTACTCGCCGGATCCGGCGTCATGGCCGCCGCGCTGGAGCACGAGACCGTCGAGCTTGGCGACGTCGAAAGTGATGGTCATGATGAGCCTTTCGGATCGGATGGAAGAATGGTTGTGGTACCGGTGTCAACGGCCTGGTGCCACCGGTAGTGCCGCTTCTTGTCCGCGGCGAGAGCGCCACATCTGGCGCAGAGGTGAGCGTGCTCCCGCATGACGACCGGCACCGTGTCGTCGCGGCGGTCGGCGTGCCAGGAGATGCGGTAGTGGCCTGGGCCGGGGAACAGGTCTGTAAGGCTCACCGCGGGTTCGCCTCCCGCTCGTCAATCAGGAAGCCGTCTCCGCAAGTGCGGGCGCACTCCGCGCGCTGGCCGATGGGCCGGCTCATCGGTCCCACCACGCTTCGGCGGCTTCCCGGAGTGCATTCCTCGCGAAGTCGACCTCCTCGTCGTCTGCGTTGCCCCCGACCCGACGTTCCTCCCATGCCGCGATGAACTCCCGACCGGCGGTGGCCAACGGCTCCAACAGCCGTACCTTCGCGGCCAGCTCGTCCCGGATGTCGGCGCACTGCCGGGCCAGGTCGTTCCGGTCGGCGAGTGCCTGCCGCATCTCCTCGAACCGCTCAGCGGTGTAGAGGATCAGCGTCGCGCCGCAGGTGCATTCCTCCGCTGCACCTCGACGATCTCGTCGCACCACTCGCAGCAGCCGGTGCCGTCGCCGAGGTCAACGACATCGGTATGCGGGCAGGCGTCCCGGGTCAGCCAGGACAGCCACGTCAGCAAGGTCGCGAGAGCAGTGAAATAGACAAGGACCTCGAAGACGGTCATCGGGCACCCCGCAAGATCCGCATGGCTGCCTGCAACCGCTTGAACTCCTCCGGGTCACCGCCGGCGTCCGGGTGGAGACGCCTCGCGGCGACCCGGTACCGATCTTGATCCGACCCGGCACCCGGCGCGTGTCGGGTCAAGAAGGCGAGAGCGTCTTCGCGGCTAGTGATATCCCCGGACTCGATCGCGCGGAACCCCGTGTACTGCTCGCCCCGACGGGTGATGCCATACCTTTCGACCCGTCGGAGTGCCTCCATCCCAAGGGCTATCGCCCGAAGATTCTCCTGCCAGGTCGTGTATCGGTCGGTCGCGTACCGGAGCGGACCGACGGATGTGCGGGGCAGAGACAGCACCACGCCGGGGTGGGAGGCCTTCGCTGTCGCGCGGGGTCTGCCATCGATGCGGAACTGCTCCGGGGGAATTGCCACTTCCATGACCGGGGTGGTTGCGTCAATTGCCCCAAGTTCCTTCCGCAAGAGAGTGATAGTGCTTCGGAACGGCGCCGAGAACGGCGATCGGATCCGCTCCCGGGTCAACTCGCCTGGCCACGACGTCAACGGCCGAACCTGCAAATCAGGTGGGTAGTCAGTCACCGGGGCCACCCACCTCGGGTCGCGGCCACGTTCTCGTCAAGGCCCCACTCCAAGGCCCGGAAGAACAGGGTGACCAACTCGTCTGGCCTGTGCGGCAGGACGATCGGCTTGCGGGTCGCCTGGTTGGTGGCGATCGAACCGACCTGCATGGACCGGGCGGCTTCGTCGGCGGACATCGGGTGGGAGGTCATCGCCCACTCCCGGCGAGCGCGTAAGCCTGTTGTACGGAGCGGGCGATGGACTGGACGGTCGACGTCACGGCGTACTGGGTGCGAATCGCGTCCTGAGCAATGTCCCGGGCAGTCTCAGCGCGTTTCCACGCCTCCCACTCCGGCATCACCTTCGCCCGGATCCAGGCGTCCCGCTCGGCCACTGTCGTCCCGCCGCGGACGGGCATCGGGCAGTCCGGGTCGTGAGCGGCGGTGACCCGTGCCTTCTCCAGGACGATCTCGGCCTCGGTCAGGGAGTCCCGATGCTTGGCCAGTTCCGACTGCGCCTCGGTCAGGTCGTTGATCGACCTGATCATCCGAGTCTCCACCTGGGCTGGGGTGAGGTCGCTCATCGGATCGGCCTTGTTTCCAGTTGCCCGGAGCGGTGGCCGTCGTCCCATCCGGCCGCGTAGATGTCGGCAGCGAGGCGGTGCAGGGAGTACACATGGCCATCGTCGAGCGGCTCGACGTTGTCGTATTTCTCGGCGTCCAGGCGGGCCTTCCGAACGAACTCGATCACCGACGCGGTGACGCCCGCTGGGACTGGCGACAGTCGGTTGCTCATGCCAGCCCCCGATACGGGTTGTGCGCGCTACGGAAGTCGGCGCCGAGTACCACACGGTCGTGCTCGGCACCCTCACGGCAGGTCGCCATGTGCCCGGACCACTCGACCCGACCCGCTTCCCGGATCTCCCGGTACACGAAGCAGCGGTGCCCGCAGAACTGGCAGTAGGCGCCGGCCATCACGCGGCCGCCATCGTTCCGAGCCGGACTATCAGATCCCGCAGCCCGACCGAATCACCGCCCGCGTCCAGAACTCCCGCGCCGTCGTAGCCGACCCGGTGCACCAGGTTGAGGATCTCCCGCAGCTCCGCCCGCCCCAAACCCTCGACCATCGCCCGATCAGCGAACTCCTGCGGCGACGGCACAGGCTCCCCGTTGCCGAGGTAGTCCAGGATCGTGATCGCCAACTCGGGGGTCGGCGGGGAGAATGTCTCGCCGGCGGCGATCGTCAGGATGCGAGACTTCTGCACCGTCAGGGTGTTGGTCTTGTCCATAGTGCCAACGAAGTCGAACTCATACTCGATGCCCTCCCGCTGGACCGGCTTGAGGACCACGTCGACGACGACCTTCTTGCCGCGGTCGTTCTCCTCGATGATCTGCTCGTTCTTCGTCCTCATTGTCACGATGACATGCCCCGGGAAGCCGAGAAGAGCGTCGATCATGGCCTTCTCGCGGTCGCCCGCGTTCCGCCACCCGGAGCGTTTGTCGTGGCCCTGGACGAGTTTGTCGGCCAGTTCGAGCATGCCGCCCTGGCCGTTCCAGTAATGCGTCAGGGAGTCGACGATCAGCACGTCGTAGCCGGCGGTGGCGGCCTCGTGGATGGTCTTGGCCAGTGCCTGGGGGTCGTACTTGTCGGGGTCCTCGACGTCGAACGCCCACCCGTTGTGGCCGACGTACTTCGACATGGACCCGCGTTCGGTGTCGACCGCGGCGATCCTCTTGCCCATCGCGTGGGCGAGCATCAGGGAGGTGTACGTCTTCCCAGCGCCTGCGGGGCTGGCGATGGCGATCCGGGCGGGAGCGGCGTTGCGGACCGCGGGCTTGAAGCTCATGCTGCCTTCTCCATCGGCTTGAGCGCGCGGTTGTAGACCTGCCGTGCCCGCTTGAGATCCTTTGCGAGCATCAGGTTCTGCCATCCGGCGCGGAGATTCAGGGGGTACGGTTCGCACGTCCCGGACCCGGACGGCAGATGTATGAGGACGCCGTCCGCCTGGTCGACGCCGAGGGGGGAACGCTCATGGGTGAGCAAGTCATAGCGGTCGCCGCGGGAGTAGCCACCGACCTGCATGCCGACCGCCATCGGATAGCGAGGCTCCCGCTGGCCCGTCTTGAGATCTCCTATGAGGGTCCGACCGTCGGGCATCAGGAGCAGCTTGTCCAGCGTGCCGGCGATCTCGATCTCGTCGACGACGACGAAGACCTCGTTGTCGAGCACCTTGACCCCGTGCCGGACGAGAGTGTCCGCGTACGCCTGGATGTCGGCCTGATACTTCGCCGGAATGAGGTCGATGTCCTGGGTCTTGTCGTAGGTCGCAGCCCACTCGTGCAGGGTGGTACCGAGTTCCCGCTTGATCGTCGACCCGGCCGCCTCCTGTGCCTTCTCGGCCAACTTCCCGAGCGCGGTCTTGTGTTCCTCGTAGGGGTTGTCGGACTCGTCAACCAACTCAGCGATGCGGACGAAGATCTCGGGGCTGATCGTGACGCCGATCGCGGTCATCACTGTCTGCCAGAACGCCAGGCCCTTGCCGTCGTCCAGTTCCTTCGCGATGGACGAGACACGGGAGTAGCCCCGCCAGGTCCCGTCCGCCCGGTGGATGACTGGCCGCCCCCACTGGTCCCGCGGCACCCCCTGCTGGTCGGGGGTGATCTTCCGGCGGGTGCCGGAGTCGTCCCGGTAGAACTCCGGCACGGTGATCCGCGGCTTCTCCACCATCGGCGGGTGTGGATCCGACTCCCACGCCCACTGGTCGTCATGCACCCACTCATCCACGAGAGTGGACCAATGCAGGGACATGCCGCAGTAGAAGCACAGAGCGGCGGTCATGACAGCGCCCACCAGAGGCCGCAGGCGACACCGGCCCACAGGAGCAGGCAGCCGAGGGTGATCAGCAGCCACCCCGCGCCGAATGTCGTGTCTCGCTTCATCGCTGGTCTCCAGCGGCGAGATCCTCGAGTGCTTGGGCTACCAGGGACTGGCAGGAGGCGCAGATCGGGGCGCCGAGGATGTCCCGGGCGACGGCGAGGTCCCCGCAGCCGCAGTGCTGCTGCATCCGCATGGCCGTCACGACGTCCGCCAGCGACGCGGCCAGGGAGACGGCGAAGGCGAGGTTCGTCAGCGCGGTCCGCTCGTCATCCGCCGACTGCTCCCGCAGCGTGGCGATCTCGGTGTAGATGTCCGTGTGGAGCTGGTGGAACTGCCGGCTCAACGAGCGAGTGTCGGTCATCGGACGACCACCATCGGCAGGTAGTCGGCCAGCTCGTCGCGGACCGCGTCCAAGCTCTCCTCGAGGCCCCTGGCCATGCCCCGACCGAAGGCGCCGCCGCTGCCGGCAGCGGCGGCCAGCATCTTCTCGATGGTCTGGACGAGGTTCTCGGCGTGCTCCCGCATCGCCTGCTCAACGATGGTCACGCGGCCACCTCGATCCTGGCGATGCGCCGGACGATCTGCTGGGCGTGGCGATACGCGGCGGCCGCGGCGCGGAGCTGCGGCGCCTCCTCCCATTCGTGGGGGTCGCTGTCCCGGTCCGGCGTGGCCGAGCAGTCGGACTCGTGGGTGGCGAGTTCCGCGAGGAGCTGCCGCACCTGATCGGGAGTCATCGGGCCGCCTCGATTGCGGCCTTGAGGGCGTCACGCTCGGCGGTCAGGCGGTCGATAACGAGGCCGTAGTTGGTAGCCCACGGCTTCGACTTGAGGTTCTTGCGGGCGAGGCGTAGCTCGTCCCGGACGCCGGCAAGCTTCTTCTCGAAACAGGTGCAGAACCCACGGTGGTCGTCCAGACCAGACATGATGTCCTCGAGGGCGAACCGGGCGTTCCGACCGTTGTGCTGGGCGAGCCATTGCACCCGGCGTCCGATGGCCTCCTGGGTGCACGACGGGAAGTGCTGAGGCATCTCGACTTCCGGTGTGGCCGTTACGCTTGTGGTGGTCACTGCCAGCTCCTAACTGGGGTGTCCGGGCCGGTCCTCGTTGGCGCGGGGGCCGGCCGTCTTGTCTCTGCCCGGGTGGGCACATGACAAGACTAGGCAGATGCCCAAACTTGGTCAAGTGCTAACCATGACCCGAACGGGTGACGTGTGGGAACCCCGGCCGGGGAGGTCGTTCCTGATGGAGGTCGCGGGCCGCCAGCCAGAGATCTCGGAGGATCTCCTTGCTGATCGCGCGCACAGCGCGGGCATGCTGGTGACCGGCCGACAAGGGTGAGCCTGCAGGAGCCGGATTGCCCTTCGGCCCGCACCGCACGCACTCGGCACCGTGCAGCGCGCCGTCGTATTTGGCTCGTGTGGCCTCGTACACCTGCCGGTATTGGGCGCTGTCCGGCTGCTTCACGCAGGAGGTGGCGACGAGCCACGCGCGCATCCGGGCGGCGGCGGACCAGTTGCCCTTCTGTCCGCGTTGACGTTTGGGTGCCACCCCGGCGGCGTGGGCTTCGTGGGAACCGACAACCAGATGGCCGCCAGGGTGGTCGACTGAGTAACCGCAGTAGGCCCAGAGTTCGGACACTGTGCGTGGGCGATCGTGGAGCGTGTTCCAGTACGGGTCACCGATCGCGGCGAACAGGCGGGCGGCCTGCTTCTCGCCCACGCCCGGTTGCTCCTTGCCCCACACCTTCCAGAGCGGGTGCTTGCGCACCTGACGCTGGAGACTCAGAACTGCCTGATGCTCCAGAGTGGCCAGCCCGTCGGCGATGTCGCGGACACGTTTGACCTCGGGGACGGCGACGCTTAGGCCGAACCCGCGCACCTCGCCGTCGTTGTCGATCTCGGTGCGGGTGAGCTGACGGAACCGGTTTTCGGTGGCGATCCGAACCCGCTCCAGGTCGTCCACGGCGTCGGCCAAGAGGGCCAAGAGCGGGTCCGCTAAGATCGGCCCCGCCGACGGGCCTGCTGGGGGCGTCGGATCTTCATTGGTCGGCGGAGACGTTGAGCCGCTGACGGCGCGCGCTATTTGGATGTCGACAGGACATTGGTCGTCAACGGAGTCTGAACCACCGGCGGCGCCGTCTTTATGGGCAACATGGGACACGTGGCCGCCGGTGGTGGCCTTGAAAGCTGCGCCCTGCGACGGCCCTGATCTGGGTGCCGTTTCAACGATGGTCTCAGGGCTGGTTATGGTCCCCCGGCGCGGTAACACCCTGGTGGTCGCAACACCCATGGCATCGGGGGAAGACTGACCCTGAGGCGAAGAGAGGGTGGGTTCCGATAAAGGGGTGGCCTCAGGGGAGAATGTGGCGGTCATGCGGCCGCGTCCAACGCGTCACGCACGTCCGACTCAGGCAGGTCGGCGACGGTCTCAACGCCCGCGTCAGCGAGCCGGGCCGCGAGGGCCTCGTACTGGGCGGCGCGGCACAGCTCCTTCGTTGCGTGAACCCTTCGCTCCTCGGCTGCGAACAGGAGATCCGATGCGGTGCACGCACCGATCTGCCGCCATCCGGACTCAGTGTGGAGCAACTCCGCGAGGAACTGCTTGTGCCAGTCGCGGATGCCCGACACCTTGGCCGATCGGCCGGTGATCGTGCGGTTCCGCGAACCTCGAATCAGGTCAGCGACGTACGGTGGGAGGGATTCATGGAGTGCGGCCACCAGTCGCGCGGGGTCATCGCCGATCTCGGCGAGTACGGCTTCGGCAAGCGACGAAGGAGTATCGAAGTGGGGAGCCAGACGACGGGCAACCGCGCGGACGGAGTCGGCCGGCAGGGGCGTGACGCTCATGCGGCTGCCCGTCGATTCTCCATGGCGGCAACAGATTCCGCCGTGATCAGCCATGGCGACGTGTGGCCTGGCGTGGCCTTGGTCGCAACGAGGTGGCCTTGGCGGATCCAGCGGTGGACCGTCCGGTAGTTGACCCCGAACCTCTTGGCCACATCCGCGACCGGGAGCAGATCCGGAAATGTCATATGCCCAACTTAGGGTGCACGCCCGAATCTGGTCAACCGCACGCAAGGGTGATGTCGGAGCGAATTGACTCTTGTCGGAGCGAACCCTTATGCCTTAACTTGGTCACATGACAACAGCCACAGAACCGGGCCAGATCCCGCAGTGGACCATGGGTGACCGGCTCCGCAAAGCACGCGACCACGCAGGGCTCAGCCAGGCTGAGCTCGCCGACGCAATCGGGGTGTCTCGCAACTCCATCAGCAGCTACGAGACCGGCTCTATTCAGCCAAGACGCATCGTCCTCAATGCATGGTCATTGACCACGGGCGTACCGCTCGCATGGATCACGACCGGCGAAATGCCGGACGGAGACGACGGAGTGCGCCATCAGGGACTCGAACCCCGAACCCGCTGGTTTGAAGGCTCAAGGGATCCTATAGGCACCCATCACCCTTATGGGTGGTTTGTTATCGACTGGCCTACTAGTGCTTGCGCTGCGTGAGAGAGTGTGGACCATGGGGGACTCAAAGTCGAGCGATCAATGGCGCGACGCAATTAGAAGCTGGACGGACTGGTACGCAGCCGGTGGAGCACCGCAGACCACCATCGAACTCCGCACGTACCAACTGACGCGGTTGGCAAAGCACCTTCCCGACCGGGACCCGTGGACGATCACCACCGACGAGCTCGCCGCATGGATGGCTGAGCATCGGTGGTCCCGCGAGACTCTCCGCTCCTACCGGGCCGCGCTGCGAACCTTCTACGGGTGGGCGCACGCCGCAGGGCTCGTTGACTCAGACCCGGCCCGGTTGCTTCGCAAGGTGCCTGCAGCCATCGGAGTCCCGCGCCCGGCCGAGGAATGCGTCATCAATGACGCCCTCCGCCGCGCCGATCAGCGGGCATGGCTGATGCTGATGCTCGGCTCGCGCCACGGGATGCGCCGCGGCGAGATCGCCCGCATCTCAACCAAGGACCTCCGTGTGGACGAGGAGGGGTGGAGCCTGCTCGTCCACGGCAAGGGCGGCAAGGAACGCCTAGTCCCGCTGTGGCCCGACGTCGCCCGGATGATCCGAGATGCGCGGCCAGGCTGGGTGTTCCTGAACGGCTTGGGCCACCACCTGACGCCGGCCCATGTCGGGGTGATCGTCCGTCGGGCGCTGGACGGGGTGGCCACGGCCCACCAACTTCGGCACAGGTTCGCGACTCGCACCTACCAAGCAACGAAGGACATCCGCGCCGTCCAGGAGCTATTGGGGCACGCTTCGGTCGCCACCACGCAGCGGTACACCAAGGTCGCTGACAACGCGCTCCGGGCTGCGGTCCGGGCCGCCGGCTGAGACCATCGAACAGTTAGGAAGAGGGGGATACCGATGAAGATCAGGGGGGCGCCGGGCTCGGCATGGTGGAGCTGGCCACCGCACCCCGGCCGGATCTGAGGGGATGATGTCGTGCCTTCATACAGTTTGGTCACCAAGGATGGTGTCCTGGTCGCCGACGACGAGGCTCGCACCGTGAGCTTGCGCGGGCAGGGCGGCTCACTGGTTGGCGCAACGGCAACCGTCGACACCGCCGGCGCAATCCAGAGGCGAATCACTGCGACACGGATCGTGCTGACCGGAGTGTTCGCGCTGGCCTGGCAAAAGAAGAGCGACGATCGCGAGCTCTACCTACTTATCGAGGGGGTTGACTACTCAATCGTCGCCCAGATCGATCCCTCGAAGGGCGCGCTCGCCCGCCAGTTCGCCGCGGGGATGAACTCCATCGGAAAGGGCCAGCCGGGAAGTCACTCGATGGTCGAACGGCTGGACTTCAACCAACGCAACGCGCTCTCACCGCAGGACAAGACCGACCGCGACGCATCCCTGCCTAAGGAGCAGCGCTCCGCTGAAGGTCGCCGTGACAAGGTCACCTACATCTTCTGCGCAGTCGTAGCTGCAGCCATTCTGATCATGATCGTCATCTCGCTGATCCGCGGTTATTGATGCTCTATGCCGGCCGTCCGGCGGGCGGTCAGGACGGTCAACGATGAGCCGCGGGCGGCTAGCCGAACTGCCCGCCGATCCGGCCTACCTGGACAACCTCTGCTCGCCGGCACCGCTGCGACCCCCGCACCAGCGGGGCAGAAGACATCCCACAGGACGTGTCGCACCTACGAAGCCGGTGCGCAGGCGATGTCAATACGTCACCTGGCCGCGAGTAGCTCGTCGCCACAACTCAAGGTCGCACTTACGAAGCCAGTGCGCAGGCGATGCCAATCCTGGATCAGGCGGTCGCCGAGATCGAGGACACGGGTCGCACTTACGAAGCCAGTGCGCAGGCGATGTCAACCGAGAGGACGTCGAGTACGTCATCGTCGCACGAAGCCAGTGCGCAGGCGATGCCAATAAGACCTCCTCGAAGACCGCAAGGGCTAGTCTGTCGCACTTACGAAGCCAGTGCGCAGGCGATGCCAACAATGCATCCGCGAACATTGGCGCAGCAAAGAGAGTCGCACTTACGAAGCCAGTGCGCAGGCGATGCCAACCAGCGAAACCGGCATCAACCCCATCACGGGAGAGGTCGCACTTACGAAGCCAGTGCGCAGGCGATGTCAACCGAGCCGACGCCGGCGCTCGAGTACGTCATCGTCGCACTTACGAAGCCAGTGCGCAGGCGATGCCAATAAGACCTCCTCGACTAGACCGCAAGGGCATTCTGTCGCACCTTACGCCAGTGCGCAGGCGATGCCAACAATGCATCCGGAACATGAAAGAGAGTCGCACTTACGAAGCCGTGCGCAGGCGATGCCAACCAGCGAAACCGGCATCAACCCCATCACGGGAGAGGTCGCACTTACGAAGCCAGTGCGCAGGCGATGCCGCGGTGAAAGTCAGCCGGGTGTGGCGCATCCAGTCCCGTCGCACCTACAAAGCCGGTGCGCAGGCGATGTCACCGGTCTGGTCGCGGGCGGGAGGGCTCGGCTTATCGTCGCACCTACAAAGCCGGTGCGCAGGCGATGTCACGGCTTGATTCTCCGGTAGCGCCCGACGTGCATTGATGAGGTGCTCGGCGAGCGGTCCGACCGAACTGGGTGGCCATGATCTCTATTCAGCTGTCAAAGGGCATCGTCAGGCCCTGCGACCTGCGATGGGGCGTGCGCGAGCGCTCACGCAGGAGACAGTAGTCAGGTTACCGCTCGCTGCTCATCCTCCTCCCCTTCTGCCATGTCCAACAGGATGTGCGTGGCCGATTCATCGGGGTCATAGGTGGCCCCGCACCCGTCACACAGGACTGGTCGCTGCATGTACCGGCCGTCCGAGGGGTTGACGTGCCCGCAGCGGTGATGCGTCCGAGACAGTCCGGCGGCGGAGCCGTCGATCACCTTCACCCCGTCGCGGATCGCCGCCTGGCGCAGGGCCGCACGGAGTGCACCCGGCGCGGCGACCAGCCGGCGGTGGTTGATCGCCTCCTGGACTTCGCTGGGCAGGTCCGGGTTATCGATCGACGCCAACGCAGTGATATCCATGTCGTCCACGACCAGCACCCGCGCCTGGTCACTGATCACCGCCGCGACCTGACGCCACAGGTCATCACGGGTACCGATGGCCTTACGGCGGCCGTGCTCGCTGGAGATCCAACGCATCTTGTCGTGCGCACGCCACTCCTCCAGGCGCTGCGCGATGGACACCCCGGCTGGCTCGGTGATGCTGGCGCCGTCCGGCCGGGTCGGGGTGCCTGTCGCCACGCCAACGCCAGGATGGCGATGCGCCCGGGGCTGCGCCAACGCGCCGCGTCGGCCGATGTGATCTGCTGATCGGGCCGCATGGGGTGGGCGACCGGGCCGCACGCCTTCAGCCACTCGACCAGATCGGCCTTGACCCGGTCGAAGGCCAGCCCCGTTCGGAGGCGGTCTTGTCGTGCCGGGCAACGCGATCGGCGATCCGCGCCGGAAGCGCGATAGTGCCGGAGGTGCGCGGTCGATCGTGTCGGATCACGCCTTCGAGCCCGGCGGGGATCTCCAGTGGCGCGTCCGACCGCCAGGTGGCGACCGCCGTAGCGCCATCGTCGGTGGACCGCCAACCCATGTGCACCGCCACCGCCGGACCGCTCTGGACCGGCTCCGGATCGCTCACCCGCGCGATAACATTCAGATGCGCCCGCATCTGCCCGCCCACCTTCGTGACCACCAGCTTCACGCCGGTCACGTCGGCGTCGGCCGGGATCTGCCGATGCATCTGCAGGGGCAGGTCAACGTGGGTGATCTCGTTGGACCCAATGCGCAGGCGCGCAGTCACCCGGCCGGACCTCCGCTGCTCCGCTCTGGTCAGGTCATCGAAGTCCGGCGGCAGGGCGGGCAAATAGACGACATTGCGCCACCTTCCCGTGACCCCATCAGCCAGCCTTGCAGGCGTGCGCTGAGGCTGCCCTGCCTGGCGCAGCAGGTCCACGCTGATGGTGCCGGTGCCGTCGAACCGATGATGCCGCAGCTGAGCGGGTTGCCCGGCGCGCCGCCTCGCACCGATCCGCTGCACCGCAGCGACGTGCTGGCGGACGACCGTGTTGTACGTCGCGTGGTAGAGCCCCTGCCCCTGGACGTAAATCGCGTACAGGGCGTAACGATCACGCTTCAGCTCGGTCCGCAGATCAGACAGTGCGTCCTTGACCTCCGGCTTCGCTGCCACTGCGGCGATCGCCTCACGGCGAGCCTGCCGAGCCGCCTTCAGCGTGGCCCGAGCATCCTTCAATTCGCCGGTGAGTGGACCGGCGATCCGTTTGGTGCGTTGCCTGCTGCGCTCGGCCGAAACCTTCTCGGCCAACTCCTGTGCCCGAAGGTCGGCCTCCGCAAGTTGCCTTTCGGTCTCGGCGACCTCCGGGTAGGACGACCAGACATCCCGGACGGCCTGCTCGTGGGCAATCTCCAGGCTGACCAGGTCCTCGCGTACCTGATGAGCAAGGAATAACTGCTCGCGGACGTGGTCGGGCAGTTGACGAGTCCACTTATAGTGGACGCCGTACTTGAAGACCCTTACAGCGGGGGGCATCGCACGGCCCGATCGAAGCTCGAACAGGCTGTGTGCTCACTGCCCCTCCTCCTGTGATGGCGCTCATTTGTCATGCTGGTTCTCCGCGTCCTGGATGTTCTCGTCGATGTATGGCTGGACATGCACCGCACCCGGCTCGTCCAGGTGAGGGTTGGTGGTCATTGCTGCCCCGCCTCCCGCTTCGGTCCGCGGCGTCCATCCCTGATCTGGTAGATGCGTTCCCGGCTGAGCCTGGTCACTTGGACGAGGTCGGTGATGCTGACGCCGGCGCCAATAGCGGCACGAATGGCGGACGCCTGTCGCTCCATCGCCTCGGCAGCGTCGGAGTCGGCCCGACGCCGGGCCTTGGTGGCCCGGTCGACGTCCCGTAGTGCAGCCTTAGGCGTCAGCTCCAAGGCCAGTCCTGGTGCTCCCCGGCTTCCGTCAGGTTGATCATGCGGAACGCGGCATCGCTCAGCCCCCCGTAAGTGTGGCGCTTCCGGCCGCCGGATCGACCCTGTCCCACCTTGTAGCCGGCAAGGTTCCAGGTGTAGGTGGGCACGTCGAACTCATCGAGTGTGGCGTCCACACTCCCACTGACCGATCCGTACCCCCAGTTCTGATACTGCTCGTCGGTGACGATGACGATGCGGTCGTGGTGGCCCGCCCGGAACGTCTCGGTGAGCGCCTTGACGGTGTCGGTTCCGCCGAGACCGACCGGACGGTGGCCCGGGTAGCCATAGCTCCGACCGTCGATCTCGGTCGTGGCCATCGAGTCGGCGAGCGGGAGCAGCGATGTCGCCGGAGTGAATCCAAACCGGCGCGGCTCCCACCCGAACCCGAACAGGTCGGCGTTCTCGCAGCGCCGCGCAATGGCGGCCCCGAACACAGTGGCTGCGTCAACGAACCGGAGCCCTGACTTGTCGGAAAGCTGCGACTGGTACATCGAACCGGACAGATCCACCAGCACGAGGGTTCGCCCGCTGAGGGTGGGGACGTTGACCAGCGACAGGTTGAGGGCCTGTTCGATGACCGGTCCCCATGCGGTGACGGTGCCGCTGTCCCGGGTGGCCCGGTACGCGGACAGGAACCGCATCGGCAACTGGCGGGACTTGGCGACCTGCTCCGGATCGGTCAGCCGGTCCTCGACCTCCCGGCGTGCGGCCTTGCCGATGCCGGCCTGGTCGAAGTTCCGCAGGTTCCGCAGGAGCGCCATATACCCCATGGACGGGATAGCGCACTCCCACGCTGCGGCGTCCATCGGCCCCTGCAGCCACCCGGCCAGCGACTCCCACGTCATGCCCGCCTCGGCGAGTTGCCCGGAGGTGACCGACCGCCGCTCACCCACCGGAAGGCGCATCAGGTCGCGACGGGCCCGCAGCGTGGCCAACTCCTCGGGGATCTCCGGCTGGTCCTGGTAGCGATCATCGAGGATGTGCTTGTACAGGGTGTTCCGCCAGCCGTCACCCTTGGGGTGGGTGAGCTGGATGACATCGGCGAACCGGAACCCACGGGACTCGCTGTCCCACTTGAGGTAGCTCCGCTCGGTATACAGCCGCTCGATCGCGTCGGTGATGCCACGCTTGACGGCGGACGGGACGTTCCGGCCGTGGGTGCTGGCCCAGTAGGCGAGTAGCTCGCCGGGTTCGTCGGCACGCTGGAGCACAGCGGCGATCATCTCCCGGTTCCCGCCGCTGATGCCTGCGGTAAGCCGGGCCTTGACGGCGTCGGCTGCGGCGATGATCGCCGCGGACCGCATGTTCGCAGTGTCGCGGAGGAAGCTCAGGAACCCGGTGAACCATGCGGTGTCGGTGGCGCACTGGGCGATCAGTGCGGAGTACCGGGCGTCGCGGTCGCTGCCGGACTCGTGGAACGCACCGCCCGGGTTGACCATGTTACTGACGGCCAGCAGGAACAGTTCGCTCTTGGGGTCCCGCTCGAATCCCTGCCCACCGAGCGCGGTGGTCGACGCGGTGGTGGTGGTGATCGGCGATCGAACACCGGTCCTGACGGCGGTATTGAAGCGGGCCATGCGTTGTCCCTTTCGGGTCGGGCCCCGCAGACGGACGATCACAGGAGGCAGCAGCGAGAAAGGATCGGTGAGGGAGACATAGGCGCTCTAACCGCTGAGCTACCCCGCCGGAGCGGGGCCGGGATTCGAACCCGGGTCACCCTCTTAACAGGAGAAGTAACCCTTACCTGCGCATCGCTGCTGCTCTGTTCTGTGAAGTTGTCTCGGCTGTGAGGCAGTGAGAAAGATCGCGTGCCCGGCATAGTTTCATCTCAGAAGAAGTAGCCGGATTGCTTCGCATCACTGCGCAAGGTGATCGTAGCGCGCTACGCGTCGATGTCAAGCGCGCTACACGGATTCGTGCCTAGTCTTCCTCGGCCGGCCGGTGCGGCGCCGTTCCCACCGCGCGTCGAAGGCGACGATGGATGCCCGGGTGTACACGGGACCGGCGGCGAGGCTGGCGATCGGGGCCGGGAACCCGGCGTGGTCGCGGGCGAGCTGCCCGACACGCTGCCGGGACACCCCGAGGATCTCGGCGGCTTCGGTGGCGCCGACGAGGTCCAGGTGCTCGGGGTGTTCGACCTCGGCGGCGTACCGGTCGGTGGGCAGCACACGGATGGTGTGCGGGCGGGACGGAAGTCCGGTCGCGGCGCGGCGGAGGGCCTGGTCGACGGCCTGCCGGAGGGTCGGCGCGTCGAGGTGGAATGCGGCTGCGATGCGGTCCGGGGTGAACGTGCACACACCGGCGACGGCGTGGGTGATGTCCATCATGTCGTCGTCGGTCAGTGGGTGGTCGGGCGGGCCGGCTTCGACTTGCACGCTCCAGCTGGTCATGTGTGGTCGCTCCTTCTGTGGATACTGGGGGTCGGTCGGGGCCAACTTTGGGGTGGCCCCGACCTTCCCGGTTAGGGGATGTTCAGCCCGGCCCCGCGTAGGGCTCGGACCAGGTCCATCCACTCGGCTCCCGTTTCCGGCAGCCGGCGGGCGGTCACCGTCACGATGCCCCGGCGGAACACCCATCCACCCGTCTTGGTCTGCCAGACCCGGAAGCCTTGGCGGACCGCGAGGGCGATGAGCTGATCCATCCGATCGGCCATATGATCACCTCCTTTCCTTGTCGCTGTCAAGCACTACTCTACACGATGTGCTTGCGCATGGCAAGGACATCAGGTACAGTCATATTCAGAACAGCAAGCCAAACCCGAAGGGGCACAACATGACTACCACCGGGATCACCACCATCGCCACCGTCCCAGCCACCGCCACCCACACGATCCACATCACCGCAGACTGCTACGGCTGGGACGTCATCATCGAGCTCACGGCTGGCGAGCTCACGGGCCACTCGGCAGTATTCAGCAGCCACTCCAGCGAGGCCAAGGCCCGCGCTGCGGCGAACCGCGAATACGCCCGCCTCCGCCGCATCTGACCAACCTGGGGTCGGGGCGAAAGCCCCGACGCCCACCAACCCCGGAGGTAATCCCATGGCCACCACGGAGATGACCCAGACCGCAGCGGCAGCCCGGCACACCCTCCGCGCGACCTACGGGCCCGGGTTCTCCGTCCGACAGGTCCGCGGCGCTTACGGCCTGCTCGACGTGTCATGGACCGACGGGCCCACCGAGCAGCAGGTCGGTCAACTCCTCGCGGCCACCCACCCGCTGCGCCGACCCCACTACCTCCACCACGGCGACGGGTGGAGCCTGCACCGGACCCTGTCACCGACCGCGCACACCTGGGCCAGCGCCGAGGTGCAGCGACGGGGCAACCATCCGGCGCTGAACGAGCCGCTCGACCCCGCGGACCCGACCTACTACCGCCGCGTCGCGCTGCTCCGGCAGACGGACCTGCGTTTCTGACCTGCGCCGCGCGGCCGACCATGGGACGATTCGGTCACGTCGGGGCGGGACTGAGGGGATAGGGTGGGGTATGACCAGGAGGCAGTCAGCGGTGGACGGGTTCAGCCGCGGGGTCGGCCTGGCGCTGGGGGATCCGTCGATCCTGACCGAACGGCGCAGGGAGCTGACAGCCCGGGATACGGTGACGGAGTCGTGGAGGAGCGTCGGGAACTCCCTGAACAGGGCGATGTCCGCCGCGTCGACGGCGACGCGGACCAACTCTCACTCTTCGCGGTAGCGCACCGGCGGCACTCGGGACCGCTCCCGGATCCCAACACTCTCGCCGCCTACAACGAGATCGATCCGACCTTCGCCGAACGAATCGTCTGCATGGCGGAGAACGACCAGCGGTGCATGCGAGCCGCGATCGATCGCACTTCGCGAGCCGAGGCGTACGCCGTCAGGGTCGGCATGACCAGCATGGTCCTGATCAGCGTCATCAGCCTGGCGCTCGCGGCGTGGCTGATCGTTGCCGGGTTTCCGGCCGGCGCCGCTCTGCTGGCCCTGCCGCTCATGACCGCAGCACCGAGGTTCATCGCGGCACTCAAGGGCAAGCCCGAGAACGACTCGGACTAGGGCGTGTCCTACGGATCATGACGGTCGGGCTCGGATAGACACGATTTGTGCACACCCGACACGACTTGACCGACGAGCAATGGGCCCGCCTGGAGCCGCTTCTGCCCGACCGCACCCCGCAGCGGGGCGGTCGCTGGGTCGATCATCGGCAGATCATCGACGGCGTGCTGTGGCGGGCCCGGGCGGGGAATCCGTGGCGTGACTTGCCGGCCTGCTATGGCAACTGGAAGACCGTGTACAACCGGCATCGCCGCTGGTCAGGGGATGGAACATGGCGGATGGTGCTGGATTCTCTGCGTGTGGATTGCGACCTGGTCGATGCCGCGGACGAGTTGATGATCAGCGTCGATTCGACGGTGATCCGCGCGCACCATCACGCCGCCGGCGCCCGGCATCTGCCACCGAAGGACATCCCGGCCGAAGTGCTCGCACCCGCCGTGCTGGAGGACTCTGCGAAGGTCTCGTCCGACACAGGGGGCTCGGTCGAATGACAACAATTCCCAGGCCCCGGCCGAGCCGGTCAAGGACCGGGAAGCGCTCGGTCGCAGCCGGGGTGGGTTGACCACCAAGATCCACCTCGCGGCCGACCAGGACTGCCGTCCGATGGCCCGCGTGGTCACCGCCGGACAGCGCCACGACGCGATCGCGTTCACCGCCGTCATGGCCGATCTGAAGATCCTGCGCAGTGGCGGAACGCCCTGCCGCACCCGTCCGGACCGGGTCCTCGCTGACAAGGCCTACTCCAGCCAGAAGATCCGGAACCAGCTGCGCCGCAGGGGTATCCGAGCCACGATCCCGGAGCCAGCGAACCAGGTCCAAGGACGCAAAGCCCGCGGTCCCAAGGGCGGCCGGCCTCCGACGTTCGACAAGGAGATCTACAAGAAGCGCAACACGGTCGAACGCACCATCAACCGGCTCCGCGGGTACCGCGCGGTGGCCACTCGGTACGACAAGCGCGAGTTCATGTACCGCGGAACAATCGACGTTGTCACCATCGGAATCTGGCTCAGGTAGCCCGCCGACCATGATCTACGGGACACGCCCTAGCCGGCTGTCGGATGACCCTGCGGACGTCGTCAGCGGCCAGCCAGTAGGTTTCGCCGGACGCCAGGGACACGAGCACGAGCGACGCCGTCCATCGCATGACGATCGCCGGGGTCCAGTCCTCGGATCGGTCGAGGCGGATGAGGCGGGCGATGACTAGCGTGAGTTCCGCCGGCCGTCTCGCGCGCCCGGACGGCGGGGGCTGCTGGGTGTTGGTGACGAATTCCTTCGCTCGGTTTCGGCGCTCGCCCATGTCGGCGATCGTATCCGAACACGTGTTCGTACGGCTACGTCGCTGCTGATGGGCGGCCCCTCTGGACCCGACACAGTTCACCCATTCGGGTGTTAACAAAATCGGTAACCCTCGGGTAGACTCTCGGTATCAGCCACCAGGAAGGGACCCCCAGATGACCCAGATCCAGATCACCGCCGACATGGACCTCATCGACTTCACCCTGGCCGCCTACCGGGCGGCGCCGAACGGGATCGACTTCACCCACACCCCGGACGGGATCGTCACCTTCACCGACGAAGCCCGCCCGGGCGAAGAGTTCCGGTTCGGCCCGGACCCCGAGTTCGCCGACAGTGTGTCGTGGGGCGAGTGGTCCCTGAGGTGGGGTGACCCGGACGGTCCCCAGGGCGCCCAGTGGGACTGCTCCAGAGACGACGGCTGCGAGCTGTCCGACCTGCAAGAGCTGGCCTCCGCGCTGGGCCGGTGGGTCGACGGCCTGACCGAGTTCGGGTGGCTGATGGACTACGCCACCGCTGACGAGATCCGCCCGGCCACCCGCGACGAGCTGCTGGAGTCTCTGCGCGCGGCGAAGCTCGACAGCGGCGCCGGGGCGTTCGACCTGGACGGACGCACGGTCTACGTGGTCGGCGCCCGGTGACCCGCCAGAGCATTACCTACCGCGAGCTGGCGGCCGGGCGGCGCACCATGCCAGACGGTGCGCTGGCCGTAGTGGCCTGCGACGACCGCCCGGACATCGACGGCGACCACCAGTGCAGTGTCTACCGCGTGCTCGCCGCCCTGTCCGCTACGGAGTTGGTCCTAGAGGATCGGGGCGGCAGCCTGCTCTACGCGGAGGTCGGACAGCCGCGCTCGATGATCGACCCATACGACGATGTCACGTGGGTCCAGGTCGCCGGCCTCACTCTGGTCGCGACCATTGACACCGATCGGCGCGAGGACGGCGAGACCGTGCGCGCCGATCTGGACCGGGCGACGTCCTGGCCGGGTCACATCCACACTCATCAGCTGGACCGGATCCCCGGGGTGGTCCGATGAGGTGGAAGGTCGGCCAGGCTTCGCCCGTGCCGGACCTGACCGGAGAACCCGGCGCCGGGTGGCATCCCGGAGGGCTCCTACTGGTCTGCGACGACCTGACCGCTGGCGACACCTTCGACCGGGTCCACCTGACCGCCGATGGGCCGCTCGTCGGGCTCACCCTGCAAGGGCCGGAACTCACGGTTGATCTGCTCACCGGGGATACCCCGGACCGACCTGACTGGGCGGACCCGACGATCGAGACCGGCCCGGAGACACGCGCAGCGTTCCTACTCGTCCTGGTCGACCACCAGTCCCAGATTGTCGTCCGGGTGCGGTGGTTCAGCGTCAGCCCGCACCTGACCCAGGCTCTGCGGCGTGAAGCGCTTGAGCGTTTCCGCGGGCCGCTGGACAGCCGGGAGTTCGCCCTGGCGACGATGGCCTGGCGTGAGCGGTTCCCCGACCTCGCCGCGGTGCGGGCCGGTGCAATCGCCAGCAGCCGGATCGGCGGATGATGGCGGAGGACCAGCTGCGGGATGAGCTCGGGTCGTTGATCCACTCGTGGGGTGCGCTGCTGGGTCCGGACCTGATCGCCGCTGTATCGGAGCGGGTTGAGTCGCGGGTGCCGTGGCTGATCGCGCAACTGCAGGACGGTGAGGGGGCCCTGGAAATCCTGCGTGTGCTACACCCGGACGAGGTACCGGACAAGTGGTGGCGGACCCCACTCGGCCGACTGGTCGCAGAGGCCGGCGGAGTCGGGTCGGGGTCAGTGACACAGGCGCAGGCTGCGCGGATGCTCGGCGTCAGCCGACCCAGGGTCAGCGCGCTGGTCGCAGATGGCAAGCTGCCCGTCGACGATGCCGGTCGGGTGCTGCTGTCCGGGATCGGGCAACGACTGGGCCAGCGGTGAGCGTCCCGACGCCGCCGTGGCTGCCGCCGCCCTGGACGGGCCCTTGCTGCTGGCACTCCCTGCGACGCGTCCGCGTGATCCGGCGGGGTGTGCGTCGGTGATCACCCGGGACGGCTTACCCACGGGGCGATGACCGGTTGCCACCGGCGATTTCGCCGCCCTGGCGGAAGGCCGGGGATGGGCAGCGGCCAGTGGTAAGGAGGGCGCCAGGTGCCGGGAACGGTAGGCACATCAGCTGGCAGGCCCAATGCGGGAGCGCATGATGCCGGGACCGGGCGACTGATCAGGTCGGCGTCGGTCCAGTGCAGGGTGTCCTCGTCGTTGGCGCCGCCCAAGGAGCCGATCCAGGGGCCGTCGTCATCGAGGGTCCAGCCGCCGACGTCGCCGTCGTGGCCCTCGGGATTGAGGCGGCGGACATGGCGGCACGCGGCCAACAGGGCGTCGGGATCACCGGTGACGGCCCACCATTCGACCGGGCCGGCAGGCAGGGTGATCTCCTCGCCCGTCGTCCAGCGCTGCGACCACCACGGTGGGGGGTCGACCGGGTCCACGCAGGACGCGAGGTGCCAGACCGCCGAGTTCGGGATGCGGTAGGTCCTCGACTTCACCGAGTTCACCGGCAGTTTCGGGGTGGGGAACTTCCACACGTGTGGCCGGCGTCCGAAGCTGGGCTGCGATCCGGACGACGCGCGGGGGGACCCCAGGCTGACTGGTCACGTTCCCCTTTCCCGCTGGCGGCCTCCTGAAACAGGGGCGCCTCCCGGCTGGAGGGGCGGGAGGCGTGGTTCCGCGCGCTGCGCGGCGGGTCCCAGTGGGACCGCTGGTTCAGTGAGGCCCGGCCTTGCGGTCGGGTATCGAGATACTGCCCTGCCCTGGCCTGCCAGGTCAAGGGCTCGGCGCCTGATCGAGTGAATCCGGAGGGTCTGTATTGCGACAGTACAAGACCGGTGTATGATTACAGTACACGCCAAGAGGAGGAGCCAGCCATGACCGCCATCAAGTTCGCCGACCTGGACGGCATGACCATCGTCACCGGGCCGGCCGACGACCTGGAGGCCGCACTCGCGGCCGGCGGCACGATCGACGTCGCCGGCGAGATCGTGACCCTCATCGGCGAGATCGAGCTCATGGAGGACGGCACCCCGGTGTGCGACTACGCCGAGCGGACCCGGACCGACATCAAGCCTCGCCCGTCCCGGCATCGCAAGGCGTGCATCACCGGTGGGAACTGCTCGTCCCACGGCGACGGCAGTAACTGCGGCGGCTACGACTGCGACGGCTTCTGACCGACCATCGGTCCCTGACCGACCATTATCCCTGGAGGAACCAATGACCGAGACCGCTTACACCGCATGGATCATGGGCGAGGATGACCTGATCGAGGTCGACATTCGCACCCTGAGCGACGGCCGGCTGGAGGCTCTCCGGCTGGAGGCTCACGCCGCCGGCGACACCGACCTCGTCGAGGCCATCACCGGCCTCGGCCGGATCTGAGGAGGCAGACGTGACCGACCTGTACGCCGCTTACTTGGCTGAGAGCCGCACCTGCCAGGAGCGGGACGGCAACTGCCACCACCCCGAGCATCACACCGAGCCCTACCGGCGAGCCTGGGATGGCTACCGCCCCCGGGACTCCGACGACGGCGTCGCGATCGTCCGGATGACGTATCCGGGCACCTTCACCGAGTCCGCCGCGTACGAGGTCCTCGCGGTGTCCTGGGGTGGTGAGGACTGGCGGCTGCTGGACCCGCGCGACAGCCGGACTTGGGTCGGTGGCCAGGAGCTGGTCGCCTGCCACCGCCTGTCCCACGCGTGGGACGTTTGTCGATGGGTGGGCAACCCGGAGGGGCACAACCCGTCCCTGACGGGTTGCAAGGTGGCCCCTGGCACGCCGACGGTGGCTGAGTACGTGGCTGGCGTTGACCGGGCCGACGCTGAGCGGGCCAGGCCTGTGACGATGGCCCAGTACTTGGCGGCGCTGTGACCGCCCTGAAGGTCGCGCTGACCGGGCTGAACGCGCGTATCCCTGTCGAGATGATGTGCGCGTTGGGCGCCTTCGCGTCGGCCAACGCAGGCAAATCCCCGCGCGAGCCGGGATGGCGATTGTCTTTTCGGGAGGACAGCGCATTCAGGGACACTCCGATCTTGTGGACCGAACAGGTCCGGCGAGGAGCGGAGACCCGCCTCCAGAACGCCATCGAGACCGACCGGATGCGATGGGCTGACTCGCCGGTTCTACAGTCCGAGCACACAACCCTGCTGGTGTCGCCGCAGGATGCCTGGGCCTGGGTGGCCACCGTGATGCGGGTGATGGGCGAGGATGAGGCGCCGATGCTCCGCGGCCTGATCCACGACGGTGTCATCGCGCCGGGCGCCCGCACCAAGGTGCGGAACACGATGCGGCGCACCCCGTTGGTGTTCACCAGCGGGCAGCAGCAGTTCCTGCGCCAGGCCGAGGTGCTGCGACAGTTGACCCCGGCGGAGACCGCGATGGCCCGGATCACCCGGCAGCAGGGTGATCCGCTGCACCGGTCCGAGGGGATCCCCTCGATGCGCTGGGAGTACAGGGCGAGCCGGCAGTTTGCCCTGTTGGCCACCAATCCGGCCAAGACGCCCTATGAGGGGGAGGCGGGCCTGGAGTGGTTGGCGTGGCGGGGTCTGCGGTTCTTCCCGGTGGCTGCGCTGAATCGTTGGACCACCCGTGACCGAAAGGCTCCTCGGCAGCCGATCATGCAATGGCCGATCTGGACCGAGCCGCGCACCGTGGATGAGGTTGCTGGTCTGATCATGCACCGGCGAGCCCCGGACGTCGTCGGTACCGGCAGGGCGGCGATTTGCCGCAGTCAGTACGGCTACGGCTGGTTCCAGGATGGACTGGTGAAGCCGGCCGTGGCCCCGCTACCCGAGTTTGATCGGGTGGTCGATCGCTGGAGGGCAGCCGAAATCGCGTTCGACAGGGCCCGTGGCGACCGAGACGAGGGAATCGCCTGGGCCCGTCGACGGGGCGTGTCAGAGATGGAGATGCATCGGCGGTCCGGGTGGTCCCGGACCCTAATACGCGCTGGTCTGACCACTCCCGCAGATCCTGACCCTGACTCAGTCGAGGACGACGAGCCCTACCTGGATTGAGGGCTTGACGCCGGGACTGGTGAGCGGGGGGCGGTGGCTCGCTGGTTCAGGAGAGGCTGACGATTCACCCATTCGGGTGTTAACAGATGCGCGAGGATCTGGCGTGCGACGCATGGTCGCACCTGCATACAGTGCACGGCATCCAGTGGTGGGGTGACTCGTGAGCGCGACCTGGCTGGGCGGCTGGGTCGGCCATTCCGGCCACCTGTACCCAACTGAGACGCCGAACCGCCCCCGCTCACCGAAGTGAGCGGGGGCGGTAGTGCGATCCACGCCTGTCCCGGGATCGTTAGGGCGGGACCGCTACCCGACCTGGCATGGGCCGGGGTTCATCCGAGATCTGGCGCGAAATTGACCCAGAGGAGGCCTCGGTTCGGGAACGTCTGTGCCTTCCCGCCGGGCCATGTGACCTCGACCTCGAAACCGGTTAAGCCCACGGTTGTGTCGGCCGGCTGCCAACCCATGCTGACCTGCCCTTGATCCGTGCCGTAGACAGCGCGGTCGATGGTGGTGATCCCGTCCCGGGCGCCGAGGATGCGGATGCTGACGGCCTCGGTGAGGTCCACCGGTCCCGCGTCACTGGTGAGGTCAATGATCAGGTCGGGTGCGCGGTCCCCGGACTTGAGGGTCATCATGTGGCCGTAGCCGCGGATGGTCGCCTGCGGGTTGGTGATCTCCATCGGAGGTTCGATGGCCCCGAGGAGGCGGTTCGGGCCGAGGAAGCAGTTCGGGCCGAGGATCATTGGCCCGCCCGGGGACTCACCGGATGGGCCGAGGACGCCGGGCAGGCTGGATCCGAGTAGCATCGGTTCTCCTCAGCCGGCGGGGACCACGGGGGTGCCGTCGTCCCACAGATTGTTCTCCCAGATGTTCCCGGGCCTGTCGTCCCGCCATCCGGTGACGGGGCCGTAGCCCCCACACTTGTTGTTCGGGCCACGCTGGAAGACGTTGTCGCGGTAGACGATGTCGTGGTTCAGTTCCGCGTTCGCGTTCGGCCGCCAGCCCGCGTAGGTGCAGTAGGCCATCGTGTCGTACCCCATCAGGAGGTTGCCCTCGATGGTCGCGTTCGTGATCGGCGCGAAATCGGGGAGCATCACGACGTTGCCGGTGCACCCGTTGTCGTTGTCACAGGCGATCCGGTTGTGCCGCATGGTGAAGTTGGGCCCGCCGGAGTTGAGGACACCACCAAGGTGCGGCTGTTCCTCCATCGCCGGGATGGACTGTCCGTGCAACCATGAGTCCTCGACGGTGCAGTAGCTGGAGTTGTTCGTGCACTGGACGATGGTCTGCCCGCCCTTGACTTCCGACCGGCGGATGGTGATGTTGCCGTTGCTGACCGCGGCGCCGAAGCTCTGGCCGGCGTCGATGGTGCTGTCCTCGACCAGGACAGACCAGGTGCTTGAGTTCGGCCGGTCGTGGTCGACGGACAGGTGCCCACCGACCAGGCTGTTCCTGATCGTGACATTGGCGGCCATGACCGCGAGGTCGCAGCCGGTGAACTTTAAGGCAGTGACGACCTGGTCGTCGGTGTTCAGGTAGCACGTCCCGCCGGACCGAAGACCGCTGAACTCTGTCAGCGTGGTGCCGTCCGGCACGCCGGTGGTGTTTGCGTCGGGCCAGCATTCACCGGTGCACGGGGGGGTGTAGTCGGGCGCTGCGTCCCCTCCTGTGCTGACGACGGTGACTCCGACGATCACCGTCGCCGATACCAGCGCCGCACCGACGACCGCCATGAGTCGCTGGCCGGGCTTGCCGAGGATGGGCATCAGGCCCCCAGAGCCGAGACCTGGCCGGCCGAAAGCGCCAGGTCCCACACGCGGAAGGTGTCGATGTCGATGTTCAGGCCGGTGGTGGAGATCAGGGTGTTGAGTGTCCGCTGGAAGCTGCGGTTCTCGGTGGCCGAGATGATCTCGGTTCCTTCGAGGTACACCTTCAGGGTGGTTGCGTCCTGGGTGATCACAAGCCGATGGGGTGATCCCGTGGACACGGTGGCGGTACTCGTGGTGGTGGCCACGCCGTAGACCTTGACCTGACCGCTTGCGGTCAGGTTGAAGAAGGTGTTGGTGGCCTCCTCCTTCACGTAGAAGGACGCCTCCGACCCGGGCAATGCGTTCAGAGTGAAGTCGATGGCCACGCTCCACTCGGTGAGGGTGGATCCGGTGCTGCCGATGGGGTAGCCGCGGACCTTCGACTTGATGGTGCCGCTCCCCCAGACGGGGGAGCCACCCGTCTGGTCGGTCAGGGTGTAGAGGGTGTTGGTCGAGGTCGCGGTGGTGCCTGATCCCTCGTTGAAGTTGAACCGGGAGATGGGGGCCAGGGGGTCCAACGTGGTGACCGACAGTGCCGAGGACTGGGCGCTCCAGTTGGGCACCGCGTCCCGGGCCCGGACGGTCACGCTGTATGCGGTGTTCGCGGAGCGCCCGGTCACGGCGAGGCTGGTGCTGGACGTTGTGCCGTAACTGGTCCCGTCGATGAACACCTCGTAACCGGTGACCGCGACGTTGTCGGTCGACGCCGTCCAGGAGATGGTGAAGCCCGAGGTGGTGATCGCGGAGGACGAGAGACCGGTGGGGACGCTCGGGGCGGTGGTGTCTGCTCCCGAGCTGGTCGTGACCGACAATGCGGAGGACTGTGCGCTCCAGTTGCCGGCCGCATCTCGGGCTCGGACCGTCACCGAGTAGGCAGTGGAGGCCGACCGGCCGGTGACAACCTGGCTGGTTCCCGACGGGGTGGCGTAGCTGACGCCTCCGATGAAGACCTCGTAGCCGGTGACGGCCACGTTGTCGGTGCTTGCGGTCCAACTGACGGTGAACCCGGAAGACGTGATGGATGAGCTGGCGAGCCCGGTCGGGACGGACGGTGCGGTGGTGTCGCCGGAGGAACTGGTGGTGACCGAGAGAGCGCTGGAGTAGGCAGACCAGTTCCCGGCTGCGTCCCTGGCCCTGACGGTCACCGAGTACGCGGTGGATGCGGTCAGACCGGAGAACGAGTAGCTGGTGCCGGAGACACTGATCGGGGCGTCGGTGCCTAGGCGCACCTGATAGCCCGTCACCGCGACGTTGTCGGTCGACGCGGACCACGACACAGAGAAGCCAGCTGCGGTGATCGACGACGACGAGAGGCCTGTCGGCACCGAGGGCGCGGTGGTGTCTCCGGACACGGCGCCGTTCGGGGTGAACCACAGATCGTTGGTGCTGTCCATGTTGTCGGGGCGGGCTGCCCCTTCCCCCCGCGTATCGATCCAGAGCACCGAGACCGACCCTGTGGGCCGGGTCTCCGTGCCCGTGAAAACGAGAACCACTTGCGGGTAGGTCGCGCCGACACTGCCTCCGGCAGTTTGCCAGGTGCCGTTACCGGAGCTGTCTGACGTGAGCACCTTTCCGGCGCCCGGGCTGCCACCACTGATCTGCAGGGCCGGGATGACGACAGTGCCGGTGAAGGTGGGCGAGGCGGACGGCGCCCTCGCCGCGATCGCGGTGTTCGCCGCGGTGATGGCGGCCGCGTTCGTGGCGGCGGATGCCTGTGCGGCCTCAGCCTTGGTGATGCCCTCGACGACTCCGTCCTCGACCCGGTTGGCATCCGCGTCCTGATAGGCGTTGCCGTTGACCCACGCCGGGGATTTGCGCACGAAGTCCATCGGTTCTCCTCAGCCGGCCGGGGCGACGACGGTGCCGTCGTCCCAGGTGTTGTTCTCCCAGACGTTGCCCGGGTTGTCCCGCCATCCGGTGACAGGCCCGTACGCGCCGCACTTGCTGTTCGAGCCGCGCACGAAAACGTTGCCCCGGTAGACGATGTCGTGATTCTTCGTGGCGAAGGTGTTGGGTCGCCAACCGGCGTAGGTGCAGTAGGCCAGTTTGTCGCTGGCCTCCAGCAGGTTGTTCTCGATCAGGGCGTTGGTGATCGGCCCGAAGTCGGGAAGCTGCACGACGTCTCCTGTGCAGCCGTTCGGGTTGTCGCAGGCGATCCGGTTGTGCCGCAAGGTCACGTTCGGCCCACCACTGTTGAGGAACCCGCCGAGGTGCGGCTCACCCTGCATCGGGGGGATGGACTGGCCGTGCAACCATGAGTCCTCAACGGTGCAACCGGTCGAGTTCTCCATGCACTGGACGATCGTCTGCCCACCCTTGATCTCGGAGCGGCGGATCGTGATGTTGCCGTTGGACACGGCGGCGCCGTTCTGTGTTCCGGCGTCGACCACCGAGTTCTCGATGGTGACCGACCAAGTCTTCGCGGTGGCACCGCGGTCGGAGTCGAGATAGACAGCACCGTTCACCCTCGAGTTGCGGATGACCACGCCCGGCGAGTAGGCGAGGACCGTGCAGTTCAGGATCTTCCCGTCGATGACGGTCGGCTGGTTGATCAAGCAGGTCGATCCGGACGGGTAGGGAGTCAGGGTGACGCCGGCGGGGACACCCGTGTTCGACGCGTCGGGCCAGCCAGAGGGGGCGCCGGTGGGCGTAGTCGGCGGCGGTGCACTGGTCGACGTGACGGTCGTTGGTGACGGGCTCACCGGAGACGCGCCCGTCGTGGGCGGCTGAGTCACCGTCTGCGTCGTGGTGACCGGGTCGGCGGTGACCGTCGCGGGAGTCTCGGTCACCGTCGCGGTCTCGGTGCTTGTCACCGTGACCGGCGTGGGCAGCGGGCACGACAGGGTGTTGTCGGCGATCGCGCACGCCACCTCTGTGGTGGTGGACGCGGCGACGGCGGTGACCGTCCCCATCGCCATGAGCGCCGCGACCACGGCGACGACGAAACGCTTACGCATCAGGCTCCTTCGGTGGGGTGGTGTGGCCAGCCGACCCCGCCGGGTCCGTACACGCCGGCGTGGGGTGCGATGGTGTGGGTGACCTCAGCGACCGATGGTGTGCCGTTGAGGGTCGCGGTGACCCGGAACCGCAGGGTCAGTTCGGTGAGCCGTCCCGGGCACCGGTAGGAACGGGTCCCGCCAGACCCGGACAGCAGCACGGGTTCTCCGCTGATCTGCTCGAACACCCAGGTGTCGGGGACCAGCAGGCTCGACGCGGTCAGGGTGGCGATGTCGAACGGGTCGAACCGGGGCGGGTCCGACCCCAACGTGACCTGAAAGTCTGTGCCCGCGTATACGTCGAGGGCGGCGAGGTTGTAGGTCGTGCCACCGCAGATGACGTCCAGGGCGGCGAGGTTGTAGGTGAGCCCGCTGATCCCGGCGTCGAACGCTGCCAGGTCGTAGGTGGTCACGCCGTCGGTGCGATCTTGACGATCAGGGCTCGGCGGTCGGCGCGGGTCGGGATGGACGCGAGACCGGTGGAGTCCACGTCGAGCGGGGTCACGTCGGCGAACGACGTGCCTGGGTTGTACGTCCAGGAGTCAACGACTGTGGTGCCGTCCTCCTTGTACATGGTCACAAGCACGGAAGTGCCTGCGCCGCCGGACCAGCGGTCCCGCATGTACAGCTTGATCGGCCCCAGGTCGCAAGGATTCAGGGTGATCGTCTCGACGTCGGTGCCGGGCGGGTTGTCTGACGACTGCCCGTAGGTGGCGTCCGAGTCGTCCACGTAGCCGGTCCGCCGATCGACCGCCCCACCCTGGTTCGCCCAGGACCCCGAGGTCGAGTAGAGCCCGGCACGCTGCCCCGGACCGGCGTGCACATAGACCGTGACCGATGAGTCCTGGTTGCCGCCGGACCACACCAGCCGGCGGCGGAAGGTGTACCGGCCGGGGCTGGCCACGAGGACCGAAGTGCTGGCCGACGACGGGGCCGCGATGGACGGTGTCGCCGACCCCGGAGGCTGCGCGGTGCACGACCAGGTCGCAGACGTGAACGTTCCAGATTCGGTGGACGTCAGGGTGACCGTCGCGCTGGCCGCCGGGTATGCGTCGGATACGGCAGCGGACACCGACGGAGCCGACGCGGCCGGGACACCACCCAGCCAGGTCGTGGAGGCAGAGACGAACTCGACGTAGTCGTAGTCGAGGGTTCTGGCCGCGGACTGGGCCTGATGGAACCCGAAGCGCAGCTTGGTGAAAACCGCGCCGGCGCCCATGTTCCACGCCGTCTGGGACACCGAGTACAGATGCGACCCCGCCGCATCGCTGGGCGAAGCGTAAAACCGGGCCTCGAACTTGCCGTTCGACGTGGTCGACCCGGAATCAACGAGGATCCCGATCGCCACATATTGGCCCGCGTAAGGGGCCGCGTTGGCCGCCGAGACCAGCGTCGCTGATGTCGATCCCGGGTTCGAGTTGATCTCGATCTTCCAGTCGGTGTTCAGGACGATGTTCGCGACGATCGTCGTCCCCTGGTAGAGGCGGATGATCGTCGTGGCGACGTTGGGAGCGGTTGCCGGCAGCCGCACCGGCACCCTGACGGCCTGCTGCGTCGAGCTGGTGATGTTCACCCCGGCGACGCAGGCGGCGGAAGTGCCGCACACGAACCTGATGCCGCGGGATCCATTCAGCGCCGCGGCGACCTGCCCGGTGATCGACCCACCCGACCCGGCGGATACGACCTCATCGAAACCGGAGTTGCCGGTGGTGGCCGCGAGGCCCTCGGTGAGGGACTCGAAGTTGAGCACGGTCACGTCAGCCGCCTCCGTTGCTGATCGGCACCGGCCCGCCGGTGGTGAAAGTGTTGTTGCCCATCACCGTCAGCAAGCTGGGTGACTTGAGGATGTAGAACTGTGTGTTGCCGTGCGGGAACGGGACGAACTGGTTGTCCCGGATCGTCGCGCTGGAGAAGTCGTTGCCGTTCCCGGACGGATGGTTGATGCAGCACACCCCGCCCTGAAAGACGTTCTGCTCGATCAGGACTCGCTCGATCTTGTTCGCATCCGTCGAGTCGACCTCTTGCTTCAGCAGGACGCCGCTGTTGTAGAAGTCGTCCCCGGCCTGGATGTCGCTCTTGTGGCCGGTGTGGTGGTCCCACACCGCGCCCGTTGTTCCGTCACCTGCCCGGAGGCCGCCGATGTAGTTGCCACGGACGACGTAATCCTTGCCGCGGTGAAACTGGACGGCGTCGCAATGCATGTAGTAGGAGCCTTGGGTGGGCATCCCTGGGGTGGTGGCATCCCATTCGTCGTAGGCGCAGTCGTGAATCCAGCAGCCCAACACCTGCACGTCGCCGACCTGCGACGTCAGCGAGATGCCGTCCGTCACGCCGTGGATCTCGCAACGCTTGATCGTGTACCCGCCGCCGCGCATCCCTTCCAACCACAGGTTGCCCCGGCCAGCGAGGTCGCAGTCCTGGATGACTGCGCCCCGCAGGTTCTCGCTCGTGGCGATGACCATGGCCACGGACGAGCCGGCCGCCTGGGTGCCCCGGATGCGGCAATTCCGGATGATCACCCCGCTGTAGGCGAGGATCCGTACGGAGCCGTAGATGTCCAGGTTCTCGATCACCTGGCCGTTGGACGACGCGGTGAAATCGCCGTCACCGGATGCAGGGTAGCGGGTCAAGCTTCCGGTCGGCCCAACGAACGACGTCGGATCGCCCGGGATCTGGAGGGCGTTCTCGACCGAGAACACCAGGTCATCCCGGCTGGGTCCTGGCTCGTAGAAGGTGCGGGCGTCCAACCCAGCCAACTGGTATTGCAGTGCCGCCGGCGGGACACCCACGGTGGGTCGGTCGGCGGCCCCTCTGGACCGCAACACGTACTGACCGCCGACCTGCACCCGCGCCCAAGGACGTGAGTAGGTCACGAGTAGACCGACGTCCAGACGTCACCGAGGTCCCAGCGGATGTTCGTGGGCTCGGTGTCGCCGGGGACCTCCCAGTTGATCGACACCCCCGACGGCACCGTCGGCCTGGCCGCGGCCACATCGGTGGTCCGATAGGTGAACCGCAGCGTCAGCCCGGTCACCGCCGGCACGGACACGATGGTGCCCAACGCTGCGATCGCAGCAGCCACGAACGCGGTGGTTGCGATGCTCGTGTCATTGTCGCCGGGTGACGCGGTGGGGGCGGTCGGGTTTCCGGTCAGCGCGGGGGACACGAGCGGTGCCTTAGCCGCCAGGCCGGACGTCAGGTCTGCGGCGGCTGCCGCGCCCAGTGTCGTCAGCACCGCACCCGCCGACGTGTCATCCAGGTAGGTGCGGGAGAACAGGGAGATGCCCGCCACCTCGGACACATCCGACGCGCCACCCGAGGGATGCGACGCCTCCAGCGCCGCGACCCGCGCCTCCAGTTCCGTAGTCACCGGTGGCGCCGACCCCGGCCCCGACACCTGCTCCAGCAGCTGCCACTTCACCGTCGACACCGAGTCCGGGACCAGCCGGAACTCGTGCAACCGGGGCTTGGTCAGGTCGTCGCCCCGGTACACCTCGAGCTCGTAGGCGATGTCCAGGTGGTCAAGGTCGGCGGGTGTCGCGCTGACCTGCCGCAGCGGTGGCCACTCGTCGATCACCCAGTCCTCGCCGGTAACCGTCCGAGACGGGCGGACCCGGTACCACCATGTGGTCTGGACCGGTTCCGCGGTCGATCCGGGGTCCTCGATGCGAGGCTGAATGAGCACGAGGGTCACGGGGTCAGACCTTTGGCTGGTTCGGCGTCTGGTACACGCCGAGTCCGACGCCGACCGACCCGACGAGAGCGATCACGGCGGCGATGGTGTCGCCTGTGCTCCAAACGCCGTCGGCCAGCGCCGCAGTCACGACGGCGCCCATCGACATCAGGATCCCGATGATGAAGCCCGCCCACGCCTTTTGGGTTCCGCTGATGGGCGGACCGCTGGGAGACTGCTCGGTCATGCTACAGACCTTCTTTCGCGTTGTCGTTGTCGCTTGGTAGCGCCACGAAGGCGCTCGCAGGTACGGCATTGTCGTCGCCCCTGGGGGGTGAGAAGCGGTTTCTCTTCGGTGAACTCATAGCCCCGGATGCAATGGTCATGTTGTCCTCCGTCACCTCTGGAGCAGCTGCTCGATCCGGGCGAGCTGCGCGCTGATCTGCTGGGACAGTCCGACCTGCGCGGCGATCAGCGCCGCCAGGGCCTGCGGCTGCCCGTCAGCCGTCTTGGTGCCGGTGTCCGTGGCCAGCACTGCCTTGCCGATCGCGGCAAGGACGTTGCCGGACGCGACAGCGCGGGACACAGCGACCTGCAACGCGTCACTGGTGTTGGCCCACGCGTCGGGGTCGGAATAGGTTGCCATGCTTACTCCTTGAACCAGGCCGGCCACCACGAGGCCGGCGGGTTGATAGGTCCGAAGCGGACGATCAGCTCGTCCGCGGCTTGCTCCATCGGCGCGTAGTTCTCGCCAGTGGGGAACTCGCTGCCCTGTGTCCACTGGCAGCGCTGCGCCAGGGTCATCTCCTTGGGGGAGTCCAGGAACCGCTTGGTGCGGCCGGCGCCACCGTGCGAACCGCGAATGAAGATGCGCACGGATTCGGCCGGGTCCATCAGCTCAGCCACGCTGCCGTAGTCGTACATCGGGCGCTGCTGAAAAATGCCCACGCTGTCGGCGGTGGTGTCCCATGTCCCCGGCCTGGTGCTCGCCGGCAGCGCGGGAGCGACCGCGTCGTGCTCGAACGCCATGGACTGACGCGCGACGTCCCGCCAGTACTGGCTGACGTCCGCCCGCTTGGTGCTGCCGTCGTTGGCATACAGCAGGAAACTGCTCTCGGCTGCCGCGGTCATCAACGCCGCCTTCACCGCGTCCGCACCCCACGGCAGAGCGGCACGGTAGATCACCTCGGCCCGGGCGATCTGCCGCGCCGACAAATCGCTGAGCCTCACGCCGCGAACCAACCCCACCAGGCCGACGATGGCCTCGGGGATACCAGCCGGGCGGCGACCTGGCTGCGCAGGGTCGGCCCGTCGACCGCCGCCGGATGGATGTCGTTCTTCCTGTCCGTCGACTCCAGATGCTGGATAACCCGGTTCGCCGACCAGCCCATCGCCTGACACTCGGCCACGCTCATCGTGACCAGCGCCTGGTACTGCACGTCCGGGAACGGTGTGCCGTCGCCCGGGTTGTGAGTTTCCGTGCCCCAGAACGCGTAGGAAGCGCCGTCGTAGTCGTCGGCCTTCCATGCCCGGCCCCGGCACGGCTGGTCGTTCATGGCGCGGTCCAGGACTTCCCGGATGCCGTCGCCGCCGTGCTGGGCGACCCTGCCGGCGATCATGTACACGGCGCCGGTCTTGCCGAGGTAGGTGTTCACCACCGGCGGTTCGAGGAAGTAGCTGCCGGTGTTGTACCCGTTGCGGAGCATCGACACACCGTTGGAGTCCGGCGACGAGTAGCTGATCACGAAGTGGTGCTTGAGGGTGGCGACCGGCCGGCCATAGGTCCAATCACCCACACCGAAGTTGCGCCAGTCGTAGTCCGGTTCGACCACGGACAGGCCGTGATCCCTGTAGGACGTGACGATGTCGTCCAGCCAAGTCATCTCGACTCCTCAGTCGTGCGCCGCGCTCGCCGTGTGTGCCTGCGTTGCTCCCGCTGAGCGAGCAGTAGCAGCGTCCCGATCCACATCAAGGCGATCCCGAACCCGGTGAAGATGACCACCCGCAACACCACCCGGACACCGCCGTCGTCCAACGGCGCCAACCAGCCGACCCGGCCCGCGAAAATGTAGGCGAACAGGGCAGTCAAGCCGACGGAACACAGGAAGATGAACCAACCTTCGCGGATCCGCCACCACGTGGCCGTCACCGTGTAGAGCAGCAGGAACAGCACCCCACCCAACGCCAACAAGCCCAGCTCGACGTCCCCGACCGTCACCCAGAAACCGTCCATCACTCAACCCCCTGCGTTGGAATCACCGGCCGCCGCATCCGCATCGCTTTCCGGAACCGGGCCGCCAGATTGTTCTCCTGCAATAACCACCCCAACGTCCGGGACTCGGCGCGGATCAGCGGCTCCTGATCGGTGACCCGGATCAGCTGCTCCTCGGCCTCCCGGCGGGCAGCGTCCATCTCTTCTCGTGCCTGGTCACTAGTCATCGGACTCCGCTCTCGGGAGTGCCTGTAGGAATGCTGCATTCGCGCGGAGCACGACCCGCACTTCGTCCATCAGCGCAGCGTTGGCCCGGTTCGCCTCCAACGCCGTCAACGCGGCCTGCTTCCACCCGTCTCGTTCCGACCGGGCATCGACCAGGTCCGAGTCAGCGTCCACTTGAACGTCTTTCAACGTCGCTTCCGGAACCCACTTCCGGCGGGCGACCAGACGCAGCACGTACAGCACCAGACCAGCGAGGACGGCCCACCCGGAAACATCGGAGAAGACAGTGAAATCCCAAGGCATTACGCCGGGCCCAGGTCCACCACTTGCAGAATCGACCCCACGAACCGGACGTTCGCGCCCGCGCCGGCGTTGATACCCCTCAGATTCCAGGCGACCGTGCCGGACGTGACCACCGTCCATTCCCGGCTCACTGTGCCTTGCACACTGAGCGCCGGCAGGCTGGTCTGCATGTACGTCTCGTAGGAGGCGATCCCCGGGCCGTCGACGTACGCCCGTGGGGTGCACGCACCGGTGAGGGCCTCAACCACCGAAGACGCCCGGACCGAGACCTTCCGGTTCCCCGGCGGCAACGCCACCGCGGGCATCAGCAGGATGTCCACCGGTGCCGTTCCCGCAGCGTCGGCCGGCGACGGGCGGTGCCCGTCCAACAGGACGTTGTGCTGCGGCTCCCACACCCACGCCTTACCGCTGCTGTTCGTGTGAATGTAGGAGCAGTACCCGGCCCGGTTGCTGATGTAGCAACGCATCCCGACCTTGCCAGCCGCGATGACCGACGAGTACGCCGAGTCCCGCGCCGACGTCGACGCGAACGTCGGAGCGACGACCGTATCGAGTGCCTGGTTCAGGGTGTCGAAGAACACGTCGATCTCGGGCTTCACACCATTCTTCGGCGGTCCCGGGAGGGCGGCGATCGGTGAGTTCGGCATCAGGGTTTGTCTCCAATGACGATCGTGTTCACGACGGTCGGCACTCCCTCAACGAGATGGACGAGCACCTTGCGGCCTTCCAGGAGCCCGGGCCCGGTGGCGATCTCGGTCGCGAACGACTGGGTCCAGTCACATGCGACTGCCTCGCCGCCGTCGATGCTGACCTCGACCCGATCCGGTCGAACCCTGATCAGGGTCGCGACTCGCGTCTTCGGTGAGCTCAACCGCTGTTCGAGATCTCTGAGCAACGAGAGGATCTCGCCCGGCAAGCTCATGCGGCAGCACCTGTGGTCACCGTAGTGATGGACTGTGCATCGCCTGCCGTCAACGGGTGCGTGACCTGGTCGATCTGCACCAGTTCCAGCGCTTCCCCCGGGGCTGTTTCCACCAGTTCCAGCGCTTCCCCCGGGGCTGTTTCCACCAGCACGGTGTCTGCCGCGTCCAACCCGGGATGCGGGACCGCGGTCAGGGTCCGCTGCCTCGCCGGACGCTCCCCCTTGACCAGGGCAGCCTGCCCCGCCGCCAGCATCTCCTCGCGGGTGGTAAATGCCGAACTGGAAACTCTGGTCGCCTGCCAGCCACCCGTGCCCCCGCCTGCGATCACTCCCCGGTAGGCGGGTGACTCCGGATCGGAGATGCCCAGCCACACCGGCTCGAGGGTGCTGTCGGCTGCCGTCGAGAAGACGCCGACGGAGTTGACGACGTTCGTCCAGTCGACTGTCTCGCCGCCGTCCAGGATGACACCGCTCGATCCGGTGCGCAGCGTCCATACAGGGTTGCCGCGCTGCGGTCGGTCCCGGATCACCGGGGAGCCGTTGCGATCCATGAAGACGTCGACACCGATCACGTCAGCCAGGTCGAGGATGGTTTCGCTGCGGCCCTTCTCCCACACGCCGGGAGGAGTCCGGGTCTCCGAGGTGGTCTCGATCGAGACCGAGATCGAGTAGGGGTCGACCTCCTCCACGAGGAGCGCGATGGTCCGTGCCACCGTCTCCTGGTAGGCGCGGATCGGGGACCCGAACGTGTCGGCGACAACCCGGGACCAACGGTCCTGTGCCCGGACCGGGATCTCCGACCGCGCCCCGAACGGACGGTCGAACGCTCGGACAGGGAACACTCCCAGCGGGCACATCTCGACCTCGTGTGGGGCGAACCAGACACCGCGGAACGGACGCAGCTCTACGCCGATCTGCAACCATTGTCGCCAGTCAGATGTCGGCTCCACCTGCATCTCCAGAGTACGGCGCACCCCGGAGACCCACTTGTCGGTCACCGATCCGGCAAGGATCTGCTCGCCCGCGACCTCACCGATCTGTTCCCCACCACGCCACACCTCGACCTTGACCTGGATCGTGTGGGATCCGTTGAGGGCGTCGTGGGTGCGTGCGTCCGCTGGGAGGAACATCAGAGTCTCGTGTCCGTGGCCAGGGCGGCGCAGTCAGCGTACGCGTTGGCCAGTGCCTCACAGTCGGCGTAGGCGTCAGCAGCGGCCGCGCAGTCCCATGGTGATTGGAGATTCGACGTGGGTTGGTTGACCACGACGTAGCTGATCTTCACCGTCCGCTCCGGGAACGACCCGTACGGGGCGGACCCGAACGCCCATGACGTGGGCTGGATCCACCGCCACCGGAACGGCCACCCCGGCCGGGCGGGGACGTTGATCAGGATCGGCCCGCCGTCGCGGAGCAGCCGACGCAGGCCGGGGACCTGATCAGTGCGGATCACCACGCTGATCGAGCTGGTCGTCTTCAAAGTTTGGTCGGAGATCGCGGTCGCCTGGTCGCTGCCGATCGGGCTGAACACGCCGGCCTGTGGTTGCACATCGTCGTCTTCGACGGCCGTCGCCTTCAGCACAGGCATCGACCATGACGGGTTCACCGGGGACATCAGCCAGATCGAATCCAACAGCACCACAACAGCTCCGGACAGCCCGATCTCGGAAGATGTCGTCGCCGTGTAGGTCACCACGTCCATCGCCGGGCAGAGGTAGTCCAGCACCACGCAAGAGCCACCGATCAGCCGCGGGACGGTGTCCGTCAGGACCGGCCACTGCGTGCCGTCCGGATGGTTCCGGGCGACCATCACCCGGCCAGCGCCCCCGAGGGTTGTCGTAACGTCCACCTGGACCCGTGAGGACAGCGCGGATGCGGTGACGGTCAGTGTCATCGCTGCATCGCTCCCGTCGCCAAGGCGAACCCGGCGGCGTCCAGGCCGTCGGTCACGGCCATGCTCGCGGTCTGCATCATGGCTTGCGTGATGGGCCCGTCGCCGCGCAACTCGATCGTGATGGTCCCGCCGACGGGCTGGGCGACAGCCTGCTTCTCCGGCTTGCTCGTGGACACCCACTCGTCATGTCCGGTGCCGTTGTACGCCATCGTCCAGCCCTGCCGCAGCGGGCCGCCGCCGTCGTAGGCGACACCCTGCCACGCCTTGGCCAGCGAGTGGTAAGGACCCGTGACCTCGCCGTACAGGGTGGAGGCGGTCATGTTCGCCTCCGGGTCGAACATCCCCCGTGCGAGCAAGTACTCGAACGGGGTACCTCGCAGGGCTGTCGCAGCGGTCGGGTCGATGAGCTGGAGGAGACCTTTCGAGGGAGTTCCCTTGGCGGCGTTCGAGTCATAGTCGTTGATCGCGTTCGGGTTCCCGGATGATTCGGGGCTGATCTGCAGCATCATGTTGTCGATGTACTGGGTCAGGTTCCGGCCGAGGTATTGGCCGACCCGGCCGAGCACCTGGAGGCCGAGGGGCCGCCACTGCTCCACACCTGCGGAGGCGTCGTAGGCGACGGACCCGGACGGCGAGCCGCTCTTGATCCGGGTGAGCATCTGGTCCAACCAGGACCCTTGCGAATCCTGGTCGCCGACGGCCTGCCCGGTGAACGAGCCCCCACCGGTCAGGAACGACAGGTGCACGTGGTCCCGATGCTGCAGGGTGTCGTTCGAGCCTGAAGGGTGCTGGTAGGGCGCCCACACGCCGCCCTCATTGATGCGGTCCCGCCAGATGACGTACTTGGTGCCGAAGCTGTTCGGATGGTCGATGAACCAGTCCGCCACCGAGGTTCCTTGGGCGATGCCCGCGGCCGACAGGTAGTTGGCGATCATCACGTCCAGGGCCTTGCCGATCGGATGATCCGACCCCGGGACGGAACCTGCGTAGACACCGCCGATGTCGGTGATACCCCAGTTCTTCACGATGAAATCGCGTGCCGCCTGGGTGTTCGCGGCCAGGGTTCCGTCGCTGGTGCCGGGTCCCCAGTTGCCGTTGGAGGCGAACCCGCCGATGGAGGTGAACAGTTTGTCGATGCCGGCCTCGATGACCTTCTGGGCGCCCTCGGTGACGATCGACTCCAAGGGGTGGGAGATCGTGTCGCCGATGACGCCGCCGCGGGCGAAGCCCTGCAACTGCCCTGCTTCGGCGAGCCGGTTGATCCGGTCGACACCCACGGCCCCGCCGACGGCGCGGGTGAATTGCGGCACCATCACAGCCTCTTCGGGGCGGGCGGCGATGATCGTCGAGTCCCGGCCGGTGTCCATTCCCGGGACGAGGCCGCCGCGGGCCCGGCCGGGGATCGTGACCGACACGTCACCGGAGGCACCACTCGAGGAGCCGCCGGAGCGGGAGTCGACCATGCCGAAGAACTCGTCGATCGCCGCGGTGATCTGCGACAGGTCGTCGAGGATCTTCGATGTTGCGTTCCCGACCCCGGTGTTGATGCCGTCGAAGAACGAGCCTGCCGCGGTGGCGAATCCCTGTACGCCCTGCCAGGCCGGGACGATCTGCCCCTGGTAGGTGCCCTGGATCGTCCCGCCGATCTGCGACCAGGACGCGGCCGTCGTGCCGGCCAGGATTTCCTGAGCGGTCCCGAGGGCGGCCAACCATGCCTGCATCGGGGTGTACGCACCCGAGACCAGGGCGTTGACCGTGTTCAGATGAGTGGCCTGGATGGAGGCCCACCCGGCGGCGACGGTGTCCCGCAACCAGGTCTGCTGTGCGCCCACGGCCTGCGTTTGGACGTTCAGCTGGTCGTATGTGGTGCCGATGGTCTGCTGCCCAGTCTGGACTGCGGTGGCGATCGTCGCCCAGGACGGGACCGCCTGCTCCTGGGCCAGGGCCTGGAAGCCTGCGCCGATGTCGGTGTTCCGGACGGCTAGGGCGTCGAGGACCGGCTGGATCCGGGTGTTCCACGAGGTCTCAACGGCGCCGGCGATCTGGTCCCAGGCCTGCTGGATGACAGCCGGATCGGGAGCAGTCACCGCCCCTTGCAGGGTGGCTGCCATCGTTGATTCGGGGGTGGAGCCGTCGATGGTGCCTCCGTCGGCGAACCGGCCGGCGTTCATCAGCGCGAGGACCGCCCCCCAACGGTCGGAGGCTCCCTCGTTCATGATCGTCTCGCGGTTCGACAGCCTCAGGGGTCGGCCGTCCTCGCCGAAGCCGACGACCAGGTCGTCCCTACCCCCGCCGGGTCCGGAGATCCGACCGTCCTTGTTGACCCTTCCACCGCCGGCGAAACCCCTCAGGATGTCTCCGACCCGTCCGCCGGTGGCGCCACCTGGCGGGAAGCCGTAGTCGTAGGCGGCGTATCCGTGGTTCGCGGCGATGGCGTTGGCGGTCGCCGCCTTCTGCTCAGTGACCGCGACCGTCACGTTCCCGATCGCGAACCACCGGACCTGTTTGCCGTCGATCTGGTTCAGGGTTGCGTTGAGTTTATCGGCCTCTGCCTGGGCAGCGCTAGCGTCCGCGAGGATGAGGAAGTTCTTGTTGGTGATGACCGCGTCCTGAGCTGTCTTCACCGCGTCGCGGGCTTGTTGGTCCTGGGCGACGATGTCGAACGTCTTTGGGTCGATGGTCTGCCCGTCGAGGATGCCGAGCTTGTCGGCCAGCGCGGCCGCCTTGTCCGCCCCGCCGAGCATCTCCGCGTTGTTGTCGATGAAGGCCTGGCGTAGCTCGGACGCCTTGTCCCGGGCAGCCTGCTGCGCGGCCGCCACGTCCCCATTGGCGGCGGCCGCCGAGTAGGCCGCTGCGGTCGACTTCTTGTAGCTCTCGTACTGGCCGTTCAGCGAGTCGTACAGGCTCGCGCCCGATTCGCTGGCGGTGAGGGCGGCGACGTTCCAGTCCTGCAGGGCATCCCAGTTCATATCGGTGGCGTCGGCGGCAGACTTGAACGCCTCCGCGGTGTCCCGGATCGACTGGTTCCAATCGGCCGCTGCCTCCTCTGCGCTGACCTGCCTGCCGCTGGCCCGATCCAGCGCGTCCGAGAAGATGTCCAGGACGCGCGATGCGTCCCTGGCGGCGTCCTCGGTGTCGCCGAGCATCTTCTCGGCCTCGGTCTGGTCGGCGAGGATTTTGGCCTTCTCGGCGGCGTGGTCTAGGGCGCTCGCGAGCCATTTCACCGGGTCGATGGCCTTGCCGGAGTCGTCGGTCAGGTTTGTTAGGACGCCCGAGACGCCGGAGATCCCGCCGGCGAGTCCCTGGGCTTCGACAGCCTGCTTCTGCAGGGACCCGGATGTGTTGGCAACCTGCTGCTTGAACTTGCCCTGTGCCTCGCCGGCCTTGTCGAGGAACTGTTGGAGCAGATCCGCTGATTTCGCGGCGTCCTGGAACTGGGAGCTGTTCTCCTGAGCGGCCTTGGAAGTGTTGTTGAAGGAGGTCGTCATGCCCTGGACGGAGAAGACGGTGCTCGACACGACCCGGCCGAGCGAATCGACCGCAACCCCAGCATTTTTCGCCGTAGTTTGGGTCTCGGAGATCTTGGCGTTGACCTTGTCCTGGGCGCCGGGAACGCCTGCGATGGCGTCGACGAGATCCTTCGCGTCGCCACCGATCGAACGGTAGGCCTCGCCCAGTCCTGAGGACTCGACCTTCGCGGACAGGGCCGCCGCCGCGTTCTCCTTCCACTTGCCGGTTTGCTCGTCGATGACGTCCGTCAGGTCGAGGGCGGTGTCGGCCGCATCGTCGCTCGATGAGGAGAAGAGGGTCAGCGCGGTGGTCAGCCCAATGATCGCCAGGCCGATCGGCCCCCCGAGGAACGCGAGTGCACCCTTCGCGGCCACACCGAAGGTGGCGGCCGCACCGGTGGCCGCACGCAACCGGCCGGCGAACCCGAAGATCGTGGAGGCCATCCCGTTCAGCGGGCCATTGAGCAGAACGACGGCGCCGATGGCGACCGCTGCGGCCTGGATGGGCCCGGGCAGGTCGCCGAAGATCTCGATCACCGGCGCGAGGAAGGACACCAGGCCGGAGAAGGCGTCGCCGATCGCTGTGATGGCGGGGACGCCCACGTTCTGGAAGAGGTCGAGGAGTTGCTGCCAGACGGGCAAGAGCCGTTGCCCGATCTCTGCCTGGGACTCCTGGAAGGCAGAAGTGGCGATCTTCTGGCTGTTCGCCGCTCCGTCGGCGGTCCGGGCGAAGTCACCCATGGCCTTCGCGCCGTCGCCCTGCACGATCGCCAGCACGGCGGCGGCCTTCTCTTGGGCGGTGAGAGCATCGACGGATTTCTTCCCGGTCTCAGCCATCGCCTCCTGCTCGACCCGGGCGGCGTTGATGTTCGGGATTAGTAGTTGAAGTGAGTCGTACTCGCCGCGGAAGGCGCCGCTGATCCGGTCGATGACATCGCTGGTGTCCAGGTTGTTGAAGGAGCCTAGATCGGCGGACATCTGGACGACCTTCTTCGACATCTCAGCGGCCGCGTCGGAACTGAATCCGAGCTGCTGAAACATGTTGCCGAAGTTCGCCGCGGCGTCGAGCGCCTCACCCTTGGACAGACCGAGCGCCCGGGAAGCCGTGTCCCCCCACTCGTCGATCTGCTGGGCCGAGTCGCCGAAGATCTGTTCGGACTTCGACATCGTCTCGTTCAGGTCCGAAGCTCGCTCGACCGCGGTGCTGAAGAAGTCGATGAAGGTGTCCGTAGCCGTCGGCCAACTGGCCGCGGATCTTGTCGGCGACCTTGGCGATGTTGCGGGCGATGTCGTCGGCGGACACGGAACCTCCCCCCGGGAGTAAGATGCACAGGTCGCCGGCGCCCCAGGCAGATCCTGACGAGGGTCCGCCGCCAGCGATGAACTGAACGAAAGCGACCGTCAGCGAGGGATTGAGCGACGGAGAGCGGCCGGTGTAGATCCCCCCGGCCACGAGAACGAGTAGTCAGGGAATCGAGGGGCGCCGGCCGTTTTCATGCGATCTTGACGGTGATCCCGTCAAGATCCGGATCCCCTTCGCCCACAGTGACCGCGCGGACGGTGGCCTTCCGGCCGTCGGGGAGCGTCACCTCGGAGCCCGGTGTGAACTTCGATCGGTCCGACAGCGCGGCGTGGATCAAGGACACCGGCCGCTGCTCCGTGGAGTCTCCGGTGAACCATTCGCGGCCGTCCTCGATGAAGCATGGGACCGCGGCGTGATGCTCGACGGCGTGAGCCCCGGAGAAGTCCTGACCGAGCAGGGTATCCACGTCGACTCGATAGGTGTACCAGTCCTCGAAGGTCACCCTTACACCCCGAACAGGGGGATATCGCCGAGCCGGGCCTTGAGCGGGAAGCTCACCCGGTGCCGGGCGAAGCTCTCGCCCTCCATGACCCGCTCTCCGTCGACGCGGACGAACTGGTCGAGGATCAGGCTGTTGTCGGTGAACTCCATGACCGTGTCCAGCGGGGTGTTCCGCAGCGGGATGTCGTTGTCCCGGAGGAACTCCTGGATCCGCGGGAACGCTTCCTGGTCGCGGACGAACTGGTAGCGGCGGCCGGGTTCGAGGTTCATGCTGGCGGCCGTCGGTGATGAAGCATCAGCATATCCACGGCTGGCCGGTGAGCCCGGCGTCCGCGAGGATCAGCGCGGCATCGTCGCACAGCTCTTTGGCCGCCTGGAGTCTCGCATGAGTGACCGCTGGGTCGTCGCTGGAGTAGGAGATGGACCGGTCGCCCAAGCTCTTGTTGGTGACCTTCTGGGCCGGCTGCTCCAACGACCTGCCCGGATCCAGACCGTTGGCCAGCCACAGCACGCACTGAGCCACCGTGGCGTCGCGGAACGCTTCTACGACGTCGGGATCGGTGGGCAGGCCACTGGTCCCGACGTCGTAGAGCGCTGCCCGGGTCGCATGACGGACCCGGCGCGATGCCACCCGCAGAGCACGGTCCATGGACTCCGACGCAGGGACGTCGCCCCACGCCGGAGTCCACTGGGCGACGATGTCCCGCTGGGCGGCGTACAGCAGCATCGGCTACTTCCGTTCCCCAGTGCCCTGGCCCTTCGGGTCGGCCTTCTCCCCGGGCGCAGCCTTCCTCGGAGACCCGACAGCCTTGGATCCGGCCGGGCCGTCCTGATCGACATCTACCGGGCCCCGCCCCTGATGCTCCGGCAGCAGGTCGTTGTCCATCGCGGACACCACCTTCGGGGCATCCGGGCTGCGGTCCCGGACGGTGGGACCCCACTGGTAGAAAGGCAACTCGGCGTCGGCCTGCGACACCTCGTGCCAGTTCTCGCGGGAGGAGATGTCCCGGACGGTCTCCTCGTCGGCTCCGGTCGTGTCGAACACGTCGCCGTTGTCGTCGTTGCGGTACAGCATGATTCGCTCCTCTCGTGAGCAGCCCTGCCCGAGGGAAGGCGGGCAGGGCTGCTTCAGGTCACGGCTGCAGCGGTCCGCGGATCAGGACGCCACGGTTGGCGTCGAGAGTCTTGGTGCCGAACAGTGTGTCCAGCGAGACGACGGTCTGCTTGTACTTGATGTCGTAGTCGTAGGCCACGCGGATGTTCAGGCCCTTGTACGACTGAACGGCAGCGTTGCTGCCCGGCGCGATCTCCAGGGTGGCGGAAGCGAACGCCAACGCGTTCCGGTTGAACGCAAGGGACACTTCGGTGGTCGGCTGCCCCGTGGCCGGAGAGCCGGCCGGCTGGACGATGTTCTGCGACCAGTACACGTCGAAGCCGAAGATGTTCTTGCCGACCGACCCCTGACGGAGGGCTTCGGTGGTGCCGGACTTGTCGGCGTGCTTGACGATCTGCGAATCCAGCCACCAGGCGTTGGTGGTGGGGCCGATGACCGCCGCCCGGTCGTTCGGCGGAACCTTCTTGATGTTCAGTTCCTTGCCGCCGTCGATCAGGACCTCCGGCTGCTGGTAGCGGTTGGTCTTGGGTGCCTCGCCGGGAACCGCGGACCCGACGTTGGTGCCGGATCCGACGATGGTGGTGAAGTCGGCCTTGGCCCGTGCGATCAGGGCCTGGTCGACGGCCTGCGACAGGGCTTCCATCGCCGGATCCAGGAACTGCGCCTGGAAGTCGGTCACGGACAGGGTCAGGTCCTCGGAGGTCACCACGAAGGACACGTCCTTGATGGTGTCGAGGACGACCGGGACGGTGGACTCGGTGGCGTCCTGCGGGGTGATGCCGGTGCCGCGGTTGAACGTCGTGGCGGTGAAGACCGCGGGCTTGCGGACGTTGACCGTGTTGCCGACCTTCTGCGGGCCGAACGCGGAACTGACATCGGTGTAGACCAGCGGCAGCATCTGCGTGGTCTCGTACAGCGACGCCAGCGCCGCGGGGGCGATGGTGGACGGGGTGTCGTGACCTTGAAATACGGGTTGGCTTCGAGGTACTCAGCGACGCGGGTTTGCAGCTGAGTGGTGAAGTCGGTTGCGGTGGGGTCGAGGTCGGCGAGTTTCCCGGAGCCGATCAACGCGTCTTTTGCTCCAGGATGGGTTCCGGTCAGCGCGGCGGACAGCGCGGAGGCGACGGTGAGGTCCCGGATCTGCTTCTGGTAACCGGTTTCCTTCTCGGCCCACTGGGCGGTGAGCTTGGCCGGGTCGACGGGTTCCTCGTCCTTCACCAGACCCAGTGCCTTGCCGATGGTCTGGGCGAGTTCGGTTTGGGCGTCGGTCTTGGCCTTCTCGACCGCGGCGGTGATCGCCGCCTGGGTCTGCTGTTCCTGCTCGGCGTTCCGTGCGACCCGGTTCCCGGCGTTCTCCCGGCGGAGCTCGGCGATGATCTCCCGGAGCCGCTCCGGGGAGGCGTCGGCCAGGGCGTCGCCGGGAGAAGGCGCGGCCGGAGGAGCCACTGACGCGCCGGGCGGGACGACCGGAGGAGTCGGCGGGGCTGGGTCGGCCGGCGGCGCGATGAACTGCGGGGCTTCGGGCGGAGCGGCCGGCGGCTGCGCGACTGCCGGCGGGGGAGCAGGCGCGGCGGCGGGAGTTGCTGGTGGCGGGGTCGGCGCGCTGCCGCCTTGGATCAGGTGGACGAGACGGCCGTCGTTGCGGCGGTATGGGTCTCCGTGCTCGTTGAGGAGCAGGGTGGAGTGGGTCACTGGACCTCCAGGGGTGGGAGCAGCCCCCGCGCCTGGCGGGGTGTTCAGGGGTTGGGTCGTCCCGGCGCTGGACGCGCCGCTACAGCCGATCGGAATCCCGCGTTGACACCGGCCAGTCGGCCATGCACCCGTCAGTGAGCGGGAGGTGCTTGACGCCGGGACGTTTTAGAGGATGGCGAATATGCGGTCGAGGTCGGCGCAATCGGCCTTCGTCAAGCCCTTGGCCGTGTGATGCTTCTGCTTCCATTCGCAGGACCAGCACAGTTCGGTCCGGGGGTGCGGATCGGTGGCCGCCGACTCCTGCCACGCGGTCGCCCGGTTGCGGGCACATCCTGGGCAGACACGGTGACGGTTTGGGTGGGGAACCTTTCCGCGCATGGTCATCCTTGCTGAATCGCAAACGCTCAGAACCTGGCATTGGCGATCCCTGTTCGGGAGAATTGGATCTGATTCCAATCGCTCGACTACGGGGAGTTCTCAATGGGTCTGGTCGAAGTACCGGCGGAGCTTCAAGGCAAGGTCGTGGTGGACCTATGGCCAACGACGGGCGAGCTGCTCGGCATGGGCCGGAACCAGACCTACGCCGCGGCCAAGGCGGGAGAGATCCCGACCTTCCGAGTCGGCGCGCGATGGAAGGTTCCCGTTGCCAAGCTGCTCGACAAGCTCGGGATCAGCGGGCCTTGAGCTGCTCTCGGTAGGCGAGCCGCTTCAAGCCGTTCTCATCGATCCAGGACCGGTAGTCCTGGGTGTACGCGCGGAGCTGCGCCCGGGACTTCGCCGCGGTCGCGGGGTCAAGCTCCTGGACGGCGAGGACCTCACGCTTCAGCGCGCGGATCCGCCGCTCCTTCGCCCGCTGCTGCTCGCGCAGCTTCGCGCCCTCGGGGTCCGCGGTGTTCGTCATCGGGCGGGTGACGCCTTCGATCCAACGGCTCAGGGTGTGCCGGCAACCCGGGTGGAACAGTCCCTCGTCCTTCGCCCGGGCCAAGCTCCCCTTGATCTCGAACTCGCCGCGCCGGCCCGGGGGACTATGCCCGGTCAGGGACACCAGCTTGCCCTCCCACGGGCGGCAGGCGGAACACTCAGCGGGAGCGTCAGAGATGATGCCCAAGTCGTGCCCGTTGTCCACCAGGCGGTCGACATGGCCCTGGACGATGGCGTTGCCGGCGGTGGTCCTTCCGACCATCTCGGCGTAGCTGGCCATGTCCCAGTTCCGGCCGGCCCGGTCCCGGAACCCGGTGATCCCTTTCGCCGCCCACGTCCTGATGGCTTGAGCGGAGGCCTCCCGCCGGGTCACTGTCCCGGTGAGCATCCTGGTGGCCGTCTGCCGGACGACGTCGCTGTAGATCGAGGCCTGCGCCGACTGGATCGGCAGCGTCATGGCATGCAGCGCTCGTTGCCCTTCGGTGACCAGCGTGCGGACGGCGTCGGTGTTCACGCCGCCGAACGCGATGGCCGCGTGGTTGCCGGTGGCCATCAGGTCCGTGCCAGCCAGGGCGACGCCGCGGTTGTAGGCCATCAGGATCGCGTCGTGCAGGGCATCCAGACCCTTGGTCTCCAGGAGGATCAGCAACTGCCTGGTGTCCAACCTGAGCTGCTGAACGGCGAGCAACTGGCGGTCCGCCCACGAGGGTTCGTCGATGCCGACCGCGAGCTTCTTGGCCAGCCGGATGAGGAGTTGGGTTTCGGCGTCCTGGTAGATCTCCAGGAGCGCCTTCGCCAGGAGGCGGGCGCGGTCGGGGCTGACCGGCATCAGATCAGGATGCCACCGGCTCGTAGGTGGCAGCGAAGATGCCCGGCTTGCACGGGTAGAACTCGCCCTGCACTCCGCAGATGATCCAGTCGCCCGGGCTGGCTTGCATGGTGCCTTCCAGGGTGTCGATCGCCAGGGTGTGGTCCTCGCACGTCGGGTCGGCACAGGAGTACCGCGCTGTGCCTCCGCCCGCGAGGATCCAGTCGATGATCGGCGTCGCGCCCTTGGCCGTTCCGTCCCACCGGACAGCTTCGATCTGGACGGGCTTCTTACGGAAGCGGTCCATTTACTCGTCCCTTCCGAACACCTGGTCGCGCGCACGTCGGAGGGACCGGATCATGCGGTTGATCTCGTCCCGGGTCATCGGCGGGCTGTAGATCGACGTCCGACCGATGTCCTCGTTCGGGTGGTCGATCGCCACCTGTAGGTACTCCGGGTTGGTGACCATCGCGACCTGGACGAAATCGCCGCGCATCCAGCTGACGTGGACGGCCGGGCCGTAGATCGGGGCACCGGAAGGCTCCGGCACTCCGGCGATCTCGGTCATCCCGTCCCTGAGCACGGGGATCGCGTCCGCCGTCCGCACAGGCTCGGCCGGGAAGTTGATCTGATCTCGGGGCATCACGCCCACCTTTCGGTTCGCCCCTCACGGGCAGCCGACCCGCATGGTTGCGGTCGGGGGTCTACGCGGCGGGTTCCTCCGCCTGCTGGTCGCGGTTGTCGAACGACGGCAGCGCCGGCATCTCCATCGCCAGATCGGCGCGGATCCGGTCCACCTCTTCGCTGATCTGGTCGTCATCCCAGTCCGGGTGGATCGTCTTCACCCGGACCCAGATGGACGCTGCCTGAGCCGAGGCCCACAGCGTTACCGTGTTCGCGAGATCCAGTGGTGTCTGCTGAGCCTCCGGGAACACCACGTTCACCAGCGATGGATCGACATCCTCCGACGCCCACCCCTCAGCCGACGGGTTGGTGGCCCGTAGTTGTCGGCCGAGTTCCACGTCGATGGTCAGCATCTTCGTCAGCAGCGTGATCAGCGCCGGCCGCCAATGCCGGAGCTTCTTCGATCTCGTCAACCGGGTGCGGGCGGTCTTCGCGTTCACCTCGGTCGCGGTGAGTTCGCTGTCCTCATCCTCGCCGAACGTCATGGCGTTGTACCCGGCGGAACGGATGATGTCCTCCACCAACTGCTGCTCGAATCAGGGTGTTCGCCATGGTGTGCCTCCTTCAGGCTCAGGCGGGGGTCAGCCGGCGCGCCTCTTGGCGCGTTCGGCTCGGAGGTCATCGATCGACGGGGCCCCGCCTGGGGGAGGTGTCGAACCTGTGAAGTCGGCCGAGCTGCTGCCCGCCGGGGGCAGTGGTGCTGGGGTCGTGACCTTGAAATACGGGTTGGCTTCGAGGTACTCAGCGACGCGGGTTTGCAGCTGAGTGGTGAAGTCGGTTGCGGTGGGGTCGAGGTCGGCGAGTTTCCCGGAGCCGATCAACGCGTCTTTTGCTCCAGGATGGGTTCCGGTCAGCGCGGCGGACAGCGCGGAGGCGACGGTGAGGTCCCGGATCTGCTTCTGGTAACCGGTTTCCTTCTCGGCCCACTGGGCGGTGAGCTTGGCCGGGTCGACGGGTTCCTCGTCCTTCACCAGACCCAGTGCCTTGCCGATGGTCTGGGCGAGTTCGGTTTGGGCGTCGGTCTTGGCCTTCTCGACCGCGGCGGTGATCGCCGCCTGGGTCTGCTGTTCCTGCTCGGCGTTCCGTGCGACCCGGTTCCCGGCGTTCTCCCGGCGGAGCTCGGCGATGATCTCCCGGAGCCGCTCCGGGGAGGCGTCGGCCAGGGCGTCGCCGGGAGAAGGCGCGGCCGGAGGAGCCACTGACGCGCCGGGCGGGACGACCGGAGGAGTCGGCGGGGCTGGGTCGGCCGGCGGCGCGATGAACTGCGGGGCTTCGGGCGGAGCGGCCGGCGGCTGCGCGACTGCCGGCGGGGGAGCAGGCGCGGCGGCGGGAGTTGCTGGTGGCGGGGTCGGCGCGCTGCCGCCTTGGATCAGGTGGACGAGACGGCCGTCGTTGCGGCGGTATGGGTCTCCGTGCTCGTTGAGGAGCAGGGTGGAGTGGGTCACTGGACCTCCAGGGGTGGGAGCAGCCCCCGCGCCTGGCGGGGTGTTCAGGGGTTGGGTCGTCCCGGCGCTGGACGCGCCGCTACAGCCGATCGGAATCCCGCGTTGACACCGGCCAGTCGGCCATGCACCCGTCAGTGAGCGGGAGGTGCTTGACGCCGGGACGTTTTAGAGGATGGCGAATATGCGGTCGAGGTCGGCGCAATCGGCCTTCGTCAAGCCCTTGGCCGTGTGATGCTTCTGCTTCCATTCGCAGGACCAGCACAGTTCGGTCCGGGGGTGCGGATCGGTGGCCGCCGACTCCTGCCACGCGGTCGCCCGGTTGCGGGCACATCCTGGGCAGACACGGTGACGGTTTGGGTGGGGAACCTTTCCGCGCATGGTCATCCTTGCTGAATCGCAAACGCTCAGAACCTGGCATTGGCGATCCCTGTTCGGGAGAATTGGATCTGATTCCAATCGCTCGACTACGGGGAGTTCTCAATGGGTCTGGTCGAAGTACCGGCGGAGCTTCAAGGCAAGGTCGTGGTGGACCTATGGCCAACGACGGGCGAGCTGCTCGGCATGGGCCGGAACCAGACCTACGCCGCGGCCAAGGCGGGAGAGATCCCGACCTTCCGAGTCGGCGCGCGATGGAAGGTTCCCGTTGCCAAGCTGCTCGACAAGCTCGGGATCAGCGGGCCTTGAGCTGCTCTCGGTAGGCGAGCCGCTTCAAGCCGTTCTCATCGATCCAGGACCGGTAGTCCTGGGTGTACGCGCGGAGCTGCGCCCGGGACTTCGCCGCGGTCGCGGGGTCAAGCTCCTGGACGGCGAGGACCTCACGCTTCAGCGCGCGGATCCGCCGCTCCTTCGCCCGCTGCTGCTCGCGCAGCTTCGCGCCCTCGGGGTCCGCGGTGTTCGTCATCGGGCGGGTGACGCCTTCGATCCAACGGCTCAGGGTGTGCCGGCAACCCGGGTGGAACAGTCCCTCGTCCTTCGCCCGGGCCAAGCTCCCCTTGATCTCGAACTCGCCGCGCCGGCCCGGGGGACTATGCCCGGTCAGGGACACCAGCTTGCCCTCCCACGGGCGGCAGGCGGAACACTCAGCGGGAGCGTCAGAGATGATGCCCAAGTCGTGCCCGTTGTCCACCAGGCGGTCGACATGGCCCTGGACGATGGCGTTGCCGGCGGTGGTCCTTCCGACCATCTCGGCGTAGCTGGCCATGTCCCAGTTCCGGCCGGCCCGGTCCCGGAACCCGGTGATCCCTTTCGCCGCCCACGTCCTGATGGCTTGAGCGGAGGCCTCCCGCCGGGTCACTGTCCCGGTGAGCATCCTGGTGGCCGTCTGCCGGACGACGTCGCTGTAGATCGAGGCCTGCGCCGACTGGATCGGCAGCGTCATGGCATGCAGCGCTCGTTGCCCTTCGGTGACCAGCGTGCGGACGGCGTCGGTGTTCACGCCGCCGAACGCGATGGCCGCGTGGTTGCCGGTGGCCATCAGGTCCGTGCCAGCCAGGGCGACGCCGCGGTTGTAGGCCATCAGGATCGCGTCGTGCAGGGCATCCAGACCCTTGGTCTCCAGGAGGATCAGCAACTGCCTGGTGTCCAACCTGAGCTGCTGAACGGCGAGCAACTGGCGGTCCGCCCACGAGGGTTCGTCGATGCCGACCGCGAGCTTCTTGGCCAGCCGGATGAGGAGTTGGGTTTCGGCGTCCTGGTAGATCTCCAGGAGCGCCTTCGCCAGGAGGCGGGCGCGGTCGGGGCTGACCGGCATCAGATCAGGATGCCACCGGCTCGTAGGTGGCAGCGAAGATGCCCGGCTTGCACGGGTAGAACTCGCCCTGCACTCCGCAGATGATCCAGTCGCCCGGGCTGGCTTGCATGGTGCCTTCCAGGGTGTCGATCGCCAGGGTGTGGTCCTCGCACGTCGGGTCGGCACAGGAGTACCGCGCTGTGCCTCCGCCCGCGAGGATCCAGTCGATGATCGGCGTCGCGCCCTTGGCCGTTCCGTCCCACCGGACAGCTTCGATCTGGACGGGCTTTTTACGGAAGCGGTCCATTTACTCGTCCCTTCCGAACACCTGGTCGCGCGCACGTCGGAGGGACCGGATCATGCGGTTGATCTCGTCCCGGGTCATCGGCGGGCTGTAGATCGACGTCCGACCGATGTCCTCGTTCGGGTGGTCGATCGCCACCTGTAGGTACTCCGGGTTGGTGACCATCGCGACCTGGACGAAATCGCCGCGCATCCAGCTGACGTGGACGGCCGGGCCGTAGATCGGGGCACCGGAAGGCTCCGGCACTCCGGCGATCTCGGTCATCCCGTCCCTGAGCACGGGGATCGCGTCCGCCGTCCGCACAGGCTCGGCCGGGAAGTTGATCTGATCTCGGGGCATCACGCCCACCTTTCGGTTCGCCCCTCACGGGCAGCCGACCCGCATGGTTGCGGTCGGGGGTCTACGCGGCGGGTTCCTCCGCCTGCTGGTCGCGGTTGTCGAACGACGGCAGCGCCGGCATCTCCATCGCCAGATCGGCGCGGATCCGGTCCACCTCTTCGCTGATCTGGTCGTCATCCCAGTCCGGGTGGATCGTCTTCACCCGGACCCAGATGGACGCTGCCTGAGCCGAGGCCCACAGCGTTACCGTGTTCGCGAGATCCAGTGGTGTCTGCTGAGCCTCCGGGAACACCACGTTCACCAGCGATGGATCGACATCCTCCGACGCCCACCCCTCAGCCGACGGGTTGGTGGCCCGTAGTTGTCGGCCGAGTTCCACGTCGATGGTCAGCATCTTCGTCAGCAGCGTGATCAGCGCCGGCCGCCAATGCCGGAGCTTCTTCGATCTCGTCAACCGGGTGCGGGGCGGTCTTCGCGTTCACCTCGGTCGCGGTGAGTTCGCTGTCCTCATCCTCGCCGAACGTCATGGCGTTGTACCCGGCGGAACGGATGATGTCCTCCACCAACTGCTGCTCGA
>JBGAJF010000022.1:0-64470 GCA_044225075.1 Micropruina sp. | reverse complement strand
TCGAGCAGCAGTTGGTGGAGGACATCATCCGTTCCGCCGGGTACAACGCCATGACGTTCGGCGAGGATGAGGACAGCGAACTCACCGCGACCGAGGTGAACGCGAAGACCGCCCGCACCCGGTTGACGAGATCGAAGAAGATCCGGCATTGGAGGCCGGCGCTGATCACGCTGCTGACGAAGATGCTCACCATCGACGTGGTACTCGGCCGGCAACTGCGGGCCACCAATCCCTCGGCTGAGGGGTGGGCGTCGGAGGATGTCGATCCGTCGCTGGTCAACGTGGTGTTCCCGGAGGCTCAGCAGACACCGCTGGATCTGGCGAACACGGTGGCGTTGTGGGCTTCGGCTCAGGCAGCGTCCATCTGGGTCCGGGTGAAGACGATCCACCCGGACTGGGACGACGACCAGATCAGCGAGGAGGTGGACCGGATCCGCGCCGATCTGTCGATGGAGATGCCGGCGCTGCCGTCGTTCGACAACCGCGACCAGCAGGACCCGGTGGAGGAACCCGCCGCGTAGACCCCCGACCGCAATCGTGCGGGTCGGCTGCCCGTGATGGGCGAACCGAAAGGTGGGCGTGATGCCCAAGATTGAGTATCTGGATCCGAGATTGCCAGAGAGGTATTGGGACAAAGTGTTCCCGGAGCCGAACACCGGGTGTTGGTTGTGGGGTGCAGCCACCTCGGTGTACGGCTATGGCTGTTGGGACCAGCGCAGGGCCCATCGAGCCAGTTACGAGGTTCTGGTAGGCCCGGTTGGCGATGGCTTGGTGCTCGATCACCTGTGCCGCAACCGTGCCTGCGTCAACCCAGATCATCTGGAGCCCGTCACTTCTCGCGAGAATATTCTCCGCGGAGTCAGCCGCGCAGCCTTGAACGCGGTATGCACACACTGTGTGAACGGACATGGGTTGCTTGGGTCGAATCTGTACGTCACGCCGAACGGTCGTAGACAGTGCCGCGCCTGCCGACGCGATGCATCACGAGCGTGGCGGGCACGGAAGTCGGTGGCTTCCGTTGCCTAGGGAGCAGATCAACTTCCCTGCCGAGCCTGTGCTGACGGCGGACGCGATCCCCGTGATCCGGGACGGGATGACCGAGATCGCCGGCGCCCCGGAGCCTTCCGGTGCCGCGATCTACGGTCCGGCCGTGCATGTCAGCTGGATGCGCGGCGATTTCGTCCAGGTCGTGATGGTCACCAACCCGGAGTACCTCCAGATGGCGATCGACCACCCGAACGAGGACATCGGTCGGACGTCGATCTACAGCCCGCCGATGACCCGGGACGAGATCAACCGGATGATCCGATCCCTGCGCCGGGCCCGCGACCAGGTGTTCGGGCGCGATGAGTAGGCCACCGAGCCGCCCAACTGCGCCTCCTCCGGAGGTGTTCACGTTGGCCACGGTGTCCTGTCCGGGCTGCGCTCACGGGATCGATCCGCACGGCCTGGACCCCGGGGGTCCGTGCGGACTCGGTGACAGTGAAGGTCGTCTCTGCGCATGTCTGTGGTCGCCGAACGACATCGCGGCAACCCTGCTGAGTTGGCGGTCGTGACTGGCTCGGGCATCCTGATCTGATGCCGGTCAGCCCCGACCGCGCCCGCCTCCTGGCGAAGGCGCTCCTGGAGATCTACCAGGACGCCGAAACCCAGCTGCTCATCAAGGTGGCCAAGCGGCTGGCAGTCGGCATCGACGAACCGCCCTGGGCGGACCGGCAGCTCCTCGCCGTCCAGCAGCTCAGGTTGGACACCAGGCAGCTCCTGATCCTCCTGGAGACCAAGGGCCTGGAAGCCCTCTCGGATGCGATCCTGATGGCCTACAACCGCGGTGTCGCCCTCGCCGGCACGGACCTGATGGCCACCGGCAACCACGCGGCCATCGCGTTCGGCGGCGTGAACACCGACGCCGTCCGAACTTTGGTCACCGAAGGGCAACGGGCCCTGCGGGCCATGACTCTGCCGATCCAGTCGGCGCAGTCCGCGATCTACTCCGACGTGGTCGCGCAGACCGCAACGAGGATGCTCACGGGCACCGTCACCCGCCGGGAGGCCTCCGCTCAAGCGTTGGCCACCTGGGCGCGGAAGGGCATCACCGGGTTCACCGACCGCGGCGGCCGCTCCTGGGACATGGCCTCCTACGCGGAGATGGTGGGCAGAACCACCGCCGGGAACGCCATCGTCCAAGGGCATGTGGATCGACTGGTGGACAACGGGCATGACCTGGTGATCGTCAGCGATGTCCCCGCCGAGTGCTCATACTGCTTGGTGCCTGGCACGCGGGTAGAGGGGCCAACTCCCATGGGGCGTACTCGACTTGAGTACACCGGCGACGTAGTCCGCATCCTGACCGCCAGTGGAAAGGATCTGACGGGAACGCCAGATCACGCGGTGCTGACTCCGCTCGGGTGGCGTCCGCTGAAGGACCTCCGCCCAGGCGACCAGGTCATCAGCAACGTTCGCCCGCAGGGGTTCGCGGGTGTCGTGCCAGATGACGTACAGGTGCCAACCCGCATCGAAGAAGCAGGCGAATCGCGGGTGCCAGTTCTTCTTGCGGGCCCAGCCCGTCGTGAACTCAACGGCGACGGGGCCAAGCGTGAAGTCCGCGCAATACTCCCCAATGGCTACCTGCTGTCGGAACGCAGCACCTCGTTCTCGGAGCCACTCCGCGATCTGCTCCTCGTAGGGGGAATCAGAACCGGATCGACGTTCGCGGGCCCGAGCGATCTCCTCCTTCCGCTCGGAGGTGAATGGGACGCCCCGGTTGGCTTCGTGCGCGGCGGACGTCCAGGCGGCACGCTGTTCGGGAGTGGCGTTGGCCCAGCGCTTGTGCAGTCCAGCCGTCGCGTTGGCCGAGAGTTGCTCGTGGGTGCTGGTCTCGCGGTAGGTGGCGATCCCGAAGGATCGCGGTCTGGCCTGAACGCCGGCTCGGCGAAGGTAGTCGGTGACGCTGCGCCCGCTGATACCGAATGCTGCTCCGACGGTCTTGGTGTCCTCGCCGGCGATGTAGCGTCCGATCAATTCGGAGACCTGTGCCTCAGTGAGCTTTCGGAGCCGTTCCCCGGTGGTCCTGCTTCGAATGCCACGCTCCGCCAAGATCTGCTTGAACCGGGGATGGCCGATCTCGAACTCGGCCATCAGCTCCATGACCTTCTCGCCGGCGAGGTAGCGGCGGACGAGATCGTCAGTGTCGACGTGTTTCGGAATCCATCGGGGCATGTCTGGGACCTCACAACTGAACCGTCGTGGTTCGTGGCGAACGGAATTGTCACTCACAATTGTAGACCGTTTGAAGGCAAACTATTGTCGCTCACTGGAGCGTCACAAGTTGGTCAGCGTGGTGACTTTCAGATCGTCGGGACTCTCGCTCAGGCCAAAGCCGAAGGTTTCATGCACCCCGGCTGTAGGCACACCCTGAATCGCTTCATCCCCGGTGTGACCCGGCCGATGCACAACACCGCAGACCCGGAGGGTGACAAGCTCCGCCAGCAGCAGCGGTACCGGGAACGCCGGATCCGCGCGCTGAAGCGTGAGGTCGAGGCCGTCAAGGAACTCGACCCCGAAGCCGCGAAGAAGGCCAGGGCGAAACTCCGGGCGTACACCCAGGATTACCGGTCCTGGATCGAGGAGAACGGCCTGAAGCGGCTCCCATACCGCGAATCCCTCAAGGCCCGCTGATGCCCAACAGGTCGAGCAACTTGGCGACCGGGACACGGATGTTCTGCCCGACACGGATGGTTGGAATGTCGCCGGACTTCGCGGCTGCGTAGGCGGTGTTTCTCCCAACCCCGAGCACTTTCCCAGCAGTCTGAACGTCGACGGTCGTCTTGCCTCGCAACGCGCTTGGTATCTCCATGTGTTGGAGTCTTCCGAGCAGTGTTGTATTCGTCCAGCACGTCTATATGACGTTCATCTATCGCTCTCTCAAACGTCCCGGCGTCAAGCACCTCCCGCAGATGGGCACTGACGGGTGCATGGCCGACTGGCCGGTGACATTGCGGGTCTTCGACCGGCTGTAGCGGCGCGTCCAGCGCCGGGACGACCCAACCCCTAGAGACCTCCGCCAGGCGCGGGGGTCGTTCCCAACCCTGGAGGTCCAGTGACCCGCTCCACCCTGCTCCTCGACGAGCACGGAGACCCGTACCGCCGCAAGGACGGCCGCCTCGTCCGGCTGATTCAGGGCGGCAGCGCCCCAACCCCGCCGGCTCCCGCAGCCCAGCCTGCTCCTCCGGCCCCGCCGACCGAGCCGCCGGCCGCTCCCCCGGCCGCTCCCCAGTTCATCGCGCCGCCGGCCGACCCCGCCCCTGCTGCTCCGCCGGCTGCCCCGGTTGTCCCCCCGGGCGCGTCAGTGGCGCCTCCGGCTTCCCCCGCGGCCGGCGATGCCCTGGCTGACGCCACCCCCGAGCGACTCCGGGAGATCATCGCCGAACTCCGCCGGGAGAACGCCGGCGCCCGGGTGGCGCGGAACGCCGAGCAGGAGCAGCAGACCCAGGCGGCGATCACCGCCGCGGTCGAGAAGGCCAAGACCGACGCCCAGACCGAACTCGCCCAGACCATCGGCAAGGCACTGGGTCTGGTGAAGGACGAGGAACCCGTCGACCCGGCCAAACTCACCGCCCAGTGGGCCGAGAAGGAAACCGGCTACCAGAGGCAGATCCGGGACCTCACCGTCGCCTCAGCCTTGTCCGCCGCGCTGTCCGGAACCCATCCCGGAGCGAAGGACGCGTTGATCGGCTCCGGGAAACTCGCCGACCTCGACCCCACCGCAACCGACTTCACCGCTCAGCTGCAAGCCCGCGTCGCTGAGTACCTCGAAGCCAACCCGTATTTCAAGGTCACGACCCCAGCACCACTGCCCCCGGCGGGCAGCAGCGCGGCCGACTTCACAGGTTCGACACCTCCCCCAGGCGGGGCCCCGTCGATCGATGACCTCCGAGCCGAACGCGCCAAGAGGCGCGCCGGCTGACCCCCGCCTGAGCCTGAAGGAGGCACACCATGGCGAACACCCTGATCACCCCGTCCACCATCGCCCCCGCGGCGCTGGCGTCGCTGTACGAGACCACGCAGATGCTGCCGCTGGTCTACACCGATGTCAGTTCCGCGTTCGGCCCGCAGAAGGTCGGCAACACGGTCAACGTCCGCAAGCCCGCGGTGTTCACCGCGACGACGTTCAACCGCGGCACCGGCATCACCCCGCAGGACGCCACCGAGGGCACCGTCCCCGTCGTCCTGGACACCATCAAGGACGTGTCCTTCGTGGTGACCTCCGAGGACCTGACCCTGTCCGTGACCGACTTCCAGGAGCAGTTCCTGGATCCGGCGATGGAGGCCCTGTCGCAGGCCGTCGACCAGGCGCTGATCGCCCGCGCGAAGGCCGACTTCACCACCATCGTCGGGTCCGGCACCAACGTCGGATCCGCGGTCCCCGGCGAGGCACCCAAGACCAACCGCTACCAGCAGCCGGAGGTCCTGATCGACGCCGGCAAGGAACTGAACATCAAGAAGGTTCCGCCGAACGACCGGGCGGCGGTCATCGGCCCCACAACCAACGCCTGGTGGCTGGATTCGCAGATCGTCAAGAACGCTGACAAGTCCGGCAGCACCGAGGCTCTCCGTCAGGGCTCGGTCGGCAAGAACATCTTCGGGTTCGACGTGTACTGGTCGCAGAACATCGTCCAGCCGGCCGGTTCGCCGGCGTCGGGGCAGCCGACCACCGAGGTCTCGCTGGCGTTCAATCGGAACGCGTTGGCGTTCGCCTCCGCCACCCTGGAGATCGCGCCGGGGAGCAACGCTGCGGTGCAGTCGTACAAGGGCCTGAACATCCGCGTGGCCTACGACTACGACATCAAGTACAAGCAGACCGTTGTCTCGCTGGACACCCTCTTCGGCACCAAGACTCTCGACGCCAACCGCGGCGTCCTGATCCGCGGCCCGCTGCAGGCGTGACATAGACGGCCCCTGCCTTCGGGCAGGGGCCGTGCCGGAAGGAGCGAATGATGCTGTACCGCAACGACGACAACGGCGACGTGTTCGACACGACCGACGTCGACGCCGAGACCGTCCTGGACATCTCCTCCCGGGAGAACTGGCACGAGGTGTCGCAGGCCGACGCCGAGTTGCCGTTCTACCAGTGGGGTCCCACGGTCCGTGACCGCAGCCCGGATGCCCCGAAGGTGGTGTCCGCGATGGACAACGACCTGCTGCCGGAGAACCAGAGCCAGGGATCGGTCGACGTCGAACAGGACGGCCAGGCCGGATCCAAGGCTGTCGGGTCTCCGAGGAAGGCCGCGCCCGGGGAGAAGGCCGACCCGAAGGGCCAGGGCACTGGGGAACGGAAGTAGCTGATGCTGCTGTACGCCGCCCAGTGGGACATCGTGGCCCGGTGGGACCCTGCGTGGGGCGATGTCCCTGCGTTGGAGTCCATGGACCGTGCTCTGCGGGTGGCATCGCGTCGGGTCCGTCATGCGACCCGGGCAGCGCTCTACGACGTCGGGACCAGTGGCCTGCCCACCGATCCCGACGTCGTGGAAGCGTTCCGCGACGCCACGGTGGCTCAGTGCGTGCTGTGGCTGGCCAACGGTCTGGACCCGGACAAGCCGCTCGAGCAGCCGGTCCAGAAGGTCACCAGCAAGGCCATGGGTGGCCGGAACATCTCATACTCCGGGGATGACCCCAGGGTGACGGAGGCGAGGATGCAGGCGGCCAAGGAGCTGTGCGATGACGCCGCGCTGATCCTGTCCGATGCCGGGCTTACCGGCCAGCCCTGGGTGTGCTGATGAGCTACCGGTTCGCCGTCGGCCAAGACTCCCTCCCGCGAGTTCAGGAGTTCCTCACCGAGAACGACATCCCGTTGCGAGACACTCCCCTCGACACGGTCATGGACCTCGCCGAGGGTCGGGTGACGCTCGACCAGTTCGTCCGCGTCGACGGCCGGCGAATCGTGGAGGGCGAGAGCTTCGCCCGTCACCGGGTGACCTTCCCCCTCAAGACCCAAGGCGTGAGGCTGGATGCCTGACGCCTTCACCGACTGGTACACCCACCGAGTCGACGTGGACACCCTGCTCGGTCAAGACTTCTCCGGGGCTCAGACCACTGAGCACCACGCCGCGGTCCCCTGCTTCATCGAGGACACCGACGAGTGGATGGTGACCGGCGAGTCCACCGAGCAGCGGCCTGTCAGCCTCGTCTACGCTGCTCTGTCCGACCGGTCCAAGTTCACCCCAGGCTCCCGTGTGACACTCCCTGACGGCCGGGAGGCGACCGTCAGGTCCGTGTCCATCGGTGACGGGGACCCGGATCTCGACGGGATCACCGTCAAGGTCGCGTGAATGCCGGGCGTCCTTCGCGGAATCGCGTACTCGCTCTCGCGTCAGCTTTCCTCGATTCGGCGTGGGCAGCCGATCCCGTCGGATCGACCTGGGGGCGCCCGGCCTGACCCCGATCCTACTGTCCGGGAGGTTTCGTGTCCGCCGACGACATCGCCCGCAACATCGCCAAGATCGCCGACCGACTCCGCGACCAGCTGGCCGACGGGATCGAAGACCTCGTGGAGCACATCGGCGAGGAGTCGCAGCGGATCTGCCCCATCGAGGAAGGCACGCTGGTCAAGTCGATGACCACCAAGGTCGACCGGGCCGCACTCGAGGCAGGGATCGGCTACGGCGCCGGAGCAGCCGCAGCCTATTCGGTCCGGCAACACGAGGACCTCACCCTCCGCCACGATGCGGGGCGAACCGCGAAGTTCCTGGAGATCCCACTCGTCACCATCGGCACCCGCGAGGGCTTGGACATCATCGCCCGGCACGTGAAGTGAACCCCTACCTGCTCCTCACCGGCGTCCGGAACCTGCTCCTGGGCAACGGCATCGAGCCCATCGTCCTCGGCCCACTCCAAGGTCCCGGAGCCTGCGTCGGGCTCACCCTCGTCCCACTCGTCGACGACATGCGCACCGGCAACATCCTGTGCGCCGTCCAGGTACGGATCCGCGGCGACGCCACCCTGGGTATGCAGCCGGTGATGAACCGTCAAGCCGACATCCTGGACATCCTCTGCGTGGAGAACACCCAGATCGGCGGGCATGTCGTCGTCACCAGTTGGCGGCAAACCTCCGCACCCCTGACCCTCGACGCCTCCGGCCGTCCCGAGGTCTTCGACACCTACTACTTGCGGACCGATCGACTCGGCCGCTCCTGAGCCACCGCCAGGCGCGGGCCGCTCGATCCCTCCCCTGACCCAAGAACGCGGGTCGATCACGTCCCAAGGAGGACACCATGTCCACTCCCGTCATCGCTCCTACCGTCTCCGGTGTCGCCAGCCTCGCGAACAAGTGGGTGCTGCAGGTCGACACCGCCTACGACCCCCGCGCCACCACCCCGGCAACTCCGGTGTGGCTGACCGTGTTCGGCATGAGCCAGTTCACCCCGAACATGACCTACACCGAGCAGGACGCCTCCGACTTCGACTCCGACGGCTGGGCCAGTTCCGTGCAGACGCAGCGCGGCTGGAACAACTCCGGCAGCGTGCAGCGCAAGAAGTACTCCGCCGCCGAGGACCCTGGCCAGGGATTCATCCGGACCGCCGCGTTCAACGCCCTGAACGTTCACGTCCGCTGGTTCGACCGCTACCACGGCTCGGAGACCGGTGAGGGCTACGCGTCGGTGAAGTGGGAGCCGCAGGGTGGTGGAGCCACCGATCTGGAGACGGCGAACTTCACCCTGACCGGTCAGGGGAAGGTCACCACGATCACCGGCGGAAACCCGTACAACGCGGTCCCGACGATCACCTCGGCGCTGCCGTCGGGTGCCGCGGCGACCGAGACGGTCACCATCATGGGCACCCAGTTCTGGGGATTGGCGGGCAGCGCGGCCGTCAAGTTCGGCGCCACGAACGCGACGTCGTACATCGTCGTGTCGGAGACCGAGATCCGCGCGGTCATGCCCGCCGGTTCGGCCGGTTCGGCCAACATCACCGTCACCAACCCGGTTGGGACAAGCACCGGGTTCAGCTACACGCGAGCGTGATCCGTTGCGGGGGCGGCACTCTCGCCGCCCCCGCCCTGACCGAGGAGAGTCTTGTCCGAGGAGACACCGGCGAAGCTCGACTTCGCCGACTACCAGGAGTTCGCAGACCCCCTACGCCTCCCGATCTGCGGGAAGACGTACACCATCCCCGAACCGTCCTTCACCGACGCCATCACCCTGCAGGGCCTGGCCAACGGCGGGGACATCCCCGAGGACCTCAAGGACGCGTCCGGGGAGAAGCTGGCCCGGTTCGTTCTCGGCCCCGTCTACGACGAGATGCTCGCCGACGACGTCCCGAACGCTGCGTTCAACCGGGCCATCGCCACCGCGATGACCGACGTCACCCGGGGTCGTTTCGCAGCCTGGATGATGTGGAAGGTCGGGAACAGCCCGGAAGCTCTGGCCGCCATAGCGGCGGCGAACCAACAGATTGCTGGGTCACCTGCGCTCGAGGAGAGCGAAACGCCTACGGAGACCCCGAGCACTGGGATCACCAGCCCAACTGCCGGGAAACCCGCGCCCGTGAGCAAGAAGTCGCCGGCCCGTCGTGGCCGGAAATCCTCAGCAACTGGGGGCTCCTCGAAGGCGACTTCCAGGCGATCCTCCACCTCGACCTGACAGAGCACCGCGACAAGTCGTGGCGCTGGTTCAAGGTCCGCGTCTCCCGCGTTCTTCTGTCCCGTGAGTCCCTGCTCCGCGTTGTGTTGAAGGGTGGTGACCGGTGACTGAAGTGATGGACCTCGGCACGCTGGTCGCCGCCATCCAGATCAAGGACACCGACTTCGAGCGGGTCCTGACTAAGGCTGCGCAGACCGCGAAGACCACCGAGCAGAAGGTGCAGCAGGCCCTCTCGCACATCGAGATGGACGTCGATGCATCGTCGTTCGAGCGGTCGATGTCCGAGGCGCCGAAAGCGGCGAAGGACGCCGGGAAGCAGATCACCCAGGCGTTGGGTGACGTGGGTCAGGTCCTCGCCGAGCAGACCAGGGCGGTCCAGGACAACGCCCGGGCGTGGGCGCAGAACCGTCTCGACCCCGCCCGAATCCAGGAGCTGAAGCAGCTCGGGGTGGCGACCGACGACTACATCCAGGCCATCAGTGGAATCCCCTCGGCCCAGTCCAAGGTCCGGTCCGCTCTGGACGGGAACTCGGCTGCCCTCAAAACCCTTGAGCTGGACACCCGGGCGGTCGCGGACGCTCAGAAGGACTTCGACCGGACGATCTCGCAGATCATCGGCACCCTCGACAAGCAGTCCGGTGCGGTGTCGGAGAACACCCGGGTCTGGGCCGCCAACAAGATCGGCGACGACAACCTCCGCGTCCTCGAGCAGCTGGGTGTCAAGACCAGCGAGTATGTGGATGCGGTTGTCGGGGTGCCGGGTGCTCTGCAGCAGATGCAGACTGCCCTCGACGGGAACGGGGACGCTCTCAGTCGGCTGAACACTCTGACCGGCCAGGTATCTCAGGCGCAGCGGGACTTCGCTCTCCGGCAACGTGCGATCGGGGACGCCACCCAGGACGCCGCACAGGACGTTGACCGGGCGGCCGGGCTGATCGACCGGGCCGGAGACGCTTCCGGTCGTGCCACGCCTCTGGTCGGTGGGCTGGGCAGCGCCTTCGACAAGGCTCGCACGGCGATGATCGCCCTGTTCGCTGCGGACACCTTCATCGACTTCTTCAGCACCGCGGTCGAGCGAGCTTCGGACCTGAACGAGACGATGTCGAAGTCCGAACAGATCTTTGGCGACTCGGCCCAGCAGATCGACGAGTGGGGGGACACGGCTTCCCGGGCGCTCGGTCTGTCCAAGGGTGAGGCGCTCGACGCCGCGGCGAACTTCGGCAACATGTTTCAGCAGCTCGGCTTCAGTTCCGACGCGGCCGCTGAGATGTCGAAGAAGGTCGTCCAGATGTCCGCCGATCTGGGCTCCTTCAACAACCTGGACACCAGCGATGTCATCGAACGGATCAGCGGCGCCTTCCGCGGCGAGTACGACTCACTTCAACTACTGATCCCGAACATCAACGCCGCCCGGGTCGAGCAGGAGGCGATGGCTGAAACCGGGAAGAAATCCGTCGATGCTCTCACCGCCCAAGAGAAGGCCGCCGCCGTGCTGGCGATCGTGCAGGGCGACGGCGCGAAGGCCATGGGTGACTTCGCCCGGACCGCCGACGGAGCGGCGAACAGCCAGAAGGCCGCCACTGCTGCCTTCCAGGAGTCCCAGGCAGAGATCGGGCAACGGCTCTTGCCCGTCTGGCAGCAACTCCTCGACCTGTTCCAGAACGTGGGCGTCCCCGCCATCACATCGATCGGCGACGCCTTCGCCGGCCTGGTGTCCTTCCTCGCGCCGGTGATCGAGATCTTCGGCGACCTGCCTGGGCCCATCCAGGCCGCAGCGGTCGCCATCGGCGCCGTCGTTCTGCTCAACGGCCCGCTGAACGGGATGGCCTCCACGATCTTCGGGTTCGCCGGCCGGTTGCGTGCGGCCACCGGTGTGGCCGCGACCTTCGGTGTGGCCGCGAAGGGTGCATTCGCGTTCCTCGGGGGGCCGATCGGCCTGGCGATCATTGGGCTGACCACCGCGCTGACCCTGTTCTCCTCGTCGAGCGACGATGCGGCCGACACCGCCCTCGACCTGACGGACGTCATCGACGAGCAAACCGGCAAGTGGAAGGAGAACGCGGCGGCGGCCCTGTCCGCGAAGGTCGAGTCCTCAGGACTGGGCGAGGCCTACCGTTCGATCGGTGGCGACGCGAAGGATCTCGTTGACGCCATCGCAGGCGTTCCCGGCGCCCAGGACAAGGTCAACGCCAAGATCTCCGAGACCCAGACTGCGGCGAAAAATGCTGGGGTTGCGGTCGATTCGCTCGGCCGGGTCGTGTCGAGCACTAGCTACTCCGTCCAGGGCATGACAACCTCCTTCAACAACACTTCCAAGGCCGCTCAGGAGAACCGCTCCCAGTTCCAGGACGCCGCGAAATCAGCGGATCTGCTCCAACAGTTCCTCGACAAGGCCGGCGAGGCACAGGGCAAGTTCAAGCAGCAGGTTGCCAACACCTCCGGGTCCCTGCAGAAGCAGGCTGTCGAAGCCCAGGGGCTCGCCGGCGGGATCTCCGGCGTCTCGGGCGTCCTAACAAACCTGACCGACGACTCCGGCAAGGCCATCGACCCGGTGAAATGGCTCGCGAGCGCCCTGGACCACGCCGCCGAGAAGGCCAAAATCCTCGCCGACCAGACCGAGGCCGAGAAGATGCTCGGCGACACCGAGGACGCCGCTAGGGACGCATCGCGCGCCCTGGACATCCTCTCGGACGCTCTGGATCGGGCCAGCGGCAGGCAGGTCAGCGCAGAGGAGGCGGCGGCCGATTGGAACCAGTCGATCCGGGACACCGCGGAGGCGTTCAAGTCTGCCGCCGACGCCACCGATCTGAACTGGGATGCCCTGCGGGACTGGAACGTCGCCGCGCTCACCGCCAGCGAATCGGGTGCGAGCCTGTACGACTCGCTGAACGGCCAGTACGAGAGCTACAAGAAGTCGACCGCCGCGGCCTACTCGGCGGCGGCCGCGAACGGCGATGTGGCGGCCGCGCAGCAGGCTGCCCGGGACAAGGCGACCGAGCTGCGTCAGGCGTTCATCGACAACAACGCGGAGATGCTCGGCGGGGCGGACAAGGCCGCCGCGTTGGCCGACAAGCTCGGCATCCTCGACGGGCAGACCATCGACCCGAAGACGTTCGACATCGTCGCCCAGGACCAACAAGCCCGCGACGCGGTGAAGACAGCTCAGGACGCGGTCATCACCAACAAGAACTTCCTCATCCTCGCGGACGCTGGCGCTGCCCAGGCAGAGGCCGACAAACTCAACGCAACCCTGAACCAGATCGACGGCAAACAGGTCCGGTGGTTCGCGATCGGGAACGTGACGGTCGCGGTCACCGAGCAGAAAGCGGCCACCGCCAACGCCGTCGCCGCGAACCACGGATACGCCGCCTACGACTACGGCTTCCCGCCTGGTGGTGCCACCGGCGGCCGGGTCGGAGATCTCCTGAGAGGCTTCGCCGGCGGCGGAAAGGTCGACAGGGACGGCCGGATCTCGGGACCCGGCGGCGGCCGAGACGACCTGGTCGTCGGCTTCGGTGAGGACGGCCGACCCCTGAGGCTGTCGAACCACGAGACGATCATGAACGAGGGGGCCTCCGACCGTTGGGGGGCGGTCCTCGCGCTGATGAACGCCGGCCGGTTCGCCGACGGTGGCACCATCGACGGCTCCACCCCTGAATCGACGATGGCAGCCACCCTGCAAGGGGCGGTGACTGCTCCCGATCCGGCTGTCATCCAGCAGGCCTGGGACCAAATCGCCGGCGCCGTTGAGATCTCGTGGAACACCCGGATCCAGCCGGTCCTCGACGCCCTAGCCACCCGGAACACCGACATCGGCGGAGGCTTCCAGGCCCTCGCCCAGGAGCAGGCAGTCCCGTCCTGGGCGACGATCACCACCGCGATCCAGGCCGGCCAGCAGACTATCGGCACCACCTACGATCAGTTGAACACCCAGACGCAGGGCGTCGGGACCATGCAGACCTGGTTGCGGGACACCGTCGCCGCCGGCTGGGCCTCCATCCAGGCCACTCACCTGAACACGATCAACACTCTGATCTCGGGTGCGTACACCCCGATGCAGACATGGTTGGCCGCACTGGGTACGGCGCAGCAGGCTCTGGCCGGCACCACGGACGCGTCCTGGTCGCAGATCGGCGGGACGATCCAGGGCACATACCAGGGGCAGATCGTCCCAGCCTGGCAAGGGGTGCAGGGCTTCGCCTCCGCCACCGGGTCGTTCTTCGACGGCATCAACGCCGGGGTCGGGAACGCGACCGCGAAGATCCTGGACGATCTGTCGCAGATCACCGCGGCGATCGACGAGTTCTTCGGCATGGTCGACTCCCGAGGAGGATCCTCCGCCTCAGGTGATGTCTCGGTCACGATCCCCGGCCGAGCCCGCGGCGGCCTCGTCCCGGGAATGGACACCGGCCGAGACTCGACGATCATCGCTGCCCGCCCCGAAGAGGCTGTGATGGTGCCGCAGTTCACCCGCGCCGTCGGCGGGGCTGTCGGGGTCGACCGGATCAACCGGCTCGCCGAGGCCGGCCAGTTGCAGGGCTTCGCCCGCCGGCGGTGTCGTCGGCGAGTCCATCTCCGGCCCCTGCAGTCGCTGATCGAGTCCCCATCGTCACCGAGGGCGCCCAGAAGGTCATCGAGGCCGGCATCGACCGGCGGCTTCTCGACCGCCGAAGGATTCACCGCCGTCGGCGTCGAGCTTCGCCTCCAACGCGCAACTGGGGGCCCGGCACCAGCGACGGCACCCTGGCCGCGAACACGCCAGGCGGCACGCGATTTCATCGAAAGAACTGGGTCATCACCGACATCGGCGGCGTCTACGGCGGAACTGGGCCGGAGAACCGATCATCCGATCAACTCCCCTGGACGTGATGATCGCCAACTACGGTCTCCGCCGCGGGATCGCCCAAGGAACCGCGGTGAACGCGAACGGTTCATCCAGCATCCATCCAGGGCGGCACGAAGTACGTTATCTGGCGGGACCGCATCAACCCGGCCCGGTGTGTGGGCGCCTCGGCTGGGCATGCTGTGGGGCGGCGACACCCTTCAGCATCAAAGACCACGATGCACTTGTCGTTCCACGTCTCGCCGTCGAACATCAGCGGGGTTGGCAGTCGGCGACCAGGACGGATCGATTCCGACCGGCCTGGCTGGACCAGGTGCTCCAGCGAATCAAGGCAGCGGCTCGGCCTCGGCGCCGGCGCCGATCGAGGGCGGCTACAGCCCGACCGCCGGGGTCGAACGCTGGCGCCCCCTCGGCCTCCACGTTCTCACCCAGGTCGGCAGTACCTCGGGATGTCGCTGACCCAGTACATCGACAACATGATGCTGCAGATCAGCACCGAGTCCTCCGGCAACCGAAACGCCGTCAACGACTACGATTCGAACGCCCAGCCAAGGAACTCCCGAGCACAGGGCTCCTTCAGACCGTGTACCCCACGTTCGTCAACGCGCTCCGCGGCACCCCGTTCGAGTTCCTCATCGCCAAAGGCATGAAGGATCCTCGGGCGTCGATGACCGCCTCCACCCTGTACGGCCTGGTGACCGGTCCGTACCACGATCTGGCGAAGGCGTGGCAGGGTGTCGCCTACGACGGCGGCGGCCCGCTCAGGCAGGGCTGGACGATGGCGTACAACGGCACCGGACATGACGAATGGGTGTCCACGAGCAAGCCGGAGAAGCAGGCTGTCGCCCAGCCCGTCGGCGGGACGATCACGATCGAGTTGCGTGGTGACGGGCCCATCACGCAGGCCATGATCCAGACCGCGAGCATGGCCGTGACCGACGGCCTGGATGCCGCAGGGTTCGCCTTGGCGACGGGGTCGATGCAGCGATGACGCTGACCGTCACCGCATCCGCGCTGACCTCACGGGTCCAGGTGAACGTTACGACGACCCTCGGGGGCGCTGGCCGGGTGGCGGTCGCCCGGAACCATCCGGACGGCACGCAGTGGCCCGTCCTGACGGACACCGTCCCGCGGCTGATCGGTGGCTCCTGCGTGGTGCTGGATTACCTTTGCCCGGCGATGGACGTGGTTACCTACACGGCGACGACATCTTCCGAGATCGGGCTGTCCGGAGCTGTTGTGGTGCTGTTGGATTCGATCTGGCTGATGTCCCCGGTGAACCCGTCATGGTCGATGCCTGTGCTGAAGGCGACGGCCGTCGAAGACGACGATGTGCAACCACAGGCCGGCGTGTTCAGCCCGATCGGCAGCGACCAGGCGACCGCGATCTCCGACCAAACTTTGAAGACGACCAGCTCGATCAGCGTGGTGATCCGCACTGATCAGGTCCCCGGCCTGCGTCGGCTGCTCCGCGACGGCGGGCCGATCCTGATCAACGTCCCCGCCCGGCCGGGGTGGCCGTTCCGGTGGCGGTGGATCCAGCCCACGTCATGGGCGTTCGGGTCCGCCCCGTACGGGTCGTTCCCGGAGCGGACGGTGAAGATCAGCTACGTCGTGGTCAACCAACCCACGTCGAATCTCCAATCACCATGGGACTGCGCGGCCGCTGCTGACGCCTACGCCGACTGTGAGGCACTGGCCAACGCGTACGCTGACTGCGCCGCCCTGGCCACGGACACGAGACTCTGATGTTCCTCCCAGCGGACGCACGCACCCACGACGCCCTCAACGGATCCCACACGATCCAGGTCAAGGTCGAGGTGTGGCGTGGTGGGGAACAGATCGGTGAGGTCGCGGGCGAGCAGATCCTTGCCGGATCGGTGACCGACAAGTGGGTCTCCGGGGTGCGCCGCACTCTGGAGATGCAGGTGGAGCCGACATCTGACTGGCGACAATGGTTGCAGATCGGCGTAGAGCTGCGTCCGTTCCGCGGTGTCTGGTTCGCCCCACATGAGATCGAGATGTGCCCGCTGGGAGTGTTCCCTGTCCGAGCGTTCGACCGTCCATTCGGGGCGCGGTCGGAGATCCCGGTCCGCGCACAGGACCGTTGGTCCCGGGTTGTCGCCGACACGTTCGGGTCCCCGATCCGCGCCTACCAGGAGACGGTGGCACGGACCATCGCGCTCCTCGTGGAGGAGGTCGACCCCTACTCGATCTCGGTCTCGATCGAGACCGCCTCGGAGATGCGAACTCCTCCCGGCGTGTGGGAGAAGGGCCGCAGCGAAACCATCCTCGACCTGGCTGACGTGATCGGTGTCGACGTCTTCATGGATCGCAACGGTTCTCCGGTGATCCGGGACCGACCGCAGCGCGGCAACCCTGTGTGGACGCTGCGCACCGGGACGAGTGGTGTCATCCTGGACGGCGGCGAGACTGTCGACTGGACGAACGTCGTCAACTCCGTCGGCGTCTTCTCGACGGCGGCCGACAGCACCCTCGAGCCGGTGTGGCTGGGCATCTCCGATCCGGAGTCACCCGCCTACCGGGGAGTGATCGCCGGCGGGGGCACGGGTGGCTGGCAGGCCACCAGAGTTTCCAGTTCGGCGTTCACCACCCGCGAGGAGATGATCGCGGCGGGACAGGCTGCCCTGGTCAAGGGGGAGCGTCCGGCGAGGCAGCGGACCCTGACCGCGGTCCCGCATCCCGGATTGGACGCAGCAGACACGGTGCTGGTGGAAACAGCCCCGGGGGAAGCGCTGGAACTGGTGCAGATCGACCAGGTCACGCACCCGTTGACGGCAGGCGATGCACAGTCCATCACTACGGTGACCACAGGTGCTGCCGCATGAGCTTGCCGGGCGAGATCCGGCTGAGCTCACCGAAGACGCGGGTCGCGACGCTGCTCAGGGTTCGACCGGATCGGGTCGAGGTCAGCATCGACGGCGGCGAGGCAGTCGCATGTGACTGGACCCAGTCGTTCGCGACCGAGATCGCCAACGGGCCCTGGCTCCTGGAAGGCCGCAAGGTGCTCGTCCATCTCGTCGAGGGAGTGCCGACCATCGTGAACACGATCGTCATTGGAGACAAACCCTGATGCCGAACTCACCGATCGCCGCCCTCCCGGGACCGCCGAAGAATGGTGTGAAGCCCGAGATCGACGTGTTCTTCGAAACCCTGAACCAGGCACTCGATCCGGTCGTCACGCCGACGTTCGCTTCGACGTCGGCGCGGGACTCGGCGTACTCGTCGGCGATCGCGGCCGGCAAGGTCGGGATGCGTTGCTACATCAGCAACCGGGCCGGGTACTGCTCCTACATTCACACGAACAGCAGCGGTAAGGCGTGGGTGTGGGAGCCGCAGCACAACATGCTGATGGACGGGCATCGCCCGTCCGCGGCTGACGCGACGGGCACCACCCCATGCGACATCATCCTGATGCCGGCGGTCACGCTGCCTGCTGGGAATCGGTGGGTGTTGGTGCGGGCGTCGGCGGTGGTCGAGGCCCTCACCGGTGCGTGCACACCCCGGGCCTATGTGGAGGGCCCCGGGATCGCGTCCACCGAGGCCTACCTTCAGGCGCCGTTGCCGGCGGTCAGCATCCAGGCAACGGTCAGCCGGGAGTGGGAGGTGGTTACCTCCGGCACGGTGGCCTGGAACATGCGGGGTATCAACGCCGGCGCGGGCGCGAGCGTCCGGTTCGTGGGGTCGATCTTGCAAGTGGTGGACCTGGGCCCGGCCTAATGCCTTGGGATTTCACTGTCTTCTCCGATGTTTCCGGGTGGGCCGTCCTCGCTGGTCTGGTGCTGTATGTGCTGCGCCTGGTCGCACGTCGGAAGTGGGTTCCGGAAGCGACGTTGAAAGACGTTCAGGTGGACGCGGACTCGGACCTCGTTGATGCCCGGTCGGAACGGGACGGGTGGAAGCAGGCCGCGTTGACGGCGTTGGAGGCGAACCGGGCCAACGCTGCGCTGATGGACGAGGTGCGGGTCGTTCTCCGCGCGAATGCAGCATTCCTACAGGCACTCCCGAGAGCGGAGTCCGATGACTAGTGACCAGGCACGAGAAGAGATGGACGCTGCCCGTCGGGAGGCCGAGGAGCAGCTGATCCGGGTCACCGATCAGGAGCCACTGATCCGCGCTGAGTCTCGGGCGTTGGGGTGGTTGTTGCAGGAGAACAACTTGGCGGCCCGGTTCCGGAAGGCGATGCGGATGCGGCGGCCGGTGATTCCGACGCAGGGGGTTGAGTGATGGACGGTTTCTGGGTGACGGTCGGGGACGTTGAGCTGGGCTTGTTGGCGTTGGGTGGGGTGCTGTTCCTGCTGCTCTACACGGTGACGGCCACGTGGTGGCGGATCCGCGAGGGTTGGTTCATCTTCCTGTGTTCTGTCGGCTTGACTGCCCTGTTCGCTTACATCTTCGCGGGCCGGGTCGGCTGGTTGGCGCCGTTGGACGACGGCGGTGTCCGGGTGGTGTTGCGGGTGGTCATCTTCACCGGGTTCGGGTTCGCGTTGATTTGGATCGGGACGCTGCTGCTGCTCGCGCAGCGGGAGCAACGCAGGAGCACACGTCGAGCGCGGCGCACAACTGAGGAGTCGAGATGACTTGGCTGGACGACATCGTCACTTCCTACAGGGATCACGGCCTGTCGGTGGTCGAACCGGATTATGACTGGCGCAACTTCGGTGTGGGCGATTGGACCTATGGCCGGCCGGTCGCCACCCTCAAGCACCACTTCGTGATCAGCTACTCGTCGCCGGACTCCAACGGCGTGTCGATGCTTCGCAACGGGTACAACACCGGCAGCTACTTCCTCAAACCGCCGGTGGTGAACACCTACCTCGGCAAGACCGGCACCGTGTACATGATCGCCGGCAGGGTTGCGCAGCACGGCGGCGACGGTATCCGGGAGGTCCTGGACCGCGCCATGAACGACCAGCCGTGCCGGGGGCGTGCATGGAAAGCCGACGACTACGACGGCGCCTCGTACGCGTTCTGGGGCACGGAAACTCACAACCCGGGCGACGGCACACCGTTCCCCGACGTGCAGTACCAGGCGCTGGTCACGATGAGCGTGGCCGAGTGTCAGGCGATGGGCTGGTCGGCGAACCGGGTGATCCAGCATCTGGAGTCGACGGACAGGAAGAACGACATCCATCCGGCGGCGGTCGACGGGCCGACCCTGCGCAGTCAGGTCGCCGCCCGGCTGGTATCCCCGAGGCCCTCGTCGGCCTGGTGGGGATGGTTCGCGGCGTGAGGCTCAGCGATTTGTCGGCGCGGCAGATCGCCCGGGCCGAGGTGATCTATCGGGCTGCGCTCCCGTGGGGTGCGGACGCGGCCAAGGCTGCCCTGATGACCGCGGCCGCGGAGAGCAGCTTCCTGCTGTACGCCAACGACGGGTCAACCCGGCGCAGCGACGTCAGCCAGTACTGGCGGGACATCGCCCGCCAGTCCCTCGCGTACGAGCATGACGCGGTCGCACCCGCCCAACCGGCGGGCACCCCGCCGGGAACGTGGGACACCACAGCGGATTCCGTGGGTCATTTCCAGCAGCGGCCGATGTACGACTACGGGTCGGTCGCCGAGTTGATGGACCCGGCCGAATCGACACGGATCTTCATCCGCGGATCCCACGGCGGCCGCACCCGCCGATTCCTGGACTCCCCCAAGGAGATGACACTGGCGCAGCGCTGCCAGTGGACGCAGGGTAGCGAGTTCCCCACCGGCGAGAACTACGCGCCGATGGAGCAAGTCGCGGACGATCTGATCGTCCGCTTCGGACCTATCAACCCGCCGGCCTCGTGGTGGCCGGCCTGGTTCAAGGAGTGAGCATGGCAACCTATTCCGACCCCGACGCGTGGGCCAACACCAGTGACGCGTTGCAGGTCGCGGTGTCTCGCGCCGTTGCGTCCGGCAACGTGCTGGCCGCGATCGGCAAGACGGTACTGAACACGGACACCGGCACCAAGACGGCTGACGGGCAGCCGCAGACCCTGGCGGCGCTGATCGCCGCGCAGGTCGGCCTGTCCCAGCAGATCAGCGCGCAGCTCGCCCGGATCGAGCAGCTGCTCCAGAAGTGACGGAGGACAACATGACCGACCCCAACGTTCCAGACGTGTTGACCGGCCCTCAGAAGGCCGTGGTCGCCGCGATCCTGGGCACCCTCGCGACCATCCTCGGGGTGGTCGCTCCTCTTGTCCCCGAGCCGTACAGCGGCATCGGCTACGCCCTCGCAGGTCTGGTCGCTGTGATCGGCGTGCCCTGGGGCGTGTACGTCACCGTGAACCGGCCGAAGGTCTGACCCCGTGACCCTCGTGCTCATTCAGCCTCGCATCGAGGACCCCGGATCGACCGCGGAACCGGTCCAGACCACATGGTGGTACCGGGTCCGCCCGTCTCGGACGGTCACCGGCGAGGACTGGGTGATCGACGAGTGGCCGCCGCTGCGGCAGGTCAGCGCGACACCCGCCGACCTCGATCACCTGGACATCGCCTACGAGCTCGAGGTGTACCGGGGCGACGACCTGACCAAGCCCCGGTTGCACGAGTTCCGGATGGTCCCGGACTCGGTGTCGACGTTGAAGTGGCAGCTGCTGGAGCAGGTGTCGGGTCCGGGATCGGCGCCACCGGTGACCACGGAGCTGGAGGCGCGGGTCGCGGCGCTGGAGTCGTCGCATCCCTCCGGCGGCGCGTCGGATGTGTCCGAGGTGGCGGGCATCTCTCTGTTCTCCCGCACCTACCTGGATGACACGTCGGCGGATGCTGTGCTGACGACACTGGGCGCGGCAGCCGCCGCAGATCTGACGTCCGGCCTGGCGGCTAAGGCTCCGCTCGCGTCCCCCGCGCTGACCGGGAACCCGACCGCCCCAACCCAAGCACCGGGCGACAGTGACACGAGCATCGCCACAACGGCGTTCGTGGCTGCTGCGATCGCAGCGTTGGGCACCATCGTCTCCGTGCCGGCGGTGACCGGGCTGACGCTGCGGCTCACCTATCGGACCACCGATGTGGCCGCGGCCAGGCCGACGGTACCGTCGGGGGTGTCGATCAACTGGGAGGTGCCCGGCGACACCGAACCCACGAACATCCGCTGGGACTTGGGCGACGTCTGGACGTCGGTCTACTCGTGACGTGGGTGTCCCCCCGACCTCGCTGCTGTACCAGTTGACAGCCCTCGACGCCCGCACCTTTTACGAGCCGGGACCCAGCCGGGATGACTTGGTGTTCTCGACCGAGAACGCCCTCCAGATCCCTGGCGATCCGACGTCGTTCGTTGGCCCGACCGGGACGCTGACCCGCTACCCCGCATCCGGTGATGGCGATTTCACCGCGTCGTCCAACGGCCAGGTGATCGAGAACCTGGACATCTACGGCAGCGTGAGGCTTCTCGCCTACAGCGGGGTGACGATCCGCAACTGCCGCATCCGTGGCACCCAGGCGACCGGCTCGTCCGTGGCCATGGTGATCGCGTCCAACGAGAACCTGCGGGGCGCGGTCATCGAGGACTGCGACCTGGCGGGCCGGGGGAACCTGTGGTTGGAGGGGATGCGCGGCGGCGGGTACACGATCAAGCGTTGCGAGATCCACGGTGTGACGGACGGCATCTCGCTGACGTCGCAGGTCGGCGACGTCCATGTGTTGGGCTGTTGGATTCACGACTGCGCCTACGACGAATGGGATGCCACCACCCCAGGGATGCCCACCCAGGGCTCCTACTACATGCATTGCGACGCTATCCAGTTTCACCGCGGCAAGGATTACGTCGTCCGTGGCAACTACATCGGCGGCCTCCGGGCTGGTGACGGAACAACGGGCGTGGTGTGGGACCACCACACCGGCCACAAGAGCGACATCCAGGCCGGGGACGACTTCTACAACAGCGGCGTCCTGCTGAAACAAGAGGTCGACTCGACGGATGCGAACAAGATCGAGCGAGTCCTGATCGAGCAGAACGTTTTTCAGGGCGGGGTGTGTTGCGTCAACCATCCGTCGGGGAACGGCAACGACTTCTCCAGTGCGACGATCCGGGACAACCAGTTCGTCCCGTTCCCGCACGGCAACGCCCAGTTCTACATCCTCAAGTCACCCAGCTTGCTGACGGTGATGGGCAACAACACTTTCACCACCGGCGGGCCGGTGCCGATCAGCAACGGAGGCGGCTGACGTGACCGTGCTCAACTTCGAGTCCCTGACCGAGGGGCTCGCGGCCACTACTGGCAACTCCGGTCTCGATGAGGTCGTATCCGCGGGGTCGGGTGGGTCCATCACCGGGCAGGCTGCCGCGGCGCTGAACGGGTCCCGCGGTATCCGTTTCGTGTGCGGCACTTCCGCCGCCTGCGTCGCCGGGGTGAACATCACCAGCTCGACGCAGCAGGCCGTCAGGGTGCCGGTGCGGCTGCCGGCAACCGCTCCGAACGTCGCCACGACGATCGTTCGCCTCTACCAGGGGACGACGATTGTCGCGAACATCGTCCTGAACACCGACTGGAAGATCGAGATCAACTCGAACCCGGGATCGACATCAGCGACGCTGGTCTCGGCGGCCAGTGCGGCCCCTTACGCCGGCCAGTATGTGGCGATCGGGATCCTCGTCGATTCCGGATCGACCACGTCGAACGGCAAGTTCGAGGCCCGGTTCTACGCCTCGCCCAGCGACGCGGCAGGGTCGCATCTGTACTCGGTGTCGCAGACGGCGTGGAACATGGGAGCCGGCGCGGCTTTCACCAAGCTGCGCCTCGGGTTCCACCAGGCCCAGTCCGCGGCCAGAACCCTCGACTACGACTACATCGAGTTCGTCTCTGCCTCCACGACCTGGCTGGGTGGTGTCCCGGCCGCGTCGGCTCCGTCGGTGTCCGCTGCCGTGTCCGACGCATACCCGGCGGCCGGCGCGACGGTCACCCTGACGTCCACCGAGTCCGGGACCTTCACTTCCGGGACGTGGTCGTGCACCTCGCAGCCTCCGGGGTCAGCGTCACCGTCGATCGCGTCCCCGTCATCGGCCAGCACCAGCGTCCCAGTGGCCTCGCCTGGTCGGTATGTGTTCCGTCGGCGGCTGGTGTGGTCCGGCGGCAACCAGGACTCATCGGTCACGGTCTATGTGCACGCTGGTCCGGGGCAGCGTGCCGGGCTGTACTCCGCGACGGGATCATGGGCGAACCAGGGTGGCGCGGTCGACCGGCGGACCGGCTACGTGGACGACTCGGACGCCACCTACGGGCAGTCGTCAGACAACCCGCCTGGCACTGACGTCGAGACCATCGTCCTCAACCCGTGTGACCTCGGTCCGATCAAGCTGTACATGCGGGACCGATGGTCCGGCGGCACAGGAACATCGGTCGCGGTGACGCTCTACAAGGAGGACGGCACAACGGTTGTCGACTCCTGGTCGTACAACCCGAGCACGTCGTTCGCGGACGTCACCCCGCTGGACGTGGATTCGACCGGCCTCGCCGCGATCCCGACCCGCGCTGATCGGCGGGCGCTCGTCGTCAAGATCGCACCGACGGCCTGATGGTCGCCTACGAGCTCGCGGCCGTCGATGCCGGGGTCGACGGCGTGAATTACGATCTCGCCGCTCTCGACGTGATTGTCGGCGGGGTCACCTACGATCTGGCCGCTCTGGACGTCATCGCTGGCGGGACCTTCGAGGTCACGCTCGGTCCGAACCCGGCGCGGTTCGACCCCTTCTCGATCGCTGTCTTGACCGCGTCGTCGGTGAGCGTGCCGGACTCCTGGGTGTTCGCTCAGATCGACGGCCCCGGCGGGAACGTCATCGCCCCAACGGTTTCGCTGTCCGGCAGCGGCGGAACCCGGACCTACCGGTGCCCTGGCCGGCTGGTCGAGCAGACCCTGTGGTTCCGGGTCACCGCCACCCTCGGCGCCTCCACCGCGGTCGCTGAGGTCAAGCACACCATCGCACCCCACGCCGGCGTGTTCGGAGCCGGCGGAGTCGGCTGGCGATACCACCCCATCGAAGGAGCCTGATGCGTAAGCGTTTCGTCGTCGCCCTGATAGCGGCGCTCATGGCGATGGGGACGGTCACCGCCGTCGCCGCGTCCACCACCACAGAGGTGGCGTGCACGATCACCGACAACACTCTGTCGTGTCCGCTGCCCGCGCCGGTCACGGTGACAAGCACCGAGACTGCCACGGTGACCGAGACTCCCGCCACGGTCACCGCCGACCCGGTCACCACGACACAGACGGTGACTCAGCAGCCCACGACGGACTCGTCTCCGGTGAGCCCGTCACCGACGACCAGCGCACCGCCGTCGACCACGCCCACCGGAACCCCATCTGCCTGGCCCGACGCGTCGAACACCGGTGTTCCCGCCGGTGTCAACCTCACCCCCTACCCGTCCGGATCAACCTGCCTGATCAACCAGCCGACCGTCATCGACGGGAAGATCCTGAACTGCACGGTCCTCGCCTACTCGCCGGGCGTCGTCATCCGCAACAGCCGGGTAAACGGTGCCGTCTACCTCGACTCCGACCGCGGCGCCACCGCGAAGACCTGGTCGGTCACCATCGAGAACTCCGTGGTTGACGCGGGAACCCAGAACGGCGCCGCCGTGTCCAATGGCAACATCACGATCCGCCGCTCGGAGATCAAGGGTGGGCAGACGATCGTCCAGTGCATGGAGAACTCGACTGGTTGCACGATCGAAGACTCATGGTTGCACGGCCAGTCCATCCCACCTATGGCTGGCGAGCCGCACCTCGGCGGGTTCCTCAACTCGGGTGGACCGAACGTGACCTTGCGGCACAACCGGATCGCCTGCGACAACCCGAACGGCTGCACAGGAGACGTCGTGCAGCTCCCCGATTTCGGGCCGATCACCAACGCCCTGATCGAGAACAACCTGCTGGAGGCCAGCGACAAACTGGCCTACTGCACCTACGCCGGGTGGCGGCCCAACGACTTCGCCACGAAGAACCACGACATCGTCTACCGAGGGAACGTTTTCGTGGGCGGCTCGAACAGCAAGTGCGGCGCGTACGGGCCCGTCACCGGGTGGCGGGACAACCCGGGCAACGTCTGGGAGAACAACACCTGGGACGACGGCACCCCCGTCGCCCCAGCCAGCTGAGGAGACCCGATGGACTTCGTGCGCAAATCCCCGGCGTGGGTCAATGGTGACGCGTATCAGGGCCCGGACGTCAACCGGCTCGAGGACGGGGTCGTCGAGGGCATCACCAAGGCTGAGGCCGCACAGGCATCCGCCGCCGCGAACGCGGACGCCATCACTGCGGCGAACACCGTGATCGCGGCGAAGGCGTCGTCCGCCTCCCCGACCTTCACCGGCACCGTCACGGTCCCTGCACTGCGGGTCAGTGGTGGCAGTCCGGGCGCCGGGAAGGTGCTCACGTCAGACAGCTCTGGTAACGGCACGTGGCAGCCCGCAGGGGGTATCGGCGCGAACTACCCGCAAGTGGTTCTTGTTTCCACGGGCACGGAGACCCGACCTACAGGGTCAGTCTCGGTGCTCTGGATTGATATGCGGGGGGAAGGGGCGGCCCGACCCGACAACATGGACGTTACCAACGACCTGTGGTTCACCCCGAACGGCGCCGTGTCCGGGGACACCACGGCACCCTCGGTGCCGACCGGTCTCTCGTCCTCGTCGATCACCGCGGCAGGCTTCTCTGTGTCGTGGTCCGCGTCGACCGACAACGTCGCGGTCACCGGTTACCAGGTGCGCCTGGGCACCGACGCCCCGATCAGCGTCTCCGGCACCAGCTACTCGTTCTCCGGCCTTACCGCATCCACCGCGTACTCGGTGACCGTCAGAGCGAGGGACGCTGCAGGCAACTGGTCCGCCTACTCCAGCGCCCTCTCGGTCACCACCAGCTCCTCCGGCGATACCACCGCCCCGTCCGTCCCGACCGGGCTCGCGAGTTCCTCCATCACGTCCTCCGGGTTCACCGTCAGTTGGACCGCGAGCACGGACAACGTGGCCGTCACCGGCTATGAGGTCTTCATCGACGGCGTCAGCTATGCCACTCCATCGGGAACCAGCCAGGCAGTGACGGGACGGTCGGCCTCCACTGCCTACTCGGTGACGGTGCGAGCCCGAGATGCGGCCGGCAACTGGAGTGCACAGTCCTCCGCGTTGTCGGTCACGACTAGTTCCGGTGCCGATACCACCGCCCCTTCGGTGCCGACGGGGCTCACCAGTTCTGCGATCACCACCTCGGGCTTCACCGTTTCTTGGACGGCGTCGACCGACAACGTCGCAGTCACCGGTTACGAGGTATTCATCGACGGGACCAGTTACGGCACCACGTCCAGCACGAGCCTCGCCGTGACCGGGCGCTCCGCGAACACCGCCTACAGCGTGACCGTCCGGGCCCGGGACGCGGTACCCAACTGGAGCGCCCAGTCCTCGGCATTGTCAGTCACCACGTTGGACCCGTTGGCTCCGATCTCCCGGTTCAACTTCAACGAGGGATCGGGCACCACAGCAACCTCGACCAACACCTTGTACACCCTGACCGACCAGACTGGCGGCTCCCCCGTCTGGGGGAGCGGCACCATCAAATCGAAGGTCCGTGGTTACCCGATTGGCACCACAGGCTCTGCGCTGGCTCAGTGGAGCGTGGCCATCGACTTCACCCTGAACGCGCTTCCCGGGTCGGAGGCCTCCTTCTACGTGAAGGAGGAGGCTGCCAACACGTTCTTCAACCTGACCGCAAGCGGTCAGGTGAAGGTCTACGGCGTGGCCACCACCACGAGTACCGCCACCGTGTCCACAGGATCACCCCATCGGCTGGTGATCACCCAGAACGCAACCACCCTGAAGGTCTACCTCGACGGAACCGAGATCATCTCTGCCACCGAGCAGCGGGACTTCCAGCGGATCGTCAACACCCTGGTCTACACCAGCGGGCTGAACATCGACATCGACACCTTCCGGGTGTGGGACCTGGCACTCTCGGCCGGCCAGGTCTCGGCTCTGGGGGCCTGATATGCCCATCCTCGGAAAGCCCGGCCAGCGGCTCATGGCGGTCGTTGGCGCGGCGCTGGTGTCTGCGACGGTGATCGTCGGAGTCACCGTCGTCAGTACAGGAGGGGACACAGCGCCCGACTACACGCCCCCGTGCACCGGTGAATGCTGGCCGGACGCCAGCACCACCGGTGTACCGGACGGCACCACCCTGACCGAGTTCACCGGCCTCAGATCCGGTGCCACCTGCTACCTGAACACCGACAACCAGACCGTCACCGCCCTGCGGTTCACAGGCTGTGACGTCGCGGTCATGGCCGCGAACGTCACGATCAGGAACAGCATGGTCAACGGTCACCTGTCCGTCGACCACGACCGGCCGAACTCCAGCACCTGGTCGGTCCTGGTCGAGGACAGCACCATCGACGCCGGCCAGAGCTTCGGCGCTGCGGTCAGCAACGGCAACATCACGATCCGCCGCTCGGAGATCAAGGGTGGGCAGACGATCGTCCAGTGCACGAACAACTCCAGCTACTGCACCGTCGAGGACTCATGGCTGCACGGCCAATCCATCCCGGCGATGGAGGAGCAGCCGCACCTCGGTGGTGTCCTCAACTCCGGCGGGCCGAACTTCACCATGCGCCACAACCGGATCGCCTGCGACAACGACAACGGGTGCACCGGCAACGTGGTGATGTTGCCAGACTTCGCCCCGATCACGAACGCGACCATCGAGGGCAACCTCCTGATGGGGTACGACACGATGGCCTACTGCACCTACGCGGGCTGGCGGCCCAACGCGAACGCGGAGCTGAACCACGACATCGTCTACCGGGACAACGTCTTCCAGCGTGGCCCGAACAACAAGTGTGGGGGCTACGGCCCCGTCACCGGGTGGCGAGACGACAGGCCCGGGAACATCTGGGAGAACAATCTGTGGGACGACGGCACCCCCGTGATCCCCGCCGGCTAGAGGAGGCGCGATGCTGCTCGGATCCAGCCTGCCCGGTGCGCTCGGGCCATCCGGTGGGCCCCCGGGCGGGCCGATGATCCTCGGCCCGAGCTGCCTCCTCGGCCCGAACCGCCTCCTCGGGGCAGCCATCGAACCTCCGATGGAGATCACCAACCCGCAGGCGACCATCCGCGGCTACGGCCACTTGATGACCCTCAAGGCCGGGGACCGCGCACCCGACCTGATCATCGACCTCACCAGTGACGCGGGACCGGTGGACCTCACCGAGGCGGTCAGCATCCGCATCCTCGGCACCCGGGACGGGATCACCACCATCGACCGCGCCGGGTACGGCACGGATCAAGGTCGGGTCAGCATGGGTTGGCAGCCGGCCGACACAACCGTCGGGATAACCGGATTCGAGGTCGAGGTCACATGGGTTGGCGGCAAGGCACAGACCTTCCCGAATCGGGGCCTCCTCTGGGTCAGTTTCGCCGTTTCTTACGGCTGCGGGGGTGTCTGACCATCCAACAGGGCTCGGAACGTCGCTACGTCGTGCTCAGTGATGATCGCCAGGAACAACCGCAACCAACTGTCCACGACCTCCCGAGCCGGCTCATCCAGCGCGGAGTAGACGACGGAGTCGTCCATGTCGACCAGGTAGTCCCGCAGGGCCTCCTGCGCCGCCACGTAGGCCGCAGGAGGCACGTCCGGCAGATTCCAGTCGAGCACCGCACGGTGAGTCTCGTGCGATGCAGGTGGGATCACGGTGCCGGTCTGCCCTCTGACGCTGATGGTGCGTGCGCCCTGCCCCGGGCGCAGCCACCCATCGACCGTCTCCGGCAGCCAACCAGCGATGTCGCCGATCATCACATCCGGCTCCGGGGTGTACCCCCGGGACCTGTACGACGCCCATGTGTCCGGTTTGATGCCCAAGCGTTGGGCGACCTGCTTGCCGGACAGGTAGCACACTGGCCCGCTGGTCATGTCAGTCTCCGATCCGGCTGCTGGCGATTGCACCGGCCCGCACAGAGGCGAGATCGGGGAACCGCTCACGCCAGGCCATCGTGGCCAGCATGAACTCCGGGCCGCTCAGCGGCCCGCGGAAACGCTCAAGCGCTTCACGCCGCAGAGCCTGGGTGAGATGCGGGCTGACGGTGAACCAGCGGACCCGGACGACCATCTGGGACTGGTGGTCGACCAGGACGAGCAGGAACGCCACCCTCGTAGTCGACCCGAGAGGGATCGTAGGGTCCGCCCAGTCAGGTCGGTCCGGGACATCCCCGGTGAGCAGATCGACCGTGAGTTCCGGCCCTTGCAGGGTGAGCCCGACGAGCGGCCCGTCGGCGGTCAGGTGGACCCGGTCGAAGGTGTCGTCAGCGGTCAGATCGTCGCAGACCAGCAGGAGCCCTCCGGGATGCCACCCGGCGCCGGGTTCTCCGGTCAGGTCCAGCCGCGGCGACAGCTTCCCCTGCTCCCACTTCTCCGTCACGACAGCCCGCCGAGGCGCATCGTCTCGCATCCTTGGGCGAACCGGCGGGGCGCCTTGGGGTTGCGGTCATCGCTGATCTGCCATCGGACGATGACCGGGACGCCTTGCTCAGCCAGGGTGAACCCGGCCAGCGCGGCGAATCCTTGGTGAGCCCCATCCGAGCTCAGCCCGGAGTGCACGAGCCGCTGGACCTCCACCTCCGGGAGTCCCCGATGCGCGGACTCGGAATACGCCTGACTGCGCATGATCTCGGCGATTCGACTCGGCGACGTGGGAGGAGAACAGATCGGCAGGTGCAGCCAGCCGCGGAACCCCGGGCCTGGCCAGGCTCGTTCGATGTGCCCCGGCACCAGTGGCCGCGGCAACAGTCCACGCGTCAGGTCATGCCAGATGTCCACTGGTTCGTCGCGCTGCTCGGGCGGCATCATCGACAGCGCCCACAGGGCGCACCAGGTGACCGCGTCGTCGACGTCGTCGTCCTGCCAGGTCCAGCCGGTCATCCGTGGATTCACCACCGGCCGGCGGACAACCTCCCGGTCTCGCAACGCGGCGACGATCTGCGGGACCGTGCGGTTGGCGACCGACTCAGACAGTGGGATCAGGCGGTCCGGGATGATCGACATCCCCCGCTGCCGGGGTGTCATGTCCCATGGATTGACACCTGCGGGAGTGTTGGGCTGCCGGATCCGCTCGAGAGACCATTGCGCGTTGAGTGCGTCACGTGTTCGGTCGCGGGTCAGTGGATCGGCGAGGGCCCGGTCCAGGCCGATCAGGGCGTCCTGGTCCAGGTCGACGACGCACTCGTCGTCGGACCACAGCAGGTACGGCAGCGGCGACAGCCCCAGTCCGGCGACCATGCGCACGGACAGGTCGTCATGGCGGATCAGGTCCAGCACGCTCGACCGTCGGGCCAGGATCTCGACCAGGTCGGCAGGCTCATCCGGGATTGGCCATCGTGCACCCATGACGTGCACCGGCTTACCGGCGACGTCCACGGTTTCCCGCAGCCAGGAGTTGGGTCGGGCCATCGCCGCGGCGTGGTTGGCCACAGCCCGTCCAGCCTCATCCCAATCGACACCATCGATCCGTGACTCACCGTCGGCCCAGCCGTAGCGGACGCTGTGCCCGGCCTGCTCGCAAATCGCGGCGAGGCCAAGCCCGGCCAGGTGCCAGATCAGCGGATCCAGGCTCATCTGGGTGGGCAGTGTGATCGATGCGTCGCCGACGCTGCCCCGTTCGACGGGCTCCGTTGCTGCCGCGATCTTGACCGGGTCCCACAGCGGAGCTCGCCGGTCCGCCCACTGGTCGGCAGGCAGTCGAAGATCGGGCCGCTGGGCCTGCCATGCGCGGAAGGCTGACGGTCGCACACCGACGACTGCGGCGGCCTCGGTGAGGGACAGGCCAGGCCGCTCGGTCCAGACTCGCACCAGGTGCGCGTCCCACAACGGCTGCTCAGGGCTCCATCCCTCCGGGATGTCATGCAGGCGCAGGTCGGGATCATGGGACTCGGCCCAGGATTCGAATGCGCGAGCCGAGTAGTCCAGCCGCTCGGCCGCTCCCGCGTCGGATGTCAGGCCGCCGGCGGACATCGCGAGCACCGCGACAGGGTCCCAGCGGGGATGCCTGTCCGGTCCTGTGTCAATGCGTGGGCTGAGCGGCTGCTGCGCTGCGAGTTCGCGGAACGCGACGACACCACATCCGCATACACTGGCCGCCTGCTCAGTGGTCAGACCGACAGATAGATCGACGGCGTCCGTCATCTCGACGGCGTCCGGCTCGTCAGCCGGCCGCGCGGCCAGTCGCGTCAGCAGCGCCAGCAGATCCTGGGCGTCCGCCCGGCTCATCACCACCTGGTGAGAGCGGCCACCGACGGTCACCCTGACGACGTCGGCCTCGGCGGGCAGGGCGTCAGGCGTCAGCACCGCTCCAGCCCCGCGGTGGGGAAGCTGTCGGTGCGGGACCACCCGGTCACCCGGCGGTACCCCATCTGCGCCAGTGCGGCGTCGGCGTTGGCGTCGAACTCGACCACGTCTTCGGTGTAGGGCAGGGTGTCGCTGTTGATCTCGACGCCGGCCTCGGCCACCGTGATTGGGCTGTACCCGCTGTCGTCGATGCCGTCAGGGTGGATCGTAGCGGTGAGGGTGATCATCTTCGGGCTCCTTCGGCGGTTTCTCTGACACCAACCTTACAAGGGCGCCGTGCAAAGTTCAAGCCCTTGGTCAATCCAGGTACGGCTCGTCGTCCTCGACCGAGTCAGGATCAGGATCTGCGGGAGTGGTGAGACCAGCGCGTATTAGGGTCCGGGACCACCCGGACCGCCGATGCATCTCCATCTCTGACACGCCCCGTTGACGGGCCCAGGCGATTCCCTCGTCTCGGTCGCCCCGGGCCCTCAGGAACGCAATTTCCGCGGCCCTCCAGCGATCGACCACCCGATCAAACTCGGGTAATGGGGCCAGGACCGGCTTCACCAGTCCATCCTGGAACCAGCCGTAGCCGTACTGACTGCGGCAAATCGCCGCTCTGCCGGTACCGACGACGTCCGGGGCTCGCCGGTGCATGATCAGACCAGCAACCTCATCCACGGTGCGCGGCTCGGTCCAGATCGGCCACTGCATGATCGGCTGCCGAGGAGCCTTTCGGTCACGGGTGGTCCAACGATGCAGCGCAGCCACCGGGAAGAACCGCAGACCCCGCCACGCCAACCACTCCAGGCCCGCCTCTCCCTCATAGGGCGTCTTGGCCGGATTGGTGGCCAACAGGGCAAACTGCCGGCTCGCTCTGTACTCCCAGCGCATCGAGGGGATCCCCTCGGACCGGTGCAGCGGATCACCCTGCTGCCGGGTGATCCGGGCCATCGCGGTCTCCGCCGGGGTCAACCGTCGCAGCAGCTCGGCCTGGCGCAGGAACTGCTGCTGCCCGCTGGTGAACATCAGCGGGGTTCGCCGCATCGTGTTCCGCACCTTGGTGCGGGCGCCCGGCGCGATGACACCGTCGTGGATCAGGCCGCGGAGCATCGGCGCCTCATCCTCGCCCATCACCCGCATCACGGTGCCCACCCATGCCCAGGCATCCTGCGGCGACACCAGCAGGGTTGTGTGCTCGGACTGTAGAACTGGTGAATCAGCCCATCGCATCCGGTCGGTCTCGATCGCATTCTGGAGGCGGGTCTCTGCTCCTCGCCGGACCTGTTCGGTCCACAAGATTGGAGTGTCCCTGAATGCGCTGTCCTCTCGAAAAGACAGCCGCCATCCCGGTTCGCGCGGGGATTTGCCTGCGTTGGCCGACGCGAAGGCGCCCAACGCGCACATCATCTCGACAGGGATACGCGCGTTCAGCCCGGTCAGTGCGACCTTCAGTGCGGTCACAGCGCCGCCAAGTACTGGGCCATCGTCACAGGCCCCGGCGGCAGCGGCCGACGCGGCACTGCTCGTCCCCGATGCGGCATTTGTTCAAGCAGGTGCCAAGGCACCTGCTTGAAAGTCTCAGTCCACAGGCGCATCCACGTCCGGTAGTCCCCATTCCCACGGTATCCGCGATGCGGACTACCGTGGGCTCGCTCGTAGGCGTGCAGCCAGCAACCGATGGTCAGCGCGCACATGACGTGCTCCTCCTAGTGTGTCCCATGGGGAGCTTGACCCGGGGAAACTCCCGCACGATTAGGTAATCGTGCAGCGGGTTTACATTCCAGGGCAGTTCTGCCGATGGAATGAGCAGGATCGACCGAACGACGGCGGCAATGAATCCGCGGTCTCCAAAGTGGCGAGATATCTCCCGCTCAATGGCGACGTCAGCCAGGTCTGCCGGATTATCGGAATACCTGCCGAGGCGCGTTCGATCGCCTCGGCAACATCCACAAACATGTCATTATCCCTTCAAGTAGCTTTCCCACATTTGGTCGATCCGCTCTTTTTGAGCGGCAGTTTTCGCCGCCTCTTTCGCCGCCTCTTTCGCCGCAGCGGCCATGTACTCGGCCACCGTCGGAGTGCCAGGGGCCACCCTCGACCCCGTCATGCGCGGGTTGTGGCCCTCCGGGCTACCCACCCATCGACAGACGTCCCACGCGTGGGACAGGCGGTGGCAGGCGACCACCTCCTGGCCACCGACCCAAGTCCGGCTGTTGCGCGGGTCCAGCAGCCGCCAGTCCTCACCACCCCAGGACACCGCGAGGACCTCGTACGCGGCGGACTCGGTGAAGGTACCCGGATACGTCATTCGGACGATCGCGACGCCGTCGTCGGAGTCCCGGGGGCGATAGCCATCCCAGGCTCGCCGGGAGGGCTCGGTGTGATGCTCAGGATGGTGGCAGTCGCCGTCCCGCTCCTTGCAGGCGCGGGACTCAGCCAAGTAAGCGGCGTACAGGTCAGAGGTCACGTCTGCCTCCTCAGATCCGGCCGAGGCCGGTGATGGCCTCGACGAGGTCGGTGTCGCCGGCAGCAAACGCCTCTGCGCGCAGGGCCTCCAGCCGATCGTCGGGCAGGGTGCGGATGTCGACCTCGATCAGGTCGTCCTCGCCCATGATCCATGCGGTGTAGGCGATCTCGGTCATTCGTTCCTCCAGGGATGATGGTCGGTCAGAAGCCGTCGCAGTCGTAGCCGCCGCAGTTGCTGCCGTCGCCGTGGGACGAGCAGTTCCCACCGGTGATGCACTCCTTGCGATGCCGGGACGGGCGAGGCTTGACGTCGATCCGAGTCCGCTCGGCGTAGTCGCACACCGGGGTGCCGTCCTCCATGAGCTCGATCTCGCCGATGAGGGTCACGATCTGGCCGGCGACGTCGATCTTGCCGCCGGCCGCGAGCGCGGCCTCCAGGTCGTCGGCCGGCCCGGTGACGATGTTCATGCCGTCCAGGTCGGCGAACTTGATGGCGGTCATGGCTGACTCCCTCTCCCGATGTACTGCCATCATACATCAGACCTGTACGGTCGCAATACAGACCTTCCGGATTCACTCGGTCAGGCGCCGAGCCCTTGACCTGGCAGGCCAGGGCAGGGCAGTATCTCGATACCCGACCGCAAGGCTGGGCCTCATTGAACCAGCGGTCCCACTGGGACCCGCCGCGCAGCGCGCGGAACTACGCCTCCCGGCCCTCCAGCCGGGAGGCGCCCCTGTTTCAGGAGACCGTCGGCGGGGGAGGGGAACGTGACCGGTCAGCCTTGGGTCCCCGCGCGCGTCGTCCGGATCGCAGCCGAGCTGCGGATCCCGGCCACACTCCCCGCGATGTGGCCGGCGCCGCTCGACGGGATCATCGACGCCACCGAGCGTGTGCGCGCCCGTGTGGACGGGCACGGGGGCCCGCCGCCGGACTGGCAGCCTGGGCGGGTGTGGAAGTTCCCCACCCCGAAACTGCCGGTGAACTCGGTGAAGTCGAGGACCTACCGCATCCCGAACTCGGCGGTCTGGCACCTCGCGTCCTGCGTGGACCCGGTCGACCGTCCGCGTGCCGCCATGTCCGCCGCCTCAATCCCGAGGGCCAGGACGGCGACATTGGCGGCTGGACCCTCGACGATGATGGCCCCTGGATCGGCCCCTTGGGCGGCGCCAATGACGAGGACACCCTGCACTGGACCGACGCCGACCTGATCAGTCGCCCGGTCCCGGCATCATGCGCTCCCGCATTGGGGCTGCCAGCTGATGTTCCCACCGTTCCCGGCACCTGGCGCCCGCCTTACCACTGGCCGCTGCCCATCCCCGGCCTCTCGCCAGGGCGCCGAAATCGCCGGTGGCAACCGATCATCGCCCCCTGGGTGCGCCGCCCCGAGTGAGCCAGCGGCGCACGGTCACCGGTTCGCGCCGCGGCGGATCTGGTCGATCCGTGCCCGGCTCAGCCCGGTGACCTCGCACAGGGCCCGGTACGGGATGCCCATCTCGCGCGCCCGCCGGATCGCGTCATCCCGCTCCCGCCGACGCCGCTCTACCATGTCCGCCTGCGCAGCCAGCTCCTTGGCCAGGTCGTCATACCGGTCTGTCGCCGCGCCCAGGTCACCCACGGCCAGCCGGACCCGATCGACCGGCTCGACCGCCGTTGACCAGGTGTGGGCCAGAGCCGCGCACTGATCGGTGGTAATCAGGTCCCGGGCGAGCGCCCCGAGCACCGCGTCCTTGGCGGCCCTCGCTGCGGTCGCCCATGGCGGCCCGAAGATGCCCGCGTCCAACGGATCCCGGTCACCCTCGTGGACTCTCGTGATGCGGTCGATCTCATCGACGGCCGCCTCGTGCGCCTGCGCCAGAGGATGCTCCCCGGGGCATGACACCTCGCGATCCCCGAGGTTCCGCAGTGCCCGGCAGGCAGCGTCCCGCGCGGCCTCCAACGGCTGGGGCTCGTCGTCGTCCAACGTGCGGCTTACCCCGTTGGCGGCATCAACGCTCACCCGGAGGACCAACTCTGCACCCTCGGTCATCCGCTGGTACTGGCCGACGATCGTCTCGACCGCCTCAGTCTGGATGTCAGTGACCATGGTCAGTCCTCGCAATCGGCACAGTCGTCGCTGTAGGGCACCCCGTGCTGGCACACCGCAGGAGTCTCGTGAGTGCGGGTCGGAACCAGGGGGAACGCGGCCTCGAATGCCTGGTGGACGAGCCAGGAGAGGTCCACCAGGTCGTAGCGTGCCGGCGGATTCTCCGCCGCAATGTGCTCGATGGCGATGACGAAGAGGTTGTGCGCATCGGACAGCTCCGCGGTCGCCCGGAACTCGGCCACCAGGTTGGCGGCACGGTCGGGGTTGCCGACGGGTCGGCCGCTGAGGACCCAGGCGGCCGACTCCGCGATCTGGGCGTACGGGGTTGCGTAGTAGGTCACCTTCCACGCGGTGCCCCGGCGCACCGGGCGTGCGCCCGGGTGGTCCCGGCCCACGTCCGCCGTATGCGTCGTCGTCTTGCCGCTGCGGGGGGCGAGGGCGATCTGCTGGTCCTTGAGGTGTCCGCTCACATGTCTAGTGTAGAGCATTGCGGTAGACATGTAAAGTTGAAGCTAGTTACTAGACACGACACTCGGCGAACACATGTTCGATACGATGGGCGATATGGGCGAGCGTCGAAACCGAGCGAAGGAGTTCGTCACCAACACCCAGCAGCCACCGCCACCCGGGCGCGCGAGACGGCCGGCTGAACTCACACTGGTCATCGCCCGCCTCGTCCACCTCGACCGTTCGGAGGACTGGACCCCGGCGATCGTCATGCGATGGACGGCGTCGCTCGTGCTCGTCGCTGTCGCGGCCGGCGACACCTACTGGCTGAGTGCTGACGACGTCCGCAGGGTCATCCGACAGCCAGCGGCGGACTAGTCCGAGTCGTTCTCGGGCTTGCCCTTGAGTGCCGCGATGAACCTCGGTGCTGCGGTCATGAGCGGCAGGGCCAGCAGAGCGGCGCCGGCCGGAAACCCGGCGATGATCAGCCACGCCGCGAGCGCCAGGCTGATGACGCTGATCAGGACCATGCTGGTCATGCCGACCCTGACGGCGTACGCCTCGGCTCGCGAAGTGCGATCGATCGCGGCTCGGATGCCTTGCTGGTCGGTCTCCGCCATTCTGACGATGCGTTCGGCGAACGACGGGTCGATGTCGTTGTAGGCGGCCAGGGTGCCGGGGTCCGGGATCGGACCCCGGTGATGCTCTACCGAGAAGAGCGCGTATTGGCCCTGGTCGCCCGGGTCGACTCGGCGGACATCGCCCTGCTCAGGGAGTTCCCGACGCTCCTCCACGACTCCGTCACAGTGCTCCGGCTCGCCAGATCCTGCCGGCGTTCCGTCAGGATCGTCGTGTCCCCCAGCGCCAGGCCGACCCCGCGGCTGAACCCGTCCACCGCTGACTGCCTCCTGGTCATACCCCACCCTATCCCCTCAGTCCCGCCCCGACGTGACCGAATCGTCCCATGATCGGCCACGCGGCGCAGGTCAGAAACGCAGGGCCGTCTGCCGGAGCAGCGCGACGCGGCGGTAGTAGGTCGGGTCCGCCGGGTCGAGCGGCTCGTTCAGCGCCGGCTGGATGCCCCGCCGCTGCACCTCGGCGCCGGCCCAGGTGTGCGCTGCCGGTGACAGGGTCCGGTGCAGGCTCCACCCGTCGCCGTGGTGGAGGTAGTGGGGTCGGCGCAGCGGGTGTGTGGCCGCGAGGAGTTGACCGACCTGCTGCTCGGTGGGCCCGTCGGTCCACGACACGTCCAGCAGGCCGTAAGCGCCGCGGACCTGTCGGATGGAGAACCCGGGTCCGTAGGTGGCGCGGAGGGTGTGTCGGGCTGCCGCTGCGGTCTGGGTCATCTCCGTGGTGGTCATGGGATGAGTCTACCTCGCTTGCTTGCGATACCGCAAGTCAACTGATAGACTTATCTTGTCCGATGCAGAGGAGAGGTGATCAAATGGACAAGGACCTGCGGAAGCTGGCCAAGGCGCTGAAGACTCAGGGATTCGACGTCGAGGTCACCGCCAAGGGGCATCTCGTGGTGTCCCGTGACGGGAAGCTGGTCGCGACGTTCTCCGGGACGCCGTCCGACTGGCGCTCATTCCGCAACGCCCTCGCCCCGCTCAAACGGGCAGGGTTCCGGTGGCCGCCCAGTCGGTAGCCGCCGAAGGGACGGCCCGGGGCAGACCTAGTGCCCCGGGCCCTCCCGGGTCCATTGTCCCAGGCATCACCGTCGAGGAAGGAACCATGACCACCGACTACAACGCGATCATCGAGCTCGGCCGCGGCCGCGGAGAGACCGCGACGGCCGACGACATCATCGACGCACTCGCCGGGCACGGCCCCGTCGTGTCCCCGCTGCCCCGGGGCCGGTGGGAACTCATCATCACCCTGCCCGCCGCAGGCCTGGGGACCGCGGCCACGACCGCGATCGCTCTCGCCAGCCAGGCGTCCCTCGGCCGTCCGATCATCTCTCTGCAGGTCATGACGACCGCGGAGTTCGACCGCCGCATCGACGCCGACGAGGAGAAGCCCGCCGACGAGCTCACCGTCACCCAGGTAGCCGGCCGTCTCGGTGTGACCCAGCAGAGGGTCCGGCAGATGATCAGCGAGGGCAAACTGCCGGCCCGCCGGATCGGCGGCAGGACCCTGGTCATCCCCGCCGGGGCCGTGCGGTGAATGCCCAGACCGAGCCGCAGGAGATCTTCCCGATCTGCGCGGCGTACGCCGTAGCGTGGGTTGACTGGTTGATCCGGGAGGAAGGTCCGCGCCTGCTGAGCAACATCGTGCAGGAATCCGCTTCGGTGCATGTCCAGCCATACATCGATGAGATCATCCAGGATGCGGAGGGATCGACGAGCTAACCGACCTGGCGCCGACCGGCGTAGAGCGGGACGATGATGGCAGGATGTCGACGGACCAGGCGCAGGATGATCGCAACCGCCTGCCGACCAAGTCCGAGATCGCGGCCGCCAAGCTCGTACAGATCACGCAAACCCGGCTCGGTCGCCCCATCCCGGAGTGGATCAATCGGGTCGCCCTGGGTCTGACGCCGCGGCCCGGCAAGGGCGGGCTCGGTGAGCCGATCGCCTGATGACGGGGGCCCCGGGGGCATGCTGACAATGTCAGCAGCGGGCTGCCTGCGGGTGCTGACGAGATGCTCTGAGATCCCGCGAAATGCCTGATCAGACGGCGTCCCGTGCGTGCCCTGCACGGGTTCAAGTCCCGTCGCTCACCCCAGGTATCGGCCCCAGCATCTCGATGCTGGGGCCGGTTTGCTTTCACGTTTCCCTGGTCAAAGGGCATTTCCGACATGGTGCGCGCTGATGATCTGGGCGCCCGGGGTGAGGCCGGAGAGGTGCGTGGCCTCGCCCCGCTGGTGCGTGATGGTGATGCCGGCGCTTCCGAACCCGGTCCAGAACGTCGGCCGCCAGCGCGGTGGCCTGAACGGTGCCGTCGAGCAGAACGTTGTCCAGGTAGGCCGGATCGGCGAGCAGTTCGGCTAGCCGGGGCCCGCAGCGGGCCGCAGATCATCGTTGACCGTCTTGACCGCCCCGCCGGACGGCCGGCGTAGAGCATCAATAACCGCGGATCAGTGAAATGACGATCATGATCAGAATGGCTGCAGCTACGACTGCGCAGAAGATGTAGGTGACCTTGTCACGGCGACCTTCAGCGGAGCGCTGCTCCTTAGGCAGGGATGCGTCGCGGTCGGTCTTGTCCTGCGGTGAGAGCGCGTTGCGTTGGTTGAAGTCCAACCGTTCGACCATCGAGTGACTTCCCAGCTGGCCCTTTCCGATGGAGTTCATCCCCGCGGCGAACTGGCGGGCGAGCGCCCCCTTCGAGGGATCGATCTGGGCGACGATAGAGTAGTCAACCCCCTCGATAAGTAGGTAGAGCTCGCGATCGTCGCTCTTCTTCTGCCAGGCCAGCGCGAACACTCCGGTCAGCACGATCCGTGTCGCAGTGATTCGCCTCTGGATTGCGCCGGCGGTGTCGACGGTTGCCGTTGCGCCAACCAGTGAGCCGCCCTGCCCGCGCAGGCTCACGGTGCGAGCCTCGTCGTCGGCGACCAGGACGCCATCCTTGGTGACCAAACTGTATGAAGGCACGACATCATCCCCTCAGTTGGTGCCGTCTTGGCAATTCAGTTGTCTCGACAGCACTTGGCGTACCTCCGGTGATCCGGCCGGGGTGCGGTGGCCACGTCACCATGCCGAGCCCGGCGAGGCCCCCCTGATCTTCATCGATATCCCCTCTTCCTAACTGTTCGATGGTCTCAGCCGGCAGCCCGGACCGCAGCCCGGAGCGCATTGTCAGCGACCTTGGTGTACCGCTGCGTGGTAGCGACCGAAGCGTGCCCCAATAGCTCCTGGACGGCGCGGATGTCCTTCGTTGCTTGGTAGGTGCGAGTCGCGAACCTGTGCCGAAGTTGGTGGGCCGTGGCCACCCCGTCCAGCGCCCGACGCACGATCACCCCGACATGGGCCGGCGTCAGGTGGTGGCCCAAGCCGTTCGGGAACACCCAGCCTGGCCGCGCATCCCGGATCATCCGGGCGACGTCGGGCCACAGCGGGACGAGGCGTTCCTTGCCGCCCTTGCCGTGGACGAGCAGGCTCCACCCCTCCTCATCCACGCGGAGGTCCTTGGTTGAGATGCGGGCAATCTCGCCGCGGCGCATCCCGTGGCGCGAGCCGAGCATCAGCATGAGCCATGCCCGCTGATCGGCGCGGCGGAGGGCGTCATTGATCACGCATTCCTCGGCCGGGCGCGGGACTCCGATGGCTGCGGGCACCTTGCGAAGCAACCGGGCCGGGTCCGAGTCAACGAGCCCTGCGGCGTGCGCCCACCCGTAGAAGGTTCGCAGCGCGGCCCGGTAGGAGCGGAGAGTCTCGCGGGACCACCGATGCTCAGCCATCCATGCGGCGAGCTCGTCGGTGGTGATCGTCCACGGGTCCCGGTCGGGAAGGTGCTTTGCCAGCCGCGTCAGTTGGTACGTGCGGAGTTCGATGGTGGTCTGCGGTGCTCCACCGGCTGCGTACCAGTCCGTCCAGCTTCTAATTGCGTCGCGCCATTGATCGCTCGACTTTGAGTCCCCCATGGTCCACAGTCTCTCACGCAGCGTAAGCACTAGTAGGCCAGTCGATAACGAACCACCCATTAGGGTGATTGGTGCCTATAGGATCCCTTGAGCCTTCAAACCAGCGGGTTCGGGGTTCGAGTCCCTGATGGCGCACTCCGTCGTCTCCGTCCGGCATTTCGCCGGTCGTGATCCATGCGAGCGGTACGCCCGTGGTCAATGACCATGCATTGAGGACGATGCGTCTTGGCTGGATAGAGCCGGTCTCGTAGCTGCTGATGGAGTTGCGAGACACCCCGATTGCGTCGGCGAGCTCAGCCTGGCTGAGCCCTGCGTGGTCGCGTGCTTTGCGGAGCCGGTCAGCCATGGTCCACTGCGGGATCTGGCCCGGTTCTGTGGCTGTTGTCATGTGACCAAGTTAAGGCATAAGGGTTCGCTCCGACAAGAGTCAATTCGCTCCGACATCACCCTTGCGTGCGGTTGACCAGATTCGGGCGTGCACCCTAAGTTGGGCATATGACATTTCCGGACCTTCTCCCGGTCGCGGATGTGGCCAAGAGGTTCGGGGTCAACTACCGGACGGTCCACCGCTGGATCCGCCAAGGCCACCTCGTTGCGACCAAGGCCACGCCAGGCCACACGTCGCCATGGCTGATCACGGCGGAATCTGTTGCCGCCATGGAGAATCGGCGGGCAGCCGCATGAGCGTCACGCCCCTGGCGGCCGACTCCGTCCGCGCGGTTGCCCGTCGTCTGGCTCCCCACTTCGATACTCCTTCGTCGCTTGCCGAAGCCGTACTCGCCGAGATCGGCGATGACCCCGCGCGACTGGTGGCCGCACTCCATGAATCCCTCCCAGCGTACGTCGCTGACCTGATTCGAGGTTCGCGGAACCGCACGATCACCGGCCGATCGGCCAAGGTGTCGGGCATCCGCGACTGGCACAAGCGGTTCCTCGCGGAGTTGCTCCACACTGAGTCCGGATGGCGGCAGATCGGTGCGTGCACCGCATCGGATCTCCTGTTCGCAGCCGAGGAGCGACGGGTTCACGCAGCGAAGGAGCTGTGCCGCGCCGCCCAGTACGAGGCCCTCGCGGCCCGGCTCGCTGACGCGGGCGTTGAGACCGTCGCCGACCTGCCTGAGTCGGACGTGCGTGACGCGTTGGACGCGGCCGCATGACCGCCACACTCTCCCCTGAGGCCACCCCCTTATCGGAACCCACCCCCTCTTCGCCTCAGGGTCAGTCCTCCCCCGACGCCATGGGTGCTGCGACCACCAGGGTGTTACCGCGCCAGGGGACCATAACCAGCCCTGAGACCATCGTTGAAACGGCACCCAGATCAGGGCCGTCTCAGCGCGCAGCTTTCAAGGCCACCACCAGCGGCCACGTGCCCCCCGTTGCCCATAAAGACGGCGCCGCCGGTGGTTCAGACTCCGTTGACGACCAATGTCCTGTCGACATCCAAACAGCGCGCGTCGTCAGCGGCTCAATGTCTCCGCCGACCAATGAAGATCCGACGCCCCCAGCAGGCCCGTCGGCGGGGCCGATCTTGGCGGACCCGCTCCTGGCCCTCTTGGCCGACGCCGTGGACGACCTGGAGCGGATTCGGATCGCCGCCGAAAACCGGTTCCGTCAGCTCACCCGCACCGAGATCGACAACGACGGCGAGGAGCGCGGGTTCGGCCTGAGCGTCGCCGTCCCTGAGGTCAAGCGTATCCGCGACATCGCCGACGGGCTGGCCACTCTGGAGCATCAGGCAGTTCTGAGTCTCCAGCGTCAGGTGCGCAAACACCCGCTCTGGAAGGTGTGGGGCAAGGAGCAACCGGGCGTCGGCGAGAAGCAGGCCGCCCGCCTGTTCGCCGCGATCGGTGACCCGTACTGGAACACACTCCACGATCGCCCACGCACGGTGTCCGAACTCTGGGCCTATTGCGGGTACTCAGTCGTCCACCCCGGCGGCCATCTGGTTGTTGGTTCCCACGAAGCCCATGCCGCCGGGGTGGCACCCAAACGTCAACGCGGACAGAAGGGCAACTGGTCCGCCGCCGCCCGGATGCGCGCGTGGCTCGTCGCCACCTCCTGCGTGAAGCAGCCGGACAGCGCCCAATACCGGCAGGTGTACGAGGCCGCACGAGCCAAATACGACGGCGCGCTGCATGGTGCCGAGTGCGTGCGGTGCGGGCCGAAGGGCAACCCGGCTCCTGCAGGCTCACCCTTGTCGGCCGGTCACCAGCATGCCCGCGCTGTGCGCGCGATCAGCAAGGAGATCCTCCGAGATCTCTGGCTGGCGGCCCGCGACCTCCATCAGGAATGACCTCCTCGGCCGGGGTTCCCACACGTCACCCGTTCGGGTCACGGTTACCACTTGACCAAGCTTGGGCATATGTCTAGTCTTGTCACATGCCCAATCGGGCAGAGACAAGACGGCCGGTCCTCGCTGGAACGAGAACCGGCCCAGGCACCCCCAGTTAGGAGCTGGAAGTGACCACACCAACCGTAACTCCCGAGGTAGAGACACCCGAGGTCGAGACACCTCGACATTTCGCCGACTGTGATTGCCTGGCGATCGGCCGACGGGTCAAGGCCCTGGCGGTGGACGGGCTCCGCCGTGAGTTCGTCGCGGACCTGGCCGTGCCGCTCGACACCTACCGCGGCAACTGCTCGTGCTTCGTCACCCAGCTCAAGCGGGTCGAGCACGACCTGACCACAGCCCGCAAGTGCCTCAAGCGGAGCGACGGGTTCGGCGCCAACGGCGAGGAAGACCTGCGTTGGGTTCAGACGCTGACCGCCCAGCGCGCCGCGCTCAAGGCCGTAATTGAGGTGGCCCGATGACTCCCGATCAGGTCCGGCAGCTCCTCGCGGAGCTCGCCGCCCACGAGTCCGACTGCTCGGCCACCCCGGACCGGGACAGCGACCCTCACGAGTGGGAGGAGGCGCCGCAGCTCCGCGCCGCGGCCGCCGCGTATCGCCACGCCCAGCAAATCGTCCGGCGCATCTCCAGGATCGAGGTGGCCGCGTGACCATCGCTGAGCAGGCGATGCGGGAGCACGCCGAGAACCTCGTCCAGACGATCGAGAAGATGCTGGCCGCCGCTGCCGGCAGCGGCGTCGCCTTCGGTCGGGGCATGACCCGCGGCCTCGAGGAGAGCTTGGACGCGGTCCGCGACGAGTTGGCCGACTACCTCCCTGTCGAGGTGTCCCGATGAGGCCGCAGACGTTCGAGGACCTTGATCGTCATGAGCAGGAGGGCGCGGAGATCGTCCGCCTCGCCCTGGATGAGTTCCCCGTTGACGGAGATCTGATCGCCCTCGTTGGCCAGCTGGTGAGCCTGCTCGTCGCGGCGCCGGACATCGTCGTGACCCGGGAGTACAGCGGGATCAGCGCCCGCTGCGTCCTCACCGAGGAGGAGCGGACCCAGAAGCTCACCCGGGCGCAGCAAACCTGGGACTTCATGCGTAGCCGGTACGAGACGGCCGAGGAGACCGGGCAGGAGCCGGAACATTCTTACGCTCTCGCTGCCTGGTGCAAGACCGAGGGCCTGACCGTCCCCTGGGGCCAGCGATGAAGCGGGACACGACATTCGGCGCGGTGTGGCTGCTGATCACCCTCGGCTGCCTGCTCGTGTGGGCCGGCGTCGCCTGCGGCCTCTGGTGGGCACTGTCATGACCATCTGCTTCCACTGTGGGATGTCGGTGCATCATTCCGGTCTCATTGACGGCTGGGTGCACGACGACCAGTGGGCGTGGGAGTCCGATCCGCACCCGCCGATGGTGGAGAAGCCGCGGATCGTCGTCCCCGAGTTCTACCGCGACGACCGCGGCACCCGCCGGTCGATCAAGATCGATGAGCAGGGTGTTCCCCGCGACCAGTGGGGGCGGCCCGTCATCCACCGGGCGGACGGCACCTGGCGGGGCTACTCCCGGATCTCCGCGATCGCCAAGGAGCTGGACGACGGAAAAGGTCTCGCGTTCTGGCAGGCGGTAACGACCGCGATCGGCGTCACGATCAGCCCGGAGATCTTCTGCCGGGTCGCGGAGTTGGTCGACCTCTCGGACAACCCCTACGAGGACCACAAGACGGCACTCGGCAAGTTGGCTGAGAAGGCACAGGAGGTGGCCGGGTCGACGATCAAGCGGGAACTCGGCATCACTCTGCACGAGTGGGCTGCGGTCTACGACAAGACCCAGGACATCGACCTCATCCCTGCCGAGCATCAGGCCGACATCCAGGCCTACGCAGACACTCTCGCCCGACACGGGGTGAAGGTCCTCGACAACGAGGTCTTCGTCGTCGTCGACGAGATCGAGATCGCCGGCACGCTCGACAAGCTGATCCTGATGCCCGACGGTCGGACCCTCACAGGAGATCTGAAGACCGGCGCCCGAGAGCCACGCTGTCCGATGGCTGTCGGCATGCAGGTCAGTGGCTACTCCCGCGGCGACCGTTATGACCTGCTCACCCACGAGCGTTCCCCCCTCGGCGTCGACCAGGAGGACGGCGTCCTCATACATCTGCCGTCTGAGTCCGGGACGTGCGAACTGTATCCCCTCAATCTCCGCGCAGGTTGGCAGAACCTGATGCTCGCAAAGGATCTCAAGCGGGCCCGGCAGATCTACAACCGCGCGCTCAAGCCGATGGAGCGTGCAGCATGAGCTTCAAGCCAGCGGTCCGCAACGCCGCACCCGCCCGTATCGCCATCGCCAGCCCCTCAGGCGCCGGGAAGGCCCAGCCGGTTGATGCACCGGTCCTCACCCCCGAGGGGTGGCGTCCGATCGGCGACTTGACCGTCGGTGACCCGGTGTACACCCCTTCAGGGTTCGTCACCGCTGTGACCGCTGTCCACCCGCAGGGCGTTCAGCAGATCTATCGGCTGACATTCACCGACGGGTCCACAGCCGAGTCCACAGCCGATCACCTCTGGGTGACCCAGACGATCCTCGATCGCGGAGCCCGAGGCGGGTCCGGCCGACCTGGATCGGCGAAGCACCTGACCGAGATCATGGATACGCTTCGCGACCGGAACGGCAAGCGGAATCATTGGGTTCAGATGGTCGACCCGGTTGACTTCCCTGAGAGCCCGGCTGATCTGCCGCTCGATCCTTGGCTCGTCGGCGCCCTACTTGGCGACGGGTGTCTCACTGCCCGGGGGCTGGTGATGTGCAAGCCTGACGACGACTTCCGCGAGATGGTCTCCCGCGCCTTGCCCAACGGATCAACCATCGGCTGGCATCGCGACGGGTCGTTCGGAATCGTCGGTGTAGGCGGGCGCAATACCGCGCTGGACGCGGTCCGGACGCTCGGGCTTCATGGTCTCCGCTCGACCGAGAAGCACGTCCCCCATGCGTATCTTTGGGGAAGCGGCAAGACCCGCGCCGCCGTGCTGGCTGGCCTGCTGGATACGGACGGATTCGCCGACGGACACACCTGCGAGTTCTCCACCTCCAGCGAGCAACTGGCGCGGGATGTGCGGTTCCTTGTGCAGTCACTCGGAGGCACATGCTCGACTAGTTCGCGGATCCCGCACTACCGAGGTTCGGACGGGACGGCCAAGGACTGCGCCCAGAACTGGCGGCTGAACATCTGTCCGCCCGCGGGGATCAACCCGTTCCGGCTTGCTCGCAAGGCAGATCGGTTCACACCGAGGTCGAAATACCCTGCCCGGCGCGGACTGGATTCGGTGGAGCCGACCAGAATGGCAGATGCCGTATGCATTTCAGTGGCCGACGAATCCCGGATGTACATCACCAGCGAATTCCTGCCGACTCACAACTCCTACACCTCCTTGATGCTCGCCCATGCGATGGGCAAGAGGATTGCCGCCGTCGACACCGAACGCGGCTCACTGAGCAAGTACGTGGGTCACAACGGGTGGGCGTTCGACGTCGAGGACCCCGACAAGTACGACCCCCAGGCACTGGCCAAGACCATCCACGAGGCCGCAACCGCCGGCTATGACGTGCTGATCGTCGACTCCCTGACGCACTATTGGAACGGTCAGGGCGGCATGCTCGAACTGGCCGACAAACTCGTCCAGGGCCACGACAAACGCTCCGGGTGGCGGAACGCGGGCGACCGCGAGAAGGCCATGATCGACGCGCTTCTCGGGTTCCCGGGACACGTCATCGTGACGATGCGGACTAAGAACGAGCAGATCATCGAGGAGAACGACCGAGGCAAGAAAGTTGTCGTGGACGTGGTCCTCAAGCCCGTGCAGCGCGAGGGCATCGAGTACGAGTTTGACTTCGTGGCCACGATGGACAAGGCCAACACTCTGACCGTCCAGAAGTCCCGCATCCTGACGATCGCCGCCGGTGAGACCTTTTCCCCGCCGACCCCGGAGCTGGCCATCACCATCCTGGATTACCTGGGCAACGGGGAGCCGGTGCCGTCGCCGCAGGAGTTCGCGGATCGGGCGATGGTGGAGGGCTTGGGCCGGGCGGAGCTGCGGGAGATCCTGAACCTGGTGCACCGGGTCGGCTACGACGGCGCGGGAGTGCTGGACGCGGGCGGTGATTCGGTTGGTCTGCGGGACTTGATCGTCCGGCTCGGAACGATGGCGGCCGCGTGATGAGCCGCTTCCCCCCGGTCCCCACGTCCGTCATCGAGTCCGTGCGGGAGTTCGTCCGCAAGGCTCGGGTCGACGCCGAGACCTACGAGAACGTCGAGCGCCTCAACGACTCGCAGGTGTACTCGCTGCACCGGCTGGCCGGAGAGATCTACGCCGTTGGCTGGGATGACGGACACCGCGCCGGCAGCATCGAGGCAAGGCCGATCTCATGAGCGACCTCACCCCAGCCCAGGTGGAGGCCAAGCTCCGCGCCCTCGTCACTGATCTGACTCGGGCACAGGCTGATCTGTCGGCCGCTCGGGACGCGGAGACGCAGACGGAGATCGCGCTCAAGCGGGCAAAGATCACCGCCGCCCACTCGGAGAAGTGCCCCCGCCCGGTCCGGGGCGGGGTCACCGTGGCCGAGCGGGAGTCATGGATCGACACCGAGTGCATCGAGGAGTGGGAGGCGCATCGGATCGCAGTGACGTCGCGGGAGATCGCGCAGGACGCGCTGCGCACCGTCCGGGACATCGCTTCGGTGGTGCAGTCTCTCGGGCAGTCGGTCCGGCAGGCCTACCAACTTGCGGGGTCGTCATGACCTCCCGCCCGATGTCCGCCGACGAGGCCGCCCGGTCCATGCAGGTCGGTTCGATCGCCACCAACCAGGCGACCCGCAAGCCGATCGTCCTGCCGCACAGGCCGGACGAGTTGGTCACCCTGTTCTTCCGGGCCTTGGAGTGGGGCCTTGACGAGAACGTGGCCGCGACCCGAGGTGGGTGGCCCCGGTGACCGTCTTCGAGGTCCTTGTCTATTTCACTGCTCTCGCGACCTTGCTGACGTGGCTGTCCTGGCTGACCCGGGACGCCTGCCCGCATACCGATGTCGTGGACCTCGGCGATGACACCGTGTGTTGCTGTCGGTGTGACGAGGTGATGGAGCGGTGAACGACGCCGAGCTGCTCCGGGCACTGGCCGACCGGAACGACCTGGCCAGGCAGTGCGCCGACATCCGCGACGAGCGGGATGCACTGGCCGCCGAGGTTGTGCTGCTGCGGCCGCTGGCCACGGCGGGCCGGGAACTGGTCTGCGCGTGGGAAGAGGACGACGCCGACGAGCTTAGCCTGACGATGGCCCGCCAGGCTCTCACCGACGCCGCGCATGCGTGGTGGGACCGATGACCCCCGAAACCCTGTGCGACTGGTGCGGTCACAGCTGGGACATCCACAACCACATCACGCACGAGTGCTACGAGGGCGACGACCTGATCCTCGATGAGCTTGTCCCTGGCCCGGACTCCTGCACCTGCCCGGGATGGCAGGCATGAGCATCCAAGACCTGTTCCCCGACCCGAGCGCGTTCATCCTCGGCCTCAGCCGGGCAACCGAACAGCCGACGGGGCTCAACCTCAGCGCCTGCCGTCGTTGTGGGGCGATCGCTTTCGACCAGGACACGCACTACCGCTGGCACCAGGCCGTTGACACCGGCGCAACCACCGCTCTCCCGACCCCGAAGGACCCCCGATGAAGCACCTCACGAAACTGACCCCCGAACAGCACGATCGGATGGCGTCATTTGCTCAGGAGTGGATCCAGCACGGCTGGCGGACCAGTCCCCTCACGGAGGAGGAGTGGGCCGTCTGGGAGGCTGGCGCCCGCCGCTGCTACGAGTTCGCGGGCATCCCATGGCCGGGCGTGGTTGTGCGGGTGCCTTCGCCGATCGTGGGCGCTTTCGCGGCGCCGATCGCCGACATCCTGATCGGCAGGATCAAACGCGGTGGCGCGGTCGGTGACGCGGTCGGTGACGCGGTCGGTGGCGCGGTCGGTGGCGCGGTCCGTGGCGCGGTCGGTGGCGCGGTCGGTGGCGCGGTCGGTGGCGCGGTCGGTGACGCGGTCCGTGGCGCGGTCGGTGGCGCGGTCGATGGCGCGGTCCGTGGCGCGGTCGATGGCGCGGTCGGTGACGCGGTCCGTGGCGCGGTCGGTGGCGCGGTCCGTGACGCGGTCGATGGCGCGGTCGATGGCGCGGTCGATGGCGCGGTCCGTGGCGCGGTCGGTGGCGCGGTCGGTGGCGCGGTCGGTGGCGCGGTCGGTGGCGCGGTCGATGGCGCGGTCGATGGCGCGGTCGGTGACGCGGTCCGTGGCGCGGTCGGTGGCGCGGTCGGTGGCGCGGTCGATGGCGCGGTCGGTGGCGCGGTCGATGGCGCGGTCCGTGACGCGGTCCGTGGCGCGGAGGAGATCCAGCGACACGTCCTGGACCGCTGGTACTACATGCTCGGCGGGCGCCACTGGACCGGCTGGTGGCAGTCCTACATTGCGTTCTTCCGCGACATCGTTGAGCTCCAGCTCGATGGCGACATTTGGGATCGCAGTCGTGCGTACGAGGACGCCCAATCCGCTGGTTGGTGGTGGCCGTTCCGGGACTTCGTGATGGTCTGCGATGTCCCGACGACGCTGCATGTGGAGCAGGTCGGGCCGACCGGGTGGGGATCGCACCGGCTGCACTGTGAGGACGGCCCGGCTGTGGCCTGGGCTGACGGTTGGGGCGTCTACTCGTGGCACGGCACTCGTGTTCCCGGCTGGGTTGTCGACGGCACCGCAACCATCGACATGATCATGCAGGAGCGGAACGCCGAGGTGCGCCGCTGCGCCATCGAAGCGTTCGGATGGGACCGGTTCGCCGACCGGCTGACTCTCGTCGCGGAGGCTGATGATCCGGGGAACGCACCCCACAAGATCAGCTTGTACGACCTGCCTCGCGAGCTGAACCTGTACCCCGAGCCCGCGCGGATCCTGCTCGTAACCAACGGATCGGTCGAACGCGACGGCACCCGCCGCCGGTTCGGCCTGCCTGTTCCCGCGCATCACAACGATCCCATCACCGCGGCAGCCGACCTCGTCGGCTGGCCACGCGCCGCCTACGCGGCACTCGAAGTCCGCCGCTGAACCGTTCAGCGGCCCATCTCGATTCCCATGAGAGGGGAACCAGCATGACCACCATGACTCTGACCGAGGCGCAGCAGCTTTCGGGCACCCAGTTCTACGACTGGCTCGACGCCGAGGTGGAGATCCCCACTGTCACCACTGCTGCCTGCCAGGGCGACGTCTCCATCCTCCGGGTCACCACCAGGCCGGCCGTCACCGCGATCCCGAAGACCGGCGTGATCGTCGCCCAGTCCGGCCAGGGCGGCCACGCCCACACCCTCACTGGCCCCGGCATGTTCGACCGCGCACCCCAGCGTGACGGATCGCTGATGATCGGCACCCTCACGGTCCCCGCCGGCCAGGAAGTTCTCCTGACCCATCCGGAGCATGGCGCCTTCCTGATCAATCCCGGCACCTACCAGATCGGCGGCCAGCGCGAGTACGCCGGCGAGTGGCGCCGCGTCGCGGACTGATTGACCCGTGGCGCCCCGCTCGTCGGGGGCGGGGCGCCCCAACCAGAAGGACATGTGATGAACAGCGACTACCCCGATATACCGGACCGGGAAGGGATCCTCCCTGCGATCGACGAGCTGATCGCAGCCGTTACAGATCCCGACGTCACTCTCGGGATCGAGACCGAGGGCTACGGCAAGTGCGTCGAGGCGATGTGGCGTGCCGCGTACATCATCCACGAGTATGTGGCAAAACAGCTGGGCGTAACAGGATTCCAGCATGGTGGCTCCTCGCTGCGGCTGCTGGGCAAGCTCCGGCGCTACGAGGGCCCGTTCATGGTCATCGACGGCAGCGAAGCGCTCTACCCCCAGTACGACCTGCGGGGCCGGGTTGACGACTTCCTAAGCTCGGCCAATACGCGAAAGTGGTTGGCCGAGTGCGCAACCGCTCTCTTGGCTGCGAATTCTGCTTTCGTGGTCGGGCCGGTTGCTGACCACTGGCGGGGACTCGTCAATCAAGGCCCCGATCCGAAGGGCCAACAGTGACTACTCCCGAACCCGTCGACGTGACGTTTACCGTCGACCTCTCCACCGTCGTCGGCCGCCACCACAGGCAGATCTCCGAGGACGACTACACCACGGAGGACGAGACTCTCGGCGATCGCATCGCCAGTCTGGTCGCCGAGAAGGTGTACCGGGCCCACAAGGACGTGTGGGCCAGCTACGAGCGCCGTCAGGAGGTCACGGAAGCCGTTGACCGCGCCATCGACGCCCGGGTGTCCGAGGCACTCTCCCGGCCGATCACGCCGACTGACCAGTACGGCCAGCCGAAGGGTGAACCGACAACCCTCGGCGAGATCATCGACTGGCGGTTGGCCGAGTGGTTCAAGGCCGCCAAGGCGGACGCCGGCTACCAGCGTCAGCAGGTCAGCAACCTTGACGCCCTGATCGAGAAGGCCGTCAGTGAGGGCATCCGGAAGGACGTCGACGGCGCAGTCAAGGCGGCCCGGGCGCAGATCGTCGCCACGTTGCAGGCCGAGGGCGTCAAGGTCATGACCGAGATGCTTGCTCGGGCAGTGGGTGTCCGACCGTGAACGACCCAGACGCAGCAGCCCGGCGCGCCCTCGAGTTCCTGGGCGCCATCCGCAACACCCCCGACCTGGACCCGGATGTCCGCCGGTGGTCGAACACCGCCGCCCGCTGGTCATGGCTGGCCGGCTACCTGGCTGCACGCGAGGACCAGGGCGAGGAATCCCCCTGCGGCAACCCATTCGGATCGCGATCAGGGGAAGAGGAGTCGGTTCCCGACCCTGCTCCGCAGGGTCGGACTGCCCTCGTCCTGATGCATGCGCAGATGGCCAAGGCTGAGGGCAAGGGCTACACGCTGGCCCACGACCAGGCGCACGGTCCGCGCAACCTGATCCTGGCCGGCCATGCCTACACGATGAGCGCGTTGGACCGTCAGGTTCGCGGCATCGGTAACAGCGGCCAGCACCTGTGGCCGTTCTCGGGCGGGTGGAGCCCTAGCCCTGACCCGGCCGTGACGCTGGCCAAGGCCGCCCAGCTTCTCTTGTCGGCAGCCGATGTGATCCTGGCCGAGCAAAGCGTGGACGCGCCATGACCGAGGAGTTCGGGCTCTCCCACGGCGGGGACATCCCGTGGGAGGTGTGGCGAAGGTTCTCCGGTCGACTCGGCTACGGCGACGGAGTCACCGAACCGGCGGCCACCCTTGACGACCTGATCGATCCTCTCGAGGAGGTGTTCGCCGCCGCCCGGGATCACGACGAGTGCCCGGAGTGGTGCGACGAGGACGAGCAGTGGGAGCGGCCCCGGTCATGCGGCACCTGCCATGGCAGCGGCTGCCTCCCAAACGCCGAACTCGCCTACCTGGAATGCCCGGACTGCGCGGGTGACGGACGAGACCATGCGGAGTATCGGCTGTCTGGGCCACGCGATCCGGGCACGGTCCTGATCGAGGCGCCCAGCGTCAACCACAAGGGCCCGTACGACACCGACGCCAGCATGTTCCGCGGCGCTGCCGACAAGCTCCGCCGCGGGTACGAGCCGGGCGGCGGCAATGTCAAGGAGGCCATCGCCAAGCTCCTCGTGCGAGTGGCTGATGCGCTGGATCGGCAGGCCTCATGAGGTACCACTCCCCCAAGCGCCGGCAGTCCACCCGCGACCTCAAGGCATCCCGCGCGATCGTCGGCCAACGGTCCGACGGCCTCTGCGAGTGCTGCGGCCGACCCCTGCCCGTGAACGACGACGGCACCTACCGGTTCGAGTTCCAGCATCGGAAGGCCAAGCAGCGCAACACGCCTGACCACAGCGTGACCAACGGGCTCGCTCTCCTCCCGGCCTGCCATGCCTACATCACGGCCAACCCGGCCGGGGCGTTCGAGATGGGCTGGTCGGTGGAACAGCACGAGGACCCGGCCCGGGTGCCTGTCATGCTCCACGGCCTGCGCCAGGTATGGCTCCGGCCGGATGGGACCACCGAGCCCGTCGACGGATGCCCCGAGTGCTCCTCCGGTGATTGCGCCCCGGACCGCTGTCAGAACTACGCCTACCAGGAGGACTGATGGTCAGCAAAGCGGCCGACATGGTCGACGAGTTCCACCGGGCTTTCCGACTTCCCGTGACCGACCTGCCCGACCGGGCCGAGCTGAACATGCGCGTGCTCCGCGAAGAGGTCAACGAGTTGGCCGACGCCATGGCCGACGGTAACCGGATCGCAGCGACCCATGAACTCGCCGATGTGCTGTACGTGGCCTACGAGATCGCCGCCACCTACTCGCTTCCCCTCGACGTGGCGTTCGCAGAGGTGCACCGGGCAAACATGAGCAAGCTCGACGACGACGGCAACCCGATCTTCCGAGCTGACGGGAAGGTGCTCAAGGGCCCGAACTACCGGCCGCCGGACATCGCCGCCCTGGTCGTTGGGAGCCCGGCATGACTGACCGCACGATCGGCCTCACCGGCAAGGCCCGCTCGGGCAAGAGCACGGTCGCCGAGATCCTCCGCCGCGACCACGGCTTCACCGTCGTCAGCTTCGCCGACACCCTCCGGGACATGGCACTGGCGATCGACCCGCTGATACAAGCACCCATTACTGGGCAGGTGTGGCGACTCTCCGAGGTCGTCAAATGGGGTGGCTGGGAGCGGGCGAAGGACACTTACCCCGAGGTTCGCAGGTTCCTCCAGCGGCTCGCCACGGAAGGCGTCCGCGACCACCTCGACCAGGACGCCTGGGTGCGCGCCTGGTCGGTCAAGGTCGGCTGCATCAGCGACGCAGGTGACGTCGTCGCCGCGGATGTGCGATTCCCCAACGAAGCAGCGGCCGTCATCCGCGGATTCGGAGGTGAGGTCTGGCGCATCGAACGGCCCGACCTCGTCGACCCGTCCCGCGCTGCGGGGCATGTGAGCGAGGCGGGCATCCCTGACCACCTGATCACGCTGACCATCGTCAACGATGGGTCGCTCGATGACTTGGCCAGCGCGGTGGCCGATGCCCTCGCGAAGCACCCACCGATCGCAGGTGCAGCATGACCGACCTCCCCCCACCAGAGTCCGTCACCACCGACCTGACCGGCTACACCCAGGCCATCGGCCGCATCGCGGACATGCTCCAGGTCGCAGCGGATGCAGCCACCGGATACCGCCGCCAGTTGGAGCAGGACGGGTGGAGTCCGTGCATCGCTGAGCAGCTCGCCGGGCAGGCACTGTCGGTTTGGCAGGCGGGGATCCTCCGGTGACCACCTACGACGAGTTCCTTCTGGCCCGCGCCCAGCTCGCCAACGCCGGCGGGTTCGAGCCGGTCGACCTTCCATCCCACCTGTTCGACTTCCAGGCTCACCTCGTGGAGTGGGCGGTTCGCCAGGGGCGCGCGGCGATCTTCGCTGACTGCGGATTGGGCAAGACCCCGATGTCGCTGGCCTGGGCCGAGCAGGTTCACCGGTACACCGGCAAGCCAGTGCTGTTTCTGACCCCCCTGGCGGTCGGGTTCCAGATCGTCACTGAGGCCGAGAAGTTCGGTCACGACGCAGCCCTATCGCGGAACGGGGGGCTGCCCGCATCGATCGTGGTCACCAACTACGAGCAACTGGAGAAGTTCGACTGGTCCGACTTCGGCGGTGTGGTCTGCGACGAGTCGTCCGCGATCAAGGCCTTCGACGGCGCTCGCCGGGCCGAGGTCACCGAGTTCATGCGTCGGATCCAATATCGGCTATTGGGCACGGCCACGGCGGCGCCGAACGACTACATCGAGTTGGGCACCAGTAGCGAGGCCCTCGGGGACATGGGCTACATGGACATGCTCACCCGGTTCTTCATCAACGACTCCCGGTCCGTGTCGTCCCGTGGCCGCACCCAGACTGGCAAGAGCATCGACTGGCGACTCAAGGGGCACGCCGCAACCCCGTTCTGGCAGTGGGTGTCGTCGTGGGCCCGGGCGATGCGCCGGCCGTCCGACTACGGATTCTCCGACGAGCGTCACCAGCTGCGCCGGCTGACTGTAAATCAGCTTGTCGTCGAGGCGTCACGGCCGGCTGACGGGACCCTGTTCGACGTCCCCGCGTACGGGCTGCGCGAGGAGCGTGAGGAGACCCGGCGGACGCTGGTCGAGCGCTGCGCTGCGGCCGCCGAGAAGCTCGCCGACACTGACCAAGCAGTGGCGTGGTGTCACCTGAACGATGAGTCGACCTGCCTTGCCGATCTGACCGACGGAGCGGTCGAGGTCGTCGGCTCCGACCCGGTCGAGGCGAAGGAAGAGAAGCTCGCAGCGTTCACCCGCGGTGAGATCCGGGTGCTGGTGACGAAGCCTTCGATCGGCGCCTGGGGGCTGAATTGGCAGCACTGCCACCGGATGACCTACTTCCCCTCCCACAGCTACGAGCAGTGGTACCAAGCCGTCCGCCGCTGCTGGCGATTCGGCCAGACCGAAGAGGTCACGGTGGATGTCATCACCACCAAGGGTGGGGCCAACGTCCTGGCGAACCTGCAGCGCAAGGCAGCGCAGGCCGACGCCATGTTCACCGAACTGGTCGCGCACATGAACGCCGCTCGAGCGGCCAGCCATCACGCCTACGACCATCGATTGGAGCTTCCACCATGGCTGGCGTCCTGAGCCAAGAAGTCACCGGCCGCTTCGCGCTCTACAACGCGGACTGCATGGACATGCTCCGCGCAGTTCCGAGCAACTCGATCCACGCGAGCATCTACTCGCCGCCGTTCGGTGGGCTCTACCACTACTCGTCGGACATCCGGGACCTAAGCAATGCCAGGGACTACCAGGAGTTCTTCCAGATGTACGGCTACGTCATCCGAGAGAAGTTCCGGGTCACCGTGCCGGGACGCTGCTCCGGGGTCCACGCCTCGGTGGTCCCCACCGGGAACACCGGTCGGGACGCCTACACCGACTTCCCCGGGGACGTCATCCGAGCCCACCAGTCGGCCGGCTGGCTGTTCATCGCCCGCCATGTCATCTGGAAGGAACCCCTCGCGGTCCGGAACCGCACGCTGGCGAAGAACCTCGCGCACCGCACGATCGTCGAAGACGGCACTCTTGGTGGGGTCGCGGCCGCCGACGAGCTACTCGTGTTCCGCAAGCCGGGCGAAGGTGAGCCGGCCCGCCACCCATGCGGACTAACCGGTGACTACGCCGGCGGCGAGCAGGTCCCCATCGACCTCCGGAAGTACCGCGCCTGGGATGGGGATCAGAAACTCAACCGGTACTCCCACTGGATCTGGCGACGCTACGCCTCATCGGTGTGGGACGACATCCGGCTCGACCGCGTGCTGCCGTTCCGTGACGCCAGGGACGAGGACGACGAGAAGCATGTCCATCCCTTGCAACTCGATGTGATCGAGCGGTTCATCGACCTTCGAACCATGCCCGGCGAGCGGGTCCTGACCCCGTTCATGGGCGTCGGGTCCGAGGTCTACACCGCAGTCCGGATGGGCCGGTTCGGGATCGGCACGGAACTCAAGCCGTCCTACTTCGAGCAGGCGCGCCGGAACCTCGCCGCGGTCGACGACAAGGTCACTGTCGACGACGCGGTTCTGTTCGACCCGGAGCCAGCCGCATGACCCGCGAGCAGGAGGCGATGCCCTTCCGTGAACCCAACACCCGTGAGCGGGAGTTGACCGCACTGCTGGCCAGGATCGACCGCGAGTTGGCGTTGGGACCAGGGCCGGTCCGGGAGCGTGCCGCATGACTCGCCGACCACCAGCGAAGCGCACAGCCCAGCACCGGCCGGCCCAACGCAAGCGCAGGTTCCGCCACGACGACCACGTTGCCGTTGACCTGTTCTGCGTCGATGACAAGACGGAGATCCTCACCGGCGACGGATGGAAGCGGTATGACGAGCTTGCAGTTGGCGACCTCGCACTGACCATCCGGCCAGACGGTGCCGCTGCCGAATGGCAGCACGTCCAGGCGGTGAATGTCTTTCCCGAGCAGCGCCGCAAGATGCATTCCATCGAGGGACGCGGGATCTCAGCTCTGACGACTGACAATCACCGCTGGCTGGTCCGGCATCGAACCAAGACCTACCTCGGAGGTGGTCGCCAGAATAGGCGGTACGGCAAGGGCCCCGATCGGTTCGAGTTCCGCCGCAGCGACCAGCTCACGGTCGACGACGTAGTGCCGATGGCCGCACGGGTGAACAACCTGCCCGACCGCGCATCCGTGCCGGATGAACTGGTCGAGCTCGTCGCCTGGTACTGGACTGAAGGCACCGACCGTCCTTCCGGTCGGATCCACATCGCACAGAGCCACGCGGTCAACCCTCAGCACGTGGCAGCGATCCGCTCGGCGTTAGAGCGCCTCTATGGGCCTGAGCGTGAGCCGCATAAGCGCCCCGGCGGACCACTGTGGCGTATCACGCGAAGCCGCGACGACCTGACCATCTTCGGCCTTAACGCACAGGCTGCGGCACCCATTCGCGCAGCAGCGCCAGGCAAGGTGCCTTCGGTCCGGTGGCTCAGGTTGCTCACGCAGACCCAGCTGGATCTGTTCATCGCCCGGAGCATGGATGCCGATGGACACGAACGTCGCAGAGGTTCGTGCTCTCGCATCGAGGCGGTGCTGTCCCAGAACGACGAGGCACGCGCTGACGCATTCCAGATAGCGTGCCTTCTCGCCGGCCGACCCGCATCGAAGAAGGTCTATCGCTCGACCTACCGCCACGCAGGAGTAGAGCGGCCCAACGTCATGTACGCGGTCAATGTACTCAACCGCGAGTACGTCAAGCCGCTGCGGCAGAAGGCCGTCGACTGGGTCAACCACGAGGGAATCGTGTGGTGCCCGACCACGCCGAACGGCACTTGGCTGGCCCGCCGGAACGGAACGTGCTACTTCACAGGCAATTCCGGCTTCGGTGGGTTGACGCAGGGCATCCGTCGAGCGGGGTTCACGACGATCATGGCGGCCAACCACAACGCCTACAAGGTGGAGGTGCACGAGGCCAACCACCCGGAGGCCGAGCACTGGATCGCTGACCTCGTCGATCCGGAGTCGTCGGACTACCACTCGGCCCGCGACCTGCCCCCGGCCGATCTGCTCGTCGCCGGGGTATCCTGCGTCAACCACTCGCAGGCGAACACGCAGAAGGCGTATGCGCAAGGCATCTCGCTGTTCGATCTGGATGATCCGGAGTACGAGGCGCGCGTGACCCGGTCCGAGCGGGACCGGGCGACAGCGAACTGCGTGCTGCACTACGCCGCCCAGCACCATCCGCGGCTGATCCTGGTGGAGTGCACGACCGAGTTGCAGTCGTGGGGCCCGGCGCTGCCCGGGAAGCCGAAGGTCGGCGACGGGACGACGTACCGATGGTGGCTCAAGCAGTTCGACGTCCTCGGCTACAAGCACCGGGTGCTCTACCTCAACAGCATGTTCTTCGGTGTGCCGCAGTCCAGAGACCGCCTCTACGTGGCGTTCTGGGACCGGAAGCTCCCGACGCCGGATCTCGACCACCGCCCGGCCGCCTGGTGTGGCCGCTGTGACGAGGTCGTCGAGTCGGTGTGGACGTGGAAGACCGGGGTCCCTCCTACGGGGAGTGTCCGGTACGGCAAGCAGTACCGGTACACCTGCCCTCGCTGTCGCGGCGAGGTGATACCGGTCGCGACCCCGTCCATCCATGCGATCGACCTGACCAACCTCGGCACCAGGATCGGTGACCGTGAGAAGCCTCTTGCGCCGGCGACGATGGCGCGGGCCGAGCGGTGCCGCCAGCGGTTCGCCGAGTTCCCCGCCGTCCTCATGCCGGCCAAAGCTGTGCACGGGTCGGAGCGGCACCCGTGGCAGCCGCTGGCGACCCAGACGAGCCAGCAGGAGACTGCTGTCCTGTCGACGGGAGCGGTGTTCGCGGCGCACCGGCACAACGGCGACGGCAAGAACTTCGCGCAACCGATGGACACGGTTACCTCGACGCACGAGAAGGCGATCCTGTCGACGGGCGCGATCATGCAGATGGCGAACTCGTTCGAGCATCCCGGATCCCAGTGCCGGAGCAGGGGCCTTGGCCAGCCGCTGTGGACCCAGCCGGCGACGAACTCGACCGGTGTCCTGACGCCGCCGGTCGCGATGGCGATCGACAACTTCCAGGGCGCGCCCCGCGGCATGGATGAGCCATTGCCGACCCAGGGCGGATCGGAGACGCTGGGTCTGCTGTCCGGGGTGGTGCCGTTCCGGAAGAACACCACCCCGACGACGCACGCCGAGCCGATGCCGACGGTCACCTCCGACCAGATCCCGGGCCTACTGACGGCTGCTGGGTTCATCAAGAACAACGGCTCCATCGACGAGGCCTCCTACCGCGCTCACCCGGTCAGTAGCCCGTTTGGAACATTCACAGCCGAGGCCTCTCAGTCGCTGCTGTTCTCTGGCTGGTACAAGCAGAACGGCTCGACCGGCTCAGAGACCGCAGCCCACCCGGTGACCGACCCGCTCGGAACCCTGACGGCCGAGTGGCGTGCGGCTCTGGCTGATCTCGCGTTGGAGGACTGCTACTTCCGGATGATGGGTCCGCACGAGGTTGGCCGGGGGTGCGGGTTCGACGTCGATTTCGCCGACCATCAGGGCACGTTCATCGTTTGGGGATCCGCGCGGAACCAAACGGATGGGTTTGGGAATGCCGTTTCTCCTGCTGTGGGTGAGTGGATAGGCCTTCGCCTCCGGGCTGTGCTGCACGGCGAGGTGGCGGCATGAAGCTGCCTCGTGACACCCAACTAACCTGCCCATCCTGTGGGTTTCGGACGAAGCTGACCAGCCGCAGGATGGCCGAGCATTCCATTCGGCTGCACAAGTGCGAGCGACACCTGGAGATCAACGAACGGTCGGAGCGGTTCTGGGCGCGTCTCGCGCAGGTTGATCGGACCCCGAAGCCCTGCCACCACAAGCGGGTGGAGCACGAGCACGGCACCCGGCTGGCCTACACGTGCGACCGATGCCGGTGCTGGCCGTGCACGAGAGCGCGCGGCGACGCCGATGTCCAGATCCGCAAGGACAAGGCGTACGGCCGGTCGTTGTACGTGCCGGCCGACGCGGCCCGTGCCCATGTCGAAAGGGTACGGGCGGCCGGCTGGGGGTTGAAGACGATCAGCGCCGAGTCGGGCGTCTCGTATTCGTCGCTCGGCAAGCTGGTGTACGGGTTCCGCGGCCGGCCGCCGTCGGTCAGGATCACGAGGTCGACGGAGCAGCGGATCCTGGCGGTCCCGCTGCCGACGGTCCGGCAGCTCGGATCGAAGCAGCACACCCCAGCCGTGGGTGCGATGAGGAGACTGCGTGCTCTCGCGGTGCTGGGGTGGTCGACGCAGGAGATGTGCCGGCGTGCCGGGATCGGATACCAGGGGTTCTACGCGGTGATCTCGGGGAGATACGACACCTGTTACGTCCGAACTTGGGTGGCGATCGCGGACCTGTACGAGCAGCTGTGGCAGACGCTCCCACCTGAGACGACCAAGGGTGAGCGGATCTCCGCGCGGAAGACCCGACGCTTGGCCGCTCAGCGAGGTTGGGCGCCGGCCTTGGCGTGGGATGACGACACGATCGACGACCCGCGAGCCCATCCGGCCATGGGTGAGGACATCGACGACATGATCGACGTGTTCATCGAGAACGCCGTCGAACTGTGGGAGATCGGCCTGCCAGCCGACCGGATTCTGCGGCAACTCGATGTGACCGCATCGGCGGCCGAGAAGAGGTTCAGCCGTCGCCGTGGGGACCATCCGTTGACCCGGGAGTTCCGCCGGGCAGCGATTGCTCGGAGGCGGGCCGCATGAGGGGCGAGGACCCGGTGCTGCGCGGTGAAAAATCAGCGATAACGTCAGGTATCGGATTGACGGGGGCCGGCAAGTGAGAACACGACCCGGCCGCCTCGCAGTCAATCTTTCAACCCACCACGGAGGTCGAATTGACCGCTGCCGTCAACCGCAAATCGAAACCGAGGGACGCAAGCTGATGCGGATCAGGGCAGTCAAGCCGGAGTTCTGGTCGTCACCGAATCACCCGGCCGATCCGTGGGCACGCCTGCTCTACATCGCCATGTGGAACTGGGCCGACGACGCCGGCGTGGGCACCGCCAACCTTCGAGAGCTGGCCGGGTTCGCCTTCCCGAATGACGATCAGATCGATGTCGGCGCAATGCGCCGCATGTGCGCCGACATATCGGCGCACTACGGCGCACAGTTCTACACGGTCGCGGGGCGCCCGTACTACGCCGTCGTGACGTGGCGTCGCCATCAGAAGTTCGACAGCCGCCGCGAGGGGCGTAATCCGGGTCCCGACCAGGCCGAAGAGTGGCTCTACCAGGCAGAACGGACGGAGTCGGCGCAGTGCGCCGACGGTGCGCCGACAAGTGCGCGCACTTCCGGCGCTGGAACAGGGGAAATAGGAACAGGGGAACAGTCTTCTTTGTCCGAGCCTGACGGCTCCGACGAGGAGAGGGATGAAACCGTCCGGGAGGACGTCGAGAGGGTCTGCCGGCATCTTCGGGATAGGATCATCGCCAACGGGTCCAAGCCACCAGTGATCACGAAGGCATGGCGACGGTCCGCCCGGCTGCTCATCGACAAGGACCACCGGACCGTCGACCAGATCCTCGCTGCGATCGACTGGTGCCAGAATGACGACTTTTGGCGCGGCAACATTATGTCGATGCCGAAACTGCGAGACAAATATGACCAGCTCCGCCTCAAGGCGATGGAATCAAAGCCAACCTCACGAACACACCCAACCCGAATCATTCACAGCGACGGAAAGGGGGGCATGGCGTGGGAAATGTAATGCCCTATCAATTCGCTGAGGCTGCGGTCCTCGGCTCGGTGATGATGGGTGAATTCGCGCACGAAGTTCTGCTGCGACTCAATGATGACGACTTCGACGATCCGAAACACAAGTTGATTGCATCGGCCATGCGGCACCTCATTCGCGACGGCGGGAAGCCAGACCCGATCACCGTCTCGGACGAGCTGGCTGCGAAGAAGATGCTCGGCCGCGTCGGCGGATCGGTGGCCCTGTACGACCTGATGAACCTGGTCCCGACTGCCCTGTCGGCGCCGTACTACGCAGCGATCGTCCGAGATGCGGCCCGGGTGCGGAAGGCTCACGAGGTCGGTGTCCGGCTCACGCAGATGACTGTCGGCGAGGACTCGGCCGAGGACATGCAGGAGATCCTGGCCCGGGCCCGGGAAGGTCTCGACGCGATCCCGGCCCCGTTCCACCAGGCCGACGAGGAACCACCGACGTACGACGACCTGCTCCGCACCGCGGACGAACCCGAGGACTGGCTCATTCCAGGCCTGATGGAGCGCGGCGAACGTGTCGTGATCACCGGCGGAGAGGGTATGGCGAAGTCGTGGATCACCCGCCAGTTCGCGGTGTGCTTCGCCGCTGGGCTGCACCCATGGACGGGGCGCCGGGTGGCCGACGGATACCGGGTGTTGCACATCGACTGCGAGAACAGCACCCGGCAGACCAGGCGATCGGTCCTGCGGATCGGCAACGGGATCGCTCGGATGCACCCCGCGTCCGGTTGGGCGAAGCGGATCCATTTCCATGCACGAACCGAAGGGATCAACCTCGCCGGCCGGGACCGCGGATGGTTCGGCGACGTCGCCGAGAAGTGTTCACCCGACCTGATCGTCCTGGCTCCCGCATACAAGATCATGATCGGGCAGGACCCGGACAAGGAGCGGGACATCCTGGCGCTCCTCAGCGCGATCGACGATGTGCGGACCCGCCACAACGCGGCGGTGCTGATCGAGGCTCATGCCGGAAACGGCTCCGACGGCGAGAAGCGGCCCACCCGTCCGATCGGCTCGTCGGTGTGGCGTCGCTGGCCCGAGATCGGGTTCGGCCTGCGGGTCGACGAGTCGAGCTATCCGAACGGCTGCACCGACAAACGCCCGAAATACCTTGAGGCCGTCCAGTTCCGGGGTCAGCGAGAGGACCGGGACTGGCCGGACCTGATCTCGTGGGGTCCGCCGAACGGCCTGCCTTGGGTGCCCACGAGGGGCGACTACGAGGCCGAGCTCAGCGTGAAGCCCGACTACCAGATCCCTGACAACGAAAGGCGTTCGGCATGAGCATGTGCACTTGCGTGGTGTGTTGCGAGCATCGGGCCGCCGTCGACGAGGACCGGGCTTGCGCTGAACTGGTCGATCACACGCTGGCGCTGCGTGCCAGAGCGTACGAGGACTGGCGCCGCTCCAACGACCGGCTGCGAGCGGCGACGCTGGCCCGGGACGCGGCCCACGGATCGGCGGGTGCGGCATGACCGGACCGCGAAATCACCCGATGACGTCCGTCATCACAACCCGAGAGGAGCCCTTCGTGGCTGAGGAACCCAAGCAGGTCAAGCCGTTTGCGGCGTACTTGACGAGCACGAACCGCGGCAGGACGCACACGGACCTGTCGGACAAGATGCACGAGCTGATCGAGCAGGTCCTGGAGACCGGCAAGAAGGGCACCCTGACCCTCACGGTCACGGTGGACGCGGACGACGCGGACGCTCGCCGGCTGATCCTGACCGAGAAGGTCGTGTCCAAGCTGCCGCAGCCGGACCCGCGCAAGAGCATCTTCTTCGCGGACGACACCGGGAATCTGACCCGGAATGACCCATCCCAGTTGGCTTTCGACGGCATCGCCGTCGTCAAGGAGGAGAAGCGCGCATGAGTGAGATGGAACTGGAGACGGTCAGCGCGGTGGACCAGCTG
>JBGAJF010000021.1:0-64881 GCA_044225075.1 Micropruina sp. | reverse complement strand
TCCAGGTTCGCCGAGCTGGCCGGCGAGATGGACATGTTCATCCAGGTGTCGTGCTCGACGAACGCCCGGCAGAACCAGGTGTCACCGGTGACCGGACGGTCCGAGATGACCTCGTTGATGCTCCAGGTGCCCGCCATCACGGCCAGCTGGCCGGACTTGACCGCGCCCGCGCCGATCGCGCCGGCGTCCACGTCGTGCATGCCGGCGATCACCGGCAGGCCCTCGGGTAGACCGGTCGCCAGGTGCGCCAACCGGGACACCCCGCCGACGATGTCGCCAGGTGCCGAAATTGGCGGCGCCTTCTGCTCCAGTTCCTCCAGGCCGTACAGCGAGAACGCCTCCGAGGAGTACTGCTGGGTGTGCACATCGGTGAAGGCGGTGCTCGCCTCGGTCAGGTCGGTGCCGAACGAGCCGGTCAGCATGCCGCGCAGGAAGTCCTTCGCCGACAGGAACCAGCGGGCCTTCTCCAGCGACTCGGGCTCGTTCTCCTTCAGCCAGGCGAGTACCACACCGGGGGAGGCCGGGCCGACCCGCTGGCCGGTGACCCGGAGCAGGTCGTCACCGACGGACGCGTTGAGCCGGGCCGCGGTCTGGATGGCGCGCGAGTCCAGCGACAGGATGCCGGGACGCACCTGGTCACCGTTGGAGTCGATCAGCCAGGCGCCGTCGCCGTGGCATCCGATGCCGATCACCGCGAGACTTTCGCCGGCGGCGTCCACTTGATCCACCAGGTCGCGCAGCATCCTGCTGAACAACTCCCAGAAGTCGCGGCCGTCGCGCTCCACCCAGTACGGCTTCGGCATGTCCTGAATGGACGCCTCGCGCGCTTGGAAGCGCGGCTTTCCTGTGTCGTCGAACGCGACGACCTTCATTCCGGTGAGGCCGAGGTCAACTCCGACGATCAGGCCTTGTCCGCTCATACTTTCTCCTTCTGCGGGATGAAACGGGTGAGGTAGTGGTGGTAGGCGGCGATCTCGGCGTCCCGGCGGTCGTCCGACCACTCCAGGACGCGGGCGCAGATCGCGGCGACCGGTTCGATCACCCGCTGTCCCAAGTCGTTCTCCAGCCCGATCATGGTGCGCCGGGCGATCACGTCGGCGAGCCGGTAGGCCTCCTCGTGGATGATCGCCCACTCGACCTCCCCAACGGTCAGGCCGAACTCCTCGTCGATCACCTCACGGCGTTCGTCGGAGCTGGTGACGAAGGCCACCACGTCCGGCGCGATGCTGCCGTACTGGCCGACGAAGCGGTCGATGGTGACCTTCGGCAGGCCCGAATCGGCGATCCGGGCACGGATCTTCGCGGCGTCCGGCTGGCCGCCGCCGGGCAGCGGCAGCTTGTGGGTGACGCTCTTCCGCTTCAGCCCGAACCGCTTCATCAGCAGGTCGCCGAAGTCCTCGCCGACCTGGCGGAAGGTGGTCAGCTTGCCGCCGACCAGGGTGTACAGGCCGTCCGAGCCCGGCAGTTGCCGGATGTCGTGCCGCCGGGTGATGTCGGCGACGTTGTTGGCGTCCACGTAGGGCAGCGGACGCACCCCGGTGTAGGAGTAGTGCACGTCGTCGACGGTCAGGTTCGCGCCCGGCAGCACCTTGTTGGTCTCGTGCAGGATGTACTCGTACTCGTCCGGGGTGGCGGACGCCATGTCGAGGTCGTCCTCGAAGCGGATGTCGGTGCTGCCCAGCAGGTAGCGGTCCATCCAGGGGATCACCATCATCGGGCGGGCGTCCTCGGACTCGTAGTAGAAGGCGTCCCTCGGCGCACCGGGGAATGGGTCGACCACCAGGTGGGTGCCCTTGGTGCCGCCGTTCATCCGGGGCAGCTTCAGCTCCTCGGCGTTGCTCCAGACGTCGTCGATCCACGGTCCGGCCGCATTCACCACGGCGGACGCGGGGACGGTGTGGTCGCCGTCGCCGATCTCGTCGTGGAAGTCGACCGAGACGACCTTGCCGTTCTTCACGTTCAGCTTGGTCACCCGGCAATGGGTGAGCACCTGGGCGCCGGCCCGGATGGCAGCCTCGGTGATCTCCCAGCTGAGCCGCTCGGCGTAGTTCACCTGGGCGTCGGAGTAGATCGCGCCGCCGGTCAGCCCGTCGGGGTTCAGGCCGGGCTCGCGCTGCAACAGCTTGTCGCGGGTGAACATCGAGAACCGCTGCAGCGACTTGTCGAAGCTGAGCGCCTCGTAGGCCACCATGCCCAGCCCGAGGATCGCCGGCGAGTGCGCGTTCTCCTTGTAGAAGGGAATGATGAAGCGCAGCTCCTTGACCAGGTGCGGCGCCGCCTGCAGCAGCCATTCGCGTTCCCGCAGCGACTCGCGCACCAGCGGGACGTCGTACTTCTCCAGGTATTTCAGGCCGCCGTGAATCATCTTGCTCGACCACGACGACGTCCCGGAACCGATGTCGCCCTTCTCCAGGACCAGCACCCGTAGACCGCGCAACGCGGCCTCCCAGGCGATGCCGGCGCCGTTGACGCCGCCCCCGACGATGACGACGTCGAAACCGGAGCGGGTCTGCTCGATTCGTTCCGCACGCGCTTGCGCAGGATTCAGGCCCACGGCTGCCTCCTTGCAGGTGATGGGTGTGTGCTGGACCCTAGGGGTCGCTGTCAGCGAGTGACAAGCCGCCGTCTCGGTGGGAGGGGTGGCGGCGGGTACGTCAGCCTCGGCTCGGCTGGCTGGTCTGGGTGGTGCCGTCGGGGGCGGCCAGGATCTCCTCGATAGTGTCCATCACCTTGCCGGCGTAGCTGCGCCCATCGGGCAGCTTCGACTCGTAGTCGAAGTAGTGCTGCTTGATGTTGTGGTGGAACGGACCGAGCTCGATCATCGTGATGGTGCCGTCCCGCATCGCCTCGTTCCAGGGCGACCCTTTCGAGATCGGCCAGCGGCCCGCGAACAGCACCTTGCCGGAGGCCTGCAGGAAGTCCTTGGTGCCGTACAGATGCCACAGGTGGTCCACCCGGCCCAGCGCGATGTCGTCCGACATCATCCCGCCAAGGGACAGCACCGAGGTGCGCAGGCCGAGCGCATGCAGGTACCAGGTCGCGCCGAGCGCGATCTGAGCGCCGCCGCTCCAGCCCAGCAACACCACTTGATCGGGGCTACCGGGGCGGTGACCGTGCCGCACCAGTGAGCGATGGATCTCGCGTGCGGTACCCATGTTGTAGGTGGGTCCGTACCGGCGGTCCGCGCAGACGAACAGTTGCATCAGGTTGCGCAGGTTGATCAGCACCCCCAGCAAGGTGTTGGGGTTCTTCAACCGGAGCTGATCCAGATGTCGCCAGAGTCCGCCCAGCACCCGTTCCGAGGTCAGCCCCCGATTGTCCACGGCGTAGGGAAAGACATCGTCGACCACGGTGTAGCCGGGCAGCCGCTCGTGCAGTTCGCGGATGAACGGCGTCTCTTCTTCGGGGACGTCGTGGCCCGAGATCGCGCCGATCCCGGACAGGTAGACCACGAACCGCTTCGGCAGCGTGTCGGGGGCCGAGGACGCCAGTTCGAACGAGTTGGGCGCCGGACCGGTCTCGGGTTCCTCCACGTCGCGGGTGGCCCACCAGTGCAGCGACTCCAGCGGGGCCAGCACCAGCGCGACCACCACCAGCGCCAGGACGAGGACGAGCAGGTCGCTGATCATGCCGCCACCTCCGAAGTGATCATCGGGCGCCCGCTCAGCACGTCCGCGCCGGAGACCCGGAAGGGGCGTCCGGTCGCCTGCTGGAACAGCCGCGCCATCGCCCGCGACAGCCACGGCGCACACAGCGTAGATAGCAGGTGCATGACCAGCCAGGACGCCGCCACCAGCGCCAGCGCCGTCCAGCGTCCGACCTCAAAGGTCCCGGCGGTGACCGCCCACAGCACGATCGCGCTCCAAGCCGACAGGAACCTGCTGAGCGCGGTGCCGAGATAGGGAATCAGCGCGACGAAGCCCCACACCTGCGGAGCGGTGGCGACCAGGACGCCGGTCAGCACGACCGAATACGAGACGTCCGCTCCGGTGGTCAGCCGGCCGAGTCCCCACAGCACCACCGACTCGATGGCGTGCAGCACCACCAGCCAGATCGCGCTGAGCAGCAGACCCACCGCGAATCGCCATCCGGTGACCCGGTTGACGAGCAGGATCACCGCCTGCCCGGCCATCATCGAGACCCCGGCCAGCAGCGCGACACCGATGGCCAGCCAGATCGCGAACGGATGGGCCCGCACCCATTCCAGTGCCGCGGGATCGAGGCGGTAGGCCCGTCCGATCAGTTCGAACACTCCGGACAGGTATCGCCAGAACTGATCCATCCGCGCCGCTCCTCTTACCTGGGCGGGGTCGCCCTGGCAGGCAGATTAGTGTGCTGTCGGCCCTGGTTGGCAGTGATTCACACCAGCCAGGTGATCAAGTCCGATGTCGAGCACCCGGGCGCTGTGGGTCAGCCAGCCCACGCTGATCAGGTCTACCCCGGCTTCGGCGATCGGCACCGCCGTCTCGGGGGTGATTCGGCCCGAGGCCTCGGTCACCATCCGGCCGTCCACCATCGCCACTGCGTCGCGCAGCAGGCCGGGCGTCATGTTGTCGAGCAGGACGACGTCCGCGCCGACCTCGAGCAGTTCGGCCAGCTGGTTGAGCGAATCGACCTCGACCTCGATCTTCACCAGGTGCCCGACGTGTGCCCGGGCTGCCTCGACAGCGGCTCGGACGCCACCCGCGACGGCGATGTGGTTGTCCTTGATCAACACCGCGTCGTCGAGTCCGAAGCGGTGGTTCGATCCGCCGCCGCAGACGACTGCGTACTTCTGCAGCGCCCGCAGGCCCGGGATCGTCTTGCGGGTGTCGGCGACCATGGTGGAGGTGTGGGCGATGGCGTCGGCGATGGCGGCGGTGCCGGTGGCCACCCCGGAAAGGTGCCCGAGGAAGTTCAGCGCCACCCGCTCACCGGTCAACAGCCCGCGGGCCGGGCCATGTGCGGTAGCGATCACGCTGCCCGGCCACAGCCGTGCGCCCTCCGCCAGATGGGCCTCGCACTCGATCCGGGCATCGACCAGTTCCCAGGCGAGTTGGGCCAGCGGCATACCGGCGAGCACGCCGTGGTCGCGGGCGACCAACTGGACGGTCGCGACGGCGTCCGGGCCGATGATGCTGTCGGTGGTGACGTCGCCGGTGCGGCCCAGGTCTTCGGCCAGGGCGGCGCGCACCGTCGGTTCGATCAGCAGCCGGGGCAGACTTCTCATGCAGCGACGCCCGCCACGTCGTCGAGGGTGACCAGGGTGTGCCCTGCGGCGCCGGCCTGGGGGAAGTCGGTGCGGGTGTGGGCCCCGCGCGACTCGGTGCGGCGCAGCGCGGCATGCGCCACCAGGTACCCGACCAGGCCGGTGTCGTCGTCCAGATGGGGCTGCAGATCGCGCAGCGCGCGACGCAGCCCGGTCTCGTCGCGCAGCACGCCTGCTCCGGCGGTGACAATACGACGCACCCGCTGGTGAAGCTGCCGTCGATCGGGCGCGCCTGCGGCGTGCCCGGCGTCGGCGATGGTCACCGGTGCGGTCTCGACACGCTGGACCGGCGGGAGACCGGTGCGGGACGGCCCGCTCGCATCGCGCAATCGGCGGGCGACCCGTCGTCCGCAGACCACCGCCTCGAGCAGCGAGTTGGACGCCAGCCGGTTGGCCCCATGCAGCCCGGTCGAGGCGACCTCGCCGGCCGCGAACAGGCCAGCCACGGTGCTCTCGCCGTCGCCGTCCACCAGTACCCCACCCATGTGGTAGTGCGCGGCCGGGCGCACCGGCAGCAGGTCGCGGGCGGGGTCGAGCCCGGCCGCGACCGCGGTTGCGGCGATCGAGGGGAAGAGTTCCGCGAAGCGCTCCCCGGGTGAGTTCCGGGCGTCCAGGAAGACCCGATGGCCGGCCCGCAGCTGGGCCCACTCGGCGCGCGACACCACATCGCGGGCCGAAAGGGGATCGGCCAGCACCCACTCGCCGCGCTCGTTGACGATGATCGCGCCCTCGCCGCGGACCGCCTCGCTGACCAGCGGCATCGGATCGATCGCGACGTCCAGCGCGGTCGGATGGAACTGTACCATCTCCAGGTCGCGCAGCACGGCCCCGGCCCTAAAGGCCAGCGCCAGCCCTTGTCCGCGCGAGCTCAGCGGGTTGGTGGTGTGGCTGAACAGGCCGCCGATGCCGCCGGTGGCCAGCACCACCGCCGGGGTGCGCAGCAGCACGGGGCCGTCCGCAGTGTCCGCCTCGACGCCGACGACCCGGCCGTTCTCGACCACGACCCGGCGGGCCGGCGCGTGCTCCCACAGCGTCACCGAGTCGAGCCGGCGGGCTGCGTCCACCACGGTGCGCAGCAGTTCGGCACCGGTCCCGTCGCCTCCGGCGTGGACGATGCGGCGACGGCCGTGGGCACCTTCCAGGCCGAGCCGGAGCGTGCCGTCGGAGTTGCGGTCCCAGCGGGTGCCCTGGCTGCTCAGCCATTCGATGGCCTCCGGTGCCGCGGCGGTGATCGAGGCCACCACCGCCTGGTCGCACAGACCGGCACCGGCGGCCACGGTGTCGGCAGCATGGTCTGCGGGGGAGTCGTCCGGACCGACCGCGGCGGCTAGCCCGCCCTGCGCCCAGCCGGTCGAGGTGCCGGTGCTGAGCGCACCGGCCGACAGCACCAGGCAGCGGGCCGGAGCCAGTTCGATGGCGCAGCTCAGCCCAGCCAGTCCGGCACCGACGATCACCGGGCCGTCGACGACGACCTCGCGGCGGCTCACTTCGCCCCCACGGCCAGCATCCGCTCCACCGCCAGCCGGGCCCGGTCGGCGACCGCAGCGTCGATGGTGACCTCGTGGGTCATCGTCTCCAGGGCGTGCCGGATCGAAGCCATCGTGTTCCGCTTCATGTGCGGGCACATATTGCACGGCCGGACGAACTCCACCTCGGGGTACTCCTGGGCGACGTTGTCGCTCATCGAGCATTCGGTGATCAGCGCCACCCGCTTCGGACGCCGGTCGGCCACGAAGCCGATCATCTGCGCCGTCGAACCGGCGTAGTCGGCCTCGTCGACCACCTCGGGCGGGCATTCCGGGTGCGCCAGCACCGTCACGTCGCCGGCGTAGTCGGCCCGGATCTGCCGGATGTCGGCCGGGGTGAACCGTTCGTGCACCTCGCAGGCGCCCGGGTGGGTGATCACCTTCACCCCGGTCTGCCGGGCCACGTTCGCGGCCAGGAACTGGTCGGGGATCATGATCACCTCAGGCACGCCCAGGCTCTCGATCACCCGCACCGCGTTGCCCGAGGTGCAGCAGATGTCGCTCTCGGCCTTCACCGCGGCCGAGGTGTTCACGTAGGTGACCACTGGGACGCCGGGGTGCTGCCGGCGCAGTTCGCGGACGTCCTCGGCGGTGATCGATTCGGCCAGCGAGCAACCCGAGCGCAGATCGGGGATCAGCACCGTCTTGGACGGGTTGAGCAGCTTGGCTGTCTCGGCCATGAAGTGGACGCCGGCCAGCACGATCACGTCGGCCTCCACCTCAGTGGCCTCGCGGGCCAGCGCCAGCGAGTCGCCGACGATGTCGGAGACCCCGTGGAAGATCTCCGGGCGCATGTAGTTGTGGGCCAGGATCACCGCGTTCCGGTCGCGCTTGAGGCGCAGGATGGCGTCCACGTCGTCGGCCATGGTCGCCCACTCGACGGCTGGGACGACGCGGTCGACGCGCCGGAACAGTTGGTCGGCGGTGATCAGGGTGGTGGTGCTCATGGGCTCCTCCTCATCGGGGCTGCCTGCTTATGCTACATCTGAGCAAAAGGGGGCGCAATTCGATCTCGGGCTGACTTCCGGCGATCTCGACATCGCCGTCCGGTGGAGAGAAACCTCGCCGATTTCGTGTAGCAACCCGAGATCCAGCGGCTAAGTCGGCATCGGCGAGCGATCTCGACATCGCCGCCGCCGCTCAGGCGCAGGCTCGCGAAGCCAGCAACTGACGGCTCAGCGGGAGCGGGGGGCGGGCAACTTGGTGCCGGCGGCCTGGCGCTCCTGCAGCACCTCGCGGCGGAACCGGTAGAGCCGGGCCGGGCGCCCCCCGGTGCCGGCGCGGCCGCCGGTCTCCTCGACCAGCTGCTGCTGCTCGACCAGCCGGCGGAAGTTCTGAGTGTGCACGATCCGGCCGGCCAGCGCCTCGACGCAGGCCTGCAGCTGGCTCAGGGTGAACTGGGGCGGCAGCAGTTCGAACACCACCGGGCGGTACTGGATGGTGGCCCGCAACCGGGCGATGCCGGTGGCCAGAATGCGGCGGTGATCGCCGTCCAGCCGCTCACCGGGCACCAGTTCGTCGCGGCGCCACTCGGGCGGCGACTCGGCCACCAGTCCCGCCTCGTACAACACCTCGTAGCGCTGCAGGGCGAGATCGGGATGCCAGGGGCGCCCGTCCAGTCCGAAAGTGATGGCGCAGCGCTGCCGACGGGACCGGTCGCCGTCCTGGGCCCATGCTCGCAGGGCAGGCGCGACGACCTCGGGCAACATGCTGCCGTCCGTGCGCTGGTCCTCCCAGGGGAACACCTCGTACCAGCGACGCCAGTGGCCGGCGCGGGCCCGCAGGCCGCTGACCAGGCCGAGGTACGACACCGAGATGGTGCGCCGTCCGCCCCCGTCGCGGTCGCGGTCGGCGAAGGTGTACAGCTGCTCGAGGTAGCCGATCCGCAATCCGGTCTGTTCCTCGACCCAGGCGCGGACGGCGGTCTGCAGCGAGCGATGGCCGGGCAGCACCGGGCCGGCCGGGAGCCGGGGCGCATCGGGCAACGTCAGCACACACGGCTCGCCCTCGACGAGGGCCACGATCACCGCCAGTACCTCGGCCGCGATCGGCTCGCTGGTCATCGGCACTCCTGGTCGGACGGGGTCCGAGAAGGATACCGGGCCCCGCCCGGCACCGGGCGGGATCGAGTGGAAGGCCACCTCCTCCTCGCCCGACCACGATCGCGAACCGTAACCTGGCTAGGGATTGCGCGGGGGTGTCGGCCTCAGGGTGATCGCGCCCAGGGCCGATCTGTGCCATGCAGATGTCGATCCTGTGAGTTCCCCAAGGTATCGCCGCGATCCCTTGGTTCCGTTCCGGGCCCCGTCTACAGTCACATGCAAGGAGCCTGGGAAGTGACTCCACGAAGAGCCGGCAGCAGGGTGGCGGGCCGGCCGCGTCCGCAGCGATGCACCCCCTGTCCTTCCCGGGCTCGCCAATTTGTCTAGGCGAGCCTCAGGTACTCCTCCAGGGTTCGGTTGCTGTTCGCTCCGAAGTCCTTCGCCCGGGCACCGATGTAGCGGTAGTGCCAAGGCTCGAACGCGTAGCCGGTGATCTTCTCCTTGCCGCTGGGGTAGCGCAGGATGAAGCCGTAGCGCCACGCGTTCGCCCAGAGCCACTTGCCGGTCTTGGTGTTCCGGACGCCGAGGCCCCAGGTCGCCCCGTCCCACAGGTCCACGGCCAGCCCGGTCTGGTGCTCGCTGCGCCCCGGTGCCGCGTTGTAGCGGCGGGCCAACGACTCGCTGCCGTACTCGCGGATCTTGCTGGCCAGGATCTGCGCCTGTTGCGCGTAGCCGCGGTACCCGCTGTGCACCAGGATCCGGACGCCCTTGGCGCGCGCGGCGGAGATCATCCGGGCGAGGCCACGCTGGGTCTCCCGGGTCAATCCGTAGGGGGACGTCACGCTGCTGCGCCGGTAGCGGGCGTCGATCGGGTGCTTCTTGGATACCACCGGGATGCCGTCCACCACGAAGGCCCGCGAACGCTGCGGCGCCGTCCGCTTGTCTCTCGGGCGGGTGGCGGCGGGCCGGCTCGGCGACGCCGACGGGGTGGCCGAGGCGGTCGCGCTGCGTGCCGGGCTACTGGGCGGATCGGACGGGCTGGACGGATCGGACGGGCTGACCGGGGCCGTCGGCAGGGCAGCCGGGCTGGTGCTGCCGGTCGGCGGCGCGACCGTGCAACCGCTCAGGACGGCCATCCCAAGCGTGGCGACGAGGCACAGCCGGAGGAGTTGTCTACGAATAGCGGGCGGACGCACGGCGTCACGATAGTCGGGAGGTCCGCGGTGACCGGTGTTGCTGTTGCCCGACCGCCGCCGGATCGTGGCGCTCTCGGGTCAGCCGGCGTTGCTCGGACGGCCGGGCCGGCCGCGAATCATGGCCAGATCGGCCACCGTCTTCAGGACCATCAGCAGTGCGACCAGCAGCGCACCGGTGCTGAGCGGGTAGCCGAGGGACGCCAACCAGGCCCGCACCCCGTCCACGACCGCCGACCACGGCGCCTGCCCGGGGCCGCTGCCGCCGAACGGAAAGGCCACGAAGAAGCCGAGCAGGGTGGCGATGTGGAGAACGATCAGGCGAGGGTAGGGCGACCAGAACGCTTGTTCGGCGTTCACCCGACGCCGTCGTCCGCCGAGGAACCAGTCCCGGACCAGGTCGACGATGTACCGCAGCGCGATCAACAGAGCGGGCATGCCGAGCGCCCAGAAGCTCCACTCGACGCCGGTGCCGAAGGCCAGGATGGTCACGAACACGAGATGGACGATCGAGAAGATCCCGTAGTGGACGACGAAGAAGCCGACCCTGCCCCAGGCCGGAAACCTGAGCAGCGAATCGGGCCGCGGCTGCCCAGGCACAGTGCCTTCGGCGGTGGCGATCCGCACCGCGGTGGTCACGCCGAGGATCGCGTTCTCGATCCAGAACACCAAGAAGACATTGCCCGCCGGCCAATCCCAGACGATGACTCCGGCCAGCACGAACAGATTGGTGGCCAGAACCCAGCCGACGTCGAGGATTCGGTTGCGCGGAGCCACTGCGCCACCCTAATCAGGGCCGGGTTCCCGGCGCGCCCGGTCGCGGGGTCAGCGCTTCACCAGTCCGAGATACTCCTCCAGGGTCAGGTTGGTGTTCGGTCCGAAGTCTTTCGCGCGGGGGCCGATGTAGCGGTAGTGCCAGGGCTCGAAGGCATAACCGGTGATCTTCTCCTTGCCGTTGGTGTAGCGCAGGATGAAGCCGTAGCGCCACGCGTACCTCCACAGCCACTTGCCGGTCCGGGTGTTCCGGATGGCGAGCCCCCGGGTCACTCCGTTCCACAGGTCCACGGCCAGACCGGCTTGGTGTTCGCTGCGTCCTGGCGCCGCGACGTAGCGGCGGGCCTTCTTCTCGCTGCCGTACTCGCGGATCTTCCTGGCCAGGAGCGCCTTCTGCGTGGCGTAGCTGCGGTACGCGCTGCTCACCACGATCCGGACGCCCTTCGCCCGCGCCGCGAGGATCATCCGCTTGAGTGCGCGCTGGGTTTCCCGGGTGAGCCCATAGGGCGACGTCACGCTGCTGCGGCGGTAATGGGAGTTGATCGGGTGCTTCTTGGAGATCACCGGGATGCCGTCGACCATGTAGGCCCGATAGAGCTGCGACTTCGTCCGGGTGTCCTTCGGAGGCGTGGTCTTGGTGGCCGATGCGGAACGGGTGGCCGAGGCGGTTGCGGTTGGCGACGGCGAACTGCTCGGTGCCGCATTCAGTGGCGTCTCCGCCGCGCAACCGACCAGGGCGACGGCGACGGCGAGGCTTACGATGCCGAGGCCGTGCCTTCGGTGGGATGTTGGGCGCACGACGGCACGTTACCCAAGGTTGTGGCAGACGCGCTTCGATCCTCGCCGATCAATTGTTCGGGTGGTCCTCGTCGACAAGCCGGTGACCGAGGGGACGGTTCTTCCGGTCACTCGGCCCCAGCCCTCGCGTGCGGGACGGCAGGCCGATCGGCGGCGGACCATTTTCGAGGCGGTCCCGGCGGATCGGCGAGCTCAGCCCTCCAACCGCTGGAGTTCTTCGCCGAGGTTGACCTCGGCTGGCGTGGCCCAGAGCCGGCGTCCGGTCTCGGTGGCGTACAGCGGACGTCTCGCCCGCAGGCCTCGCACCACGTTCAGCCGGCCGATGCGGAACTGCTCGTCGTCGTAGCGCGCGTACTCCTCGCGCACGTCGCGCAGATAGACGTGGTAGCGGCCGCGCACCTGGCCGAGGATGGAGAGGTCGGCGTCCACCAGCAGGGCCGCGTCGCGGTCGTCCGGATCGGGGTCGTGGGCGATCGTGGCGCGGACCAGCCGGGCCACCTCGGCGGCCTCTGCTGCCCCGATCAGGGGGCCTAGGGAGTCCCGCGCCAGTGCGGCCGATGCCTCCTCGTCCAGTTGCGGCTCGCCGTGATGGACGGCGTCGTGGAACCAGGCGGCCAGCGTGACCGTTCGGGGGATCGCAGCGTCGGCGGCCAGCTGGTCCAGCGCGGTCAGGCACTGCGCCAGGTGCCGGACGTCGTGGTAGCGCCGATGCGGCTCCGTCCAGCGGGCGAGCAGGTCGTCGCCCAACGCCTCGGCGTTGGGCAGCAGCGCCTGCCAGGACGCTTTGGCGGACGCCAACGCGGCGGGTCGCTTCGGCGTCCGTTCCCGGGGTCGGACGCGCAGCCCGGCGTCCACCAGCCGGCGCAGCAGTTCTCCGGACGGCACCCGCAGCGCGCCGGCGCCGATCAGCTCGGGATAGCGCGCGACTGCGACGTCGTAGTGGTCGTGGTCGAACGCGCGAGCCGGGATGCCCGCGGCGTGGGCGAAGGCGTGCAGCTCGTCCAATGACGAATCGGACACCAGGTGTCCGAACTCGGTGCCGTGGGCCGGCCACCGGGGTGGATCGAGCAGGATCGCCACGTCAGGTGCCGGTCCGCCCGCGGGTCAGCTCGCGCAGCGCGGCATGGACGGCCTCTACCGCATGGTCGACCTGCGGGTAGCCGACGAAGTGGCCCTCGCTGATGTGCGACTGGACCATCGGGATCGCGACGGCGACGTTGGAGACGATCATGCCCAGGGTGACCAGCACCTCGGTGATCGCCGCGGCCGCCCGGGTGCCGCCGCTGACGCCGCCGTAGCTGGCCACCGCGACGGGCTTTCCCCGCCATTCGGCGTTCAGGTAGTCGAGCGCGTTCTTCAGCGGCGCGCTGAACGAGTGGTTGTACTCGGGCATCACCAGCAGATAGGCGTCACCACGACTGATCGTGGCACTCCAGGCCTTGGTGTGAGCGTGTTCGTAGCGACCCAGGCGCGGGTGGTGCGGCTCGTCCAGCAGCGGGAGGTTGACCTCGACGAGGTCGACCACCTCGATCTCGAAGCCGCCCTGGGCGTCGAGCCGTTCGACGATGTAGTCGGCAACCGATCGGCCGACGCGGCGGGGGCGGGTGCTGGCGACGATGACCTGCAGGGTGGGATTGGGCACGTCCGGAGCCTTTCTTGAAATCTCAATCACACTAGCAGCGGGTGGACATGTGCCGGCCCGGGTCTCGACAAAAGCTCGACCGACCGCGAGGGCGGACCGACGCCTTCAGCCGGCGACGTCGAACAGGTGGTGCTCCAGGTCGTGCAGGAAATAGCTGCCGAGGGTGGCCACCGTGAACAGTGAGCCGTTGCTGCGGGTGCCGCGGCGCAGCCACTGCTCCCCATCGACGGCGGCGAAGCTCGCGGCGATCTGCTCAGCGCCCTGCCGGTAGGCGTCGGCGACCGCCGCCGGATCCTCGGCGAAATACCGGCCCTCGCGCGCGGCGGCGTCCTGGTCCCAGTCGGCGAAGGTCGGATCGTCCTGCGTGAGCAGTTGGTCCAGCCGGCCTGCGAAGACCCGGCAGACGTCCCGGACGTGGCAGCCGTACTCCAGGGCCGACCAGCGGTCCGAGCGGGTCCGGACGCCGGCGTCGGCGCGTCGCAGCACCGCCTGCCAGCGCGGGACGGTGGCCCGGACGCGTGGCGCGACCTCGCCGGCCGGTGGCGGCGTCCAGCCGCATTCGGGGCAGCCCTGGGCGATTACCCAGGTCCAGTCCTTGGTGTCGTCGGCCAAGGCGTCCGGTTCGGTGGGCATCTCAGCCCGCCACGGCGAAGGTCGCGGTGAACGAGGCGCTGGCCAGCACGTGGGCGAGCGGGTTGAACCGGCAGGCTGCCGGGAGCTCCGCCCCGGCGTCCAGTGCGGTGACGTCGTCCGGAATGTCGAAGGCGACCCAGTGCCACCAGCCGCTGCCGGTCGGGGCGTCCGGGTCGAAACGGGTGTGGGTGTAACTCTTGGCGCCGTTCGGGGCGCCCGACCAGCGCAGGTCGGGCCTGATGTTCTCGCCACCGCAGGAGGGCTCTACGTAGGGGAGCTCGACGGTCGAACCGTCACCGGTGGCGTCGCTGCGTAGTTCCATGTCCTCACAGTAGTGCGGCGGCCGGCGCCGGATCGGCGCCCAGTCCGGCCCGCCGGCGGGGAGCTCAACGCGGTCCGAAGGCGCCGTTACCCTGAGGTCCATGGAGTGGGTGGAGGTGCTGGCGGGTAGCCGCACGATCGTCGAGTTGCCGCGGGGTGACGCCGACGATCTGGTGGCCGCGGGCGAGGTGCTGGTCCAGGAGGGGCTGTCCGCGTGGCTGGTGCCCTTCGAGCGGCGCGCCGAGTTGGTGGGCCTGCGTCAGGTGTTCGGACGCCGGGTGCGGCTCGGCGTGAGCAACCTCCGCACCGCCGACCAGGTGGCGCTGGCCGCACGCGGCCCGGCCGACCTGTTGTTGTCGCCGTTCGCGTCGGCAGGCCTGCTGGACGCGGCGGACGGTCGTCCGCTGGTGCTCGGCGGGCTCACCCCGGTCGAGGTGGCTGCGGCTCTGTCGTTCGGGCCTGCCGCGGTCCAGGTGACGCCCTGCGATGCGTTGGGGTCGCTGTACGCCCACACGCTGACCGCGATGTTTCCGGCTGAGCCGCTGATCGCCACCGGGAAACTGGAGCGCTTCCAGTGCGAGATGTGGTTGGATGCAGGGGCACTGGCGGTCTGTCCGGTGGGTGCGGTCGGCGCTGACGACATCGCCGAGCCCGACCTGGCCGGTCTGCGCCACCGGTGCCAGGGTTATCGTTTCGACTGACCTGCTGCCCGTCTCGGCGGACACGATTCGGTTGGCCTCGCGTCACTATTCGGGCCGGTCGAGAGCGGTCCGATTTGGGCGAGCAGAATCCTTAGAGTAAGTTTAGAAATCGACTTAGATTTCTCAGGAGGTTGTACCGGATGTATCAGCCGCGACGGGCCGGGGGCTCCGCTGCCACTGAATCGCACCTGGATGCACCAGAACGAACCGCGACGCAAGGTCGTCGCAGCTGGCATCTGAGCGCCGCCGACCGAGTCGGTGCCGCGTTCCTTGGCCTCGCCGTCACGGCGACGGCCGGCGCGCTGGCGATGTCGGGAACGGCGGTAGCCGCCCCGATCGCCGCGCCGATGACCACACCCGACGTGTCGGGCCGCGACGCCCCGGTGGTGTCCCGCGAGGTGCCTCGTCCGCAGATCGCCGCCGAGGACGCGATGGCGGCAGCCGCCGCCAGCCGGACCATCAAGAGCCCGACCTTGCACCCGACTCGGATGATGTACGCCAAGGACAAGGTCGGCGTGGTCGCCTCCCCAGCGGCGAACGCCTCGAAGGTCGCCACCCTGGATGCCGCGGACCGGGTCCGGGTCACTCCCGAGACCAAGGGCAAGTACCGGATGGTGGAGGTCAAGGGCCGCAAGGTCTGGGTGTTGAACTCGGCGCTGTCCAACACCAAGCCGTCGCCGAAGAAGGTGACCGAGGCGAATGCGCCCGCGGCCACCCGCAAGGTGCCCCAGGGCTCGGTGCTCGGCTTGCAGCCCGAGGCGATGGTGGTCTACCGCGCGGTGATGGCGCGCTGGAACGTGAAGGACGTCGGCGGTTGGCGCGCGACCAGCCTCTCGGTGCACCAGTTCGGCCGGGCGATCGACTTCATGACCTACTCCAACAACTCCCAGGGCTACGCGATCCGCGACTTCCTGGTGGCGCACGCCAAGGAGTTCGGCGTCGATCACATCATCTACCGGCAGCAGATCTGGACGCCGTACCGACCCAGCTGGCGGCACATGGCCGACCGGGGCAGCGCGACCGCCAACCACATGGACCACGTCCACGTGGCGGTCAAGGATCGCTGAGCTTCTGCTCGTTCAGCCGGCGGGAGATTCCGCCGGCTGGGAGTGACCAGCCCGGGTCACCTGGTTAGGCTGCGTGCCATGCAGACACCCGTTGATCCCACCACGACCCAGGCCTGGACGCGGCTCCAGCAACTCCACGACGGACTCGTGCCGGACCTGCGCGGCGCCTTCGCCGCCGATCCGGAACGCGCCTCCCGGTACACCTTCACCGCGGCCGAGCTCTACGTCGACCTGTCGAAGAACCTGATCGACGACGACATTCTCGATGCCCTCGTCCAGCTGGCCGACGAGACCGGCGTGGCCGCCCACCGCGACGCGATGTTCGGTGGCGAGCACATCAACGTGACCGAGGACCGCGCCGTCCTGCACACCGCGCTGCGGCGTCCCAAGGGCGACGTGCTCGAGGTGGACGGCGTCGACGTGGTCGAGCAGGTGCACGAGGTGCTCGACTCGATGTACGCCTTCGCCGAGCGGGTCCGCTCGGGCGAGTGGGTCGGCGTCACCGGCAAGAAGATCAGCACCATCGTCAACATCGGCATCGGCGGTTCCGATCTGGGCCCGGTGATGGTCTACGAGGCGCTCAAGCCCTACGTCACCCCCGGACTCGAGGCCCGCTTCGTCTCCAACATCGACCCCACCGACGTGGCCGAGAAGACCAAGGGCGTCGACCCCGAGACGGTGCTGTTCATCGTCGCGTCCAAGACCTTCACCACCCTGGAAACCCTGACCAACGCCCGGATGGCCCGCGACTGGCTGCTGAACGAACTGACCGAGTCGGGAGCCATCGACGGCTCCGACGAGCAACGCGCGGACGCCGTCGCCAAGCACTTCGTCGCCGTCTCGACGGCGCTCGACCGGGTCGAGGCGTTCGGCATCGACCCGGCCAACGCATTCGGCTTCTGGAACTGGGTGGGCGGCCGCTACTCGGTCGACTCCGCCGTCGGCCTGCCACTGATCCTCGCTCTCGGCCCGGACAACTTCACCGACTTCCTGGGAGGTTTTCACGCTCTCGACCAGCACTTCGTCACCGCCGAGCCGGCGAAGAACGTGCCCCTGCTGATGGGCCTGCTGAACATCTGGTACGTGAACTTCGTGAAGGCGACATCGCACGCGGTGCTGCCCTATGCGCAGTACCTGCACCGGTTCGCCGCCTACCTGCAGCAGCTGACCATGGAGTCCAACGGCAAGGGCGTCCGGCTCGACGGTTCGCCGGTGACCACCGAGACCGGCGAGGTGTTCTGGGGCGAGCCGGGCACCAACGGCCAGCACGCCTTCTACCAGCTGATCCACCAGGGCACCCAGCTGATCCCGGCCGACTTCATCGCGGTGGCCAACCCGACCCATGCGTTGAAAGACGGCGAGACGGATGTCCACGAGCTGTTCCTGGCGAACTTCTTCGCCCAGACCAAGGCGCTGGCCTTCGGCAAGACCGCCGACGAGGTCCGGGCCGAGGGGACGCCGGAGGCGATCGTCAGCGCCCGGGTGTTCAAGGGCAACCGTCCGACCACCTCGATCATGGCGCCGGCGCTGACCCCCTCCGTGGTGGGCCAGCTGATCGCGCTGTATGAGCACATCACCTTCGTGCAGGGCTCGATCTGGGGTATCGACAGCTTCGACCAATGGGGTGTCGAACTGGGCAAGCAACTCGCCTTGCAGATCGCTCCCGCCGTCGCCGGCGACGCTGCCGCCCTCGATGCGCAGGATCCGTCTACGAAGAACCTGGTGGGCTACTACCTGGCGCATCGCCAGAGCTGATTGCGAGCCTGGGCCCGGGCGGGGTTGTCCCGTCCGGGCCCAAGATGGTCGCGCCTACGAGGTGATCGGCGGGCCTTCGCTAGACTCCAGGATGGCCTGGTCGTGCCGCGGGCCTATCGAGGGGAGTCCTGAATACCTATGAGCTTGGCTGACTACGCCGCCAGGCAGAGCCTGCATCGGGTGGGCGCCCGCCCCGGCTTTTGGCGCTACCTCAAGCAGACCTGGGAGCGCCGCGACTTCGCGATCACGATGGCCCGCTTCCGGCTCGCGGCGGGCCAGGAGGAGAATCGGCTGGGCGTGTTGTGGCTGGTCATCAGGCCCGCCCTGAACGCGCTGATCTACGGGCTCATCTTCGGCGTCCTCCAAGGCGACAAACGGCCGCCGGACTACCCCGCCTACGTCGCGGTTGGAGTGTTCCTGTTCGAGTTCTTCAGCACCTCGCTGAACATGGGCGCGAAGTCGATCACCGGCAACCGGGCGCTGGTGCAGTCTTTGGCGTTTCCCCGGTTGACGCTGCCGATCTCGGTGGTGCTGCAGCAGCTGTTCGCGCTCATGCCGATGCTGCTGGTGCTCGCCGCCGCGCTGATCGGTTTCGGCCACCTGCCGACCTGGAAATGGTTGTTGATGGCGCCGCTGATCGCGCTCTACGCCTTGTTCAACGCCGGCGTTGCGATGATCGCCGCGCGGCTGACCGTGCATGTGCGCGACCTCACCCAGTTGCTGCCGTTCGTGAACCGCATCCTCTTCTACACCTCGGGCGTGCTTTTCGCGGTCGACAGGATCCTGGAGAAGTACCCGTGGGCGGTGGAGGCCTACGACTTCCATCCGATCTATCAGGTGCTGCAGCTGGCCAGGGGTCTGCTGATGGATCAGGGCACCGCGCATCCCGAGTACTGGTTCTACCTGTCGCTGTGGGCGGTGCTGACCTTCGTGGCGGGACTGCTGTTCTTCTGGGTGGCCGAGGAGAGCTATGGACGCGACTGAACTCGAGGCCGACCCGCGCTCGGCGGTGGTGCTCGTGGAGGATCTCCACGTCACCTACCGCGTGTTCGCCACCGGGAGGGCGGCGAACGGGGCGAGGGGCGGCATGCTGTCACGGACCCGGGGGATCCGTGAGGTGAACGCGCTCCGGGGGGTCAGTTTCGTCGCCTACGAGAACGAGTCGATCGGGGTGATCGGATCCAACGGCTCCGGCAAATCGACTTTGATGCGCGCGGTGACCGGGCTCACCCCGGCGTCCGCGGGCTCGGTCTATGCGGCCAGCCGGCCAAACCTGCTCGGCGTCGGGGCGGCGCTGATGCCGAACCTGTCCGGCGAGCAGAACATCCTGCTCGGCGGGCTGGCGCTCGGCTTCAAGAAGACCGAGATCGCCGAGTTGCGTGACCAGATCGTCTCCTTCGCGGCCCTGGAGCGAGTCATCGATCTGCCGATGCGCACTTACTCCTCGGGCATGCAGGCGCGGCTGAAGTTCGCCATCGCCACGGCCAAGAGGCACGAGATTCTCATTGTGGACGAGGCACTCGCGGTCGGCGACAAGCGGTTCCGGCGGCGCAGTGAGGAACGGATCCGGGAGATCCAGGAGAACGCGGGAACGGTGTTCCTGGTCTCGCACTCGATGGGGTCGATCCGCAACACCTGCGCCCGGACGATCTGGCTCCGCGACGGCCAGGTCGCCATGGACGGCGACACCGAGACGGTGGTCACCGCCTATGAGGACTCGCTGTGAGCGGCGCTGCCGGTCGAGGGCAGCATGCTGCGCACTAGCACTGCCGCGATCCTGTGGGACCTGGCCCGTCAGCCACGCTTCGCGGGATACTTCCAAGAGATTACCGACCAGCAGCTCACCAGGCTTCACGGCCAACTGCTGGCGTTGCTGACCGAATTCGACGCCATCTGCTCGCGGCACGGCCTGCGCTACTGCGTGACCGCGGGCACCCTGATCGGTGCCGTGCGCAACGACGGATTCATTCCTTGGGACGACGACGCCGACCTGGTGATGCCCCGTGAGGACTACGAACAGTTGCTCGAGCTGATGCGGAGTTCAGACATCGCCACCCGCTGCATTCTGCAAAGCCCCGCCGACATCGATTACCCGCTCACTCACGCCGCCTTCTATGACCCCGACGAGACGTTCGAAACCGTGCTCGGCGATGGATTCGATCTGACCGAGCCGATTTCGGTGGACGTCCTCCCGGTGGACGCAGTTCCGCTTCGACCGTTCAGTCGGAATCTTCGGGCGATCGTCTTCTCAATTCTCTCTCGGTCATTCTCCAGCCTCCGCGTACTCGCCCGCAACGACGAGTTGCTCGCCGAGTTGGCTCGGCAGGACCGAGAGTTGCGCTGGAATGTGCGGATGCGCCGGATTCTGGCCATGCCGGCGGTGCTGCTCGGCCAGCGCCGCACCTTTCGGCTGATGGAACGTGTCGCTGTCTGCGATGTCGCGAACCCGCGTCAGGTGACGATTCCGTTGGGGGCGATGGGCTATCGGGGCGAAATGGTGCCCGCTGGCACCTTCTTCCCCGCCAAGCGGCGACTGCTTTCTGGCCTGGATGTCTGCGTGCCGGCCGACGCGGACACCTACCTGTCCCAGCGGTACGGCGACTACCTGTCGCCACCGCCCGCCAACCGACGGCGAACCCGGTTGGTGCGGCGGCGCGGGCGATGGTCCACCCGAATGTAACTGCTCGGCCATATTGGCGGATGCTAGGGTTCGACGATCGTGCGGGGGTCAGAGAGGATGAATGCATGAATGTGGCCATTGTATTTGCCGGGGGTTCCGGGCAGCGAATGAACGCGTCCGCAAAGCCCAAGCAATTCCTGGAGCTGTACGGCAAGCCGATCATCATTTTCACCCTCGAGGTGTTCCAGTATCACCCTGAGATCGATCGGATCGTGGTGCCCTGCATTGCCGGCTGGGAGGACTATCTCGCCGCCCTGATCGACAAATACCGGATCACGAAAGTGACGAAGATCCTCACCGGTGGGCGCGACACCCAGGAATCGAAGATGATCGCGCTCAGCCATCTTGCCGACTTCTGTGCCGACGACGACATCGTGGTGCTGCACGACGCCGTCCGCCCGCTGGTCACCCAGAAGATGATCACCGACAACCTGGAATCCGTGCGCAGACACGGCTCGGCGATCTCGATGGTCCCGTTCTCGGAGACCGGCATCGTCAGCGCCGACGGCGTCACCACCCGAGAATCGATCATCCGCAACACCTTGTACATCGCGAAAGCGCCGCAGAGCTTCTACTTCAAGGACGTCTACGCCGCCCACAAGCGCGGCCAGGACATGCCGGCGTCCATCACGATCGACACCTGCTCATTGATGACGGCGGTCGGCATCGATCTGCATCTGGTGCCCTGTGAGACCACCAACATCAAGATCACCACCCCCGAGGACTTCTTCGTCTTCAAGGCGCTGGTCGACCTGCGCGAGAGCCGCGACATCTTCGGAATGTGACCCGAGGTCGCGAAGGGAGTGGATGTGTACGACAACCCGATCGTCGGCGACGATCTGGACGGCCTGGTCGCTCACCCGCGACTCGACTGGGAGCGGCTGCGGAACCGCACGGTGCTGGTGACCGGGATCAACGGGATGATCGCCAGCTATCTGCTGCTGACCCTGCTGCGGCTGAACGACCGGCGCGACCTCGGCGTCCGGGTGGTCGGGGTGGCGCGAAACGAGAGCAAGGCCCGGCAGCGCTTCGCGGCCGTCGTCGACCGCCCCGACCTGACCCTGGTCGCGCAGGACCTGGCGGAGCCGCTGCGCCACGAAGGCGCCGTCGACCTGGTGGTGCACGCGGCCAGTCAGACCAGTCCGCAGCACTTCACCACCGATCCGGTCGGCACCATCGACGGCAACGTGCTCGGTACCCGCAACCTGCTGCAGTGGTCACATGATCACGGCGTCGGCCAGTTCCTGTTCCTGTCGACCCGGGAGATCTACGGCGGCAACCCCGAAGGCCGGGAGTTCGTCACCGAGGACCAGTACGGTCCGATCGATCCGACCGCGATCCGGTCCTGCTACCCGGAGAGCAAGCGGCTGGGCGAGGCCTACTGCGTGGGGTTCCGCAGCCAGTATGGGCTCGACACCCGGATCGCCCGAATCGCCCACAGCTACGGCCCCGGCATGGTGATCGGCGACGGTCGCGTGGTGGGCGACTTCCTGCGCTGCACCGTGGACGGCACCGACATCGCGATGATCAGCGACGGCAGCGGCCGGCTGGCGCTGACCTACATCGCCGACGTGATCGCCGGCCTGTTCCTGTTCCTGCAGACTGACGAGACCCTGGTCAACATCTCCCAGGACGAGCAGGTGGTCACCATCCGGGAGCTGGCCGAGCTGCTCGCCGAACTGAATCCGAACCCGGACGCCGCGGTGGTCTTCGCGCCGGCGCCGGCTTCGGTCCATGCCGGCTATCTGACGCGTCCGCCGGCCTTCCTGGCGTCGTCGCGGATCGCGGCACACGGCTGGGCGCCGGCTACCGGGTTGCGTGATGGGATGGCACGTACCGTCGCCTACCTGCGCGGCGCAGGCAGCTGATGCTCAGGCGGCGCGCTCGACGGCTGGCGCGGCTGGCGCTCGACCTGGCGTTGTACCCGATGATCCGGGTCCGACCGCGATCGGTGGTCTTCAGCAACTTCGGCGGTGGCGGTTTCGGTTGCAACCCGAAATACCTCACCGAGGAGATCCTGCGCCGCGATCTCGGCTGGGACGTGGTGTGGCTGGTCGGGCCGACCGTGGATCGAACCGGGTTTCCGCCCGGTGTGCGGCTGGTGGATGCGAACTCGCTGCGCGCCCTCTGCGAGCTGCGGGCCGCGCGTGCCTGGGTGGTCAACACGCTGGCCGAGCCGTGGAGCACCAGGAAGTCGCCGGGGCAGTTCTACCTGCAGACCGGTCACGGCTCGTTCGGAATCAAACGGATCGGCCTGGACGCCCACGACACTTCGCCCCGCCGGCGACGGATGATTTCGCGGCAGGCGGTCAAACTCGACCTCTTCACCTCGCACTCGGCGTTCGAGACCAGGGTGCACGCCGACGGCTTCGGCTACGGCGGACGGATCCGGGAGCTCGGCCACGCCCGCAACGATCCGTTCTTCGGCCCTCGGGAGTCGATCGCCGACGACGTCCGCTCGGCGCTCGGCGTCGGCGCCGAGCAGCGGATCGCGTTGCACGTGCCTTCCTTCAGGGCGGACGGGGCCGCCGACGCCCTGGAACTGGACTACCCGGCGCTGCAGGGCGCACTGAGCCGGCGCTTCGGCGGCGACTGGGTGAGCGTGGTGCGGTACCACCCGCGCAGCCGCGCCGCGGGAATGACCGCACCGCCGGGGGTGATCGACGCCTCCGCGTACCCCGACATCCAGGAGCTGCTGGTCGCGGCGGACGTGGCGGTCTCGGACTACTCCAGCTGCCTGTTCGACTTCCTGCTGACCGGACGGCCCGGGTTCGTCCACGCCCCCGACGCCGAGGATTTCGCGGTCCGCCAGGGCCTCTACTTCCCGCTCAGCGAGGCGCCGTTCCCGGTCGCCCTGAGCGCCGGCGAGCTGGTGGCCGCGATCGAGGGGTTCGACGCCGACGGCTATGCTGACCGGATCGCCGCGTTCCTGGACCGGCAAGGATCGGTCGAGGACGGTCAGGCCTCCCGGCGGATCGTCGACCTGCTGGAAGGCGTGGTGGGAGAGGGCGGCGATGGCTGAGGACTACGGGTTGCTCACCTACTCCTCGATGAACATCGGCGACGAGATCCAGAGCATCGCGGCCTCACGGTTCCTGCCCCGCATCGACCACTACGTGCCGCGAGAACAGGTCGACTCCTTCCGCGCCGAGCGGCGCACCAAGCTGATCATGAACGCCTGGTGGATGTGGCGGCCGAAGCACTTTCCGCCGTCGCCCGACATCGACCCGCTGCTGCTCTCGGTGCATCTGCGCAAAGGCGCCCACGACCGATTGGTCACCGGCAAGGCCAAGGACTACCTGGTCGAGCACGGGCCGGTCGGCTGCCGCGATCAGCGCACTCTCGGGCTGCTGAGCGAGCACGGCATCCCGGGCTATCTCTCGGGCTGCTTGACCTTGACCCTGCCGCGCGACCCGGGAGTAGTACGACGCGACTACGTGCTCGCCGTGGACTGCCCGGCAGAGGTGGTGGCCGAGTTGCGGCGCCGCACCCGGCGTCCGGTCTACCCCTTGACCCGCATCCTGTCCGTCGCTTTCACCGCGAAACAGCGGCTGGATGTGGCGCGGCTGTTCCTGCGGCTGTTCCAGTCCGCGCACCTCGTGGTGTCGCCGTGCCTGCATGTGACACTGCCGTCGCTGGCGCTAGGCACGCCGGTGCTGCGGATCGACGACGGCGACGGCGACATGGACGCCTACGCCCGGTTCGCCGGCATCGAGCACCTGTTGCACACCCGCACAGTCGGGGAGTTCCTGGCCGATCCGGACGCCTACGATCTGGACGATCCGCCGGCGAATCCGACCGCTTACCTCGCGATGCGAGAGGAGTTGGTCAGGGTCGCCGCCGGGTTCACCGGCTGCGATGCCGGCGACGAGGCCGCCCCCGACGACACCGATCCGCTGGTGCGGTTCTTCGAGCTGCTCGGCTACGACCGCGACATCGTCCACCGCGCCGCCTGGTGGGCGCGACCGGACAAGCTGCTGTGGATCACCATGCAGCTGCTCAGCCGGCGTCGTTCGCGCTACGACCTGCGGTACTAGTGGGCGCAGCGGGCCGCCGAAGCCGCCCGGATCAGTAGGCGACCGAGTGCTTGGTCTCGCCGCGCAGCCGGGCGAGGTAGGTGTTGCGCAGGTCGCGCGGACGCGCCCACCACAGGTTCCGGCGGACCACCTGGTAGTCGTACTTCAGCAGCTGGAAGAGTTCGACCAGCGGATCCGTGCCCGAATCCAGCGGCGATGTGGTCCGGTCGAAGCCGGTGAACTCGGTGCACCGCCGGATCAGGTCCTCGCGCATCGGCAGGTGCGCGGTCGGGTTAGCCGGCGGATTCTCGAAATCATAGGTTTGCGGGTCGGCGAGGAACTCCTCCAGCGTCCGTGAGTTCAGCATCTCGGTGAAGCCCTCGAAGCGGCCGTGGGCGTCCATCGCGCCGTCGCCGTCGTCGATCCGCAGCACCGGGGTGCCCATGGCCAGGCAGGGCAGCGTGACGTGCAGGCACGGTGACACCACCGCGTGCGCGCTGGTGTAGAGCTGCAGCGCGATCCGCGCGAGTTCGATCCGGTCGGCAGCCGCGAAGCCGGCCGACAGGATCCGGGAGATCGAGTAGACCGGGCGTCCGGTGCGCTCGCGGATCGCCCGCACCGCGATCTCGGGCAGGTCGACGGTGAGGATGTAGTCACGGCGCGGCCGCCCCGGGTTCCCCTGCAGGGTCAGGGTGAGGCAGCCGGAGAAGTAGGCGTCGACACCGCTGTCGTGCAGCCAGCGCATCGTGCTCATGTCCCGGGCGCCGACCGGGCCGTTGGCCGCGAGCCACTCGCGCACATCGGGCCGCAGAATCGTGTCCCGCACCTCTTTGCGGAAGTACATCGAGATCAGCAGCGGATCGATGTCGATCGAGGGCGGGAAGTGCTCCTCGTTCCACAGCCACCAGGCGTTCAGAATCACCTTCGTCTTCCGGTTCGCCTGGTACTCGTCGGTGCGCTCGCGGTGGATCAGCCGATCCACGTGCGGCAGGAAGCGCTGGGCAGCGACGCTCTGGATCTCGTCGCCGATGTTCATCGACGAGAATTTGAGCAACCCGTACAGCGGGTAGGCGGTCACGCCGATTCACTCCTCGGTTCAGTGGGCGCGACGAGTCTAGTGCAGCCCTCCCCTCGTCATGGTTCACCTTGTCCGTGGTCCACCGGACCGGGCGGACGGTGGCCGAGGGCCTCCCGAGAGACCGCGCCGCGGCCAAGACGTCCTCGCCGTCGCGGCGGCAGGAGATAGGCTCCCTCGCCAACGGCCTGCCCCCAACCCGGTGCTCGGCGAACCCATTCAACCAAGGAGACAGCGAGTGAATCTCAGGCGGTATGCGCGGGCGGCGCGTCGCGCAGCGTGGCGCGCGGCGAACTTCCGCGCCGGGCGTCGGCTGCGGATCGAGCCGAGCAAGGTCGTCCTCAGCAACTTCAACGGCATCGGCTACGGCTGCAACCCGAAGTACATCGCCGAAGAGATCCTGCGCCGGCGCCTGCCCTGGGATCTGGTCTGGGTCACCAAGAGCGGAGCCGACCTCTCCGGCCTGCCGCCGACGATCCGCACGGTTCCGATCGGCTCGATGAAGTTCCTCACCGAGGTGCGCAGCGCCCGGACGTGGATCGCCAACGTCAGCGTGGAGCGCTGGCGCGTCCAGAAGCACCCCAAGCAGTTCTATCTGCAGACCGGCCACGGTTCCTTCGGCATCAAGCGGGTCGGCCTGGGCGCCAACAACGCCAGCATCAAGCGGGCTCGCCGGATCCAGCGTGAGGCCGCCGACCTGGACTATTTCCTGTCCCACAGTCGGTTCGAGACGGGCGTCTACCAGGAGTCCTTCTCCTACGGGCACAAGGTGCTCGAGCTCGGTCACGCCCGCAACGACATCCTGTTCGACGAGCACCCCGAGTTGGTGGCCAAGGTCCGGGCGTACTTCGGCATCCCCGCCGACACCCACATCATGTTGCACGTGCCGTCGTTCCGTAGCAGCGAGAGCATCGAGGCCTACGACCTCGACTACCTGCGGGCGCTCGGCGCCCTCGAGGCGCGGTTCGGCGGCAGCTGGGTGGCCCTCGCCCGGTTCCATCCGCGGACGCAGGGGTTGGCGGACAGCATCCTGGCCGGGCACAGCTCGCGGGTCATCGATGCCACCCGGTACGACGACATTCAGGAGCTGCTGTTGGCCGCCGACGTGGCGATCACCGACTACTCCAGTTGCATCTTCGACTTCATGCTCCGGCGGCGTCCGGGCTTCTTCTATGCGCCGGACGTCGACCACTACCACGAGTCCCACGGCCTCTACTTTCCACTGGAGAGCACGCCCTTCCCGGCCTGCCGCAGCAACGACGAACTCGTCGAGGCGATCGCGGTGTGGGACCAGGACCGGTATGAGGACCGAGTGACGGAGTTCCTGGCCGCTCGCGGGTCCGTCGAGGACGGGAAGGCCGCCGCTCGGGCAGTCGACCTACTCGAGGACCTGATGGCATCGCCGATGTGAGGAAGGCGGCTTCAGCTGTGCTCAGTGTCGAGCAGTATCGGCAGCGCGTGCTCGCGCTGATCCCGGCGAGACGCGTCCGGGTGGTCACCCGTCCGCTGGCGCAGGCGACCGGCTGGGTGCTGGCCGACGACCTGATGGCGCGGCTCGCCGTCCCACCTTTCGACAATTCGGCCATGGACGGCTTCGCCGTGCGCGCCGCCGACGTCGCGGGAGCACCGGTCGAGCTGAGCGTGGTCGGGGAGAGCGCTGCCGTCCGCGGCGACATTCCGGCGGTGCGGCCCGGGGCCGCCGTCCGGGTGATGACCGGCGCCAGGGTTCCGCCCGGCGCCGATGCCGTGGTTCCGGTCGAGCTCACCGATCAGCCGGCCGGCTCGGCGCCACTGCCCGAGCGGGTGCGAGTCCTGGAATCGGTGCCGCCCGGCCGGCACATCCGGCCCGCCGCCGACAATCTCGCCGCCGGCGACCTGGTGCTCCCGGCGGGCACCACCTTGACCCCGGCCGCCGTCGGTGCGGCCGCGAGCGTGGGCTACGGCGAACTGACGGTGTGTGCCCGTCCGCGGGTTGCGGTCATCGCGACCGGTGCCGAACTCGTGGAGCCCGGACGGGCCCTGGCGGCGGGTGAGATCCCCGACTCGAACTCGGTGATGGTCGGCGGCCTCGCCCGGGCGGCCGGTGCCGAGGTGGTCGCGGTGGCGCGCTGCGGTGACGATCCGCGGGCACTGACCGATCTGCTGGCCGGGCTGCCGGCGACCGATGTCGTCTTCACCACCGGCGGGGTGTCGGCCGGTGCCTACGAACCGTTGCGGCAGCTCGGCGCCGGCCTCGAGTTCTGCGCGGTCGCCATGCAGCCCGGCAAGCCGCAAGGCTACGGGCTGATCGACGGCGTCCCGCTGGTCGCCTTCCCGGGTAACCCGGTGAGTTCGTTCGTCTCCTTCCATGTCTTCGGGCGCCCGCTGCTGGACGCGCTGACCGGCGCGCTGCCCTCGTCGGTGCATCGGAGAGCCGCGGCGCTGGACCGCTGGCCCTCGCCGCGCGGGCGGCGCCAGTACGTCCCCGTGATCACCGAGGCCGGCGGCGTCCGGCTCACCCACGCGCTCGGCTCGGGGTCGCACCTGGTCGCCTCGCTGCACCGCGCGGACGCCCTGGCGATCGTGCCCGAGGAACGCGAGGCGGTCGAGGTCGGTGACATCCTCGAAGTCGTGGCACTCTGACCGGATGCGTTTCACCCATTTGGACGACGCCGGCGCGGCCCGCATGGTCGACGTCACCGGCAAGCAGCCGAGTGTCCGCGAGGCCACGGCGGCCGGCCTGGTCACCTGTTCGATCGAGGTCGTCGAGGCGCTGCGCAGCGGCACCGTGCCCAAGGGCGACGTGTTGGCGGTGGCCCGGGTCGCCGGCATCGCGGCAACCAAGAAGGTGCCGGAGTTGTTGCCGCTGGCCCACGTCATCGGCGTGCATGGCGCCGTGGTCGACCTGGAGATCATCGACGCCGGGGTGGCGATCACCGCCACCGTCCGGACCGCCGACCGCACCGGTGTCGAAATGGAGGCACTCGCCGCGGTCACCGTGGCGGCGCTCGCCATCGTCGACATGGTGAAGGGGGTGGACCGGTCCGCGGTCATCGCCGACTGCCGGATCCTGGCCAAATCGGGCGGCCGCAGCGGCGACTGGAAGCGCTGACAGCGGCTTCGACAAGCGCAACCAGCGGTCAGTGAGCGTGTTGGCTAAGGGTTGTGGTCGCCGCCGTCCAGCTGGTCGACGATGTGGGCGATCAGCGGGCCGATCACCGCGACCGTGTCCCGGACGCCGCCGGTCGATCCGGGCGCGTTCACCACGAAGGCGGCCGGCCGCTTGGACGAGGTCACGATGCCAGCCTGGGCGCGGGACAGCACCGCCGTCGGTACCTGCGTGGCACCGCGCCGGCGGATTTCGTCGGTCACCCCCGGCAGCGGCAGCGCGAGCAGTTCCGCGGTGACCTGCGGTGTCACATCGCGCGGGCCGATCCCGGTGCCGCCGGTGGTGACCACCACGCGGGCGCCAGCTTTGATCGCCGACCGGATGCCGCGCCGGATCGCCGTCGGCTCATCCGGCACCACCTCGAGGCTGGCGTCGACGCCGTGTGCGGCGAGCAGGCTTACCGCGAGCGGCCCGGACCGGTCGGCGTAGCTGCCTGCGCTGGCGCGATCGGAGATGGTGAGGACGGCGCCGGGGATGCGGGTCATGCGCTCACGGTAGCGGGTTTGAGCGAAGGGCCGACCGACTTCAGCCGGCGCTCACTGGGGAGCCGTCGTTCCGGCACAGCCGGTACAGCCGGTAGTCGAAGCGGCGTCCCTCGCGGTCCACCTCGATCACCGTTTCGGTGAGGCTGCCCAGCTCGGCCAAGGCTCCGGCGAGCTCAGGCGCGGCGTCCTCGGACCAGATCGCCAGCACCCCGTTCGGTGCGAGACGTTCGGACGCCGTTCGCAGCCAGTCCGCGGTGTACACCCGGGCGTTGTGGTCGTGGATCAGGAACCCCGGGCCGTTGTCGACGTCGAGCAGAATCGCGTCGAAGCTCTCCTCGCGGCGGGGCAGCCACTCGGCGATGTCGCCGTGATGCAGCTGGATCCGGGGATGGTGCGCCACCCGTTCCAACTGGTCGGTGACACCCCGCACGGCCCACTCGATCAGCGGCCGGGCCAGCTCGACGACGTGCACCTGCCGGGCGCCGTTCTCCACCAGCCGGACGGCCGTGTACCCGAGGCCGAGCCCTCCGACGACGACCGCCCCGGGTCGCCGGCCGGCAGCATCGGCGAGCGCGCGCTCGCTGGCCACCTCGGCGGAGTCCATGGCGAAGACGCCGTTGACGATCAACTCGATCACCTGATCGCGCCGGCGCAGCGCGATCTCTCCGTACGGGCTCCGGGCCCGGGCCAACTCGACCGACGGCATTGACGTTACCGGCCCGGCTCGGTGAGCAGGTCGCGGGCCAGCAGCGCTGACACCGCGCCGTTGGCATAGCCGACGAGGACATCGCTGGCGTAGTGCTGGGCGTTGTACAGCCTCGACCAGCCGAGCCCGACGAGGTAGCCGGCCAGCGCGGTGCGGACCGCGACGCGCAGCGGTGCCGGCAGCGGCGCGGCGGCGTGCGCGATCGTGACCCCCAGCGCAGTCATGGCGCCCACGTGCCCGCTGGGAAAGCTGGAGGTCGGCTGCCGGGTGCCGAACCGTTCCAGGGCCGGACGCGGACGTCCGATTGCGAGGGAGGTGGTGAGGTGCGTGGCCGCGGCGAGCGCCATCGCCGCACCCGGGACGGCTGCCTCGCGACGCCGTCCGCCGGCCAGCAACAGCCCGCTGAGGCAGGCGCCCGCCGTGATCGCACGCGAGGTGTCAGAGCTCCGTGAGCGCGCGGCGGCCAGCCCGGCCGTCCGAGCGCCGCCGACGCGACGCAGGTCGTGGTTGAGCCGATGCTCGACCGGCAGGCCGTGCCAGGGGCCGGTGATCAGCCGTCCGGCCACGAGATTGACCGCGGTCAGAGCGGCGACTCCGGCCGCTGTGCGCAGGACCCGTGACATGACGGTGAGCGTAGTGGTGCCGTGGTGAACAATGGAGCCGTGGCAGCCCGTCGTCCGAGTCCCACCGTGCCCCAGATGCTGGTGGCCGTGGCCGCATTGCTGATTCCGGTTGTGCTGATCTACCTCTGGTTCAGCCGCATTCCCGAGCCCGAGGCACGTCCGGTCGACTGGCAGCCGGTGGTGGCCCAGGCTCGCGCCGAAGCTCCCTATCCGGTGGCGGCGCCGAGAGATCTGCCGGACACCTGGACGGCGGTCCGTGCCCGTTGGACGCGGCAGGGTGAGCCAGGCCTCAACCAGAAACCGGCGATCGGCAACACCCTGCAGCTCGGCTTCCTGACCCCGGACCGGATCTACATCGGGCTCGACCAGCGCGACGTCGATCCACAGGGACTGATCCGGGAAGCCAGCCGCGACGGTGCGGCCGACGGCGAGAGCGTGTTGAACGGAGAGCCGTGGCAGCGCTTCGTCAGTGACGATGACCGGACCCGGGCCCTGGTTCGCAGCGGCGGCGGCAGCACCGTCGTGGTCAGCGGTGATCTGCCCTATGAAGGGTTGGCGGCGTTCGCCACCACCTTGTCGTAGGGCGGCCTCGTCGGAGCTATTCGGACGGCGGGAGGAGGGTGCCTTGGTGGTAGAGCGCACGCCAGCCGTCCGGCGTCCGCTCCCACAGGGTCGACCGACGCGACCGTCGTTCGCCCTGCTGCAGCAGGTAGCAGGCGAGCCACACGTCGTCCGTGATCCGTCGTACCGCGAAGTCGTCGACCGCCCAGGCTCGGTCGTCCGGGTCGGCGCCCGTGGCGTAGCGCTGGGTCACCACCTCGATCACGTAGTCGCGCCGATAGACCGCACCGGAGGCGCCCACCTCCCAGTAGTCCGGTGCGATCAGGGCCCCGATCGCGTCCCGGTCCGCTCGGGGCGGCAGCCGGTGAGTCAGCGGCTCCATCGCCAGCAGTTGCCGGCGTGCGGCGTCCGCGTCCATTGCCTCAGGTTAGCCAGGGGCGCCGCTGGCTGAGCTGGCCGGAACTGCTTCGTGGTGCAGGAACCTCTCCGGTTTCGACGAACTCGGCGAACGAGGATCGGTGCGTCGACCGCGACTCGACCGCAGCGTCTGACAGAACTGGCGGACGGAGTCCAGAACTGGCGGACGGAATCCTTTCGCGCGGCCGCTCGGCGCGGTTAGTCTCGCCATAACCCGTACCAGGCTCCAACGGAGGAGATCCCCGCAATGGCACAGCTCGAAGGCGACGTCGTCTACCCCGATCCGTCGATCGCCGCCGAATCGCACGTCCCCGACCCCGACAAGCTGCGCGCCGAGGCGCTCGCCGATCCGGCGGGCTTCTGGGCCGACCGAGCCCGGGAACTGGAGTGGTTCAAGCCCTGGGAGAAGGTCGTCGACGACTCGGATGCGCCGTTCTTCAAGTGGTTCACCGGCGCCGAGGTCAACATCGTGCACAACTGCCTCGACCGGCACGTCACCGGGCCGAACAAGAACAAGTTGGCGCTGATCTGGCAGAGCGAGGACGGCAAGGAGCACCGCACTTTCAGCTACTTCTCGCTGAACCGCCAAGTCAACCAGATGGCCAATGTGCTCAAAGCGATGGGTGTGGTCAAGGGTGACCGGGTCACCATCTACCTGCCCCGCATCCCCGAGGTCTTCTTCGCAATGCTGGCCTGCGCCAAGATCGGCGCCGTCCACTCGGTGATCTTCGCCGGGTTCTCTTCCGACGCGCTCACCGACCGGATCGATGATTCGAAGTCGAAGCTGGTGATCACCGCCGACGGGTCGTGGATCAACGGCAAGGTCTTCCCGTTGAAAGAGATCGTCGACAAGGCGGTGAAGTTCTCCCCGACCGTGGAGAACGTCATCGTGGTGAAGCGGACCGGCTCCGAGGTCGTGATGGATCCGCTGCGCGACCACTGGTACCACGACCTGCAGGCGCTGCCGATCGCCAAGGGCAGTTGCCCGACCGAGAAGCTCGACTCCGAGCACCCGCTGTACATCCTTTACACGTCCGGTTCGACCGGGAAGCCGAAGGCGATTCTGCACACTCACGGCGGTTACATGGTCGGCACCTACACGACGTTGAAGTACTCCTTCGACATGCGCCCCGAGGACCGCTGGTGGTGCACCGCCGATCCGGGCTGGGTGACCGGGCACTCCTACCTGGTCTACGGCCCGTTGCTCACCGGCGCCACCACGTTCATGTTCGAGGGCGGCCCCACCTACCCGTACCCGAGCCGCTGGTGGCAGCTGGTCGAGTACTACGGGATCACCCAGTTCTACACCGCGCCCACGGCGATCCGGTCGCTGATGCGCTTCGGCGAGGCTTGGCCCAACCGGCACGATCTGTCGTCGTTGCGGTTGTTGGGTTCGGTCGGCGAGCCGATCAACCCGGAAGCGTGGCACTGGTTCCACCGGGTGATCGGCAAGGAGCGCTGCCCGGTGATCGACACCTGGTGGCAGACCGAGACCGGCATGTTCCAGATCACTCAGGTGCCGGGCGAACCGCACAAACCCGGGTCGGGCGGCAAGCCGTTCTTCGGCCAGGACGCCGCGATCTTCAACGAGGCCGGCGAAGAGGTGCCGGACGGCGACGAGGGCTTCCTGGTGCTGAAGAACCCGTGGCCGGGGATGTTCCGGACGCTCTACGGCGACGACCAGCGCTACATCGACACCTACTGGTCGAAGTACCCGGGTGTCTACCTGGCGGGGGACGCCGCCCGCCGCGACGCCGACGGCTACTTCTGGATCATCGGACGCACCGACGACGTGATCAACGTGTCGGGTCACCGGCTCGGCACCGCCGAGGTGGAGTCGGCGCTGGTGTCGCACCCCGACGTCACCGAGGCGGCCGTGGTCGGGCTGCCGCACGAGGTGAAGGGCCAGGCCATCCACGCCTTCGTCACCCTGCGGGTGGGGGCCGCCGGCAGCCAGGAGCTGGCCGAACAGCTGCGGACGCATGTGGCGTCCCATCTGTCACCGATCGCCAAGCCGGACGCTATCGACTTCCCGGACAAGCTGCCGAAGACCCGGTCGGGCAAGATCATGCGCCGGGTGCTGAAGGCGCGGGCGCTCGGCCAGGACGAGGGCGACCTGACCACCCTGGAGGACTGAGGCTTCGGCTCACCGTCGAGTGGCCCGGCGCTGGTTGAGCTTGTCGAAACCCGACTACCGGGGACGTTACGACAGGCTCGACCGGGGCGGGTGCTCAGCGGCGTCCGAGCGGGAGTAGGACGACCACGACGACAATCACCGGAAGGGTGAACAGGGCCAGCCCTTCGAAACCTACCCAGCCGAGCGCACCACCGGCCGCGACCGCGCCCAGGGAGCAGGGCCGCGCCGGCGACCGTCGCGGCGCTCCAGCCGAGTCCGAGCAGGATCAGGGCCACCGTCACCCACATCGGGTCGGACGCCCCCAGTGCGATCACCGCAGCGCTGGCGGCCAGGATCGCATAGCCGAGCGCGACCGTCCGCAGGCGTCCCCAACGGTCGGCGAGCATGCCAAACACGGGGGAGAGTGCGAACATGCCGGCGATGTGCAGACTGATGGTCAGCCCGACGACGGTCAGCGTCGCCCCGTGGTGCAGCAGGTGGATCGGGGTCATCGCCATCACCGAGACCATCACGGTGTGCGCACCGACCACGGTGAGCATGGCGTAGCCGGCGGCGACCGGCCGGTCCGGACGCGCGATCAGACCGGACCCCTGCGGCCGGGTCAGCGCGTCGGCGCGGGCCAGCAGCAGCGGATCCGGGCGTAGCGCCATCAGGTACAGCACGATGCCGCCGAGTTGTCCGGCGAGAGTGAACAGGTAGGGCCCGGTCAGCGTGGGCATCCCGATGATTGCGCCGAGCGCCTCGCCGGGACCGACCAGGTTCGGCCCCAGCACGGCACCGATGGTGGTGGCCCAGACCACCATCGACAGATCCCGTCCGCGGGAAGCGTCGGTGGCCAGGTCGGTGGCCGCGAACCGGGCCTGCAGGTTGGACGCCTGCCCAGCGCCGATCAGCAGGAAGCCGGTCAGCAGCATCGCGAAGGACGCCGTGGGCACCGCCGCGATCACGAGTCCGACGCCGAGCAGTGCGACCGCCATCCCGGACGCCAGCGCGAGGCCCCGGCCCCGGCGTCCGGCCAATGCGGCGAGCGGCATCGAGGTGAGTGCGGTGCCCAGGGTGATCGCCGCCGATGCCAGGCCGGAGAGACCGTCGTCGCCGGAGATCCGGGCGGCCAGCACGGCACCGAGCGACACTGTGGCGCCGAAACTGATCCCGCTCAGCACCTGTCCGGCGGACAGCACCCACAGCGTCCGGCGTTGTAGCAGGACTAGGTCGGGGACGCGGTGGAGCAGTTCGGGCACCGCGTCACAGTATCCGGCGGGTGTCGTTCACCGTGTCACCCGCACTGGTGCGAGTCCGGGACGGGCGACGACCGCGATCGTGACGTCCGCCGGTTTCCGGACGCCGAAGGCGATCCGGTAGGTCACCGCGCGTCCCGTGGCAACCGAGCGCGGCGGCGAACCGCCCAGCTTCCCGGGGTCGTGGACGCCGTCGGCGTCCTTGCCGCCGGAGCGGGCGGTGATCGCCAGCCGGCTGACGTCGAAGCGGGCGGCGGTGCCGTTGCGAATGGTGACTTTCAGTTGCACGTAGTGGCTGAAGCTGTTGACCGTCCGCACCCAGCCGCTCGGCCAGAACCGCTTCGGTTTCCCGATCGTGATCGACAGCCCGTCCGGCAAGCGGTAGGTCTTCCCGAACCGGACGGACGCCGGACCTGCCGACGGTGGACTGCTCGCTGTGGTCGGCGCGGGCGATGCCGGGGGCATCGTTGTCGGGGTCGAGCCCGCCGTGCACCCGGTCAGCATCGCCGCCATGACCACAAGCCCGATCGTCAGCAGGCGAGCCCGGCTGCCGATCGTTCGTCCATGCACCCACCGAGTATCGCAGCGCAGCTGCATGAGGACAGGTGTGCCACCGCTGGTCGAGTCCTTCATCCAACGCCGGTCAAGCCTGTCGAGACCTCCGAGGTGCCAATGTGGAAGCGTGGGTTTCGACAAGCTCAACCAACGCCGGATCGAGTACTGCGCACGCAACGCTGAAGCGGTGGTGGGGGATGGTCGCGGCAGGTAGGTGGGCGTCTGGAGGCACGCGTCAGCGGGCCGTAAGGGGGCGGCGCGGCCATCCCTCACCACCGCGGCGACCAGAGGCGACCACAGCGACCGCAAGCGGAGGGTCTCGACAAGCTCGACCAGCGGAAGTCGAGACATGCTCGACCATCGGGGGCTGAGACAGGCTCAACCCGCGAAACTTGGGAGACCTCGACCAGCGGTGGTCGCTCAGTCCGCGGAGTCGGTCCGATCAGCGGAGTTGGCCCGATCAGCGGGGGATCCGGCGGCAGACGCCTCGATGGTGGCGCGGGCGCCGTCCAGCCATTCCTCACAGCGACGCGCCAGCGCCTCGCCCTCTTGCCAGAGCTCCATCGCCTTCGACAATGGGACCGAGCCGGCCTCAAGGGATTGGACCACCTCGACCAGTCGCTGGCGGGCCTGTTCGTAGCTCTGCGGCTGATCAGCCATCGGATTCCCTCCTGCTTTCGACTTCGGTGACCTCGGCCCGGAACAGGCCGTCGGCGAGCATGGTGACCACGGCGTCCCCCGGCGAGACGATCGTGGTGGAGTCGACCGGCTGACCGGCCTCGGTGCTGACGATCGCATAGCCGCGCAGCAGGGTGGCCCGGGGCGACAAGGCACGCACCCGACCCAGCGCGTGCTCGACCCAGGCTGCCTCCTCGCGCAGCCGAGCCCGGACGGCCCGCTCGCCCCGGGCGCGCAGCTCGCGGACCTGGCCGGCCTGCACGTTCACCGGTCCGATCGGGTCGGCCAGCACCGGACGCGAGCGCATCGTGGCCAACACGTGCGCTTCGCGGTTGATAAGCCGCAGCATCGCGGCCCGCACCCGCTGACCGGCCTGGACGACCCGGGCCCGCTCGTCGGCGACATCGGGAACCACCCGCTTGGCGGCGTCGGTCGGGGTGGCGGCTCGCAGGTCGGCGACCAGGTCGAGGATCGGGGTGTCGGGCTCGTGACCGATGGCACTGACCACCGGCGTCCGGCAGGCGAAGACGGCGCGGGCCAGGGACTCGTCCGAGAATGGCAGCAGGTCCTGCAACGACCCGCCGCCACGGGCGATCACGATCACCTGGACGTCGGGATCGCGGTCGAGCGCGGTGAGGGCGTCGCGCACCTGCTCAACGCAGGACGTGCCCTGCATCAGTGCGTGCTTGACCACGAACCGGACGCCGGGCCAACGCCTGCGGGCCACCTGCAGAACGTCGCGTTCGGCTGCGCTGCCCTCGCCGGTGATCAGGCCCACGGCCTTCGGCAGAAACGGCGGCGGCTGTTTGCGCGCCCGGTCGAACAGGCCTTCGGCCTGCAGCATCCGCTTGCGCTGCTCGATCTGGGCGAGCAGCCGTCCCTCACCGGAGGCGCGCAAATCGCCGCACTCGAAGGTCAGCGACCCCGAGCGACTCCACACCGTGGGCCGGACCAGGGCGACCACCTCCATGCCCTCGGCGACCGGGCCTGCGGCGTCCAGGACCCCGGTGGAGGCGGTGAGGGTGACCGACACCTCGGCGAGCGGGTCGCGCAGGGTGAGGAAGTGGGTGGCCGCGCCCGAGCGACGCTTCAGTTCGATCAGCTGCCCGGCCACCCAGACGCTGCCGAGCCGCTCGACCCAACTCTTGGTTGCGGCCACGATGGCGCGCAGCGGCTGCGGCTGTTCCGGGCTGCTGGTCAACGGCATGGCCCGACCCTAACGGCCCGCGCCGACAGCATGGCTGTCCACCCGCACCCGCCTCCCGCGCTCGCTGAACTATTCGGGGCTCGCTGAACTCAGCGAGCCCCAGATAGTTCGGCGAGCGAGCGGGGAGGGGGTGGACCGCGGATGGCCGGGGACGGGGGTACGGGACGCGATCGATAGACTGGCCCCCATGACCGATTCCAAACGCGTCGTCGTTGCGGCTCCGCGCGGGTACTGCGCCGGCGTCGACCGAGCGGTGGTCACCGTCGAGCGAGCGCTGAACCTGTACGGTCCGCCGGTCTACGTGCGCAAGCAGATCGTGCACAACCGGCATGTGGTCGAAGACCTGGAGGCCCGTGGGGCGATCTTCGTCGAGGAACTGGATGAGGTGCCCGAGGGCTCGACCGTGGTGTTCTCGGCGCACGGAGTGTCGCCCGCGGTGCACGCCGAGGCGGCCGAACGCAGCCTGAAGACCATCGACGCCACCTGCCCGCTGGTCACCAAGGTGCACAACGAGGCGCGGCGGTTCGCCAACCAGGGCCTGCAGATCCTGCTGATCGGGCACGCCGGCCATGAAGAGGTCGAGGGCACCGCCGGTGAGGCGCCCGAGCACATCACGCTGGTGGAACGCCCCGAGGACGTCGCGAAGGTCGAGGTGGCCGACCCGTCGAAGCTGGCCTGGCTGTCGCAGACCACGCTCAGTGTGGACGAGACCTGGGAGACGGTCGGCAAGCTGCGCGAGAAGTTCCCGCAGTTGATCGACCCGCCCAGCGACGACATCTGTTACGCGACGCAGAACCGTCAGTCGGCGGTGAAGCAGATCGCGGTGGACGCCGACCTGGTGATCGTCGTCGGCTCGCGCAACTCGTCCAACTCGGTGCGGCTGGTCGAGGTGGCTCTTGAGGCCGGTGCCAAGGCGTCCTACCGGGTCGACAACGCCGGCGAGATCGACGAATCCTGGCTCGACGGGGTGGAGAGTGTCGCGGTGACGTCCGGAGCCTCGGTGCCCGACGACCTGGTCCAGGGTGTGCTGGCCTTCCTCGAAGAGCGGGGTTACCCGGCCGCCGTCGAGGAACGGCTCACCGAGGAGAACCTGGTGTTTGCGCTGCCTCCCGAGTTGCGTAGGGACATGCGCGCCCGCGCCTGAACCAGGATGCGCATCGACTACTGAGCGGGGCAGCGCTCCGCCGGGACTCGCTCAGGCCACCTTTCGTGCGGGCCGGGGCCAACCGTGCGTTCGCCGCTCGAGGTGAGCCAGCCGTCCGATCACCTCGGGATCGCCGGTTTGCCAGGCCGCCGCCGGGTCGGCGGCGATCGGGGCCAGCCGCCGGACGGGTTGGCTGACCAGCGCCCGCAGGGCCAGCACGGCGTCGTCGGCACCCGCGCGCATCAGGGCGGCGACGGCGGCCGAATCGCGCCAGAAGCACACCCGGTGCCAGATCCAGAACGGCACCACCAGCAGCACCGGAATGACCAGTCCCCACAGGCCGAGGTCGGCGGCCAGGGAATCCAGTTGGGCGGCAAGCCCGGAGGAGTTGGCCACCAGCGGGTCGATGGCCCGGGCCATCGCGTCCAGCGGCCCGCGCAGGGCACTCCCGAACGGGATCGCTCCCACCGCATCCGCCGCGTCGGTGACGCTGGTATGGATCTGACGGGTTGACTCCTCGGCTGCCCGCGCCCGCCCGGCCAGCCGCCGGACGTACTCGTCCGAGGCACGGGAGATTGCCCACCACGCCCAGCACCAGCCGATCACGAGTGCGTCGAGCACGATCTGGCGGACGAGCTTCCATGACGGCGGTGCGTAGAGGTACATGTCAGACCAGGAATCTGTAGAAGGGACTGTCAGGTGGGATGCGTTCGACAGTCAAGCGGCTATTCCGCATCCGGTCCAGCAGTCGCTGGAGTTCGGCCGGATCGCCGAGTTCGACTCCGACCAGCGCCGGCCCCGTCTCCCGGTTGGAGCGCTTCACGTACTCGAACAGGGTGATGTCGTCGTCGGGCCCGAGCACATCGTCCAGGAACCGGCGCAGCGCACCCGGTTCCTGCGGGAAGTTCACCAGGAAGTAGTGCTTGCGGCCCTCGTAGACGAGTGCGCGTTCAGAGATCTCGGCGTAGCGGGACAGGTCGTTGTTGCCGCCGGACACGATGGCTACCACCGTGCGTCCCGGCGACGGCTTGTAGATACCGAGTGCGGCGCTGGCAAGGGCGCCTGCCGGCTCGGCGATGATGCCGTCCACCTGATAGAGCTCCAGCATCTCTGAACAGATCCGGCCCTCGGGTACCGAGAACATGTGCGGCTTGAGCCGGCGGGCGATGTCAAAGGTCAGCTCGCCCACCCGGCGAACGGCGGCGCCGTCAACGAAGGTGTCCAGCTTGACCAGGTCGCGGGGGCGTCCAGCCTCAAGAGCGACCGCCATGGACGCGGCCCCGGACGGCTCGGCGCCGACCACCTTGGTGCCCGGATGATGCTCGGCCAACCAGGTCAGGCAGCCGCCGATCATGCCGCCGCCGCCGACCGGCACGATCAGGGTGTCGGGCGCGCGGCCCAACTGGCGCACGATCTCGGCGGCAACCGTGCCCTGACCGGCGATGGTGCGGACGTCGTCGAAGGCCGACACCATCGTGCGACCCTCGGTCGCGACGATCTCGTCGGCGCGGGCGGCCGCTTCGTCATAGGTTTCGCCATGGACGATCAGTTCGGTCCAACCCTCGCCGAGCTGGCGCATCCGCTGCCGCTTCTGTCGCGGGGTCGTGGTGGGGACGACGATCTTGGCCTCGATGCCGAGCCGGGCACAGGCGAAGGCGACGCCTTGGCCGTGGTTGCCGGCGCTGGCGCAGACCACGCCCGCGGCCCGTTCCTCAGCGGTGAGTTGGCTGATCAGGTTGTAGGCGCCGCGGATTTTGTAGGACCGGACGGGCTGCAGATCCTCACGCTTGAGCCAGACCTGGGCGCCGGTGGCGTCGGAGAGTCGCTTGTTGAACTGCAGCGGGGTCTCGACGATGACGCCGGCGAGCCGGTCGGCCGCCTCGTCGATGCTCTGTGCGGTGACCCCGGTGCTGATGCTGTGCGCGGTGACGCTCATCGGACCATTCTCGCCGCTCGGTCGCGATTCAGCCCGCGGTCCGGCGGCGCCGAGACGCGGTGGCCGGCGCGACGTCGGCATCGAGCAGTTCATCGAGCGCGGGCTGCGGCCGGTGCAGTCCTTCGGGATCCTCAGCGCGTCCGCCGATCATCGGGGTGACCTGGACGGCGTCCTCGACCAGTTCGGGCGCGGTCAGCGGGCGGACGGCGGCATCGACCGCGTTCACCGTAGCCAGCTCCTTCCCGGTGACATGCAGGTCGCGCAACCGGCGGGCTGTGGGGAAGACCCGGCCCTCGATCGATCCGACCGCCTGGTTGTAGGCGGACACCGAGGCGGAGAGGGAGCGCCCCACCCGGTCGAAGTGCCCGCCCAGGGTGCCGAGCCGGTCGTACAGCTCGCGGGCCAGCTCGGACACCTCGGCCGCCGACTCGGCCAGCGCGGCCTGCTTCCAGCCGTAGGCGACGGCCCGCAGCAGGGCGATCAGGGTGGTCGGGGTGGCCAGGATCACGTTGCGCTGCGAGGCGTACTCGTGCAGGTCGGGCTGCCGGCTCAGCGCCTCCGCGGCCAGCGCCTCGCTGGGCACGAACATCACCACGAACTCGGGCGTGCCCAGATCGGACTTGAAGTAGGCCTTGCCGGACAGCTGGTCGACGTGGGTGCGAACATTCTTGGAGAACTGCTTCAGCGCCTGCTCGCGGGTGCTCTCGTCTTCGGTCTCGTTAGCGTCGAGGAAGGCGGCCAGCGGCACCTTGGAATCGACCCAGACGAACCGGTCACCCTCGAGCAGCACCTTCAGGTCGGGCCGGATCACCTGATCGGCGGTGGTGCTGGTGGTCTGCTGGGTGACGAAGTCGCAGTGCTCGACCATGCCGGCCAACTCGACCACCCGCTTCAGCTGCTGCTCGCCCCAGTTACCCCGGACGTGCGGCTTGCGCAGGGCGGTGACCAGGGCCCGGGTCTCGAGCCGCAACTGCTCGCCGGTGGCCTGCACGTTGCGGACCTGGTTGGCCAGTTCGGTGGCCAGCACGGCCCGCTGCTGCTCGACCTCGCCCAGTCGGGCGCGGAACGCCTCGAGCGTCTCGTGCACCGGCTTCAGCAGCAACTCGGTGGCCCGCAGCCGCTTCTCCGCGCTGTCGTCGGCCGACTTGCCCTGTCGTTCCAGCGTTTCGGCGGAGAGCACCTTGAACTGGGCGATCAGCGACTCTCGGTCGGCGGCCAGCTCATCGGCGCGCTTGACGGCCGATTCGCGCTGGGCCAGCGCGGCCGCAAGACTTGCCGATACTTCGGCCGCCTCGGCCTGGGCGGCGGCGGCGAGTGCCCGGGCATCGGCCGCCTCGACCCGGGCGCGTTCCACCTCGGTGCCCGACCGTGCCAGCTCGGCCCGCGCGGTAGCCGCTTCGGCTCGGGCATCGGCGGCCTCGGCTCGGGCGTCGGACGCCTCACGCCGGGCATCGGCGACCTCGGTGCGGGCGGTCGCGGCGGCCGCGTCGCGCACAGCCTCGTCGGTGTTCTGCCGGGCCAGCGACACCGCTCGGGTGACGAGGCCGCCCAGCAGCCCACCGAGCATCACCGCGACCAGGGCCAGGACAACCATCTCCATGCCGACGATCTTGCCGGGAGGCTCTGACAAAACTCGTGACCGACCCGGTGTGAGCACCCAATCGGATCGCGGACGGGCTCGATCAGCGGGGTCCGTGGCGCGGGCTAGGCTGCCGGCAGCCACCCAGCACAGTTGAAGGAACCGTCCAGATGGATTCGTACCGACCGGGGCCGAGCGATGGATCGGCCCACCTGGACGATCTCGCGGCTTTCGTGACAGCCAGCCCGTCGTCCTTCCACGCCGCGAACCGCGCCGCCGAATTGCTGCTGGCGTCCGGCTTCGTCGAGGTCACCGAGGTCGAGCCGTTCAGCCCGCTACCCGGCGGCTACGTGCTGGTCAAGGACGGCTCGGTGCTGGCCTGGCGGATCCCCGAACGCTTGGCGGCGCCAGCGTTCCGGATCGTCGGCGCGCACACCGATTCGCCGGGCTTCCTGCTCAAGCCGCGGCCCACGTCGACGTTCCTGGGCTGGCAACAGGCCGGCATGGAGGTCTACGGAGGTCCGCTGCCGAACTCGTGGCTGGATCGCGAGTTCGGCCTGGCCGGACGGCTGGTCACCGCCGACGGCGCCAGCACCCTGGTCTCGACCGGGCCGTGGCTACGCATTCCGCAGGTCGCCCCGCATCTGGACCGCAGTGTCCACGAGAAGCTGGTGCTCGACCGGCAGCAGCACCTGCAGCCGGTGTTCGCGGTCGGACGCCCCGGCGCCGACCTGCTCGCCGAAGTGGCGGCGCTGGCCGGGCTGCGACCTGGCGACGTGCTCGGCCACGACCTGTGCGCCTTCGTCACCGAGCCGCCGGCCAGGATCGGGCTGGGCGGAGACCTGTTCGCGTCCGCGCGGCTGGACAACCTGGCCAGCGTGCACGCCGGGCTGACCGCGCTGGCCGCCACCACCGACTCCGACGCGATCACGGTGCTGGCCTGTTTCGACCACGAAGAGGTCGGCTCCGGCACCGCCACGGGGGCCAGTGGGCCGCTGCTCGAGACCGTGCTCATCCGGATCGCCGACGCGCTCGGTTGGGGCATCCAGGACGCCGCGGCGGCCCGCGCTCGCTCGGTGCTGGTGTCGGCGGACGCCGGCCACGCCGTCCACCCCAACTATCCGCAGCTGCACGACCCCGATCACCGCCCGCTGCCGAACGCCGGCCCACTGATCAAGTTCAACGCCAACCAGCGTTATGCCACCGACGCGGTGGGTGAGGCCGTCTGGCGCCGGGCCTGCGCCGCGGCCGGCGTCCCGACCCAGGACTTCGTCTCGAACAATTCGGTGCCCTGCGGGTCGACCATCGGCCCGTTGTCGGCGACCCGGCTGGGCATCCGCACCGTCGACGTCGGGATTGCGTTGCTCAGCATGCATTCGGCACGCGAGTTGTGCGGGGTCCGCGACCCCGGCTGGCTTGCTGACGCCATGCGCGCCTTCTACGCCGGCGCTTGAGTGTGAAGAGTGTCAGATCGAGCACCGCTAGCGGTGCCCGATCTGACACAGATCAACTCGCCTTCAGGCGGAGAACCAGCCACCCGGGCCGACGCCGGTGCTGAGCCGGGGAACGTACTGGTCGAAGTAGACCCGGGCGATCAGTTCGCGGCGGCTGCGCACCGATGCCTTCTCGAAGATCGACTTCAGGTGGTCCTGCACCGTCCAGGCGGACAGGTACAGCTGGCCGCTGATCTCCTTGGTGCCCAATCCCTGCAGCACCAGCGCGACGACGTCCCGTTCGCGTGCGGTGAGCCCGAACGCGGCGACCACCAGCGGGACGACCTCCGGCGGCCGTGCCTCTTCGATGGTCACCACCACATCGCCCTGGACGCCGTCCCGCGGACTGAGTGGGGTGGCGTGCAGCACCAGCCACAGGCCGGTCGCGGTCCGGATCCGGGCCCGGGGCGGACTCGGCCAGTCACCCCGGGCGTACCGCCGGGCGGCGCCGACCAGGGAACCGATCACCCCGGCCGCTGAGGTGCCGGTGCCACCCATCGCCAGCTCGGCCAGCCAGCGGTCGGCTCCCGAGTTCACCTGGACGACGGCGTCGTCCGCCCCGACGATCATCACCGCGGGGCCGACCGGCGAGTCGAAGGGCGCCGTCGCCGCCAATGAAGCCAGCAGTCCGGCCCGGACGCCGGCGCCCATCACACTCGACAGCGACGCCATGAAGGCGACCTCGCCGGCGTCGAACGGGCGGTCGTCCGAAGACCGGAAGTAGGCGGTGACGCCCCCCTCGGTGGCGAACGCGACGGCGCTGGCCGAGTTGCCGTCCGACGCGGTCGACGCGCTGCTGCGGATCGCCGGTCCCGACTCCGGCAGTTCGCTGCTGGTGGCTGAGATCCGGCAGCTGGGCGGGGCGCTCGGACGTCCCGGCGACGCTGCCCTGGCCCGGCTGCCAGGAAACTACCTGGGCTTCTTCCTGGCCATCGCCCCGACGCCCGAACTGGCCGCGCTGGGTCGAGCGGACGCCGACCGTGCCGTCGAGGCGCTCGGCCCATGGGCGGACGCGGGCCGGTACCTGAACTTCGACGACAACGCCGTGGACACCTCGGCGGGGTACTCGCCGCTGGCCTGGCGGCGGCTGCAGGCGGTACGGGAGTCAGTCGACCCGTGCCATCGGCTGCTGGCCAACCACGCGATCTGACGGCTGAAGATTCTTCCCATTGGGGCATCTGTCTTCCTGTTAGGGTGGATGGATGGCGCTCAACATCAAGGATCCGGCAACCGACGCGCTGGCCCGTGAGCTCTCCCGGGAGACCGGCGAGAGCATCACGGTGGCATTGCGGATCGCGCTCGGCGAACGGCTGGCGCGGGTCCGCCGGCAAGCGTCGATCGGTCGGCGCACCAGCGATCTGCAGCGCTACATCGAGCGGGGTCGGCAACGCGCGGTTCTCGACGACCGGTCTGTGGACGAGATTCTGGGCTACGACGACGACGGGCTGCCGCAATGATCGCCGATACGTCAGCACTGGTTGCGGTGATCCTGGGCGAACCCGACGCAGAGGGGTACCTGAAGGCGATGGCTGCGGCGCCGACCCTGTCGGTGTCCGCGGCATGCCTCACCGAGGCGCTGATCGTCGTCGAGGCGCGGCAGGGGCCGGAGGCCGCAACCGATCTGGGCGCACTGCTCGCTGATCTGGAGGCCGAGGTGGTTGCCCTCGACGAGGGCCAGGCCGAAGTCGCAGCATCCGCCTGGCGGCGGTTCGGCAAGGGTCGGCATCCGGCCGGGCTCAATCTCGGAGACACTTTCAGCTACGCGTTGGCCGCAACCCGCGGTGAGCCACTGCTGTTCAAGGGCCGCGACTTCGCCGCCACCGACATTCCGCAGGCCTGAGCCCGAACCGGTCCCGTCGACCGCGGTCAGCGGGCCTGGTGAGATTCCGGAATCGGTAGCTTGCGCGTCCGTCGGCGTCGGTGTTTGCGCCGCCGTTCAGCACGATCCACGCCGTGCTGCAGTTGCTCCTGAGCCCGGATGTACTGGGTGTAGCCGGTCGAGACCAGGATCAGGAAGGCGCCTAGCGAGATCAACGAGTAGACCAGGTCGGGAATCACGTACGGGGTGCCGCGCAGCTCGTGGGTGATCCGCTCGATCAGCGACAGCACGGCGATCGAACTCCAGCCCCAGAAGATGGTCCGCGCGGTTTCGGTTGCCTCGACGAACTCGGCCCTGGCCGCCATCCGGCTGTTGTGTGCCCAGCCCCAGGCCAGGCTCGAGGCGATCAGGCCCGGCACCAGCCCCGCCGTGTTGGTGAACCCCGATTCCCGGTCGGCGCCCACCATTGCGACGACGACGATGCCGGCCAGCGGCGAGAGCAGCAGGTAATAGGTGTGGTTGCGCGGATCGGCCTTGCGGACGTCCCAGCCCCGGTAACGCGCGAAGATCGCGCCGAGGGCGACCAGGTAAGCCCCGATCGCCGCCCAGTTCGAGACCACCACCTCGACGAAACCACTGCCCGACATCCGCAGCACGATCGCGATCACCTGCAGCGCCAGGGCAAGCCCGAACAGGCTGAACTCGAGCCTGCGCCGCTGGGTGTCGGCACCGCGCACGGCGACGGTCTCGTCGATCGCCGGACCCAGGTCGGGCTGGTCGTCGTTCTGGTCCGGCATGCCCTCAGCGTAAGCAACACCGGGCCCACCGTGGTCCGGTGCCGGAATGCTCTCGTCGCCCACCCCGTCCGGTGCCGCCTCGGACGGGGTACGGTGAGCGCGTGCTCGACCTGCGACCGAACTGCGAGTGCTGCGACCGGGATCTGGCCGTGGCCGACCCAGACGTCTACATCTGCACCTTCGAATGCACCTGGTGCGGCTCCTGCGCCCGCGACGTGCACCGGATGATCTGCCCGAACTGTGCCGGTGAGCTGGTCCGCCGCCCGGTGCGTCCGGCCGAGGCACTCCGCCACAACCCGGCCAGCACGGTGCGGGTCTTCAATCCCGACTGCCTCGGACGGGTGCCGGCGCCGGCTGGCTGAAAGGAAGGGTGGGCCCGATGGTGCTCGAACTTGCCACGCTGCGAGGGGCGGCGCTGGCCTCGGAGATCGGCTGGCGGCCCGGCGAGACGGCCAACTCGGGCTTGTCGCCACTACGGGCTCGGTCGCGGCTCGGCGCCGTCCCGCCCGGTGGCCTGGCGCGGCTGCAGGCTCGCGAGCAGGCCGCGACCGCGCGGCTGGCGGCGCCGTCCGCCGCCGCCGCGGCACCACCCAGGCACGACTGGCGCAACGTCGCCGGAGCCAACTACGTGACCAGCATCAAGGACCAGGCGGGCTGTGGCTCGTGTGTCGCCTTCGGCACCGTCGCGGTGCTGGAGTCGATGGTGCGGATCGCAGCCAAGCAGCCGGGGCTGGCGGTCAACCTGTCCGAGGCCTACGTGTATCACTGCCTCGGCGCGTCCAACGGCGCCATCCCATGCCCCGACGGCGGCTGGTGGCCGCACCAGGCACTGACCGCGATGCGGTCCGGCGTCACCGATGACGCGAACTATCCCTACACCGACAAGGCCCAGCCCTGCCGGCGTGGCTCCGACTGGAAATCCCGGCTGACGAAGTTCGCCGGATTCACCCGCAAGACCTCGGTGAGTGCGATGAAGGCCTACCTGTCGACGGTCGGACCGCTGGTCGCCTGCTTCACCATCTACGAGGACTTCTTCTACTTCTACACCGGCGGCATCTACAAGTACCGGGCCGCGACCGCCGGGGAGGTGATCGGCGGCCACTGCGTCGCCATCATCGGCTACGACGACGCCAAGAAGTGCTGGATCGCGAAGAACAGCTGGGGTACCGGCTGGGGCGAGGAGGGCTACTTCCGGATCGCCTACGGCAGCGCCGGCATCGACGCCGAGATGTGGGGGATCAACGGCACCATCACCTCACCGCTGATCCGGACCGAGCTGCGGGTGCTGCTCGCCGGCGCCGGGAACGTCTTCCAGACCGCCCGCAGCAAGGCCGGCAGCTGGCTGTCGCCGGTGGTCCGGCTGGACTCCGGCACCCCTGGCGACCCCGGCGACTTCTCCGCGGTGACTGCGGCCGCGACCATCAACCGGCTGCACGTCCTCGGCCTGGTCGGCGGCACGCTGTGGTATTCCCGCAAACGCAGCGATGCCGGCTGGGCGACCTGGGAACGGCCGTCCTTCGCCCTGCCGTCCGGGGTCAAGTCCTGGACGGCGATCGGTTGCGCCGCGATCGGGGATGCCGTGCACGTCACGGCGCTGGCCGGCGGCGCCATCTGGCACACCCTGCGGACGGCCAAGGGTGACTGGCAGCAGGCCTGGACCAAGGCCGCGGCGAGCAGCACCGCAGCGGGATCGTTCACCGCGCTGAGCTGCCTGGCGCGCGGCAGCGAGACCAATGTCGTTGCCGTCGCCGGCGGCACGCTGTGGCTGATCACCCGCAACAAGGACGGTAGCTGGAAGGCCCCGGCCCCGATCAGTCCCTCGAACGGGGTGCTGCCCGGCGCCTTCACCGCGGTCGGCGCCGCGGTGGTGGAAGGCCGGCTGAATCTGGTGGCGCTGAGCGAGGGCAAACCGTGGCTCCTGGAGCGATCCGCTGCCGGAGCCTGGGGCAACTTCCGCCAGCTTCCAGGGGCCGGCCAGGGGAGCACGTTCAGCGGTATCGCCTGCGCCGACGTCGGTGCCACCCTGCACGTCCTCGGCACCGCGGCGGGAAAGCCGTGGCACACGCTGCGGAAACCGGACGGCAGCTGGCAGTCCGGCTTCGGCAATGTCGGGGGTGTGCTCACCGGGGAGCCGGCCACGATCGTCTCGTTGGACGGCGCCTGATGGCCGAAGGGGAGCTACCCGCCGCAATCGCCCTGCAGGTAGCGCAGACGCGCGAACTCGTACTGCCCGGGCTGGGCACCGCCGGCTACCGGTGGAGTGACGCCGTCGACGGCGAAGCCGGCATCGTCGAGCTGGACTGGCGCCGCGGCTTCCCAGCCGGTGACGAACGCCGCCCGGCCGGTGCCAGCGCACCGGAGCGGCTGCTGATCACCGCCGTCGCTCCCGGCCGGGTGGTCCTGCATCTCGTTCAGCAACGTCCGTGGGAGCACGGCCGTCCACTCTCCGAGCACGCCCTGGAGGTCGAGGTTCTCCCGCCGGCGGCGGGCCCGCCGTAGCCGGGTCGGTCGCTCAGAGGTACTTGTGGAAGAACGCGATGGCGGCCTTCAGCGCTTCACCGGTCGCCTCCGGCTGGTCGTACAACTCGTAGTGGGTCACACCTTCGAGGACCTTGAGTTCCTTGTCCTTGGACGCCGCGCGGCCGTAGAGCTCCATGCCCAGCCGGTAGGAGGCGAACGCACCCGGCTTGTCGCCGACCACCACCAGCAGCGGCTGGGTCAGGAAGGTCTCCGCGTGGGCGTAGGCGTCCCAGGTGGCCAACACACCCTGACGAGCGAAGTTGAAGCTGGTGCAGCCGTTCTCGTGTGCGCCCCGGTCAGTCTTGTAATACTCGGTCGCCTCGAGGACGTCGACGTCGGTCAAACCGTTGTCCTTTGCGGCGTCGACCGACGGCGGCAGCAGGTCGTTGATCTGCTGCTTGCCGCCGCGTGCCTCGGCGGTGCGCTGAGCCGCGACCGCTTCGAGCATGCCGATCGGGTCGTACCCGGAGAAGCCCTCGCGCATCAGTCGCCCCACGTTCGAGCCGGCCACCGTGGTCAGCGCCTTGATCCGGCGGTCGATCATCGTGGCTGCCACGGCATAGCCGGCGCCGCCGCAGATGGCGAGAACGCCGATCTTCTCCTCGTCGGCCCAAGGCTGGGCGACGAGGTAGTCGATCACGTAGCTGAAATCGCTCGTCCGGAACGAGGGGTCCTCGGTCAAGCGGGGTTCGCCGCCGCTCTCGCCCTGAAAGCTGGCGTCGAACGTGATCGCGACCATGCCCTGCTTGGCCAGGCCGGCGGCGTAGATGTTGCCCGCGGTCTGCTCCTTGACGCTGCCGGTGGGATGAGCGGAGACGATGACCGGGTGCTCCTCGGTCGTGTCCAGGCCCTCGGGGAAGCACACGTTGGCCGCGAGATCCCAGGCCACAGCGGGGATCTTGACGGCGGTGACGGTGAAGTTCGAGTCGCTCACTGCGAGGCTCCTAACAGTTGGAGTGGGGGCGGAACCCGGGGACGGCCCGCCGAATCGATCACTGTCCATGCTGTCGGCGGATGACACTGCGTACCAGTGTCCAATCGTTCCTAGGAACGATCTCTCCGACACAGGCCCCACACTCAGTGTGGGGATTGTGCCTTCAGCCGGCCGAGCCGCCCCGCGGTCTCGGAGCCTTCGCGGACCAGGTTCACCATCAGTTGCCGCTCCGGTGCGCTGGCGTGCCGGAACACGTCCCAGTCGAAGACCAGCTCGCTCGTTGGCTGACATTCGGAGCACTGGGAGCGATGACGTCGAGTCCGGTCGTTGCAGCCGCTTCAGCCAACCGGTGATCGTAGGTGAGGATGGCATCAGCATCGAGCCGTATGGCCGCCTCCAGATGCAGAGCGTCGAGCGTGCGCAGGTACGGCAACGGCAGGAAACCCGCAGAACGATAAGTCGCCCGGTCGAGCGCTGCAAGCGCAACCCCGTCGAGGATCGCACTGACTCTTGCCTGATCCCGCCCCTCACGCACGGCCATCCGACGCAACTCGGTTTCAAGCAGATCACTTGACACGAGCCTGACATTTGCTGCATCCAGCCATTTGACCAGCGCCTCAGTCTGCGCCTGTGACACGAGAAGCGCCCCGAAAGCGGACGTATCGACATAGACCAACGGAACGCTGCTCAACCTCGATCCTCTCGCAACTCGTCAATAATACGAGACATCGGGCGATCGTTTTCCGTTGGCTGCGGCGTGAGAGCGGCCCAGCCGCCGACGCGTTTGGCAGCCCGAGCTATCGGTAGCGTGGGTGCGGGCGCATCGAGGGGAACAATGCGTCCGACAGGGATCCCCCGGTTTGTCAGCACGAACGATTGCCCTTCGCCGACAGCGCGAAGCACACGGCCGGACTCGTTGCGTAGTTCACGCTGCGAGAGTCTCTCTGTCTGTGGCTCGATCGCACTCATGCACCAATCGTAGCACCCGCGCTACACAAAGAAGCGGAACTCGACCACTCATCCCTCAGCCAACAGCCGCCCGGCGGTGTCCCGCACCCAACTTCGGACCGACTCGGCCTCGGGGGATTCGCGGAACCACAGGTCCTTGTCGGGAAGTCGATCGGGTCGTACTCGTAGTCCAGCTCAACCAAGTCGATGAGGCCGTGGCCCGGGTGGACCACATGGGTGTGTACCCAACTGACGAACTCCCGCTCGGTGATCTCGTCGCCATCAGGTGCGGGGCCTGCTCGCGTGGCCGGGCGCATCCCAACCCGGACCCGACCACCACTCCCAGAAGTGCACAACGATATCCAGGCGCTTCGCCGGTTCACGCCGCCAGATCTTCCCAGTGTTACGGTCGGTGAACGATCTGATCGCACAACCAGCAGGACGCGCTTAACGCATCACGTCAATAACGTCAGACGTTAAATCTGAATTCCACTACGTCGCCGTCGGCCATCAGGTAGTCCTTGCCCTCCAGCCGGACCTTGCCGGCCGCTTTCGCCTGCTGCATGCCGCCCAGCCGGATCAGGTCGTCGAAGGAGACCACCTCGGCCTTGATGAAGCCCTTCTGGAAGTCGGTGTGGATCACCCCGGCCGCCTCGGGCGCTGTGGCACCCTTGCGGATCGTCCACGCCCGGGATTCCTTGGGGCCGGCGGTCAGGTAGCTCTGCAGGCCGAGGGTTTCATAGCCGACCCGGGCCAGCACGTCCAGGCCGGGTTCGTCGATGCCCATCTCGACCAGGAACTCGCGGGCTTCGTCCGGCTCCATCTCGACCAGCTCGGATTCGATCTTGGCGTCCAGGAAGATCGCCTCGGCGGGTGCCACCAGTTCGCGCATCCGGTCGAGCAGGGCGGTGTCGGTGAGTTCGTCGGAGTCGCAGTTGAACACGTAGATGTAGGGCTTTGCGGTGAGCAGGAACAGTTCCCGCAGCGGTTCCCGGTCGACGCCGGCGGCGTAGATGCCGCGTCCGGAGTCGAGCACCTGCTGGGCTGCCTGGACGGCGGCAAGGGTCTCGCGCCGGTCCTTGTTGATCCGGGCTTCCTTCTCCAACCGGGGCAGCGCCTTCTCGACGGTCTGCAGGTCGGCCAGGATCAGCTCGGTGGTGATGGTGTCGATGTCGTTGCCCGGGTTGACCGCGCCGTCTACATGGGTGACGTCGGGGTCGCGGAACACCCGGGTGACCTGGCAGATCGCGTCCGCCTCACGGATGTTGGCCAGGAAAGCGTTGCCCATGCCCTCACCGGCCGACGCGCCCTTCACGATGCCGGCGATGTCGACGAAGCTCACCGTGGCCGGGACGATGCGCTCGGAGTTGAACAGCTCCGCCAGCTGCGGCAGCCGCTCGTCCGGGACGCCGACCACCCCCACATTGGGCTCGATGGTCGCGAAGGGGTAGTTCGCCGCCAGCACCTCGTTGCGGGTGAGCGCGTTGAACAGGGTGGACTTGCCCGCGTTGGGCAGCCCGACGATGCCGATTGTCAAAGCCACGCGGACAGCGTAGTGGCGTGGCCGGGCCGGCCCCGCTATGCCCGCAGCCGGGCGGTTAGGCGCTCCTTCACCGGCGGCCACTCGTCGGCCAGCATGCTGTACATCACCGTGTTGCGCACCGATCCGTCGCGCCGCAGCTTGTGGTGCCGCAGTTCGCCGTCCCGCTCGGCACCCAGTCGTTCGATCGCCTTCTGGCTGGCGTAGTTCTCGTGGTCGGTGCGCCAGCCGACCACGGCGGCGTCCAGGGTCTCGAAGGCGTGGCTGAGCAGCAGCAGTTTGCAGGCCGTGTTCACGTGGGTGCGTTGCACGCTGCGTCCGTACCAGGTGTAGCCGATCTCCAGCCGGCGGACGTCCGCAACGATGTCGTGGTAGCTGGTGCTGCCCAGGACCAGTCCGGTGGCGTCGTGCAGCACTGCGAACGGCACCCGGTCCGGTGCGGCCAGCGCCTCGGCGATGTAGCCCGCCTCCTCGCCCGGCGCCGGCACGCTCGTCACCCGCAGCGTCCACAGTTCGCCGTCGGCCGCCGCTGCCGCCAACCCGGACGCGTGCTCGGACGTCAGCGGCGCCAGCCGGACGCCCCAGCCGGTCAGGCTGACCGGGGTGACCCAGGTCTGCTTCACCGGTCGCCGACGGGCAGGTAGGGGCGACGATCAGAGCCGGTGTAGAGCTGCTTGGGCCGGATGATGCGCTGGTCCGGGTCGGTCAGCTGCTCCTGCCAGTGGGCGATCCAGCCGGCCGTCCGCGGCACCGCGAACAGTACGGTGAACATCTCGCTCGGGAAGTTGAGCGCCTCGTAGATCAGCCCGGAGTAGAAGTCGACGTTGGGGTAGAGCTTGCGCGAGACGAAGTACTCGTCGTTGAGCGCGATCTTCTCCAGTTCGAGCGCGATGTCGAGTAGCGGATTGGTGCCGCGAACCTCGAACACGTCGTCGACGGCCTTCTTGATCACCTTGGCGCGGGGGTCGTAATTCTTGTAGACGCGGTGGCCGAAGCCCATCAGCCGGCCGTTGCCGCCCTTGATCCCCTCGATGAACTCGGGCACCCGGTCGAGGCTGCCGATCTCGCGCAGCATCCGCAGCACGGCCTCGTTGGCGCCGCCGTGCAGCGGCCCGAACAGGGCGCCGATGCCGGCGCCGCACGAGGTGTAGAGATCGTTGCCGGACGAGGCCACCGTGCGCACCGCGGTGGTGGAGCAGTTCTGTTCGTGGTCGGCGTGCAGGATGAACAGCACCTCGAGCGCGCGGGTCAGCCGCGGATCGGCCCGCCAGACCCGCTGCTGCGACTGGAACAGCATCGCCATGAAGTTCTCGACATAGCCGAGCTCGTCGCTGGGATAGACCGGGTGGCGACCGATCGAATGACGGAACGCCGCGGCCGCCAGGGTGGGCATCTTGCCGAGCAGCCGGAACGAGTTCAGCTTGCGCGACTCCGCGTCGGAGATCCGCCGTGACGACGGATAGAAGGTCATCAGCGAGGCGACCGAGGCCATCAGCTTGGCCATCGGGTGGGCGTCGTAGCGGAACGCCCGGATGATCTCGTGCACGTTCTCGTGCACCAGTCGGTGCCGGTTGACCTCTTCGTCCCAGCCCTCGAGCTCGGGCGCCGTGGGCAGTTCGCCGTTGATCAACAGGTAGGCGACCTCGAGGAAGGTCGAGTGCTCGGCCAGCTCCTCGATCGGATAACCCCGGTGTTCCAGGATGCCGGCGTCCCCGTCGATGTAGGTGATTGCGCTCCGGCAGGCCGCCGTGTTCACGAACCCAGGGTCGTAGGAGGTCAGCGGGCCCAGCTCGGTCGGGACGGCGGACAATCCGGTCGCGCGAATCGCGCCCTCCGCGATCGGCAGGTCACCGGAGTAGTCCCCGGCGCTGATGTGCAACGATTCGGCCATGCTCGCACCCTATGCAGGCATTGTCGGCCACCAAATAGCCGCCGGAGTCTGAGATCGGTCGGGTTCGGGAGGGTCGGCGCTCCGCGCGTCCGGGCAATACGATGAAGCAATGCTGATCGTCACCACCAACGACATCCCCGGTTACCGTGTCGAAGCCGTGTTCGGCGAGGTCATGGGCATGACCGTACGCTCCGCCAACATCGGCGCGAACTTCGTCGCCAGCTTCCGCGCCATCGGCGGCGGCGAGGTGAACGAGTACACCCAGCTGGTCTACGACTCGCGGCAGCAGGTGATGGCCCGGATGTGGGAGCAGGCCACCCAGCGTGGCGCGAACGCGATCGTCGCCTGCCGGTTCGACACCGGCGAGATCGCGGCCCAGTTCTCGGAGGTGTGCTGCTACGGCACCGCGGTGGCCGTCGTCCCGATCCCGGAAGGCGAACCCGGTGCCACCCCGCAGTCGATCGCGGACGCGAAGGCGCGCGGCCAGCAGCTGCGCTGAGTCGCTGCCCGGCGGCGAGGCGGGCCCACTCGTCGGCTCGTGACGAGGCACGATGAGCGGGTTCGGATTCTCGACGATGAGGTTGTCATGGGCAGACTGCTGGGCCCACCCGATCTGATGCTCGCGCCCGGGCACTGGGTGCGCCGCGAGTTGATCGCCTGGCCGGTCGACGGTGTCCCGACCGGAGTCGACCCGTCCGGACTTGACTGGTGCCTGCACGCCTCGCCCGACGGCGGCATCGACCCCGCCGCCCGTGAGCCGGTCAGCTGGGCGACCGCAGAGGTTCGCTTCGACCCGGACGGGCTGCCTCCCGATGTGCTTGCCGAGCGGCCGCACCTGCGCGGCTACCTGGCTCTGCGGCTCGATCCGGAGACCGTCGCCCAGGCCGAGCGGCTCCTGCGCGGCCAGGTGGTGCTCAGCCTGCACCAGGCGTCCGGACGCTTGGTCAACGCCGGATCGCTGCAGGTGCCCGGCGTGCTCGACGACATCTACGCCGCCGCCACCCGGGCCGAGCTCGGGCTCCGCTGGAGCGACCGGACGCCGACGCTGCGGCTCTGGGCGCCGACCGCACGAGACGTCCGGCTGCGGCTCTGGCGCGCGGGCGACGATCTGCGCGCTCCCGGACAGGCACTTCCGGCTGCCCGCGAGTCCGACGGCTGCTGGTCGATCTCGGGCAGTCCGGACTGGGCGGCCGCGCGCTACCGCTGGGAGGTCACCGTCTACGCCCCCAGCGGGCGCCGCGTCGTCACCAACCAGGTCACCGACCCGTACTCGCTTGCGCTCACCGTCAACTCGACCCACTCGGTGATCGTCGACCTCGCCGATCCCGAGCTCGCGCCCACGCAGTGGTGTCAGGCCGCTCAGCCCGGGCTCGGCCACGCCGTCGACCAGGTGATCTACGAGTTGCATGTGCGCGATTTCTCGATCAGCGACAAGAGCGTGCCGGCCGACGAGCGCGGCAGCTTCCTCGCCTTCACCCGCGACAGCCTCGGCACCCGGCACCTGAAACGCCTTGCCGACGCAGGTTTGAACACGGTGCAGCTGTTGCCGGTCTTCGACAACGCCAGCGTCGAAGAGGCCAAGGACCGGCAGCATCGCCCGCCGAAGTCCGATCTTCGAGCCGCTCCGGCCGACAGCCCGCAGCAGCAGAGGCTGATCGCGCTCACCGTCGCCAACAGTCCGTACAACTGGGGCTACGACCCGTGGCACTACCAGGCCGTCGAGGGCTCCTACTGTTCCAGCCTGGCCAGCGCCGAGGGTTCCGGACGCGTCCACGAGTTCCGCGCGATGATCGGCGCCCTGCACGGGCTCGGCCTGCGGGTGGTGCTCGACCAGGTCTTCAATCACACCGCCAGCTACGGCCAGAACACCAAATCGGTCCTCGACCGGATCGTCCCCGGCTACTACCACCGGCTCTCACCGCTGGGCCACACCGAGCATTCGACCTGCTGCCCGAACGTGGCCACCGAACACGCGATGGCTCAGAAGCTGATGGTCGACTCGGTGCTGCTGTGGGCCCGCGACTACAAGGTGGACGGGTTCCGCTTCGACCTGATGGGCCACCACAGCCGGGACAACATGATCGCCGTGCGGACCGCGCTCGACGCCCTGACGCCCGAACGCGACGGCGTGGACGGCCGTGCCGTGACGCTTTACGGCGAAGGCTGGAATTTCGGCGAGGTGGCCGACGACGCCCGGTTCGTCCAGGCCCGGCAGGGCAACCTCGGCGGTATCGGCATCGGCACCTTCAACGACCGGCTGCGGGACGCCGTCCGCGGCGGACGTCCGTTCGACCACGACCCGCGCGGGCAGGGCTTCGGCACCGGGCTGTTCACGGCGTCCAACGGGGCGGCGGTGAACGGCGACGGCTACCACCAGCGGGACCGGCTGCTGGCCGACACCGACCTGATCCAGCTGGGACTGACCGGAAACCTGCGCGACTACTGGCTGCCGTCCAACAGCCGGCGGATGTTCGTCCGCGGCGACGAATTGGACTACAACGGCGGGCCGGCCGGGTACGCGTCCGAGCCGGACGAGGTGATCAGCTACGTCGACGCTCACGACAACGAGACCCTGTTCGACGCGCTGACCCTGAAGCTGCCGGCCGAGGTGCCGATGGCCGACCGGATCCGGCTGAACACGCTGTGCCTGGCGCTGGCCACGCTCGGGCAGGGGCCGGTGATGTGGCATGCCGGGACCGACATCCTGCGCAGCAAGAGCCTGGACCGGAACTCCTACAACTCCGGCGACTGGTTCAACTTCCTGGACTGGACGATGACCGACAACGGCTTCGGGGCCGGTCTGCCGCCCGAGGTGGACAACGGTCCCAAGTGGGACTTCTTCCGGCCCTTCCTCGCCGATCCGGCGCTGAAGCCCGCCCCGTCCGACATCGCCGAAGCGCACGCGCAGGCTCTCGACCTGCTGCGGTTGCGCGCCTCCACCCGGCTGTTCCGGCTGGCCTCGGGGCACGCGATCCGGACCAAGCTGACCTTCCCGGTCTCGAACACCGCCCATCAAGTACCGGGCGTCATCGTGATGCGGATCGATGACACCGTCGGCGAGCCGGCTCAGCACGACTGGCGCAGCCTGGTCGCCGTCTTCAACGCCACCCCGCTGCCGGTGCGGCTGGCGGTGCCCGGGCTGGACGGCCAGCATGTGCTGCACCCGGTGCAGGCGCGCGGGCACGACGTGATCGTGAAGGGCGCGAGGGTCGAGGGCGCCTGGGCTCGCGTTCCCGCCCGCAGCTTCGCGGTTTTCGTCCAGCCGTGGTGACGCCGCCTGAGTCTCTCTTCTCGATGATGTACCGATTTCCGCGCTCGATTCGATTGGAATCGTTTTAGCCGCCCAGGCGTGCGCATCGAGCGCGGAAATCGGTATCTCTTCGTCCGATGAAATTGTGTCGCGGGATGTGATCGGTAACACCTCGACTCGACGAAGGGGGCGGACCGCCCGGCTGCTAGCTTTGCGGCCATGTCCTGGCCCGTTCGGATTGTCTCGGTGGGCAGCCACACCCCGTCGCGGCGGGTGACCTCCGCTGAGCTGGACGCCGCTCACGGCCGGTCTCCCGGCCTCACCTTCGCCCGTTCGGGAGTCGCCGAACGGCACTGGGTCGGTGCGGGCGAAACCAGTCTCGGCATGGTCGTCGGCGCGCTCCGCGAGGCGCTCGATCGGGCCGACTGGGACGCTGACCACCTGGACGCGCTGATCGTGGCCTCGGTGGTGCCCGAGCAGCCGATGCCGACCACCGCGATCCTGGCTGCCGCTCGGCTCGGTGCCACCGGCGGGAGGCTCCAGGCGTTCGATGTGAACGCGTCCTGCCTCGGCTTCCTGACCGCATTGCAGCAGGCGTGTTTCGGGATCGCGATTGGGCGCTGGAGTCGCGTCGCAGTCGCCGCGGTGGACATTGCTTCCAAGGGCCTCAACCATGCCCACCTGGAATCCAGTGCGCTGTTCGGCGACGGTGCCGCTGCGGTGCTGCTGGAGAACTCGGTCGAGGCCAAGCCGTCGGTCGAGCTTGTCGAGACCTCTGGGACGGTTGGTTTCGACAAGCTCAACCAGCGGCGGGTCGAAACCCCGGGCGGCGCGAGCGGTCCCGACCCGCTCGATCAGCGGCCGTCGGAGATTCTGGCGCTGCGGCTGACCGCGTATCCGAGCGCTGCCGAGCTGTGCCGGATTCCGGCCGGCGGCACCCGCTGGAACGCCATCACCCCTCCGCCGGACCCGTCCGACTACCTGTTCGCGATGGACGGCCTGGGGATGATGAAACTGGTCGCCCGGGAGATGCCCGGCTTCCTCGACGGGCTGCTCGACGAGGCCGGTGTCCGCGCTGACCAGATCGACGCGGTGGTCCCGCATCAGGCGTCCGGCCTGGGGTTGCGGTTTCTGCGCGAGCGGCTGCCGGTCCGCCGCGAGGCGGTGGTCGACATCCTGGCCGAGCACGGCAATCAGGTGTCGGCGTCGATGCCGACCGCGTTCGCCCACGCCGTCGCGTCCGGGCGGCTGCGACGGGGTCAGCTGTGCCTGCTGATCGGGACCGGCGCCGGTCTGCTGTTCGGCGGCGCGGTGCTGCGGTTCTGACGCCTGGCATTCTTGGCGGGCGGAACCCGCCGAACCGCGGCGCGGACTCCTCGAAGGGAGGGCGATGAAGGGCATCGATGTGATCGTCGCCGGACACTGCGTGCAGCTGGAACGATTCGTCCGGCGCGGGGGAGCGTCGCGTCCGATCGAGTTCCCGTCCGCGGTGGCCGTCATTCCGCACCCGGACGGCGGCGTCGCACTGTTCGACACCGGCTACGCGCCGCGCTTCCGCACCGCGACGGCGCGGCTGCCGTACCGGCTGTATGCCGCGCTGCTGCCGGTTAGCTGCGGCGAGTCGGACGCGGTGGTGACACAGCTGCGCGAGCGCGGCATCGGCCCCGAGCAGGTGCGGCTGGTGGTGCTGTCCCATCTGCACGGCGACCACGTCGCCGGGCTGCGCGACTTTCCGCAGGCCCGGGTGGTGGTCGGCGACAGCGCACTCACGTCCGACTGGCGGAACAGATCGGCCTGGACGAACACGGCGCACGGCTTCCTGCCGGCGCTGCTGCCCGACGACATCGACGACCGGTTGCTGCCGCTGGCCGAGCTGGCTGTCGGGCCGACCGGGCTCGGTGGACGGCTGCGCAACGGCCATGACCTGTTCGGCGACGGCAGTGCGTTCGTGCTCCCGCTGCCGGGTCACACTGAGGGGCATCTGGGCTTGTGGTTGCCAGGTTCCGGAGCGGACGGCGTTCTGCTGGTGGGCGATGCGGTGTGGAACGAGCGCGCCTTCACCCACGGCGAACTGCCGCTGCCGCAACTGCGTGGCGATCGCCCTCGCTACGAGCAGGTGGTCGGCGAGTTGGCCCGGTTGCATTCTGAGCGGCCGGAGTTGGCGATCGTGCCGTCGCACTGCAGGGCCAGCCTCGACCGGGTCCGCGCCGATGGCTGACTGGATGCGGGTGCTGGCTGCCGCGCTCGGCACCCGGCTGCGCCGATTCCCCACCCGAGCGGCGCTCGAGCGGCACCAGCGACGTCGGCTCCGGTCTGTGCTGAGCCGCGCTCGCCGGGTCTTCCCGTACTACGCCGACGTCCCGGACGCCGCATTGGCCGCCTTTCCGACGCTCGACAAGGCCGCCTGGCTGGCGCATTTCGACCAGCTCAACGATCGCGGGCTGAGACTCGAGGAGTGTCTGGAGGCGGCTCGCGCCGCTGAGAGCGGGCGCAGCTTCGACGCCGCGCTGAGCGGTGTCGGCGTTGGGCTGTCGTCGGGCACCTCCGGGCGTCAGGGCGTCTTCCTGACCTCGCCGGCCGAACGCGCCCGCTGGGCCGGCACCGTGCTCGCCAAGGCGCTGCCCAGCCTGCTCGAACCAGCCCGGGTGGCGTTGGTGCTGCGCTCGGGAGGACCGCTCTACCAGGCGGTCGACGGCGGCCGGATCTCTTTCCGCTACGTCGACCTGGCGCTCGACCCGGACGCCATCGCCGAACAGTTGCGCGACTTCGCGCCGACCGTGCTGGCCGCACCGCCGCAGGTGCTCGACGACCTCGCCGCCCGTTCTTCGGTTGCTGCCGGGAAGCTGCGGCCGGCGGTCGTGTACTCGATCGCCGACGTGCTGGACAGCGATGTGGCGGCGCGGGTCGAGGCCGGCTTCGGCGTCGGCGTGCGGCAGGTGTACCAAGCCACCGAGGGCTTCCTGGGCATCAGCTGCAGTCAAGGCACCCTGCACCTGAACGAGGATCTGGTGCACGTCGAGCGCGAGGTGATCGACGAAGTCAGCGGCCGTTTCACGCCGATCGTCACCGATCTCTACCGGCGCACCCAGGCGATCATCCGGTACCGGCTGGGTGACGTGCTGGTGCCGGCTCCGGGTGGTTGCCCGTGTGGGTCGGTGTTCACCGCGATCGAGCGGATCGAGGGGCGCGCGGACGATGTGCTGCGGTTCGCCGCCGGCACTGGGGAGACCAGACCGCTGTTCGCAGACTTCGTCCGGACCGCGATCCTGGGTGCTCCCGCGGTGGCCGACTTCCGGCTGCTGCAGCGCGTCGACGGCACCCTGAGGCTGGCGGTGCGCCCGCAGCGCGCTCAAGCTTCCGCACATCTCGCGCTGCAGGGGCTGCTGCGTTCGCGTGGCCTGGTGGTACCCCAGATCTTCGGCATGCCCTGGCCGGTGGAGGGCCCGACGGCGAAACGGCGCCGCGTTCGCCGCGAAGGTTAGGGACGGTTCTTTCGGTCACTGGGGACGGTTCTTTTGGTCACCGGGGACGGTTCTCTTGGTCACTGGGGACGGTTCTCTTGGTCACTGGGGACGGTTCTCCCGGTCACTGGGCGGGACGACGGCGTCCGCGCCACCACGCCACCAGAGCGCGCCGGCCGTCCTCGACGCTGAGCAGCGGCGGCCCGAGCAGGGTGCGGCAGCGAGCCACGTCAAAGGTCTTGGAGTGGGCGAACATCGACACCCCGAAGGTGGTGATCGGGGGTTCGCGGTAGCCGAGCACGGTCGCTGAGGCGATCTCGGACGCCCGGGCCAGCGCCATCGCGACCCCCACCGGTACTCGCCGGGTCGGACGCGGCAGGCCCAGGTCGTCCAGTAGTCCGAACAGGAACGGGTACAACTCGACGGGTTCTCCGTTGGTCAGGTTGACCGGGCCGGTCACCCCGCGGGCGACCGCCTCGACCACGTAGTGGGCGACCACATCGACATGAGTCAGGTCGGTCAGCACCGGGTCCGGATTCGACCGCACCAGCAGGGGCAGGCGGCCGGCGCGGGCGGCCGTCACCACGCGTGGCAGCAGCACCGTGTCGCCCGGCCCGAACACCGCCCGGGGTCGCAGAATGCTCCAGTCGCCGACGTACGCCTCGAGCAGTCGTTCACCGGCCAGCTTGCTGCGCGAGTAGACGTTGATCTGGTCCGCGGGGGCCGGAATGGGGGAGTCCTCGGTGAGCCCGAGCTGGTCCTGGCGGGTGTAGAAGACACTCGACGACGACACGTAGTGCACCGGCGGGACGCCGTGGGAGCGGGCCCACTCCAGGACGTGCCGGGTGCCGTCCAGGTTGGCCCGCCGGTAGGCCTCGGGTCGTGCCCAGGGCGAAGCCAGCGCCGCGCAGTGCACTACCGCGTCCACGGTTTCATCGAGCCGCAACGGGTCGGCCAAGTCGTGCCGGTGGTAGCCGTCCACCTCGACGACCGGACGCGGTTGGCGTCCCAGTCCGACAACCTGCCAACCGCGGTCCCGGGCCTTCGCGGCCACCCGACCCCCGACGAACCCGTTGCTACCGGTGAGCAGGATCCGCATCGTTTCACCGTAGCCGCACTCTGAGGGACGGTTCTCCCGGTCACCGGCGACGGTTTTGCTTTGGTCACGACGCACGCCTGGCCCGGGCTGCATAGATGCCCGCCAACATCGATCAGGCGACCCGGAGAACCGTCCCCAGTGACCAAACTGTTGACCAAGAGAACGCTGAGTGACCGAAAGAACCGTCCCCAGTGACCGGGAGAACCGTCCCTGGTGACCGGGAGAACCGTCCCTGGTGACCGGGAGAACCGTCCCCGGTGACCGGGAGAACCGTCCCCGGTGACCGGCAGAACCGTCCCCGGTGACCAAAGGAACCGTCCTCGGTGACCGGGAGAACCGTCCCTGGTGACCAAGAGAACCGTCCCTGGTGACCAAAGGAACCGTCCTCGGTGACCGGGAGAACCGTCCCCCGGGTTCGGGGGGCGGGGAAGTGGTTCCCTCGCCGGGGCATGGTCACTAAGCTGAGCCCGGCTTATTGGCAGGGAGGACAAATAATGTCTGACGCCGTCACCGAGACCTCGCTGACCCGCGCGGAACGACTGGATCGACTGCCGTTCACCCGCAAACACGGCAAGCTCCTGCTCGGCTCGGGTGTCGGCTGGGCGCTGGACGCGATGGACGTCGGGCTGATCTCGTTCGTGATGGCCGCGCTGGCCGCCCAGTGGAAGCTGGACGCCGGCACGCTGTCCTGGATCGGGTCGATCGGCTTCGTCGGGATGGCCATCGGCGCCTCGGTCGGTGGACTGCTCGCCGACCGGATCGGACGCCGCCAGGTCTTCGCCCTCACCCTGCTGGTCTACGGCATCGCCACCGGGGCGTCCGCGCTGGTGGGCAGCGTGGCGATGTTGATCGTGCTGCGCTTCATCGTCGGCATCGGACTGGGTGCCGAGCTGCCGGTCGCGTCCACCCTGGTCAGCGAGTACGCACCCAAAGCCATCCGCGGCCGGGTGGTGGTGGCACTCGAGGCGTTCTGGGCGATCGGCTGGATCCTCGCGGCGTTGATCGGCTACCTGGTCGTCCCGTCCTCCCCGGACGGCTGGCGCTGGGCGCTGGCGGTCGGCGTCGTCCCCACCGCCTACGCGGCCGCGATCCGCTGGGGGCTGCCGGAATCCGTCCGGTTCCTGGAGTCGAAGGGACGCATCGCCGAGGCCGAGGACGCGGTCCGTGGCTTCGAGGCATCAGCGGGAGTCCCGCCGGTAGCCAGCCCGGACGCCGCCCCCGCTGCCGCGACCCCGACGGACTCGATCTGGTCGCCGGCCTACCGCGCCCGGACCGCGGCGCTGTGGGCGGTCTGGTTCTGCATCAACCTGTCCTACTACGGCGCCTTCATCTGGATCCCGACCCTGCTGGTGCAGCGCGGCTTCCCGCTGGTCCGCTCGTTCGAGTTCACCCTGATCATCACCCTCGCCCAGCTGCCCGGCTATGCCGTCGCCGCCTGGCTGATCGAGAAGTGGGGACGCCGGCTCACCCTGGCGGTGTTCCTGGCCGGCTCAGCCGTCGCCGCCGCCGCGTTCGGGTTCGCCACCACCGAGACGCTGATCATCGTCACCGGCTGCGCGCTCTCCTTCTTCAACCTCGGTGCCTGGGGGGCGCTGTATGCGGTCGGGCCGGAGATCTACCCGACCGGGGTGCGCGGCAAGGGCACCGGGGCCGCGGCGGCCTTCGGCCGGATCGCGTCCATGCTGGCCCCGCTGAGCGTGCCGCTGATGCTCGGCGCCGGCGGGATGGTGCTGGTCTTCGGCGTCTTCGGCGTGGCCTTCCTGTTGGCCGCCGGGGCTGCTCTGGCGCTCCCCGAGCACACCGGACGGGCGCTCGAAGGCTGACCGTCGTCCCACGACACGAACACTCTTCTTCGAACGCACTCATTCCGTGATTTTTCACACCCAATGCGAGACCGCCGACCGCCCGCTCCCCAACCGCGGCGGACAGCCAATAGGGTTGGCCTGTTCGATCCCGTCGTCTCCCGCGCAGTGAGGCGCGACATCCGAGAGGAAGTTCTGATGAGCAATCTGACCTGGACGGAGCAGGACGCGAAGGCGGTCGACATCGCCCGCGTGCTGGCTGCGGACGCCGTCGAGAAGGTCGGCAATGGTCACCCGGGTACGGCGGTGTCGTTGGCTCCGATCGCCTACCTGCTCTACGCGAAGCTGATGAAGTCGGACCCGTCCGATTCGCGCTGGCTGGGCCGTGACCGGTTCGTGTTGTCGGCCGGCCACTCCTCGCTCACCCAGTACACCCAGCTCTACCTGCACGGCTTCGGGCTGGAGTTGGACGACATCGAGAGCCTGCGGACCTGGGACTCGCTGACCCCCGGCCACCCCGAGTTCGGCCTCACCAAGGGTGTGGAGTGCACCACCGGTCCGCTGGGTGCGGGCGTGGCGAACGCTGTCGGATTCGCGATGAGCGCCCGGCATTCCCGCGAGCTCTACGACCCGTCGGCCACCCCGGGTGAGTCGGTGTTCGATCACGATGTGTACTGCATCGCCGGTGACGGCTGCATGCAGGAGGGGGTCTCGGGTGAGGCGTCCTCGCTGGCCGCCACCCAGGAGCTGGGCAATCTGTTCCTGATCTACGACGACAACCGGATCTCGATCGAGGGCGACACCAAGATCGCCTTCTCCGAGGATGTCCAGGCCCGTTACGCCGCCTACGGCTGGGACACCCACCACGTCGACTTCACCAATGGGTTCACCACCTACGAGGAGAAGGTCGCCGAGCTCTACGACGTCATCGAGCGGGCCAGGGCGGTCGCCGGCAAGCCGCACTTCATCAAGGTGACCACGATCATCGGTTGGCCGCTGCCGACCAAGGCCGGTGACCACTCGGTGCACGGTTCCAAGCTGGGCGGCGCGGAGATCACCGGGCTGAAGCAGGAGCTGGGCTTCGAGGACACCCCGTTCGCGATCGACACCGCGGTTGTCGATGTGGTCCGGGCGAACTCCGCCGCCCGGGCGAAGGAGTTGCGGGCCGAGTGGGATCCGCGCTTCGAGGCCTGGCGCTCGGCCAACCCGGAGAAGGCCGAGTTGCTCGACCGGGTTCTCGCCCGGGAGGCACCGGCCGATCTGGACGCCGCGCTGCCGGTCTTCGAGCCGGGCTCGATGGCCACCCGGGCAGCCTCGGGCAAGGTGCTTTCGGCGATCGCGGGCGCTGTTCCGGAGCTGTGGGGCGGCTCGGCCGACCTGGCCGGGTCGAACAACACCACCATGGCCGGGGTGAACTCGTTCATCCCCGCCGAGCGGTCCAG
>JBGAJF010000020.1:0-73978 GCA_044225075.1 Micropruina sp. | reverse complement strand
GTGGTGGGGGCTGTGGACGGAGAGGTCGGTGCCCTTGGGGAAGTACTGCCGTAGCAGGCCGTTGGTGTTCTCGTTGCTGCCGCGTTGCCAGGGGCTGTAGGGGTCAGCGAAATACACCTGGATTCCGGTGCTGAGGGTGACCTGTTGATGGTGCGCCATTTCACCGCCCCGGTCCCAGGTGAGGGACCGTTTCAGCTCCTGGCGCAGTTGTCCCATGGCGGTGCTGATCGCGGCGGCAACGGTTGGTGCGCAATGATCGCCGTCCAGGTGCAGCAGCAGGGTGAAACCGGAGGCCCGCTCGACCGCGGTACCGATCGCCGATTTTCCCTCGGCGCCGATGATCAGGTCTCCTTCCCAGTGGCCCGGCACTTGACGGCCCTCGACTTCTTCGGGCCGCTCGCTGATCGGGACCAAGTCACCGATCGGGCCGGTGCGGGGTTTGCGGCCTTGCTGCCGACGATGCTCCCGGCCGCTGCGTAACACCTTGCCATCACGGATTGCCCGCTTCAGTTGCCGGGACAGTTCACCGCGCGGATGCACATAGATGGACTGGTAGATCGTCTCGTGTGACACCCACATCTCCGGATCGTCGTGATGATCACGACGCAACCGGCCAGCGATCTGCTCGGGGCTGTGCCGCTTCTCCGGGGGTGTCAGATGGTCTGTGTAAGGGGGTTCCTAACTCGAAGGAGACGACACTATGACCATGGTTATCAGTCCGGATCGCGCCGAGCGGCGTAGGGCTCAGAAGGAACTGGCTGAGCAGTTGAAGGCGTCAGGGGCGATGGATGAGATCTTCGCCAAGATTGATGCTGGTGAACCGTTGACGGGCGAGGGTGGCCTGCTTGGCAGCATGTTGAAGGCGACGCTGGAGCGGGGCCTGGATGCGGAGCTGACCGATCACCTGGGTTACGAGCGCGGGGACGCGACCGCGTCGCAGTTCGACAACTCTCGTAACGGCACCAGCAGCAAGACGGTGGCGACCGAGATCGGTGACGTCGAGTTGGCCGTGCCGCGGGATCGGCAGGGCACGTTCACCCCGATGCTGGTCGCAAAGGGCCAGCGGCGCTTGGACGGCCTGGACGGGATGATCATCAGCCTCTACGCCGGCGGGATGACGATCCGTGACATCGGGCACCACCTGGCCTCGACGCTGGGCACCGAGCTGTCCCACGAGACGATCAGCAAGATCACCGACGCGGTCGCCGACGAAGTCCTCGCCTGGCAGACCCGGCCGTTGGAAGCGTTGTATCCGGTGATCTACCTCGACGCGATCGTGGTCAAGGTCCGTGACGGTGGACACGTGCGGAACAAGGCCGCCCATATCGCGGTCGGGGTCGACCTCGACGGCATCAAGCACGTGCTCGGGATCTGGGTCCAGACCACCGAGGGCGCGAAGTTCTGGGCGGCAGTGTGCGCCGAGCTCGCCAACCGCGGGGTGCGTGATGTGCTGATCGTGTGCTGTGACGGGCTCACCGGCTTCCCCGAGGCCATCGCCGCGACCTGGCCGTACGCGACCGTGCAAACCTGCGTCGTGCACCTCATCCGAGCGGCGATGCGGTTCGTCGCCTACGGTGACCGCAAGGCCGTCGCGGCAGCGCTGAAGCCGATCTACACCGCTGCGAACGAGGACGCCGCCCTGGAAGCCTTGGGTGAGTTCGAGGCCAGCGTCCTGGGCCGTAAGTATCCCGCGGCCGTGAAGACGTTCACCGACGCGTGGGAACGGTTCATCCCGTTCCTGGCGTTCCCGCCCGAGTTGCGCCGGGTCATCTACACCACCAACGCGATCGAATCCTTGAACTACCAGCTCCGCAAGGTCTGAACCGCCCCGGGTTTAGTGGAGGGCGGGTTGTCCCGGGGCCGGCTGGTCCTGGGGGGTTCTGGCAGCGTAGTAGGTGGTTTCATACTCCGCTGGTGGTAGGTAGCCGATCGAGGAGTGGAGCCGGCCGGTGTTGAACCAGTCGACCCACATCAACGTGGCCAGTTCGAGTTCGTCGACGGTCTTGAACGGGCCGTCGCGGCGGACGCATTCGGCCTTGTAGAGCCCGATCACGGACTCGGCCATCGCGTTGTCGTAGCTGTCGCCGACGGTGCCGATGGAAGCGATCGCGCCCGCCTCGCTGAGTCGGTCGGCATACCGGATCGCCGTGTACTGGGCGCCGGCATCGGAATGGTGCACCACGCCGGTGACGTCCTGATCAGCCCGGCCACGGACCCACAACGCCATCTCCAACGCGTCCAACGGCAGCTCGGTGGGCATCCGATGATGCGTGCGCCACCCGACGATCCGCCGACTGAACACGTCGCTGACGAACGCGGTGAACGCCATCCCCGACCAGGTCGGCACATAGGTGAAATCAACAATCCATAACTGGTTGGGACGCTCCGCAGTGAAATCACGCTGCACCAGATCGGGCGGCCGTGGCGCCGTCGCGTCCGCTTTCGTGGTCACCACTTTTCTGCCTCTGACAACGCCCTTCATCCCATGGGAACGCATCAGACGGGACACCGTGCAACGAGCCGCCACGACCCCGTCACGCTTCAACAGGTGCCACATCTTGCGATACCCAGCCACCCCACGACCCTTGTCCCGATCGGCCTGGACCGCCTCGATCCGTTCCCACAACGCCACATCCGACAATGCCCGCTTCGACGGCTTCCGCTTCTTGAACGCGTAATAGCCCGACGGGGCGACCTGCACACCATGCTCACCGAGCACCCGGCAGATCGGCTCGACCCCGAACCGAGCCTTGTGAGCATCGATGAACCCGATCACCACGGCAAACGCGGGTCGAGCTCCCGCGCGAAGAAACTCGACGCCGCCAACAGAATCTCGTTGGCCCGCTTCAACTCCCGGTTCTCCCGTTCCAACTCCTTGATCCGCTTCCCGTCCTCAGTGGTCGTCCCGGACCGTCGCCCGGCATCGATATCGGCCTGCTTCACCCAGCCACGCAACGTGTCCGGATTCACCCCGACCTTCGACCCGATCCGGTTCACCGCCGCTGTCACCGACAACTCCGGCTCCTCCTGACGAGCCTCCGTCACCAAACGGACCGCTCTCTCCCGCAACTCCTGCGGATACTTCCTCGGTGCTGGCATGGTCTGACCCTGCATCCTTCCGTTGAATCAGACCCTCCACGACACCCGGGGCGGTTCAGTCACCAAGAACCGCGGCCACTTCCCCAACGACCAAGCCGTGGTGAAACTGCTGTGGCTGGCGATCTGCAACATTGAGGACAAACGAGCCCGCGACCGCGCCAAAGAACGAGGCCTGCCCGGCAACCAGCGCAAAGCCGCCGGCAGGCTCGTCGAGGGCCAGGTCGTCACGAACTGGAAAGCCGCCCTGGGCCAACTCGCGCTGGCCTACCCCGACCGCATCAACCCCTACCTGTGACCAGGACGACCACCATGCCATTGCCCGACAGCCCTCACGCCGAGATCCCCGGCATCACCCGCCCCTACACAGCCGACGAGCTCCTCGACCGCGCCCTGCGCACCCTCGACGAGATCGACACCGTGCTCACCCACCTCACCGAGGCCACCACCCACGACGCGATCAGCGCAGCCATGCGCGACCACACCCACGACCACAGCGGCCACGGCGGACTCATCGACAAGGTCCAACTCACCGCCTACGCGATCCGCAACCACCTCAACAACAAGTAACTCGGAACCCGCTTACACAAACATCTTGACAAGCTCGCTTCTCCAACCCTGCCACGACCGCTGCCCGTAACCGGTCACTGACCTCCAGCTTGCGAGCCTTGGGACGTCCCCTGCGGTGCTGCGCCGACCCCTCAGCGACCAACGCTCGATACCGATCCGGGCCGCCACAACGACCCAGCTCGCGGCTGATCGTGGAACGCGACCGGCCCAGCATCCGCGCGATCCCGGCGGGCGAATGCTCCTGCCGCAGCCACGACTCGATCAAAGAGCGTTCCTCGAAACTGAGCTTGCCCGGCGGCCCCGACGAGCCCGGCGGTTTCCTTGGTAACACCCCGCCAGCCTTGGCCACCCACTGCTGCCCACACGCCTGCGACACGCCCGCAACCCGGGCCGCGCCCGTCACCGTCTCACCGGCCCGCAACGCCTCCCAGAACCGATCCCGAATATCGCGCCCCAACCGGCCACCCACCGGCCGCCCCGGCCTCCGCACCACAACACACCTCCCACACCAGGTGTTGCGACGACCACTAGAGCCCACCGCTGAACTCAGCGAGCCCCAAATAGTTCGGCGAGCGCGGGGTGGTTGGGTGGGGTGGGGTCGGCACTAGGGTGAGGCCGATGGCGAACGGAGGTCACTGATGCCCGGCCGCGAGATTGCGTTCCTCGATGAGGTGCCCGCACCGTTGCGGGAGGGACTGGCCCAACTGCGGGAGTCGCTGGGCGTTCCGGACGAATTCGACGACGAGGTGCTGGCCGAGGCCGAGCGGGCCGCGGTGGACGTCCGGCTACCTGAGCGGGACCTGACCGAGGTGCCATTCGTGACCATCGATCCGGAGGGTTCGATGGACCTCGATCAGGCGGTGCACATCGGCCGCGACAGCGACGGCTACCTGGTCCGCTACGCGATCGCGGACGTCGCCGCCTTCGTTGCCCCCGGTGGGGCGATCGACACCGAATGCCATCAGCGGGTGGAGACCCTCTACGCGCCGACTCGACGGACGCCATTGCACCCGCCGGTGCTCAGCGAGGGGGCGGCCAGCCTGCTGCCGGACGCGGTGCGTCCGGCGCTGGTCTGGGAGATCCGGCTCGACGCGTCCGGTGAGCCGACGGCGTCCACCGTCGCGCGGGCGCGGGTGCGCAGCCGGCGCCGATACTCCTACCACGAGGTGCAACGACTGCTGGACGGCGGCACGGCCGAGGATGTCCTGGTGCTGCTCGCCGAGGTCGGACGGCTGCGGGAGGCGGCCGAGGTGGCCCGCGGCGGCGTCAGCCTCGGCGTGCCGGAGCAGGAGGTGCACGTCGCCGATGACGGCACCTGGACGCTGGAGTACCGGACGAACCTGCCCTGCGAAGGCTGGAACGCACAGATCTCGCTGCTCACCGGCATGGTCGCCGCTCGGATGATGCTGGACGCCGGCGTCGGCATCCTGCGCACCCTGCCGCCCGCCGAGGACCATGCGATCGACCGGCTGCGCCGCACCGCGCAGGGGCTGGGTATCTCCTGGAAACAGCGGGTCGGCTATCCGGAGTTCGTCCGCAGTCTGGACGCCGCCGTCCCCCGTGAGGCCGCAATGCTGAACGCCTGCACGACGCTGTTTCGTGGCGCGGGCTACGACGCGTTCGTCGACGGTGCACCGCAGCACGGGGTGGAGCACGCCGCGATCGCCGCGCCCTATGCGCATGTGACGGCACCGCTGCGGCGTCTCGTCGACCGCTACGCCGGTGAGGTGTGCGTCGCGGTATGCGCGGGCCGTCCAGTACCCGACTGGGTGCTGGCCGCACTGGAGGAGCTGCCGTCCGAGATGGAGGCCTCGTCGCGCCGGGCCGGCCGCTACGAGCGGGGGATCATCGATCTGGTCGAGGCGATGGTGCTGGCGCCCGGCATTGGGCGCGAGTTCGCCGGCCTGCTGATCGACGTTGACCCGGAACGGACGGCCGGACGTCTGCAACTGCGTGACCCAGCCGTGGAGGCCCGCGTCAAGGGAGGACGCCGGTTGCGGCTGGGCACCGAGATCACCGCGACCCTGGTGGCTGCCGACCTGGTCAGCGGGCGGGTCGAGTTCCGGGCATTCACTGAGTGAGGCGTGCTGTTCGAGCCTTGTCGTTGGTTGAGCTTGTCGAGACCCTGGACGGCGCCGGCGAGGTTTCGACAAGCTCGACGCACGGGACAAGGCTTCGCAAGCTCAACCAATGCCTCAAGCTCAACCGGCGGTCGACGGCGCGAGCCGGGTGGCGAAGACGCCGAGAAACGCCTCGATCGCGGCGCGGTTGCCGCTGATCCGCAGGTCGCCGGACGCCTCGGCGTCGAAGAGTCCGCGACCATGCCACAGCACCTGGGTCAGCACCCCCGGGGTCGCTTCCAGGTACGCGTCAGGCTCGCCGGCGTCGCGGCTGACCGTCAGCTGTCCCTGGTCAAGGGCCACGATGAATCGCTCAACGCCCAGGCTCAGCCCGATCCGAACCGTCACGCCGGCCGCTCGCGCGGGCTGGAACACCGTCAGCAGGGCGACCGCGAAGGCGTCCGGGCTGAGTTCCTCGGGATGCTCGGGCAGCGGCAGCCGGCTGCCGAACCGACCCAGCGCGAGCAGCACGGGTTGCAGTTCGCGGCCGTGATCAGTCAACTGATACACCCGTGCCCGTCCGGGACCGGTGAGTTCGGTGCGCTCGGCCAGTCCGCCCGTTTCCAGGTCGCGGAGCCGCTGCGTCAGCACGTCCGGTGCGATCCGGCGCAGGGCCGCCTGCAGGTCGGTGTAGCGCTTAGGCCCCAGCAGCAACTCCCGGACGACCAGCAAGCTCCATCGGTCGCCGACCAGGTCGAGGGCACGGGCGATGCCGCAGGAGTCGTCATAGGTCCGTTTCGCCACAATCAGATCGTACAATCCAAGTAGACACTAGGAAAAACCTAGTAAGAGGTCTAGCCTGAAGCCATGAGCGAACGATCGAGTTACCCCCACGGGGTGCCCAACTGGGTGACCTGCCTGGCCAACGATGTCGATGAGGCGGCGGCCTTCTACGGCCGGGTCTTCGGCTGGAGCTTCGAGGACGGCGGCGGCTACGCATTGGCCCGGCTGCGTGGCCGCGAGGTGTCCGGTATCGGCCCGACGGCGGCGGCCGGCAGCGACGTCGTCCCGGCCTGGATGACCGAAGTCCGGGTCGACGACGTGACGGAGGCGGCGCGCCGGGCCGAGCGGGCCGGTGGACGCGTGTTGGCCGGTCCGATGGACCTGTCGCCGGCGTCGTTGTTGTTGGTGCTGGCCGATCCGGCTGGGGCAGTGTTGTGCGCCACCCAGCCGGTCGAGCGACAGGGTGCCGAACTGGTCAACGAGCCGAGCGCCTGGTCGATGAGTTCGTTGACCGTGCCCGATCTGGCCGCAGTCGATGACTTCTACGGCGACGTGTTCGGCTGGCAGCGGGAACAGTTCGGCGGTAGCAGCCTGTGGCGGCTGCCTGGCTACGTCGGTGGTGAGCCCAGCCAGCCGGTGCCGCGCGACGTGGTCGCGGTCGGGGTCGAGGGGCCGGGTGAGGCTCGCTGGGATGTGGACTTCTGGATCGCGGACGCCGAAGCGGCGGCAGCCGAGGCTGTAGCGGCTGGAGGGTCGGTGCTCGCAGCGCCGGCAGAGGTGCCGGGCCTGCCATTCCGGTCGGCCACCCTGGCCGATCCCGGTGGCGCGGTCTTTTCGGTCAGTCAACTGCTTCACCAGCCCGGCGCGGAGTGATCAGCGGACTGATCCTTGCCTGGGAAGCCGCCCAGGGTCTGGCTCGTACTGACGGCCCACTCTGATATCGACCCCAGAGTGGTGGAGGTAACGACGCCCTCTCCGCGGACGGTCCACCGTTCTGGGTCGCTGTCGCTGTCACTCTGGGGTCGATATCAGACTCCAGCCGACTATCCCGGCTTCGGTGCTTCAACGACTCAGTCCTTGGGAAGGGCTGGATGACGCCATTCGCGCTCGTTGGCCTTCTGGCCCAAGGTACGGAGAAGCTTTCCTAGGGTGGGCGAGTGGACATTGATCTCCGGCGCGTGGCGGCCGACGCGGGTCGGTTGGGATTCAGTGAACGGGATCTGCCCGGCGTCGAGCGGATGGCGGCGAACGTTCTAACCGACCCGTTGCCAGTAGTGGGTGGCGGCCTCGGCGGCGGGTGCGCTGAAGGCGCTGAGACCGAAGCCCAGGCCGATCGCGGCGGGCAGGACGGTCCAGCGGGCGATGCGCTGAATGAAGGTGGAGTCGGACACGACGGCTCCTCGGATCGAGGTAACGGGCCTGGTGCCTGCTGGTCAGAACTCCACCCACCAACCGCCGATGAGACTCGAGTGGCGCCTCGATGAGGATCGCCTCATGCATCCCCGGGGCACGCGGTATCACTCTCTCGGGCCGTGGCACTACCATGAGCCCGGACGAGTCGGCCGGGTGATCGCGGCGAAAGCTGAGGAAAGTCCGGACTCCACAGGGCAGGGTGGTGGGTAACGCCCACCCGGGGTGACCCGCGGGAAAGTGCCACAGAGAACAGACCGCCGCCGGCAACGGCGGTAAGGGTGAAACGGCGGTGTAAGAGACCACCAGCACCCCAGGTGACTGGGGTGGCTCGGCAAACCCCACCCGGAGCAAGACCAAGAAGGGCCCGTTTTCGGACGGGCTCGCGGACGCCGTTCGAGCGCTGCCCGCGCGAGGCGTCCGGGTAGGTTGCACGCCTTCGGGCGAAGGCCGTCGGTGACGGCGGTCGCAGATGGATGATCACCGGCCTCCGGGCCACAGAATCCGGCTTACAGGCCGACTCGTCCCCTTCGCTCGGGCATGCTCATGCTTCGCAGTAGTCGGCCCTGTGTTCGACGCTGGTCCATTGGTGAGTCTGGATCAGGGGGCCAGGAAACCGACTTCGCCTCAGTTGGCGACTCGGCGGTAGATCGAGCCTCAGCCGCCGAGTATCTCTTGTGCGGAGAGCAGCGCAGGCCCGAGTCCCCGCACGCGCCACGTGCCATCATCGAGTTTGACCAGGGTTACGAACGTCATCGCGGTGGTGTACGGCTGAAACACTCGCGATGATTGCGCAGCCTCCGGCACGAACCGCATGAAGGCGATCCGGTCGGGAGCGTCGACCGCCCGGATGACTTTCGAAGCAAGTGATCGTTTCGCCAGATGGCTGACAACCCACTGGTAGTTCCAGGCTGCAGGGTCGTAGGTGAGGTCCCGTGCCAGATCCAGGTTCCTGAGCACGCCGGCCCACCAGGCAAGGGTGACCCGGGCTGGGTCGACCAGATCGTCGGGCTCGTCGAGTGGTGGCGGAATCGCTGACTCACCGGCGGCAAGCAGTGCCGGAATCGGACTGAGGGAGATGGGCGCACCACGAGAAGCGTCCGCGGCGAGGTTGGCGAACGTGGGCACCGTTGCGGTGAGGCCGGCCAGCCAGCCCAGAACTGTCTCTGGCGGTCTGCGGAGGTCCATGACTCGCGTCGCGAAGACGGTCGTCACCTCGGCGGGGCGCTCGGCGAGCATCTCACAGAGGAACGGGTCGGGATGGAGGACTTCGATTTCATAGGGGTTGGTCGCATGTGCGGGGAAGTCCTTCAGGTTGAACGTCACCAGCGCGTCGGCATGGTCGTGCACAGCAACCGCGAGCACGTGGCGGTCTTTCCAATCGCACGTCATCTCATTAATCAGTTCATCGAAGCCTTCGACCAGGGCGTCCGCGTTGAACGCGTCCCGCATCATGCCGACCCGGCGGGCAGCTTGTGCAGGCGGCACCCCACACTTGGGCAAGTTGCGCTCGACTTCGTCCAAGATCCGGTCCGACCACAGCGGCTGGAATAGGCCAGCCTCGGCAAGCCATAGCAGGCTCGTCGTGAGCCTGATCGGGATCAGGACGCAGGCATCGAGAACGACGGTGGGGCCGCTCACCGGGTGCTGATCACTTGGTCCGGCGGCGTGCCGTCGTCGATCTCCTCGGCCAGCCCGCGCAGCGCGGCCCTCCTGCGGATCGCGCTGGCCGCGCGGTAGCGGTCTAGTTCGGTCGTCGCGATCCGGCGATGGACGCCTCCGCCAACTGCGACCAGTTCGCCGCGGTCGACCAGTCGCACGATGGTCATCCGACTGATGCCGAGCAACTCGGCGGCCTGCTGCGTGCTCAGGGAATGCGTCCGACGGCAGTACGACGGCTCCGCCGCTCGACTCCAGTACATCCACGACCCGAAACAGTGCCTCTCTGGCCATCTCTGGAACGGCAGCCCCGACGCCTTCCGGCCCGCTGAGGGCGCCCTCGATGGCGAAACGCAGTTGCTGCGCCTTATCGTGTGCGATCAACCCGGGCATGACACCAGGGTAGTCTCAAACGCTCAAAACGCACAGACTGCCCTGACATCACGCACCAGGGCCTCAGCGACCCCCGATCACCCCCTTCTCCACGGCTTTGGTGACCGCGTCGGCCTCGGCCTGAGTGAGCGTCCCGGCCTTGACGGCCTCGTTCAGGCGGCTCTTCAGCGCGGCAGCTCGCTCGGTTTTGCCGCTCGGCGCGGATCTCATCCAGTGCCTTGGTCACGTTGGCTTCGGCGACACCGAGCCTGTTCGCGAGTTGCTTGGCCAGCGCCGCGTCGCGGGTCGCTGGGTCCGGTCGTTCGGACGGGTTGGCGCCGGCGGTGGGCGGCGAGGTCGGCTTGTTCGCCTCGCGGACGGCTTGCAGCGCCTCGGTCACCTTGGCCTGGTCGACGCCGAGCTTTTCGGCCAGCTTCTGGGCCAGGTCGGAGTCGCGCGGGCCACGTCCGGGGCCGCCACGGTGGCCGTCCTTGCCGGCGCCTGGGGCGGACGACGACGCGGACGGGCTGGACGAGGGAGAGGTGGTCGGGTCGGCGGACGCCTGACCGGCGATGCTGAGGCCGCCACCCAGGGCGAGCAGGCCGACAGCGGTCGAAGCGACGGCGACTTTGGTCGAACGGGACACGATGAGAACTCCTCGGACTCGGTGATGTGTGAGTTCGACCATTCCCGCCCTACCTGGCGCTGTCCTGGCTCGAGGCTGTCGAGAACCTGTCAGCAGCACCGCCCCTGGGGGTTCCGGTCCTGCCAATCACTGCGATGCCGCCAGTACTCCCGCTCGGACATCGGCGGCGAGGCGCAGCCGGTGCGGGCGTGATGGGCCAGATATGCCTGGTAGGCGTTCTGGCCGGTCAGCCCGTTGACGAACCAGCGGACGTGCGCCCACCAGCCGGCGTCCGGTCCGACCGAGGCCCGGCCCGATGTGGGCCGGCCGGAGGGGAAGGATGCGCGGATGTCGGTCATCGGACTCAGTGGTGTCCGCGCCTGACCAGCGGCGGGTGCTCGGCGTGGTACGCGGCCCACTCCGCCTCCAAGGCCTTCTCGTCCTCCGAGGCGAGCATGCCGGCCGGTGCGTAGATCGTGGACGGCACGGCAGGGTCCTCGGTGCTGTCCCCGCTGCCGTGGCGCAGCGTCCGGGCAGTGGCGATCAGCGCGGTCACGATCACGATGATGGCCAGGCTGACGAAGATGATCGACAGGGTGCCCTGGATGAAGGTGTTCCTCACTACCGCCTCCATCGCCGCCACCGTCTTGGCGCTGCCCAGGCTGGTCTTGCCGGCTGCCAGCGCGTCGGCGTAGGCCCGGTGCTGCGCCCAGTAGCCGATGGCCGGCACATTGCTGAAGATCTTCTCCATCGAGGCGTAGATGGTGATCACCGAGGTGAAGGCCAGGGGCAGCACGATCACCCACAAAGCCTTGCGTCCGGTGCGGGCGGCGATCGCCAGGCAGACCGCGAGCGCGATCGCGGCGAGCAACTGGTTGGCGATGCCGAACAGCGGGAACAGGGTGTTGATGCCGCCGAGTGGATCGGTCACCCCCATGATCAGGATGGCGCCCCAGCCGCCGACCATGATGGCCGTCGCCAGCCAGGCTCCCAGCCGCCACGAGGTGTCCTTGAACCTCGGCAGGAAGTTGCCCAGCGAATCCTGCAGCATGAACCGCGCCACCCGGGTGCCGGCGTCCACGGCGGTGAGAATGAACAGCGCCTCGAACATGATCGCGAAGTGGTACCAGAAGCTCATCATCCCGTCGCCGGGAATGAGGTGATGCATGATCGTGGCCAGCCCGACGGCGAGCGTCGGGGCTCCTCCGGTGCGGGAGACGATCGAGTGCTCGCCGACCGCCTGCGCGGTCGACTCAAGCACTTCGGGTGTGACGTGGACGCCGGCGAGGCCGAGGCTGTTGACGAACTGGACGGCGCCCTCGACGGTGCCCTGGGTGACCGCCGCGGAGGCGTTCATCGCGAAGTAGATGCCGCGGTCGATGGAGATGGCGGCGACCAGCGCCATGATCGCCACGAAGGACTCCATCAGCATGCCGCCGTAGCCGATCAGCTTCGTCTGCCGTTCTTTCTCGATCAGTTTCGGCGTGGTGCCGGACGAGATCAGCGCGTGGAAACCGGAGAGTGCGCCGCATGCGATGGTGACGAACAGGAACGGAAACAGTGCGCCCGGTACCACTGGCGAGTCGGTTCGTCCGGCGAACTCGCTGACTGCGGGAACCGTGATTTCGGGCCGCACGATGATGATGGCGGCGGCCAGCATCACGATGGTGCCGACCTTCATGAAGGTGGACAGGTAGTCGCGCGGGGCCAGCAGCAGCCACACCGGCAGGACGGCCGCGATGAACCCGTAGATGATCACGAACCAGGCGAGCATCGGACGATCCAGGTGCAGGTAATGCTGTCCCCAGTCGGTCTTGGAGACCCAACCGCCGGCGATGATCACCGTAATCAGCAACACGAAACCGATGATCGAGACTTCGGTCACCTTCCCGGGCCGCAGGTAGCGCAGGTAGACCCCCATGAACAGTGCGATCGGGATCGTCATGCCGACCGAGAACACCCCCCAGACGCTCTCGCCGAGGGCGTTGACCACGACCAGGGCCAGGATGGCGACGATGATGATCATGATGGTCAGCGTCGCGAGCAGGGCAGCGGTGCCACCGATCACGCCGAGTTCATCGCGGGCCATCTGGCCCAGCGAGCGTCCGCCGCGGCGCATCGAGAAGAACAGCACCAGGTAGTCCTGAACGGCGCCGGCCAGGACGACGCCGACGATGATCCAGATCGTCCCGGGCAGGTACCCCATCTGGGCCGCCAGGACGGGTCCGACCAGCGGTCCGGCGCCGGCGATGGCGGCGAAGTGATGGCCGTAGAGCACCCGGCGATCGGTGGGCATGTAGTCCTGCCCGTTGTCCAGGTATTCGGCCGGAGTCGCCCGGGTGTCGTCGGGTTTGGTGATGTTCTTCTCGATGTAGGTCGCGTAGAACCGATAGCCGATGAAGTACGTGCAGACCGCTGCGAACACGAACCAGATCGCGTTGATCGTCTCGCCACGGACTAGCGCGATCATCAACCACGCCGTCCCGCCCAGCAGCGCGATCGCCACCCAAATGGCGATCCGAACCGGCGTCCAGCGGCGTTCGTGCTGGGTGATCTGCTCGGGGGTGAGGCTGACGGGGGGAAGCTGGTCGGTGGTCATGATCACTCCTGGTCGGATGGGTATCCGGGGCGGCGGTGCCCGAGTGTCCTCACCTAACCGCCGCGCTCCGGCGTCGTCAAGAGTTGTCACCCCGCAGGTGCCGCGCGGCGACCTCACCGGAGCGGCGGGTTTGCCGGCGGCTGACCTGCGAACGTTCCGGCAATCGAACGCCGCTGGAGCCACGGCAGGGTGGGAATCCGGCCGGCCCGGCGCAGACATCACTACCATTCGGCGGCAGGTGACGATGAGAACAGCTTTCAAATATAGACATATTGCAATCTTCTAATAAGTGTGGTGGCATGGAGTTTATGGACGCGGAAGCCGGTCTGGCTGCGGCGGCGCAACTGTTCAAAGTGCTCGGCAACGAGTCGCGGTTGTTGTTGCTCAGGCTGATCGGTGAGGAGCCGCGAACCGTGGGAGCGCTGACCGCAGCAACGGGACTTTCGCAGCCGCTGGTTTCTCAGCATCTGCGCACCCTGCGTCAGGGCGGCCTGGTGGCCGCCAGCCGTTCCGGCAAGGAGGTCACGTATCGCCTTGCCGACCGGCACGTCACCCACGTCATCGCGGACGCCCTCGCCCACGTCCAGGAACCCGTTCTCGACCCAGAGGCGGACGACTGAACTCCAGGAAGGGAGCTCTCATGACCATCCAGCACGACACGGCTGAGCACACCCAGGCCGACCACGCCCACGGCGCCGATTGCGGCCATCAGGAGGTGCAGCACGGCGACCACGTCGATTACCTGCACGACGGCCATCGCCACGCCGCGCACGAGGATCACTATGACGAGCATGAGGAAGTCGCCGAGCACGCCCCGGCTGACCACGCCCACGGCGACGACTGCGGTCACGACTCCGTGCAGCACGGCGACCACGTCGACTACGTGCACGATGGCCATCGCCACGCCGTCCATGGCGATCACTACGACGAGCACTGAGTAGCCGTCCTGTTCAGTGAGCTTGCCCGCCGGGGGTTGAGCTTGTCGAAACCTGGTCAGGATGGGTCTTGACAAGCTCGACCTACGGCGGGGCTGGGCGCAGGTGTAGGACGGTGGCATTGCAGGTCGAGGAGAGAGTCCGCCACAAAGCGAACACCACAGGCTCGTTGAGCCTGGGGTGCGTATTGACACAGAAGTGCGCTGCCGTTCAGGCCGCTGTCGGGGCAACCTTCGGCTTGGCGTTGGCGATCTTGCGCGTCCACTCCGGAACGGGTTTGCCCTCTTTCTCCAACTGCTCCACCAAGGCCTGAGCAGCCATGCGCTGATGAGGAGCAACCCTCACGACCCTTGTGGCCACGGTCCACCCCCACTCTGGAAGCACTTACCGTAAAGGGTACGGCCGCAGCCAATCCCCTGCCAAGCGAGCCGCACACCGGCAACCGATGAGTTACTCGTCCTCGATGACCTGGACGTCGTCACCGGCGGCCTCGATTTCAGCACTCAATCGATCCAGTCCTTCCAAGGTGTCTTGCAGGGCTGCCAGAACCAGATGTCCACAGCCGAACGCTATCCGGTCAGCCTGGGCCGCACGATCTGACCCTTTACCGACCGGCCGTGCTGCAGAGTTTGACACCGGGACGTCCGCACGCGATCTTGGGACACGGCCAGTCGGTCGGTATGAGGGCTTGGTGGGACGTGCATTTGAGCCCGCTGTCGCCTCGATCAAGCACCTGGCACTCGGCGACCGAGATGCCTTTGGAGTTCGGTCGGCAACAGACGCTTGAGGCGCCTGGGAGATCCGGCTGACAACGGGTTTCGCCAAGCTCAACCGACCACGGGTGCCGAGATTCTCCGGAACCGTGGATGCACCAGGACGAACGCCGCCACGATCCCCATCACGACCGTGCCGAGGATCACCGGCAGCAACGGCCAGACTCCGTAGAGCGCGGTGCCCAGCGTGGGGGCGATCACGAACGTAAGTCCGTTGGTCGCGCCGATCAGCCCGGCCAGGCCGCCCTGCTCCTCGCGCCGCATCAGCAACGAGGGGCCGGCGGTGTACCCGGGCATGGCGACGCCGAGTCCCAGCCCGATCAGCAGGATCGCGACGAACAGCGCTGCCGCGCCGGCGTCCGGAATGAGGGTGGCGAAGCCGACGAGCGCGACGACCGTGCCGACCCGCAGCAGCTTCTGCGGCGCCCAACCGCTGCGCGGCACGATCACGCCCTGCGCCACCACCATGCCCACCCCGGCGGCCAGCAACGCACCGCCGGTGACCAGGCCGGTGGTCTGGGCGTCGAGGCCGAGCCGGTCCTGGACGATGAACCCGGTGATGACCTGAATGAAGCCCAGCGCGGTGAACATGCCGAAGCCGGCCAGCAGGAACGGCCACACCCGGGCGTCCAGCGGACTGATCCGGGGCGGTTGCTCGACGAGTTCGGTGTGCGTCTCACGACGCAGCCGGACGCCCAGCAGCACCAGCCCGACCGCCAGCAACACCGGGACGGCGATCAGCGGGACGATCAATCCGAACGCCGCCAGCACCCCGCCGAGAACGGAGCCGCCGATCATCGCCACCCCCTGCACCGCCCCGATGCCGGCCATGCCCTTCACCCGAGTCTGCTCGTCACTGGTGACATCGGCGATGTAGGCCTGCGCGGTCGGCGGGACGGCGGCGATCGCTGATCCGAAGCCAACGCCGCGCAGCAGCACGAACAGCATGAACAGGCCGGTGCCGGTAAGGATGCCGGTCATGCCCAGCCAGGCGACCAGGGCGAACGCCGTCATCGTGGCGGTGGCGAGCGCAAACGCGGCGATCAGGACCGGTTTGCGGCCCCAGGCCTGGGAGCGGCGTCCCCAGGACTGGCTGGTCAGCACCAGCATGACCGCGGCGGCGCTGATCGTGACGCCGATCTGCCATTCCGCCAGGCCGACCTCGCGGGACAGCGGCGCGATGATCGGGTTGAGCGTCATCTGGCCGAAGTAGACCAGCAGCACGGAGCTGAGCAGCAGCCCGATCTGCGGACGTGTGGTAGTGGTCGGATCTGTGGCGGTCACTGTGCTGTACCTCCGGTCAGGGTGGACGTCAGCCCGGCGATGGTGGTGTCGATGGTGAAGTGGTAGTACGCGACGCGCATCCGGGCCGCGGTTTCGCCGCCCTCGGCGAACGGACGCAGGAAGTCACGTCCCATCGCTCGGACGTCGTCGGACTGGGTCGGCAGCTGGGCGAACTCGGTCATCATGGTGGCGTGGTCGCGGGGCCCGTCCCCCTCGTGCTGCAGGCGATCGTCACTCATCGAGATGGTCAGCATGGCGCTGTTGAGCAGCACCGCATAGGCGAGCACGGTGTGGTCACCGAAGCCGGCGCGGCGCAGGATCGCCATCCCGGCCTCGAGCACCGGCAGCACGGCAGGAATCGTCGGCCCGTGCATCAGCATCCACTTCGCCACGCCCGGATACTCGGCGGCGAGCGGCTGGACGGAGCGGAGCAGCGTCCGGAACCAGTCCTGCCACGGCAGTTCGGCGTCCGGTAGTTCGATTCGGACGAGGACGCGCTCGACGACCCGACGGCAGAGCAGATCCTTGCCGCCGACATGGTGGTAAATGACCGATGGCGCGACCCCGAGCCGGGCCGCCAGGTCGCGGATCGACCAGCTCATCAGGTGTGACTCGCGGGTCAAGTCCGCGGCGGCATCGACCACGCGGTCCGGCGTGAGTCCGACATGAAACGGCGCGGTGGCGGTGTCGCTCACCGGCTCTCCTTCCTACTGGCTCGACCTCCCGTTGGTTGAGCTTGTCGAAACCCCTCGTGAGGTCTCGACAAGCTCGGCCAACGGGTGGTGGGTCTCGACCAACGGATGGTGGATCTCGACCAACGTCTTGATCTCGTCCCGCGGACAGATTAGAACAGCGTTCACACTATCTGACGAGAATGATTCTCGATTCAGTGGTCTGGAGGGGTGGAGGGGTGGAGGGGTGGTCAACAAAACATCCGAAAAAGAATGAGAATCACTCGCGATAAGGTTAACCTGGTAACGACCCCACGACCGAGCCGGCGAGAGCCGACCAAGGAGGCTGTTCATGTCCGACCCGCAGATGCTCGCGCGCTTCGAAACCGGCGACGGCTTCATCGCCGCCCTGGACCAGAGCGGCGGCAGCACCCCGAAGGCTCTGAAGTCCTACGGCATCGATGAGTCCGCCTACTCAACCGACGCCGAGATGTACGACCTGATCCAGGCCGCCCGCGCCCGCATCATCACCAGCGCCGCCTTCACCAGCGACACGATCCTGGGCGCGATCCTGTTCGAGGCGACCCTCGACCGGCAGATCGACGGCGAGGGCGTGGCCGCCTACCTGTGGCAGCGCAAGGGCATCATCCCGTTCGTCAAAATCGACAAGGGCCTGGCCGACCAGGCCGACGACGTCCAGTTGATGCGCGACATTCCCGGCCTGGACGGGCTGCTCGCCAAGGCCCGCGGCCTCGGTGTCTTCGGCACCAAGGAGCGCTCGGTGATCCACGCCGCGAACGCCACCGGTATCGACGCCATCGTCGACCAGCAGTTCGCGGTCGGACGCCAGGTGCTGGACGCCGGGCTGATGCCGATCCTGGAGCCCGAAGTGAACATCGGCGCCCCCGACAAGGTGGAGGCCGAGGCGCTGCTGAAGGCCGCGATCCTGTCCCGGCTGGACGTCCTGGGCGAGGAGAAGATCGCTCAAGCTGTCCATTCCGAGCGTCGACGGCTTCTACACCGACTGATCGAGCACCCGAACGTGGCCCGGGTGGTCGCCCTGTCCGGCGGCTACAGCCGCGACGAGGCGAACGAGCGGCTGGCCCGCAACCCCGGCCTGATCGCCAGCTTCAGCCGCGCCCTGCTCGACGGTCTGACCGCGCAGCAGAGCGACGACGAGTTCGACGCCACGCTGGCGGCCACGAGCGAGGCGATCTACGCGGCCTCGGTGGCCTGAGCGGCATCGCCGATGAGCGCCGATCAGCGTTGGGTGAGCGACGCCCAGTATCGCTGCATCCGGGCCGGGCTACGGGTGTTGTCCGCCTGGACGCGGTCCACGCGGGACCCGGAGGCGGCACTGGCCCGGGCCGTGCGCTACGAACCCGACGGTGGCCAAAGTCAGCACCCGGATCACGTGGTGCCGCCAGACGAACCGCAGGCCCTCCGCCACGTCGGTCAGCAGCCTGGGTCGTCCGGACGCCTTCGGGCGGACGCGAGGCAGCGGCAGCCGTGCGATCAGCACCGCCTCCACCAGGTAGCCGACCCCGTCCAGCCCCACCACCCAGGCCGGGCCGACCAGGGTGATCAGCAAGCCCGCTGCGCCCGGCCCGGCGATGCTGATCACCGTGTAGATCGCCGATTGGGACGCCGTCGCGCGGCCCACGTTGGCGCGTCCGACCAGCCGGGGCAGGGCACCGAAGCAGGCGGCGTCGGCGAAGACGAAGGCCATGCCGACCACGAAGGCGGTGACCATCACATGAGCGGGAGTGAGCATGCCCAGCGCATGGGCGACCGATACCGACAGCATCGCGACCCCGGCCACCGTGCTCCAGCCGGCATCGTGCGGCGGCTGTCCCAGCGGTCGGCCAGCGCCCCGGCAGGCAGTCCGAGGAGCAGATAGGGCAGGGCGCCGGCCGCCGCCAGCAGCCCGGTCAGGGCCGCGCTGCCGGTCAGTTGGTAGATCAGCACCGGCAGTGCGACCAGACTCATCACATTGCCGATCCAGGCGGCGATCCGGGCGCTCAGGTAGCGCGGATAGCCGGCGATCGTGCCCAGCCTCGGCAGTGCCCGGTCGGTCATTGAGTGCTAGGCGCTGAGCCGGCGATAGCGTAGCAACCGGCGCAGCGCCGCGGCGGTCGGACGGGAATCGGCGGGCGCCAGCGCGTCCTCCAAACGAGCCCGGACGGTGACGCGATCCAGGTGCATGCCGATCGCCACCAGAGCGTCCGGCATGGGCGCGGGCGCTCCGTCCGTGACGTGGATCTGCCGGCCCACCAGGTTGACCAGATGGCGCCGCGGGGCGCCGGCGGTGGCTACCCGGACGCCGCCCTTGAGCCGGTAGACGTCGGCCGGTGGTTCCTCCAGCAGTCGCAATAGCCGGGCGGGATCGACCGGGTTCGTGGCGGTCACCGTCACCGCATCGGCATGGGCATGCGGATGCGCATCGGCAGGCTCCGGGGGAGCCAGGTCCAGCTCCGGCTGCTGCTCGGCCACGGGTTGTCCGGACGGGTCGAAGACCAGCAGCGGATCAATGCGCCCGTCGGTCGTCGCCACCAGGTGTGCGCGCGGATTGCCCGCCTGCACCCGGGTAGCGATCCGGTCCAGCCGCTCGGCGCGCCCGGACGCCGGCACCTGGTCGATCTTGTTGATCACGGTCAGCGTCGCGGCGGCGTAGCGGGCCAGCGGCGGCCCGCCCCGATCGACCGTTTCAAGATGGTCGGCGGCGTTGATCACGTCCACCAGGCCGCCCGGGCGGACCCGGTCCACCCCACTGAACCGCAGCAGTCGAGCCAACGCCACCGGCTCGGCGATCCCGCTGGCCTCGACCAGGACGGCGTCCAACCCGCGCCGCGGATCGGCCAGCTTCTCCAGAGCGTCGTCCAGGCCGCCGGCGTCCGGCAGGCAGCACAGGCAGCCGCCGGCGATCGAGGCCGGCTCGTCCACCTGCCCCGAGACCAGTGTGGCGTCGACGTTGATCGCGCCGAAGTCGTTGACCACGACCCCGATCCGGGAGCCGGGGGCGCGCAACAGGTGGTTGAGCAGGGTGGTCTTGCCCGCGCCCAGATAGCCGGTGAGCGCGATCACCGGGAGTCTGTTCATCGCCCACCCCCTTCGATCGGACGCCCCTGGCCGGCAGGACGTGGCAGGGTGCCCGGGTCGCACCGGCGATCCCAGGTGCCGTTGTTGTGCGACGGAGGGGCGTCTGATAGATGGAAATTAATGACTATCATTATTATTTAGGCGGGCATGGGTTTCCAAATCCTTCCCGCCTTGGCGCTAGGGGCGGCGAAGCAACCAGTAGGTGGTGTCGTCCAGACGCTGTGCGCGGAGCCCGACAGAGGCTGCCTCGGTGGCCACCGTCACGGGATCGGGGTGGTGGTAGACGTGCTCCGCGGTCTCTTCGGTGAGCACTCGCTCCCCTTCCAAACTGAGGTACGTCATCCGCCAGCGCAACCGGTCGCCGCCCAGCGGTGCCGCCTCGCCGATCAGCCGGTACTCCAGCTCGCCTACCCGGCTGCTCGCCATGGTGGAGGCAGGGACGTCCTCCGGCCGCTCGGGTTGCTGGAGGTCGATCAGAGCCGCCCCGGCGTCCGGCAGTCGATCGGCGAGTTCGGCGAATACGGCCGCTCGCTCGCCGGCGTCGAAGTGACCCAGAATGCCCAGCAGGATCGCCCCGCCGATCCGTGGCGGTAGCGGTGCGGCGAAGAAGTCCTCGGGTCGCAGGGTGACCCGGTCGTGCCAATCGGCGTACCCGGCGAGCCGGGACAGGCACAGTGAGCGCATCGCCGGGCTGGGTTCGAGCGCGAGCACCCGCGCGTCGGGGCAGTTCTGTAGTACCCAGGCGGTGTTGAGCCCGCTTCCCGCGCCCACGTCCAGTATTGGACCGGCGTCGGGATGCAGCCATGGACGCAGCTGCTCCAGCGCCGCGATCTGTGCGGTTCGCCAGGGTGCGTTCAGCAGGTCGTAGGCGCCCGCGGTCGCCGCGTAGGGGTCGCTCATCTGCCATCCTCCCGGGTCGAACTCCGGTGGAGACTATAGATGATGAGAATCGTTCCAACAGCTGAGGGCCGTTGGGCGAGCGCATCGAGATCACCTCAGATCGGAGTCGACAAGCTCAATCTGCGGCGGCTGAGCCGATGGATCCGGCCGGGATCAGCGCTTCTCCACCTGCACGGCATTGCGGCTCGCGTCGAGCTGGCGCTGAGTTTCGGTGTCGCCGATGGTGGCGAAGGTCAGCAGAGCGCTCCGCGAGCCATCGGTGTGCTGCACCACGATCACGTTGACGTTGTCGCCGACGATGGAACCGAGGTAGTCGATCCGCACCTCATAGCGCAGTTCCCAGGCGTTCAGGCCCGCGAGCTTGACCGCGTTGCTGCTTTTAATCACCAGCCGCGCCCGGTTGCGGTCGTAGAAGCGTCCCAACGAATCGTCGGCGATCGCGGTCGCTTGATCCTCGAGCGAACCGACCATCGAGTGGGGCTGGATGCCGGCCAGGATGAGCTCGCTCACCCACTTCTCGGTGATCTGGCGCAGGAGTCCGGTGGCGCATACCGCCCAGGGAATGGTCCGGACGGCGTCGACGCTCCAGCGCGAGTCGCGGATCACCGGCACGCTGAGGCCACCCCCGTAAAGGCGCCCGTTGACCACCGCCCGGTCGTAGCGCGGGCAGGGCAGGCTGGTTTCCGGGGGTGACGGCGTCGGGGTCGGCGTGCGCGAGGGCGTCGGGGTCGGCGTGCGGCTCGGCGTGGGAGTCGCGCTGCTGTTCTCATCCCAAGCCGAGACGGTCGGTGCTGGTGGCGCAGATCGGCTCGCGGACGCCGACGGACCCCCGCCGAGCAGCCCGAACAGCGAGGGTAGGGCGAACGTCGCGATCAGTGCCAGCACAACGACGCCGGCAATGATCGCCCAGACCGCCGCCGAGTTGTGGCCGCCCGGCGCGGACGGCGCACCGCCCGGGTTCGCCGAAAGCTGCTGCGTCCACGCGGACCCGTCCCAGTAGCGGAACATGCCCTGCTGCCCGCCCGGATCGGGATACCAGCCCGGTTGCGCCATCCCGGCCTCCTTATCGACTGCTGACCATCCTGCCCGCCGTAGGGTCGGGGCGCGGTCAGGGCAGGGTGAGCACCTCGGCGCCGTCGCTGGTGACCACCAGTGAGTGCTCGAACTGGGCACAACGGCTGCGGTCGTTGGTGACCACCGTCCAGCCGTCGTCCCACAGGTGTGAGCGGTAGTCGCCCAGGGTGAGCATCGGCTCGATGGTGAAGGTCATGCCCGGCTGGATCACCGTGGTCAGCGACGGCTCGTCATAGTGCGGAATGACCAGCCCGGAGTGGAACGCGGTATGGACGCCGTGGCCGGTGTAGTCGCGGACCACGCCGTAGCCGAAGCGCTTCGCGTAGGCCTCGATAACGCGTCCGATGACGTTGACCTGACGTCCTGGACGGACTGCCTTGATGGCGCGATTCAGCGCCTCTCGGGTGCGCTCGGTGAGATCGCGGGACGCTTGGTCGACTGCGCCGCAGAAGAAGGTGCCGCAGTTGTCGCCGTGGACGCCGTCCACGAATGCGGTGACGTCGATCTTCACCAGATCGCCGTCCTCCAATGGGCGGGTGTCGGGGATGCCGTGACAGATCACCTCGTTGACCGAGGTGCAGACCGACTTCGGGTAGCCCCGGTAGCCCAGGGTGGACGGATAGGCGCCGTTGTCGCACAGGAACTCGTGTGCGACCCGGTCGAGTTCGTCGGTGCTGACACCGGGCGCGATCGCGTCGGCGGCGACCTGCATCGCCTGCGCGGCCAGCCGGCCGGCGACCCGCATCCGCTCGATCACGTCGGCGGTCTGGACGTCGGAGCCGCGGTAGCGGTCGGGCGCGGGTCGTCCCACGTAGTGGGGTCTGCCGATCCCGGCGGGCACCCTGCGCTGGGGCGTCTGCGGGTAGGGCTTGATCGCGGTCACGGGCGCGATCATAGTGGGGGCATCCGAGCGACAAGGGAGCCGATGGTGAGCGACGACGGTTGGTATTGGTGCCTGAAGGATCACGCGGTGGAACCGTATGAGGGCTGCAAGGCCGAGGAGCGGCTCGGCCCCTATCCGAGTCGCGACGACGCGGCCCACGCCCTGGAGAAGGTGCAGCAGCGCAACCAGCAGTGGGATCGCGAGGACGAGGAGTACGAGAGCGGCTCGTGAGCCATCTGACGGATGTAACCCAACTGAAACACAGCGGGCGGCAGACTAGCCGCCATGGATAAGCAGACCGAATTCGTGCTGCGCGCCATGGAGGAGCGCGATGTCCGCTTCGTCCGGCTCTGGTTCACCGATGTGCTGGGGTTCCTGAAGTCGGTGGCGATCGCGCCCGCCGAACTCGAGGGCGCTTTCGTCGAGGGAATCGGCTTCGACGGCTCGGCGATCCAGGGCTTCACCCGGGTCTATGAGGCTGACATGGTGGCGCACCCCGACCCGGCCACCTTCCAGCTACTGCCCTGGCGCGGGACCACCCAGGGCACGGCACGGATGTTCTGCGACATCCGGCTGCCCGACGGCTCGCCCGCCTTCGCCGATCCGCGCTACGTGCTCAAGCGGGCCTTGCGCAAGGCGGCCGATATGGGCTTCACCTTCTACACCCACCCCGAAATCGAGTTTTACCTGTTCAAGCAGCCGCTGGTGCCGGGGGAGGCGCCGGTTCCGGTGGACCGGTCCGGCTACTTCGACCACACCACGACCAACGCCGGCACCGACTTCCGCCGGCACGCCATCACCTTGCTCGAGCAGATGGGCATCTCGGTCGAGTTCAGCCACCACGAGGGCGGCCCGGGCCAGCAGGAGATCGATCTGCGCTACGCCGATGCGCTCACCATGGCCGACAACATCATGACCTTCCGGGTGGTGATCAAAGAGGTCGCCGCGATGCAGAACATGTTCGCGTCCTTCATGCCGAAGCCGTTGGAGAACGAGCCGGGCTCGGGCATGCACACTCACCTGTCGCTGTTCGAGGGCGACAGCAACGCCTTCTACGACGCCTCGGCCGAGTATCACCTGTCCAAGATCGGTCGGCAGTTCATCGCCGGACTGCTGCGGCATGCGGCCGAGATCGCGGCGGTGACCAACCAGTGGGTCAACTCCTACAAGCGGCTGGTCGGCGGGTCGGAGGCGCCGCGCTACATCTGCTGGGGCCAGAACAACCGGTCCGCGCTCGTCCGGGTGCCGATGTACAAGCCGTCCAAGGGCGCGTCGGCCCGGGTCGAGCTGCGTTCGATCGACTCGGCGGCCAACCCGTACCTGGCCTACGCGTTGGTGCTGAGCGCCGGCCTGGCCGGGATCGAGAACGACTACGAGCTACCCGAGGGTGCCGAGGACGACGTCTGGTCGCTCACCGAACGGCAGCGACAGGCACTTGGGATCAAGCCGCTGCCCCGGTCGCTGGACACCGCCATCACCTTGATGGAGAACTCCGAACTGGCCGCCGAGACCCTCGGCGAGCACGTCTTCGACTTCGTGCTGCGCAACAAGCGGGCCGAGTACGAGGCCTACCGCGCCCAGGTCACCCCGTGGGAGCTGAAGACCTCGCTGCCCTCGCTCTGAGCCGGCCCCCGGCTCACCGTCTGGTCCCAGGGCCTTGAGCGGCGGCGGTGCGGGGGAGCGGGAAAAGTGCGGAGAGGTCGCTGTGCGCGCCGCTGGCCCGGACGCGGTGCGCCGCCCGGCCGTCCGCCCAGCTGAGCCGTCCGGTGGCCAGTGCGAGCAGGGTGACGCCGTCGATCTCCACGACATTCGGCGGGGTGCCGCGGCGGTGGGTGCTGCCGTCGTCCAGGGCGAGTTGGACGGCGGCGTACGGCGGAACCCGCAGTTCGACGGTCCGTCCCGGGTGGTCGGCGGCGATCCTGGCGCAGAGCGTCCGCACGGCGCGGGCGAGGCGGGCGGCGTCCGGGACGTCCAGCTCGGCCAATTCGTCTAATTCGGCCCAATCGAGTGCCTGCGGGGCGCGGCGAACGGGGCGGGACGGCACGTGCCCGACGATAACATCGCCGCTATGAGCCGCATCTCGACCGCCGAGGGCAACCTGGCGCGCCTCGGTTTCGGGGATCCGCACCGGGCCGCGGCGATCCTGAACGGTTGGTACGACGACCTCGGCGACACCTGTGATCACCTGGTCGCCGACATCCTGGCCAGCGCCGACCCCGACCTCGCCATCAACGGCCTGCAACGGGTGACCGGCGAGCGCCCCGACCTGCTCACCACATTGTGCGCCGACGGCGATTGGGCGCGGCGGTTGATCAGCGTGCTCGGCGCCAGCGTCGCGCTCAACCAGCATCTCGGTGCGCACCCCGCCGATGTCGACGTGCTCGCCGAACCGCCCGGACGCCGCGACGCCACCACCCTGCGCCGCACGCTGCTGAGCGCGGTCGGCGCCGACCCGGACGCCGCCGCACCGGTCGCCGACCCGGCTCGTTCCGACGAGCTGCGACGCGCCTACCGCCGCGAGATCCTGCGGATCGCCGCTGCGGATCTGACCGCCGACGATGCGCTCGAGATGCTGCCGGAGGTCGCCGGAGAACTCGCCGACCTGGCCGATGCCACGGTCGAGACGGCGCTCGCGCTGGCCCGCGGCGAGGTGCCGGGTTGGGAATGCACCCGGCTGGGCATCGTCGCGCTGGGCAAGACCGGCGGACAGGAACTCAACTACGTCAGCGACGTCGACGTGCTCTACATCGCCGAAGCCGCGCTGGACGAATCCGGGGAACCGGTGTGTAACACCGGTCAGGCGGTGAACGTCGCGACCAAACTGGTGGGTGCGCTGACTCGGGTCTGTTCGGCGCACACCGCCGCCGGCACGATCTGGCAGATCGACGCCGCCCTGCGTCCTGAAGGCAAGGCCGGACCGCTGGTGCGCACCCTCTCGTCGCACGCGACCTACTACCAGAAGTGGGCCAAGAACTGGGAGTTCCAGGCGATGCTGAAGGCCCGGCCGATGGCCGGTGACCTGGAGCTGGCTAGCGACTTCGTCGCGATAGTCGCGCCACTGGTCTGGCACGTCGCCGAGAACGACCAGTTCGTTTCCGAGACCCAGGCGATGCGCCGCCGGGTGGTGTCGCTGCTGCCCGCGCGCGAAGCCGACCGGGAGATCAAGCTCGGCGCGGGCGGCCTGCGCGACGTCGAGTTCAGCGTCCAGCTCATCCAGCTGGTGCACGGACGCGCCGACGACCGCGTCCGGCAGCGGGGGACCCTGCCGGCGCTGGCGAAGCTGATCGAGTTCGGCTACGTCGGACGCTCGGACGGCAAGGACCTGGACGCCGCCTACCGGCTGATGCGCCTGCTGGAGCACCGGATCCAGCTGGAGAAGATGCGCCGCACCCACCTGATGCCGACCGACGAGCTGAGCGTGCGCCGCCTGGCCAGAGCTGTCGGCATGGTGGACGCCGACGAACTGCGCAGCCGCTGGCGCGACGCCACCCGGCGGGTGCTCGGCCTGCAGCAGCGGATGTTCTACTCTCCGCTGCTCGAGGCGGTGGCGCGGATCCCGTCCGAAGCCGTCCGGCTGACCAGTCACGGCGCCGAGGTGCGGCTGCGGGCGCTCGGCTACGCCGACCCGAAGGCGGCGTTGCGGCACATCGCCGCGCTGTCGCAGGGGCTCAGCCGGCAGGCGGAGATCCAACGCCAACTGCTGCCGGCGATGCTCGGCTGGTTCACCGCCGGACCCAACCCCGACCATGCGCTGCTGGCCTTCCGGCAGGTGTCGGAGGCGATGGGACGCACCCATTGGTACCTGCGCGCGCTGCGGGACGGCGACGTGATGGCCGAGCGGCTGGCCAAGATCCTGTCGTCCAGCCGCTACACCGTCGATCTGATGATGCGGGCCCCGCAATCGGTCGGCATGCTGGCCGACGCTGAATCCCTGCGCCCTCGCGGGCGGGCCGAGATCCTGGCCGAGATGCGAGCGTCGGTGAAAAGGCACTCCGAACTGAATGTCGCCGTGCAGCACGTCCGGGCAGTCCGGCGCCGCGAGTTGCTCCGGATCGCCATGGCCGACCTGCTCGGCCTGATCGATCTGGGCAGTGTCGGGACCGGTTTGTCGGAGCTGTTCAGCGCGACCATCGATGCCGCGCTCGAGGTGGTCCGGCGCCGGTTCGACTGGTCTCCGCGGATCGCCGTGATCGCCTTGGGTCGCTGGGGTGGCTGCGAACTTTCCTACCCGTCGGACGCCGACGCGATCTTCGTGATCGAGGACTCCGACCGCTCGGACGCGGTGAAGATCGCTACCCAGGTGGTTTCGGAACTGCGGGCGGTGCTGTCCAAGGCGGGCCCCGACCCGGCCCTGGACATCGATGTCGATCTGCGCCCGGAGGGTAAGGGCGGCCCGATGGTGCGGTCGCTGTCGTCGTGTGTGGCCTACTACGAGCGCTGGTCGTCCACCTGGGAGGCGCAGGCTTTGCAGCGGGCGGCTCATGGCGCCGGCGATGCGGAGCTGTCGACGGCGCTGCTGCGGGCCATCGACAAGGTGCGTTACCCGGCCGGCGGGCTGGCCCGCCAGCAGGTGCACGAGATTCGCAAGCTGAAGGCCCGGATGGAGGTGGAGCGGATCCCGCGCGGTAGCGATCCCCTGCGCAACACCAAGCTCGGCCCGGGCGGACTCACGGACGTGGAGTGGGCCGTCCAGCTGTTGCAGCTGCAGCACGGCGACCGGCTGGCGCAGTTGCGCACGACGTCCACGCTGGCGGCGCTGGCCGCCGCCGAGGAGGCGGACCTGATTCCGGCCGAGGAGGCCACCGCCCTGCGGGACGCCTGGACGATGGCCAGCGGCATCCGCAACGCGATCATGCTGCTCCGCGGACGGGCCTCCGACACCATCCCCACCGACCCGCGCGAGGTGTCCGCCGTCGCCGAACTATTGGGCTACGACAAGGGCGAATCCAGTGTCTTCCTGGACGAGTACCGCCGCCGCACTCGGCGGGCCCGGCTGGTGATGGACCACGTTTTCTGGGGTTTGGAGTAGCCGGGGAAGCGTCTCCGTGGGCGCGGCTCACCAGTGAGCGCGTCCCCTTTACGCCACGTATCCGCGGAGTGCGTCCTCGGCGCCGCGCCGTGTCCGGGCCTGCCGATCTCACCATCCGTGCCCACTGCACCGCTCGGGGACGGCTTTCGTGTTATTGCACGAAAGCCGCCACGCACCCGGCCAGCGACCACCGATGCTGAGATCACGAGGCGCGGTTGACCCGGGAGGAAGACGCTCGGTCGACCGCTGCCTTGACGCGGCGTGCCAGCGTGAGCGGCTCGTCCAACAGCTCACTGGTGACTCGCACGACCTCCCAGTCGAGTGCGCGGATGTCGTCTTCGCGCAGCTTCTCCCGAACCTGGGCACCAGGCTCGTCGTACTTGCCCAAGCCGTCGCATTCGACCAGAACGCGAGTGCCCTTGAGTCGGCCGTCGGCACGATAGCTCGTCCCGGGTACCGGAAACTGGGGTTCGATAGACCAGCCCCAGCGATCGAACACCAGCGCTGTCTGCGACTCCAGTGGAGACTCGCGACGCCCGTCCGCCAGCCTGCGGACGACGTGGAGGTGCTGGTGCCCGGGACGTCCGGCCAGTTCCTTCGACCAGCGCTCGAAGTCCGCCACGGTAGCTGCTCCGTCGCGAAGTGCCTTGTCGAATGACATCAGCCCCGATATGGGGCAGAACAACGCGGTCTGAGCGATGATCAGCGCAGGGTCAGCCTGGGTGGCTTCGGGCACTCGTCGGTGAATCACGACGTGGGCCCGGTTCTGCGCAGGGCCTGAGGTTGTTCGCATCAGATGGACGCGCCGCCAGTCGGGCCGATGGACCGGAAGGCCCAGGTGGACCGCCCCGGAGTAGTGGCTCGGCACTGTGCCGGGATGATCCGCCAGCTCGGTCAGTACCCGAAGCCGATGCCTCTCGCTCGGTTGGTCACGGGCGAGGCAGGTGTACCACCCTCGTTTCAGCCGGATGAGTTCGCCCTGGTTGACGGCACGGCGAACCTCGTCCTGACCAATGCCGCGCTCGCGCAGCTGGCTGGTGGTGAAGATGTTGACTTGGGCGAGTTCCGGAGGGATCATCCTGCGACTATCGGACACATGGGTTCGCGAGGCACTACCCCGCAGGGAATCTGTGGATAACTCCGGCCTTGCTCGGGGACTTGTCGATCTCGCCATCGGTGCCCGCTGGCCGCATCCGTTGTGGATGCCATGCAATAACACGAAACCCGCCACCCGAAGCGAAAGTGGGCGTCGATGATGAGATCGGACGATCCCGGGCGACCACCCGGCCCAGTCGATCTTCAGCAGTGTCAGATCTTCAGCAGCGTCAGATCCGGATGCACCTCCGCACCCACCTCGGCGAGCCGACGGGTCAGTTCCGCCAGCGGCGGATTGTCATGACCGAGGTGTATCGCAACCATCCGGGTGGAGTCGTCGATCGCACCGATGCCGCGCAGATCCTCCAGCGCGGTGCCGAAACTGGCGAAGGTGTGATGCCCCTCACCGGGCGGGACGGCGTCGCCGAACGTCTCCTCCAGCAGCACCAGGTCGAACCTCCAACCGGCCAGTAGGTCGAGCGCGGTCGACCTCCACGGACCGGTGTCGGTGGCATAGAGCAGGCGGCGTCCGTCGTGCTCGACGGCGTACAGCACCGCCTCGCCCAGCGCATAGTGGGTGGCCGGCAGCACCAGCACCCGGTAGCCGTTCGCCGTGAACTCGTCGCCGGCTGTGACGGTGGTCAGGGTGATCGCCTGCTGATCGGGCGTCAACCAGTCCACGCAGCGGCCGATTGCGGGTGCCGGACCGATCACTTCGAGCGGCTGTTCGCTGACCCAGCCACGGTGCATCAGGAACGACGGGTTGAGGTGGTCGTCGTGGGCATGGGTGAGCAGCACCGTCCGGACGCCGGCCAGGGCGCGTCCGGCGCGTTGCGCCTGCCGCGGCGCCTCCGGTCCGGAGTCGAGCAGCAACACGTCGTCGACAAGCACGGACGCGTTGGTCCGAATCGCGCCGGACGCCCGGGCCTCCGCGCAGGTGGGGCAGGTGCACCAGGCGTTCGGGACGCCGTCCGAAGCCCCGGTACCGAGCAGCAGGACGTCCATGAGTTCACCGTAGTCCCGCCAACCCATCCGCTCCCCGAACTACTTGGCGCTCGCTGAACTCAGCGAGCCCCAAGTAGTTCGGGGAGCGGATGGGTGGCGAGTGGAGGCCTCGGACGCCGGGCCGACCGGCGAGGGACGCGGGCAGTGTCGGACCCGGCTGTCATGATGGACGCCGATCGAAAGGGGAACCCGTGGCCGCAGCCTCCTCATCCAGGCGTCTCTGGGTGGTGTTGTCGATTCTGCTGCCCGCCGCCGTGGTCGGTGTGCAGACTTGGCTGCGCCGGTGGGTTTCCGACGACGGATTCATCAACGTCCGGGTGGTGCTGCAGCTGGTCGCCGGCAACGGCCCCACCTACAACCTGAACGAACGCGTCGAGGTCGGCACCTCGACGCTGTGGCTGGGGTTCGTCACCCTCGGCAAGCTGGCCGCGCCCTGGGCCGAGGTGGGCGAGGTGATGGTCTGGCTGGGCACGGGATTCATCACGCTGGCGATGATCCTGCTCGGGCTGGGTGGACTCCATCTTGTGCCCGCGCGCAGCAACGTAGTGCTGCCGCTCGGCGCCGCCGCGTTGGCCGGTCTGACCCCATTCTGGGATTTCGGCACCTCGGGGCTGGAGACGTCGCTCACCTTCTGCTGGATCGCCGCCTGCTTCTGGTCGCTGTCCAGGCGTTGGGCGAACCGCCCACGCAACCCGCTGCCGGCCTGGCGGCCCTGGCCGGTCGCGGTCCTGATCGGCCTCGGGGTGCTGATCCGGCCCGACCTGGCGCTGGTCAGCCTGGTCTTCGGCATCATGCTGCTGTGCCAGTCCGAACGCCGGGCCGGCGGCTGGTTCGGCGCCGCAGGTTTGGCCCTGGCGATCCCGGTCGGCTACGAAATCTTCCGGATGGGCTACTACGCGTCACTGGTGCCCAACACGGCGCTGGCCAAGGCAAACGCGTCCGTTGCGGAGGGCCTGCTGTACCTGTTCGACTACGCCTCGACCTACTACCTCTACATTCCGGTCGCAATCGCGCTGATGTTCTTCGTCGCGGGCGTCGCCAAGGCTGCCCAGGACAGAGACGGCGGCCTCGCCGCCCTCTGGCTCGGGCCGCTGGCCGCCGCGGTGATCCACACGGGTTTCGTGGTGTCGGTGGGTGGCGACTTCATGCACGCCCGGTTCTTGCTGCCCGCCACCGTCCTGCTCTTCGCCCCAGTCGCCGTCGTCGGCGGAGCCGCCTGGACTCGGGTGCTGGCGGTGCTGACCATGGTCTGGGCGTTGGTGGCCGGCCTCGTCCTGCGTCCGGTGTTGTGGAACGGGATGATCGTCGACGAGCGCAGCTACTACGCGAAGTTCGTGCCGGACCGGCCAGGTGCGATGGTCATCGCCGAGAACTGGTCGGCGGACGTCGGCTACCAGCTCACCCAGCGGGCCGCGAAGGACCTGGCTGCCGGCCGCTCCTATTTCGTCGACATCATGAAGCCCGACGTCAAGCTGCCCACCTATGACGGCGAGGGCGTCTACGTGGTGATCAACTCGCTAGGCATCGCCGGCGTCGGTGCCGGTCTCGATGTGACGATGATCGACCCGCCGTCGCTGGGTGATCCGATCGGCTCGCGGCTGGTGCTGCCCCCGGACGCCGAGTACCGAGTCGGTCATGCCTATAAGCCGGTGGTGTGGGCCATGGCGCGGTACACGGCCGCTGACGTCCGTCCCGATGACAAGACGCTCAATGACGCCCGGGCGACGCTGGCCTGCGGTGACATTCCGGCCCTGATCGAGGCCATCTCGGAACCGCTCACCGTGCAACGCTTCCTGGGCAACGTGATGCTGGCGCCCAAGCTGACAATGCTGCGCATTCCGGTCGACCCGGCCCAAGCCAGGAGAACGATCTGCCGCTGACGGCGATCTCAGGCGGATGCGGACGGCACCCGGCGCAGGATCGCCGCGCCGATCAGCAGGTAGACCGCGGTCTGGAAGATCTCCAGCGGCCAGCCTTCGCCGCCGCCCAGCAGACTGGCCAGCATGTTGCCCAGGTGCAGACCGCCGTGGATGCCGACGGCGGCCCACAGCGAGCTGGTGGCGAAGTAGAGCGCGGCGGCGGCGAACCCGAAGCTGCCGGCCGCGATCATGTAGATCGCACCCTGCCACCACACCGCGTGCCCGCCGTTGGAGACGATGTGGATCAGCCCGAACGCCACCGCGGCGATGGTTGCCTGCCGCCATGGGCTGCCGCCGATCGACTGGGTCAGCCAGCCACGCCAGATGAACTCCTCGGTGGCTCCCTGCATGGCGTAGCCGAGCAGCAGGCTGCCGGCCACCACCACCCAGAGCGGCTGGCTGCCGTAGCCGGGAGGGGCCGCGGTCAGCTGCAGCCGAGTGAACAGCACACTGGCCGGAACCACCACCACGAGGCTGATCGCGGTGCCCAGCAGCAGCGCCGGGACGGTCCGGGCGTCCAGAGTCAGCCCGGTCACCCGCAGCGGACGCCGGTCGACGAACCGGGTCAGCAAGACGACGAAGACGATGGAAAGCAGCGGAACGGTGAGGATCGGCACGCTCTGCTTGAGCACCGCCAGCCCCCAATTGCCGGCGATCGCGTCCGGTGCCGGGTCAAGGCCCGGAACGGACGGCAACACCAGCAGCAGCAGGTAGCTGGCCAGGGTGGCGACCAGGGCGAGCAGTGCCCGCAGCAACACGCCCAGCCAGCCGACGGCGGGCGTGGGCAGCGGTGCGCGACCGGTCGGGGCGGCGGAGACGGCGGTGGTGTCGGTGTCAGGGGTGGTGGTCATGCCCCGACGCTATGGATCCGGCCGGGGCTCCCGGAACCGGCCGGGGTCACGGGTTGGGCGGCGTCCGGTCACGGGCACCCATGACCACGGTCACGGGTGCGGCGGCGTCCCGCACTCTAGGGTGCTGCCATGCCTCGTCCGCGCACCGTCGTCGACCGGGTGCGCCGGCTGCTGAACCTGATGTTCGCCGCGAGTCTGCTGTCCGCCCTCGGCTCGGTGGTGCTGCGGGCGCCGGATGAGCCCGGCAACGCGGTGGCGATCCTGCTGCTGGTGGCCGCAGCCGCGGCGGCCTGGCGGTTCCGGATGGCCGACCGGTTCGCCAAGGCCGCGTCGCTGGTGCTGGCTCTGTGCGGCATCGGCGTGGTCACCTTCGGCGACAACCTGGGGCTGCCGCTGCTGTTCGCTGCTCTCATCGTGCTGGTCGTTGACTGGGGGTTGTGGACGGGCGGCGTCGTGGCGGCGTTGATGATCGCGGTACTGGTCGCTCTGTTGCACGACGGCTACCGGGGCGAGTGGGCGCCGGTGCTGCTGCAGTCACTGGCGAACGCGGCGCTGTTCGCGATCATCCTGATCTTCGGCGGTGTGCTGCGGGCGTTCGACCAACAGCATCGCGAACTGGTCGCCGTCAATGCCCAGCTCACCGAGGCGATGGACGCCTCTCGCGACCTGGTGCTGGCGCAGGAGCGGGCTCGCGCGGCCGCCGAGCTGCACGACGGGCTCGGCCACCAGCTGACGCTGATCTCGATGTCGCTGGAGTTCGCCGCACGGGTCCGCGACCGCGACCCGGACGCCGCCTGGAAAGAGGTGGTGAACGCCTCGGCGATGACGAGGCAGGCGCTCGCCGACATGCGACTGTGGGTGCGCGCTCTGCACCCGGCCCGGCTCGAGGAACTCACCGACCCACAGGCGTTCGAAGCGGTCGCGGACGTCTTCCGCGGCACCGGTCTGGCGGTCAGCGTCGACGTCGCCCCGGAACTCGGTCGACTGGACCGGCCCCGGGCACTGTTCGCCTACCGGCTGATCCAGGAGGGGCTGACCAACGTCTTGCGGCACACTACGGCCGACCGGGTGGTCTGCGCCCTGGACCGTGACGCCGACCGGCTGCGCCTGGTGGTCAGCGACAACGGCACCGTCCTCCGGCAGCCGGAGCTCGGCTTCGGGCTGCGCGGGCTCACCGAGCGGGCTCGGGAACTGGGCGGCACCCTGCTGCTGCGTCATCCCGGACGGCTCGGCGGGCTAGACGTCGTTGCTGAACTCCCGCTCGCGGCGGAGCCGGCGTGACCGGGCGGATCAGGGTCGTGGTGGTGGACGACCAGCAGTTGCTGCGCCGTGGGCTGGGCATGCTGCTCGGCACCGACGGCGGTATCGAGGTGGTCGGCGAGGCGGGCGACGGTCATGAGGCGTTGACGGTGATCGCCGCCACCGCCCCGGACGTGGTGCTCACTGACGCCCGGATGCCGGGCCTGGATGGCCTCGGCCTGGTCGAGGCGTGTGCTCGGAAGCATCCGGGGCTGCCGGTGGTGCTGCTCACCACTTTCGACGACGAGGAACTCGTTCGCGGCGCCGTCGAGAGCGGCGCAGCCGGCTTCCTGCTCAAGGACTGCTCGGTGGAGGCCCTCGGCGAGACCATCCGCCAGGTGGTCGCCGGCGGCCTGGTGATTGACCCGCGGGTAGCCCGCTCGGCGCTCAGCCGGCCCCGCCCGGATGCCGGCCCGCTAGCCGCGCTGACCGCGACCGAACTCCAGGTGGCGCAACTGGTGGCCACCGGCGCCACCAACACCGAGATCGCCGCTCGGCTGCACCTGGCGGAGGGCACCGTGAAGAACCACGTCTCAGCGCTGCTGCGCAAGCTGGAACAGCGCGACCGCACTGGCCTGGCACTGCTGCTGACCCGGGAGCTGACCGGCCCGCGATGAGACCGGCCCGCTCGGCGTCCGGACCCGGTCGGTTGCCAGCGGCCCGTCCGGGCGTGCCCGATAGACTCCCCACCGATGCCCAGTTCAGCCATTGATCTGCCCACGTCCCTGGAGACCCTCGCCGGCTGGGGCCGCACCGCGCCCGGCCTGGCGCACGTGCTGCGGCCGAGTTCGGCCGAGCAGGTGCAGGCGGCGGTGGCCGCCGTCGCCGACCACAACGCCGGCCGCCCCTCGCACCTGAAGCGCGGCATCGTCGCCCGCGGGCTGGGCCGTTCCTACGGCGACGTCGCGCAGAACACCGGCGGCCTGGTGGTCGACATGACCGGCCTGGCGACCATCCACGAGATCGACCCCGGTTCGGCGATCGTGGACGTCGACGCCGGCGTCAGCCTGGACACGCTGATGCGCGCCGCGCTGCCGCACGGGTTGTGGGTGCCGGTGCTGCCGGGCACCCGGCAGGTCACCATCGGCGGGGCGATCGGCTGCGACGTCCACGGCAAGAACCACCACTCGGCCGGCTCGTTCGGCGACCACGTCATCTCGCTCGACCTGCTGGTCGCCGACGGACGCGTCCTCACCCTCACCCCGGCAGGCTCCGCCGACGACCCGGACGGCACCCTGTTCTGGGCGACCGTCGGCGGCATCGGACTGACCGGCATCATCCTGCGCGCGCGGTTGCTGATGACCCGCACCGAAACCGCCTACTTCCTCGCCGACGGCATCGTCACCCACAGCCTGGACGAGACCATCGCCGTCCACTCCGACGGCTCCGAGAACCGCTACGACTACAGCTCGGCCTGGTTCGACGCCATCTCGGCGCCTCCGAAGCTGGGCCGGGCCGCGCTGTCCCGGGGCAACCTGGCCACCCTGGCGCAGCTGCAGGAGCACGCGCCCAAGCTGGCCGCCGACCCGCTCGCGTTCAGCGCCAAGCCGCTGTTCGAACTGCCCGACGTGTTCCCCAACGGCCTGGCCAACAAGCTGTCGTTCACCGCGCTGGGCACCGCCTGGTACGCCAAGTCGGGTAGCTACACCAACAAGATCCAGAGCCTCACCGGCTTCTACCATCCGCTGGACATGTTCAGCGAGTGGAACCGTGCCTACGGTCCGGCCGGCTTCCTGCAGTACCAGTTCGTCGTGCCGCCGTCCGCGGTTGAGGAGTTCAAGGCGATCATCGGCGACATCCAGCGCTCCGGGCACTACTCCTTCCTGAACGTGTTCAAGCTGTTCGGCGAGGGCAACCGGGCGCCGCTCAGCTACCCGATGGCCGGCTGGAACGTCTGCGTCGACTTCCCGATCAAGCGCGGCCTGCACGAGTTCCTGGCCGGCCTGGACGCCCGCATCCTGCAGTTCGGCGGACGGCTCTACACCGCCAAGGACTCCCGCACCACCGCCGCCACCTTCCACGCCATGTATCCCGAGATCGACTCCTGGATCGCCACCCGGCGCGCCATCGACCCCGACGGCGTGTTCGCCTCGGACATGGCCCGCCGCCTCGACCTGCTCTGACCCGCCACCACCGTTCGCCGTAACCAAAGGGAGATTCCATGTTCGACGCCGTCGGCAACCCGCAGTCCATCCTGCTGCTGGGAGGCACGTCCGAGATCGGTCTGGCGGTGGTCAGCGAGTACCTGCGCCGGCAGCCGCTGCGGGTGGTGCTTGCCTGCATGCCGGGCGATCCGGGTATCGAGGTAGCCGTGGATTCGCTGAAGGCCCAGGGTGCGACCGCGGTCGACGTGGTCGATTTCGACGCCGCCGACTTCGGCTCGCACCCGGAGGCCATCGACGCCGCCTTCGCCGGCGGCGACATCGACCTTGCCATGGTCGCATTCGGCCTGCTCGGCGACGCCGAGGAACTCTGGCAGGACCAGGCCAAGGCCGTCGCCATCTGCAACATCAACTACACCGGCGCGGTCAGCGTCGGGGTGCTGCTCGGCGAGCGGTTCAAGGCTCAGGGCCACGGCCAGATCGTGGCGATGAGCACGGTCGCCGGCGAGAAGGTGCGCCGCTCGAACTTCGTCTACGGCTCGACCAAGGCCGGTCTTGACGCCTTCTACCTCAACCTCGGCCAGGCGCTCGCCGGCCTCGGCCCGAAGGTGTTGGTGGTCCGTCCGGGTCAGGTCCGCACCCGGATGTCGGCGCACGTCAAAGAGGCGCCGTTGACGGTGAACAAAGAGGACGTCGCCCAGCAGATCGTCGCCGCCGTCGCCGACGGCAAGGAGTTGATCTGGGTACCGCCGGCGTTCCGCTACGTGATGATGGTGCTGCGGCACATCCCCACCCCGATCTTCCGCAAGCTGCCGATCTGAGCCGTCAGCCGGCCTGCGGCGTCCCCGCTCATCTGCAGGGCCCAGCGGCGGGCGGGATCAGTCCAGCGGCTCCGCGACCGTCGTCCGGAAGGCGAACGTCTTGGTCGCGCCCTTGACGACGGTGAGGTAGTGGTCCGGACTCACCCGGTACACGCCGCGGTTCTGCTCCGACATCGGATGTCTGGGCGCGTAGGTCCGGGCGAACTGCTCCGCGGCACGCCTGGCCTCGGTCCGATCCATCTAGGTCTTCCCGGTGGCCGGTGAACCCAGCCAGCGCATCGACTCGCCCGAGCCGGTGGTCTCTTCCACCAGCAGCGTGTACCGGGTGGCGCCCGGCTCGGGACCCGGCTGGTCGGCGTCGGACGGCAGCGGAAGGGTCGGCCATTGGGTGTCGGTCATGCCCCGGATTGTCTCGCGTGAGGGGGGCCCAGCCGGCCACGGCCGATGGCGAGTCTCACCCTGACGCGGCCGCCCTCGGGCGCGACCCGAGATCACAAATCCCACCGGCGACGATTTCTGATCCCGGCTAAGAAGAGGGCGGAGAATTGCGTACTGGGCGGCACTACTGGCCACGTGTAGCATGTGCTGCCGTAGCGGTCTCCGGGCCAAGCTTCGTCAATTCTGGACCGGCGGTCTCATGACCCCCGATTTCTCTGAGCGGCATTTCTGACGACGCTCCGACAGGCCACTTGTACCCCGAAGGAATATCCGAAGAATGCCAGGTCCTGAGATGCCCGCCAACGGCTTCGGCGCCAATACCCCATGGTTCGCGCCAGAGTCGTGGCCGCCCAGTCGCCAGGCGATCGTCGACCGCATCGGGTACTGCCTCGACCTTGCCGTCCGAGGTCGGGGCCAGGCACTGGTGGTGGCCGGGGTGCCGGGCATCGGCCGAACCGCGCTGCTCAACTGGACCGCCGCACTGGCGAGTGGCCGGTTTCAGGAGACGCAGGTGGCCGGACATGTGCGCGACCAACCGACCCCGGGGATCGCACTGGTGGAACTGGCGCGACAACTGGGGTCTGCCCTCCCGGACGGCCTGCTCGCACTCCCGCCGCCGACTGAGTCGTCGGTGGGCCGCGCAGCCGAGCTCGCCGCGTTCATGCTAGGCCTGCTGGACCGGGGACGGCCGGTCCTGATCGCCATCGACGATGCGCAGTGGCTGGACGAACTGAGCCTCGAGGTGCTGGGCCAGCTTGGTCGCCGGATCGGCGGGCGCGCGGTGGTGCTGTTGCTCGCGGTGCGGTACGGGCCGGGTCAGCCGGCGCAGCTGCCGACGGCCCTGGGCGGGCTGCCGGGGGTCCTGCTCGATCGGCTCACCGACGACGAGATCGTCCAGCTGCTCGGACGACGCGCGGACGCCCGGCCCTCGTGGCCGGCTGCGGACGATGTGGTGCGCCGAGTCGGAGGCAACCCGCTCGCGTTGCAGCTGGTCGCGTCCGGCGGACAGCCCCATCCAGTCGGCGGGGACGGCGGCGGCCACACGCGACTGGGCGAGCTGTTCCACCCCGAACTGGCCGGGCTGTCCCGGGCCGCGCGCGAGGCCGCCGAGGAGTTTGCCGTGTGCCTGGACGACGGCGAGGGTCCGCTGCCGGCGACCTGCACCGACGCGGTCCGGGTCGAGCTGGAAACTGCCGGCCTGCTGTGGCGCCAGGCCGGCCAATGGCGCCTCTCGCATCCCCTCCTCGGCCCGGCGCTGCTGGCCGGCCTGGCGCCTGCCCGGCTGCGCCGGCTGCACACCGTGGCGGCCGGGTTTCCGGTCGGCACCCAGCCGGCGGCGATCGTCCGCCAGCTGCGGCATCGCATCGCCGCTGCGGACGGCTGCGACGACAGGCTCGCCGACGACATCGAGCACGCTGCGGAGGACCCGGGCATCGACGTCGCCGCCGCCGGACGGCTGCTGGTGAGTGCGGCCGCGCTCACCGTCGGCAGGTCCGAGCGATTGCGCCGCCTGCTGCGAGGCGTCGGACGGCTGCAGGCCGGTGGCTGTCTGGCCGAGGCCGGCGAGCAGCTCGCTGCTGCCGAGGCGCTCCTCCGGACTCCCGGCGAGCGCGCCCGGCTCGCCGAGCTGCGGGCGGACGCCGAGGCACTCGCGGGCAGCCCGCTGACGGCGCGCGACACTCTGCTGCGGCTGGCGTCGGACACGGCGATGGACGATCCGGACGGCGCCGCGCTGCGGTACACGCGGGCGGCGTCGATCAGTATCGCGAGCGGCGACCTGGAACTGGCCCGCACCGCCGTCATCATCGCGCGCGAACTCGGTGGCAGCGGGGTGATCGGCGACGCCTGCGCGGGACTCGTCGCCGTCCTCACCGGGAGCGGATCGCCGGACTCCACTGCTCCGGCCGGCCGGTCCTGGCTCGACGTCGACGAGCTCACGGCCGATCCCGCGCTGCCGACGGCCTGGACGACGGCTTGGCGCCGTCACACCCCGGCGGCGCTCACCCAACTCGAACTCGCCGTGGACGCGTCGCGGCGCCGCGCCGCCGCCGGGATGCTGCCCGCGCGGCTGGTCGCGTTGTCCGGTCTGCGGCTGGCGTCCGGACGCGTGGTGGGCGGGCTATCGGCGGCGCAGGAGGCGCTCGACCTGGCCCAGGGGGTCGAGGCGAACGCGGTCGTGCCTCGGGCGCTGCTGGCGCTGGCCCGTGCGGAGGCGGTCACCGGACGCGAGCACGATTGCCTGCTGCACCTCGACGAAGCCAGGGTGTGGGCGCGTGCCGCCCAGGACGCTGCGCTGCTCATCCAGGCGTCGACCATCGCCGGATTCCTGAGCCTTTCGCAGGGTGATCCAGCCACGGCGCTGGCCCACCTCGAAGGTACCCCGCGGGTCCCGATGGTCGAGGACGCCGTCCTACCAGGACACGGAGACCTGATTGAGGCGCTGGCACGGACCGGTTCCCGGGCCGAGGCCCGCCGGTTGCTGGCCGAGCTGGATCAGCGCGGCTCGGCCCCGCCGGCGCTGCAGTCCGCGCTGGCCCGGGCGCGTGGCCTGCTCGCCGAGGACCCGGCGGACGCCGTCACCTACCTGATCGCTGCCGTCGACGTCGCGCGCGAGGCCGGGCTGCGCATCGAGGAGGCTCGTGGGCTGATGTTGCTGGGTGAGGTGCTGCGCGACCAGGGATCGGTGGACGCGCGGCGCACGATCATGGCCGGCGCCGCTGCCTTCGACGCCCTGGGAGCGGTGAACTGGTACGCCCGCGCTCTCGACCTGGTGCCGGAACCGGCAGCTTCCTCGGCCGTACCCGCCGGGTCCGGGGTGACGTCCGAGCCGGCCGTGGTGGGGGCCGGACGCCGAAGCCTGACCGCGCTGACCGCTCAGGAGTTGCGGGTCGCCGAACTCGCCGCCGATGGACTCACCAACCAGCAACTGGCGTCCGCGCTGTTCCTCAGCGTGCGGACGATCGAGTTCCACCTTTCCAACATCTATCGCAAGCTGCAGGTCAGGCGCCGGGTCCAGCTGGTCCGGGTGATCGCCCAGGCCCGCGGCGCCGGTGGTCCGGGCGCACCGAACCACGCACCCGCCGGCGGTTGAACGCCCCACCTACCCGCCGGCGGTTGAACGACCCACCTACCCGCCGGCGGTTGAACGACCCACCTACCCGCCGGCGGTTGAGCGCGCGGGCGCCCAGGACACGGGTCGGCGCCGACCGGCCAAAGAAGGCCGATCGGCGCCGTCCGTGGGGGGAGGGGGCGGTTGGGTCAGCTGCTCTGGTAGCGGACCGCGTTGTACAGGTTGGCGACCTGATTGCCGTAGTACGGGCTGTACATCCACGCCGGCGAACTGGTGTAGATGAAGTCGTTGTGCCCGTTGACGTAGCCCCAGCTGCCGTTGAAGTTGCGGTACCAGGCGCCGCCTGATGAGCCGCCGGTGAGGCCGGAGTACATGTAGATCGTGCCGTTGCCCGCGTTGTAGGTGTAGCCGTCGGCACGCACCAGGTACGCACCGTTGTACGGGGATGCGGCCGGGTAGCCGAACGCGGTGGCGGTGTAGTTGGCGCTCTGGTTCCACATGATCCCCTGAGCACCGAGGTAGTCGGCGATCCGGTAGCCGTAGTTGCGGTACATGGTCGCCGCGCCGACATCGTCGCTGAACGACCGGTTGTTGAACCATGCCGAGGTGGTGGTCAGCGTGCGCGCGTACCAGGTGCCGTAGGGACGCCAGCCGTTGGAGTACGACGGGACGAACGACACGTTGGTCGACCACACCTTGTAGTCGGCGAGGCAGTGACCGGCGGTCCAGATCAGGCTCTTGCCCTCACTGTTGACGATCGACGCCGAGCAGACGTAGTTCAGGCCGCCGCGGGTGAAGAAGACCTTGCCGTTGGTCCGGGCTGCCGGGTGGTTGTACGGCAGGTTCGGATAGTAGGCCTGAGCCTGCTTGGTGTTCGGCCGCGCGGCGGCCTTGGGGGCCGACTTCGTGACCGCGGGACCGACGCTGCCCGAGGCCCCCTCGGGGTGGAACATCCGCTGCCGCGACTGCTGCTTCGGCGCTTTGCCGCTGCGGGTGATCGTGGCGCTGCGGTCCATGGACTTGGCCGCCCGCATCCGGGCCGGCGTCCAATAGGCTTCCAGAGCCTTGGCCTCGGCGCTCACGCCGCTGCCCTTCATCAGCTTGGTGACGGCCTTCGAGAGGTTGTTGGTGTGGGTGACGGTGGCGGCTGCCGTCGGCTTGGCCGGCAACTCCGCGCGGGCGGAAACGGGATTCGCCAATAGGGTTGCGCCGAGCGCGATGCCGGCGATACCGGCCATTGCGAGCCCTCGCTTCAAGCTCATTCCTCGCATGTGATAACTCCTCACAAGACTTCTGGGGCGGACATATCGACGGGCCCTGGTTTGTCGACGGGTTCACCCTAGGAAGTCGCGTCCCGGGCCGGGACCGGGGAAAACCACAGGATCTTCCGCCGGAAAAACTGTGGTGGTTACCGTGTATCAAATGCCGGCCAATCACCTCGTGGCCGATATCTGCTGGTTCAGAAGAACCAGCCGGTCCGCATCGGATCGGAGCTGCCGACCTCCAGGTAGTGCTCGGTGTCGAACACGGCGGCATAGGCTTCGAGGGGCAGCTCCAGCCAGCCCTGAATGTCGGTGACCTGGCTGGCGTGGCAGGCCATCACCTCGCGGCGGCGCAGCACCTGACCGCTGACATCGACCTGCAGATTGATCTCGGCTTCAGGTGTGCCCAGCGGGTTGCCGTCGTTCATCGGCCGGTCGGGGTCGAAACCGTCGGCATCGGGCACGCCGGACGCCTTGGCCGCCTGGAACTGTTGGCGCACCCGATCCCGGTTCATCGTCGCCTCGAACAGCCGCGGACGCGGATCGGCCACTTCGGCCGCCCGGCGGACCACCTGATGGACCCGCACGTGGTCGGGGTGGCCGTAGTTGCCGTGCCAGTCGTAGCCCACCAGGACGTCGGGTCGCTCGCGGGCGATCAGCTCGGCAAGCCGTCCGGCGGCCTCGTCCGCGGGCGCCTGCAGCAGGCAGTGCTGGTGGTGGTTCTGCTCCCAGCCGGCCATGCCGGAATCCCGATAGCCCAGCCAGTGGACGCGCGCGACGCCGGCCACTTCGGCGGCGCGGTGCGCCTCTGCCATCCGGCGCTGGGCCAGCGTCTCGTCCGGGCCGAGGTCATCCGGCTCCTCGCCGTTTTCGCCATGGGTCGCGAACACCACGACCACCCGGTGCCCCTCCTCGGCCGCCCGGATCATCGACCCGGCGGTCAGCGTGCCCTCATCATCGGGGTGGGCGTGAACGAACATGATCGTGGCCATGGCGGCAGTATGCCGCGCGCCGCTGACAGCGCCTCACCCGGGAGGCTGAGGCTCGAGCGCTGAACCTCGAGCGCTAGAAGAAGACCAGGTCGCTGATGACCACGAGCCCGGACGCCGCGAACACCTCGATCGAGCAGGTGTCGAGCAGGATCTCGACGGTGACGCTGGCGGGCCGTTCCGGGATCTCCGCCCACTGCCGAGAGCCGAATCCCTCGTGGAAGTCGGCGGTCCCGACCCCCCGGCGGTCCAGGCTCAGGACGCCGTTGTGGTACTCCAGCGCCACTCCGCGCACGCGTATCCGGTCGCCGTCGGACAGCGTGTGGCGTTCCAGCGCGGCGTCCGGCAGTTCGCGGATCGGGCGTTGCCGCACCAGGTATCGGCCACCGACCTTGAGCAGGTCGAGTTCGCGGGGAATGGTCATGATGCTGCGTCCGCCGGTGAGCGGTACATCGATGGCGTAGTCCCAGTTGTTCATCCAGCCCAGCACGATGCGCCGGCCGCCGGGAACATCGGCGAAGGACGTCACCGCGTAACAGTCCCGGCCGAAGTCCAGCCAGTCGTAGGCCCGCAGCAGCGGATCGTCGAGTCCGAGCGCGGGGTCGGTGGACACCCCGACGATTGCGTCGGGGGTGAAGGTGTGACCGTCGAACTCCCCGACGAAATACTGGCAACCGCTTCCGCCGGCGACCCCGCCCGGATTGATGTTCACCAGGAGCACCCATTTGCGGCTGGCCTGGTTGGCAACCGGCAGTTCGAACAGGTCGGGGCATTCCCACACGCCGGCGGCCGCGTGCGCGGGGCCGAAGGTGGACGCGTAGGTCCAGTCGACCAGATTGGTCGATCGGTAGATCACCACTTGGCGCTGCTCGGCTTCGACGGCGACCATCACCCAATCGTCGCCGTGCCGGAACACCTTGGGGTCCCGAAAGTCGGTCGAGGACCGATCGAGCACCGGGTTCCCCGGGTAGGCCGTCCAATGGCTGCCGCCGTCCAGGCTGTAGGCGAGTGCCTGCGCCTGCCGGCCTTCCAGTTCGCTCCCGGGCCGGTAGGCGGCGGTGTAGACGGCGATCAGCGGGGGCCAGTCGGCCGTCCCAAGCCCTGAGGAGTTGGTTGCGTCGAACACGCAGCTGCCGGAGAAGATCTGCTCGGTCTCGGTGTGCCACAGCGCCACCTGATGCTCGGTCCAGTGGAGCAGATCCGACGACGTCGCATGACCCCAGGAGAGGTTGCCCCAGACGTTCCCGGAGGGGTTGGACTGGTAGAACATGTGCCAGGTGCCGGCGTTGAAGATGAGCCCGTTGGGGTCGTTCATCCACATGTGCTGTGGGGAGTAGTGCCAGCGCGGACGTGAGTGCTGGCCGACCATGGGCGGAATGCTACTGGTCGTCGACCGTCTGCGGTCCATCCGGGCCGGACACGGACGTGGTGCGGGGCCGGCGTCGGGGCAGGTGGTCCTCGACGGCGTCCGGACGGCTGGCAGCTGTGCCGGTCCAGACCAGCACGACGGCGATCGCCATCAGTGCGAGCAGCGGCGCCGTCCAGGAACCGGTGAGGTCGTGCAGCAGCCCGATCAACAACGGCCCCGGAGCGGCGATGAGGTACCCGACCGACTGGGTGAAGCCCGACAATGCGGCCGTGCCGTCCGCTGTTCGCGAGCGCAGGCCGATCAGCGTCAGCACCATCGGGAAGGTGCTGGTGCCGATGCCGACCAGGGCGGCCCACAGCAGGCCTGCGCGGGCGGGGGCGAGGAGCAGGCCGAGGTAGCCGGCCAGGTAGCAGCCGCCCAGCGTGAACAGCACCGGCAACTGGGCACGTGGCCGGGCGGTCAGGGCCGGAACGATGAACGAGAGCGGAATGCTGATCCCGGTGATGACACCCAGCATCACGCCGGCGTCGGTGGGACTGAAACCGGCGGAGCGGTACAGGCTCGGAAACCATCCGAACACGGCATAAGCCTGCAGCGACTGCAGCCCGAAGAACACTGCCATCGTCCAGCCCAGCCGGGTGCGCGCGACGGCGCCCATGCTGATCGCTGGTGCCCCGGCCTCGCCGTTCCCACGGTCCTGAGCGGCCAGCCCCACCCAGGCGATGGTGGCGACGACGGCGAACAGGCCCCAACTCGCGAGGCCGGTGCGCCAGCCACCGTAGGCGTCCGCGATCGGCACTGTGAGTACGGACGCGGTGGTCAACGCCATGGTCATCGTCGTCGAGTAGACCGCGGTCATCAGGCCGACCCGATCGGGGAAGTGGCGCTTCACCAGGGACGGAAGTAGTACGTTCGCGGCAGCCATCCCCGATAGCGCCACGAGCGACAACAGCAGGAACAGCCAGGTATCGCCGACCAGGCTGCGTCCGAAGAGACCGATGGTGGCCGCCAGCAGCGCGACCAGGGTCAATCGGTGCGGCCCGATCAGGTGCGACAGCCGCGGGGTGAGGGCGCCGAATCCCGCGAACGCGATCACCGGCAGCGAGGTGAGCAGGCCCGCTTCGACGCCGTTCAGTTGCAGGCTGTCGGTGACGTCGGCGAGCACCGGCCCCACCGAGACCGCCGCCGGTCGCAGGTTGAGCGAGAGCAGCACGATCCCGATCACCACCAGGACACGGATCTTCGGGCTTTCCACATCCGTTCCGGCCGAGGTCACCCGGGGGAGTGTACGACGCGTCGCCCGGGCGGGAACAAACCGATATGAGAGGTTGTTGATGGGTCAGGAAAAGTGAGGTGCTCGTGACCAAGTTGTTGCCGGCAGACACCCGGATGGGGCGGGTGAGCCTGGACGTGGCCGACCTGGACGCGCTGACCAGGTTCTATCGCGACGTGCTGTTGCTCGACGTGCTGGCGCAGCGACCGTCCGAGGTTGACCTGGGACGGAGCGCCGAGACACTGGTCACGCTGCGGCACCGGCCTGAGCTGCCGAAGGGTGAACGGCGGAGCGCGGGACTGTTTCACACCGCCCTGCTGCATGCGGACCGTGCCTCGCTGGCGGCGACGATGGCATCGGTCGCGATGCATACCCCTCACCTGTACACCGGGGCAGCGGACCATCTGGTGTCCCAGGCGTTCTATCTCGACGACCCGGAGGGCAACGGCGTCGAACTGTACTGGGACCGGCCGCGCGCCGAGTGGAGTTGGCAGCAGGGCGGCGTCGTGATGGACACTCTTCCGCTCGACCCGAACGGCTTCATCGGTGCCCACCTCACGGACGTGGGACGCGAGTTGCTCTCGACCGCTCCCGATCGGCGCGGCGTCCTGGATGGGCTGCAGGGCACCGTCGGACACGTCCATCTGAAGGTCGGGGACGCAGCGATCGCCAAGCACTTCTATACCGACCTGCTCGGCTTCGAACTCACCGCGGAAGCGCCGGGCGCCGTGTTCGTCTCGGCCGGCGGCTACCACCATCACATGGCGATGAACACCTGGCGCAGCGCCGGCACCGGTCTGCGAGCTCCCGCGTTGGGGCTCGGCCGGGTGGACATCGCACTGCCGGACGCCGACCAGGTCGCCCGGGCGGCCGTCCGGCTGCGCGTCCACGGCGTCCAGCTCCGCGACGACGGCGTCGCGGTGGAACTCGACGACCCCTGGGGCAACCTGGTCCGGCTGAGTTCGTGTTCGTCCGAACGCGACCCCGCCGCTCACTAGGCCCTCCCTAATCAGTTCAGGCCTCCCGTCGACGGGAGGCCTGAACTGATTAGGGAGGGGTATACCCGGTAGGTGGCTCGTCCTCGGCGTTCCAGAGTTGCGTGTAGAAGGCCTGCTTGGCCGGGTCCGTGTCGATGCCGTAGGCGTCCAGGAAGGCCCGTTCCCAACCGGGGCCGTAGTTCCAGCCGAGGCTCATCAGGGCCGGAGCCAGATCGGCCCAGCGGTCGCCGACTCCCAGATTTCCCAGGTCGACGTAGCCGCACACCTCGCCATCGGCGCCGACCAGGAAGTTCGGATTGCAGGCATCGCCGTGGCAGACCACGGGGTCCAGCGCCGAAGCGTCGTCCATCAACGTGGCGGAGAGGCCGAACCGGGCTATCCGATCGGCCACCGACCAGCTGAACGGGCAGGACGCCGCGGGCACCCGGTCGTGAAACCGGCGCAGCGCCCGGCCCAGCGCGGGCACGGTGGTCGCCGGCCGGTCGATCCACGGTTGCTGGACGGCAGAGCGTCTGGGCAGCCCCACGGTGAGCAGCCAGCGCAGATCGTCCCGCTCGCCGGACGCCAGCACACGCGGTGCCGGCACGAAGCCGGCCACCCAGACCAGCCGGGACGCCTCGGCGTCCAAGTCCCACCCGGTATCGGCCGGCTGCGCTTTCAGGTAACACTGACCACCGTCGATGGAGTAGGTGATGCCGCCAAGTTCGTTGCGCCACACCGGGCCTGCCGCCGTCCCGCCGGCCACCTGCTTGACCCAGTCCGGGACGACGAGGTCGGCGACGTCCAGCTGGCCGGCCAGGGGCCGGTACTCCAGCGAGGGTGTCACGGCAGCAGCCGGGTCAGACGAGCCGGCGCGGTGTTGCGATAGGACTCCTCCACCAGCTCGGTCACCTCGTCCCAGTCGACCTCGGCCGCACGGAAGTTCAGGCCGATCCAGCCGTACGGCCCGTAAATAGGCGGGCACGAAGAACCGGTCGTCACTCAGCGCCGCCTCGCGGGTCAGCAGATTGGGCAGCACCAGCACCGACTGCGACCAGCGATCGCTGTCGTGGTCTCCCTTGACGACCCCGCCGAATACGGCGAACACCCTCTTGGTGTAGAAGTTCGGGTGCCCATGGGACTCTTTCTCGGACGCCTCCGGCAGGGCCAGACAGACGGTGCGTAGCCGCGCCAGAAAAGGGTCGTCGTCGGTATAGCGACGCGGATGGCTCATTCTCGCCTCCCTGATCGGTAGCACCCGACGCTACCGCGAGCCGTGTTTGCGGGCACGGCCGCAGCAGCCGTCAGGCGATCACCACGCTGCACCGCTGCGGGCGCATCTGTTCCGGGACAGCAACGAGTCCGCACGGCGGCTTTCGCGCACGTGCGGACTCGTTGCGTACTGAACCCGCTCAGAAATCGCTTTGACTAGGCAACGGAGTTGTCACAGATCGAAGTACACGGGTGAGTGGGGCTTCAGCCCCGCCGAGTGTCGGAGCTCTGTGACAACGCAGTTGTCACAGATCGAAGTACATCTCGAACTCGTGCGGGTGCGGACGCAGCCGCAGGGCGTCCACGTCGGCGCGCTTCATCTCGATCCAGGTCTCGATCAGATCGGAGGTGAACACGTCGCCGGCGAGCAGGAAGTCGTGATCGGCCTCCAGCTTGTCCAGCACCTCGCTGAGGGTGCCGGGCACCTGGTTGATCTGTGCGTGCTCGTCCGGTGGCAGCTCGTAGAGGTCCTTGTCGACCGGAGCCGGCGGCTCGATCTTGTTCTGGATGCCGTCCAGGCCGGCCAGCAGGCAGGCGGCGAACGCCAGGTAGGGGTTCGACGACGGGTCGGGGCAGCGGAACTCGATGCGCTTGGCCTTCGGGTTCGAACCGGTGATCGGGATGCGGATACAAGCCGACCGGTTGCGGGCCGAGTAGACCAGGTTCACCGGAGCCTCGAAGCCCGGCACCAGGCGGTGGTAGCTGTTGGCGGTCGGGTTGGTGAATGCCAGCAGGGACGGCGCGTGGTGCAGCAGGCCGCCGATGTAGTGCCGCGCCATGTCGGAGAGCTGGCCGTAGCCGTTCTCGTCGTAGAACAGCGGCACGCCTTCGTTCCAGATCGACTGGTGCACGTGCATGCCCGAACCGTTGTCACCGAAGATCGGCTTCGGCATGAAGGTGACGGTCTTGCCGGACTCCCAGGCGGTGTTGCGGATGATGTACTTGAACTTCATCACCTCGTCGGCCGCGGCCAGCATGCTGTTGAAGCGGTAGTTGATCTCGGCCTGGCCGGCGGTGCCCACCTCGTGGTGCGCGCGCTCGACGGTCAGGCCGACGTTCTCCAGGTTGCGGACCATGTCGTCGCGCAGGTCGGTGAAGTGGTCGACGGGAGCGACCGGGAAGTAGCCGCCCTTGTACTTCACCTTGTAGCCACGGTTCGGACGGCCGTCCCCGTCGGACTCACTGCCGCTGTTCCAGGCGCCGGCCTCGGAGTCGATGTAGTAGTAGCTGGCGTTCTGCTTGGTCTCGAACCGGACCGAGTCGAAGATGTAGAACTCGGCCTCGGGCGCGAAGAACGCGGTGTCGCCGATGCCGGTCGACTTCAGGTAGGACTCGGCCTTGCGCGCGATGTTGCGCGGGTCGCGGCTGTACGGCTCCTTGGTCAGCGGGTCGTGAACGAAGAAGCTCAGTGCCAGCGTCTTGGATCGGCGGAACGGGTCGATGAAGGCCGTGGTCGGGTCGGGCAGCAACGCCATGTCCGACTCGTGGATCTTCTGGAAGCCGCGGATGGAGGAGCCGTCGAAGGCGAGGCCGTCCTCGAACACCTCGGGTCCGAAGGAGCCCGCCGGAACCGTGAAGTGCTGCATGACGCCGGGCAGATCGCAGAACCGAACGTCGATGGTCTCGACACCTTCGTCCTTCACATAGGCCAGCAGATCGTCAGCGCTCTGGAACATCTTTCCTCCGATGGAATAAGGGACTCGGAACGCGGTCACCCTAAGAAGATCGCATTTCCGCTCCGTTGCACATGTGTTTCAGCAGCGTTACGGCCGCCTCGACGCGGGGTGTCGCGCGCGGCGCCGGCCAGCCTCCGATCTACCGAAACTCTCCCGGGAGCGGGGCCTAGACTGACCCGGGTGAGCGACGAAGCCGTGGACCAGGCGGAGCAGTACCCCGGGCAGTCGCTCGGGCTGCCCGAGACCGGACGCGGTGCCCTGGCGAGTTGGCGGTCGCGGATCGCGGCGCTGATCATCGACTGGGCAGCGTCCATGGCTCTGGCGGTGATCCTGTTCGGCACGGGCGTGCTGCGGGAGCCGGGCTGGCGTAGCTGGATGATCCTCACCGTCTTCTTCGTGCAGTCCGCGGTGCTGACTGCCCTTGCCGGCGGCAGCTTCGGGCACATTCTGGCGCGGATCGGGGTGGCCCGGCTGGACGGCCGGCCGATCGGAGTGTGGCGGGCGATCGCCCGGCAGGCGATGATCTGCCTGGTGTTGCCGACCGTTGTGATCGGTGCCGAGCGACGGGCTTTGAACGATCTTGTGCTCGGCACCGTGGTGATCAATCGTCGCTGAGGCGATGGGCCCACGCACCTCCTCAAACGCCTACTCGGGCTACCGCGGACGCGCTATGTTGTGCCCCTGACACCGTCGAGGGGAGTCACGTGATTGGCTACGTGGTGAAGCGGTTGATCAACTACGTGCTGCTGCTTTTCGTCGCGGTATCGATGACGTACTTTCTGGCGGCCAGCGCCATGGATCCCCGCAAGCTGTTCGCCCTGCGGCAGCCGCCGATCCCACCGGAGGACATCGAGGCGCAACTGCGGCAGTACAACCTGAGTGACCAGGTGCCGCTCTGGGACCGCTACCTGACCTGGCTGGGCGGGGTGCTGCACGGTGACTGGGGCTCCTCGCCCTTCGGCGTCGACGTGGCCGAGCAGATCGGCATCAAGATGTGGATCAGCCTGCGACTGCTGCTGGTCGGCTCGCTGCTCGGCATCGCCCTGGGGGTCGCCTTCGGAGCCTGGACTGCGACGAGGCAGTACAGCCTTTCCGACCGCACTGTGACGGTGATCTCGCTGCTGCTGATCTCCACCCCCGCCTTCGTGGTCGGCTACGTCTCGCAGATTCTGGCCATCCGCTTCAACGAACTCACCGGCACCCGAACCTTCGAGTTCATCGGCGAGACGGGCGAAGTGGGCAGCTATCCGATGGCCGAGTTGGTCGATCGCCTGCAACACCTGTTCTTACCCACGGTGGTGCTGATGGCCCTTGGTGCCGCGTCGATGAGTCGGATCCAGCGCAACCTGATGCTCGACTCGCTGGGCGCCGACTATGTCCGGACGGCCCGGGCGAAGGGTTTGCCGCGGTCGAAGGCGGTCATGAAGCACGCCCTGCGCACGGCGCTCATTCCGACCGGCACCTACATCGCGTTCACGGTCGCGACCCTGTTCACCGGCGCGACCTACACCGAACGGGTGTTCAACTTCCAAGGGGTCGGTATGTACGCGGTCGACACGATCACCGGCTACGACGTCAACGGTGCGGTGGCGGTCACCGCCTTCGCGGGGGTGTGCGTGCTGGTCGGCGCCATCCTGTCCGACATCCTGGTCGCGATCCTCGATCCGCGGGTGAGGCTGGGCTGAGATGAGTGCGTTGCAGGCGGCCGGAACCGATCAGAAGCCGGCGAAGAGGCTGACCCGGGGTCAGCTGATCTGGCGTCGCTTCTTGCGCAACAAGACGGCGCTGGTCGGGGCAGTGGGCATCGTCTTCCTGGTTTTCCTGGCGCTGGTCGGGCCCCATGTGTTCTATTGGAAATACGACGACATCGACACCTACAACTTCTTGACACCGCCGAGTTCGTCGCATCTGCTGGGAACCACTCAGGCCGGACGTGATGTGCTGGCGCTGACCCTTCAAGGTCTGGGCAAGTCGCTGATCATCGGTTTCCTGGTGGCAGTGATTTCCACCTCGATCGCAGCCATGGTGGGAGCCTCGGTGGCCTACCTGGGCGGCTGGTACGAGAAGACGATGCTCTGGATCGTCGATCTGATGCTGGTCGTCCCGAGCTTCCTGGTGATCGCAGTGCTGACCCGCGGCGCGCCGGAGGGTGATGCCTCGTGGATGATTCTGGTGGTGCTGTTGGCTCTCTTCGCCTGGCCGTTGTCGGCCCGGGTGGTGCGGTCGCTGACGCTCTCGGTCAAGGAGCGGGAGTATGTGCTGGCCGCCAAGTTCATGGGTCTGTCCGCCCCGAAGACGATCGTCCGGCACATCCTGCCGAACGTATCGTCGCTGCTGATCATCGACGCCACCCTCGGCGTCGGCTACGCCATCCTCGCCGAGACCGGCCTGTCGTTCTTCGGCTTCGGCGTCCAGGCGCCCGACACCTCGCTCGGCACGCTGATCGGCGAGGGGGCGACCATGGCGACGACCTACCCGTGGGTGTTCCTCGGGCCCTCGGCCGTTCTGGTCTTCCTGGTGTTGTGCGTCAACGGGATCGGTGACGGCCTGCGCGATGCCCTTGATCCCGCGTCCGCCTCGGGGGGTCAGGCATGAGAGCCAAGTCGTTGACCCCGAAGGCTCCCCGCACCAATGCCGGCGGCCCGGTGCTCAGCGTGCAGGATCTGCACGTGACCTTCCCCAGTGAGGCGGGTCCGGTGCAGGCCGTGCGAGGTCTGAGCTTCGAGCTCGCTGCCGGCGAGACGATGGCGATCGTGGGCGAGTCCGGTTCGGGCAAGTCGGTCACCTCGCTGGCGATCATGGGACTGCATTCGGAGTCGGCGAGGATCACCGGGTCGGTCAAGCTGCACGGCACCGAGTTGCTCGGCCGCAGTGATAAGGACATGTCGAAGATCCGTGGCGACGGACTGGCGATGATCTTTCAGGACCCGCTGTCGGCGCTCACCCCGGTGTACACGATCGGCGACCAGTTGGTGGAGGCGATCCAGGCCCACTACGACGTCAGCACTTCGACCGCCACCAAGCGGGCCGTCGAACTGCTGGAACTGGTGGGAATCCCGAACCCCCAGCAGCGGGTCAAGTCGTTCCCGTTCGAGTTCTCCGGCGGCATGCGGCAGCGGGCGATGATCGCGATGGCGATCGCTAACGACCCGGACGTGATCATCGCCGACGAGCCGACCACCGCCCTCGACGTCACCATCCAGGCCCAAGTGCTGGAGGTGCTCAAGCGCGCGCAGGTGGAGACCGGGGCCGCGGTGCTGATGATCACTCACGACCTGGGCGTGGTGGCCGGGATGTCCGACCGGGTCACCGTGATGTACGCCGGTCGTCCGGTGGAGCAGGGCAGCGTGGACGACATCTTCTACCGTCCGCGGATGCCGTACACGATCGGCCTGCTCGGCACGGTGCCGCGGCTCGATCAGGAAGCCGACACCGCGCTGCCGACGCTGGAGGGCAGCCCGCCCTCGGTGGTGAACCTGCCTCCAGGCTGCCCGTTCGTGCCGCGCTGCCCGATGGCGATCGACATCTGCCGCTCGACCGAGCCCGAACTGGTGCCGACCACCAGCATCGCCCATACGGCGGCCTGTCACCGGGTGGCGACGATCGAGCAGGGTCACTTGGGTCACGCCGATATTTTCCCGGTGCCGGAGCTGCCGGCGTCCGCCCTGGAGCGGGTGCCCAGGGAGAAGCGCGAGACGGTCCTGGAACTGACCGGGTTCAAGCGGCACTACCCGCTGATGAAGGGCGCCATCTACCGCCGCCGAGTCGGCACGGTCTACGCGGTGGACGGCATCGACCTCGAACTCAGGGCGGGAGAGACGCTGGGCCTGGTCGGCGAATCGGGCTGCGGCAAGTCGACGACACTGCTCGAGGTGCTCAACCTGGTCCGCCCCACCGAGGGCCGGGTGGTGGTGTTGGGCAAGGACACCGCGAAGCTCACCCGCGCCGAGCGCAAGGCGTTGCGTCGCGACCTCCAGGTGGTGTTCCAGGATCCGATGGCCTCGCTCGATCCGCGGATGCCGATCTTCGACATCATCGCCGAGCCGATGGGTGTGCACGGCTTCAGCAAGGCCGACATGGAGCAGCGGGTGCGGGAACTCCTCACCTTGGTCGGCCTGCAGCCCGATCATGCCAGCCGCTACCCCGCGCACTTCTCCGGCGGCCAGCGGCAGCGGATCGGGATAGCCCGTGCGCTGGCCCTGAAGCCAAAGCTGCTGGTGTTGGACGAACCGGTCTCGGCCCTCGACGTTTCGATCCAGGCCGGCGTCATCAACCTGCTGCAGGAACTGCAGTTGGAACTCGGCCTGGCCTACCTGTTCGTCGCCCACGATCTGGCAGTGATCCGGCACATCGCCTCCCGGGTGGCGGTGATGTACCTGGGCAAGCTGGTCGAGGTCGGCGATGTCGACCACGTCTACACCCGCCCTTCGCACCCATACACGCAGGCCCTGCTGTCCGCGATCCCGCTGCCCGATCCGAACGCCGAGCGCTCGCGGCGGAGGATCCTGTTGCAGGGCGATCTGCCCAGCCCGGCGGATCCGCCGTCCGGCTGTAAGTTCCGCACCCGCTGCCCGAAGTTCCTGACCCTCGGCGCCGCCGATCAGGCGAAGTGCATCAACGAAGTTCCGGAGCTGCTGTCGGTCGCCGGACCGGCAGATCACGCCTCGGCGTGTCACTTCAATGAGGTGGTTCGCGTTCTTTGAGCCGATCCCGATCGTTAACAGATGGTGATCTGTTGCCGCCCCTATGACGGAACCGTCGGGGTAGGATCACCCCCAAAGTCGGCTGTTTTCCGGTCGAGAACGCGTGTCACAAATGGAGGACGAGTGAAGGCAACAAGGTTTGTTCTGCCACTGATCGCCGGCGTTACCGCGCTGGGACTGGCGGCCTGTGGCGGGCCCGCCCAGCCGAACGGCCCTGGCGGCGCCACGTCGGCTCCGGCGATGAAGGCGGGCTGGGACATCAACGAGACGCCGCGTGATCAGTTGGCCAGTGGTGGTGAGTTCACCGGCTCCATCTCGCACGAGTACCGGAACTGGAACCCGTCCACCTCGGAGGGCGGCGACCGAGAGATGGTCGACCTGGAGAAGCCGGTCGTCCCCGCGTACTACGACTACAACGCAATGGGTGAGCCCCAGATCAACAATGACTACCTGTTGGATGCGAAGGCGGAGGTCAACCCGAACCTGACGCTGACGCTGAAACTGAACCCCAAAGCGGTCTGGAACGACGGCGCCCCGATCACGGTCAAGGACTGGATCGCTACGGTGAACGCCCTGAACGGTTCCGACAAGGCCTTCAAGAACATCAACACGGCCGGCTGGGAGTTGATCACTTCCGTGACCAAGGGCGCGGACGACTATGAAGTCGTCCTCAAGTTCAAGAGTCCCTACCCCGACTGGACCAAGATCATTGCCACCGGGCCGTACCGGGCCGAGAGCGTCGCCACCGCCGACATGTTCAACAACGGTTGGAAGAAGGGGATGAAGCTCGGGTGGCAGTCCGGCCCGTTCAAGATCCAATCGATCGACAACGCCTCGGGCACCACGGTGATGGTCCCCAATGAGCTGTGGTGGGGCGAGAAGCCGCTGCTGACGAAGCTCACCTGGAAGAAGATCCTGACCGACGCGCAGGCGACCGCATTCGCCAACCAGGAACTCGACTACTACGACATGGGCGCCGACCCGAACGGTTTCAAGACAGCTAGCGAGGCGCAGAACTCGGTCGTGCGCAAAGCGGGCGGACCGAACTTCCGGCATTTCACTTTCAACACCAAGGCCCCCAACCTGACCGATGCCAAGGTCCGCCAGGCCATCGTGATGGGCCTGGACCGCGGTGCCATCGCCCGCTCCGACCTAGCCGGCCTCGACTGGGAGGCGACGCCGCTGAACAACAACCTGTACATGGCGAACCAGACCGGTTATGTCGACCAGGGCAAGGCGACCGGGATCGACTTCAATGTGGAGGGCGCTAAGGCCAAGCTCGATGAGGCCGGCTGGACGTTGAATGCCAGCACCGGCTACCGCGAGAAGGACGGCAAGCAACTCGACGTGACCTTTGTTGTGCTGAGCGGTGTGAAGGCGTCCGAGAACGAAGGCCTGCAGGCGCAGAAGATGCTCAAGGACATCGGGGTCAACCTGAAGCTGAAGAACATCAATGTCGACAAGCAGTGGCCCGGCGTGCTTGACGACCATGCCTTCGACATCATTGCCTTCTCGTGGATCGGCACTCCCTACCCGCTGGGAGACATCCGGCAGATTTACGGCGCCACCGTCAAGGACGGCAAAGAGACCTACGAGTTGTTCAACTACGCGCAGTTCCTGAACCCCACGGTGGAGGAACTGGCGCCGAAGATCGACACCGAGATGGATCCCGCCAAGCGCGCCGAGATGGCCAACCAGGTCGCGAAGTCGATCTGGGAGTCCAGCGTCACGCTGCCGCTGTACCAGCGCCCGATGCTGATCGGCGTCCGGGCCAAGCTGGCCAACATCGGTGCAGTGGCGTTCGGCACCGTCAAGTGGGAGAACGTCGGCTACACGAAGTGACCGTCTGAATGAACGGGGGGCGACCGCTGGTCGCCCCCCGTTTTTCGCGTTCCCGGCCTCCGGTGATCGAGCTCGTCCCTGGTTTCGGCAGGCTGGCCAACGGGGCCGGGCGGGCGACGAAAGGGTAAACACTTGCTCGATTGGTCGCCGCGCAGGTCCCGGGTTCGCCAGGATTGACCCATGGTCGAACTCATCGGCGCGGGCAAGCGCATCGGCATCCTGACCAGCGGCGGCGACGCTCAGGGCATGAACGCGGCGGTGCGGGCCGTCGTCCGGACGGCAATCACGCTCGGCGCCGAGGTCTACGCCATCTTCGAGGGCTACCAGGGCATGATCGACGGCGGCGACGGCATCAGGCGATTCGGCTGGGACGACGTCGGCAACGTCCTGCACCGCGGCGGCACGGTGATCGGCACCTTCCGGAGTAAGCAGTTCCGCGAGCGTGACGGACGCCGCCTCGCCGCCCGCAACCTGATGGCGGCCGGCATCGACCGGCTGGTGGTGATCGGTGGCGACGGCAGCCTCTCCGGGCTGGACGCGTTCCGCACCGAATGGCCCGCGTTGCTGGCCGAGCTGGTCGAAGCCGGTGAACTGGACGCCGCCGCTGCCGCCGAACATCCGGCGCTGATGATCGCCGGACTGGTCGGCTCGATCGACAATGACCTGGTCGGCACCGACATGACGATCGGCGCCGACTCGGCCCTGCATCGCATCGTGTCCGCCATCGACGATCTGGCCAGCACCGCGGCCAGCCACCAGCGCAGCTTCGTCGTCGAGGTGATGGGTCGGCACTGCGGCTACCTCGCGTTGATGGCCGCCGTCGCCGGCGGCTGTGACTATGTGCTGACCCCGGAGAACCCGCCCTCGGACGGCTGGGAAGACAAGATGTGCGCCGAGTTGCGTCGCGGCAGGTCCGCCGGACGCCGTGACTCCATCGTGCTGGTCGCCGAGGGTGCGACCGATCGGTCCGGCAACCCGATCTCGGCGGAGTACGTCCGGGCGACGCTTGAGGAGCGTTTGGGCGAGGACACCCGGGTGACCATCCTCGGTCACGTCCAGCGCGGAGGCAGTCCCAGCGCCTTCGACCGGTGGTGTTCCACCTGGCTGGGCTACGAGGCCGCCCGGGCGCTGCTGACCGCCGACGCCGACAGTCCGGGCCGGGTGTTCGGCTTCCGCGGCAATCGGGTGGCTTCGGTCGACCTGATGGAAGCGGTGCGGAACACCCGCGAGGTGCCGGCGCTGATCGAAGCCGGCGACTATGCCGGTGCGATGGCCAAACGCGGCGGGTCCTTCGTCACCATGAACCAGCTGTTCGCCGAGCTGTCCGAGCCGTCGCGGGTCGCGGCTGCGGACGGCGCCAGGCGGATCGCGATCATCCATGGCGGCGGGCTCGCGCCAGGGATGAACACCGCGGCCCGGGCGGCGGTACGGCTGGGAATCAGCCGCGGACACACCATGCTCGGTGTCCACGACGGTTTCCCCGGCCTGCGCGGCGGCCGGATCAGCGAGCTCGCCTGGGGTGACGTGGAGGCGTGGACGGCCGACGGTGGGGCCAAGCTCGGTGTGCGGCGGACCATCCCCACGGTGGAGGAGCTGTACCAGGTGAGTCGGCAACTGGAGGATCACGCGGTCGACTCGCTGCTGGTGATCGGCGGCTGGAACGGCTATCAGGCCGCGCATCTGCTTCATGAAGAACGCGACCGCTACCCGGCGTTCCGGATCCCGATCATCTGCGTGCCGGCGTCCATCGACAACAACCTGCCCGGCTCGGAACTGGCGATCGGGGGTGACACGGCACTCAACGTGATCGTCGAGGCGATCGACCGGATCAAGCTGTCGGCGTCGGCGACCACCCGGTCCTACGTGGTGGAGACCATGGGTCGCTACTGCGGCTACCTGGCGCTGATGGGCGGGCTGGCCGGCGGCGCCGAGCGTATCTACCTGCACGAGGAGGGAATCACCCTCGACCAGCTGAACGACGACGTGAAGTGGCTCAGGCGGTCCTTCGCCGCCGGCCGATCGCTGTTCCTGGCCGTCCGCAACGAACGGGCCAACGAGCGCTACACGACGGACTTCATCGCCGGCCTGCTGGAAGAGGAAGGACGCGGGCTGTACGACGTCCGGCAGGGCGTCCTGGGTCACCAGCAGCAGGGCGGCTCGCCGTCCCCGTTCGACCGGCTGCTGGCCACGCGCATGGTGGGCCACGCGCTCGACCTGATCGCCGCCGAACTGGCCGACGGATCCGACGGCAGCTACCTGGTCGGTCTCACCGAGTCCAGGCTCACCGACGTCCCGATGGAGTCGATGATGCGATTGATGGATCGCACCTTCCGGCGTCCGAAGAACCCCTGGTGGCTGCAACTACGCGAGGTCACCCGCGCCGTCGCCGAAGAACCCGAGCCCGTCGACGCCTGAGTCTGCCCCGCTCGAACCCCGGCCCCGGTTCGAACGGCGTGCGAATATCGAACGAAAAAGAACCGTCCCCACTGCGCGTCCCCACTGTGAGCCGACGGACGAGGGTAGTCAGCCCACGATCCGGGGGATCTCGCCGGTGATGTCGGGTAGCGGGGCGCGCAGCAGGGCGGTGCTGTGCGGGCCCAGGGCCACCTCGCCGGCATAGGTGAGGACGACCTCGCCGAAGCGCGCGAGCAGTTCGGAGCCGTCCGGCACCGAGAGCTTGCCCGGTTCGGCGCCCAGGTTGGCCAGCACCTCGACCGTGCCGCGGCGCACCAGCAACAGATCCCCCTTTCGGACGACGGCGCCGTCGCCGAGCTGGGCATCCCGGACGGTCGGCAGTTCCCGGCGCAGCCGTAGCAGCAGCCGGTACCAATCCAGGAACTCCTGCCGGGTGGGGTCGTCGAGGTCGGACCAGTTCAGGGTGGACGTCTCGACGGTGCCGGGATCCTGCGGATCGGGGACGTTGCCCGACCAGCCGTGTTCGGCGAACTCGGCCTGCCGTCCGGTCCGGATCGACTCGGCGAGCCATTCCTCTTCGTGGTCGGTGAAGTACTGCCACGGCGTCGAGGCGTCGAACTCCTCGCCCATGAACAGCATCGGCGTGTAGGGCGAGGTCAGCAGCAGGGCCGCCCCGGTCGCCGCGCGGCCACGCCCCGCCAAGTGACTCAGCCGTTCGCCGGTGGCCCGATTGCCGACCTGGTCGTGGGTCTGCAGCGAGCCGACATAGCGCCAGCCCGGTGTGATCCCCGGTTCGATCGGACGTCCGTGCCGGCGTCCGCGGAAGCTCGAGTACACGCCGTCGTGGAAGAACGGCGTGTGCGCCAGCACCTTCGGCAACGCCTGCGGATCGGTGAAGTCGGCGTAGTAGCCCTGCGTCTCGCCGGTCAGCAACACGTGCAGGGTGTGATGGATGTCGTCGGCCCATTGGCCGTCCAGCCCCTGCCCGCCGGCTCCGCCACTGCCGCGCGTCGCGACCGTGCGCGGGTCGTTGCGGTCGGACTCGGCGACCAACGTCCGCGGAATCCCGGTCGCGGTTCCGATGTCCTCGGCCAAGGCGGACAGATCCTCCAACAGATGGATCGCCGACTCGTCGTGCAGAGCGTGCACCGCATCCAGCCGCAGGCCGTCCAGGTGGTAGTCGAGCAACCATTGCCGCACGTTCTCGACGAAATAGGTGCGCACCTCGTCGCTGCCCGGTCCGTCCAGATTGACGGCGACCCCCCAGGGGGTCTGGTGCCGGTCGGTGAAGTAGGGGCCGTACTGCGGCAGATAGTTGCCGACCGGTCCGAGGTGGTTGTAGACCACATCGAGCCACACCGCCAGGCCGCGAGCGTGGGCGGCGTCCACGAAGCGCTGCAGCCCCTCCGGCCCGCCATAGGGCTCGTGTACCGAATAGAGCGCGACTCCGTCGTAACCCCAGCCGTTGCGCCCCGGAAACGACGCCACCGGCATCAGTTCGATGATGTCGACGCCGAGACCCACCAGGTGGTCGAGCCGCTCGATCGCACCGTCGAAGGTGCGGGCCTCGGTGAACGTGCCGATGTGCAACTCGTAGATCACCGAACCCTTGAGCCGGCGGCCAGCCCAGGCATGGTCGGTCCAGGTGAACGCGGCCGGGTTGACCAGCGCGCTGGCCGCATGGACGCCGTCTGGCAGCCGACGCCCACGTGGATCGGGCATCGGGTTGCCGCCGTCCAGCGCGAACGCGTAGCGGCCATCACCTGGGTCGGCGTCCACCGACCACCAACCACCGCCCTCCGGGGTCATCGGCTCCACCCGATCGCCGTCGGCTCCCAGATGGACGTCCACTCGCTCGGCCTCGGGCGCCCACACCGAGTAGCGCTGCCGCATCAGGCGACCCTGACCAGGACGGCGACCGGCAGGACCTCGAACAGCGCGCCGGTCCCGTCGCGATGCCGGACGCCGGTGAACGCGTCCGCCCATTCACCGCTCGGCAGCGGCACGGACGCCGGCACCGGCGTCCGGGGCAGTCGGCGCACCGCCACCAGGACATCCGCGCCACGGCTGAAGCCGAGCAGCCCTTCGCCCAGCTCTAGAGGCTGGTACCCGGCGGTGAAGGAATCACGTCGTCGTTGGCGCAAGCGAAGCACCCGCGACGTGACCCACAGCACCTCGTCGTCCAGGTCGAGTGCCGGCCGGGAGCGCGAATCCAGTGCGGTGAGCCGAGCCCGGTGGGTGGCGAAGTCGATGCCGGCGCGGTTGTCCGGATCAACCAGGGTGAGGTTCAGCAGCTCCGCGCCCTGATAGGTGTCCGGGACGCCCGGCAGGGTCAGCTGCAGCACCTTCTGGGCCAGCGTCACGGTGCGAATCGCGTCCGTGTTGGCGTGGGCGGCCTCGGCGATGGCCTCGCCGAGGCGTCCGCCGGCCAGGGTCTCCCGGCCCAGTGCACGGACGCGTTCCTCGTAGTCGTCGTCGGGATGCAGCCAGCTGGTGCGCTGCTTGCCCTCGCGAAGCGCCTTGGTCAGATAGGCGTCCAGTCGTTCCGGGGTCAGCCCGGGTGTACCGGCGACCGTCTGCCAGACCAGGTGACCGGTGGCGGCGTCCACGCCGTGCCGCACGGACGCCCCGGCGGCCAGGTTGGCGACCCGGGTCCACCAGCCGGGATCGCCGGCCAGCGCCAGCAGCCGGGCGCGGACGTCTTCGCCGCGCTTGGTGTCGTGGGTGGAGAGCGTCGTCATGCTCAGCGGCCAGCGGGACGCCTGGTGCTCGGCCCAGGAGTGCAGGGCCTGGACGCCGGGATGGGCTCCGTGCGCCGGGTCCCCGCCGACCTCGTTCAGCGCGATCAGCCGATGCCAGCGGTAGAACGCGGTGTCCTCGATGCCCTTGGCCATCACCGGCCCGGTGGTCTGCTGGAAGCGGACGCAAAGGTCGCGGGCCGCGTCCACCTCACCGGGGGCGGTTTCCGGTCGTTCCAGGACACCGGCCAGGGTGACCGCCACCTCGGCGAGGTCGGGGCGGTCGGCGCGAACCCGCTCCAGGGCTTCGTGGAGCGGCGCGATCAGGGTGGGATCGGCGGGTGCCCCCGGCGTGACATACGCGCGGTAGACGTGCAGCTGGACGAGCAACTCCGACAATGCGGCACGCAGCCGGGCCGGGTCCGTGCCGGGCAGGGCGGCGACCGCGGCCCGCTGCAGGCGGTTCAGTTCGGGCTGCAACAGCTGGGCCAAGACCTGCCGCTTGCTGGCATCGATGCAGGCCGCGAGCACCGGTTCGCCCCCGGTGGCCGTCCAGGTCGACGTCACCGCGTCCACCCCGGCCGGGTCGACCAGAGCGGCGTCGATCACGGCTGCCGCGTCGTAGCCGGTCGTGCCGTGACATGCCCAGGCCGGCAACTGTTCGTCGCCCTCCAGGATCTTCTCGACCCAGATCGGCGTGCCCGGACGGCAGGCGGCAGCCAGCCGGGCCAGGTAGCCCTCCGGATCGGCCAAGCCGTCGGGGTGGTCGATCCGGAAGCCGTCGATCAGCCCGGCGTGGTGCAGTTCCAGCAGCAACGCGTGGGTGGCGTCGAACACGTCCGGCTCCTCGACCCGGACGGCGACCAGCTGATCGACCTCGAAGAACCGCCGGTAGTTGAGCACCTCGGCCGCCTCGGTGTGCGAAGCGAGCTGCCAATGCTGGGCCGCCAACAGCTCGCCCAGGTCCGAGGTATCGGGCCCGTCCGGACGCAGCGGCAGCACATGCTCGTAGTAGCGAATCACCGACTGGCCGGCCGCGGGGCCTTCGTCGGGGCGTCCGACATCGAGTTGAAGCTCGGAGACCGTGTCGGCGAGTGGTCCACCCAGGATCGGTAGCCCGAAGCGACCGTCGAGGTGGTCCCAGTCGACGTCGAACCAGTGCGCGAACACCGACTTTCGTCCGTGCCGCAGCACGTCCCACAGCGGTGCGTTGCGCCACTGGCCCGCGGTCAACGCCATGTGGTTGGGCACCACGTCGACGACTATGCCGAGCCCGTGATCGCGGCACTGCTCGGCGAGCCGTTCGAACGCGTCCCGACCGCCCAGTTCCGGGTTGACGCATGTGTGGTCGAGCACGTCGTAGCCGTGCTGCGAGCCCGGCACGGCGGTGAGGATCGGTGCCAGATAGAGGTGGCTAACTCCGAGCGTCGCCAGGTACGGAACGGCCGCGGTGGCGTCGTCCAAGGTGAAGCTGCGGTGCAGTTGCAGGCGGTAGGTGGCCGTGAACGGCGTGACGAGGGGCTCCATCCAGCCGATTGTCGCAGACCCGACCGGCAGAGTTGGACGGCCGATGCTACGCCGCGCCAGCCAATTTGCCAGACCTAGCGTTAGTTGGTGTCTAAACTCACGGCAGCGGGATTCGAGGGAAGGACGACAGATGCAACGAGGCCGGTTGACGGGCAAGATGTGGGCGACCGGTCTGGCAGTGGTGCTGGTGACGGGCTGCGCAGCCGCGCCAGGCACGCCGGGTACGACGGAAAGTCCGACCGGCGCCGGTAGGACGAGCAAACCGGCCGCGCCCAGTGCGTCTCCCAGTGACAGCCCGACCGGCTCCGGCCCGTCGACGAGCGCTCCGCCGACAACGTCCGGACGTGCGGCCAGCAATATTCCGATGACCAAACTTCAGCCCGGCGAAAAGCCGCCGCAGTTCGTCATCTTCTCCTTCGACGGCGCTGGCAGCCATGACCGCTGGCAGCTGTTCCGGGCGGCGGCGAAGCCGACCGATTCCCGTTTTGTGGCTTTCCTCTCCGGCATCTATCTGCTCACCGAGAAGAATCGGAAGAAGTACCACGGACCCGGACACGCGCCGGGGGCCGCCTCGATCGGGTTCGGCGGCACGAAGCAGGACGTCATCACCCTGATCAATGACCTGAATCAGGGCTTTGCCGCGGGCGACGAGATCGGCACGCACTACAACGGGCATTTCTGCTCGGGCGCGGGTTACGCCGGAAACAGTTGGACGACGGCCGACTGGAAGTCGGAGCTCAGCCAGTTCATGGACTTCCTGACCAACTACAAGAAGCTGAACGGCTGGAGCGACGACGAGGTGCCCACCCTCAATGTCACGCCGCAGGACATCAAGGGAGGCCGCACCCCGTGCCTGGAGGGCAAGCTCGCCGCCCTGGTGCCGGCCTGGAAGGCGTTCGGGTTCACCTACGACTCCTCGCTGCCGCTGACCAGTGGCATCAGCTGGCCGGTCAAGCTCCGCGGCATTTGGGAGTTCCAGATGCCCTGGGTTTACTCGCCGGGCTTCAAGCGCAGCATCATGGCGATGGACTACAACATGTGGGTGACGTTCAACGGCGGCAAGAATGAGCCCGGACGCGCCCCCGAGCTGCGGCAGAAGGTGCGGCAGACCTACGACTACATGTACCAGCAGGCCTACCGCGGCAACCGGGCGCCGGTGCTCATCGCGAACCACTTCAACAGCTGGAACGGCAACTCGTTCAATCCGCCAGTGGCGGAGTTCATGAAGGCCACCTGCGGCAAGCCCGACACCTACTGCACCACCTACCAGGACGTCATCGCGTGGATGGAGTTGCAGGATCCGGCCGTGCTCAAGGCGTTGCGGGCGAAGCCGGCGGTGGCCACCGGGGCGTCCTGAGCGTCGATCCGCAGCTGAGCCGGACGCCGCGCGCAGCATAGCGGGCGTCCCCCTACCCTTGACCGGTGGGTTTTCTGCTCGGAGCCGAGGCGCTGCACCTGGAGTATCCGACCCGGGTCGTTTTCGACTCGGTGACGCTCGGGGTGAACGATGGCGACCGGATCGGTGTCGTCGGCCGCAATGGCGACGGCAAGTCCTCGCTGCTGCGGCTGCTCGCCGGACGCCTCGAACCGGACGGCGGCTGGGTGCGCCGGCGCGGCGACGTCCGGATCGGCATGCTCACCCAGGAGGACTCGCTGCCCTCCGGCGTCACTGTCCGGCACGCGATCGTCGGTGACCTGCCCGACCATGTCTGGGCGTCCGACCCCAAGATCAGGGACGTGCTCGCCGGGCTGGTCGGCGATCTCGACTTCGAAGCCGTCGTGGACACCCTCAGCGGTGGCCAGCGCCGCCGGGTCGCGCTGGCCGCGCTGCTGGTCGGTGACTGGGACGTGGTGGCGCTCGACGAGCCCACCAACCATCTGGACGTCGAGGGCATCACCTGGCTGGCCGCCCACCTCAACGGACGCTGGGTGCGTAACGCCGGCGGCCTACTGGTGGTCACCCACGACCGCTGGTTCCTGGACGAGGTCGCCACCGCCACCTGGGAGGTGCACGACCGGATCGTCGAACCGTTCGAAGGCGGTTACGCCGCCTACGTGCTGCAGCGGGTGGAGCGTGACCGGCAGGCGGCCGCCGTCGAGGCCAAACGACAGAACCTGATGCGCAAAGAGCTGGCCTGGCTGCGCCGCGGCGCGCCGGCCCGGACGTCCAAGCCGAAGTTCCGGATCGACGCAGCCAACCAGCTGATCGAAGACGTTCCCCCGCCGCGGGACCGGCTGGAGCTGAGCCGGCTGGCCACCGCCCGGCTCGGAAAGGACGTCGTCGACCTGATCGACGCCGGCGTCCGGTTCGGCGACAACGAGGTGTTGCGCGGCATCGAATGGCGGATCGCGCCCGGCGAGCGAACCGCGATCCTGGGCGCCAACGGCGCCGGTAAATCGACCCTGCTCGGGCTGGTCGCGGGCACGGTGCGGCCGACGTCCGGACGGGTGAAGCGCGGCAAGACGGTGAAGCTGGCGGTACTCGATCAGCAGTTCGACGCGCTGGCCGAGATTGCCGGCGACCGGGTCCGCGAGGTGCTGGCCCGAACCCGGACCAGTTATCTGATCGACGGCCGCGAACTCACCCCGGCCCAACTGTTGGAGCGGCTCGGATTCGCCCGCGAACACCTGTCGGCCCGCGTCGGGGAGCTGTCCGGCGGCCAGAAGCGACGGCTGCAACTGCTGCTGGTGCTGCTCTCGGAACCGAACGTCTTGATCCTCGATGAGCCGTCCAACGATGTGGACACCGACATGTTGGCCGCGATGGAGGATCTGCTCGATTCCTGGCCCGGAACCCTGCTGGTGGTCTCGCACGACCGCTACCTGGTGGAGCGGGTGACCGACCAGCAGTACGCGATCGTCGACGGGCATCTGCGGCATCTGCCCGGCGGGGTGGACGAATACCTTCGGCTGCGGGCCGGACAGGCGGCATCCGGATCTTCCGGCGAAGAGGTTTCGACGTCGACCAATGGTGCCGAACTGTCCGGTGCCGAGCTTCGGGCGCTGCAGAAGGAACTAGCCTCGGTCGAACGCCGGATCGCCAAGCTGACCGATGAGATCCACGCCGCCCAGACCGCGTTGGCCGAGCACGACCACACCGACTACGCCGGGCTGGCCGCGAAGATGGCCGAGATCGACGCGCGGCAGACTCAGGTCGCAGACCTCGAGGAACGCTGGCTGGAGTTGTCCGAGCTAGTGGAGTGAATGCTGCTCGGGTCGGGCCCGGCGGCGCTCGAACGCGGTGCCGGCCCGGACGCGCGCGGTCACCGTGTCGGCCAGCGCGGTCATTGCGAAGCTCAGCAGCTCAGCCTGCGAGGGGAAAAAGTGCCGCCGAAGGGGGCGACAAGCACAGGGAGTCAGCTGGTGCGGCGGAGCAGGATCACGCTGTCGTCGAGGGTGGCCGGCTGGCCGTCGGGGGTGGTGGCGGGACGGGTGCGGACGTCGGCCAGTTCTGTCGTCCACGCATCGGGGTCCAGGGCCAGTGCTTCGACCTCCTCGGCGGGGGAGAGGAAGTCGTGGTGATGGTCGGACAGCCGTTCGGACCACGGAGGAGCTGCCGCGTGCGACACCACCAGCAGATGTCCACCGGGCCGGACGAGCCCGGCGGCCTTGCGCAGCGCCGCCGTCCGGTCGAAGGCCACCGGAGAATGCAAGAAACTGGCCGTGACCAGGTCGTATGCCCCTTCCGCCGACCAGTCGGCGAGATCGGCCGCGACGAATCGGACGCTGTCCGGAGCCAACCCGGCTTCGGCGGCGGCCTCGGTTGCCCGGGCGATGGCGGTCGGTGAGATGTCGACGCCGGTGACCCGCCAGCCCTGCTGGGCCAGCCAGATGGCGTCCGCGCCCTCGCCGCAGCCGAACTCCAGCGCGGTGCCGGCGTCCAGGGCGGTGGCTACTGCGGCCAAGCTGTGATTGACCCGTCCCGACCAGACCGCGCCAGAACCGGCGTAGCGCTCCTCCCAGAAGTCGACCGGGGCGACCTCGGGCCAGTCGGCATGGGCGGCGGCGTCGAAGTCCCAGCCGGCCAGCGCACCGTTCAGGGCCGCACCGGCCATCGTGCCGGCGCCGATCGACATCGGCACGTTCGTCATTGGGCTGGCGACGTTGCCGGCCGCCCAGATCCGGTCGTTGCTGGTCTTCCCGGCCTGGTCAACGGCCAGGAAGCTGCCGAACGGGGTCTCGGTGCGGGCCAGTTCGAGGTGGGCCAGGAAGTCCTCGTGGGTGCGCGGCCGTCCGGCGGTGAACAGCGCGTCGATGGGGTGGCTGCCGCCGTCCGCGGTGTGCACGGACTCGATGACCTCGCCGTCGCCGGCGATCTCGGTCACCGCCGCATCGACCAGCCGGACGCCGCGAGCGCGCAACCGGTGCCGGGTCGCGTCCGGCACCTCGATGCCGGCGGTGAACACCGTCACCTGATCGCTAAACTGTCGCAGCAGTTCGGCCTGATGAATCGCCAGCGGCGAGGTGAGCAGCACGCCGAGGCGACGATCCCGGACCTCCCAGCCATGGCAGTACGGGCAGTGCAGTACCGTGCTGCCCCAACGCTGCGCCAGCCCCGGAATCAACGGCAGTTCGTCGGTGAGCCCGGTCGCCACCAGCACCGCCCGCGCCGCATTGGTCGCGCCATCGGAGGTCTGAACCCGAACGCCGTGCTCGGCGAGATCCACCCGCGCCACCGAGCCCTCGATCACCTGGACGCCGTACCCGGACACCTCGGCGCGGCCACGCGCGAGCAGCTCTGCCGGATCGACACCCTCGTTCCCGAGAACCCCATGCATGTGCGTCGCGAACCGGTTGCGCGGGCTGCCGGCGTCGATCACCAGCACCCGGCGCCGCGACCGGCCCAGCATCAAAGCGGCGGCCAGCCCGGCTGGACCTCCCCCGATCACCACCACGTCCCACTCGGAATCCGTCATGCCGCCATCGTTGTCCGACGGTGGCATAGTTGCAAATGAGTTTGCTGAACATGCAAGGAGTTGGACGATGGCAGATGCCCTCGGGCAGGTTGGCGTCCGGCTGCGGGCGGCACGGAAGGCACGCGGCTGGACGCTGGACGAACTGGCGGCACGGGCGTCGGTGTCGGCCAGCACGCTGTCCCGGCTGGAATCCGGCAAGCGGCAGGCAACCCTGGAGCTGCTGGTGCCGCTGACCAGGCAACTCGGCATCCGGGTGGACGACCTGCTGACCGACGAGGCGCCCGACCCACGGGTGCGGCGTCCGGTGATCCGCCGCGACGGCATGCTGATCGCGCCGCTCGCCCGCGAGGGGTCGCCGATCCACACCTACAAGATCACCTACCCCGCGACCAAGGAGTGCGATGAGTTGAAGGTGCACGAGGGCTACGAGTGGCTCTACGTGCTGTCCGGACGGCTGCGGCTCCGGCTCGGCAATCAGGACCTGGTGCTGACCAGGGGAGAGGCCGCCGAGTTCGACACCCGCACCCCGCATGCGATGAGCGCCGCGGGTGGCCGTCCGGCCCAGGTGATCAGCATCTTCAACGAGACCGGCATGCGGATGCACACCCACTCGAACCCACCGGACCTCTGAGCCCCGGGTTCAGCGCGGCTGGCGTCCGATCCCGGCCAGCGCATCGGCGGCGCGCACCAGTGCCAGGTGCGAGAAGGCCTGGGGGAAGTTGCCGACCTGACGGCGTCCGACCGGGTCGTACTCCTCGGACAGCAGGCCGAGGTCGTTGGTGAACGAACACAGCCGCTGCATCAGGGCCGCGGCATCGTCGGCGCGCCCCGACGTGGCGTACTGCTCGACCAGCCAGAACGAACAGGCCAGGAACGGATGGTCGCCGCCGGGCAGCCCGTCCACCCCGGTGCCGGTGCGGTAGCGACGCACCAGACCGTCGGAGATCAGGGTGTCCTCAATCCGCGCCACGGTGGCCAGCATCCGCGGGTCGTCCGGCGCGCAATAGCCGACCTGCGGCAACAGCAGCAGCGCAGCGTCCACCTCCTCGGTGCCGTAGTACTGGACGAAGTGGCCGTTTGCGACGCCGCTGTTGTCGATCTCCTCCCGAGCGCGCTGACGAAGCTCGCGCCAGTGCTCGACCGGGCCGTCGAGACCGTGCTGCTCCACGGCCCGGACGGCTCGGTCGAAGGTGGCCCACATCATCACCCGCGAATGGGTGAAGTGCTGTGGCTCGCCGCGGATCTCCCAGATGCCGTTGTCCGGACGCTCGAACTGGTCGGACGCGTAGCGCACCAGATGCTTCTCCAGCGGCCAGGAGAACGCCGACTCGGTCAGCCCGGCGTCCCGCGCCGCGGAGAGTGTCACGATCACCTCGCCGACCACGTCTGCCTGGTACTGCAGCGACGCGCCGTTGCCGATCCGGATTGGACGCGAACCCGCGTAGCCCGTCAGCTGCGGCAGCTCCTGCTCGGGCAGATTCCGCTCCCCGGCGAGTCCGTACATGATCTGCAGGTCTGCCGGGTCGCCGGCCACCGCTCGCAGCAGCCAGGTGCGCCAATGCTCGGCCAGCTTAAGGAAGCCGTGCGCCAGCAGGGCCTCCAGGGTGAGCGCGGCGTCGCGCAGCCAGACGAACCGGTAGTCCCAGTTCCGTACCCCGCCGATGTCCTCGGGCAGGGACGTGGTGGCCGCCGCCGCAATGCCTCCGGTGTCGTGGTTGGTCAGCGCCCGCAGCACCAGCAGCGACCGCACCACCTTGTCGTCATGGACGCCGCCATGCTCGATCCGCTCCGCCCAGGACTGCCACCAGTCCCGGCTCTGAGCCAGTGCCCGGTCCACGTCGAGGGTCTCGGGCACCGGCCGGAACGACGGAAACCAGGTCAGGGTCAGATCGATGCGCTGCCCAGCCGTGACCTCAACGCTGCGGCGGTGGCGAGCTCCGTCGGGGTGCAGCCGGACGCCACGCAGCACCACGGCGTCCGGGCCGGCCATCGCGATCAGCTCGGGGGCGGACGTGCTGCCGGTTTGGCGCACCCACGGCAAGGCGCGGGCGTAGTCGAACCGGAGCCGCAGGTCGATATCGAAGGCGACCGTGCCGGAGAGGCCGACGACCCGCCGGACCAGGTCGGTTCGGTCGATCGCGGCCTGCGGGTCACTGCCGACGGGCATGAAGTCATGCACCTCGGCCACCCCGGTCGGGGTCTCCCACCGGGTCACCAGAATGAAGGTGTCACCGTCGTAGCGACGCTCGGCGCTCGCGCCGGTCGCGGACGGCCGCAGCCGCCAGACGCCGTCGTCGGCGTCGCCCAGCAGAGCCGCGAACACCGACGCCGAATCCAGCCGGGGCAGGCACAGCCATTCGACGTCCCCCTCGCGGGAGACCAGCGCCGCGGTGCGGCAGTTGCTCAGCAATGCGAGGTCTTCGATCGGAGTCGGCACACCCCGATCTTGGCACCCCGTTCCAGGGTCGAGTGGTATGGGCGGTTGTTGCGTACCAAACACGTCACGAGTGCACCGAAAGAACTGTCCCTGCGTACCGCCGGTCTCGCCGGATGAGCTGGTCGAGAGCTACACCGCAGGACGAAAGTTCAGGTAGCTTAACTTTCGTGACCGCTGCCACCAGGACGTCGACGCCGAAGCCGGCTCGGCGTCGGCTGCCCTGGCTGCTGGGACCGGCGTTCGTGGCGGCGATCGCCTACGTCGACCCGGGCAACGTGGCAGCCAATCTGACCGCCGGGGCCCAGTACGGCTACCTGCTGCTCTGGGTGCTGATCGCGGCAAACGCGATGGCGGTGTTGATCCAGTACCTGTCCGCCAAGCTCGGCCTCGTCACCGGCCGCAGCCTGCCCGAGTTGCTCGGGGACCGGCTGCCACGCGGGCAACGGCTGCTGTTCTGGGCGCAGGCCGAGGTGGTCGCGGCCGCCACCGACCTGGCCGAGGTGATCGGCGGCGCGCTGGCCCTGTACATCCTGTTCGGGGTCCCCCTGCCGCTGGGCGGGCTGATCATCGGGGTGGTGTCGATGGGTTTGCTCGCGGTGCAGTCGCGGGGCGGGCAGCGTCGGTTCGAGTTCGTGGTGATCGGCCTGCTCGCGGTGATCACGGTGGGCTTCGGTGCCGGCCTGCTGGTCAGCGACGTCGACTGGGGCGCCGCGCTCGCCGGCGTGGTGCCCCGTTTCGAAGGCACCCAGACGGTGCTGCTGGCGGCCGGCATGCTCGGCGCCACCGTGATGCCGCACGCCATCTACCTGCACTCGTCCCTGGCCCGCGACCGGCACGGACTGCACGGAGAACCTGGCGTACGCCGGCTGCTCCGGGCCACTCGCTGGGACGTCGGCCTCTCGTTGCTGGTGGCCGGCACCGTCAACATCGCCATGCTGCTGCTGGCCGCAGCCAGCCTGAACGGCGTCGAAGGCACCGACAGCATCGAAGGGGCCCACGCCGCGATCACCGTCGCGCTGGGGCCGGCGATCGGCGTCGTGTTCGGCATCGGGCTGCTCGCCTCGGGTCTGGCCTCGACCTCGGTGGGGTGCTACGCGGGCGCGTCCATCATGTCGGGGCTGCTGCGGGTGCGCATCCCACTGCTGGTCCGCCGGGCGATCACCCTGGTGCCGGCGTTGGCCGTGCTGGCCCTCGGCCTGGACCCGACCTGGTCGCTGGTGCTCAGCCAGGTGCTGCTGTCGATCGGCATCCCCTTCGCGGCGATCCCGTTGGTGCTGCTGACCAGCAACCCGGCCGTGATGGGCCGGTTCGCAAACGGACGCCGGCTGCGGGCGATCGCCTGGACGGTGGTCGCGCTGATCGTGGCACTCAATATTGCGCTGCTGACCCTCACCGCGATGGGGCTTACCCTGGGGTAATGACCAGCCTCGACGAGCTGACCCCGGTCGCCCAGGACTACCTGAAGGTGATCTGGTCGGCCACCGAGTGGGGCGATCCGCCGATCACCACCAAGGGCCTCGCGGTGCGGCTCGGCACCACCCAGGCGAACGTGTCAGAGACCGTCAAGCGCCTCGCCGCCCAGGGTCTGGTGACCTATGAGTCGTACCGGCCGGTGCGGCTCACCGCGCGTGGAGAACGGCTGGCGGTGGCGATGGTCCGCCGGCACCGGCTGATCGAAGCCTTCCTGGTCGGCGTCCTCGACTACCGCTGGGACGAGGTGCACGACGAGGCCGAGGCCCTGGAGCACGCGGCGTCCGACATGTTGATCGACCGGATCGACGCGCTGCTGGGGCATCCGGCGTCCGATCCGCACGGCGATCCGATCCCGGCCGCCGACGGCACGCTGCGGCACCGTCCGGCGGTTCGCCTGACGCGTATCGTCGGACCCCGCCGGGTCGTCCGGGTCTCGGACGCCGACCCGGACGTGCTGGCGCGCTGTCGCGCGCTCGGCGTCGTCCCGGACGCCGTGGTAGACGCCGCGGCGCTTCCGTCCGAGGTGGTGTCCGCGGTGTGGGTCGAGGAAGCGCCGGTCGAGGCGTGAATAATGTCGTGCAAACAAGGGAGCTTGACACATGAAGATGGGAATGGTCGGACTAGGGCGGATGGGCGCCAACATCGTGCGACGACTGATGCGGGACGGCCACGAGTGCGTGGTCTCCGACGTCAGCGCGGACGCCGTTGCGAACCTCGCCGGTGAGGGTGCGATCGGCGCCGAGAACCTGAGCGATCTGGTGGCCAAACTGGAGGCCCCCCGGGTGATCTGGGTGATGATCCCGGCCGGCATCACCGGCCGCGTCGTCGATGAGCTCGCCGACCTGGTCGAGCCCGGTGACATCATCATCGACGGCGGCAACTCGAACTACCGCGACGATGTCCGCCGTGGGCAGGCGCTGGCCGCCAAGGGCATCCACTACGTCGACGTCGGCACCAGCGGCGGCGTCTTCGGCCTGGAGCGCGGCTACTGCCTGATGGTGGGAGGTCCGGACGAGGCGATCGCCATCATCGAGCCGATCCTGCGCACCATCGCACCCGGCAGGGCTACCTGCATTGCGGTCCTTCCGGCGCCGGCCACTTCGTCAAGATGGTCCACAACGGCATCGAGTACGGGATCATGGCGGCTTTCGCCGAAGGACTCAACGTCTTGGCCAACGCCGACGCCGGCATCCGCGAGGCCGAGCATTCGGCCGAGGTGGCGCCGTTGGAGGAGCCGTCGTTCTACCAGTTCGACATCGACACGGCCCGGGTCACCGAGCTGTGGCGGCGTGGTTCGGTGATCTCGTCGTGGCTGCTCGACCTCACCGCCGCCGCACTTCAGGCTAATCCCACGCTGGACGGCCTGGCCGGTCGGGTGTCGGACTCGGGTGAGGGCCGCTGGACGATCAAGGCCGCCATTGATATCGGGGTGCCGGTACCTGTGCTCGCGGCCTCGCTGTTCGAGCGATTCGCGTCGCGCGACGAGGACAAATTCGCCAATCAGGTGCTGTCCGCGATGCGCCAGCAGTTCGGCGGGCACCAGGAACTCCCCGCCGGGCATACCCTCGAAGCCGGCAGCCGCAAAGCGGACTAGATCAAGGAAAACCAGGGCAGCGCCGATTTCGTTGCTCGAACTTGTCGAGACCTCGGCGTGCGCTCGCTGGCCAGGGGTCTCGACAAGCTCAACCAGCGGGGGCCGGGGTGAGCAGCGCTTGGACTAGCGGCCGCGCATCGCCCGGTTGACGCCCTTCATGGTCGGCATCGGGCCGCGCGGGACCGGGATCTTGGGACGCATCGCGTCGAGCGCCCGCAATCGCTGCTTGACGTCGGTGATCTGGTGGCGTGTCGATGAAGTAGATTTACGGTTGTGTTGGATAGTCGGGTATGGCGAACAGGACGGCTGCCCGGTTGGTGCTGCGGGACGGGGACCGGGCCCGGTTGGAACAGATGACACGCTCGGCGACCGGGATGGCTGCGGCGGCACAGCGGGCCCGGATCGTGTTGCTGGCCGCTGATGGGGTGGCGAATTATGTGATCGCGGAGCGGGTCGGGGTGTCGCGGCCCACGGTGAACCAGTGGCGATCCCGCTATCTCCAGGGCGGGATCGCCGGCCTGGCTGATGTGCCGCGTCCGGGCCGGCCCCGCCAGATCGACCGGTCGGCGGTGCTGAGTGCGACGCTGACCCCGCCGCCGAAGAGTCTGGGGGTGACGCACTGGTCGAGCCGGCTGCTTGCTGCCCGGTTGAAGATCGACCACGCGACGGTGGCAAGTCCCAGATCCAAGCGCTGGACCGGACTCAGAAGGTGTTGCCGATGCAGCCCGGGCATGCCGAGCAACGCACCCACGATTATGTCCGGCACGGCACCGCGACCCTGTTCGCCGCCCTGGAGATCGCCACCGGGAAGGTCACCGGGCTATGCAAGCAACGGCACCGCCACCAGGAGTTCCTGGTCTTCCTCAAACACGTGGCCCGTGCCTACCCCGAGGTCGAGTTACACCTGGTGATGGACAACTACGCCACCCACAAAACCCCCGAAGTGAAGGCCTGGCTCGCCGCCAATCCCAGGATCCATGTCCACTTCACCCCAACCTCGGGCTCCTGGCTGAACCTGATCGAGGTCTGGTTCGGCATCATCGAACGCCAAGCCATCCGCCGCGGCACCTTCACCTCCGCCCGCGACCTCACC
>JBGAJF010000019.1:0-69445 GCA_044225075.1 Micropruina sp. | reverse complement strand
GCACCGGGACCAGCGCCGGGTTGGGTTGGGTTGGGCTCATACTGCTGTGCACCGGCATCGTGATTGGGGCCATGGCCGGTCTGGGAATCCGCGGGCTGCTGGTTGCGGCCAGGCCGAAGACGCTGCGGGCCTACCGTGAATTGTGTCTTTTGCGTCGAGGTCGGACAGAGGGTTGACCGTTGTACCAGGGCCGTCCAGAACCGTTGGTGCCCGGCGCTAAGGTTGCCCGGTGACTTTGTCGGGACTGGTTGAACTCGTCGCCTCCGACCCCACCATCGCTCGTGCCGTTGCGGACGCGCGCATGGGGCGTCCGCGGGCTCTCGACCTGACCGCCCCGGAGGCGCTGCGGCCGGTTCTGGTGGCCGCGCTGAGCGCCGGGGCCGGACGGACGGCGCTGCTCGTCACCTCCACCTACCGCGAAGCCGAGTCCGCCACCGCATCGCTGCAGTCGCTGCTGGGTGACGAGGCCGTCGCCTACTACCCGGCTTGGGAGACGCTGCCGCACGAGCGGCTCAGCCCCCGCTCGGACACCGTCGGACGCCGGCTCGAGGTGCTGCGCCGGCTGGCCGGCAACGACGAGCTGCCCGCCCCGCGGGTGGTGGTCGCACCGGTGCGCTCGGTGCTGCAGCCCCAGGTCCGCGGCCTGGGTGAGCTGCTGCCGGTGAGCCTGCGGACGGGGGACGCCCACGACCTCAGCGACGTCGCCCGGGCCCTGGTCAACGCCGCCTACATCCGGGTCGACCTGGTCGAGCGGCGTGGCGAGTTCGCCGTCCGCGGCGGCATTCTCGACGTCTTCCCGCCCACCGAGGAGCACCCCGTCCGGGTCGACTTCTTCGGCGACGAAGTGGACGAGATCCGCACCTTCGCGGTCGCCGACCAGCGGTCCTTCGGCGACCCGCTCGGCGAGGTGGTCGCGTCACCTTGTCGTGAGTTGCTGATCACCGACGCCGTGAAGGCCCGGGCCGCCGAACTGGCCGACCGGACCAGCAGCATCGAGGGCAACCTGTCCGAGATGCTCGACAAGATCGCCCAGGGCCACGCCGTGGACGGCATGGAAGCACTCTCCCCGGCTTTGGTGGACGGCCTGGAACTGCTGATCGACGTGCTGCCCGCCGACACCGTCGTACTGGTAGCCGATCCCGACCGGGTCCGTGCCCGGTCGGCCGAACTGGTTACCACCAGTCAGGAGTTCCTGCAGGCGTCCTGGGCGGCTGCGGCGTCCGGCGGCAAGGCACCGATCGACCTGGCCGCCGGCGCCTATCGCGAGCTGGCCGACGTCCGGACCCGCGCCTTCGACCGGGGCCAGCTGTGGTGGTCGCTGTCACCCTGGGCCGCCGCACCCGACCCGGCGTCGGCACCGGTCGACGACTGGGACGAGCCGATCGACCTGGGCATCGGCGAAGCCGACCTGGCCGGCGTCGAGTCCCGCACCGTCGAGGCCCGCGAGGGCGAGGTCTTCCGCGGGGACGCCGAAGCCGGCCTGGCCGCCGTCCGGGCCCGGGTGAGCGCCGGCGACCGGGTGCTGCTGGTCGCCGACCGTCCCGGTCTGGCGACCCGGATGGGCGAGGTGCTGACCGAGGCCGGCGTGCCGGCCCGAGGCTCGCTCGACCTGGCGACAGCACCTGAGACCGGCGTGGCCACCGTGGTGGTCGCCGAGCTGCGGCACGGATTCACGCTGCCCGGCGTCGAACTCGCGGTGTTCACCGCGGCCGACCTGGCTGGCCAGCGCGAAGTCGACAAATCGGCGCGCCGGATGCCGGCGCGGCGCAAGAACACCATCGACCCGCTGGAGTTGACCGCCGGCGACCCGGTGGTGCACGAGACCCACGGCGTCGGGCGCTACGTCGAGATGGTGCAGCGCACCGTGCAGGGCGCCACCCGCGAGTACCTGGTGCTGGAGTACGCACCGTCCAAGCGCGGCCAGCCCGGCGACCGACTGTTCGTGCCGATGGATCAGCTGCACCTGATCACCCGCTACATCGGCGGCGAGAACCCGACCCTCGACAAGATGGGCGGCTCCGACTGGTCGAAGCGCAAATCCCGCGCCCGCAAGGCCGTTCGCGAGATCGCCGCCGAACTGATCAAGCTCTACGCCGCGCGGCAGGCGTCGAAGGGGCACGCGTTCGGGCCCGACACGGTCTGGCAGCGCGAGCTCGAGGACGCCTTCAGCTACGTCGAAACCCCCGACCAGCTGGCGGCGATCACCGAGGTCAAGGCCGACATGGAGCAGGTCGTCCCGATGGACCGGCTGATCTGCGGCGATGTCGGCTACGGCAAGACCGAGATCGCCGTCCGGGCCGCGTTCAAGGCGGTGATGGACGGCAAACAGGTCGCCGTCCTGGTGCCCACCACGCTGCTGGTGCAGCAGCACCATGCCACCTTCGCCGACCGCTACGCCGGCTTCCCGGTGACGGTGGCCGCGCTCAGTCGGTTCTCCACCGATGCCGAACGCAAGAAGGTGCTGGCCGGTCTGGCCGACGGCAGCGTGGACGTGGTGGTCGGCACCCACGGACTGTTCGCCAGCAGCGTCCAGTTCAAGGACCTCGGCCTGGTCGTGGTGGACGAGGAGCAGCGCTTCGGCGTCGAGCACAAGGAGGCACTGAAGAAGCTGCGGCTGAACGTCGACGTGTTGTCGATGAGCGCCACCCCGATCCCGCGCACCCTTGAGATGGCGATCACCGGCATCCGCGAGATGAGCGTGATCGCCACCCCGCCCGAGGAACGCCACCCGGTGCTCACCTTCGCCGGCCCCTCCGACGATGCCCAGGTGCGGGCCGCGATCCGCCGCGAACTGGCTCGCGAGGGCCAGGTGTTCTACATCCACAACCGGGTCAACTCGATCGAGAAGACCGCCAAACGGATCGCCGACGCCGTCCCCGAAGCCCGCGTCGCGGTGGCTCATGGCCAGATGAACGAGCACGCCCTGGAACAGGTGATGGTCGACTTCTGGGAGCGTCGCGCCGACGTGCTGGTCTGCACCACGATCGTCGAGGCCGGCCTGGACATCTCCACCGCGAACACGCTGCTGATCGAACGCTCCGACCTGCTCGGGTTGTCCCAGCTGCACCAGTTGCGCGGACGGGTGGGTCGCGGCCGCGAGCGCGGCTACGCCTACTTCCTGTACCCGCCGGAGAAGCCGCTCACCGAGACCGCGCATGATCGGCTGGCGACGATGGCCGCGCATACCGATCTGGGCGCAGGCATGGCGATCGCGATGAAGGACCTGGAGATCCGTGGCGCCGGCAACCTGCTCGGCGGGGAACAGTCCGGGCACATCGCCGAGGTCGGCTTCGACCTGTACATCCGGCTGGTCGGCGAGGCGGTCGCTGACTTCCGCGGCGACCAGGTCGAACCCGAACCCGAGATGAAGATCGAGCTGCCGGTCGAGGCACACCTGCCGGTCGACTACGTCGAATCGGAGCGGCTGCGGCTGGAGATGTACAAGCGGCTGGCGCAGGTTCACGACGAAGCCGGCATAGCCGAGGTGCGCGACGAACTGGTCGACCGGTACGGCCCGCTGCCGGCGTCCGCCGAGGCGCTGCTCGCCGTCGCCCGGTTCCGGCTGCTGGCCCGATCCAAGGGGATCACCGAGATCATCATGGCCGGCACCGCCGTCCGATTCTCGCCGGCCGACCTGCCCGATTCGAAGCAGCTGCGGTTGAACCGGCTCTACCCCGGTTCGCAGATCCGCAAGGCCGCCGGGCACGTGTTGATCCCGCGTCCGATGACCCGGCCGATCGCCGGTCAGCCGATCGTGGACCTGCCGCTGCTCGAATGGGCAACCACCGTGTTGAACGACATCTTCTGACCAATCGCATCGCTCTGACAGCTTGCGGACCCGCTCTGCCACCGTTGGTCGAGCTTGTCGGCCACCCGTTGGTCGAGCTTGTCGAGACCCGTGCTCATCACCGTCGGGCGAGCTCGTCGAGGCCGGGCTCCCGCTGGTCGAGCTTGTCGAGACCTTGTTGTGGCTGGGTACTGGTGGCTTGCGGTTTGTTCCGCGGAGTGGGCTGCACCCCGTCCCGCCCGTGCGCAGCTCGTCCTGCTTCTGCTGTCGTCCTGCAGACCCTGGCAGGGGACTCGCGCGCCTAACGCCCGCCACACCAGGACGGGGTGCAGGCCACTCCGCTTCTTGGTTGCGTCACTGCCGGCTCACCCGTCGGTCGAGCTTGTCGGCCACCCGTTGGTCGAGCTTGTTGAGACCCTCGCTCTGGGGCCCATCCGGACGCGACCATGATCGGTCTGATTGCCGTCGCTCGCACCGATCTCGCCGTCGGTGACCACTTTCAGCCTCGGTGACGACTTTCGGGGAGTAGCACGAAAGTGGCCGCCGAGGATGAAAGCGGCGCCCGATGGTGAGATCGGTGGCCCGGTCGCGCGCGCAGGGGGAGCGGCGTCCGATGGTGAGATCGGGGTCCCGGCCGCGCGCGCAAGGGGAGAGCGGCGTCCGATGGCGAGCTTGGTGCTCGCCGGCGCTCTTGGGGCGAGAGCGGTGCCCGATGGTGAGCTTGCTGCTCGCCGGCGCTCTTGGGGCAGGAGCGGCGTCCGATGGTGAGATCGACTGTTCGACCCGCCTTCGATGGCGAGAGCTGAGTCAGATGCCGGGCCGATGGCGAGATAGGGCGTCGACCGCTGGCCGATGGCGGGATGTGGCGTCGACCGCCGCCAGACGGACGGCCGTACGGCCGGCCGAGGTGGCTGGTCAGCGACCGTACGGCGGAGCCGTTAGGATCGCTGGGGAATCTGGAGGGCGAATGAAGCGCGTGCGTTGGGTGCTGGCCGTGGTCGTGGCCGGTCTGCTGGTGATGTCGGGCTGTTCCAAACCGGGGGCCAGCGTGGCCGCGGCGGTCAACGGCGTGGACATCCCGGGCTCCAGGATCGAGAGCGCAGTCGCGGCGATCGGCAGCAGCCCCGGACAGTTGGCCGAGCCGCACGCCATCGTGCTGACCTGGGCGATTCGGGGCGAGGTGGCACGGACGATGGCAGCCGAGCAGGCGATCCAGCTCACCGGCGAACCGCGCACCACCCTGATGACCAGCAACCCGAACCTCGACAAGTTCGCCAAGATGCCCGGTGCCTCCGACTTCGTCAACGACCTGGTGGACGCGACGCTGGTGGTCGACAAGGTGGGTGAGCCCGCGTTCGTGGCGAGGATCGCGGAGACCGATGTGCAGGTCAATCCTCGCTACGGCGCCTGGGTGGCCCAGTCCGCCACCGTCGACCAGACCGGCGGTCAGCTCTCCCAGCCCTGGACGGTGCCGAGCACCCCGGCACGCTGAACGCCGTGCCGCACCCCGAGGTGGAGCGCCTCATCGAGGTGATGCACACCCTGCGCCGCCGATGCCCGTGGGACGCCGAACAGACCCACGAATCCCTGGTGCCGTACCTGGTGGAGGAGACCCTCGAAGTGGTCGAGGCGATCGAGGACGGCGCTGATTCGGCCCTCGTCGAAGAGCTCGGCGACCTGTTGCTGCAGGTCGCCTTTCATGCCGAGATCGCCGCGCAACAGAACCGCTTCGACATCGGCGACGTCGCCAGGGGGATCGCCGACAAGCTGGTGGCGCGGCATCCGCACGTATTCGCGTCCGAGCCGGTGCCGGACGACCTGTTGTCGACCTGGGAGCAGCGCAAGCGCGCCGAGAAGGGTCGCAGCTCCGCGCTGGACGGCATCCCGGGGCGGATGTCCGCGCTGACCCGAGCCGCCAAGGTGATCGCCCGCAGCCAGCGCCACGGGCTCGATGTCGCACCCACCTCCGGTGGCGATGACCTGGGCCAGCGAATCCTCCTCCTGGTCGCCGAGGCCCACGCTCAAGGACTGGACGCCGAGCAGGCCACCCGGGCCGCCGTCCGAGACCTCGAGCGCCGGGTCGAAGCAGCCGAATCGAAGCCCTGACCACCTGAATGCCCATGTCGCCCGGCGACAATGGGAAAGCCGATTGGTCCGGGTTGGAGATCGGTCGTTCGTTCCTCGTCATCACCGGTCCGCTGCGGGGCGTTGACCGCTAGTGTGAGTCACGACGTTTCCACCACCCGAAAGGCACTGCATCGTGGCAAGCATCGAATTCGTCGACGCCCGCGAAATTCTTGATTCGCGCGGCAACCCCACCATCGAGGTTGAGGTCATCCTCGACGACGGCTCCCAGGGACGCGCCGCGGTTCCGTCCGGCGCCTCCACCGGCGCCTTCGAGGCCGCCGAACTGCGTGACGGCGACAAGGGTCGCTACGGCGGCAAGGGCGTGCTGAAGGCCGTGGAGAACGTCCAGCAGCAGCTCTCCGCCGAGATCACCAACGTCTTCGAGGCCGATTCCCAACGAGCCATCGATCAGGCCATGATCGAGCTCGACGGCACCCCGAACAAGTCCAAGCTCGGCGCGAACGCCATCCTCGGCGTCTCGCTGGCTGTCGCGCACGCCGCCGCCGAGTCGGCCGGCCTGCCGCTCTACAAGTACCTGGGCGGCCCGACCGCCAACCTGCTGCCGGTGCCGATGATGAACATCCTCAACGGTGGGTCGCACGCCGACTCCAACGTCGACATCCAGGAGTTCATGATCGCCCCGATCGGCGCCGAGACCTTCGCCGAGGCGCTCGAGATGGGCGCCGGCGTCTACCACGCGCTGAAGGCCGTGCTGAAGGGCCGTGGCCTGGCCACCGGCCTGGGTGACGAGGGCGGGTTCGCCCCCAACCTGGAGAGCAACCGGGCCGCGCTCGACCTGATCGTCGAGGCGATCGGCAACGCCGGCTTCGAGCCCGGCAAGGACGTCGCGCTGGCGCTCGACGTGGCCGCGTCGGAGTTCTTCAACGAGGACGGCACCTACGAGTTCGAGGGCGCCGCCAAGTCGTCGGCCGAGATGGTGGCCTACTACGCCGACCTGGTCGCCAATTACCCGCTGGTCTCCATCGAGGATCCGCTGAACGAAGAGGACTGGGACGGCTGGAAGGCGATGACCGACGAGCTGGGCGAGAAGGTGCAGCTGGTCGGCGACGACCTGTTCGTCACCAACGTCGAGCGGCTCAAGCGGGGCATCGACACCAGCACCGCCAACGCGCTGCTGGTGAAGGTGAACCAGATCGGCTCGCTCACCGAGACGATCGACGCGGTCACCATGGCTCACCACGCCAAGTACTCCACGATGATGAGCCACCGCTCCGGCGAGACCGAGGACACCACGATCGCCGACCTGGCCGTCGCCCTCGGTTGTGGCCAGATCAAGTCGGGCGCCCCGGCGCGTACCGAGCGGGTGGCCAAGTACAACCAGCTGCTGCGCATCGAGGAAGATCTCGAAGACGCGGCACGCTACGCCGGTGCGGCCGCCTTCCCGAGGTTCAGCACCAACTGACCGTACGCTTGACCTGATGAGAGGTCAGGTCTGATGGCCCGCGAACGGCGGCCAGCACGTACATCGCCAGCCGGCCCGGGGCGCACCACGCGCACCCGGGCCGGCTCGCGCACGTCCGAAGGTCGGTCGAGCTCGAGCTCCGGCAGTCCCACCGCGCCGACGAGCGGTGCCACGGCGGCGTCGCGGCGTCTGCCCCGGGTACCCAACCGGCTCGGCCTCACCCGGCGAGCACTGGCCGTGATGAGCGTCCTGCTGGTGCTCGCGTTGTCCTACGCCAACTCGCTGCGGATCTACCTCGACCAGCAGCGTGACCTCGCCACCGCGACCCAGCAGATCCAGGAGCGCACCGAACGGATCGCCCAGCTCGAGGACGAACTGCAACGCTGGAACGACCCCGCCTACGTCAAGGCGCAGGCCAGGCAGCGGCTGGGCTGGCTGCTGCCTGGCGAGACGGGCTACCGGGTAGTCGGGGCGGACGGCAAACCGCTCGGCAACGGCGTCGTCCTCGACTCGACCAACGAGCTGCCACCCGGCGAACACCCGGCGATGTGGTTCGACCGGCTCTGGGGATCGGTCGAGACCGCAGACAATCCGACCCGTCGCGTCGGCCGCTGACCTTCGGTACGCCGGGGACGGTTCTTTCGGTCCATTCCCAGTACGTTTCGGTACGGAGGGACGGTTCTTTTCCGTCCACTTTCGGCACGCGGAGACGGTCCCTCTCGGTCCGCTCGCCGCACATCGCCGGGCGTCGGCGCAGGCCGGCCTTCGACAGCCCCTCGGCCAGCGGGCAGAATGACAGCCATGCCCGCGTCCCCGATCGACCCCGCCGACGTTGCGGCCATCGAGGAACAGCTGGGACGCGCTCCACGCGGGCTGGTCCGGGTCGCCTGGCGATGCGCGGATGGCAGCCCGGGCGTCGTGGTCACCACCCCCCGGCTGCCCGACGGGACGCCGTTCCCGACCACCTACTACCTGACCTGTCCGAAGGCTGTGGCTGGCTGTTCGACGCTCGAGGCCCGCGGTGTGATGGCCGAGATGAGCCGTCGGCTGAGCGAGGACGCCGAGCTTGCCGCCCGGTATGCCACCGCGCATGAGGCCTACTTGGCGGACCGTCGCGCACTCGGTGAGGTGCCCGAGATCGACCGGGTGAGCGCGGGCGGCATGCCGACCCGGGTGAAGTGTCTGCATGTCCTGGTTGCGCACGCGCTGGCGACCGGGCCCGGGGTGAACCCGCTCGGCGACGAGGCCGTCGAGTTGTTGCGAGAGTTTCCGTTCGGCGAGTGTTTGGGGGAACGATGAAGGTAGCGGCGATCGATTGCGGCACCAACTCGGTGCGTCTGTTGGTGGCAGGGCCCGCCGACGGCGGAGGGCTCGTCGATCTCGACCGGCGGCTCATCCTGACCCGGCTCGGTCAGGGCGTGGACGCCACCGGCCGCTTCCACCCCGATGCGCTGGAGCGGACCTTGGCCGCCTTTGCCGAATATGCCGAGGTCGTCGCTGATCTGGGCGCCGAGCGGGTCCGGCTGGTCGCCACCTCCGCGGCGCGGGACGCGTCCAACAGGGACGAGTTCTTCGCCGGTGCACGCGACCGGCTGGGTGTGGATGCCGAGATCATCAGCGGCGACGAAGAGGCGGCCCTGTCGTTCCGCGGGGCTCTCACCGCGCTGCCCGATGTCGCTGCCCCGGCCCTGGTGATGGACATCGGCGGCGGGTCCACCGAGTTGGTCCTCGGCAGCGGTGGCCTGACGCCGAGCATCGAGCACGGGCTGTCCCTCGACATTGGCAGCGTCCGGGTGCGCGAGCGGTTCCTGGCCGGCGACCCGCCGACAGGTGACCAGATCGCGGCCGCCTCCGATTACATCGACTCTCTGCTGGACGGCTCCGGGCTGCTGTTCGGCGAGGTCGCCACCTGGATCGGCGTTGGCGGCACCGCAACGTCGCTGTCGGCAGTCAACCAGCGGCTGCTCGAGTACGACCGGACCAGGGTGCATGCCTCCACCGTCGGCCGCGATGAACTGTCGGCGCTGACCCAGCAGTTGCTCGCCTCCAGCGTGGCGCAGGTGCGCACACTGCCGTCCATGCACCCCAAGCGGGCGGACGTGATCTGCGCCGGTGCGTTGATCGCCGATCGGGTCGGACGTCGGGTGAGCGTGGATCTGACAGTGAGCGAGTCCGACATCTTGGACGGCATCGCGCTCGGCCTGCTGGCGCAGTAGCGGTAGTGCCGGCGCGGACGTCAAGCACTACGATCGGGCGCGTGCCCCCGTAGCCCAATCGGCAGAGGCAGGCGGCTTAAACCCGCCCCAGTGCGGGTTCGAACCCCGCCGGGGGCACGCCACCCACATGACTCGACCGGATGACACCGAGCCGCAGGTGGGTGACGTCGGGAGCCGCCACCACCTCGAGAATCTCGAGGCTCACCTGGTGCGGCAGCTCCTGGAAGAACCGCCGACCGGCTCCGAGCAGCACCGGCACCTGGTGCAGGATCACCTCGTCGACCAGACCGGCGGCGAGGGCCGATGTGATGACACCGCCCCCTTGCAGCGAGATGTCGCCGGAGCCGGCGAGCCCACGGGCCGTCGCGACCGCGTCCTCGATGCCTGTCGTGACGACCGTCTGCCGCTCGTCGGCGGCGACGAGCGGCCCGTGCGTGACGATGACGAGCGGGGCCGTCGGATGCGGCGCTCCACCCTCTGCCCAGCCGGAGTCGTCGTAGGTGTGGCGGCCGGTGACCACGACGCCGACGGACCCGGCCAGCGCGTCGAAGACCCGAGCGCTCTCCGCGCTGAGGTGGAATCCGGGGAAGACGGTGCTTGGCACGTCGCCGCTGGTGTACCAGTCGAACAGGACGCCCCCGTCGCCGAGGCCGCGGCCGGCACCGGGGGCGCGTCCAGTGATGAAGCCATCCACGGACACCGCGAGGGCGGCAACCACCCGGGTCATGCGATCACCGTGAGGTCGATCTCGATGACGATGCCCCACCGCTCGGCTTCGTGGGGGTAGGCGGTTCCGATAGAGCTGACGGTGCGGAGCTCGGTGTCGATCATGTCGGCGACGCTAGGAGATCGCGGTGCGAAACGATTGAACGGAACGCGCGTCCGCGAAGGAACGGGACATACGACGCCGAGTGGTCGTGCCCGCAGCCGCAGACGTCCGTCCTCGGGCCCAGAAGTTCGGCCGGGGTCCTCCCGCTCAGCCGCACGCACTCCCGGGTGAGGTGCGACTGGTCGGCGTACCCGGCCAGGGCCGCGGCGTCGGCGATCCGGAAGGTCGGCGCGGCGGCGGCCTGTGCGAGGGCGAGGTAGCCCTGGAACCGGAGCGTGCGCTGCAGGACCTTCGGCGAAAGACCGACGGTGTCGAGCACGCGTCGTCGCAGCTGGCTGCCGGACAGGTTGTGCGCGTCCGCCACCGTGGACAGCTGGGTCGTGCGCCAGGGCATCAGGTCCTCGATGACGCTGCGCACCAGGTGATCCCCGGCGATGGGGGCGAGGAGGCGTCGCAGGTAGCCGTTCAGCAGCACGAGTGCCGCCTCGGGTCGCCGGCTCGATGCAAGCCGATCGGCCAGGTCGTCCGCGGTTTTCCCCCAGAGCTCGCGTGCAGGCAGGACGACGTCGGCCAGCTCCACCGCCGGACGGCCGGCGGCGATCGGTGCTCCGGGGCGGAAGCGGATTCCCACGACGATCGCGTGCGGAGGAAGGACCTCCTCGAGAACCGAGGTCAGCGGCCCCAGGATCGTTAGCCCACCTCCGACCTGGTAGCGCAGTTCCATGCCCCCGGTGGGTAGGTTGCGCTGCACGTACGGGGAGGATCCCGCGGACTGGATCCAGCAGGTGCGCACCCAGCGGCGCACGGCGGGTGTGGGGAACCGCTCGTCGTACGATGGCTCGATCGTCACGCAGGCGCCTCCTCGAACAACCCGAGACAGGGATGGAGTTCGTAGGTCTGCATGCCCGCCTTGACGCACGGATCCTCATTGATGAGCGCGGCGGCCTCCTCGAGCGTGGCGCGAATCATGAGCACCCCGCCGAGCTCGCCGGAGAGTATCGGGGCGATGACCGCGATCACCCGCTGGGTGCGAAGCGATGCGAGTCGCTGCTGGTGCTGGCGTTCGATCGCCTCTGCCCCAGGCATGAACCGATCGGGAGTCCATTTCAGGATTACCAGGGTGAAGTGCTCAGCCGCCGCTGCCAGCTGCTGGAGGTCGTGATCGGTGTTCTTCGCGGTCATTGGTGTCCTTTCTTCCTCATGCCGTCGAGCAGCAGGTCCGCGAGTTCGCTCGCGCTCGCCTCGGGATCGAGCTCGGGATCGCCCTCGAGACGTTCGATCATCGCGTCGACCGCCGCCTGGTAGGTGATCGCCAGCGTGCGGGGATCGATGTCCGGCCGGATGTCGCCCTCGCTCTGCCCTTTTCTGAAGAGCATCTCCTGACCGGCGAGCAGTTCGTCGATGTCCGCCGCGGAGACCACGAGCGCGCCTTCGGAGTCGCGCAGACTGCCGGTGAGCTGTTGGATGGCGCGATGCTGTTCCGGCCACCGCGTCGGCACCCGGGAGGCGACCGCGATCGCGGCACGGATCACGTCCGGCACCGGTGCGGTGAAGTCGAGCTCGTCGGCGACCGCCTGGGTGATCTGGCGCAGGGCATGGAGCCCGCTCTGATGCAGCAGATCGGTCAGGTCGTCGAAGTGCCGCCAGATGAGTCCCTTCGACACGCCGGCCTCGGCGGCGATCGCGTCGGCGGTCGTGCGTGGGAACCCGTCGCGCGCGAGGAGACGGATGCTCGCATCCATCAGCTGCCCGCGCCGTTCCTGCGGCGGGAGCCGACGGCGGGCGGGACGCTCGCGCGCGACACCAGGGCTCATCAGGTGGTCGCTCCGGCACGGAGGTCGTGGCGGGCAGGCAGCGCGAGGATGACCATGAGCACGGCGATGCCGGCTATCCGGAGCCGCATCCAGAGTTCGAACAGCCCCGGGATCAGCGCTTCCACCACGTTGACGACGAACAGCGCGAAGGCGATGATGCCGAAGGCGATCAGCCCGCGGCGGCCGCCCGACCGCGCGGCCCGAAGCCGCATCGAGGTGGCTCGCGGTGATGCGTCCACCCCGCCACTCTAATGACTGCTCAGTCATTACGTCTAGATGGCGGAGTTCCCGGTGCCGCGGCGGATCCCCTCTTTGCTGGAGGTGATCTACCTGGCCAACGCGGACGGCGTCCCGACGCGGTCAGGCCGTCGCCATCAGCACCGCGACGCAGAGGTAGAAGAGGGAGACTGCCAAGATGAAGGCGCGCTCCGAGATGCCGAAGGTGCGGCGACGCAGGCCCGGTAGCAGGAGTGACACGACCAGCGCCACCAGCGCCACCCAACTGAGGATCGCGATCGCCGTCGTGAAGGTGGTCTCGGGCCGGTCCGCGAGCAGCCGAATGAAGTTCCCCATGCAGCCGTACGACACTGCAAACCATGCGATGGCGAGCAGCAGATGAAGGCGCCCAATCGCGCTCGGCTTCTCACCCTCGATGGTTGTCGGCACGAAGGGCAGCGCGACGAAGATCACGGCGAGCGCGATCAGCGCGGTCACGATCCCCGTGCGATCCGGCCAGCCGGGATATCCGACCCACACCGCGGCCGCGAGACTCGCCCACGCCGCCGCGGTCACCCAGGTCATAACCGAGCTGAGCGCTCGCGTCGGCCCCACCGCGTAGTCGCTCACAGCGTTGCGGATCGCGGAGTACGGGCTCGGGACGATATGCAGCGCGATGAACGCCACCAGCCGCGCGCACCAGAGCACCACCGACACCATCGCCCAGGGGTTCGTCGTCACCGTATCCACCGCTGGGAGCTCCTTGCGTCATCCGGCGAACGCTCCATCCCGCCCACGTCGACCAGACGTCCCAGATCGCGAAACCGCAGCGATCCGCCCGAACTTCGCCCAGCGATCTGCATGAACACATCATCCCTTGCACGGACACACGGAGCGTGATCAACCTCACCCGAAACGCATACTCCTCGTCGTGGGATGTAGTCGGCGCGACGCGCCCAGATCAGCTCCGGGGCGACACCCTCCCTGCGCGGGCCTACTGGCCGCTGGACGATCAGGCGTGATCGTCTGCCCCGGGCTGACTTGCCGCAACGAATGCCTGGAAGTCCTGCGCCGACAGGTCGGCGTAGGCGTGGCTCCACGCCGTGATCGCCTCGGCCACGGCCGTCCCCGAACCGATGTATCCCACGATCGCGCCGGCGCGCGGCGACTGGCTGTGAGCGCGGGCCAGGGTCGCGGCGCACGCCTGGGCGTATTCGACGAACGGCCGATCCTCGAGCTGGTCGACCTCGATGCCGCCCTTCATGTCGTTGAACTGACGCACGTACAGGTCGGCCTGGGCGCTGCGTAGATAGCCCAGGAACGGATCGGACACCGCCTGCAGGACGCGCTGCATCGCGACCACCCGGGCGCCCTGCCCGCTCGCCTCGATCACGGCCGTCAGCTGTTCCGGTTGAGCGATTCGTCCGTACTGTTCCAACACGCTCACGTTCGCCTCCTTCGACTGCAGGATCAGCGCGTTATCGTCCCGGTCCGCCAACAGCGCCAGGGAGCATCGGGTGCCGACGCTGCCCACGCCGACCACTCGTCGGGCGACGTCGGCGACGTAGTAGTGGTGCACCAGCAACTGCACGTCCTGCGCAGCGGTCTCACGCCAGCGTTTGAAGTAGGTATGCACGTCCTTCTCGGATTCGGACTCCATCGGGGTCATCGTCGGTGGCCGCTCGATGAAGCGCAGCCGGCCGTCGGCGTCCTTGGTGGTCAGTCGGCGCACTGCGCGCTCGCCGGTGCGCTTCTGCGCGGATTTGATCGCCGCCTCGAGTACCCGCTTCGATTCCCCCTTCAGCCGGCCCATTCCGGCCTCGACGTCGAAGTGTGAGAAGAAGCGTTGCGTGGGCGAGAGCGTCATCGCCTCGTTCAGCACCTGCCGGTACGACATCACTGCGCCCACGGTGGCGCGTTGCGTGACGTTGTCGGATCGGCCGGAGTGGCGGGCGCCGATCACCACGCTGGCGACGAGCCGTTTCAGGTCCCACTCCCAGGGCGCCCACGCCGACTCGTCGAAGTCGTTCAGGTCGAACATCAGCGAGCGGGTCCGCGAGGCGTAGAAGCCGAAGTTCGACACGTGCGCGTCACCGCAGGCGGCGACCAGGAGCCCGGTGTGCGGGTCGTCGGCCAGGTCGGCGGCCATCAGTGCGGCGGTGCCACGATAGAACGCGAAAGCGTTGGCCGACATGCGTTCGGTACGCAGCCCGATCAAGTCCTGGAGCCGGGTCCGGTTCTGCTCATCGAGAATGCCGAGCGGGTCGCGCGGACCCTCGGTGAGTGTGGCGAGTGAGCGCCGCGGCACACTCCGACGCAACTCGCGTCCGGTCTGGATGAGTTCCTGCAGAGAGGGCAACGACGACCAGTTCATGCGCCGGAGCGTAATGCTCCGGCGCCCCGGCCGACACGCTCGGATCACCCAAATCGTGTGAGGAAATCGGGACGGGGCTTGCCTTCGACGTCATCCGCTGACCGACCGGCGCGGAAAGCGCCTCGCTGCGTCGCCGTGTCGAGGCAATCAGGGACTTCCCGGGGACGGGAAGCATCCCATCGATGGATGCGTTGCTTACTATGGACTGACATCAACGAAGAGAAAGAAACCCACATGCGTAGCTCCAACCCCGTTCTTTCGAGGCCGGATGCTTTCACCCCGCAGCAGCAGCCGAACCAGTACCAGCAGTACGGTCAGCCGCAGCAGGGTCAGTTCGGCCATCAGCAGCCGGGCCAGCCCTATCCCGACCAGCCCTATCCGCAGGATCCGGCTCCGGGCGTCCAGGGCACGATGACCATCGACGATGTCATCACCAAGTCGGCGATCACCATGGGCACCCTCATCGCCACCGCAGCACTCACCTTCATGTTCATGCCGGAGCGGTTCCTGTTCCCGGCGGTGATCGTCAGTGCGATCGTCGGCTTCATCACCGTTCTGGTCGTGGCGGCCCGCCGGGTGATCAACCCGGGTGCGGTGCTCGCCTATGCGGCCATCGAAGGCATCTTCATCGGCGCGATCAGCAAGGTCTACGAGTACGCGTGGAACGGCATCGTCCCGGCTGCCATCATGGCCACCCTGGTGACCGCGGCCGCGACGCTGGGCGCCTACAAGTTCTTCCGGATCAAGGTCACCAACAAGTTCCGCAAGATGGTGATGATCGGCACCCTGGCCTACGCGGGTCTGCTGTTGGTCAACTTCGTGCTGTCGATGTTCGGGATGGGCTTCCTGTTCTCGGGCGGCAACCTCGCCATCCTGCTGCTGATCTCTGCGATCGGTGTCGGACTGGCTGTGTTCAACCTGATCCTGGACTTCGATTACATCGAGCAGGGCATCGCGATGGGCGCCCCGGCGTCCGAGTCGTGGCGCGGGGCCTTCGGCCTCACCGTCACCATGGTTTGGCTCTACATCGAGATGCTGCGGCTGCTGTCGTACTTCCGCTCCAACTGACCTCGACCACGCACAACGCCGCCGGTTCGTCCGGCGGCGTTGTCGTGTCTGCACCCCCATCCCGCGCTCGCCTAACTATTTGGGGCTCGCTGAATTCAGCGAGCCCCAAATAGTTCGGCGAGCGCGAGGGCGGCAGGGTCAGCCCGCGCTGCGGCGGCGGTAGCCGAAGCGCCCGGCGAGAGTGCTCAGATGCCGTTCCAGGAGCGCCCGCGAGCCGGCCGCCCAATGCAGCCGGTGCCACTGCTGCAGCGGCACCCAACGGGCGGACGCCGTCGTGCCCCCGACGTCCTGGACGACCGGGTCGGTGGGTTCGGGACAAGTGGCCGCGTAGATGATCCGGACGGCGTGAAAGTCCTCGACGGCGCCGCGGGGGGAGCGGCCGATCCAGTGATCGGTCTGGATGTCCAGCAGCTGGGAGATCTCTATCTGCTGGGCCGTCTCCTCGACCGCCTCGCGGATCACCGTCTGACTGGGATTCTCTCCAGGGTCGATCCCACCACCGGGCAGGCCCCACGAGTGTGGCACCGCGGTGCGCTCGGAGAACTCTGTGGCCAGCAGGCCGCGCGCGCTGAGCACGATCGCGTAGGCAGCCAGCCGCTGTCGCACGATGGGTTCACCGATCTCGAGTTCGCTCAGCCCTGGATCGAGCGCGCGGCGCCGCTGCGGGCCGCGTTCGGCGACCCGGCGTCCGTGCGCCGACACCTGCACAGTCACCGTCAGGTCGTCCCCGACGCCGACCGCCGAGAGCAGCCGCACAATCCGGTAGCCGAGTTCCCAAGCCAACCGGTGCGGATCGGCACCGTGGACGAGGGGACGGACGAAGACACTCGACCCTCCTGCCACGACCACACCGACGATCTGCATCTGCCCATGATGACCGAGCCATCTGGCCTGACCAAACCGACTCCCCGTCCTCCGGCCGGCCCCGCCCACGGGCCGGGCTGGGCTCAGGCGTTGATCTCGTGGCCGTCCAGGTCGGCGACCGACGAGGTCGAGCCGATGGTGAAGTACATTCGTGCGACCCCGGTCCGCGCCCGATCGTCGATGACCACCTGCCAGCGGGTGTTCGACGTGAAGTTGCCCTTCGTCCGGGCCGCCGACAACACTCGCCAGATCGCCCCGGCCTTCACCCGGGTGACGTTGAACGATGGCAGCTCCGGCCGCTGCGAGCGTTCGTTGATGGTCACCGGGACGGTGGATGTCCGTAGCCGGCGGATCGTCGTCGTGGTGCTCCCGGGAAAGTCGACCCAGGCTCCGAGAGTCGATTGGACGCCAACCGCGATCGCCGTGTTGCGGGTACCGAGGACATCGGACAGGCCGCGCTCAATGCCGCCTTCGGTGGCGAAATCGAGAGTGGGTAACAGGCTGCCGTCGGGATAGAAGAACACCGTGCGCGACTCCGGAACGGTGGACACGCTCATGAATACTTCGCCGGCCGAGGAATCGACGATCTGCAACTCTTGGTCGCTCTCCGATCCCGAGATGCTGGCGGAGGAACGGAACAGAGCGCCGACGTCGTTGATGTTGAAGTCGTCGATGGAGAAAACCGTCTGTTGCACGTAAGCGACGTCGGTGTCTACCTGTTTGATGGTGTTGTCGCGCCACGCCCAGGTTTCGGCCTGGTCGTCCTTGACCACCGTGATCGCGGCCCAATCCTTGGTGATCTCGACCTGGATCAGGCGCTGGGTCCCGGCCTTCGCGATCAGCCGCCTGATCATCGCGCGGGCTTGTCCGGGCGCGGTCAGGTCGACGTGAACCGTCGAAGTCGCGGTGGGGCTCGGCGGCGGTGCGGGCTGGGTGCAGCCGGCGAGCAGACCGAGCGCGGTGACCACTGCGGCGGCCAGGGCTCGGGTGCGCATCAGGCGAGACTACCGTCCTACGGGCAGACTGGTCCGGTGGACCTCACCCGCGATGCGCTTTCGGTTGCTCCCGATCTGCTCGGCATGCGGCTGCGGGTCGGCCCGGTGACCCTGCGGATCACCGAGGTCGAGGCGTATCACGGTGCCGCCGACCCGGCGGCGCACGCCTACCGCGGCTGGCGTCCGCACACCCGGCACCTGTTCGAGCCGCCGGGGACGCTGTACTGCTACCGGTCCTACGGCATCCACATCTGCGCGAACGTGGTTTGCGGGCCGATCGGCAGCGGTTCGGCGGTGTTGCTGCGCGCCGGGGAGGTGGTCGATGGGTTGGACGTCGCCCGCGCGCGGCGTCCAGGAGTCCCCGACACCAGGCTGGCCCGCGGCCCGGGCTGTCTCGGCCAGGCGCTCGCGCTCACCCTGGACGACTCCGGACGCCGGCTCGGGGAACCTGCCCTGGCGCTGCTGCCGCGAGTCGGTGAGGTTGGGCTGATCGCGAGCGGGCCGCGGGTAGGGGTTTCGGTGGCGGCGACGCGCCCGTGGCGGTTCTGGCTGGCCGGCGAACCGACCGTGTCGCCGTACCGGGCCAGCCCTCGACTGCGTGTGCAGGGCTCGGTCACGAGGCAGAGTTGACGGCATGAGACGTGTCCGTCGACACGCCGTACGCGCTCAGAGGGGCGGGGGTATGGTGTGCGTACCGGTCGCCGTCGACCGGTTTCGGACCGATCGGATCGAGGTTTCAATGTCAGATCAGAGTGCGAGCGACTCGCTCGAGGAGTCCCAGGACACCACCGTGGTCGTGCAGCGGTCGGTGTCCCAACCAGTGAAGGAAGTCTGGCGTCTGCTGGTCACGCCGCCTGGGGCCGAGGCCCTGTTGGGTGAGGGGGGTGCCCTCGGCGACAAGGGTGACAGCTGGAGTTCGAACAACGGCACCTATGGCGTGGTGCGCAGCTACCATCCGCTGGAGCAGATCCGGTTCAGCTGGCATGCCGAGCCCGACGCCCCCAAGTCGTTGGTCGACCTGCATCTGGTACAGCAGTCCGAGGACTCGACGGTCGTCGAGATCCGCCACGAGCACATTCCGGGCGGCTGGGACGTCGATGCCATCACGCAGCACTGGGAGAGCGCACTCGAGCGGATCGCCGCCGCGAGCTGACCTTCGGATTTGGCGGGCGGGCCGATGATCGGTCCGCCCGCTGGCGTTCTCTTCGAGCGGCTCGGGCGAACTCTTCGAGCGGCTCGGGCGAAGCGGCTCAGCCGGCGAGGCGGTCAGCTGGCGAAGCGGTCAGCTGGCGAAGCGGTCAGCTGGCGAAGCGGGCCGCCGAGCGAGCGCGAGCCTTGGCCGCCTCGACCTCACGGTTCTTCGGCGGGGCAGAGGTGCTGAGGTGTTCCAGGAGGTGCCGGGTGATGTGGGCGATCTCCTCGACGGCCTCGTTGAAGTACTGTTCGTTGGCCTTGGAAGGCTTGGTCGTCCCGGAGACCTTGCGGACGAACTGCAGTGCGGCGGCGTGCACCTCGTCGTTGGTGGCCGGCGGCTCGAAGTTATTCAGTGGACGGATGTTGCGGCACATGCGGTCAGACTACGCCGCGGGCCGACGTCGTTCGCAGCCCCGTGGCCGCAACTGAGAGACGTCCACTGAAGGCGTCAGTCTGGCACCGAACTCAATGCCCGAGCTCACGCCGTCCTAACCGCGACTGCGCCACTCGATCGCCGGGCAGGTGTCCATCACCATCGGCAGGCCGGCGGCCTGGGCCCGGGCGAACGCGTCATGATCGATGACACCGAGCTGGAACCAGACCCCGCCGGCGTTGATCGCGATCGCTTGGTCGACGAACTGCCCGGCCGCTTCTGAGCGACGGAAGACGTCCACCACGTCGACGTGGAACGGCACCTGGGCCAACGTCGCGTACCCCTGCTCGCCGAGCACAGTCGGGGCAGACGGGTGAATCGGCACGATCCTCTTGCCGCTGTTCTGCAGCAGCCGGGCGATGCGGTAGGCGGTTCTGTCCGGGTCGCCCGACAACCCCACCACGGCCCACACCTTGGCTTCGCCGAGGAAGTGGTCGATGACGTCCTGGCTCTGCCATGCCGACCGGGTTTGCGCCGTGTTTGTCGTCATGCCGCCACCCTAGTCGCATGTGTGGGGACGGTCCTTTTCGTGCGATTTTCGAACGAAGAGAACCGTCCCCGGGGGTGCGAAAATCGAATGAAAAGAACCGTCCCCGGGGTGCGAGGTTTCTACCGGGAGGAGTGGGGGCTGAGGGGGGTGGTGGGTTTGAGGGTGATCCAGCGGGCTCGGCTGGCGGCCAGCAGCTCGCCATCCGCGGTGTGCAGGGCGGCGGCGGTGTCGTACTTGCGGCCCTCGTGGCCCAGCGCCCAGCCCATCGCCACACATGGTTCGCCGACGCGCGGCAGGCGATGCAGCTGTGCGGTGAACCGGCCGAGCAGCATCAGCGCCGGCCACTCGGCGAAGCAGCCGTAGCCGAACAGCGACGGGCAGTCCACGCTCGCCCACACGACGGCCGGCGTTACGGTGCCGTCGCCGGCGTCGAGGGTGCCGTCCGGCACCCAGGGCGCGGCGGCGACACGGCGTCCGGTGACCGGGCCGGGAAAGATGTGCAGGCCGTCCGGACGCTCGGTGCCGCAGACGAAACACTGCGGATAGGGATGGTCCACCAGCCAGGGGCAGTCGCGGCTGGCCCGCTCGGCCTCGGTGAACCCGACCGGGGCGGGGACGTCCAGGTCCAGTTGCGCGGGCCGTCCGAGCGCGACGGTTCCCGCCGCCGAGTCGACCCGGACGCCCTCGCCGTCGCTCGCGACGGGCAAGTCGACGTCCAGTGGTGGCGGGAGTTGCAGGGTGATCTCGGCCGGCCCCAGCGGACGCCCCAATGCGGCCGCGACTGCACCGGCGCTGTAGCCGCCGTTGCCGGAGGTGTTCGGGCCGCGGAAGCGGTGCGGGATGACGACGCTCACGGCTCGCCCAGCACGTGCAGGACGGCGCGCGCATAGGCCCGTTCCGCATCGATGTCGAGATGCCGGCTGGAGTCGGTGAGGGTGACAGCGCAGCCGCCCGGGACCGTGGTCAGCCCGGCGAAACGGTCGCCGAGGGCGTCGCGGAGCTGGTCCTCGCGCGGCAGCCAGAGCACCCGGGTCTGGTCGATCGAGTCCAGCGCCCATTCGGTGGTGCCGTTGAATTTGAAGATGCTGGAACCGCCCGGGACGTCCTGGATCTGGATCACCATCTCGGCGATGACGAAGATCTCGTCGGCCAGGTCGCCGTCCGGAATCGTGAAGCGGTCGCCGCTGTCGGGTCGCCAGGGCATCCCCGCCGACCGCAGGCGGCGGGCGAGGTCGGCGTCAATCATGGCGCTCAGGATAGTGCGAACAGCCGGGACGGGCCCTGGTCGGCGGTGGTGATTACCCGTGGTTCGGACGCCCACCCGGCACCCCGCGGAGCCCGGCCGGGCACGGTGGACGACTGCCAGGCGTCCGAGTTGCCGTGCAGGGCGCGCACGGTGCCACCGTCGCCGGCGACGATCAGCGTCCCGGAGTCACTCGCCGCGACCCGGACGCCGTCCGCGGCCCGCAGTGTTGGCACAGCGACCTCGGTCACCGTCAGATCGGAGGCGATCCGCCAGGCGATCAGCCGGTCGTCCGAGCGGCCCGCCACCAGCCAGCCGCCGTCGTGGGTGGCCACCGACTCGGCGATGGTGGTGGTGCCCGGTCCGGGCAGGTCGAGGCACGTCCAGTCACCCCGCGGATCGGTACTCGACCAGGCCACCGCCCGGGTACGGATCGGGTCCAACTCGATCAGCTGGCCGACCACCATCAGCCGATCACCGCCGACCGCGGCGTGCGCCTGAGGGAGCGAGCGAGACGTGGCGACAAGCGCGCGGGCTCTGGACGGCTGCCGCTCCCACCGGTCTTCATCGAGCAGCCAAATGGTGACATCCAGGCCGGCGACGGCGCTCGCCCACGAGCCGATCAGCACCGGTTCGTGCCCGGCGAACACGGCTGCCACGAGTTGACCCGAGCCGAGGCCATGGAAGATCTCGAACGATTGCTCCTGCTCGGTCACCGACGTGGTAGTGCCGGAGAACACCGACCAGCGCGCGTTGCCGTGAGCGCCACCGACGGCGTGCCCAACGCCGACGATCCGGGCGTCGTCGGTTGCGAGTGACGCCCACCGTGCCTCCGCCCCGTATCCGGTGGTCGTTCTGACCGCGATCGCCCCGTTCGGTCCCTGCAGGCGGGGTCCGGCGAGACCGATCAGCGGTCCGCCCGAGCCACTGGTCAGGGCTTGCGGTTCGGCGTCGAGGTCGACCGCCCGCCAGTGCGTCCCGGCGACACAGCCGACCAGCGGGGCGAGCGCCCCGAGAAGCAGCAGGTTGCGGCGGGAGATCGGCATGATCGGCGGTTCAGCGACGGCGAGAAGATGTCCGGAGTTCGGCACGTCCGCCGTCGCGACGAGATCAGCCGGCCCGGCTGCCCGGGTTGCAGGTCACCCCGGTGGCGTGCACCGGGCAGTAACCGTTCGGATTCCTTGACAGTCAGTGGACTGCTATATGCTCGGGCCATGCCGGATACTCCCCGTCAAGCCGTGATCTACGCCAGGCTCAGCCTGTCCGACCTCGACGCGGACGCCGATCAATCTGCCGCCGTCCAGCGGCAGGTTGCCGCCTGTCAGGACCTCGCCCGGGCGAAAAGCCTGGACGTGGCGGGCGTCCACACCGACGACGGCGTGAGCGCATACGCGGGCAAAGCGCGACCCGGGTTCGACGCTGCGCTCGACTCTGTAGCACGGGGGGAGGCCGAGGTGATCGTGTGCTGGGACTTGGACCGGTTGGCTCGGCGACTGACGGACCTTCAACGGGTGCATGACCTCGCCAAGACGTGTCCGAACCTATCGGTGGAAACGGTCCGTGGCCAAGGATTTTCGCTCGGCGACGCGGGCGGTCGGATGCTCAGCCAAATCCTCACCCTGGTGGCCGAGCATGAGAGCGCACACCGAGGCGAGCGTGTCGCTGCCAGGGCACGCCAGAGAGCCCTCAGCGGTGCCCTCCCGCCCAAGACTTATGGCTACACAGCCCGGTCCGGGGAACCCGTCGAGCCCGCCGCCAGTGCCGTGCGCCAGGCCTATGCCGAGTTCTTACGCACGCAGTCGGTTAACGCGGCGCAGCGCGCACTCCTGGCTGCCGACCCCGAGGCGCCCTCGTCCCGGAACGCCGTTCGGGAACTTCTGACCCGCCCGGCCTACGCCGGACTGGTGTCCTATAAGGGCGCTGAGCGGCCAGATGCGACTGCCCGATGGGAGCCGCTCGTGGACGAGGTCGATTGGCGGCGGACCCAGGCGATCTTGAGTCGCCCTGCACGCCGCTACGCCAAGCACGACCGGGGCGCCAGGACCGCGCTCCTTACTGGCCTCGTCCTCTGCGGGCGCTGCGGTGAACCCATGCAGGCCAGCACGCAGCATGGGGGAGCGAGTGGCTCGCGCTACCCCGTGTATGGGTGCGTAGCGGGCAATGAGCACTTGAGGCGCAAGGCCCGCCAAGTCGAGGCTTACGTCGTCGCCACCATCATGACCCGACTGGGGCTTCCTGATGCCCAGGCCACGGTGCTGCCGCGTGACCCAGAACCAGGCGCGCCTGACTTGGCGGCGCAGTGGGCTGCCATCCGTGACCGCAGATCGGCGGTAGCCGACGCGTTGGCCTCGGGACTGATGGATGCGGGGGACTACCAGCGCGTGGCTGCTGGACTCGCCGCTGACCAGCGAGCGGTAGAGGACAGGCTGGCCGCCCTTCAGGCTTCGCCTGAGACCGGTGCCCCGATCCCCGCCGACCCTGCGTTTGCGCTCGTAGGCACGAGTCTGGGCGGGTTGCGGACGGTGATCTCGACACTCGCGGAGATCACCCTCTATCCGGCGGGTCGTGGCCGTCAGCCGTTCAGGCCCGAGACCGTCAAGGTCGCCTGGCGGACGACGATCCCACCCGAGGCTCCCGGTTCGGGTCTCGCCGCAGTCGCCAGGCCCTCGGAGGAGTGGTGGGAGGAAATGCAGTGGCTGGTGGATGGTGGTATGGGTGATTGCGCCGAAAGGCTGGTGGCTGCCTCACCGCCACCCCCACTGTCACCGGAGCAGCGACGCTCTCTGTGGACCGCACTCGTGCCAGCCGCCGCAGGCGCGGCCGATGCCGAGGTGGACTGACTGCCGGACAGCCCGGTCGGGTGCCACGCCCTGGAACGGTGGTGGGGGCCGGGAGCCCTTGCGAAAGCGGCGCGACACGCCGACGAATTACCCTGCAATTCAGAATTGCTTCAAATTTGTCGTGGGCGGGCAGAAGGGTCGTCGGACAAGGGAGTTTCTTTTACTGAAGCACCCCACTAACGCAAGCGCGGTCGGCGTTTGGGCTTAGTGAAGCAATTGTTTTGTGCTCGCTGGTTGCCGATTCTTTCGGCATGGCTAACCCCAGCATTCCCGGCACCGAGCGAGCGGCACTGCGCGCCCGGCTCGGCGCCGCCAGCCGCTGGGGGAGCGCTGCTGAGCAAGACCAGATTCGGACAGCGCTGGACGTGCTGGCGGCGGTTGAGGCGCTGGAGCGGGTCAACCGGCCGATTACCCGACAGCAGCGCGCCCGGCTTGCCACGGCCGTGGCAGCCATCCCGGCGCGGAGACGGCGATGAACACCAATCGCCGTGCCCTTCCCGCCCCGATAATCGACCTGATCCGGGATGGTGTACCCGCTGAAGACCTGCGGGGCCACAGCGAGAAGCGTCGAAGCGGTGGAAACCGTGCGGTCTATCGGGCGCTCGTGCGAACCGCGATGAGCGCTCAACAGCGGGGGCACACGTACCCGGAGTGGGCGGGCCTCGTTTCGGAGGCGCGCAGCAACCTCGGGCGGCAGGCCCGGCTTGACCGAGGTGTCCGCGAAGTCACCAAGCGCGACTACGAGGCGACCCTGCGTCGCGCCTGGGGGTCCGCCGAAGCCAAGGTGTCGGAGACGCCGGCGTGGACTCCCGAAGAGGTACGGGCGAAGGCGGTGCGGGTCCGAGACCTCCTGGAGGCCCTGCCCGAAGACACCTGGGCCGGGGATGCCACGGCCAGGCGCACTCTCGCCCATGTGCTCGGCCTTGCGGCTGAGCGGGCTCACGGCCGCCCGGCCGTGCCTGTGCGGCCGCTCGCCGAGGCGCTGGCAGTGCCGCGCATGACCGCGCATCGAGCGCTGGCCTGGCTCGTAGCCGAGGGCTGGCTCGACCTGGCGGAGCGAGGGCGTGCGAGAGGCCCGCACGCGCAGCAGGCAAGGGCATCGCTCTACGCGGTCCCCTTCGACCGCCTGGTTGCGCGGCTGGCGCCGGGCGACCTCACCCCTAGGCCCGCAAGCGGGCCTGAGTCCCAAGCGGGAGGCTTCGCGCCAGACCTGAGTCCCAATCGCGTCGCGGGGGCTGTCCCACACCTCCCAGACCTGAGTCCCAAGAAGCCCGAGGAGCAGCCCATGATCGCCGTCACCACCGACGCGTCGACCGGCCAGGTGACCGCACTCGTCCCGGCGGGCGAACTGCCCGCCGCGATCCGAGCGTCCATCGAGGCGCTGCAAGCAGTCGGCGTCGAGGTTCGAGAAGCCCCTGGCACTGCCCAATCCGCCGAGGTCGTTGACCTCGCTCAGCGCCGCGCCGCGACCGGCCGCTGACCCCACCCCTCCCTGAAAGGACCCGTCATGACCCGACCCGCCCGGACCGTGACATTCGCCGTCACGGTCGATGCGGATGCGCTGGAAGCCGCTCTCGCCTCGACCCGACCCGACCCGGAGCCAGCCTCCCGGCCTGAACCGGAGGCTGATCCCCGGCCCATCGAGTGTCGCCTCGCCGCGAACTGGGGCGCTTTGGAGGGCGAGGCAGGCCGCCCCGCGACCGTGGAAATGGAGCGCCGGGTCGCCCGTGCGCTCCAGCGCGGTGGTGCGGCCCGGCTGGCCCCCGTCGAGGTCTGGCGGCGGCTTCAGGTCTGGAGCGCCGCTCGGGCGACCAATGGCCGCCGACCGAGCGCCGACGTGCTGCGGCAGATCATCGCCGACCCTGCCGTTGCCGCCCGGTGGGAGCGAGCATGATCGCCCGCACCCCTGCCGCTGAGGCCGTTCTCGACGCCCTCACCCGCCTACGGATCACGACCATCAGCGCCACATTCCTCGAAGGCACGGTTACGCCTGCGCGGTCAGGCGGCTCGACGTACCGGGTCCGCATCAGCAGGGGCGGGCGCTGGACATGTTCTTGCCCGGCCGCGACCTACAGCGGTCGCCGTGCCGAGCCGTGCAAGCACGCGACGGCCCTGCGGACGCTCGCCGCCGCCCTCCCCGGGCCACTCCGAGGGGACTGGACGAAATGAGGATCGGCCGAGAAGAGGCCGAGCGCGCCGCCGTCGAGGCCGAGGTCTGGCCGCCCGTTCTGGCCGTCGATCCCGGCAGCCAGTCCACCGGCCTGTGCATCCGGGCCGGAACCAGCGCGATCATGGCGGCCACGATCGAGCGGGTGGGCGACACCGGCAGCCACGCGGCGCTCCCCGTCTGGGCGGCCCAAGTGCTCGCCGCCGTCCGCGAACTGAATCGCCTGAGCCGCGATGCGCTCAATGACCTCGCCGCCGATCGTGGCGAGCGGGCTCCGGCCGTCCGCGTCGCCGTGGAGACACTGGTCCCGCCGACCGCCGTCCGGGCCAAGGGCTCGCGGGTCGCCGTCCCGCCCACGGTGCTGGCGAGCCTCCCCGGCGCTGCCGCTGTCCTGGGCGCGGTGGTGACGGCCTGGCCGCGCGCCACGCTCGTGCCCCCGAGGGGGACCGGCGGGGATCGGGGCACCGGGTGGGACGGGCTGGCGCGCGACACATACCCAGCGGTGCTGAGGGGCCGGACACCGCCCGGTTGGCCCGAGCCAGCACAAGGGGCAGCCAGGAGCCATCAGCGCTCGGCCTGGGCCATCGCGGGCGTCGCACATGCCCTGGCCGCCGCTGAGCCTGCTACCTCCACGCAGGCCGAGCCACCGGCAACGATCCGCCCGCCGACGGCCCAGCCGCTTCAGGAGGCGGTGCGGGCAGCGCTGCGTGGCCTGCCGCCCGAGTCGCCCGCCGCTGATCAGCCGGAGCGGGTGCTGCGGGCCGTCCGGGCCGCGATGGACCAGACCGAGACCTACGACGCGCTCAGCGGCCGTGAGCCGCTGCTGGCCGCTGCCTGGGCGGCGAGGAGCGCCCCCAGCCGTGAAGCGGCCAGCGAGGCCGCGAAGACCATCAGAGCAGCGGTCGAGGCTCTGATCAAGGAAGGGATGTCGGCATGAGCAAAGCAAGACGAGCGGCCGGTCTGGCCGCAGGAGCGACCGCCGCCGCCGTGCAACCCGGGGGTCTCCGCAAGGTGGGGGCGGGCTGCCTGCTGGTGCTGTTGATCGGTGTCCTCGTGCTGGGCGGCGGGCTCAGCCTGCTGGCCTGGTGGTCCACCCGGCCGCCGAGCGGGCTCTCCTGCCCCGCTACCGGCCCGGTCACCGTCAGGGTGGCCGAGACCAGCCCGGCTGCTCCCAAAGCCGCGCAGGCGGCCGTGGTGGACGCGCTGGAGGATGCCGGGCGGAAGGTGAAGGTCGTCGGCCCAGGCACCGCCGATGTGCGTGTCGTCTGGGTGGCTGGTGCGCCGCTCACGGTTAGCCGCACGGAGGCTCCGGTCGTGATCACCGTCGGCCGCAGCGTGACGGCCGCGCAGGTGAAGGCGACGCTGGGCGAGAAGGGGCACCTCCCCTCGTGTTCGGTCACACCGAACCCGGCATCGGCTCCGGCCGCACCAGGCCCCGGTTGGCGCTGGCCTTGGCAGGGCGAGGCGACCCTGGCTGCCGTGGCGCTTCTGACGCTCGCCGCCTGGTGGGCCGTGGGACCGGAGGCCGCCCACCAAGTCGGGAAGGGCCTCCGGGCGCTCGGAGGCGGCCTGGCCGTGATTGCTCGCCCGGTCGCCGAGCGGCTGCACCGGGCGGTGCGCTGGGTGCTGGAGATCGACCAGCGGCGGTACCGCCGCTGGGAGGAGCGCCGGGCGGCCCTCGTGGCCGAGCAGATCGCGGCGAGCGCCGCCCGCCAGGCAGCACTGGACGCCGAGGAAGAACAGCGGCGCGTGCGGGAAGAAGCGGAGTTTCAGCGGGTCTGGGCCCAGTTCGAGCGGGCCCGGATCGAGCGAGAGAAGGAAGGTACGAAGTGACCACCTACGCGGGATTGATGATTGCAGCCGCTCTGTCGCTGGGCGGGTGGATGGTGGCGCAGAGCCGCGACGAGCACGGTCAGCCGCGAAAGGGCACCACGCGGCTGGGCACGGTGCTGGCGGCTATGGGGCTGCTCTTGGGCGTGCTCGCCGTCCCCAGCAGCCTCCCGCCGGCCACCTTCGCCGCTGGGCTGGCGGGCGTGCTCGCGGTCGGCCTGCTTCTGCTGCGGGGAGCCGCAGTCCGGGCCACCGGCTGGACCAGCACCGCCGAGGCATTCACCACGGCCGTGGGGCTGGCTTGGGCGAGCCCAAGGCGGGCCATGGTGAGCCTGTGCTGCCTCGCCGGGGGCCTGACCCTGGCCGGGATGCTGGCGCAGCGCGGAGAGCCCCTGTCGGCCCTCCTGGGCGCGCTCGCAGTCCTCGCCGCCGCTCGGTGGTGGTGGCGGGCGGCCTGGGCGCGGGAGCGGACCCGCACGGCTGCCGAGGGGGCCGTCGCGGGTGTCCTGAGCGGCGGGCCTGATTGGGACCCTGCGCAGGCCGCCGTGCGCCAGGCACCCGTCCGCGTGCGCTTTGACGCCGTAGGAACCCCTGTGGCGATTACCGGGCCATTGCCGCCGCAGTGGCGAGCCGACCGCGCGGAGCGCGACCGGGCCGAAATCCGCGCCCGGCTGGAACGGCTGACTGGGCTTGTCGGCGCACCTTGGGCGGTGGACTTCAACAGCACCGCGCGCACCATCCGCGCGGAGCGTTGCGCTCCGCTTCCAGCCATGCTGGGGGTGCCCCAGGACCGCTCTTGGGGGTGGATCGACAAGCACAAGCCGTCCCCGCTGGCGCTCTACCTCGGCGAGGCGCAGGACGCCAACACAGGCGAGTCCTTCCCGCTCTGGTGGGACCCGGACGCGACCGACCCTCACGCGCTCATCGGGGGCAAGACGAAGAGCGGTAAGACAGTCGGTCTACGACTGCTCGTCGCGCAGGCCATCGCGCGGGGCTGGGATGTCATCATCGCTGACCCGAAGGGGGTTGACTTCGTTTGGGCCGGGAGGCTGCCGGGGGTGCGCTACTTCCCTGGCCCCGATTGCCTCCAAGGCATCGTGGAGGCAATCGGTGAGATGAAGGAGCGGCAGGCTTGGCTAGGCCGCAACCTGTGGACCGGCGGAGAGGGAGCCGACGAGCAGGGCGACCTGCTGAAGGTTCAGGGCCAGCCGTACCGGCCGTGCCTGGTGATCGTGGACGAGGCCGCCGAGGCCGCCGGGCTGGGCGAGAAGGAGGAGCAGGCGGCTACGGCCGCCGGGCTGAGCAGCCTGGCCAGGCTGAGCCGCTTCGCGCGGGTGCTCTACGGCAGCGCCGGGCCGACGCTGACGAACATGGTCCTGGACATGCCCGCACGCGATCTGGCGAAGTTGAGCGACAGTTGCCGAGGCCGAGGCAGGGCCGTGATCATGGAGGGCACGGCACTGGAGTTCCAGGGCGGCTTCATCGCTCCCGCCGCTGTGAAGCGGCTGCGTGGCGTGCTCGCGGCGGACAGGCTGCCCAAGCCTCGGTTCGCCAAAGTGCCGGAGTGGCACGGCTGGGTTCGAGACGGCGCTGAGCCCCCGGCATCGGCCTTGCAGCACCGCGACTACGACCGGGTGGCCAAGGCACTGGACGACGAGATCGCGGCCCGAGACGCCCAGATCGAGGCCGGGAAAGTTGCGGATGGACCCGCGCCCGTTCCTGCCCCCGACTCGCCCGATTCCGGTGACTCCAGGCCCGGCGAAATGCGCGGCGGTCGGGAGCCGAAATCCGCGAAGCCGAAGCCCGAAAAGCCGAGCGAAGCCGACCCAGATTCCGAGATCGACCCACTCGACTTCTTCGAGGGCTGACCCCCACTGATACGGAGTGTGACCGGCCCCGGTTTGGGAGTAGAGAGGGAGACCCCGACGGCCCCAGGTTCCTCCGCGAGTCAGCCCGCCCAGCCCCCGAACCCCGGAGCACTGAGAACCCAAAGAGCCCAGCCGACAGCCCGGAAACCGGCCAGCCATCGGCCCAGGATCAGCAGCGGGGAGCCCCCACGAAGGACCAGCGGAGGAGTCCACCGAGCCCGGTGCAATCGGGGAGCGCCAGGGAACCGGAGGGCCCAGAGAGAACGAGGTCAGCGAGCCGATAGCGGCTCAGCCTGAAGGATTAGATTGCTGGGCATTTACGCTGGTGCGCTTCAGCAGCGCTTCGCTACGGCCGCCTTTGCTTCCAGCGTAAATGAAGCACGCAAATCATCCGCTGAGCGCAAGGGCTCACCACCGGCTCAGGGCCAGGGATTCTCCGTGCTCTCGGGGACCGGGGACGACCTCCGCAAGCCGCCAGCGGGCTCTTGGCAGGACCCGGCCGGGCGGGTCGGCGTCGGGCTCGGCGGACCCGAGGGAACCGGTGCCGGGGACAGGCTGGGCGGGCAGGTCGCTGGTACCTGGGGCCGGGGTCGGGATGTTGTGGTTTCGAGCGGCAGAGCCGTCCTGGCTCGGCATGCGCCCTTCCTTCACTCCCCTGGGAGTCACCCGCAGTGGCCATCCAGGTCGATCACTGCCACTGCCGCTTCAGCCACGGTGACGAACGTGCTGGGTCTATGCCGAACCCTCTCGGTGATCCGCGCAGAACGAAGTCACTAGCGCCGCCAGCGGCACCCCCAGTCCGTGAGCCAACGCGTGCAGCGTGCGGAGGTCCGGGGCCTTGTGGGCTTGCTCGATGTTGACCACGGACTTCCGACTGAGCCCCGACCGCTCGGCAACATCGTCCAGGGTCAACCCCTTCTCACGACGTATCCGTGCCGCCTCCCGCCCCAGGGCTGCGAAGTCGGGAGGGGGCGGCTGCACCAGACCAGCGTTTCGGAACCTGACCCCGTTGACAGTCCCCGCGCGTACCCTCTTGACTTAGTGAAGCAGGGAGCGAACGGAAGGCAAGGGATGAGGACGACGATGCGGGTGGCGGGCGGGCTGGTGGCTCTGATGGCCGTAGGCAGCATGCTGGCCGGATGCAGCAGCACACCCACGGCAGGCAGCAGCGGAAGCCTCACCGAGGGCGGCCAGAGTGGAGAGACTTGGCCCGGCGAAACGCGCGACGCGGGAAATGGCGACTCGATCCAGATTGGTACGTGGGATGGCAAGCCTGGCCTGGTGAAGGTGACCTGTAGCGGGCCTGACGGCGGCGTCACTGCAACCCTGGAAGCCCCAGGCGGCTGGAAGGCAGTCACCGTGCAGCCGCAGGGGGGCGGGGACGCCCCGGTGACGATCACCGACAGCGCCGGGAAGTCGATCACCATCGAGCCTCACGGCGACGCCGCTGCCCGGTGGGGGGTCACGGCCACTTTCGGCACAAGTTTCTCGATGAAGGGCCCAGAGACCACCAATGAAAAGGATCAGTGGAAATTTTACGCTGACCCGATTTCATGCGAGAAACAAGCCGGGTAGGGACGTTTTCGGCCCCCAATCCGTCCCTAGACCGCTGGCACCGGTGGCCGTAGAATCGGTAGTGGAGGGCGTCAGGTCGTCCGGTGTTCGACCCGTCGCGTGGGTAACGCGGCCGCTCGATCTTCGGCTCGGCTGCCGCCCTCCCCCTATGCCCCGCGCGAAGTCAGACCGCCTCCGGGTAGAGCCGGGCCAGGGCAGCCTTGGCGTCCTCGACCGTCAGGGTGCGCGATGGGTCAGCCTCGCCTAGACGCCGGTGCTGCGCCTTCGCTGCCGCCCCAATGATCTGGCGCACCGAACGGCCGTTCGCCCAGCCCGGGGGCGGCGCTGCGGCCAGCCTGGCGAACGCGGAACGCAGCACGTCCATCGCCTCGTCGTCCCATTCGTAGTCGGCAGCGGCGGCGATGACCTGGGCGACCCGGACCAGCGTCGGCCCGTCGTACGCCCGGAACTCCACCGTCTCCTCGAAGCGGGAGCGCAGGCCCGCGTTCGAGGCCAGCAGCCGCTCCATGTCCGCCGGATACCCGGCGGCGATCACAGCGAACTTGCCCCGGTCTTCCTCCATCCGGGCCAGCAGGGTCTCAATCGCCTCGGCCCCGAAGTCGGGTCCGCCGCCGCCCGTGGGCGCGGCCAAGGAGTACGCCTCGTCAATGAAGAGCACGCCGCCGAGCGTGCGGTCAATGACCTCCGATGTCTTTGGAGCGGTGCCGCCGATGACGCCCGCGACCAGGTCTTCGCGCTTCGCCACCACCACCTTGTCGGTGGGCAGCAGGCCCGTCGCACAGAGCGCCCTGCCCCATGCTCTGGCGACTGTGCTTTTGGCCGTTCCCGGCGGTCCCACGAAGGCGAGATGGAGTCCCGTCTCCGCGACAGCCAGCCCAGCGGCCCGTCGCCGCTCGTTGCCTCGCACGGTCTCAGCCAGGTCCGCGACCTGATCGGCGACATGTTCGAGACCGGGCATGCCCGCGATCTCCGCGATGATGCGGTTGACGCGCTCCGGATCGGAGGTGTCCACCAGCGGCGTCGGCGGTGGTGGCGAAGGACGGCGGACAGGGGCCAGGGGCACCGGTTGCGGCTGGGCGGACACCGGCTGCTGCCGGGCCGCCTCTCGGGCGGCCCGGATCGCCTGGGGCGCTCCCTCTCTGGCTCGCGTCCGCACGGTGTCGAGTGCAGCCATCGCCTTGCGCGAAGGTCCTCCCATCGACCGGGGCGAGGCGGGAGCGGCAGAGGCGGCCTGCGGGGTCGCGCCCCCGCGAAGCCCCACCCAGTTCGTTCCCCGCGTCAAGAGAGCGGCGACCGCCCCCAGCGCTGCCCCGGCAGGCACGCCGACGAGGAGGCCACCCATGGCCAGCGCGAGGATGATCACGACCGCCGTCTCCGGATGACCAGGGCTCCCGAGCATTTCTCCGACGGCAAAGATCGTGACGATCACGAGCCCACAGGCCGCGCCGATCCCCGCCCATTTCGCAGTCCTCTTCATCCTTGTTCCCTACTTCCTCCGGGGACTGGCGCGAGCCAGTCGCGCAGCGCCTCAGCCTCGCTGGCATCCAGATCGCAGGTGACGGCCGAACTACCGACACGACTCACGGTCAGCCGAACGCCCTGGCCGCGCCTCTCAGCCTCCAATGTCTGGATGGTCACGCCCTGGGTACCGTGGAGCAGCCGCAGCCGATCACGATCCCCTTCGGTCTTCCGCAGCATCACCGGTTCTCCTCCTTCGATGTCTTCACGGTCCCAGCCGCATCCGACACTCTTGGCTTGCGGCCCGCACCCGGACGCCGCCCGCCGCGACCGTCTGGCGGCGCTGCGGCGACGATGGCCGCCGCTACCTCGGGATCGGCGGCGGCGGCGCGTATAGCCCCCCGCACCCACTGCCAACGGCTCAAGCCGCTGGCAGCGACGAGCGCGACCAGCGCGCTCGCTTCCTCCTCGCCAAGAGTCGCCTGAACCGACCGCCCGTATTGCATAAATCAAACATAATAGGTATGATTCAACTAGTCAACCCGAGGAGGACCGACATGCTGGACCTGCAAGCCATCTATGAGGAAGCGAAGGTCGATCCCGAATGGGAGCGCGAGCCAGAAATCCTGGCGGCGTCCGTCCTCACGTTCGATCATGTGTTCGGGGTCGCTGCCGAGGAACTGGATATCACCCTCCAGGCCGGTGACCTGGAGGCCGCCCGTTCGGTCGCTCGTGGCCTCAACGCGATATCAGAGGCTTTCGGCGGCGCGTCGTGGGTGCTCCGATGCGCCGGGTGAACGCGCGTCGCGAGTCGCTGGCCGAGCAAGTTGAGCGTCCGTAAGCCGTCCGACGACCGGACGCTCTCGAACGGGCCAGTCGGACGTTGCCTGGGGTGTCCGCAAGACCCGCCCGGTGAACTGCCCGTTCAAGGGGCCATAAACGAACAGGGGAGCGAACATGAAGATCGGTTATGCCCGGTGCAGCACCGCCCACCAGGACCAGGACCTCACGGCCCAGCGCGAGGGGCTCGCTGCCTTTGGCGTGGAGGCCGAGCGCATCTACACCGATGCGGGGCTCTCCGGCACAAACCGTGAGCGGCCCGGGCTCCGCGAAGCGCTGGCGGCGCTCCGGGCGGGTGACACTCTTGTCGTCACGAAACTCGACCGGCTCGCTCGCTCTGTCCGTGACGCCGCCGATATCGCGTCGGAGATCGAGGCACGAGGCGCGCGACTCTCACTCGGCGGCTCGATCTACGACAGTCAGGACCCGATGGGCAAGTTGCTGTTCAACGTGCTCAGCATGGTGGCCGAGTTCGAGGCTGACCTGATCCGGCAGCGCACCCGCGAGGGGATGGCCGTGGCGAGGGCGAAGGGCCGGTTGAAGGGCAAGAGCCCAAAGTTGTCCCCAGCCCAGGAACGCCACCTGGTCGGCCTTGTCCGATCGGGCGAACATACGACGGCCGAGGTCGCCTCCCTGATGGGCGTAGGTCGAGCGACGGTGTACAGGGCGGTGGAGCGTGCGGCTGCCACGGCTCAGCCCGCCTGAGGGTATAGCGGCGCGACCAGGACCACGCGGCAGCGTGCAGCACCCCACGTTTGGGCTCTTCGCCCGGCTTCGTGCGTGAAGATCGCGCGGCGACCAGGGGGTGTCGGCGGCGTCTCTTAGGCTGAGCCCAGCGCAGAAGGAGGCGGCATGAGGCTCAAATCGTTCCAGGTCCGTAGGTATCGCAACGTCCTGGACTCCACCGAGGTCACGGTTCAGGAGGACGTGACCACACTCGTCGGGATGAACGAGTCCGGGAAGTCGGCCATGCTCGATGCCCTCTATCGACTCAACCCTGTCTACGACGACACGTTCTCGGAGCGGGACAACTACCCCCGCTGGAGGTGGAAGCGCGACGGACGTAAAGAAGACCTTGCTGCGCTCTCTCCCATTGAGGCGACGTTCACGCTCAGCGATGAGGACAGGCATGCCCTTGAGGAAGTACTCGGAACTGGCGTTGTGGCAGCCGCCTCAGTGACGGCAGGACGAACCTACGGCGGGACTCTTTGGGTCAAGGTCGCGGTGAACGAGCGGGCCCTGGTGGCGAGTCTCCTGGAAGGTCACCCCTGCTCCGAAGACCTCGCTAGTCAGCACGCGACGCTGGCTGCGCTGCGGGATGCCGTCACCACGACCACCGGCACTACCTCGCAGATCACTCCGGCGGATGGGGCCGCGAGTGACGTTGCTGAGGCGGCTGACCAGGCGGTCCTCAAACGGATCACCGAGAGGTTTGGCACCAGCAACGATGTAAGCGCGGTCGTGCAGCGAGTGGTGCTGGATCGGCTTCCCCGCTTCTTTCGGTTCGCCGAGTACCAGAACCTGGAAGGGCGCGTCGAGGTCCAAACCCTGCGCACGAGCGATGACGAACGACCCGGAGCCTCACCCAAGCAGACCGCGCGAGCCCTCCTCAAACTGGCTGACACGGATATCGACGCGATCACCGACGACGAGTTCGAGGCGCGCACAGCGGAACTGGAGTCGGCTTCCAGCGACATCTCCCGCGAGATGAAGGAGTACTGGAGTACGAACCCTGAACTTCGCATCAAGGTGGAGATCGAGACGGCGACTCAAACCACGCCCCAGGGACAGTCCATCGTCGTCCGCTTTCTCAACTTTCGAGTTGAGGACCGCAAGCACGATTTCACGAACAACTTCTCATTCCGGTCCTCGGGCTACCAGTGGTTCTTCTCCTTCCTCGCCGCCTTCAGCGAGTTTGAGGGCCTGAAGGAGGATGTGATCATCCTCCTGGACGAGCCCGCACTGACGCTCCACGCGCGAGCGCAGCGCGACTTCCTGAGGTTCATCAACGAGCGTCTCGCTCCGGTCGGCCAGGTCATCTACACCACCCACTCCCCGTTCATGGTCGAGCAGATCGAGCGTGTGCGCGTAGTTGAGGACCGAGGCGACGAGATTGGTTCGGTTACCTCATCTGACGCTCTCACCGTGGGCGATGACAGCGCGTTTCCACTCCAGGCCGCGCTTGGCTACGACCTCTCGCAGAACCTGTTCATCGGAGAGCACAACCTCCTTGTCGAAGGTCCCGCCGATCTGGCATACCTTGATGTCATCAGCCGACACCTGCGCGAGAACGGACGTGAGGGACTGGACGAACGTTGGCGCATCCTCCCGGCCGGCGGAGCATCCAACATCCCGGCATTTGTCTCGCTGCTCGGGAAGAAGGTGTCAGTCACCGTGCTCCTGGACTCCGGCACAGAGGGAGCCGGACGCGTCGAGGCTGCGATCAAGGCCAATCGCATCGACGGCAAGCGGGTGGTTTTCGTGAGCGAGGTGCTCAGTCAGCAGCACAGCGACATCGAGGACTTGTTCTCGATCGGGGACTACTTGGCGCTCTACAACTCCGCCTTCAGCCAACATCACATCGTAAGGAACCTTCCGAGTCATCCAGATCGGATCGTCAAGCGTCTGGAATCTCTCGATGGCAAGTTCGATCATTGGCGACCAGCCGAAGTCCTGCTGCGAGACCCGAAGAGGGTAGACACACTCTCGGCCACCACGCTGGGCAACTTCGAAGCGTTGGCAAAGAGAATCAACGCGACGAACGGCCCATAGGCAGAACCTCGACGGCTTCCACGCCGCGGTCTCCTGAAACGGCGTCCCCAACCTCTCGCTTCGCGGCTTCGACGGGCAGTCGGTGGTGCTGGTCGGTGACGAGTGGGACAGACGTGATCGAGAGGCGAGGAACGGGCGGCTCACCTCGCGGACAATCGTGGGGAAGCCTCCGACCGGGTTGTCCGAGCGCCCCGCCGCTCGGCCGGACCTCTGCAAGTCGTCGCGACCTGCGCGATCAGCAACCGATAATGTCGACTCAACGAACAAGTTTGACCGTCCCCTGCGACTGCGACGTGGAGGCGTGATGGTCCCGGTACGCAGGGAGGCGATCAGGTGGCGGCACGCGGTACGAAGACGACGGCGCTCGGCCTGGAGGACGCCCTCTGGGAGGCGGCGAACCGGCTGCGGTCCTCGATGGATGCTGCCGAGTACAAGCACGTCGTGCTCGGGCTGTTGTTCTTGAAGTACGTCTCGGACAAGTTCGAGGCCCGCCAGCAGCGGCTCGCGCAGTGGGTGGCCGATGAGTCCAACGACTACTTCATGCCAACGGAGGCTGCCCGCCAGGCTGTCTTGGAAGACCGCGACGAGTACACGTCCGAGGGCGTGTTCTGGGTTCCGGCAGGGCACCGCTGGACCGACCTGCGCAAGGCTGCGAAGCAGGCCGACATCGGTCAGCGCATCGACGCGGCGATGGAGGCCATCGAACGAGAGAACACAACCCTGAAGGGGGTGCTGCCGAAGAACTACGCCCGCCGGGAACTCACCCCGGCCACGCTCGGTGGGCTGATCGACACCTTCTCCCGCGACGACCTCGCCGCCGCCGAGCATTCCGGTCTCGACGTGCTGGGCCGGGTATACGAGTACTTCCTGGCACAGTTCGCCTCCAACGAGGGCAAGAATGCGGGCGAGTTCTACACCCCTCGCTCGGTGGTGTCGTTGCTGGCTGACATGCTCCGCCCCTACAACGGACGGGTGTTCGACCCATGCTGCGGCTCGGGCGGCATGTTCGTGCAGGCCGAGCACTTCGTGGAGACCCACGGCGGCTCCCGCAACGACATCTCGGTCTTTGGCCAGGAGTCCAACCCCACGACGTGGCGGCTGGCGAAGATGAACCTCGCCATTCGCGGCATCGAGGCCAATCTCGGCCCGGAGTGGGCCGACTCGTTCCACGACGATCAGCACCCCGACCTGCGGGCCGACTTCATCATGGCCAACCCGCCGTTCAACATCTCGAACTGGGGCGGCGAGCGACTGGCCGACGACCCCCGCTGGACCTACGGCACGCCGCCCCCAGGGAACGCGAACTACGCCTGGCTCCAGCACATGCTCGCCCACCTCTCGCCCACGGGGACGATGGGCGTAGTCCTCGCGAACGGCTCGCTGACCGTCAACTCGTCCGGCCAGGGCGAAATCAGGCAGCGGATGGTCGATGCCGACGTGGTGGAGTGCGTCGTCGCCATGCCCTCGCAGTTGTTCTACGGCGTGCAGATTCCCGTGTCGCTGTGGCTGTGCACCAAGGACAAGTCCGGCAAGAAGACCAAGAGCGGTCAAACCCGCCGCCCCCGCTTCGGTGAAGTCCTGTTCATCGACGCCCGCGACCTCGGCTACATGGAGAACCGCACCCACCGCAACCTCTCACCCGAAGACACCGCACGGATCGCGGACACCTACAACGCCTGGCGCGGCGACGCCGACCTCCCTCCGTACGAGGACGTGCCCGGCTTCTGCGCGTCGGTGACAAAGGAGCAGATCGCGGACGCAGGCTACGCGCTCAGTCCTGGACGCTATGTCGGCACCGAGGAAACCGAAGACAGCGGCGAGCCAATCGAGGAGAAGATCGCGCGACTGAGTGATGAGATTCGTGAGGGTCTGGCGCAGCGAGACAGGCTTCGAGACCAAGTGCTGGCCGCTGTGGAACTGCTCGAATCAGAAGTCGAGGACGACTGATGCGCGAAGTGGCACTAGGCGAAGCGCTCGATGTGCTTATAGATCACCGAGGGAAGACGCCAAAGAAACTCGGCGGCGACTTCACCCCTTCGGGAGTGAAGGTCGTTTCGGCTATCCACATCAAGAACGGCAGGATCAACTGGGAGGAGCGCGAACGCTACGTCAGCGTGCCCATGTTCCAACGGTGGATGCCGGAGCCAACACGGCGCGGTGACGTGCTGCTGACGAGCGAGGCCCCCCTCGGTGAAGTCGCTCAGGTCGAAGATGACGAGCCATTAGTCCTCAGTCAGCGGTTGTTTGGCCTCCGAGGCAAGCAGGGCCTCCTCGACTCGACGTATCTGCGGTACTTCTTGCAGTCAGACTTCGGTCGCCAGCGCCTGCTGGCCATGGCCACTGGATCGACGGTAAGCGGGATACGCCAGGAGTTGCTGCGACAGGTCAGGGTTCCACTTCTGCCGCTGGAGGAGCAGGAGCGGATCGCGGGTGTGCTCGGGGCCTTCGATGACCTCATCGAGACGAACCGCCACCTCATCGAAAGCCTGGACCAGACCGCCACACACCGAGCGAACCAACTTGCGAAGGATGCCAGTGGTGACTGGCTGAAGTTCGCGGACGTGGCTGACATCGGTGGTGGTGGAACACCGTCCACAAAGTCGGACGAGTTCTGGGGTGGGAAGCACCCATGGGCCACGCCGAAGGACATAACTGCCTTGCCGTCGCGGTACATATTCGACACTCCTCGGAAACTGACGGATGCAGGACTAGCCAAGTGCTCCAGCCCACTTCGGCCCGTCGGCTCGATCCTGATGACCTCTCGGGCAACGGTGGGTGAGTTCGCGCTCGCGAAGGTCCCTCTCGCCGTGAACCAAGGATTCATCGTCGTCAACGGCGAGTCGCCCGCCGACACGACCTGGTTGTATTTCGAGATGCGGCGGCGGACCCCCGAGTTCAAGACCATTGCGGCGAAGGGCAGCACCTTTCCAGAGATTTCACGACGAGAGTTCAGATCGCTGGGCGTGCATTGGCCCGAGTCAGGGCTGCGGCAGCGACTTCACAGGGAAGTTTCCCCGCTTCTGGAGGGGGCGGCAGATCTCGAACGTGAGGTGGCGTCTATCACTGCTCATCGCGACGAACTGCTGCCCCTTCTCATGTCGGGCAGGGTGCGGGTCCGTGATGTGGAGGCGGCGGTCTCGTGAGTGTCGCGGAGTCGGAGTTCGAGGGCTGGGTGCTGGAGATGCTGGCCGAGCAGGGCTGGCACACCGTGCACGGGCCGGACATCGCTCCGGGGATGCTCGACGCGGAACGCTCCGACTACCGCTTGGTCGTCCTCGAAGGCCGCTTGCGGGATGCGATCTACCGGCTGAACCCGCACCTGCCCAACGATGCCGTCGAGGACGCAATCAAGACGGCGTTGCGTCCCGAGTCGCCCGTCATCCAGTCGGAGAACTGGCGCGCCTACGAACTGCTGACCCAGGGGGTTCCGGTCGAGTACCGCGACAGCGCCGGGGTGCTGCGGAACGTCAGGGCGCGGTTGATCGACTGGGACGCGCCGCTGAGCAACGACCTGCTGGCGGTCAACCAGTTCACGATCCAGGGCGCGAAGAAGGAACGCCGCCCGGATGTGGTGCTGTTCGTCAACGGGCTGCCGCTGGGGCTGCTGGAGTTGAAGAAGCCGGGTGCTCAGAACGCGACCATCGCCAGCGCGTACGCGCAGATTCAGACCTACAAGGCGCAGGTGCCGGACCTGTTCACCTGGAACCAAGGTGTCGTGCTCTCCGATGGCTTCCTGGCGCGGATGGGCACGCTGACGGCGCAGGCGAACCACTTCCAGGCGTGGAAGACCATCGACGGGCAGAGCCTGGCGACGAAGTACCGGCCCGAGATCGAGGTGATGGTCGCCGGTTTCCTGAACCCCGAGGTGTTTCTGGACTGGTCCCGCAACTTCCTCGCCTACTCCGGTGACGGGGCGAAGATGACCAAGATCGGCGCGAAGTACCACCAGTACTGGGCGGTGCGGAAGGCTGTCATGGAGACCATCGAAGCGGTCGAGAACGATGGCCGCGCCGGGATCGTGTGGCACACACAGGGCTCGGGCAAGTCGTTCGAGATGGCGTGGACTGCCGGTGCGTTGATGCGGCATCCGGCGATGGACAACCCGACGCTGCTGGTGCTGACCGACCGCAACGACTTGGACAACCAGTTGTTCGAGGACACGTTCGCCGCGACCAAGATCGGTGCGCCGCTGCCGGAGCCTCCCGTTCAGGCGGACTCGCGGGCGGAGTTGAAGACGCTGCTGTCGGGGCGGCAGTCGGGCGGGATCGTGTTCACCACGATCCAGAAGTTCGGCCTGTCCAAGGACGAGCGGGAGGCCGGGATCGCGTTTCCCACCTTGTCGGAGCGGACCAACATCGTCGTGATGGTCGATGAGGCCCACCGCTCCAACTATGACTTCATTGACGGTTTCGCCCGCCACCTGCGCGACGGGCTGCCAAACGCGACGTTCATCGGGTTCACCGGCACCCCCATCGAGGCCAAGGACCGCTCCACTACGGCGGTCTTTGGGGACGTAATCGACACGTACGACCTCACCCAGGCGGTCGAGGACGGCGCGACCGTCAAGGTGTTATACGAGGCGCGGCTGGCGAAAGTGCGGCTGCCCGACGATGCCCTGAGCGACATTGACGACGCGTTCACCGAGGCGGTGTCCGGCAGTGAGGAGGACGCCCAGGAGCGGCTGAAGACTCGCTGGTCGCGGGTAGAGGCGGTCGTGGGGGCGGACGAGCGGCTGGAGGAGTTGGCGCGCGACATCGTGGCGCATTGGGAGAAGCGCAAGGAGGTCATGCCCGACGCCAAGTGCATGATCGTCACGATGTCGCGGCGGATCGCTGTCGATCTGCACAACAAGATCAAGGCCCTGCGCCCCGACTGGTATTCAGATGACGACGAGCGCGGGCGGATGAAGGTCGTCATGACCGGCTCCGCCACCGACCCCGAGGGTTGGCAGGGGCACATCCGCAACAAGGCGCAGATGCGGGCGTTGAAGGCCCGCGCCTCGGACCCGGATGATCCGCTGGACGTGGTGATCGTCCGTGACATGTGGCTGACCGGGTTCGACTCTCCGGCCATGACCACGATGTACGTGGACAAGCCGATGCGCGGGGTCTCGCTGATGCAGGCGATCACCCGAGTCAACCGCACCTTTCGGGATAAGCCCGCCGGGCTGATCGTGGACTACATCGGCATCGCGGAAGACCTGAAGACCGCGCTGGGCGACTACACACAACGCGACCGGGACAACGGCCAGGTCGGGGCCGATATCGAGGCGACCGCGATCCCAGAGATGGTCAACGAGCACGACATCGTGCGCTCGATCCTCGCCCCGTTCGACTGGCGGCCACTCGTTGCGGAGAAGACCCCGAAGGCGTACATCAACGCCGTGCTGGCCACCGTCGAGTGGCTGTTGGAACAAGATCACGTGGAAGACGCTTTCGAGGGCGTCGAGGATCATGCCGAGGACGGGAAGCCCAAGGAACTGACCGTCAAGCAACGTTTCGTCGTGCACGTCCAACGCCTGCGGTCGTTCTTCTCTCTGGTCCCGGCCAGCGACGCCGCCAGCCGGATCAGGGACGACGTTGCCTTCTTCGACGCGGTGCGCACAGCCATCTTCAAGATCGAGAGCGCCGGACGTGGAGCGACCGACGCCGGAGTCGAGTTGGACACCGCGATCCGGCAGATCGTCTCGGAGAACATGACCGGAACCGGCGTCGTGGACATCTACGCCGAGGCCGGGATCTCAAACCCCGACATCTCCCTCATCGACGACGCGTTCATCCAGAAGGTCACCGAGTCCGACCGGCCCAACATCCAGATGGAGGCGCTGAAGCGGCTGCTGAACGCCGAGATCAGGGCCATCGCGAAGCGCAACCTCGTCAAGGGCCGAGAGTTCTCCGAGATGCTCAACGAGTCCCTGCTGCGCTACCAGAACCGCAGCCTGGACACCGCCGCAGTCGTAGCCGAACTCGTCCAACTCGCGCAGGCGCTGAAGGCCGAGCAGGACCGAGGCAAGCAGACCGGCCTCACCGAGAACGAACTTGCCTTCTACGACGCGCTCCGCACCAACGAGTCGGCCCGCGAAGCCATGCAGGACGACGTGATGAAGAAGATCGCCCACGACCTCACCGACATCGTGCGCCGCGACGCCAAGACCGACTGGAACATCAAGGAGCAGGTCCGTGCCAAGTTGCGGACCACGATCAAGCGCCTCCTGCTCAAGCACGGCTACCCGCCGGACAAGGCACCCGAGGCAACCGAACTGATCCTCAAACAGGCCGAGACGCTCGGGGAGACAGCCGCTTGACGAGCCCCTTGACCCGCTCGACGGCCGACCGGGGCTACCCGGGTCTGCGCTGAGGCGGTGCCGACTGCGCGGCAATCAGCCGCAAGTTACCCCGGTCGCATGAGCAGGACAGTAACCATAGGGGTTGGCGTCCAGGTACTGCTGGTGGTAGCCCTCGGCGTAGTAGAACGCGTCGGTCGGGATGATCTCAGTGGTGATCGGACCGTATCCAGCGGCAGCGAATTCGGGCGCGTAGGCGTCCCGGACTGCTTCCGCGCGGCGGGCCTGGTCCGCGTTCTGCGGCAGGATCACGGAGCGGTACTGGGTGCCGCGGTCGTTGCCTTGGCGGAAACCCTGGGTCGGGTCGTGATTCTCGAAGAAGATCCGCAGGACGTCCTCATAGCTCAGCTTGCTGGGGTCGTAGACCACGCGAACCGCCTCGGCGTGCCCGGTGCGTCCGGAACAGGCCTCCTCATAGGTCGGGTTCGAGGTATAGCCGCCGGCGTAACCCGCGGCCGTGTTGAGCACACCCGGAGTGTTCCAGAACAGCTTCTCGGCACCCCAGAAACAGCCCAGGGCGAGCACCGCCACCTCGGCGCCTTCGGGCACCCGGTCGATCCGGTGACCGAACACCCGGTGAAAGAACGGCTGCCGCAGAACGGGGGTCTCCCGTCCGGGCAGAGCGACTCGCGGATCGACCATGGTCGGTTTGGTGAACAACATGCTGGGCCTCCTGGCAGGTGCAACCGCGCGGGGCCGTCCGGCATTCCTCAGCCGGACAAGCCCGCCAGCGTCGAACCGACACTATCGAACACGACGCGCGGCGAACTGGCCCGATAGCTGCCGGTCGAGAAAGTGTAGGTCCGTCCGTTCCGGTCGTTGACATAGCCGCTGAGGGTCCCTGGGGACGGTCCCTCTGGTCACTGGGGACGGTTCTCTTGGTCACTGGGGACGGTTCCTTTGGTCACCGGGGACGGTTCTCTTGGTCACCAGGGACGGTTCTCTTGGACACCTGGTGCGCTCTTATGCACGGATCGGCGCCCGGAGGAGCGATTCTCTGGTGGCCGGGGGGAACGTCCTTGGTGACCAAGAGACCGTCCCAGTGACCGAACTAGTGACCGGAGGAACCGTCCCTGGTGACCAAGGGAACCGTCCCCGGTGACCAAAGGAACCGTCCCCAGTGACCGAGGGAACCGTCCCTGGTGACCAAGAGAACCGTCCCCGGTGACCGGGAGGACCGTCCCCGGTGACCGGAGGAACCGTCCCCGGTGACCGGAGGAACCGTCCCCGGTGACCGGGAGAACCGTCCCCGGTGTTCGAATCCGGCTGGTGGAGGGTCGGGTCAGGTGTGTGCGGGGAGTTCCCAGTTGATCGCGTTGGCGTCCTGGGCGGCCAGGGCCGCGTTGGCCCGGCTGAACGGACGCGACCCGAAGAAACCGGAGCGGGCCGACAGCGGCGAGGGGTGCGGCGACGCGATCACCGGGACGTCGCCCAGCATCGGTTGCAGGTTCTGCGCGTCCCGCCCCCACAGGATCGCCACCAGGGGTCCGCCGCGGGCCACCAGCGCCTCGATGGCGCACTGGGTGACTTCCTCCCAGCCCTTGCCGCGGTGCGATCCGGGCGCGCCCGGACGAACCGTCAGCACTCTGTTCAGCAACAGGACGCCCTGGTCGAACCACCCGCTGAGGTCGCCGTGCACGGCCGGCGGGATGCCCAGGTCGGTGGAAAGCTCCGCGTAGATGTTGGCCAGCGAACGCGGCAGCGGCCGGACGTCCGGCGCCACCGAGAACGACAGGCCCACGGCATGCCCGGGGGTGGGATAGGGATCCTGCCCGACGATCAACACCCGGACGCCGGCCAGCGGCTTGCTGAACGCCCGCAGCACCTGGGCGCCGGGCGGGAAGTACCCGCGTCCGGCGGCAATCTCGGCGCGCAGGAAGTCGCCCATCGCGGCGATCCGCTCGGCGACCGGCTGTAGCGCCGCCGCCCAATCGGGGGCCACCAGTTCAGCCAACGGTTTCGGGTTCACTGTTCCTCCTGTCGAGCCGCGCGGGGATGAGCGCGGCGGCAACGGTGCCGGCCAGCAGAATGGCGGTTCCGGCACCGAACGCGACCCCCATGCCCCAGCTGTCGGCCAGAACGCCGGCGGCGAGCGGTCCGACGATGGCGCCGATGTCGCCGACCATCGAGTAGATCGCGATCGGCTGGCTCCCGGCGTCCTTTGCGGCATCGCCCAGGGCAGCGGTCGGCGCTGTGCCGAGGGCGGCGGAACCGACCCCGTAGACGCAGAGCAGCACGATCAGCACCTGCAGGTTGGCGGCGAACGGGGTGGCCAACGTGGAGCCCGCGGAGAGCAGGCCGCCCACGATCATCACCGGACGGCGTCCGATCAGGTCGGTGGCGCGTCCGGCGGCCGGCAGCGCCGCGGTCTGCGCCACGGCCGCAATGGCGAACGCGATCCCCGCCCAGGACGGTTCGGCGCCGAGCGCGCCGACCACCAGGATCGGTACCAGCGCCGACCGGACGCCGAAACTCTGCCAGCCCTGGCCGAAGCTCATCAGGCAGGCGGCGCGGAACCGGCTGTCCGCGATCACCTCGCCCAGGGAGCGGGTCGGCGCGACCGCGGCGGCTTCCGCCATGCCGGGCGGGTCGTGCAGCTGGGTGAAGGCGATCGTGCCGGCGATCACCAGCGTGCCGGCATAGAAGTAGAACGGCGCGGTCAGCGACACCCCGGCCAGCAGGCCGCCGATCGCGGGCCCGGTCATGCCGCCGAGCAGGAAGCCGCCCTGGTACAGCCCGCTGGCCCGGCCACGCAGCTCGGGGCCCACGCTGGCCAGCAGCAGCGCCGTCGCCGAGATGGTGAACATCGCCGAACCGAGGCCGCCGACGGCCCGCCACAGCAGCAGTTCGGAGTAACTGCCGGCCAGCCCGCACAGCGCCGAAGACGCCCCGACGATCCACATGCCGATGCCGATGGTGCGGCGGTGCCCGATCCGGTCCGAGATGCGGCGGCAGAACGGGCTGATCGCCAGCCGCATGCCGGCGAAAGCCGAGACCACCAGGCCGATCAGGAAGTTCGTCACGCCGAACGAGGCGGCGAAGATCGGCAGCACCGGGATCATCACGCCGAACCCGACGGCCACGAAGAACGCCGCTACCGCCAGCATCACCACCGTCCGAGGCAGTGGGGTGCGCAGCGAGAACCTCACCGGCACAACTTAGCCTCCATCCACGGTGGGACGGCAACGCGTGGCATCCGCTCGATGCGACCGAGACACCCCCCCGCCAGCGGCCTCGCGCGTCCGACGATGGCAAGTCAGCGCACCGGGTTCACAACTTGATCTGAACCACCAGGTCGGCAAGCGTCGGGTGCGCGGACCCCCCGGGCGGCTCCCTGGTGATCCCCGCCCCTATGGTGCCCCGGGCGTCACCCTCGAGCAGCATGGTGACGTCGGCGCCGGCCGGCATCATCCCGGCCGACACCATGCCGTTGGGTCGCTCGAGCCAGGCTTGGGTCGCCTTCCCGGTAGGCGCCGGGGGCATGTTGTGGGTGACCAGCACCGCCTTGCCCAACTGGTTGGAGCGGACCAGGGTGACGCGGGCGTTGCCGTCCATCGTCTGGGTGGCCCGGACGGCGTCCGGCGCGGCCAGCACGTCGGCCGCGGTGATGGCGCGTGGTACCCACGGCTGCCACACGGAGATGCCGACGGACGCGATCAGCACGATCGCCGCCGCGACCAGCAGCTGCCACCGGCGCCGGGCGGTCGGCGCCGCCCGCAGCTCGGTCACCGGAGCCACGGGCGACCCGTCGTCTACCGTCCCGGGCTCCACGATGGCGCGTCGCGGCAGCGCGGTGCCAGCGCTATCCGGGGTGTCTGATGAGGCATCCTCGGCGCGGCTCTGCGAATCGTCGGCCTCGGTGGAGCCGACCACGCGCGGCGCGGGAAGATCGGCCACCGCGCTCAGCACCGCGTCCCGCAGCGCCGGCGGGGGCGGCACCTGATAGCCCTCGGACAACTCGGCCAGGGCGTCGCGGAGTCCAGCAAGTTCGGCCTGGCATGCCGCGCAATGCTGCAAATGCTGCTCGTAGGCCAGCCGCTGTTCGGGCTCGAGCGCGTCCACGGCGTAGGCGCCGATCAGGTCGTGTACCTCATCCATGATCAGTCACCTCCCAGTACCGATCTCAATCGGGTCAGCGCGTCCCTGATCCGGGTCTTGACGGTACCCAGCGGCACGTCCAGTTCAGCGGCCACCTCGCTGTGCGTCCGGCCTTCGAAATAGGCCAGCTCCAGCGCCTGCCGTTGTAGGTCCGTCAGCCGTTCCATCGCATCGCGTACCCGGTCGGCGGTCAGTGTGACGATCGCCTGGTCGGCGGGATCCACCGGTGTGGTGGACAGGGTTTCCAAGCCGTAGACCGTGTCCCTGCGCGAGGCTGCCTGGGCCGATCGGACCCGGTCCACGGATCGTCGGTGCGCGATCGTCAGCAGCCAGGCCAGCCCGCTGCCCCGGCCGGGCCGGAAGTCGGCGCTGTTCTGCCACGCCTCGATGTAGATCTCCTGGGTTATCTCTTCGGCGTGTGCCGCGTTCTTCAGCACCCGTAGGGCCAATCCGTACACCTTGCTCGAGGTGAGGTCGTAGAGAGTGGCGACCGCGTGCTGGTCGCCGGCCGCGCAACGCAGCAGGGCGTCCGTCACAGCGTCTGCCGTGGTCTCCGCCCGATTCACCTCCACCTCGGTCACACTAGCGCTCGACCGCCCGGACCCGACGGGTCCGGGCGGTCGAGCGTGGCGTCCCACCCCCGGTTGAGACGACACTGCAACCCACCTCTGGCGGCCAGCGCCACGAGAAGGGTCACGCCTTGGGCAGCAGCACGCTGTCGATGATGTAGACGGTGGCATTCGCGGTTTGGACGTTGCCGCAGACCACCTTCGCCGTCCCGACCGTGAAGTTCTCACCGGAGCCGGCGGCCGTGATCTTGGTCTTCGCCAGCGTCTCGTGCACGCCGGCCAGCATGTCGGGGCTCAGCCGGCCGGCCACGACATGGTTGGTCAGCACTTTGGTGAGCATGGCCTTGTCCGCCAGGACGGCGTCCAGGTCCTTCTTGGGCAGTTTGCCGAAGGCGTCGTTGGTGGGCGCAAACACGGTGATGTCCTTGGCGTTGTTCAGGGTGTCGACCAACCCGGCCTTCTTGACCGCGGTGACCAGGGTGGACAGCGCCGGATTGTTGCTGGCCGCGGTGGCCACCGGGTCCTTCGCCATCCCCTCGAACGACCCGGCGCCGGTGCTGGGCACCGAGGCGCAGGCCGGCCCGAACTGCGCCGTCATCGACGGAGTCGTGGTCGGCGAGTTCATCGGCATGCTCGACGAGGACGTCATCGGAGCCGAACTGCTCGGAGTTGCGGCGGGGCTGCTGCACGCCGCGAGCGGTACCAGCAGTGCGGCGCCGATACCGAGAATCGTGGTTGAGGTGCGCATGGGTCTGTCTCCTTCTGCCGGAACTCCGGCGCGAGATGTATCGCCTGACAACCAGTGTTCGGAGCCACGACTCGATCGGATGGGTGGAATCCGGTGCGAATCGTCGGATCTGCGCCGCCGACCCGCGCTTCACTGAGGGCTGCCGGAAGGTCCTGGTTGCCTCAATCGACGGTCACGAAGACGCTGTGCAGGCCCGACGAGCCGTCCGGGAAAGGCGTGGCCCGCACTTCGGACTGACCTGTCTTGGTGTTGTCGATCACCCGCGATTCCAGGGTGTGCTGGCCGGAGGTGGCTTGCCAGGGGTACTTCCACTGCCGCCAGTAGTCGATTCCGGCGTCCGGGCCGATCTCGGCGTCCTGCCAGGGTCCGCCGTCCACCCTGACCTGCACGTTCGTCACCCCGATGTGCTGCGCCCATGCCTCACCGGCGATCATCACCTGACCCGCCTTGGGCCGAGCGAACGAACGCGGCGTGTCGATCCGGCTCGACGGCTTGACCGGGCCGCGCTCGGCCCAGCCCCGCTGCGTCCAGTAGGCCTGGTCCCGGGCGTACGTGGTCAGAGTGAGCTGGGTGAGCCATTTGGTGGCGCCGACGTAACCGTAGAGACCCGGGGTGATCATCCGGGCCGGGAAGCCATGCTCGGCGGGCAGCGGCTTGCCGTTCATTCCGATCGCGACCAAGGCGTCCCGACTGTCGGTCAGCGCCTGCACGGGCGTGCTGACGGTGAAACCGTCGACAGACCTGCTGAGCACCTGATCGGCGCCCGGCTGGACGCCGGCGCGGGCCAGCAGATCCCTCACCCGGACGCCCAGCCACCGCGCACCGCCGATGTAGGGTCCGCCGACCTCGTTGCTGACGCAGTTCAGCGTGATGTCCTTCTCGATCATCGGCAGCGCCAGCAGTTCGTCCCAGCTGAGGCTGAACGGCCGGTCGACCATGCCGTCGATGCTCAAGGTCCAGCCGTCCAGTTCGACGCCGGGCACGATCAGGCTGGTGTCGACCCGGTAGAAGTCGGCGTTCGGGGTCACCCACGGTGCGATCTCGGGCACGTCCAATCCGGAGGGAAGGGGAGCCAGCGGCTGGGCGGGTCTGGGCAGCGTCACGTCGGACGGCAGCCGCCTGCCGACGCTCAGGAACTGGCCGCCGAGCAGGGCGATCACGCTGCCCGCGCCGGTTATCGCTGTTCCGGTCAGGAAGGCTCGCCGGGGAAGCGCGTGGACGGCGCCGGTCTGCGCGGCGGGTTCGGCCGCGGCTCGGAGCAGCCACCGCAGCACCACCGCGCCGACCGCGCCGGTGATCAGCGCAGGCACGGCCGCGAACTGGCTGGCCGCCGGAGAACCGACAGCCGCGGCCGCGGCGACCACGGTGAGCAGGGCGGGGCCCGCCCATCCGACCCAACCGAATCGCCGCGCCAGAATCCCGACGACCGCTCCCAAGGCCAGCATGGTCGCTGTCACCGCACCGATCAGCACCGGCTTGTCCGAGGTGCCGAGGGTGGCGACCGCCCATTCCTTGACAGGCGTCGGCGTCAGGTCGATGACGCGACCGCCGACGGCGAGGGCTGGGGAGGCGTCCGGTGCGATCAACCCAGCGACCAGGTGACCCGCGGCCAGTCCGGCGAGCGCGGCCATCAGGCCCGCCGTGCCGGCTCGCAGCGAGAGTCGGGACGTGTCGTCGGTGGACATGGACACCTCCTGGTTCACACCTGATTCGGTGCGGACGTCCTGCCGGATTGGTGTGAATCGAAGGTAGTTTCTCGCCGTAGGGCCAGCCGCAATCGCCCGCCACCGCGCGGGACTCGACCGATAGCTGCGGCCCCGGTCGTAGGGTGGTGGTTTTCCTGGAAAGGATGAGCGCGTGGCCTTCAGCCTGTTTCGCCGACCTCGCCGGCGTCCGAGCGGCCCGGCGGCTCGACCGGAGCCCCACGTGGTGGTGCTCGATCCGGCCGAACCTGCCGAGCATCCGATTCCCCAAGGCGTCCGGACGGCCGCCGGCTGGGCCTGGAGAGTACTGCTGTTCGCGGCTGTGGTGTGGGGAATCGGCTGGCTGCTGTCGGAGTTTTCCGGGGTCACGGTGCCGCTCGGCATCGCATTCCTGCTGACTGCCCTGCTGTGTCCCCTGGCCCATCGCCTCAAGCAGTGGAACTGGCCGCCGCTGCTGGCCGCAGCCGGAGGGCTGCTGGTCATGGTGCTGGTGGTCGTGGCCATCGGCTGGGGAATCGGCGCGACCGCGGCGCGGCAGGCGCCCGCGCTGGTCGACGAGACCGTCGCCGGGTTCCACACTTTCATGCAGTGGCTGGCGGGCGACCCCCTGTACATCGACCAGGCCCAGATCGACCAGTGGATGGGCTCACTGACCAACTGGATCTCCGACTCCCGCGCAGTGCTCGCCGGTTTCGCAGGCAAGATCGGGGCCTCGGTCGGGCACTTCTTCGCCGGGATCGCGATCGCGATGATCGCCACCTTCTTCTTCCTGGCCGAGGGTCAACAGCTGTGGCGGGGCTTCGTCGGCATTCTGCCGGTCCGCTACCGGGAATCGACTCATGCCGCGGCCGAGCGCGGGTGGGCCTCGCTGGTCAGCTACATGCGCGCACAGGTGATCGTCTCGGCCGTGGACGCGGCCGGCGTCGCGATCATTGCCGCCATCATCGGGGTGCCGATGGCCTTGGCGCTGTTCGCTTTGACCTTCGTGGTCTGCTTCGTGCCGGTGGTCGGCGCCGTGATCGCCGGAACGGTGGCCACCTCGCTGGCACTGATCACCCAGGGCTGGGTGGCGGCGCTGATCATGCTGGGCGGCACGATCGCGGTGATGTGGCTGGAGTCGCACCTGTTGCAGCCGCTGCTGTTGGGCCGCGCGGCCTCACTGCATCCGCTCGCGGTGCTGATCGGCATCGCCGTGGGTGCCACCGTGGGCGGCATCGTGGGTGCTCTGGTGGTGATCCCGGTGATGGCCTTCGGCGTCGCGTTCATCCGTCATCTGCGCGGGATGCCGGTCGGCAGCGTGGAGAGTAAGGGTAAATCCTGAGCCTCTGCCCTTTCTATATTCGAAAGTCGGGTTTATATTTGCTGTATGGCACCTGAACCCGACCTTACCGACATCCTCGAAGAGCTCGCCGCCGGACGAATCGACGCGTCCGAGGCGGCACGACGCATCGACGCGCTCAAGGCCGCCGCAGCGCAGGCCGAGCAGACCGCCGAGCCCTCGGACGCCGAGGTGGCCGACGAAGTGGCCGCCGACTCCCCCCAGCACTCCGCCGGCGTGTTCAGTCAGCCGCCGTTCGTGGAGCAGGACGAGCCGCCCACCCAGCGCCGCGCCAGCGGCGCCAAGGGCGTCGACCGGATCAGCGTGCGAGCGGTGGCGCGCCGCGTCCGGATCGTCGGCGACGGCAGCGTGGCTACGGCGTCCGTGGACGGGCCGCATGTGCTGCGCCGCAGCGGCTCGGTGCTCGAGGTGACCAGCGACGGCGATCAGGGACCGAGCCTGGACGGCTTCATCCTGCGGCCGCCGCGCAGTTTCGACGACCTGCGGGCGCTTGGGCTCGGCAAGGAGCTGCTGGTGCGGGTCAACCCGACCATCGCGGTGGACGCCGAGGTGACCGCGGGCATGCTGACCACCGAGGGCGTCCCGTTCCTCGGCCGGGTGCGGGTCACCGCCGGCGGGGCCACCCTCGATCGGGTCGCCGAGGCCAGCGACGTGCTGGTGCAGGCCGGATCGGCGAGCATTCGGGGCGATCTGGCGTCCGGGCGGTCAAGGGTTCGCTGCGAGTCCGGTTCGCTCGACATCGAGTTGGGCGATCGCTCGAATGTGACGGTGCGCACCGAAGTCCAGCTGGGCAAGGTGAGCTGGGCCGGCGCCGACAACGACAACGTGGACGAGGTGGTTCTCGGCAACGGCGCCGCTCGGCTCGACGTGGGTGTCGTGATGGGTTGGGCAACGATCAAGGCCGACCTGCGGTGAGCGGGCTCCGTCCGCCGACCGACTGCCCGGTGTGCGGCGACGAGTTGATCACCAGTCGGCTCGGCTGTCCCGGCTGCGGCACCGAGTTGTCCGGTCACTTCGCTCGCTGTGCCTTCTGCGCCCTGGACGCCAAGGAGTTGGAGCTGCTCACCGTGTTTCTCAGTTCGCGTGGCAACATGCGCGAGGTCGAGAAGCACCTCGGGGTCTCCTATCCGACCGCGCGCTCCCGGTTCACCGATCTGCTGGTGAAGCTGGGCATGGCCGGTGAGCCGGACGGCGCCGCGGCGTCCGACACCCGCGAGCAGATCCTCGCCCAGGTCGCCGCCGGCACCCTCGCCCCCGACAAGGCCGCGGCCCTGCTCGCGCGGCTGCCCTGAACCCCTGGGGACTGTCCCTCTCGCTCGATTTCGCAGTCCGGGGACGGTTCGTTCGTGCGAAAAGCGAACGAAAAGAACCGTCCCCGACGTGCGAAAGCGAACGGAAAGAACCCTCCTCGGCGTGCGATCTCCCGGCGTGCGACCGCCGGATGTGCGACGGGGACGGCTTCCGGGCTTGTCGCCTCGGAGGAGCCGTCCCCGTTTGGGAATCGATGGGAAAGGGGTCAGTCCACGTAGGGCTCGACCTCAAGGATGGTCACGTCGATCGGCTTGCCGTTGGGGGCCGAGTAGCTGGCGGTCTCGCCGATCCTCTTGCCGATGATCGCCGAGCCCAGCGGGGACTGCGGCGAGAACACCTCCACGTCGGTGTTGCCGGCCAGTGCCATCAACTCGCGCGAGCCCAGCAGGAAGGTGTCGGTGTCGTCAGGGTCGTCGTCGTAGTAGATCGTCACCTTGCAGCCGGGGGAGACCTCGTCGGCGGCACCGCTGGGGGCCTCACCCACCTGTGCGTGGCGGAGCATCGATTCCAGTTGCCGGATTCGTAGCTCCTGCTGCCCCTGCTCGTCGCGAGCCGCGTGATAGCCCGCGTTCTCGCTCAGATCCCCCTCGTCGCGGGCGCGCGCGATCTTCGCGGTCACCGCTGTGCGGCCGGCGCCCTTGAGATGTTCGAGTTCCGCCGTTGCGGCGTCGAATGCCTCCTGGGTCAGCCAGACCGTGTCAACCTGCTCGTCAGCCATCGAGCGAGCCTACCAACTTCGCGGACGGCGTTCAGGCCGGCCCGCAGCTGTCCACGGTGACCGTCGTCCCGCGCTTGAAGGTGCGCAGGCTCACCTCGACCTTGGTGACCCGTTCCGTCCCCGGCGGAATCTCCACCCAACGCTCGCCGACCCGTTCGTAACTGACCGCCTGGACGACGAGGAAGCACTTCGCCGCCTGCGCCGGGTCGGGACGATCGACCGCCAGCGTCGCCCGCAGTTCGTTGTCGGAGGCCACGGCGAAGGCGTCGATCCGGCCGGTGACCGGCGGGTTCGCCCGATGGGACGCCACCCACACCACGTAGCCGATCAGGGCCAGGACGACCAGGCCGACGACCGCGATCACCGCCGCCGACAGGCGCTTGGGCGGGTATCGCCGGCGGATCCGTTCACGGTCTGCTGCGGTGATGGGCACCCGGCTATTCTGCCCGTCCGCCGAGTGGATCGCGCGGCCGCTCTGCCACGGCGCTAGGCACAATGGCGCCCATGTCCATGACCAGCGCGATCCGCGTGGACGCGTCCGGCGAGCCGCTCCGGCTGCTGCACGTCCACGCCCACCCGGACGACGAGTCGTCCAAGGGTGCCGCCACCACGGCCAAGTACGTGGCGCAGGGCGTGCAGGTGACGGTTGCCACCTGCACCGGCGGCGAGCGCGGATCGATCCTCAACCCGAAAATGGACACCCCGGAGAACTGGGCCCGGATCTCCACCCTGCGCACCGAGGAGATGGCCAGGGCCAAGACCATTCTCGGTATCGACCAGACCTGGCTCGGTTTCGTCGACTCCGGCCTGCCCGAGGGTGATCCGCTGCCGCCACTGCCCGAGGAGTGCTTCGCGCTGCAGGACGTCGACGTCGCGGCCGGCGCGCTGGTGAAGGTGATCCGCGAGTTTCGTCCGCATGTGCTGACCACCTACGACGAGAATGGCGGCTACCCGCACCCCGACCACATCATGTGCCACAAGGTCTCTATGGCTGCCGTCGAAGCGGCCACCGACCCCGACGTGTGGCCCGAGCACGGCCCCGCCTGGCAGGTGCTCAAGGTCTACTACCACATGTCCTTCCATCGGACCCGGCTGGCCAAGCTCGACGAGCTGATGCACACCCACGGCTTGGAGAGCCCCTACGCCGAGTGGTTGAAGAACTGGGAGCGGGACGAGCTCGAGGATCGGCTGACCACCTTCGTCCCGTGCGGGGACTACTTCCCGCTGCGCGACCATGCCCTGCGCGCACACGCCAGCCAGATCGACCCGGACGGGCCGTGGTTCGCCGTGCCGCTGGCCATCCAGCAGGCCGGCTGGCCCACCGAGGACTTCCAGTTGGTGAAGTCGATGGTGCCCGTCACGTTGCCCGAGGACGACCTTTTCGCGGGCATCGACACCCGGACTCCGATTACGCTCGACACATGGTCCTATTCGATCTAGCGGACGCCAGCTGGTTTCCCCTGCTGATGGTGTTCGTCATCGGCGCGGTGATGTTCCTGCTCTACCTCAGCATGCGACACGAGATCGGCAAGATCCGGGTGCCGCGAAGCGGAGCGACCCAGTCGCCGCAGAGCCCCGCCGAGGACTAGTCCGGACGGGATCGGGCCGGCGAGACCGTCGCCGTCGTGGAGCCCGGTCGCTTCCGTTGGGGGCGTCCAGTGGCCTACTCGCCCGTCATCGCCACCCGCCAGGGCCGGACGCGGACCTCCAGCAGCCCGCACGCGACACTGCCGTCGTCGGTCTGCGCGGCCGCCACGACTCGGCGCGCGGCCTCGACCGAACTCGTCCGGACGATCGTCATGCCGGCACCCGGCGTATCGGGCAGCGGTCCGCCGGCGACCAGCACGCCGTCCGCCTGCAGCCCACCCAGGAACTGCAGGTGCTTGGCGAAGTCCGGTGATGCGAAGACGCCCGCCGGCGGCGCCGAGGGGCCGGCCGTGTGCTCGAGGACGAACCACAGCTCGCCGCCGTCCTGGTGAGCAGCCCGCACGCCGGCGTAGCTGTCCAGCACGCTCACCCAGCCCCCGGCGTACTCGTCACGGGCCGCACCTGGCCCGTCGTAGGCCTCCCAGCCGCTGTGTTCCAAGGTCACCAGCGTGGCCTCCGGGTCGCCGGTCGGGGTGAAGCTCACCGTCACCAGGGTGGCGGAGTCGGCGCTGCGCCCGGGGTGCCAGGTGAAGGTCACGGCGCCCGGCTCGTCCTCGGCGAGAACGGTGCCCCAGATCGCGACCTGGCCTGCGGGGCCGGTCTCGACGATCTGCCCGCCCTGGAACGCCACGCTGCCGCCGGCGCCGAAGCAGCCATGGCTGGCGAGCGGCCACCAGGCGCCGATCTCACCCAGGAACAGCCGGTAGGCCGTCGGCTGATCGCAGCCGACGAGCACTTGGCGGCGGAGCGGAGGAAGGCTCATCGTCGGGTCCTTTCGACATGCTGGGCGAAGGCGCCGAGCGCGGCGTCCCACTGGGCGACCAGCCAGCGCTGGACGACGTCCAGGCCGTCCGGGGCAAGCGCGTAGAGGTTGCGGGTGCCGACCGACCGGTGCTCGACCAGGCCGGCGCCTTCGAGCACCTTCAGATGCTTGCTCACCGCTGGCCGTCCGACCGGCAGCGCCTCGGCGAGGGCGCCGACGGCCTGCGGGCCGTCGCGCAGCACCTCGACGATCCGGCGCCGGGTCGGATCTCCGAGCGCGTCGAGCGCAACGTGGGCTTGGTTACTCATGGGCAACGGTTACTCTACGGCAACCATAGGTCCCGGGCAATGTGCCGGCCCCGCCTAGCGAGAGCGGTCCCGGTGACGTGCTCGTAGGGTTGGGGTGTCGGCGGCGTCGCGGAAGCAGCGTGGGCGGGCCACCGGAGTTCGACACGAAGCCCTTGCCACTCGTCAGGAGTTCAGCGCATGACCAACCGGCTCGCCGAGTCGTCCAGCCCCGCAACATGAGCGGATGGTTCGAGGTCCGCATCGACGGCCCGAAGCGGCACCACTACCGGCTGTTTGCCTGCTCGACTACGAAGCGAAGGGGCAGGATAAGCCCTTGCTGGTGGTGGTCGCCGGCAGGGACAAGCCGTTTCGGACGACGCTCGGCGACTCGGACTAATTGGCTGTACGTGCGATGGGCGAGGAGTATCGGCGCCGCAACCCGCGCTCGATCGTCTGACGTTACGCCTGCACTTTGGAGCGGGTCCGCAAGCTGTGGAGATGCCGCGCGAGACTGGCTGGGTCGGCAGTACGACCGGCCAGGAGCGGCTCGGTGACCTGCGACCGCTCGTCGTCATCGAGGGGTTCGAGCGTGATTCTCATCCCGAGGGCGGCAGCCACCTCGGCCAGCGTGCCGAGCGTGGGGTTGGACTTCCCAGAAGCGAAGAGTCGGCGGATGGTCGCAGGCTCGACCTGGATCGCGCGCGCGAGCTCCGCCTTCGACAGGCCATCCGCTTCGCGCGCATCGTCAAGCGCGTTGACAACCTCGTCGATGGTGGCGATGCGCATGGACTCGACCACGAACTCCCGCAGGAACTCGGGGTCTTCAAGGTCGTGCGCGAGGTCATCCCAGAAGGCGCTGGTACCGGTCATGGTGTCACTCCTCTCAACGAGGGAGCGTGCCATAAATGTTACACATCGGAGGAGGTTTGGACGGCCTCCAGGCCCCCGCATGGGAGAGCCTCAAGGCGAGACTTGAAGTTCTCGTAGTCATCGATGCCTGCGCCGGGCTCTTCCGCGAGTTTGAAGTCCCTTCGGGTCATCCGGATGGATGCTCGCACCTGCTCCGTCTCCTCGTTCACCTCGATCAGTTGGCTCTCGATGTCTTCAAGGAGGCTCTCCGCGTCACGTCGAAGGGCAGAGGTGGGGTGGTCGCGCAGGAAGGCGTTCTTGTACCGATTCAGCGTCCTGCGCACCCGCTCGCGGCTGTTGGAGCGAACCGCTTGGCGCTGAACCTTGCTGATGAGCGTGAACAGTTGCTCGACGTTCGCCATCGTGGTCTCCCTAAGCCCAGCAGCAGCCTCGTGCTCCTCGAAGCCACCGGCCACGACATCAACCTCCGGGTGCACATCGACTGGGTCCAGCAGCTCGATCCGGACGTGGTGCCGTTCTGGTCGCCGAGCATCCTGTGGGGCGTGGAGACACCGGCGTGCTTCGCAAGACTGACCCATCATGGACTTGCTGCACGACGGCCAGAGGCGCACCTTTTACCTGCGCAATCGCGACGATCGTAGGCGCCCCTACGAGATCCTCATCTAGCGGCATCACCCCGACGAGATGATCCGGTGGATGGACGGCGCGCTGCTCATCGAGGTCTGGGACGAACTCGATCTGCCCGAGCCGATCCGCGAGACCTGGAAGCTGGCCGTGCTCATTGCGCGGGAGCCCTTCGACACTGACGCGGAGCGGTACGCGATCGAGGAGATCGTCCCGGGCCAGACGTCGCAGGCTTGGAACCGCCAAGCGAAGCGGCTTCGCCTGCCGAAACCTCCACCACCGCGACGGTCGCGCTTCGATCCGCGCCCGCCACCCGCCGTCGGGCTAGAGACCGGGTGTCATGCTGCTGACGGACGTGACCCCTGCAGAAGTTTCGCGACCCACGGGATCGCCTCTGGATACCAGGTGGTGTCGAGGACGAACTCCTGGCCGCGCGCGGCACTTTGGAGGTCGACTCGGCCGCCGTCAGGTTGCCAGCGGCGCAGATCAGCGTGGTACCCGAGCGGGGGTCGAGATCCATCGGGAGCAAGCCAGCCTGGGAGGTTCCACAGAGAACGGTTGCTGCCTTCCTTCGTGAGCCGCAGGACGTCGTCGTAGCGGGTGAAGTGGCCAGCACCGGGCAGACCGAGATCGATCCCGTCGAGGCTGAGCTTCTCTCGTGCGACGTAGATGGTGTTGCTGCGTCCGCGGGGACTCGCGACGTGCGGGTGGTAGGCCATCCACACGGGATGTGCACTGCCGTCGACGGGGACGACTTCGTCGATCTGCATCCATCCCCACATCACATGCAGGTCGGGAGCGCCAGGGACGTAGCGGAACCGCCCGCCAGCATCAGTCGCTCGTCGGAACCATCCGAAGAACACGAACAGATCTCCCGGTCCAACCTCTTCGCGCGCCAAGACCGACTGAGCAGCGTCGACCTGCCCGAAGATCGGACGCCAACCAGGTTCGCGTGAATAGGCCGACTCGATCAGGTCTGGGTCGAGGTGGGCGAAGTGGTCGGCTCGCGCCCTTCCGTTCGTCAACTCCGACGCCAGCTTGCCGAGGTTCTGACCGGCGATGGTGATGTCTTGGTAGCGGATCGGCGATTGCTTGTCCGGGATGGGAAGTGGCACCAGCGTGCCGTCATCGAGGATGGGGTTGGCAACCTTGCCTGCGCCCGAGTCGAACGCCTTGCGGCTCAGGATCAGCTTCACGATTCACGCCAGCTCTGGTCGCCGGCCTTCCACTGAGCTGGCGCGCCGAGAACGCCGCCCGGGAGATCGGCGAACCACCGGGTGACGACGTCGACCTGTTCACTGGTGAAGTTGGAGCGGTGGCCGCGCCCAACGGCGAGGAACGCCAGCTCCTCCGGCAGGGTCGGCCCGCCCCCTCCCCAGTAGGTGAAGCGCTCGCAGACGAGGACGTGCTCGCCACTGAGGTCGGTGCGCTTCAGCCCGGCGTCCTCCGATCCGTCGCGGTTGGAGTGGAACGAGTGCAGTTGCCGGAATCCGCCGTCGCCGGGCTCGTAGATGTTGTCGCCCGCGCGATAGACGATCTGCGGAGACTCCATCACCGGTCTTCGTACCTGATACGTCGGGTCAGCCCAGTACTCCTCGAATCCGATCACCTCCCCTACCTGCGTCGCGTAGACGATCCGCTCACTCCGGCTCGACAGGCCGACAACGATGTCGCCGACGTTGGCAGTCCGACGGATCAATGGTTTGCAGCAGGCGAGCGTCAGGAGTCCGTGGAACGGGTTCGGCGAGAAGCCGGTGTCGTGGACCACGATGTAGGAGAAGGCTCGGCTCGTCTGAACGGGGTCGCCGGCCTTCCACGTCGGCTCGCGCCTCGGGACGAGCGACAGCGGCACTCCGCCCGGGCCCGTTGCCTCAAGCGCGGGTGCTGCACGATTCAGCGTCGCTGCAACCGGCTCGTCATCCCACCGAGGCCCGCAGTCCGCCGATGCCGTGCGACCGCTCGATCGCACGGGAGCAGACGGCGTGGCCACCCGCGTCGCGGTGCCACGTGTCCACGAGTCGCCACACCGCTCGCGGGCGATCTCCCTGCGACCATCATCGAGAGGGCGTCCGCGCAGTTCTTCGTCTTCGCCGCACTCGGCGCACCGAATCATGGTGGTCATCTCCTCGCTTTGTCTGGCGTGAACAAGCCTAGGTTGAGGGTCCGACATTTGGTGACGCAGGCAGTGAATGTTGAGGTCACATGCCCAAGCTGGGCCGGACTGCGGCGAGGAGGCCGGCCGCCGATAGGCGAAGTCGTCCTCGTTGCCGCGCCACTCGACGCTGGGCGGGCCGCTTGGGTGCGTTAGGGCCGTAGCGGTCGATGGCTTCGGCTGCTGCTCCGCGCGCGTGGGGGGTCCGAGGTCGGCGCGGTCGCGACCGAACACCGCAATCCACTGGTTGCGGGCGTCCTCGACGGACTCGGCGACCATGTGGGCGACGTTGCGCTCGCGGCCGCGAGTCATGCCGACGTACGCCGATGCTGCGCCGGTGTGCTCGCCGACGACGACGTGGGAGACCGACACCGCCAATCCTTGCGCACCGTAGGCGGTGGTGGCGTACGCAAGCTCGACGTGGGCGCGGACATACTCGGGCGGCAGGACTCGCTTCCCGGCTTCGCCCTGCACGGTGAGCGTGTCGCCTTCGGCAGCGATGACGGTCCAGGTCTCGCGGTTGGCAACGTCGGTGTCGTGGTCGTTGCGTCGGGTGGCGATGCGGTCGCCTACACCGATCCGTTCACCCGATGCGGTCACGACGGAGTCGGTCACCTCGCCGATGGTCTTGCGCACATGGTGGGTGAGGCCGTTGATCTTGCCGACCTGCTCGCGGGTGTCGACCACTACGAGCTCGCCGCGAATCGTGCGCGCGGCGAGCTGCTGCTTCCCCTCGACGTCGCTGGCGTGGATGACGAGCTCGCCGCGACGCAACAACTCGTCGAACACCTCGCCGGCCTTATCACTATGGCGCATCCGCAACGACAGTTCCGCGTAGGCAGGGTCGGCGAAACGCCGCACGGCATCGAGCTGCGTCACCCGGTCGGGCGCGTACCGGACAGTCAGGTCGACCACACCACCGCGGCCGACGGCCGGGAGCTGATGCCGATCACCAACCAGCATCACGTTCGGGCGCATCTTGTCGGCTAGGCGGAGGAGCGCGCGGGCTGTGTCCTGGTCGAGCATCTCGGCCTCGTCCACGACCAGCAGATCGCCGGGGGAGAGCACCGCGCCGCGCGAGGGCTGCGATGTCACCCGACTCGAGCGCCCGTCCTCGTCCCAACGGAACCCGTGCTGGAACAGCAACCACGCCACCGAGTGCGCCCACCGGATGCCTCGGCGATGGCGACCTGTGCGGCCTTACGGGTCGGAGTGACGACGAGCATCTGGTGGCCCCGGGCCTCGACCGCCTTCCGCGTCGCGGCCAGCCGCGTCGTCTTGCCCGCACCCGCCGCACCTTCCATGACGATGAGGGTCTTGGCCTCCGCGCGCCGGGCGATGCGGTCGACGAGCTCGTGCTCGACGGCGAGCACGTCAGTCGACGTCAGGTCGCGGACATGCTTGGGCACATCGGTGCGGCCCAGCAGCGGCGCGACGCCGCGACCACCCTGGCCGGTCAGGTCCTCGGCCAGCTCGCGTCGTACGGCGCCGTCGACAACTGCGCCCACGGCTGCGAGTGGGCGCTCGACCTCGCCACAGGCGTCGGCGGCGTTCCAGGCCGGTTGCGGATCGTCCGTGAGGCACGCACGTCGGCTGGTGCCGGGTCTCGGTCTCGGTGTCGAGCGCGGCCTCGCCCTGCACGAATCTTGCGGGCTTCCTCCTCGGTGCTGGCCCGACGCAGCACGCGCTTCCACGGCTCGCCCTCACCGGCGGGAGCCTTGAAGATCACCTGATACCCCTGTCTCGCCCGGGGCCGGACCGTAGAGCCGGACGCGCCAAGGCCAGCCGGTTCCGTCGAGGCGGCGCTCCTTGCCCTGGGCGAGCAGCGTGGACTTCCTGCGTGCTGCCACCGTGACCATCCCTTCTAGGCTGGGAGCAGGCGATCTGCGCGACAGGCCGCGCGGAGCGCCATCACAGAAAGGTTTGCATCAGCTTTTCGTATCAATCAAGTGATTCCGATGCAGACATCACTGGCAGGAGTGACAGCACATGGTGAATCGACTGGCGTCGGCGACGAGTCCCTACCTCCTGCAACACGCAGAGAATCCGGTGGATTGGTGGGAGTGGGGGAGCGATGCCTTCGAAGAGGCCAAGCGTCGCGACGTACCGATTCTTCTATCAGTCGGATACGCCGCCTGCCACTGGTGCCACGTGATGGCCCACGAATCGTTCGAGCACGCCGAGGTGGCGGCCCTGGTGAACGAGAACTTCGTGGCGATCAAGGTGGATCGCGAGGAGCGTCCCGACGTCGACGCGGTCTTCATGAAGGCGACCCAGGCACTCACCGGCCAGGGCGGCTGGCCGATGACGGTCTTCCTCACCCCCGACGGCCGTCCGTTCTTCGCCGGCACCTACTATCCGCCGCAGCCGGCGCACGGGCTGCCGTCCTTCACCCAGCTGGTCACCGCGCTGGCGGACGCCTGGACCTCCCGCCGCGACGAGGTGCTGACCAGCGCCGACGCCATCGTCGCCCACGTTGCCGGCGAGTTCGGCACGCTCCCGGTGTCCGGTGGGCTCGATCTGGCGCGGCTGTCCGAGCAGGTGTCCGCCGACTTCGACCCGGTGCACGGCGGCTTCGGACGCGCGCCGAAGTTCCCGGCACCCGGCCTGATCGACGCCCTGCTGGTCACCGGTGAGCCCGCCTCGCTCGATCTTGCCCAGCGCAGTCTGGAGGCGATGCTGCGCGGCGGCATCCACGACCAGGTTGGCGGCGGCTTCCACCGCTACAGCGTGGATGCCGGCTGGGTGGTGCCGCACTTCGAGAAGATGCTCTACGACAACGCGTTGCTGCTCGGCAGCTACACCCGCGCCTGGTGCCGCACCGCCGATCACGACCGCGGGTTGCGGCTGCTGTTCGAGCGCGTCGTCCGCGGCATCGTTCGCTTCCTCGCCGACGACCTACAGCTCGAGGGTGGCGGTTTCGCCGCGAGCCTGGACGCCGACTCGTGCGACATCCGCGGCATGGTGCACGAGGGTATCTACTACGCCTGGTCGCCGGAGCTGCTGCGCGATGCCCTCGGCGAGGCGGACGCCGAATGGGCCTGTGAGTTCTTCCACGTCACTGAGCAGGGCACCTTCGAGCACGGTCTCTCCACCCTGCAGCTGCGCGGCACGCCGGACTGGGATCGCCTGGACGGCGTCCTTCGCCGGCTGCGCGAAGTGCGGTCCGGGCGGTTCGCACCGGCCCGCGACGACAAGCTGGTGGCCGCCTGGAACGGCTTCGCCATCGACGCTCTGGTGAACGCCGCGCTGGTGTTCGGGGAGCCGGACTGGCTGGCGATGGCCGAGCAAGCGGCGCAGGCCTCCTGGCGGTTGATGGTCGATGGCGAAATGCGCCGTTCCGGGCTGGACGGCGTCGCCGGCGACTCGTCCGGGATGGCCGACGACTACGGCGCGCTGGCGCTCGGCTATGCCCGGCTGGCGGGCGCTCGTGGCGACGCGGTGTGGTTGCAGCGAGCCCAGCGGCTGCTGGCGACCGCGCTGGAGCGCTTCGGCGCCGAGGACGGCGGCTTCCACGATGCGCCCACCGACGGCAACGGCGTCCAGCCGTTCGCGCGCGCCCGGGACACCGCCGACAATCCGACACCGTCGGGGACGGCCTGTCTGGTCGCCGCACTGAGGTTGGTGGCTCTGCTGGCCGACCGGCCCGAACTCGGCACCCGGGCCGATCAGGCCACAGTCACGCTGCGTGGCGTCCTGCAGGCGGCCCCCAGGTTCGCCGGTTGGGCGTTCGCCGACGCGTTGATCGCCGACCAGGCCGCGAAGCGGCTCGCCCCCGCAGTCGTGGTGCTGGTGACTCCCGAGGGTGCCGATCCGACCGGAGGCGTCCGGTCGTCCGTGGACACCGCCTCCGGTGCCGACCTGAGCGAACTGACCCGCGCTGCGGCGCGGATGGCTCCGGCCGGCACCGCGTTGGTCGTCGGACCGGCGGGCACGCCCGGGTTCGCCCACCATTTCGACGACCGGGAAGCCCGCGACGGCAAGACGATCGCCTACGTGTGCCGGGGGAACGTCTGTTTCGAGCCGGCCACCGACCTGCCCCGACTGCGTTCCGCGTTGTGGCAGCGGGTATGAGCGGTAGCTCGGGCCGGCGTCGGCACGGTCTGCGGCGGCCGTCCGTGCGATCGGTGACAGGAAACGCCGTCCCCCGTTCGGGTGATCGCGAAGTGAGCCTTCGGGTGCGAGAATGTGCGGAGCCCGTGACCTCTCCGGGCGTGATCATGGAAGGTGCTCATCATTCTCACGCGCAGAATCGCCCCCGTTCTGGTGGCCTCCGGCCTGACCGCCGCGGTTGCTCTTGCCGGTTGCTCGGCCCCCGACCCCAAGCCGACCGTCGATCAGGCCGTCAAAGCGCTCAGCGCGCGACAGGCGGCAACCACGACGATCCGCCTCGACACCACCGCCGAGGACCTCGACACCGTCGCGAAGGCCCTGGAGCAGGACGCCGATCCGTCTCGCATCGCCCAGCTGAATGCCGCCTTCAAGGTGATCCCGATGGTCAGCATCAGCACCGCCACCCGTGCGCATGAGGGCACCTTGCAGCAGGCGACGTCGCTGGACAAGGTTGACTTCGCCACCCGGGTGATGGTGGGTGACAAGCCGCTCGAGATCGTGAAGGTCAACGACAAGGGCTTCCTGCGGGTCGACGTGGACGGCATCGGTCAGCAGACTGGGCTGTTCACCGGCAGCCAGGTGCGGATGATGGCGGCCAGCCTGGCAGCCGGCAAGCCGTGGGTGAACGACCTGATCGACGGCAAGTGGATGCAGGTCGACGCCGCAACGATGAATGAACTGGCGGCCAAGGTCACCCAGCAGTCCACGGCTCCGCAGGTGACCGACCCGTCCAAGTACCTGGACGTGGTGACCGCCAACTCCACCGTGACGAAGGTGAACGACACCACCTACACGGTGGTCACCGACGCGAAGGGTCTGATCAAGGGCCTCGCCGACGTCGACCCCAACGACGACTTCTCCAGCGAGGATGCCGACAAGGCCATCGCCGACCTGCAGGACGGCGCCAACCTGGACACCACGCTGACCATCGAGTCGGGCGCGCTGACCAAGGCCTCGATCGATCTCGCCGACGTGATCAAGACCTGGCCGAAGCCGAAGGAGGGTTCGCAGGACGACGCCCTGCGTCGGCTGCAGGCCGCGCAGTTCAAGCTGAACCTGGTGGCCGAGTTCAGCGATCAGGTCGACATCACCGAGCCGGCCTCGGCGACGACCATCCCCGACGCCGACGTGAAGGCGCTGCTGGACAGCCTGCCCAACCGCTGAGCTTCTCTGACGTCGACGGCGTCCGTGCCCGGATCACCGGGACGGGCGCCGTCCGGCGTTTCTGCGGTCAATGGCTGCCGCGGGCGGCAGGTTATCGCGCGAACAAGCGAGCGCTGGTGGTGGCGTGCGGCGTCCGTTGCAGCAGGCCGGGCCGCTCGCTCGGCAAGGCGGAACATTTGCTACGAATCCGTAACCTACGGTATCGTAGGTATGTGTCCAAGACTGGCGAGCAGCCTCTCAGCCAGGCCGATGTCTCGGTTCCCAAGCCGCTGCTGCGTGGATGGCTGCATCTGCTGATGACCCCGATCGCGCTGCTCGCCGGCATCACCCTGATCGTCCTGGCACCCACCCAGTCGGGTCGGATCGGGGGTGCGGTGTGGCTGCTCGCCGCCGTCGAACTCTTCGGCGTCAGTGCGCTCTACCACCGCGGGCACTGGGGGGAACGAACCCAGCTGATGTTGCGTCGGCTCGACCACGCCAACATCTTCGTCTTCATTGCGGCGTCCTACACTCCGCTGGCGCTGGCGTTGCTCAGCCCGCCGAGCCGGACCGCGCTGCTCTGGTTCGTCTGGCTCACCGCGATCGCCGGGGTGTTCTTCAATCTGGTCTGGATCTCGTCGCCGCGCTGGCTGCACACCCTGCTCTACCTGCTGATGGGGTGGGCCGCGCTCGGCTGGCTCGGCGAGTTCTGGGCCAATGCCCCACTGCCGGCGTTCGTGCTGATCGCCGTCGGCGGCTTCGTCTACAGCGGCGGTGCGGTGGTGTACGCGCTGAAGCGGCCCGACCCGTCCCCGCGCTACTTCGGCTATCACGAGATCTTCCATGCCTGCACCGTGGTGGCGGCGATCTGCCATTTCGTCGCCATCGCCCTGGTCACACTGCGTTGAGCGCCGCCCGCCACTCCAGGTGAGAGCCGCCCCGGCAGTGTGGGCTGCCGGCCCCGGGTAGGAGTGCGCCGAGTTCGGCCGTGGCACTACCCGAGAGGGGGTGCCACGCCGGTATTCTGACGGCATGGAGTGGGCCACTCGCGTCGCCCGGGTACTGTCGGCGCTCGATCCGACCGGTTTGCTCTACCGCACCTACGAGCAGCGGCTGCTCGCCGAGTTGACCCACGACCGGCTGCCCCGGCACATCGCGGTGATGGCGGACGGCAATCGCCGCTGGGCACGCCGCAACGCCCCCGCGGAACCCGTCGCTGTCGGCTATGACGCCGGCGCCGACAAGCTCAAGGAGTTCGTCGGCTGGTGCAAAGAGGTGGGCATCCCGACGGTCACCGTCTGGGTGCTGTCCACCGAGAATCTCGACCGCTCCGGCGACCACGAGTTCGGGCCCCTGCTGCAGGTGATCGAAGACCTGGTGGTCGACCTCGCTGCCGACGGCCCGTGGCGGGTGCAGGTCGTCGGCGATCTCAACCTGCTGCCGCCGACGATGGCGGCGCGGCTGCGCGAGGCGTCCGCGAGCACCGAGGGACGCAATGGCATGCACGTCAACATCGCCGTCTCCTACGGCGGACGCCACGAACTGCGCGACGCCTTCCGCTCGCTGCTGGCTGTGGAGGCCGCCAAGGGCACCAGTCTGGAGGAGTTGTCCCACACCCTGGAGATCGACCAGATCGCGTCCCACCTCTACACCGCCGGACAACCCGACCCCGATCTGGTGATCCGCACCTCCGGTGAGCAGCGACTCTCGGGCTTCCTGATCTGGCAGTCGGCGCACAGCGAGTTCTACTTCCACGAGGCGCTCTGGCCCGACTTCCGCAAGGTGGACTTCATCCGCGCGCTGCGTTCGTACGCCCAGCGGGAGCGTCGCTTCGGCCGCTGAGGGCGGTGAAAGTGGGTCTAGCCGTCGGAGAGCAGAATCTCGGTGAGTGCGGCCCGCAAGGGGTTGGGGAGGTCGATGCCGTCCAGGCGGCGCACCACGTCCAGCGTGTCGCGGGGGTGGCTGATCATCGCCCACGCCCGCTCCTTTGCCGCGTAGTCGCACTGCGCCGCGTTGAGGATCTCGAACAGCCGTTCGTTGATCGTCGGGCCGCCGCCCCGCACCGGATTCGTCAGCGCCACCGTCGCGCCGTCGGCGGGGCTGACCTCGCCGAGATCGATGGCCAGCCGGCCGGCGCCGGGGGTGGCCACGCCGCCGTCCACGCTTTCGGCATCGCTGATACCGTGCAGGATCACCGTCCAGCGACGCCGCTCCGGCACCACGTCCAGGTCGCCGTCGGCCGGCGCGACGGTGAACCGGGACGCGTCGTCGTCCCACTCCAGCAGGGTCCGGACGGCCCGCGGCGCGGCCGCGTCGTCGTCCTCGTACAGGACGAAGGAGCCCACCGCGCCGGCGAAGACATGCACCTCGAACGCGGTCGGATTGCCGACCCCGTACTCCTCGGGCGCGGTCATCGGCACGATCGCGCCCGGACGGGCCAGCACCGGATAGCCGGACAGCGGCCGATGCAGGTGCACCGTCCGTCCACCCACGTAGCGCAGGTCGGTGAAGAAGTCGATCCACGGTCCGTCGGGCAACCAGGTGGTCGCTGCGCCCAACCGGGTCACCGGGTCGGCGGGGGAGGTGATCGGCGCCACCAGCAGCTTCGAGCCGAACAGGAACGTGTTGCGCGAGCCGAAGGCGCGCGGTACGTAGATGTCGCCCTGTCGATCCACGTGATACAGCGGACGGCACAGCGCCCGATTGGTGCGATGCGCCCGCTCGTTCATCGTGTACAGGTAGGGCAGCAGCCGATGCCGCAGCCGCAGGAAGTCGACCATTACCGCGGCATACTCGGCCGGATAGTTCCACGGCTCCTTGCCCATGAACCGGCTCAGCGTGGAATGCAGCCGGTTGATCGGCGAGAAGGTGCCGAACTGGAACCAGCGGGTGACCAGTTCGTTGTCGCGGTAGCCGAACATGTGGCCGCCGATGTCGTGGCTCCACCAGCCGAAGCCGATATTCGCGGCCGTCGCGGTGAAGCGCGGCTGGAACTCCAGGCTGCCCCACGAGTTGATCGTGTCGCCGGAGAACCCCACCGGGTAGCGGTGCGAACCGGGTCCGGCGTAGCGCGAGAAGGTGATCGGACGCTGCCCGCGCCGCGTGCTGTCCAGGTAGTGGAAGTGGTTCAGCAGCCACAGCGGGTCCAGGCCGGCCAGCGCCGAATGGGTGCCCTGCTGCCAATCCAGCCACCAGAAGTCGACGCCTTCGTCCTCCAGCGGGTGGTGCACCTGCTCGAAGTAGTTGGTCACGAACCGCTGATCGGCGATGTCGAAATCGACCGGCTGCTCGGACGCCGGATCGATGCCCATCGCGGTCGCCATTCGCGGGTAGGCATCTTCGAACGCCCGGACGCCGTCGGCCGGATGCACGTTCAGGGCCACCTTGAGCCCATGCTCATGCAGCCAGGCGAGCATGCCCTCGGGATCGGGGATCAGCTCCCGGTTCCAGGTGTAGCCGGTCCAGCCGGTGCCGTACTCGGGCGGGACGTCGACCAGATGCCAGTCCATGTCGAGCACCGCGACGCTGAACGGAATGTGTGCGGCGGCGAACCGGCTGATCAGCTCCTGGTACTCCTCAGCGGTGTAGGGGTGATAGCGGCTCCACCAGTTGCCCAGCGCCCAGCGGGGCAGCAGCGGTTGCGGCCCGGTCAGCCGATGGAACTCGTCCAGGGCCTGCTGGTAGGCCTCGCCGTGGGCGAACAGATAGATGTCGGTGTTTCCGGAGGCCCGCGGCGCCACCCAGCCGTCGGCGTCCAGTGCCATCGTGGTGGAGTCGTCGAGCACCGCCGAGCCCAGGTAACTCAGCACACCGTCCTCCAGGTCGGTGGGGCCGTCGACCTCGTCCAGGGTGCGGGCGGTGCCGCCCAGGTTGGCGTCCCCGCCGCCCCAGAGCTGCTGGCGCTCGCCGTAACGCCAGGTGCGGCGATGCCCTGTGCCGCCGGCCTGGTGGGCATACAAACCGCCCGGGCTGAACGGCAGCTCGTCGTAGCTGAGCTGCACGGTGGCGGTGACGATCTCGATGCCGTGCCTGGTCCGGTTGACCCGGAACTCGACCGGTTCGAAGTCGCGATTGATCACCATCTGGGTCGCGCGATCCTCGAACCGGCCCTCCGGCGAGTACTCCAGCCGGAACAGCGCGTTGCTCAGCACCGTGATCCGGTAGTGCTCGCCGCACACCTGGGATTCGGTGGGTGCCAGCGGTGTGGTGGGCATTCTCAACCGGTCCGGAAGCGTCATGAATCGCAGTCTAGGGACCGCCGCGCGCGTGCTGCCCGGCCCTCCCGGCCGACCGCAAACAAGGATCGGGATCGGGCACGGACAGCGGTGCCCGATCCCGATCCTTGTTCGCCAGCGCTGCGCTCGGACGGCGGAGACCTGGGCGGCGTCCTGCCCGCGGACCCGCCCGCGGCGTCCTCAGCAGCGACGCGAACAGCAGATGAACGGGTTCCGCTACCCGGCGCGCCGCCTGTCCGGATCGCCACTCGGCTGCCTACAGTGCAAGTGCGGTCACCCCAATGACCGTCCAGGAGGAACGATGCGTCGTTTGACCCGCACCGGTCGAACCCGCGGGCCACTACCAGGGCCCGACCTTC
>JBGAJF010000018.1:0-74750 GCA_044225075.1 Micropruina sp. | reverse complement strand
GTGAGCATGGCGTAACCGGCGGCGACCGGCCGGTCCGGACGCGCGATCAGACCGGACGCCTGCGGCCGGGTCAGCGCGTCGGCGCGGGCCAGCAGCAGCGGATCCGGGCGTAGCGCCGTCAGGTACAGCACGATGCCGCCCAGCTGCCCGGCCAGGGTGAACAGGTAGGGTCCGGTCAGCGTGGGCATCCCGACGATTGCGCCGAGCGCCTCGCCGGGACCGACCAGGTTCGGCCCCAGCACGGCGCCCAGCGTCGTGGCCCACACCACCATCGACAGATCGCGGCCGCGGGAGGCGTCGGTGGCCAGGTCGGTGGCCGCGAACCGGGCCTGCAGGTTGGACGCCTGCCCGGCCCCGATCAGCAGGAAGCCGATCAGCAGCATCGCGAAGGACGCCGTGGGCACGGCCGCGATCACCAGGCCGACGCCGAGCAGGGCGACCGCCATCCCGGTCGCCAGCGCGAGGCCCCGGCCCCGGCGTCCGGCCAGCCCGGCGAGCGGCATCGAGGTGAGCGCGGTGCCCAAGGTGATCGCCGCCGAGGCCAGGCCGGAGAGGCCGTCGTCGCCGGAGATCCGGGCGGCAAGTACAGCTCCGAGCGAGACGGTGGCCCCGAAACTGATGCCGCTCAGCACCTGTCCGGCCGACAGCACCCACAGCGTGCGGCGTTGCAGCCGGATCAGGTCGGGGACGCGGTCGAGGAGTTCAGGCACCGCGTCACAGTATCCGTCCGGCGTCGGTCAGCGCGTCAGGCGGACGGTTCGATTCCCGTACCGGCGACGACCATGACGATGACCGTCCGCAGGTCCCGGACGCGGTCCAACAGGGGCCGGCGCGGCCATCCTCCACCACCGCGGCGGCGGCCAAGGTGACCACCGAGAACCCGGACACCCTAGTTCGACCATCCATAGTGGCTCAGTCCGCAGAGTCGGCCCGCTCAGCGGTGGGGGATGCCGCGGCAGACGCCTCGATGGTCGCGCGGGCGCCGTCCAGCCACTCCTCGCAGCGACGCGCCAGAGCCTCGCCCTCCTGCCACAACTCCATCGCCTTCGACAATGGCACAGAGCCGCCCTCGAGGGCCTGGACCACCTCGACCAGCCGCTGACGGGCCTGCTCATAGCTCTGCGGCTGTTCAGCCATCCGATTCCCTCCTGCTTTCGACTTCGGTGACCTCGGCCCGGAAGAGGCCGTCGGCGAGCATGGTGGCGACGCTGTCCCCGGGCGAGACGATTGTCGTGGAGTCGACCGGTTCTCCGGCCTCGGTGCTGACGATCGCGTAGCCGCGCAGCAGGGTGGCCCGCGGCGACAGGGCACGCACGCGGCCCAGCGCGTGTTCGACCCAGGCTGCCTCCTCGCGCAGCCGTGCCCGCACGGCTCGTTCGCAGCGAGCGCGCAACTCGGTGATGTGGCCGGCTTGGACGTTCACCGGACCGATCGGGTCGGCCAGCACCGGACGCGAGCGCATGGTGGTCAAGAACTGAGCCTCGCGGTCCAGAAGACGCAGCGTCGCGGCGCGCACCCGCTGACCCGCCTGGACGACTCGAGCCCGCTCCGCGTCGACATCGGGGACCACCCGCTTGGCTGCATCGGTGGGAGTCGCGGCCCGCAGGTCGGCGACCAGGTCGAGGATCGGGGTGTCGGGTTCATGGCCGATGGCGCTGACCACCGGCGTCCGGCAGGCGAAGACGGCACGAGCCAGGGACTCGTCCGAGAAGGGCAACAGATCCTGCAAGGAGCCGCCGCCGCGTGCGATCACGATGACCTGCACGTCGGGATCGCGGTCGAGCGCGGCCAAGGCGTCCTTCACCTGTTCGACGCACGACTGTCCTTGCATGGTCGCGTTCTTGACGGCGAACCGGACGGCCGGCCAGCGGCCCCGCGCCACCTGCAGGACGTCGCGCTCGGCCGCACTACCCTCGCCGGTGATCAGCCCGACCGAGGTCGGCAGGAAAGGCAGGGGCTGCTTGCGGGCCCGATCGAAGAGGCCCTCGGCCTGCAGCATCCGTTTGCGCTGCTCGATCTGGGCGAGCAGCCGTCCCTCACCGGAGGCGCGCAGATCGCTGCACTCGAAGGACAGTGACCCCGAGCGGCTCCACACCGTGGGCCGGACCAGGGCGACGACTTCCATGCCCTCGGCGATCGGGCCGGCGGCGTCCAGGACCCCGGTCGACGCCGTGACGGTGACCGACACCTCGGCCAGCGGATCGCGCAGGGTCAGGAAGTGAGTGGCGGCACCCGAGCGCCGCTTCAACTCCAGCAACTGCCCGGCCACCCAGACGTTGCCGAGCCGCTCCACCCAACTCTTGGTGGCAGCCAGGATCGTCCGCAGCGGCTGCGGCTGCTCCGGGCTGCTGGTCAGCGACATGGCCCGACCCTACTGGCCGGCGCCGACAGAACCGGCAGGGACCTCCGCGGTTCCCATCCTCACACCCACCGCTCCCCAAATAGTCCGGGGAGCGGTGGGCTGCCGAGGCGGCAAGGAAGGCTGGGCAAGGCCGCGGGCGAGGGACAGGCGAGCGGACGTGCTCGATAGACTGGCCGCCATGACCGAATCCAAGCGCGTCGTGGTGGCCGCCCCCCGCGGGTATTGCGCCGGCGTCGACCGGGCCGTGGTCACGGTCGAACGAGCACTCGACCTGTATGGCTCGCCGGTCTACGTGCGCAAGCAGATCGTGCACAACCGGCACGTCGTCGAAGATCTGGAGGCTCGCGGCGCCATCTTCGTCGAGGAACTGGACGAGGTTCCCACCGGCTCAACCGTGGTCTTTTCAGCGCACGGGGTGTCGCCGGCGGTGCACGACCAGGCCGCGGAGCGCGGTCTGAAGACGATCGACGCCACCTGTCCGCTGGTCACCAAAGTGCACAGCGAGGCGCGGCGCTTTGCGGGGCGGGGGCTGCAGATCCTGCTGATCGGTCACGCGGGCCACGAGGAGGTCGAGGGCACCGCCGGCGAGGCGCCCGAGCACATCACGCTGGTGGAGCGTCCGGAGGATGTGGCGACGGTCGAGGTCTCCGACCCGACGAAGGTCGCCTGGCTCTCCCAGACCACGCTCAGCGTCGACGAAACCTGGGCGACGGTCGGCAAGTTGCGCGAGAAGTTCCCGCAGATGATCGATCCGCCCAGTGACGACATCTGCTACGCCACCCAGAACCGGCAGTCGGCGGTGAAGCAGATCGCAGCGGACGCCGACCTGGTGATCGTCGTCGGCTCACGGAACTCGTCCAACTCGGTGCGGCTGGTCGAGGTGGCGCTGGAAGCGGGCGCCAAGGCGTCCCATCGGGTCGACAACGCGGGCGAGATCGACGAGGCCTGGTTGGAGGGCGTGCAGAAGGTCGGCGTCACCTCAGGCGCCTCGGTGCCGGACGAGTTGGTGCAGGGCGTCCTGGCCTTCCTTCAGCAGCGGGGCTTTCCGGCCGCAGTGGAAGAGCGGCTGACCGAGGAGAATCTGGTCTTCGCGCTGCCTCCGGAACTGCGCAAGGATCTGCGGCGCGCCGAGGCCTGAGCGCGGGACGATCGAACTCGGCGCGATTCTGTCGACCGGCCGCGTCCCTGCCATCGACGACAACCCCGATCAATCCGGCGCGATACGGTCCTCGCCCGCCTCGGACGGCTCATTCGCATGCTCTGGATTGGGGACGTACGACTCCGACGAGACGGTCCCATTGGGCCAGGTCTATCGGTCCAGCTGAGGCCTTGCAGATACTTCGAATCTGCTCCTCCGGGTCGAGCTGAATCGAGGCGACCAGCGCGGTGGATCTGGTCGTGCCGTAGTAGCCGATCAGCAGCGCGTCGCCGTCGGTGCTGAGGGCGTACGAGTGGGGGATGGTGGTGCTTTCGTCTTCTGTCGGGATGATGGCGACGGTCTGGCCGCGGGTATCGACGAGTTGGATGGAATGTTCCAGCGGTATGGCGAACAGACCCAGCCCGGTCACGATGGGTGTGCGCTGGCCGACGAAGCTGCCGGGGTTGTCTCCCGTCATCCTCAGGTGGAGGACTGCCCCTGTGCCGTTGTCCGCGATGAGATCGACGCGGTTGTCGCCATATTGGATCGCAAGCGTGTCGGAATCGACGGCAGCGCTGACGACCTGACCGGTGTGGTCGATCGTTGCTTGGATCTCCCCGCTCATTGGGTCGACGACCCAGACCTGTCCGGGTCCGACGGTGTCGTCCGCGACCGAGTAGGTGGCGGTCCTCCAGAGCACGAGTCGAGTGTGGTCGTGACTGAATGCCGATCCATCCAGCGGGTAGTCAGAGTCGACGCGGATTGGAACCCGGTAGCTTCTTTCGGGCTCACCTGTCTCACTATTGACCCACTGAATGGTTCCGTCGGCGAGCACCACGAGCAGTTTCGTTGTGGAGACTGCTTGTGCTGCAAGAATCGCGGATTCGGTGTCCAGCCGTACCGTCGGCACCGTGGCGGGACGCTTCGTTTGGGCAGCAGACTCGTCGTTGGTCACTAGGAGAACATGGTCATCGTCGGTCCAAACCGGGAAGAACCGAGCATCAGGTAGGTCAGTGGACGTGCGTGGGCCGGTTTGTCCGGGGCCGGGGAGGAGTTCAAGCCTCGGGCGTTGATTGTCGACGACGGCGACGCGCGTGCCGGTGGGGGAGAGCACCATCGTTGAGGACCGACAGTCGTCCGGGTAGGGATCGGACGTGCACGTGGCCCGGCGGTGGAGGTTTTCCGTATGCACATTGCGGCCGTGGGTGTCGATGCGCCAGATCGCAATGGCCGAGCCGCTGCTGGTGGCGAACATGCCGGTGTTGGCGAGGAACTGCATGCCGCTGGTCGCTGCCACCCCAGGTAGGCGGGTCGCCAGGCGCTCGGCGGCCGGTTGGCCCCGACGATAGGTGCGAGCCAGAAACAGCCCTGTCGGATCATCCACCAACACGTAGCTGCCGGTGTCGTTCATGGTCATCCGCCGGACCTCGGTCATGCGTACGCTCGCCAACAGCGGGGGTTCCGCCGACAGCTCGCGATCGTCCATCCGCCAGATGGCGACCCCGTCGCCGTTGGTCGTGGCCGATCGCATCATGAAGTCGCCCCGGTCGGTGCCTCGGTAGACATAGCGGTTGGGTTCCCAGCTCTTGACCCCGCCGTTCTCGGACAGTTGTCGGGATTCCAGGTCCAGACCGCACCAGAATGAGTTCTGCGAGATCAAGGCGAGTTGGGTTTCACTGTGGAACGCCAAGGCATCGCTGAGGTGTTGGTAGTCGCCCCCGGCGTTGTACAGGGGGTCGTCGACGGAGAGCGCCGCTTCGGTGGACCCAGCGGCGAAGACCTCGATCAGGCCGGTCGTCCTGTCGTTGAGGAACGTGAAGGTGATCGCCACAGATCGGCCGCCGGGAGATACCGCCACCGCTCGCGGCACGGCGCCCGAAGGGGCCTTCAGCTTGTAGGGCGTCGCATTGGGCGGGCAGACGGTGACTCCGGCCGCTCCGAGCGCCACCACGGTGTCCCCGGACCGGTCCACGCGCAGCTCGGCGATGCCACCCTCGGTTGTGCAGCGCACTGCGGGGCTTCCCATGACGGCGCTACTGATCACGCGGCCGTCGCTCAGGGCCGCAACCACTACTCGACCGTCGCCCGAGGCGCTCATGGCGGTGATCTCGCCGCCGAGTGGGATGAAGTGATCCAGGTGGGGACTGGCGAGCATGGCCTGAGTCAGCGTGGCACGTGAGACGGCGGTGTCCTCGGTCAGAAATGCCTCCGCAGCGAGCTGCCCGGCGGTGCGCAGGTCGGTGTCAAGCAGGCCGACCGCCGTTGTGGACAGCTGTCGCGCCAGGAGTGAACGCGCCTGCCGGAGCACGTCGTTCCGCTGCCAGAGCGCGACGGTCGCAAGCACGATGGAGGCGACCAGCAGTCCGACCAGGCCTGCGATGGCGGAGCGGGCGAGACGGCGGGCACGGCGATGCTGCGCCACGTTCTCACCGAACAACTCGTCCCGATCCGTTCCGTGGATCGGTGCCGCCAGGTCGGCCACGGCGGAAGCGAGCCGCGGGTCACTGGCGAGGTGATGGTCGTCGTCCTGGACCCAGCGCAGGTCCGTCCAGCGTGGCTCTTCGGCAAACGCCGCCAACAACGACGGCGGCAACGCGCTACCCGGCAGGAACCGGCGCTGGCTCTCCAGCCAATGCAGTTCGCCCCGGTGCAGTGCCACCAGTACGGTGTGAGCCGACTTGTGTTGCAGCCACCAAGCGGTTTCCCGGTCCACGTAGCTCGATGCCGCAGCTGCCGGACTGGCGATCAATATGAAGTAGCGGGACTGTTCAAGTGCCGACTCGATCGTCGACCAGAGGCCGGCGTTGGCCGACATGGAATCATCGTCGCGAAAGACCCGCACCGCCCGTAATTGATTCCACCGCTTCGCGAAACGCTCGATCGCATGGTGCAGAACGACAGCCGTTGCCGCCGAATCGGCGCGGCCGTATGAGATGAATGCCTCGCACTTTGCCGCCACAATGCCCCCCATCGCGGGCCAGTTCTCCTGCCCCAGATTTGATCCGGACGTGGGGCAGGCGAGCCAGTGGGAGAATTGCCACCACGTTCTCAAGCGCTGGATCCGTCGGATGTGTGGGCTGGCAGGAGCGCCGAAACCTTGCTGTTCGCGCGGTCGCCGACCAAGGAAGGCAGCCACGGCATTTCGAATAGTCGTTGGCTCTCGCCGTGGAGCCGACGCAGCTCAATCCCCGGCGACCCAAGGAGCTTCCTGTCAGACCAGGAATCGATAGAACGGGCTGTCGGGCGCGATCCGGTCGACGATCAGCCGGCTGCTCTGCATCCGATCGAGCAGGCCCTGCAGCTCCGTGGGATCACCCAGCTCGACACCGACCAGGGCGGGACCGGTCTCGCGGTTCGACCGTTTCACGTACTCAAAGAGGGTGATGTCGTCGTCGGGTCCGAGCACGTCATCGAGAAAGCGGCGCAACGCTCCCGGTTCCTGAGGGAAGTTGACCAGGAAGTAGTGCTTGCGGCCCTCGTAGACCAGCGCCCGTTCGGCGATCTCGGCATACCGGGAGAGGTCATTGTTGCCCCCGGAGATGATGGCGACCACCACGCGGTTCGGCGACGGCTTGTAGAGGCCGAGCGCGGCGGTGGCGAGCGCGCCGGCTGGCTCGGCGATGATGCCGTCCACCTGGTAGAGCTCGAGCATCTCCGAACAGATCCGGCCCTCGGGCACCGAGAACATGTGCGGTTTGAGCCGGCGGGCGATGTCGAAGGTCAGTTCGCCCACCCGGCGCACCGCTGCACCGTCGACGAAGGTGTCCAGCTTGAGCAGATCGCGCGGGCGGCCTGCCTCCAGCGCGACGGCCATCGACGCTGCACCGGACGGCTCGGCCCCCACCACCTTCGTGGTCGGATGCCGCTCGGCCAGCCAGGTGAGGCAGCCACCCATCATGCCGCCGCCGCCGACCGGCACGATCAGGGTGTCGGGTGCGCGGCCGAGCTGTCGCACGATCTCGGCCGCCACGGTGCCCTGGCCGGCCACCGTGCGCGGGTCGTTGAAGGCCGGCACCATGGTGCGTCCCTCGGTGGCCACGATCTCATCGGCGCGGGCGGCCGCCTCGTCGTAGGTTTCTCCGTGCACGATCAGTTCGACCCAGCCCTCACCCAGCTGGCGCATCCGCTGCCGCTTCTGCCGCGGGGTTGTGGACGGCACCACCACCTTGGCCTCGATGCCGAGCCGGGCACAGGCGAATGCCACGCCCTGACCATGGTTGCCGGCGCTGGCGCACACCACCCCGGCAGCCCGCTGCCCGGCATCGAGCTGGCTGATCAGGTTGTAGGCGCCACGCAATTTGTAGCTGCGGACGGGCTGGAGGTCTTCGCGCTTGATCCAGACCTGGGCTCCGGTGGCGTCCGAGAGCCGCTTGTTGAACTGCAGCGGGGTCTCAATGATCACGCCGGCCAGCCGGTCGGAGGCATCCTCGATGCTCTGCGCGGTGACGCTGACGCCCGTGCTGTCCTGCGTGGTGACGCTCATTGATCCATTCTCGCGCTCACCTCAGCCGGCTGTCCGCCGGCGCCGAGATGCGGGCGGATCGACGATCTCGCCGGCGAGCAGCTCGTCGAGTGCGGGCTGGGGTCTGCTCAGGCCTTCGTCGCCGCCGACGCGGCCGCCGATCATCGGCGTGACCTGGACGGCGTCGTCGACCAGTTCGGACGCCGTCAACGGCCGGACGGCGGCCTCCACCGCGTTCACCGCGGCCAGCTCCTTGCCGCTGACGTGCAGTTCGCGCAGTCTGCGGGCGGTCGGGAACACCCGTCCCTCAATGGAGCCGACCGCCTGGTTGTAGGCGGTGACGGATGCGGTCAGCGAGCGTCCGATCTTGTCGAAGTGGCCGCCCAGGGTGCCCAGCCGGTCGTACAGCTCGCGAGCGACCTCGGACACCTCCGCGGCCGATTCGGCCAGGGCCGCCTGCTTCCAGCCGTAGGCCACCGCGCGCAGCAGCGCGATCAGGGTCGTCGGGGTGGCGAGGATCACGTTGCGCTGTGAGGCGTACTCGTGCAGGTCGGGCTGGCGACTGAGCGCTTCGGCGGCCAGCGCTTCGCTCGGAACGAACATCACCACGAACTCCGGGGTGCCGAAGTCGGACTTGAAGTAGGCCTTGCCGGACAGCTGATCGACATGGGTGCGGACGTTCTTCGAGAACGAGGTCAGCGAGACCTCGCGGGCCCGCTCATCGTCGGTCTCGTGGGCGTCGAGGAACGCGGCCAGCGGCACCTTCGAGTCGACCCAGACGAATCGGTCGCTGTCGAGCAGCACCTTCAGGTCGGGCCGGATCACCTGGCCGGCGGAGGTGCTGGTGGTCTGCTGGGTGACGAAGTCGCAATGCTCGACCATGCCGGCCAGTTCGACCACTCGTTTGAGCTGTTGCTCGCCCCAGTTGCCGCGGACGTGCGGCTTGCGCAGCGCGGTGGCCAGCGCTCGTGTCTCGCGGCGCAGTTGCTCGCCGGTCGCCTGCACGTTGCGGACCTGATTCGCCAGTTCGTTGGCCAGCACCGCCCGCTGCTGCTCGACCTCGCCGAGCCGGGTACGGAATGCCTCCAGGGTTTCGTGGACGGGCTTGAGCAACAACTCGGTCGCGCGCAGCCGTTTCTCGGCGGTTTCGTCGGCCGCCTTGCCCTGACGTTCCAGGGTCTCAGCCGAGAGCGCCTTGAATTGGACGACCAGCGACTCGCGATCGGCCGTCACCTCTTCGGCGCGCTTGGTCGCGGCGTTGCGCTCGGCGATGGCCGCAGCCAGGCTTGCCGACACCTCGGCCGCCTCGGCCTGGGCGCCGGACGCCTCGGCGCGCGCCTGGGCGGCTTCCACTCTGGCCCGCTCGACGTCGGTGCCGGCGCGTGCCAACTCGGCCCGTGCAGCGGACGCTTCGGCGCGGGCGTCGGCGGCCTCGCGCCTGGCTTCCGCCACCTCGGAGCGGGCCGCAGCAGCGGCCGCATCGCGGTCGGCGTCGTCGGCGCTCTGACGGGCGAGCGACACCGTCCGCGTGACGAGTCCGCCGAGCAGCGCGCCCAGCGTTGCGGCGATCAGAGCCAGGACAACCATCTCCATGGCCACGATCTTGCCGGGCGCCTCTGACAAAACCCGTGACCGACTCGGGTGCAAGCGTCCAATCGGATCTCGAACGACGTCGCTCGTTGTCGACTTGGAGTGGATACCGATGCAGCGGCGGATGAACTCGATCGGACGCCGCGGCCGGGGCACTAGGCTGCCGACAGCCGACCACGCAGAGTTGAAGGAAGCCGTCCAGATGGATTCGTACCAACCGGGAACGGTGCAGCCGGACGACCAATCGGCACACATCGAGGGTCTGGCCGCCTTCGTCTCGGCCAGCCCGTCCTCCTTCCATGCCGCCCGCCGCGCCGCTGATCTGCTCGTTGCCGACGGGTTCACCGAGGTTGCCGAGACCGCGCCGTTCGAGGCGAGGCCCGGCGGATATGTGCTGGTCAGGGACGGCTCGGTACTCGCCTGGCGGATCCCCGAGAAGCTGGCGAACCAGGCCTTCCGGATTGTCGGCACCCATACCGATTCGCCGGGCTTCGTGCTCAAACCGCGTCCGACCTCGTCGTTCCTGGGCTGGCAGCAGGCCGGCATGGAGGTCTACGGCGGTCCGCTCCCGAACTCGTGGCTGGACCGCGAGTTCGGCCTGGCCGGACGTCTGGTCACCGCCGATGGCGCGGTCACCCTGGTCTCCACCGGCCCGTGGCTACGCATTCCGCAGGTGGCGCCGCATCTGGATCGCAGTGTGAACGAGAAACTCGTGCTCGATCGCCAGCAGCATCTGCATCCGATCTTCGCCGTCGGGCGGCCGGACGCCGACCTGCTCGCCGAGGTCGCGGCCCTCGCCGGTCTCGATCGGGCGGCCGTGGTGGCCCACGACCTGTGCGCCTTCGTCAGCGAGCCACCGGCCCGGATCGGTCTGCACGGCGACCTGTTCGCCTCGCCGCGGCTGGACAATCTGGCCAGTGTGCACGCCGGGCTTACGGCACTGGCCGCGGCCGACTCCGACGCGATCGCCGTCCTGGCCTGTTTCGACCACGAGGAGGTCGGCTCGGCCAGCGCCACCGGCGCCAGCGGACCGCTGCTGGACACCGTGCTTGCCCGAATCGCCGACGCGTTCGGCTGGGACGTCCAGGCGGCCGCGGCGGCTCGAGCGCGCTCGGTGCTCGTCTCGGCGGACGCCGGTCATGCCGTCCACCCGAACTATCCGCAGCTGCACGACCCCGACCACCGGCCGCTGCCGAACGCGGGTCCGCTGATCAAATTCAACGCCAACCAGCGCTACGCCACGGACGCCGTGGGCGAGGCCGTCTGGCGCCGGGCCTGTGCGGTGGCCGGCGTCCCCACTCAGGATTTCGTGTCGAACAACTCGGTGCCCTGCGGTTCGACCATCGGCCCCCTGTCGGCGACCCGGTTGGGCATCCGCACCGTCGATGTCGGCATCCCGCTGCTCAGCATGCATTCGGCCCGCGAGCTTTGTGGCGTGCGTGATCCCGGCTGGCTCTCCGACGGAATGCGGGCGTTCTACGCCGGCGCCTGACTGGGTCTCGGCAAGCACGACGGGCGGTAAGGGGTCTCGACAAGCTCGACCGACGGTTAGAAGGCTTCCGACAAGCTCGACAGGGGGTTAGGACGAGAACCAGCCGCCGGGCCCGACCCCGGTGCTGAGCCGCGGCACGTACTGGTCGAAGTACACCCGGGCGATCAGTTCGCGGCGGCTGCGCACCGACGCCTTCTCGAAGATCGACTTCAGGTGGTCCTGCACGGTCCACGCCGACAGATGCAGTTGCCCGCTGATCTCTTTGGTGTCCAAACCCTGCAGTACCAGCGCTGCTACGTCCTTTTCGCGCGCGGTGAGTCCGAAGGCGGCGACCACCAGCGGCACCACCTCGGGCGGGCGGGCCTCCTCGATGGTCACCACCACCTCGCCCCGGACGCCGTTGCGGGCGCTCAGCGGGGTGGCGTGCAGCACCAGCCACAGGCCGCTCACGGTTCTGATCCGGGCCCGCGGTGGGCTCGGCCAGTCCCCGCGGGCGTAGCGGCGGGCGGCGCCGACCAGCGATCCGATCACCCCGGCCGACGACGTCCCGGTGCCGCCCAACGCCAACTCGTGCAGCCAGCGGTCGGCGCCGAGGTTGACCTGCACGATGGTGTCGTCGGCGCCGATGATCATCACCGCCGGACCCAGCGGCGAATCGCACGGTGCCGTCGATGCCAGCGACGCCAGTAGGCCTGCCCGGACACCGACCCCCATGATCGTCGTCAATGACGCGAGGAATGCGATCTCCTCGGCGTCGAAGGGCCGGTCGTCGGAGGAGCGGAAGTACGCCGCCTCGCCCCACAGATGCTCTCGGTCGTAGTACAGCGCACGCAGTTCGTCGCCGTAGCCGTAGGCCGGACGGATCAACTCCCGCAGCCGGGTGGACTCCTCCGGCCGCCCCGCCGTCGCCTGATGGACGCCGGCGGCCCGCAGGCCGGCATCGGCGATCTCGGTGAAGGTCGTCGTCTCCCTGCCGCCGTACTCGATCAGCCCCCACTCGTGGTCGCGCTCGTCGTGGCCGAGCAGGCTGCCGTACTTGCGGGTGCCGGTGAGCAGCCGGGTGCTGGGGTCGACGGTGCCGAAACAGACCGCCTCGAACGGCACGGCGCGCCGCACCGAGGGCAACGCCTCGGTGAGGAAGGTGTCGAGATCGAGCCCCCCGTGCGCCACCACCTCGACATCGCGCCGCACCCGTTCGGCCAGCAGTCCACTAGGCATGACAGCCATTGTGCGCCCTGCCGGCCCGGTGCGGAATCCCAGAACCCTGGGGGGGCGGCTCGTCCCCCGCGGCGGGGCCCTGCGAACCCCATCGAAGGGGGATGGTTTCTGGCGGTGGCGGACGCCACGGTTGAGCCATGGCAGACATCACGATCCCGGCTCAAGGACCGGTCGGCGCGGATGGGCTGCTGCTGCACGAGGACGATCACGTCGCCCAGTTGGCACTTGCCCTGGAAAACCTGGAAGGGGCGCTGGCGACGGCCGGGCTGATGCCATCCGATCTAGTCGCGATCCGTATCAGCACCACGGATCGTCGGCTCTTCGACGATGCCGCCGAGGTGCTGACCCAGCGCCTCGCCGAGCACCGGATCCGGCCCACGATCGATGTTCGCGAACTGCCGTGGCTGGGCCAGACCGGTATGACCATCGCGGTGGGGGCAACCGTCCGCACCGCTCGATCCGCATCCCACAAGGAGGAACAATCCATGACCAGTGAGCTGACCGGAACGCCGGCAACTGCGCTGCGCGGCCTGTGCGAGGGCCGTGTCCACCTGCCCGGCGATCCCGGCTACGACCTGGCCCGGACGCCGTGGGCCGTCCATGTCGACCAGCGGCCGGCCGCCGTGGCGGTGCCGCACTCGGCTCAGGAGGTGGTCGACGTGGTGCGTGCGGCGACCGCGGCCGGGTTGCGGATCGCCCCGCAGAGCAGCGGGCACGGCGCCGGGCCGTTCGTCGGTGTCGACCTGTCGGACGTGGTGCTGGTGCGGCTCAACGAGTTCACCGGGGTGAGCATCGACGCCGAGCGCCGCCTTGCCCGGGTCGTCGGCGGCACGCTGTGGCAGGCGGTCGTCGAAGCCGCGGCTCCCTACGGCCTGGCGGCCATGCACGGCTCTTCCCCGGACGTGGCGGTGGCCGGCTATACGCTCGGCGGCGGCCTCTCCTGGTACGGACGGCAGTACGGCCTCGCCGCACATCATCTGCGCGCGGCCGAACTGGTACTCGCCGACGGACGCCTGGTCCACGTCGACGCCGATCATCAGCCTGACCTGTTCTGGGCGATCAAGGGCGGTGGGGGCAGCCTCGGCATCGTGACCGCGCTGGAGTTCGACCTGCTCCCGATGCCGGACGTCTACGCCGGCATGCTGCTGTGGCCGGCGGAGCGGGCTTCCGAGGTGGCGCATGGCTGGGCGGAGTGGACGCGTGGGCTACCGGACGCCGCCTCCACCTCGCTTCGGCTGATGAGTCTGCCGCCGCTGCCCGAGCTGCCGCCGTTCCTCAGCGGCCGGAAGATCGTGGTGATCGACGGCGCCGTCCTGGCTTCCGACGATCAGGCGGCCGAGCTGCTCGCCCCGCTGCGCGCGCTGGGTCCCGAAATGGACACCTTCGCCCGGATGCCAGCGGCCGGCCTCACCCGGATCCACATGGATCCCGAAGGCCCGACGCCGTCGGTGACGCGCTCGCTGGCGCTGGCAGATCTGCCCTCCGACGCGGTGGACGCGCTGCTCCGGTCCGCCGGGCCGGAGTCCGGAAGCTCGCTCCTGGCGGCCGAGATCCGGCACTTGGGCGGAGCGCTCGGACGCCCCGGCGACGGTGCCCTGCCCAGCCTGCCGGGAGACTACCTCGGCTTCTTCCTGGCAATCGCACCGACCCCCGAGATCGCCGCGCAGGGTCTGGCGGACGCCTCTCGGGCCGTCGAGGCACTCGGCCCCTGGGCGAGCGGAGGCCGGTATCTGAACTTCGTCGACAACTCGGTCGACACCTCCACGGGATACCCGGCGGAGGACTGGCGGCGCCTGCAGGACGCCCGGGCAGCGGTCGACCCGGAAGGCCGGCTACTGGCCAATCACGCGGTCTGAAGGCGAGGTGGGATGTCGGCCCTGGTGGCGGTGATTGGCGGGCGAGCCCGCCGCCGAGGCTTACCTCAAGGCGATGGTCGCGGCGCCGAGTTTGTCGGTCTCCGCGGCGAGCCTGACCGAGACTCTGATCGTCGTTGAGGCTCGGCGGGGGCCGGAGGCCGCGACCGATCTGGGGGCGCTGTTGGCGGAGTTCGGCCGGTCACTCGAACAACCCGTTCAGCCCGCGACAGCCCCGCTCTCTCGGGCTGAACAGCCAACCCGGGCATGCACCCCAGGATCAACCCTGTGGGTCCGCGGCGCGGGGCCGTCGAAGCCCTCGTCCGCCGAGCTTGAGCCGCTGTCGTTCGGCATGATGGACGCCGTGCTGCAACTGCTCCTGCGCGCGGATGTACTGGGTGTAGCCGGTCGACACCAGGATCAGGAAGGCGCCGAGCGAGATCAATGAGTACACCAGGTCGGGAATGACGTACGGGGTGCCGCGCAGCATATGGGTGATCCGCTCGATCAGCGACAGCACAGCGATCGAACTCCAGCCCCAGAAGATGGTCCGGGCGGTCTCGGTGGCCTCGACGAAGTCGGCCCGGACGGCCATCCGGCTGTTGTGCGCCCAGCCCCAAGCCAGGCTGGAGGCGATCAGGCCGGGGACCAGGCCGGCGGTGTTGGTGAACCCGGATTCCCGGTCGGCCCCCACCAGGCCGACCATCGCGATCCCGGCCAGCGGCGAGGAGATCAGGTAGTAGGTGTGGTTGCGCGGATCAGCCTTGCGGACGTCCCATCCCCGGTAGCGGACGAAGATCGCGCCCAGGGCGGCGAGGTAGGCCGAGATGGCCACCCAGTTGGAGACCACCACCTCGACGAAGCCGGTGCCGGACATTCGCAGCCCGATCGCGGTGACCTGCAGGGCCATCGCGAGGCCGAACAAGGTGAACTCCAGCCGGCGCCGCTGAGTGTCCGCGCCCCGCACAGCGACGGTCTCGTCGATCGCGGGACCGAGGTCCGGGTGGTCGTCGTGATCCGGGGCGGCCATGTTCAGCAGCATAGGCAGAGCGTGGTTTCGAGGCTAAGCAGGTGGCGGATCGACTCCGCGGGGGTAAGGTGTGCCGATGCTCGACCTGCGACCGAACTGCGAGTGCTGCGACCGGGATCTGGCGGTCGGCGATCCCGACGTCTACATCTGCACGTTCGAATGCACGTGGTGCGGCTCCTGTGCCCGCGACGTCCTGCGGCTGATCTGCCCGAACTGTGACGGTGGACTCGTGCGGCGTCCGATTCGTCCGGCGGCCGCCCTGCTCGACAACCCGGCCAGCACGGTGCGGGTGTCCGCTCCCGACTGCCGGGCTCGGGCCGCGACGAACTGGGCCGGAGTCTAGCTTTCGCTCTTGAACTCGCGTCTCAGCAGGCCGTACACCCAGGTGTCCGACACGTCCCCATTCACGATGCAGTCCTCTCGAAGGGCGCCTTCGCGGACGAAGCCGAGCTTCTCGAGTACCCGCGCCGATGCGCCATTGCGGGTGTCGGTCTCGGCCTGGACGCGGTTGAGGTCGAGCGTGTCAAAGGCCCAGCGAAGGAGGGCGCGTGCCGCCTCGGTCGCGTAGCCCTGGCCCCACGCTGCCTCATTCAGGATGTAGCCCAGAGAAGCGCTGCGAAAGTCCGGATTCCAGCTGTTGAAGGTGCACCAGCCGAGGAAGACCTGGTCCGATGTGCGCTCGATGGCCAACCGTGCGCCGCTGCCGTCCTGCGCCATCTTCTCGTTTGCGGCCATGAAGCGCGCGATCGACGTCCGGTCGACCCATGGCGGGGAGTCCCAGTAGCGCAGCACTTGTGGATTGCTCTGCAATGCGAAGAGATCGTCTGCGTCGCCGTCGACGAAGGGACGCAGCAGCAGGCGATCGGTCATCAGGCTCGGAGTAGGCAGAACCATTCGACCATCATGGCAGGCGACCTCGGCACGTCGGCCCAGCAAGCGGCTCGGGCCAGAGCAGGATTGCCCCGACCCGAGCCGTCGCCGGTCGCCCGCCCAGGCGGGCTGTGCCTTCTCAGAGATGCTTGTGGAAGAACGGGACCGCGGCCTTCAGCGCTTCACCGCTCGCTTCCGGCTGGTCATACAGCTCGTAGTGGGTCACGCCCTCGAGAACCTTCAGTTCCTTGTCCTTGGACGCCGCGCGGCCGTAGAGCTCCATGCCCAAACGGTAGGAGGCGAAGGCGCCAGGCTTGTCGCCGATAACCACCAGCAGGGGCTGGGTCAGGAACGTCTCCGCGTAGGCGTAGCCGTCCCAGGTGGCCAGGGCGCCCTGACGGGCGAAGTTGAAGCTGGTGCAACCGTTCTCTTGTGCGCCACGGTCGGTCTTGTAGTAGTCGGTCGCCTCCAGTACGTCGACGTCGGTCAACCCGTTTTTCTTGGCGAAGTCGACCGACGGCGGCAGCAGGTCGTTGATCTGCTGCTTCCCGCCACGCGCTTCCGCGGTGCGCTGGGCGGCGACCGCCTCGAGCATGCCGATCGGGTCGTACTCCGAGAAGCCCTCGCGCATCAGCCGGCCTATGTGCGAGCCGGCCACGGTGGTCAGCGCCTTGATCCGGCGGTCGACCATCGTGGCTGCCACCGCATAGCCGGCGCCACCGCAGATGGCGAGGACGCCGATCTTGTCCTCGTCGGCCCAGGGCTGGGCGACGAGATAGTCGATGACGTAGCTGAAATCGCTGGTCCGGAAAGAGGGGTCCTCGGTCAGGCGGGGTTCGCCGCCGCTCTCGCCCTGGAAGCTGGCGTCGAACGTGATCGCGACCATTCCCTGCTTGGCGAGGCCGGCGGCGTAGATGTTGCCGGCCGTCTGCTCCTTGCAGCTGCCGGTGGGGTGAGCGGAGATGATCACCGGGTGCTTCTCGGTCTTGTCGAGGCCCTCGGGGAAGTACACGTTGGCCGCGAGATCCCAGGCCAGGGCGGGGATCTTGACGGCGGTGATGGTGAAGTTCGAGTCGCTCACTGCGAGGCTCCTAACAGTGTGGGTGAGGCGCGACCTGAAGACGGCCCGCCGAATCGATCACTGTCCATAGTGCAACGAGACGCCGCCGCGTACCAGGGTCCGATCGTTCCTAGGAACGATCTAACCCACGCAGGCGCCGCCCTCAGTGTTGACCCTCAGTGTCGACACGCGCCCTCAATCGGCGGAGCCGCTCCGCCGTCTGCGAGCCTTTGTGGACCAGGTTCACCATCAGCTGTTGCTCGGGGGCGCTGGCGTGCCGGAACATGTCCCAGTCGAAGACGAGCTCGCCCACCTCGGGGTGGTTGAGGGTCTTGGTGCCGAAGTCCTGCCGGGCGACGTTGCGGGCAGCCCACCACTTGCCGAAGTCCCGGTCGGCGATGGTCAGTTCGCCGACCAGCGCTGCCAGCGCGGGGTCGTCGGGATTCGCCGCGGCCTCGCGGCGCAGGCTCGCCACGCAGGCGCGAGCCACCGCGGCCCAGTCGGCGAACAGGCCTCGCATGCCAGCATCGGTGAAGATCAGCCGGACCAGGTTGCGTTCGTTCTTCGGCAACCGGCTGAACTGGACGTAGACCACTTCCGCAAGGGAATTCCAGGCGAGAACCTCCATCCGTGGCCCCAGCACCATTGCCGGACTGTCGGTGAGCTGATCCAGCAGCGCCTGCAATTGGGGACGCACCCTGCGCCGGTCCCGGCGAGCCCGCGAGGCGACCACACTCGGTGCAACCTGAGCCTGGGCGGCGTGGTCGACCAGGCTCAGCACGTAGTCGGCCTGGTCGTCATCAAGGCGCAGCACCCGGATCAGGGACTCGAACACCGGTCCGGACGGGACCAGCCGACCCTGCTCGATCCGGGTGTAGTAGTCGGCGCTGATTGCGGCCAGTTCGGCGACCTCCTCGCGTCGCAGTCCAGGCACCCTCCGGTGTCCGCCGCGCGCCGGGAGGTTGAAGGCGCCGGGGTCCAGGGATCCCCGCTGGGTACGCAGGAAGTCGCCCAGTTCGCGCAGTTGGGGTGCCCGGTGGGCTGCCTGGGTCGACATTCTCACACCATAGCAACGAACCTAGGATAAATACCGGCGCGCGATTCGGGGTACCGGGAGGCGGCTATGACCGTTCGCGCTTCCTGTTCCACAGCCGATGGGTCAGGCCGCCGGAGGTGCTGAATCGACCGTGACCCGATCCTCCGGGCCGGCGAGATGATCCCAGGCCCGGACGTCGGTGCGAGCACGATCGCCACCTGCGGGAAGTCGATGAGCTCGGCTTGGAGAACTCGCTCAACTCCACCACGTCGCCTCGTCCATAGGCGTCACGCGGATCACCATGCGCGCCCTCGCAGATCGATCGCCCCGTCGGGCCAAACTCGCGATGGGTCCAACGAAAAGACGAGCAGCGGCTGCCCCGGCGGATCGATCGAAAGGCGTCCGGCGCGGTCGAGCGACCGCTCTGCAGCTACTACACGCACCCACCCACTGGACTGATAGAACGGCACGACATCTTCGCGGCATCCGAGGTAGCCGAAGTCGATGCCCCCGGCATCCCTCATCGATGCGACGCACCTGTTCATCAGCCGCTCGCCCAGTCGCAGGCCGCGCGCTACCGGAAACGAGAACGCCACCTACGCCGGCGATCACGACAGGCCGCTCCCGACGCTGATCTCGCGGCGCGCCCAACCGACATGTCCGACCGTCACCATCGTCACGCGCGACGACGTGCACGTCATGCGGGGCATAGCCGTACGGCTGATCCGGATCCCACTCACCGAAGTCCCGCAGATACTCAGCGCCGAAAAGGGCACGAGGCCCCTCGAGATCGTCGCCGGTCAGATCGGCATGCACAACAACGCGGATCGTCGCACTCATCCGATCGGACCTACTGTTCTCGACGCATTTGGTATCGCTACCGGTTCGCTCAACGACCCGGGTAGGTTCACACGTTGAAGCGGAACTCCACCGCGTTTCGATGGATATAGCTATCTGCTGGGCGAGCTGTCGACCCCTCAACTCCACGGGTTGACGACGGCCACGTTGAGGGAGTCGAAGTCCTTGACGTTGCGTGTGACGACGGTCAGGCCGTGGACGGCCGCCGTGGCCGCGATCAGGGCGTCGCGCTCCGGCCTGGGATCGGGAACATGGAGCCGTGCTGCACAACGCGCAACGGGCACATCCACGGCCAGTATCCGGCGGGCAAAGGCATCGAGCAGTTCGTCGTCAAGCCACGTCTGCAGACGCCCTGCCTGCGCGCGGTCATGCCGAGCCAACCGCTCAATCCCGACCTGGACTTCCAAGACTGTGATCGCCGAGAGGTAGAGATCCGACGCCGCACGCGCAGCGACCCAGGCGCGCACGCCGGGATCTGCCTTTCGCTCCGATTTGCGGAGCTCGCTGACAACGTTGGTGTCGAGTAGATGGCTCACAGCTCGGGAACCGCGAGCTCGATGCGGGCGGGCTCGAACTCGATATCGATGTCATCGTCCATGCTCAGACGGTCGACGAGCGATGCCCCCCTCTCGCCCATCCGGCGGTACTCGTCAATCGACAGAAGAACATAGGCCGGCTCGCCGCGATCAGTGATCACAACCGGCCCGCTGTTGGCCTCGCGTTTTGCGGCGCTGACATCACGGTTGAACTCGCGCGCGGTCATCGTCGCCATCGCCATCACCTCCGCAGCTTGTAGGTACGTACCTACGTTACGTCGCGGAGCGGTGGCGCGCAAGCAACTCGAGGCGATCTGACGTGCTGCTTCGCCTGAGCTGCAAGCCTGGCCTTGATGGACTCGTCGAGACCGCGGGCGACGATGGAGGACATGCCACCCCCTAGTTTGATTGAATTGATGCTAGCCCTCGCCTGAAGGCCGCATCGGCTCGCTCGTGCTCTCGGCGCCCTGAGGTGGTGGCCCTCCGGCCATGGTGTGGTCGATCGCGCGATCGGCGTCCGTTGTCGGGTTACCGAACTGGTTTCGTGAAATATCCCGAAACCAGATGCACTAAGGCGCCAGTAGTCATGGATCGCGCGATCGGTGCCGCCCGTCAGCAAGAGGTCCGCGGGCTCGGTCGAGACTCGGCGACGCACAGGTCACACGTTGAAGCGGAACTCCACCACGTCGCCGTCCGCCATCACGTAGTCCTTGCCCTCCAGCCGGACCTTCCCGGCTGCCTTTGCCTGCTGCATGCCACCCAGCTGGATCAGGTCGTCGAACGAGACCACCTCGGCCTTGATGAAGCCCCTCTGGAAGTCGGTGTGGATCACCCCGGCCGCCTCGGGAGCGGTGGCACCCTTGCGGATCGTCCAGGCCCGCGCCTCTTTGGGGCCGGCGGTCAGGTAGCTCTGCAGGCCGAGGGTTTCGTAGCCGACCCGGGCCAGCACGTCCAAACCGGGCTCGTCGATGCCCATCTCGACCAAGAACTCGCGGGCCTCGTCCGGCTCCATCTCGACCAGTTCGGACTCGATCTTGGCGTCCAGGAAGATCGCCTCGGCGGGCGCCACCAGTTCGCGCATCCGGTCGAGCAGCGCGGTGTCGGTGAGTTCGTCGGAGGCGCAGTTGAAGACGTAGATGTACGGCTTGGCGGTGAGCAGGAACAGCTCGCGCAGCGGCTCACGGTCGACGCCGGCGGCGTAGATGCCGCGTCCGGAATCGAGCACCTGCTGTGCAGCCTGGACGGCGGCCAGGGTCTCGCGGCGGTCCTTGTTGATCCGGGCTTCCTTCTCCAGCCGGGGCAGCGCCTTCTCGACGGTCTGCAGGTCGGCCAGGATCAGTTCGGTGGTGATGGTGTCGATGTCGTTGCCCGGGTTCACCGCGCCGTCGACATGGGTGACGTCCGGGTCGCGGAACACCCGGGTGACCTGGCAGATGGCGTCCGCCTCACGAATGTTGGCCAGGAACGCGTTGCCCATCCCCTCGCCGGCCGACGCACCCTTCACGATGCCAGCGATGTCGACGAAGCTGACCGTGGCGGGAATGGTCTGGGCCGAACTGAACAGCTTCGCCAGCTGCGGCAGCCGGTCGTCCGGCACCCCCACGACGCCCACGTTGGGCTCGATGGTCGCGAACGGATAGTTCGCCGCCAGCACCTCGTTGCGGGTGAGCGCGTTGAACAGGGTGGACTTGCCCGCGTTGGGCAGCCCGACGATGCCGATTGTCAAAGCCACGCCGGACAGCGTAGTGGCGCCGACCGACGCGTCGGCGATGGCGAGATCGGTAGCTGCTGTCACGCTTGACCGCCGATGTCGTGTTATTGCACGAGATCGACCACGGAAGCTGACAGTGGACATCGATGGTGAGATCGGTGGCGCCGGCCGGACGCCGTCAGGCTGACCCGCGGGTGCTCCGGCGGACAACCGTGGGGCTGCGCCACGCTCGGCGGCGCTGACCGGCGCGGACGCTGCTGATCGGAACCCGCTGACGGTGTCGATGGCCGAGAACGAGAACTGCGGTCCAGTTCGTGCCCGTACGGCGTGTCGCGGCTCTGGCGGCTGACTGAACCGCGGATTTCAGGGCCGGAGGTCTGGTGCCCAGGGGTCGGATCGGATCTCGACCACGCTCGACCGGCGGTGGGTGGTTCGGCACCCGACCGACGGGGGCGACCAGCCCGCACGAGCGTCAGCGCACCTGCACTCGTGCCGTCAGCCGCTCTTTCACCGGTGGCCAGTCGGCGGCCAGCATGCTGTACATCACCGTGTTGCGCACCGATCCGTCGCGACGCAGCCTGTGATGCCGCAGTTCGCCGTCCCGCGCGGCGCCGAGACGCTCGATGGCGCGCTGGCTGGCGTAGTTCTCGTTGTCGGTGCGCCAGCCGACCACGGCGGCGTCCAGGGTCTCGAAGGCGTGGGTGAGCAGCAGCAGCTTGCAGGCCGTGTTCACGTGGGTGCGTTGCACGCTGCGTCCGTACCAGGTGTAGCCGATCTCCAGCCTGCGGACCTCCGGAACGATGTCGTGATAGCTGGTGCTGCCCAGGACGAGTCCGGTGGCGTCGTGCAGCACCGCGAACGGCACCCGGTCCGGTGCGGCCAGGGCCTCGGCGATGTAGCCGGTTTCCTCGCCCGGCGCGGGCACGCTGGTCACCCGCAGCGTCCACAGTTCACCGTCGGCCGCGGCCGCCGCCAATCCGGACGCGTGATCGGGCGTGAGCGGCACCAGCCGGACGCCCCAGCCGGCCAGGTCGACCGGTGCGATCCAGTCCTGCCTCACCGATCCTCGACCGGCACGTAGGGACGGCGTTCGGAGCCGGTGTAGATCTGCTTGGGCCGGATGATCCGCTGATCGGGATCGGTGAGCTGCTCCTGCCAATGCGCGATCCAGCCCGCGGTCCGGGGCACGGCAAACAGCACGGTGAACATCTCGCTGGGGAAGTTCAACGCCTCGTAGATGAGTCCCGAATAGAAGTCGACATTGGGGTAGAGCTTGCGTGAGACGAAGTACTCGTCGTTGAGCGCGATCTTCTCCAGTTCGAGGGCGATGTCGAGCAGCGGGTTGGTGCCACGGACCTCGAACACGTCGTCCACGGCCTTCTTGATCACCTTCGCGCGCGGGTCGTAGTTCTTGTAGACGCGGTGACCGAAGCCCATCAGCCGGCCGTTCCCGCCCTTGATCCCCTCGATGAACTCAGGCACCCGGTCCAGGCTGCCGATCTCACGGAGCATCCGCAGCACCGCCTCGTTGGCACCGCCGTGCAGCGGACCGAACAGGGCACCGATGCCTGCGCCGCACGAGGTGTAGAGGTCGTTGCCGGAGGAGGCCACCGTTCGGACAGCCGTCGTCGAGCAGTTCTGTTCGTGGTCGGCATGCAGGATGAACAGTACCTCCAGTGCGCGGGTCAGCCGCGGGTCCGCGCGCCAGACCCGCTGCTGCGACTGGAACAGCATCGCCATGAAGTTCTCGACGTAGCCGAGCTCGTCGCTGGGATAGACCGGGTGGCGTCCGATCGAGTGCCGGAAGGCGGTCGCGGCCAGGGTTGGCATCTTGCCGAGCAGCCGGAAGGAGTTGAGCTCTCGTGCCTGCGGGTCGGAGATCCGCCGCGACGAGGGGTAGAAAGTCATCAGCGACGCGACTGAGGCCATCAGTTTCGCCATCGGGTGGGCGTCGTAGCGGAACGCCCGGATGATCTCGTGGACGTTTTCGTGCACCAGGCGGTGCCGGTTGACCTCGTCGTCCCAGTCCTGAAGCTCGGACGCCGTCGGCAACTCTCCGTTGATCAGCAGATAGGCGACTTCGAGGAAGGTCGAATTCTCGGCCAACTCCTCGATCGGATAGCCGCGGTGTTCCAGAACGCCGGCCTCGCCGTCGATGTAGGTGATCGCGCTGCGGCAGGCCGCAGTGTTCACGAAACCCGGGTCGTAGGAGGTCAACGGGCCACGGTCGGTCGGCACCGCGGACAGCCCGGTCGCGCGAATGGCGCCCTCCGCGATCGGCAGGTCGCCGGTGTACTCACCAGCACTGATATGCAACGAGTCGGCCATGCTCGCACCATATGCAGACAGCCCTAGCCCCAGTGGGAACGCCGGAGTCTGAGACTGCGCACGCCCGGGCCGCACTGTGTCTCGAAGAATCCGGACGGAACGGGTCAGCGCTGCCCCGCCGCTCCTCGACCGGCGTGATCGGCCAGGTGCGGGGACCGATAAACGCAATACGATGCTGCAATGCTCATCGTCACCACCAACGACATTCCCGGTTACCGCGTCGAGGCCGTGTTCGGCGAGGTCATGGGCATGACCGTGCGCTCGGCCAATATCGGCGCCAACTTCGTCGCGAGTTTCCGTTCGCTCGGCGGCGGCGAGGTGAACGAGTACACCCAGCTGGTCTATGACTCGCGTCAGCAGGTGATGGCCCGGATGTGGGAGCAGGCCACCCAGCGCGGCGCCAACGCGATCGTCGCCTGCCGCTTCGATACCGGCGACATCGCCGCCCAGTTCTCCGAGGTGTGCTGCTACGGCACCGCTGTCGCCGTGGTGCCGATCCCCGAGGGAGAGCCGGGCGCGACACCGCAGTCCATCGCCGACGCCAAGGCGCGCGCCCAGCAGATGCGCTAGAGCACGCGATCGTCGTCGAGTGAATCCGTGGCGGCCCGGAACCCGCTGAAGGGGCCTTCGACACACCCAACCGGCGGTGGCCGGGTTCAGCCGACGGCAGCCGCGGCCAACCGCCGGCGGCGCTTCCGAGGGCGCCCCGCGAGCCGGTCCCGCCGAGTCCGCCCGGGCGGGGCACGATGGGTGAGCCGGAGTTCTCGACGATGAGGTTGCTGGATGCGCAGACTGCAAGGCCCGCCCGATCTGACGCTTGCCCTCGGACATTGGGTGCGACGTGACCTGATCGCCTGGCCCACCGACGGCGTCCCCAGCGGGGTCGACCCCGCCGGGCTCGACTGGCAGCTGCACTGGTCCCCGGATGGCGGCATCGACCCGGACGCCCGCGAGCCGGTGGCCTGGGACACCGATGAGCTACGGCTCGACCCCGATGGACTACCCGAGGACGTCCTGGCCGAGCGGCCGCATCTGCGCGGCTACCTGTGTCTACGGCTCCCGTCCGGCGCCGCGGCCCGGGCCGAGCAGATTCTGCGTGGTCAGGTGGTGCTCAGCCTGCACCAGGCGTCCGGACGGCTGCTCAACGCCGGCTCACTGCAGCTGCCCGGGGTGCTGGACGACTTCTACGCGGCGGCCACCCAGGCGCGGCTCGGGTTGAGTTGGCAGGGCCGGACGCCGACCCTGCGGCTGTGGGCGCCGACCGCGCACGACGTCCGGTTGCGGATCTGGGGCGCCGAGGACGATCTGCACGATCCGGGCCGCGCCCTGCCGGCCACCCGCGAGCCGGACGGCTGCTGGGCGATCTCCGGCGGCCCGGACTGGCTGGCGGCTCGGTACCGCTGGGAGGTGACCGTTTATGCCCCGAGCGGACGCCGGGTGGTGACCAATCAGGTGACCGACCCCTATTCGGTCTCGCTCACCGTCAACTCGACCCATTCGGTGATCGTCGATCTGGCCGATCCGGCGCTGGCGCCCGAGCAGTGGGGGACGACCCCGCAACCGCGGCTCGGCCATGCCGTCGACCAAGTGATCTACGAGCTGCATGTGCGCGACTTCTCGATCAGCGACAAATCGGTGCCCGCCGACGAGCGTGGCAGTTTTCTTGCTTTCACTCGCGACAGCCTCGGCACCCGCCACCTGAAACGCCTTGCCGAGGCCGGACTGAACACCGTCCAACTGCTGCCGACGTTCGACAACGCCAGCGTCGAGGAGGCCAAGGAGCGCCAGCAGCGACCACCGAAAGCCGATCTGCGGGCCGCGCCCGCAGACAGTCCGCGCCAGCAGCGGCTGATCGCGCTCACCGTCACCAACAGCCCGTACAACTGGGGCTACGACCCGTGGCACTACCAGGCCGTCGAGGGGTCCTACTGCGCCAGTCTGGCCAGCGCCGAGGGAGCCGGACGGGTGCACGAGTTCCGCGCCATGATCGGTGCCCTGCACGCAGTTGGGTTGCGGGTGGTGCTCGATCAGGTCTTCAACCACACCGCCAGCTACGGCCAGAACACCAAATCGGTGCTGGACCGGATCGTCCCCGGCTACTATCACCGGCTCTCGCCGCTGGGCTTCACCGAGCATTCCACCTGCTGTCCGAATGTGGCCACCGAGCACGCGATGGCGCAGAAGCTGATGGTCGACTCGGTGCTGTTGTGGGCCCGTGACTACAAGGTGGACGGTTTCCGGTTCGATCTGATGGGCCACCACAGCCTTGCCAATATGCGTGCGGTGCGCGCCGCGCTCGACGCGCTGACACCCGAGCACGACGGCGTGGACGGCCACGCGGTCACGCTCTACGGCGAGGGCTGGAACTTCGGCGAGGTGGCCGACGATGCCCGCTTCGTCCAGGCCCGCCAGGGCAACCTGGCCGGCACCGGGATCGGCACCTTCAACGACCGGCTGCGGGACGCCGTCCGCGGCGGTGGGCCGTTCGACCACGATCCGCGCGGGCAGGGCTTCGGCACCGGACTGCTCACCGCGTCCAATGACGCCCCGGTCAACGGCGACGGCTACCACCAACGCGACCGGTTGCTGCTCGACACCGACCTGATCCAGCTGGGACTCACCGGCAACCTGCGTGACTACTGGCTGCCGGCCAACAGCCGCCGGAAGTTCGTCCGCGGCGACGAACTCGAGTACAACGGCCAGCCTGCCGGCTACGCCAGCGAGCCGGACGAGGTGATCAACTACGTCGACGCGCACGACAACGAGACCCTCTTCGATGCGCTCACGCTGAAGCTGCCGATTGAAACACCGATGGCCGACCGGGTGCGGTTGAACACCCTCTGCCTGGCGCTGGCCACCCTCGGTCAGGGCCCGGTGATGTGGCATGCCGGCACCGACATCCTGCGCAGCAAGAGCCTCGACCGGAACTCCTACAACTCCGGCGATTGGTTCAACTTCCTGGACTGGACGATGACCGACAACGGTTTCGGTGCCGGGCTGCCACCGGAGGTCGACAACGGCCCGAAGTGGGATTTCTTCCGGCCGCTGCTAGCCGACGTGGCGCTCAAACCGAGTCCGGAGGACATCGCCGAGGCACACTCTCAGGCGCTCGACCTGCTCCGGCTGCGCGCCTCGACACGGCTGTTCCGGCTGGCGTCCGGGCATGAGGTTCGCACCAAGCTGACTTTCCCGGTCTCCAACACCGCCCACCAGATTCCGGGCGTGATCGCGATGCGGATCGACGACAGTATCGGCGAGCCGAGCCAGGACGAATGGTCCAGCCTGGTGGCAGTGTTCAACGCCACCCCGCTGGCGGTGCGGTTGGCCGTGCCCGGGCTGGACCGCCGGCATGTGCTGCACCCCGTGCAGACCCAGGGACACGACGTGGTCGTCAAGGGGTCCCGGGTGGACGGCGGGTGGGCCCGGGTGCCGGCCCGCAGCTACGCGGTCTTCGTCCGGCCCTGGTGACGTCGCCCGAATGTCCCTCAGTAAGTGCCGATTTCCGCGCTCCATTCGGGTGGAATCGGATCTGGCCGGTCACCGGTGGCCAGGTCGGCTCGACCGAGGAGGGGACCGCTCGGCTGCTACCTTTGCGGCCATGTCCTGGCCCGTTCGGATTGTCTCGGTGGGCAGCCACACCCCGTCTCGTCGGGTCACCTCCGCTGACCTGGACGCCGCCCACGGCCGGGCTCCCGGCCTCACCTTCGCCCGTTCGGGAGTCGCCGAACGGCATTGGATCGGTGCGGACGAAACCAGTCTCAGCATGGTCGTCGGCGCGCTCGCTCAGGCGCTCGACCGGGCCGGCTGGGACGTCGACGAGTTGGACGCACTGATCGTGGCGTCGGTGGCGCCCGAGCAGCCGATGCCGACCACCGCAATCCTGGCTGCTGCGCGGCTCGGTGCCGGCGGCGGCAGCCTGGAGGCGTTCGATGTGAACGCGTCCTGTCTCGGCTTCCTGACCGCCCTGCAGCAGGCATGTTTCGGGATCGGGGTGGGGCGCTGGAGCCGTGTCGCCGTGGCGGCGGTGGACGTCGCCTCCAAGGGCCTCAACCATGCCGAGCTGGAATCCAGTGCGTTGTTCGGCGACGGTGCCGCCGCCGTGCTGCTGGAGGGGCCGCCGATCGCGCCCCCACCGTTGGTCGAGCTTGTCGAGACCCCCGCGACTGGTTTCGACAAGACCAACAAGCGGCCGTCGGAGATTCTGGCCGTGCGGCTGACCAGCTACCCGAGCGCGGCCGGGCTGTGCCGCATTCCGGCCGGCGGCACCCGGTGGAACGCGATGACGCCGCCCCCCGACCCCGCTGACTACCTGTTCTCGATGGACGGCCTGGGCATGATGAAACTGGTCGCCCGCGAGATGCCAGGCTTCCTGGACGGGCTGCTCACCGAGGCAGGCGTGAGCGCTGACTCGATCGACGTGGTGGTGCCGCACCAGGCCTCCGGTCTGGGACTGCGCTTCCTGCGGGAACGATTGCCGGTACGGTCCGAGGCCGTGGTCGACATTCTCGCCGAGCGGGGCAACCAGGTCTCGGCCTCGATGCCGACCGCGTTGGCGTACGCCGTCGAGACCGGACGTCTCGAACGGGGCGGGCTGTGTCTGCTGATCGGGACCGGCGCCGGATTGTTGTTGGGCGGGGCGGTGCTGCGGTACTGATGCAGTGGTGCCAGCGGTCTGCGGCGGGTGAGACGGGGGAACATGATGCGTGAGTTGGAGGTGCTCGTCGCCGGACACTGCGTCCAGTTGGAGCGGTTCGTCCGCGACGGCGGGGCGTGGGGTCCGATCGAGTTTCCGTCCGCAGTCGCGGTCATTCCGCACCCGGACGGCGGCGTGGCACTATTCGACACCGGGTACGCGCCTCGTTTTCACGCGGTGACGGCACGGCTGCCGTACCGGTTGTACGCGGCACTGCTGCCGGTGACCTGCGGCGAGTCGGACGCCGTGGTGACACAGTTGCGCGAGCGCGGGATCGGCCCCGAACAGGTGCGGCTGGTGGTGCTCTCCCACCTGCACGGCGACCACGTCGCGGGACTGCGGGACTTCCCCGCTGCCCGGGTGGTGGTCGGCGAGGGTGCGCTGGCACCCGGCTGGCGCGACCGGTCGGCCTGGGCCAACGCCGCGCACGGTTTCGTGCCGGACCTGCTGCCCGAGGACATCGAAGACCGGTTGCTGCCGCTGGAGGAGTTGGCGGTGGGCCGGACCGGACTCGGCGGACGGCTGCGCAACGGCCACGACCTGTTCGGCGACGGCACCGCGTTCGTGCTGCCGCTGCCCGGCCACACCGACGGGCACCTCGGCCTGTGGCTCCCGGACGCCGGTGCCGACGGCGTCCTGCTGGTGGGCGACGCGGTCTGGAACGAACGTGCCTTCACCCACGGCGAGTTGCCGTTGCCGCCGCTGCGTGGTGACCGGACGGCATACCAGGGCGTGGTCCGCGAGCTGGCGCGTTTGCACCGGGAACGACCCGACCTGGCGATCGTGCCGTCGCACTGCACGGCCAGCCTTGAGCGGATCCGTGGTCATGGCTGACAGGTTCCAGCTACAGCTGCTGCGGGCGCTCCTCGGCACCCGGTGGCGCCGTTTCGGCAACCGGAAGGCGTTGGGCCGGTATCAGCGCCGCCGACTGCGGAAGGTGCTCGGCCGGGCTAGGCGGGCATTCCCGTACTACGCCGACGTCCGGACTTCTGGGCTGGAGGGGTTTCCGATCCTCGACAAGCCTGGCTGGCTGGAGCATTTCGAAGGTCTCAACGATCGCGGGCTGCGGCTCGACGACTGTCTGGTGGTTGCGCGTGAGGCCGAGGTGCGGCGTAGTTTCGACGCCACGCTGGCGGGGGTCAGCGTCGGGCTCTCGTCGGGCACGTCCGGACGTCAAGGGGTCTTCCTGACCGCACCCGCCGAACGCGCCCGCTGGGCCGGCACCGTTCTGGCCAAGGCGCTGCCCAGCCTGCGCGAACCGGCCCGGGTGGCGCTGGTGCTGCGTTCCGGCGGCCCGCTCTACCAGGCGGTCGACGGCGGACGCATCGCCTTCCGCTACGTCGACCTGGCGCTCGACCCGGACGCCATCGCCGAGCAGCTGACCGACTTCGCGCCCACCGTTCTGGCCGCTCCACCGCAGGTGCTGGACGACCTCGCCACCCGTCCAGCGGTTGGTGTCGGGCGGCTGCGGCCCCAGATTGTCTACTCGATCGCCGACGTCCTGGACGACGACGTTGCGGCCCGGGTCGAGGCCGGCTTCGGCGTCCAACTGCGGCAGGTCTATCAGGCCACGGAGGGTTTCCTCGGGATCAGCTGCGCCCACGGCACTCTGCACCTCAACGAGGACCTCGTCCACATCGAACGTGAGGTGATCGACGAAGCCAGCGGGCGGTTCGTGCCGATCATCACCGACCTGTACCGGACCAGCCAGGCGATCGTCCGCTACCGGCTCGGCGACGTTCTGGTGCCGGGTGCGGCGAATTGCCCCTGTGGTTCGGTGTTCACCGCGATCGACCGGATCGAGGGGCGTGCGGACGATGTGCTGCGGTTCTCCGATGGGACGGGTGAGACCCGGCCGGTGTTCGCCGACTTCATCCGAGCCGCCATCCTCGGCGCGCCGGCGGTGGCCGACTTCCGGCTGGTGCAACGCGCCGACGGCAGCCTGCGGCTGGCTGTCCGTCCAGAGCGCGCCCAGGCGTCCGCGCATCTGGCGCTGCAGGCGTTGTTGCGTTCGCGAGGCCTGCGGGTGCCTCAGATCTTCGGCATGCCCTGGCCGGTGGAAGCGCCAACCGCGAAGCGACGCCGGGTTCGCCGCGAGAGCTAGAGCCCGGCGTCAACGACGTCCGGACGCCTCAGCGCGACAGGAGCCGGTCTGAGGCCAGCAGCGTCGGTCACTGGGGACGGTTCCTTTGGTCACCGGGGACGGTTCTTTTGGTCACCAGGGACGGTTCCTTTGGTCACCGGGGACGGTTCCTTTGGTCACCCAGGGACGGTTCCTTCGGTCACTCGTGACGGGTGAACCCGCCCGCCACCACTCGACCAGAGCGCGGCGACCGTCCTCGACGCTGAGTGGCGGTGCGCCGAGCAGGGTGCGGCAGCGGGTCACGTCGAAGGTCTTGGAGTGGGCGAACATCGACACCCCGAACCTGGTGATCGGCGGTTCGCGGTAGCCGAGCACGGTCGCCGAGGCGATTTCGGACGCCCGCGCCAGCGCCATCGCGGCGCCGACCGGCACCCGCCGGGTCGGACGCGGCAGGCCGAGGGCGTCCAGCAGCTCGAACAGGAACGGGTACAGCTCGACCGGCTCACCGTTGGTCAGGTTGAGCGGACCGGTCAGCCCGCGAGCGACCGCCTCGACCACGTAGTGCGCCACCACGTCCACGTGGGTCAGGTCGGTCACCACCGGCTCCGGTTGGCGGCGGACCAGGAGCGGCAGCCGTCCGGCTTGAGCGGCCGTGACAACGCGGGGTAGCAGCACGGTGTCACCTGGCCCGAACACCGCTCGCGGCCGCAGGATGCTCCACGTGCCTCGGTAGGACTCGACCAGCCGTTCCCCTGCCAGCTTGCTACGTGAGTAGATGTTGATCTGGTCTGCGGCCGCCGGAATGGGGGAGCGCTCGGTGATATCCAGCTGGTCCGCGCGCGTGTAGAAGACGCTGGATGACGACACGTAGTGCACGGGCGGCGTCCCGTGGGCCCGAGCCCACTCCAGCACGTGGCGGGTGCCGTCCACATTGGCCCGCCGATAGGCCTCCGGCCGCGCCCACGGTGAGGCCAGCGCGGCGCAGTGCACGACCGCGTCCACGGTTTCCTCGAGCCGCAACGGGTCGGCCAAGTCGTGCCGATGGTAGCCGTCCACCTCGACCGCCGGACGCGGCTGCCGCCCTAGCCCGACCACCTGCCAGCCGCGCTCACGGGCTGCCGCCACCACCCGTCCACCCACGAACCCGTTACTGCCGGTGATCAGGATCCGCATCCGTTCACCGTAGCCCGGCTTCGGGGACGGTTCTCTTGATCACTGGGGACGGTTCCTTCGGTCACCAGCAACGGCTGCTCCGGGCTACGGCGCCCGGCCGTCGATCTAGTGACCGCGAGAACCGTCCCTGGTGACCAAGAGAACCGTCCCTGGTGACCAAGAGAACCGTCCCTGGTGACCAAGAGAACCGTCCCTGGTGACCAAGAGAACCGTCCCTGGTGACCAAGAGAACCGTCCCCGGTGACCGGGAGAATCGTCCCCGGTGACCGGGAGAACCGTCCCCGGGGTTCGGGGTGGGCGGCGGCGGTTCCCTCGCGAGGGCATCGTCACTAAGCTGAGGCCGGCTTATTGGCAGGGAGGACAAATAATGTCTGATGCCGTCACCGGGACGTCGCTGACTCGCTCGGAGCGGCTCGACCGGCTGCCGTTCACCCGCAAGCACGGGAAGCTGCTGGTCGGGTCGGGGGTGGGTTGGGCGCTCGATGCGATGGACGTCGGGCTGATCTCGTTCGTGATGGCGGCGCTGGCCGCGCAATGGAAGCTGGACGCCGGCACGCTGTCCTGGATCGGGTCGATCGGCTTCGTCGGGATGGCCATCGGTGCCTCGCTGGGTGGGCTGCTCGCCGACCGGATCGGACGCCGCCAGGTCTTCGCGCTCACCCTGCTGGTCTACGGCATCGCCACCGGGGCGTCGGCCCTGGTCGGCAGCGTGGCGATGCTGATCGTGCTGCGTTTCATCGTCGGCATCGGTCTGGGCGCCGAGCTTCCGGTCGCGTCCACCCTGGTCAGCGAATACGCACCCAAAGCCATCCGCGGCCGGGTGGTGGTGGCGCTGGAGGCGTTCTGGGCGCTGGGCTGGATCCTGGCCGCACTGATCGGCTACCTGGTCGTCCCCGGCTCGCCCGACGGCTGGCGCTGGGCGCTGGCGGTGGGCATCGTGCCCACCGTCTATGCCGCCGCGATCCGCTGGGGGCTGCCGGAATCCGTCCGCTTCCTGGAGTCCAAGGGGCGCGTCACCGAAGCCGAGGCAGCCGTCCGCAGCTTCGAGGAGTCGGCGGGTGTCGCTCCGGTCCCCAGCCCGGACGCCCCGGCGACAGCTGCCGCAGCCACCGACTCGATCTGGTCCCCCGCCTACCGGGTCCGCACCGCCGCACTCTGGGCGGTGTGGTTCTGCATCAACCTCTCCTACTACGGCGCCTTCATCTGGATTCCGACGCTGCTGGTGCAACGCGGCTTCCCGCTGGTGCGCTCGTTCGAGTTCACCCTGATCATCACGCTCGCGCAGGTGCCCGGCTACGCGGTCGCCGCCTGGCTGATCGAGAAGTGGGGACGCCGCGCAACGCTGGCCACCTTCCTGGCCGGCTCGGCCATCGCGGCGGCGGCGTTCGGGTTCGCCACCACCGAGACGATGATCATCGTCACCGGCTGCGCGCTGTCCTTCTTCAACCTGGGTGCCTGGGGCGCGCTCTACGCCGTCGGTCCGGAGATCTATCCGACCGGGGTGCGCGGCAAGGGCACCGGGGCGGCGGCCGCGTTCGGCCGGATCGCGTCGATGATCGCCCCGCTGAGCGTGCCGCTGATGTTGTCAGCCGGCGGATCGGTGCTGGTCTTCGGCGTGTTCGGGGTGGCGTTCCTGCTCGCGGCGGGGGCCGCGCTGGCGCTACCCGAGCAGGCCGGACGCGCGTTGGAGTCCTGACCCCGGCCCGTCGCGTCCGTTCCGTGGTTGATGGCGTGATTTTCCACACAGAATGCGAGACTGCCGACGGCGACTCCCCAACCAGGTCAACAAGCCAATAGTGTGGGTGCGTTCGTTTCCAACGTCTCCCGCGCACTGAGGCGCGACATCCGAGAGGAATACTCAATGAGCAATCTGACGTGGACGGAGCAGGACGCGAAGGCGGTGGACATCGCGCGCGTGCTGGCTGCCGACGCCGTCGAGAAGGTCGGCAACGGTCACCCGGGCACCGCGGTTTCGCTGGCTCCGATCGCCTACCTGCTCTACGCGAAGGTGATGAAGTCGGATCCGTCCGACTCGCGGTGGCTGGGCCGCGACCGGTTCGTGCTGTCGGCCGGCCACTCGTCGCTCACCCAGTACACCCAGCTCTACCTGCACGGCTTCGGGCTGGAGCTGAACGACATCGAGAGTCTGCGAACCTGGGAGTCGCTCACCCCCGGCCACCCGGAGTTCGGCCTCACCAAGGGCGTGGAGTGCACCACCGGCCCGCTGGGCGCGGGCGTCGCGAACGCCGTCGGCTTCGCGATGAGCGCTCGGCATTCCCGCGAGCTCTACGACCCGTCGGCCACCCCCGGTGAGTCGGTGTTCGACCACGACGTGTACTGCATCGCCGGCGACGGCTGCATGCAGGAAGGCGTCTCGGGCGAGGCGTCCTCGCTGGCCGCCACCCAGGAACTGGGCAACCTGTTCCTGATCTACGACGACAACCGGATCTCGATCGAGGGCGACACCAAGATCGCCTTCTCCGAGGACGTCCAGGCCCGCTACGCCGCCTACGGCTGGGACACCTACCACGTCGACTTCACCAACGGCTTCACCACCTACGAGGAGAAGGTCGCCGAGCTGTACGACGTCCTCGAGCGGGCCAAGACCGTCACCGACAAGCCGCACTTCATCAAGGTGACCACCATCATCGGTTGGCCGCTGCCGACCAAGCAGGGCGACCACAGCGTCCACGGCTCCAAGCTGGGCGGCGCCGAGATCACCGCGCTCAAGCAGGAGCTGGGCTTCGAGGACACTCCGTTCGCGATCGACACCGCGGTGGTCGAGGGCGTCCGGTCGAACTCCGCCGCCCGGGCGAAAGAGCTGCGTGCCGAGTGGGAACCGCGCTTCGAGGCGTGGCGCGCGGCGAACCCCGAGAATGCCGAGCTGCTCGACCGGGTGATCGCCCGCGAGGCGCCCGAGGGCCTGGACGCCGCACTGCCGGTCTTCGAGCCGGGCTCGATGGCCACCCGGGCCGCTTCGGGCAAGGTGCTCTCGGCGATCGCCGACACCGTGCCCGAACTGTGGGGAGGCTCTGCCGACCTGGCCGGCTCGAACAACACCACCATGGCCGGCGTGAACTCGTTCATCCCCGCCGACCGCAGCAGCCACGAGTTCACCGGCGCACCCGGTGGTCGGACGCTGCACTTCGGCATCCGCGAGCACGCGATGGGCAACATCCTGAACGGGATCACGATGGACGGCCTGTCGCGGGTCTACGGCGGCACCTTCCTGGCCTTCGTCGACTACATGCGGATCACCCCGCGGTTGGCCGCGCTCTCGCACGTGCCGACCATCTTCGTCTACACCCACGACTCGATCGGCGTCGGCGAGGACGGCCCGACCCACCAGCCGGTCGAGCAGATCATGGCTCTGCGGCTGACCCCGAACCTGGACGTCGTCCGTCCCGGTGACGCCAACGAGACCGCGCACGCTTGGGCGCAGATCCTGCGGATCAAGAACCATCCCGCGGCGCTCATCCTGTCTCGGCAGAATCTGCCGATTCTGGACCGCTCCGAGGACTCAGGGCTGGCCGCTGCCGAGAACACCGTTCGGGGTGGATACGTACTGAAGGAGGCCTCCGCCGAGGCCAAGGTGGTCCTGGTCGGTACCGGTTCGGAGTTGCAGGTGGCTCTCGCGGCCGCCGAGGCCCTCGAGGCCGACGGCGTTCCGGCCCGGGTCGTGTCGCTGCCCTGCGTGGAATGGTTCAAGGCCCAGGACGCCGACTACCAGGAGCAGGTGCTGCCCGCGGGTACCCCGAAGGTCGTCGTCGAGGCGGGCGTCAGTGTGGGCTGGAAGGACCTGCTCGGCGGCAACACCGAGGCGATCGGAATCGACCATTTCGGCGCCTCCGCCGACGGCGCTCTGCTGTTCGAGAAGTACGGCATCACAGCCGACGCTGCGGCCGCCAAGGCACGGGCTCTGATCGGCTGAGTCAGAACACCATTGCATCGATCCGGGCACCGCACGCGATGCCCGGATCGATGGCGTTTCGCGCCGAGCCGACGTCGAAGGACCAGGGCACGAAGGTCACGGTCGTGGTGCGAGGCAACCGGGCCCGGCTGTGAGACCGTCGAGAAGAGGTCACCCTCCCGATCGCCAAATAGCCGGCAGGCGCCACACCGGCGCGGTGCGCGGTGCTCGCGGATCGGTGATCGCGCGAGCGGAACTCACCAGTCGGTGCCTGCGCAGGTGATGGTGAGGGTGACCGGTATCGTGCCGGCCGGCTGACCGTTCTCGGTGTTGCTCAGCTTGCCCTTGGCGGTGAAGGTGGCGCCGGTCACGGTGAGGTCGACAGAGGTGTCCTTGGCGGGTTGGGCCGCGCCGTAGGTCAGCCTGCGGGTGACCGAATCCGCGTCCTCGCCGAGGGTGATGGTGAGCGTCGCCACGGTCGTCCGCTGGGCCGAGAGCACCATGCTCGCCTCGACGGTCCCGAAGAAGTCATTTGCGCGATCGGCCGCCGTGAGGGTGGGCACCCCCGACACCGTTGCACAGGTGCCGGCGAGCTTCTTGGTGGCCGGGCCGTACAGGCTGAGAGAGCCGGTCGCTTTCACCGCGGGTTTGGCAGGCGGCGTCGTGCTCGGCGACGAGCCGGGACCGCTCGGCGACAAGCCGGGACTGCTCGGCGTCGAACCGGGACCACTCGGCGTCACGCTGGGACTGTTCGATGCGGACGGCAGTTCGCTCGCGGAAGCGGTGGGGCTCGGGGTGGCCGACTGCGGCTGGGGGATCGCAGTGGGCGGCGGGTCGAGTGCAGGCGGGGTCTTGGCGCATCCGGCAGCCACCACGGCCAGTGCCGCCGCAATCGTGACCGAGATTCGTCCCCAACTGCGCCCGCAGCGGGGGTGATGGCGTCGTTTCACGTCGTTCATGCTCGCGTCCGAGAGGTCCGGACGGCCCCGCGACGCGCTGTCGCCGGTCGATTCGTCTGCGCCCGCTCCCGACCGGCGGAGCTGAACCGGGCTGCACCGGGAGCTCCCGGGCCGCATACGCTGGGCCCCATGGATCCTCTCGGCACGCTCTCCTCTCTGCTGCGCAAGTCCTCGGTCGGCGATCAGGTCATCCTCGAACTCGACCTCGATCACTCGGTGCTCAGCAACGCGCCGGCCAATCCGTTGGAGGCATTCAAGCTGATCAACGCGCCGTCGATGCGAGCCCTGCGCGACGGCCTGCGGACGGCCGCGACCGACCCCGCGGTCGGCGGCCTGATCCTGCACCTGGGCACCTGCCCGATCACCGCCGCGCAGTGCTGCGAACTGGCTGATCTGGTCGCCGGCTTCGGCGAACACAAGCCGGTCTGGGCCTACACCGAGTCGTTCGGCGAGTTCAGCAGCGGACTGCTGCCCTACACCCTGGCCGCGCATGCCGAGAAAGTCTGGGTGCAGCCGTCCGGCGAACTGACCCTGGGCGGCGTCCGTACTCAGATCACCCTGCTGCGCGGGGTGTTCGACAAGATTGGCGTCGAGCCGCAGTTCGGGCAGCGCAAGGAGTTCAAGACCGCCGCCGACACCTACGCCGCACACGAGATCAGCGCCGCCAACACCGAGATGATGCAGCAGATCTCCAACTCGGTCGCGCACTGGGCGGTCGACACCATCGCCCAGCGCCGGGGCCGGACGGCCGATCAGGTCTGGGCCAGCGTCGACGCCGGCACGCTGACCCCGGACGAGGCGGTCGCACACGGCTTGGTGGACCGGATCGGCTACCGCGACGAGGTCTACGCCGAGGCCCGGAAGGCCTGGGACGGCGAACAGGCCGGGCTGCGGTTCGTGCACCGCTACGGAAAGGTATCGGCGGCTCGCGAACTGGTGCAGGCGCGCACGAAGCCGGCCATCGCCGTCGTCGAGGTGCGCGGCGCCATCGTGTCCGGGCGTCCCCAGCGCCAGGCAGGCGGGCAGCCGATGGCGGCATCCGAGGTGGTCTGCCAGCATCTGCGGGCCGCGGCCGCCGACGACCAGGTCAAGGCCGTGGTGCTGCGGGTCGACTCGCCAGGAGGCTCCTACATCGCCTCGGATGCGATCCGCCGCGAGGTGCTCCGGCTGCGCGAGGCCGGCCGTCCGGTGGTGGCCTGCATGGGCGACATGGCGGCGTCCGGCGGGTACTTCGTCTCGATGCCCGCCGACGAGATCGTGGCCCAGCCGACCACACTGACCGGCTCCATCGGAGTCCTCGCCGGGAAATTCGTCACCACCGAGATCAAGCAGAAGCTCGGCCTGGTGCTCAGCGACGTGACCGCAGGGGCCTGGGCGTCGTTCATGTCGGCCAACAGCGGGTTCAGCGAGGAGCAGTGGGCGGCGCTGGATCGCCGGCTGGACGCCATCTACGCCGATTTCACCGGCAAGGCGGCTGCCGACCGTGGGATGGCGCTGGAGGTGCTGGAACCGCTCGCCCATGGCAGGGTCTGGACCGGAATCGACGCCCATCGACGCCGCCTGGTCGACCATTTGGGCGGCATGGGCGCCGCGATCGACCGGGCCTGCGTACTGGCGGGACTGCGGCGCGACGACGTGGCCATCCGGTCGGTGTCGATGCTGGGCTTCCTGAAGCAGTTCCGTCCGGCCGAGTCCAGCGAGTCCGTCTCGGGCGCCCAGGTGACGCTGCCCCGGAAGTTCGACCTGGATTCCCTGGTCGAGACCGCGGCGGCCCAGCTCGGTCTGGTCGCGACCGGCGTGCTCAGCGTGCCTTTCGCCATCGAGGTGGACGCCGGCCTGGGGCGTCAGTAGCCGCCCGTCTCCCGCAGGCCCGGCCCTCCGGTCGGCGACAGCGGAGTCGGAGAGCTCCCGTAGACTGACCCGACACCCGTTGCAGACTCTCAGGAGCACCCGTGTCCACATCCCCGGACAAACCCCGGCGCCGCGTCCGTTCTCGTGCCCCGTGGGTGGCCGGAGGTGCCCTACTGCTGCTGGGCGGTGTCTACCTGGCCGGCTACGCGTTGACCGGGGACAACACGCCGCGCAACGCGGCCGTCGCGGGGGTCGCCATCGGCGGGCTGAGTTCGGAGGCCGCGGTCGAGAAGCTGCGCTCCCAGCTGGGTCCCCGGCTCGACAGCGAGTTGACCGTCACCGCCGGTGAGCAAACCCTGCAGACGACGGCCAGCGGGCTGGGGCTCGGCATCGACTATCCGGCGACTGTCGCGCGGGCCGGCGCGGGGCGCAGCTGGAACCCCGTCCAGATGGTCACCGTGCTGACCGGGGGCGGCGATCAGCAGCCGGTCATCACCCGCGACCAGCAAAAGCTGAACACCGCGATCGCCGGGCTGGCCGAGCGGGCCGACACGGCACCGGTCGACGCGGGCCTCGCCGTCAAGGGCGTCGCCATTGTCCGGTCGGAGGGCAAGTCGGGGGTCAGCATCCAGCAGCCGCAGACCGCGGATGCCGTCGCCGACGGCTTCGCCACCAACACCACGGTCGCCGCCGTCGTCACCCAGGCGGAACCGGAGGTCACCACGGCCGAGGCCGACCAGGTGGCCGAGGCTGTCGGCAAGCCGGCCCTGGCATCCCCGATCACGGTCGGCACGGGCTCGTCCGGCTCCTTTGAGCTGACACCGGCGATGATCGCCGCGGCGCTGACGTTCGAGTCGGCCGACGGCACCCTCAAACCGGCGCTGGACGGCGACAAGCTGGCCAAGGCCGCCGCCAAGCCGATCAAGGCACTCGGCCTGAAGCAACCCAAGGATGCCGACATCACCATCGCCGACGGCAAGCCGAAGATCATCCCTTCGACCGACGGTGTCGGGATCGCCCCGGATGCGCTGAGCGCGACGGCGCTCGGCGTCCTCGACAAGACGGACGGCCGCTCGATCACGGTCGAGGCGACCGTGCACCAACCTGCGTTCACCACCGCGGACGCCGAGAAGATGGGCGTCAAGCAGGTCACCGGGGAATTCACCACCTACTATCCGGGGTCGGCCTACCGGGTGAACAACATCGGCAAGGCGGCCCGGCTGGTCAACGGCACATTTCTGAAGCCGGGGGAGACGTTCAGCATGAACGCTGCCCTGGGTAAGCGGACCGCGGCGGCCGGCTGGATGCGCGGTGGCGGCATCGCCAACGGAAAGATCGATCCGAACATCTACGGCGGAGGCATCTCGCAGGCCACCACCACGACCTTCAACGCGATCTTCTTCGCCGGTCTCGAGGACATCTACCACAAGCCGCACTCGCTGTACTTCAGCCGCTACCCGGTAGGCCGGGAGGCAACCCTGGACTGGGTGAGCGTCGACATGAAGTTCCGCAACGACTCGCCCTACGGCGTCGTGCTGCAGGCGTGGACCACCGGCAAGGTGGGTCAGCCCGGCTCGGTGACGGTGCGGGTTTGGTCCACCAAGCGCTACACGATCAAGACGTCCCCGCCGGTCCGGAGCAACTACCGAGGGCCGGGCCCGACCCAGTACGACCCGTCGCCCGGCTGCATCCCGCAGAGTGCGATGAGCGGTTTCGACGTCGGGTTCAAGCGGCTGTTCTACGAAGGCAAGAAGCTGGTGAAGTCCGAGCCGTTCTTCTGGCGCTACAACAGCCTGACGCCGGTGGTGTGCGGCAACAGGCCCTGAGGCGAGGCCGGGCTGTTCGAGCTGTCGGACCCGGCTCATCGATCGCCGGCCAACGCATAGGCTGACTCATCGTGAGTGCTGTGATGATGCCGGGCAAACCGGTCGCCGACGCCGTTTTCGCCAATCTCGCCCCTCGGGTCGCGGCGCTGCGGGACGCCGGCCACAACCCCGGGTTGGGCACCATCCTGGTGGGGGACGACTCGGCCTCCGCCGGCTACATCCGGATGAAGCAGGAGATGGCGGCCTCCCTGGGCTTCGGCGGACGCCACGTGCAACTGCCCGGGGACGCGTCGCAGGCCGATCTGATCGGTGCCATCCGCGACTTCAACACCGATGACGGGGTGGACGCGGTGCTCATCCAGCATCCGATTCCCGCGCATCTCGACTACGAGGCGGCGCTCGCCGAACTCGACCCCGACAAGGACGCCGACGGGGCGCACCCGTTCAACATGGGACGCCTCGCGCTCGGCATGCCCGGACCGCTGCCCTGCACCCCGGCCGGCATCGAGGCGCTGCTGCTGCACTACCAGATCCCGGTCGCCGGCCGCGACGTGGTTGTCCTCGGCCGCGGGTTCACCCTGGGGCGGCCGTTGTCGATGCTGCTGTCGCTGAAGCGTCCGGGCGGCAACGCCGCGGTGACCGTCGTGCACACCGGTGTCCCGAACTGGGCCGACTACACCCGGCGTGCCGACATCGTCATCGCCGCGGCCGGTGTCCCCGGCATCCTGCGCCCCGAGCACATCACCCCCGGCCGCGTGGTGGTCGGTGGCGGCGTCCGCTACGAGGGCAAGCGGCTGCTGCCGGACGTCGACGAGGCCTGCAACGAGGTGGCCGGCTGGATCACTCCCCGGATCGGCGGAGTCGGCCCGACCACGATCGCGATGCTGTTCCAGAACACTGTCGAGGCCGCCGAGCGGCGCGCGGCCGGCTAACGACGCGCCGCTGATCCCGCCCAGTCTCCACCTGGCAGGGGGTGGACGCCGCAACGCGTTGCCCGGCACCATCGTTCGATGGAGATCCCCGAACCCCTGACCGAACCCACACTCGTCACCCGCGAAGCCCACCCGGCGGCGGTCGTGCGGCACCGCGGCGTCCGGATGGACCAGTTGCGCGGCCTATTCGACGAGAGCTTCCCGGCGATCACGGCGAGCGGAGCCGTCATCGACGGTCCGGCCTTCGCCGTGTACCGAGGCCACCCGGAGGAGGCGTTCGACCTCGACATCGGCTTCACGGTGGCAGAACCGCTGGCCCAGCCGGTGGCCGTGGGTGAGCTGACCGTGGAGGCCTCCGAACTTCCGGGCGGCGAACTGTTCGGACTGACCCACGTCGGTTCCTACGACGCTCTGGGTGACTCGTGGGCGCGGCTTGCGCACGCCGTGGGCGAGCAGGGCCTGCGGATGTCGGCCTTCTTCGAGGTGTACGTGACCGAACCGTCCCCCGAGATCGACCCCGCGACGCTGCGGACGGACCTGTTCTTCGTGGTGTGAGCCTGCGCCCCGGGCCTGGCGCGTATCAGTGCGCGCGCCGACACCCTCTTGACGGTCGCCATGTCAGCCGGGATGCTCGCTTTGAGCGTTCTGACGCCCATGCCCGCCGAGGTGCCCCGCACTGACGGCAGCGCGGGCGCTCGATCGGGTTCGCCGATCAGAGAGGGACCGCCTTGTTCACAATCCGGCTCGTCACCGAGCAGTTCGCACCCAACCAGACCGTCACCATGCGCTGGGGTCCCAACTGGAACCTCGATCGCGGCGGCGTGTACACCGACGGCGCCTGGACGTTCGACCTCGATGAGACCGCCTTCGTCAACGGCATCGCCTTCAAATTCGTGCTCACCCCTGGGCGGTGGATGGACGGCGCCAACCTGTACCTGCCGCCCGAGGCGCTGGCCGGCGTCCACGACTATGCCGACCGGGTCGGCGACGACTGGCTCTTCCCGATCGCCGACGAGTTGGTCACCGAGAATCCCGTGGTGGCGCAGCGGTTCTTCACCCGCAACCTCAGCCCTGACCACGTGTACGACGTGATCGTCGTCGGTTCGGGGATGGGCGGCGGGATCCTGGCTTCGCAGCTCGCCGGGGCGGGGGCGGACGTGCTGGTGCTGGAGGCCGGCTCGTACCTGTTCCCGACCCACATCGGGAACCTGCCTCGGCGGCTCAAGGTGGGCCAGTTCGACAAGCACATCTGGTCGCTGTGGCCGGACTTCAAGGTCGAGGCCTACCAGAACACCCCAGGCTCGACGTATGCCGGCGGGCAGGGTTTCAACCTCGGTGGTCGTTCGATCTTCTGGGGCGGGCTGATCCCGCGGCAGGCCCCGTGGGAGCTGACCAACTGGCCGGACGTCGTCCGCGACTACCTGCTGACCACGGGTTTCGCTGCCGCCGAAGCCGCGATGAGCAGCGTCGCGCCGGACGCCGACCCCTACCAGGCGGCTGGTCGCGCCGCTCTGGCCGCCGCCATGCCTGGCTTCACCGCCGAGGATGCGCGGATGGCCGTCCAGTACGAGGGTGCCACCGAGTTGTCGTTGGGCGCGGGCCTGTTCTCGACCGCCGATCTGCTGATGCAGGACCGGTTGCTGGACGACCCTGGGCATGTGTTGCCGACGGTGAACCTGAACACCGCCGTCTGGCGGGTGAATGTCGATCCGGCGAACCCCGCCCGGGTGACCGGGGTCACCGCGTGGGACCTGCTCGGGCAACGCGAGCGGACCTTCGCCGCGAACCAGGTGGTGCTCAGCGCGGGCACCATCGAGTCGGCCAAGATTGCGCTGCAGAGCGGACTTGCCGACCCGTCCGGGCTGATCGGCAAGGGCATCACCGATCACACCATCCAGTACCGGCACTTCACCCTGCCGCCCGGTTCGCCGCTGGCCAGCACCACCCAGTCGGCGAAGGTGCTGCTGCGGCATCCGCAGGCCACCCTCGCCGACCATCCCTACGCGGTGGTGGTCGAACTGGGCGCTGATTTCAACCAGGGCCGGTTCATCAATCCCGGTCATCTGGCGCTGGAGCGTGAGGCCCGGGCCGGGTGGATGCTGTGCGAACTGGTGTTCATGCATTACGCCGATCTCGGCGCGACGCACCAGGTCGCGGTCACCGGAAACCCGGCGGACGACGTCCAGGTCACCGTGTTCCCGGCCGGTCCGTCTGCGGCCGTGTTGGCCGAGACCGACGCGCTGGCCGCCCAGTTCTTCGCGGCCATCGGCGCCCAGCCGGTGCTCGGCGAGGACGGCCTCGGCCTGCAGACCGCCGCCATCGGTGGCGTCGCGCACGAGGTCGGGACGCTGCGGATGTCGGGTGCCGGCAACGGCGTGGTGGACGCCGACCTGAAGTTCCTCGGCTACGACAACCTGTACGCCTGCGACAACTCGGTGTTCCCGGCTTCACCCGCGGCCAACCCGAGCCTCACTACGGCCGCCCTGGCGCTGCGGCTGGCGACCCACCTGACCGCCTGAGGAATCGCAACCCCCCGTCGGTCGAGCTTGTCGAGACCCCGTCCGCAGGCTGACAAGGGTTTCGACAGGCTCAACGGGCGGTGGTCAGGCTGATTCAGCGGCAGGTTTCAGGCTCAACCGGCGGGGGCCACGCGTGCCCTGCTCAGCGCCGGACCTGGATGCTGCGGGCGTTCTGTCGGGTCGCCCACCAGGCCAGGTCGACCAGCAGCGAGGGGTCGGTGACATCGGTAGTCAGCCACTCGCCCTCGACTCGAGCGCGGCGTGTGCCGTCGGACCATTCGCCGCGTCCGGGGAACACCGCGGCAGGCGCCGGACGTCCGGCCAGCACCTCACTGATCCGATGCAACTCCGGCTCGCCGCTGACCCCGGCGCGGGCAGCGAGTTCGTCCAGCAACGCGGTGGGAGCAGAACCTGGATCCCGGCCCAGCGATACCGCCACGCGCCGGGCCGCCAGCACGGTCCCCGGTGCCACCTTATGGGAGCGTCCGTGCCTGTCTTCGAGAGTGAGCGGGTCCACCGAGAGCACGAATCCGATCAGGTCTGTCGCGGGTTCGGTGAGCCGCAAACTGACTCGTTCGCCGGGCCGCAGCGGGGGCCTCAGACGGTCCAAAGCGTCCATGGGCACCCTCTCTGTTCCCAGCCGTGCACGCTAGAGTGTTCCACGATTCAACGAGGTTCGGAGAGGATCGAGATGACGTACATCATCACGCAGCCCTGTGTCGATATCAAAGACCTGGCTTGCGTGGAGGAATGTCCCGTGGATTGCATCTACGAGGGCAACCGAATGCTGTACATCCAGCCGGACGAGTGCGTCGACTGCGGCGCTTGTGAACCGGTCTGCCCGGTCGAGGCGATCTACTACGAAGACGATGTGCCTTCCGATCAGAAGGTGTTCTACGACGTCAACGTGCAGTTCTTCGACACCGTCGGCTCCCCGGGCGGGGCAGCCAAGACGGGGCCGATCGACGCCGATCACGAATACGTCGTCGGCCTGCCGCCGCAGGGCGAGTGAAACTCCGCGGGCGCAGCCTGCCGGATTTCCCCTGGGATTCGCTGGCGGACGCCAAGGCACGAGCCTTGGCGCACCCAGCCGGCATCGTCGACCTGTCGGTGGGGACCCCGGTCGATCCGACTCCTGAGGTGGGACGCCGCGCGCTCGCCGAGGCGTCCGACGCGCCGGGGTATCCGACGACGTGGGGGACGCCGGCGCTGCGTGCGGCGATCCGCGACTACCTGGCCGAGCGCTGGGGCAGTGTCGCGGTGGCCGACGAGGGTGTGCTGCCGGTGATCGGCACCAAGGAGATCGTTGCCGCCTTGCCGCATCTGCTCGGGCTCGGTGGCGGCGATCTCGTCGTCATCCCGCGGGTCGCCTACCCGACCTACGAGGTGGGCGGACGGCTGGCCGGTGCCGCCGTGCTGCCCTGCGATGACCCGGCCGAGATCGAGGAGCTGCGACCGGGCCTGGTCTGGATCAACTCCCCGGCCAACCCGCACGGCGAGATTCTGACCGCCGCACAGCTGGCCCGTTGGGTCCGCTACTGCCGCGAGCGTGGTGCGGTGCTGGCCTCCGACGAGTGTTACGGCGAGTTCGGCTGGGACGCAGAGCCGGTCTCGGTGCTGCACCCTGAGGTCAACGGCGGCTCGTTGGAGGGCCTGCTGGCGCTGCACTCGCTGTCCAAGCGCTCGAACGTGGCCGGGTACCGGGCGGGTTTCCTGGCCGGGGACGCCGAACTGGTCAGTGGACTGCGCGAGCTGCGCAAGCATGCCGGCGGCATCGTGCCCACCCCCGTCCAGGCGGCGATGGCCGCGCTGCTGGAGGACGGCGCCCATGTGGTCGAGCAGCGGGAGCGGTACCGGCGGCGGCGCGAGGTGCTGCGGCCGGCGCTGGAGGCGTCCGGTTTCCGGGTGGTGCATTCCGAGGGTTCGCTCTACCTGTGGTGCACCCGTGGCGAGTCCGGCCGGGCCAGCGTGGACTGGCTGGCCGAGCGGGGCATCCTGGCCGCGCCGGGTGACTTCTACGGGCCTGAGTCGGGCGATTTCGTGAGGGTCGGCCTGACCGCGACCGATGAGCGGATCGCCGCTGCGGCCGGCCGGCTCACCGCGCCCTGACCGGGGCGGGTCGAGTCGCGGCTGGGGCTGTCAGGCCTTGAAGCCGACCGTGACGCTGCGCCCGCCGCCGATCCCCGTCCAGGACGCCAGCGAATGTGAGCTGTGCACCCACTCGGCAGCGCCGACGCTGACCCGGGCGACGCCGAACTGCTCCACCCGGGCGATGGCCAGGTTCGCGGCCGCCCAGGCGATGGTGTCGCTGTCGGCGGCCACCACGACGGTGGCGTCCACGGTGCGCACCTCGACCCGCGACTTCAACGCCTTGCGGAACAGTGCCGACAGGCCGGCGGGGTCGGGCGCGCCGGGTTTGTCGATGGTGCAGCTGAACCCGGCGGGGGTGTTCCCGGTCAGCACCGTCGACAGCACCATGGCCTTGCTGACGTGCTTGCGATACGCCTCCGGATGGCCCGAACGCTGGACCGCCTGCGCCACGTCGTTGATGTCACCGGTGCGCCAGTTCTTCACCCGCACCAGCTCGTCGTAGAACTTGCCCGCGGAGTAGTAGGGATCCATGATCTGCTTCACCGTGCCCCAGCCCTGACTGGGGCGCTGCTGGAACAGTCCGACCGAGTCGGCGTGGCCGTAGTCGAGATTGCGGATGCCCGACTCCTGGTAGGCGGTGGCCAGCGCGATCGTCACCGCGCGAGCAGGCAGCTCCCGGGTGAGCGCGACCGAGGCGATGACCGTCGCGTTGACCGCCTGATCCGGGGTGAGCGTGACGGAGGTGCCGTCGGCACTTGCCCGGCACTGATCGTCCAGCGGTAGCGGCTGCTTGGTGGCATTCGACCAGATCACCGCACCCGCCCAGACGGCGCCGACGAGGAGTGCCGCGACAAGGACGATGACGAGACAGGACCGGTTCCGGCGCATCAGTTCGCGTGCAGTGCGGCGTTCAGCTCGAAGCTGCCGCCGGACTTCGGACGAACCTGGACGGCGCCGGTCAACGAGTTCCGCAGGAACAGCAGGCCCGAGCGTCCGGACAGCTCGCGCGCCTTGACCACAGCCCCGTTCGGGAGGGTGACCTTGGTGCCGGCGGTCACATACAGCCCGGCCTCGACGGTGCAGTCGTCGCCGAGCGAGATGCCCAGGCCCGATTCGGCCCCGAGCAGGCAGCGCTCGCCGATCGTCACCATCTCTTTGCCGCCGCCGGACAGCGTGCCCATGATGGACGCCCCGCCGCCGATGTCACTGCCGTCGCCGACCACCACGCCGGCCGAGATCCGGCCCTCGACCATCGAGGTGCCGAGCGTTCCGGCGTTGAAGTTCACAAACCCCTCGTGCATCACGGTGGTGCCGGACGCCAGATGCGCACCCAGCCGGACCCGGTCGGCGTCCGCGATCCGCACACCGGACGGCACCACGTAGTCGACCATTCGGGGGAATTTGTCGACGCCGAAGACGGTGAGCTGACCCCGGCCGACGCGCAGCCTGGCCCGCACCTGCTCGAAATCTTCCACCGCACAGGGGCCGGCTGAGGTCCACACCACGTTCGGCAGGGCGCCGAAGACCCCATCCAGATTGAGTTCGCGCGGACGGGCCAGCCGGGTGCTCAGCAGATGCAGCCGCAGGTAGGCGTCCGGGGTGGAGGCCGGGGCTGCGTCGAGGTCGATCTCGACCAGCACGGTCTCGGTGCGGACGTCCCGATCGGCGTCGTCGAGCTGGGCGGCCGCCAGCTGGTCCGGCGCGGCAGCGCCGGTGGCGGAGCCGAGTCGCGGATCGGGGAACCAGGTGTCCAGGACTTGTCCGGAGGAATGAATGGAGGCCAGGCCCCAGCCCCAGGCTGAGCGGGTGTCGGTCATGGCGGCAAGCCTAGCGGGGCCGTCCCACAGCCCGACCGCCCGTGGCGGCTGCCGGCCGGGTCCGTCCGAAGCGGGAACGGCCGGCCGAGGCGCGACGAGTTGTCGGCGTCCCTCGCTACGCTCAGCCCATGACCCTCGATCCCCGCGGCGACCTGGTCGCGCTGTTCCGTGCGATCGTCGACATCGAATCGGTCAGCGGGAACGAGCGCGAACTCGCCGACCAGATCGAGCAAGCGTTGCGCGATTGTGCACACCTGAGCGTGCTGCGCGACGGCGACACGGTGATCGCCCGGACGGCGCTGGGGCGCGACCAGCGGGTCGTCATCGCCGGTCACCTGGACACGGTTCCGCTCGCCGGCAATCTGCCGTCCTGGCGGGACGGCGATCTGATCTACGGGCGCGGCAGCTGCGACATGAAGGGCGGCGTGGCGGTGATGCTCGCCGCCGCGGTTGCCCTGGAGGCGCCGTCCAGCGACCTGACCTGGATCTTCTACGACCACGAAGAGGTCGAGGCGTCGGCCAACTCGCTGACCCGGATCGCCGCCACCCGTCCGGAGTTGCTGATCGGCGACTTCGCCGTCCTGATGGAGCCGACCAGCGCGCGCGTCGAGGGCGGTTGCCAGGGCACGCTGAGGTTCACCGTCACCACCACCGGACGTGCCGCCCACTCGGCCCGCGCCTGGATGGGCCACAACGCCATCCACGACGCGGCGGACGTGCTGGCCCGGCTCGGCGCCCACCTGCCGGAGGAACCCGAGGTCGACGGACTGCGCTACCACGAGGGTCTCAACGCGGTCGCCATCGAGGGCGGCATCGCCGGCAACGTGATCCCCGATCGCTGCACGATCACGGTCAACTACCGCTTCGCCCCGCACCGCTCCATCGATGAGGCGAAGCAGTACTGCCGCGACGTCCTGGCCGGCTACGAGCTGACCTTCACCGATGCCGCGGCCGGCGCCCGGCCCGGCCTGGATCGTCCGGCCGCGGCCGCCTTCCTTGCCGCAGTCGGCGGCGAGCCGTCCGCGAAGTTCGGCTGGACCGATGTCGCCAGGTTCTCCGCGCTCGGTATTCCGGCGGTGAATTTCGGGCCAGGCGACCCGTCCGAGGCGCACGCCGACGACGAGTTCTGCCCGGTTGACGACCTCCTCACCTGCTACGACTCGGTGCTGCGGTGGCTCCGTTGAGGCGATGCCGCGGATCGAACCGCGGTGGCCGGCGCTCACAGCGGCGCCATGTACCCTAGGCCTTCGCCGACGGTCCTTCGGGAGGGGATCGCGGCGAACATCAAGTGAGCCGACCGGGGGGATCGGACCATCAGCGACCTAATCACCTTGTCGCGCCCGCGTGGCCGCGGCGTCCGAGTGTTCCTGCGGGTGGGCACCGGGTTGCTCGCCTGCCTGCTCGCGGCGATGATCGTGGCGGGAGCAGCCGTCGGGTCGCTCTGGCTGTCGGCGTCCGGGATCCAGCGCAGTCCGTCGCTGCTGCCCGCCAAGGATGCCTTCGGCAGCCCAGGGATGCCCGGGTCGCTCAATCTTCTGCTGGTGGGCAACGACTCGCGCGAGCCGCAGACCTCTGCCACCGTCCTGCTCGTCGTCCATGTCGACGGCGCCCGCCAGCGGGTGGATGTGGTGTCACTGCCGCGCAATCTGATGGTTCCCTCGCCGGAGGGCGGCCAGATGAGGCTGAGCGGGCGCTACGCCCAGGGCGGTGCCGCGGCCCTGGTGCAATCCGTCGAGGAACTGCTCGGGATTCGCATCGACCACGTCGCGCTCACCTGGCTGGACGGCATGTCGCGGCTGATCGATCTGCTGGGCAAGATCCCGATCGACAACCCGCTGGAGTCACCAGGCTTTCCGCGCGGCCCGATCACCCTCACCGGCCAGGAGGCGCTCGCCTACGTCCGTCCGGACAGCACGGCGCCGGGCGACCTCGACCGCGCGGAGAGCCAGCGGCTGGTCCTGCAGGGCATCCTCGAACGGCTGCTGACCAGCAAGGCGCTGCTCAACCCGGGCACAGTGAAGGCGGTGCTGGACCAGTTGGCCGACGACATCGTGGTGGACGCCGGCCTCGATGCCCGCGTCATGGTGGAACTTTTCGTCGACCTCCGGCTGCGGTCGACGCAACGGCGTCCCGAAACGGTCAAACTGCCGACCATCGGCGGCGGCGTGACCGCGGCGGGCTGGAGCTACCTGCTGCCCGACCAAACCCGCGTCGCGGCGTTGGGACGGGCACTGAACACCGACGCCATGGACGCCTGGGGCCGTTGACGAAGGGTCCCCACTACGCTGTCCGGCGTGAGCAAGCGCACGCGCACCCAGGGCCCAGTGATCCGCCGCGAAGGACAGGTCCAGCCGACCACCACCGATCAGCGGCTGCTGGCCGGCAAGGGCGACGCGGGCTGGATTCACAGCGACCAGTGGCGCATCCTCCGTATTCAGGCCGAGTTCGTTGAGGGTTTCAGCACACTCGCCGAGCTCGGTCCGGCGATCGGTGTCTTCGGCTCTGCCCGCACGCCCAAGGACAGCCCGGTGTGGCAGTCCGGCGTCGAGATCGGACGCGGCCTGGCGCATGCCGGTTTCGCCGCGATCACCGGCGGCGGGCCGGGCATCATGGAGGCGGTCAACAAGGGCGCTGCGCAGGCCGGTGGCGTGTCGGTCGGACTAGGTATCGAGTTGCCGTTCGAGCAGGCCTTGAACAAGCACGTCACGCTCGGCATCAACTTCCGCTACTTCTTCGCCCGCAAGGTGATGTTCCTGAAGTACTCGAAGGGGTTCATCGTGATGCCGGGCGGTTTCGGCACCTTCGACGAACTCTTCGAAGCGTTGACGCTGGTGCAGACGCGGAAGGTCACCTCGTTCCCGATCGTGCTGTTCGGCACGGTGTTCTGGCAGCCGCTGCTGGACTGGATCCGCGCGTCGGTGCTGGCCGGCGGTTACGTGTCGGAGGTGGACCTCGACCTACTGATGGTCACCGACAACGTCGACGAAGCGATCAGCTGGGTGACCGGTACCGGCGTGACCGGCGTCGGCGTGACCGGCAACGGTACCTGAGCGGGAGGTGTGGCATGGAGTGGGTGTTGTGGATGATCGCCGTCGGCGTGCTCGGCCTGGCGGCCGTGGCGGCGTCCGGTCGACTGGGTGAACTGCCCGGAACCGTGACCGACACTCCGCGTCCGCACGTGCCGACCGGAGCGGTGACCGGTGATGATCTGCGGGCGTTGCGGTTCGCGGTCGTCCCGCGCGGGTACTCGATGGACCAGGTGGACGGCCTGCTCGACCGGTTGGCGCGGCAACTCGACGCCACCGCCACGGTCCGCGAACCGGCGTCCGTCGTGCCAGCGCCATCAGCCGCGTTCTACGCCCCGCCCCCCGCTGTCGGCGACGACGAGCGCCCAGCGGCGGCCGCCGGACCTGCGACGAACGGGGCGACCGAGTCCGCATCGTCCCAACCCGAGCCGGAGACGTCCCGGACGCCGCCCGAACCCGATGACGAGCGACCGGCCTTCTTCCGGCCGGCGGGAGAAGGGGATCCGCGGCGCTGACACGCTGCGTTACCGGTGGGAGGGGTTGTGACGGCGATCCACGGCCGACCGGGCGGCCTCCCGACAACCTCCATCGGGTTCTGGAATAATGGGCCCCGGTAAGTCCCCAACAGAACGAGGGTGAGCAATGGCAGCAATGAAGCCGCGGACCGGCGACGGACCCATCGAGGTGGCCAAGGAAGGGCGCGTGATCGCCATGCGGATCCCGGCCGAAGGTGGCGGACGCTTGGTCATCGAGATGAACGCGGCCGAAGCGGCCGAACTCCTCGAGGCACTCACGGGTGTCGTCAACCCTGCCTGAGCGCGCCGCTTTTCACGCCCAGACGAAAGGCCCCCGGGGTTATTCCGGGGGTCTTTCGCTATGTCGGAGCCCGAAGTGCCAGGCCGCCACGTCGTTCAGCCCCGCACGTCGTTGGCCTCGTTGGTCGAGCTTGTCGAGACCCATGCGCGACGTACCCGCCGGGCAGGTTGTCGGTCGAGCTTGTCGAGACCCCTGCGCGACGTACCCGCCGGGCAGGTTGTCGGTCGAGCTTGTCGAGACCCCTGCGCGACGTACCCGCCGGGCAGGTTGTCGGTCGAGCTTGTTGAGACCCCTGCGCGACGTACCCGCCGGGCAGGTTGTCGGTCGAGCTTGTCGAGACCCCTGCGCGACGTACCCGCCGGGCATGTCGTCGGTCGAGCTTGTCGAGACCCCCTGCGCGACGTACCCGCCGGGTGAGCTTGCCGAAGCCTGAACCGGCGCGGTCGACAAGCTCACCCAGCGACGTCCGTCAGCTGTTGTGAGTGGCGATCGCCTTCTCGTAGACCTCCACGGTCTCCTGGGCGATCTTCTCCCAGCTGAACTCGTCGATGCAGCGTTGGCGTCCGGCCAGGCCCATCTGGCGCGCCCGATCGCGGTCGCGGGTGAGCGTGTTGACGTTCTCGGCGAACTTCGCCTCGAAGCCCTTGACGAACTCCGGGTCGCCGGCCTGGGCCGGGTCGTAGGGCACCAGCAGGCCGGTCTCGCCGTCCACGACCACCTCGGGGATGCCGCCGACAGCCGAGGCCACCACCGGGATCTCACAGGCCATCGCCTCGAGGTTCACGATGCCGAGCGGCTCGTAGATCGAGGGGCAGGCGAACAGCGTCGAGTGGGTGAGCACCTGGCGCACCGCGGCCCGGGGCAGCATCTCCTGCACCCACTTCACGCCACTGCGGGTCTTGTTCAGCTCGGCGAACGCGCCGTCGAACTCGGCCGCGATCTCCGGAGTGTCAGGGGCGCCGGCGAGCAGGAGCACCTGGGTGTCGGGGTCGAACTGCTGGGCGGCCCGGACCAGGTGGATCAGGCCCTTCTGCCGGGTGATCCGGCCGACGAAGGTGACGATCGGCTTGTCCCGGTCGACGCCGAGCGAGTCGATCACGTCGGTGTTGGAGTCCGGCTTGAACTCTTCGGGATCGATGCCGTTCTTGACCACGTGGATGCGTGTCGGATCGATCGTGGGGTAGGCGTTGGTGATGTTGGTGATCATCGCCGCAGACACCGCGATCACGGCGTCGGCCTGGGTGAAGGCGGTCTTCTCGATCCACGAGCTGACTCGGTAGCCACCGCCCAGCTGCTCGACCTTCCAGGGACGGTCCGGCTCGAGCGAATGCGCGGTGACGACGTGCGGGACGTCCTGGAAGTGACCGGCGACGATGCCGGCGAACTGGGCGTACCAGGTGTGGGAGTGGATGACATCGACCTCGGGGATGGCGGCCGCCATCGAGACGTCGGCGCCCAGGACACGCAGGGCGGCGTTGGCACCGGCCGGGTAGTCCTCGGCATGCGCCGTCGCGCCTTCGCGCGGCTCTCCCATGCATTGGACGTCGACGGACTCGGTGAACTTGCGGAGCTGGGGGACCAGCTGGCCGACGTGCACGCCGGCGCCTCCGTAGATGTGCGGCGGATACTCACGAGTAAGGATGGATACACGCAGTGACATGCAGGGATCGTTGCACACCGCACCCACACCAGGGGAGTGCTAGGCCGGGGCCCGGGACGTCAGCCGTGCGATATTTCGTTGGATCGAACGCCGTGACGCAAGACTCCACTGAGAATTTCCTCCCTGGGGGTGTCCCGGAGGTGCGGCGGCCTCTATGTTCGGATTATGACCAACCCGACCGTTCTCTCCATCGTCCTGGCGGGCGGTGAGGGCAAGCGCCTGATGCCACTCACGGCCGATCGAGCCAAACCGGCCGTACCGTTCGGCGGCACCTACCGGCTGATCGACTTCGTCCTCTCGAACCTCGTCAACTCCGACCTGACCAAGATCTGTGTGCTGACCCAGTACAAGTCGCACTCCCTGGACCGGCATATCACCGTCACCTGGCGACTGTCGCCGATGCTGGGCAGCTACGTGACCTCGGTGCCGGCGCAGCAGCGCACCGGCAAGCAGTGGTTCCAGGGCAGCGCCGACGCCATCTACCAGTCGATGAACCTGATCAACGACGAGGATCCCGACTACGTGGTGGTCTTCGGCGCGGACAACATCTACCGCATGGACGTGTCGCAGATGCTGCGCGCGCACATCGAATCCGGACTGGACTGCACCGTTGCAGGCATCCGGGTGCCTCGTCAGGAGGCGACGGCGTTCGGCGTCATTGATGCCGACGCCAACGCGAAGATCAAGAGCTTCCTGGAGAAGCCCGCCGATCCCCCCGGACTGCCCGACAGCCCCGACGAGTCGTTCGCGTCGATGGGCAACTACATCTTCACCCGCAAGGCGTTCGTCGAGGCGCTCAATGACGATGCCGCGTCCGACACCAAGCACGACATGGGGGGCAACATCGTCCCCGACTTCGTCAACGCCGGCCGCGCCGGGGTGTACGACTTCACCCGCAACGAGGTGCCCGGTGCCACCGAGCGCGATCTGAACTACTGGCGCGACGTGGGCACCATCCAGGCCTACCACGCCGCCCACATGGACCTGATCTCGGTCGATCCGGACTTCAACCTGTACAACCGCAAGTGGCCGATGTTCACCGAGCAGGTGCAGGCACCGGGTGCCAAGTTCACCCTGCGCGGCAACGCCGAGGACTCGATCGTCAGCGCCGGCTGCATCATCTCGGGCGGCGACGTCGACCGCTCGGTGCTGTCGCCGAACGTAGTGGTCGACAAGTGGGCCAAGGTCGAAGAGTCCGTCGTCTTCCCGGGCTGCCGGATCGGCCGCAACGCGGTCGTCCGGCGGGCGATCCTGGACAAGAACGTGCACGTGCCGGACGGCGTCGAGATCGGCGTCGACCCCGAGCACGACAAGGCGCGCGGATTCTTCGTCGAGGACGGCCTGACGGTGGTGCCGAAGAGCTTCCCGATCCCCAGCCCGTAGTCGAACGCTCAGTAGTGCCGACGGCCGGCCCGGACCTCCGGGCCGGCCGTCGCGGCGTCCGGGCTTGTCACTACGGGCACAGCACACCCCACTAGGCCCTCCCTAATCAGTTCAGCCCTGCCGTATACGGCAGGGCTGAACTGATTAGGGAGGGCCTAGTCGGGCCGCGGGTGCTGCTCTCGGCCGTGGGAGGGGCTCAGGCCTTGATGGCGACCAGGAGGCCGTCGCCGACGGGCAACAGGGTGGTGGTGAAGTCCTCCATGTCGTGCACGGCCTGCAGCGCCTCGCGAATGATGACCGTCTCGTCGTCCTCGTTGGACTCATCGGCGAGCAGGCCCTTCCACAGGGCGTGATGCAGCACGAGCAGCCCGCCGCTGCGGAGCAGCCGCTGCGACTGGTCGACGTATTCGACGAACTCGAGCGGGTCGCCGTCGACCACCACCATGTCGTAGGCGCCGTCACTCAGCTTGGGCAGCACGTTGAGTGCCGAGCCGGCGATCAGCCGTGCGCGTCGCGGCGGGATGCCCTCCGCGGCGAAGATCTGACGGGCGGCGACCTGGTGTTCGGTCTCGAGGTCGATCGAGGTGAGGATGCCGTCGGCGGCCATGCCTCGGATCAGCGCCAGCCCGGAAACGCCGGCCCCGGTGCCGATCTCGACCACGGCCCGCGCCTTGATCAGCCGGGCGAAGAAGGTCAGCGCCGAGGTGACCCCCTGGCTGGCCGGCGTCAGGGCCAGCTGGCGGCTGGCCGCGCGGGCAAGTCGCATGGTGTCGTCGTCAGGGACGAACGACTCCGAGAACGCCCAGGACGGGGACGGGGTGGCAGCCTTGGCGGCCGAGCGCGATGCGGGACTCACAACCGTCAGCCTATCGAAGCCCTGCTGACGCGCGCGGGTAGGGGCGCTCTGAGTGGGACGCCGTTACACTGCCGGCATGTCCCAGCCTGTCTTCGGCCGCCTGCTCACCGCGATGGTCACACCGTTCGACGCCGATGGTGCGGTCAATCTGGCAGAGGCCCGGAAGCTGGCCGCCTACCTGGTGGACGAGCAACGCAACGACGCCCTAGTGATCAACGGCACCACCGGTGAGTCCCCGACCACCACGGACGCCGAGAAGGCCGAGCTGATCGCGGCGGTGGTCGACGAGATCGGTGATCGCGCCCAAGTCGTCGCTGGCGTCGGAACCAACGACACCCGGCACACCGTCCGACTCGCCCAGCAGGCGGCGGACGCCGGGGCGTCCGGTCTGCTGGTGGTGACGCCGTACTACTCCAAGCCTCCGCAGGACGCCGTGGCGGCCTACTTCCGGACGGTGGCGGACGCCACTGAGCTGCCGGTGATGCTGTACGACATCCCGCACCGGGCGGGGGTGCCGATCCAGACGGCCACCCTGATCGAGCTGGCCGCCCATCCTCAGATCGCCGCGGTCAAGGACGCCAAGGGCGACCTGGTCGCCTCGGCGGCGGTGATCGCCGCGACCGGCCTGCACTACTACTCCGGCGACGACGCTCTCACTCTGCCGCTGCTCGCCGTCGGCGCGGTCGGTGTGGTCGGCACCTCAACGCACTTCACCGGCGCTCGCGCGAAGGCGATGATCGAGAAATTCCTCGCCGGCGATCTGGCCGGCGCGATCGCCGACAACGCCGCGCTGCTGCCGGTGTTCACCGGGGTGTTCGCCACCCAGGGCTGCATGCTGGTGAAGGCTGGGCTCGAGGCGCGCGGTTTCCAGCCGGCCGTGCTGCGCGGACCGCTGTTGGCGGCGTCGTCCGAGCAGCAGGCTGCCTTCGTCGCGCTACTGGACGCCGCCGGTCTCTGACCCCCCACGCGCTCGCCGAACTATTTCGGGCTCCCTGAACTCAGCGAGCCCGAAATAGTCCGGCGAGCGTTTGGCGGGACGGCCGGCGCTCCGTGACCCGGGAATGGTCGCCACGGCAGTTCGCATTACCCTGTGAGCCATGGATTTCAACGCGAGCGAGATCGTGGTGCTGCTCGTGTTGGCCATCGTCTTGTTCGGTCCCGAGAAGCTGCCCGAGCTGGCTCGGAAGGCTGCCCGGGTGCTGCACTACGTCCGTCGCATCGCGAACGACGCCCAGGGCCGCTTGCGCGAAGAACTGGGGCCCGAGTATGCGAATCTGCAGCTTTCCGACCTCAACCCGAAGGCGTTCGTCGCCAAGCATCTGGGGCCGGACGCCACCGCCGAGCTCGATTCGGTGGCTGCCGAGATGCGTGGCGCGCGAACCAGCCTGGACCACGCGATCGCAGCCACCCCGGAGCCGGCGGCGGAGGTCGAGGACGCGGTGCCCGCAGCCGAACGTCCGCTGCCGCCGTTCGACGCCGAGGCCACCTGAAACCTCAGCCCCGCTGCACGTCCCGGCGGAGGGTCGAAGGTCGCCGCGAGCCGATCCGCTGATTTCGACCAGCGTCCGGCTCCGACCTACTGCGGTCACCCGAACCGGCCTCGGGTGATCGCGATCCGCCTGGCGAGATCCCCTTCCGTGCGGTGGCGAGGGTCGGCGTCCCGGGGAGCGAAGCGCTACCCTCCCAGGGTGACCAGCTCGTCGATCTTCGTGTCCCGAATCAAGGGACTTCCGCTGCTGGACGCCAGCGGCGACCAGGTGGGCAAGGTGCGCGATGTGGTGCTGCAGAACCGTCCGGGCAAACGGGCACCGCGGGTGAAGGGCCTGGTCGTGGAGTTGTTCGCGCTGCGCCGGATCTTCTTTCCGATGGAGCGCGTGCATTCGATCGACCCCAACCAGGTGATCATCTCGGGCGTGGTCAACACCCGTCGGTTCGAGCCGCGTGAGCAGGAGAACCTGGCCATCGACGATCTGTTTGACCGCACCGTTTTCCGGCGTGGCAATCCGCAGCCGTTCACCATCTACGATCTGGCCATCCGGCAGGCCCGCCAGCGCGACTGGCAACTGTCCGAGGTGGCGCTGCGCGACCAGTCCCGGCGGCGTCCATTCACCAAGCCGCACATCACCATCGTGAATTGGGACGAGGTTCCCGACTTCGCGTTGATCAGGGGCCGCGGCTCGGAGCAGATCCTCGCCGAGCTGCAGGAGATGAAGCCGGCCGACGTGGCCCGCGAGTTGCACGACATGGATCCACAGCGCCGCGCCGACGTCGTCAACGCGATGGACGACGAGTTGCTGGCCGAAGCGCTGGAGGAACTGCCCGAGGACGAGCAGGTCGAGGTCATTCAGTCGCTGGAGGTCGAGCGGGCCGCGGACGTCCTGGAAGAGATGGATCCCGACGATGCCGCCGACCTGATTGCGGTGCTGGCGCCCGAGGTTGCCGAGGACATTCTGGAGCGGATGGAGCCCGAGGAGGCCGAGGACGTCCGCTCACTGCTCAGCTACGACGCTGCCACCGCTGGTGGCCTGATGACTCCCGAACCGGTGATCCTCGCCCCGGACGCCACCGTGGCCGACGCGCTGGCGATGATGCGCAACGAGGAGCTGACGCCGGCGCTGGCCTGCCTCGCCTTTGTCTGCCGCACCCCGCTGGACACCCCCACCGGGCGCTTTCTGGGCGGGGTGCATATTCAGCGGCTGCTCCGCGAGCCGCCCTCGACGCTGGCGGCGTCCCTGGTGGACAAGGGCATCACGCCGCTCACCCCGAGCTCCGACATCGCCGTGGTGTCGCGGTACTTTGCCACCTACGACCTGGTCTGCGCTCCGGTGGTGGACCCCGAGGGCAGGCTGCTGGGCGCGGTCACGGTGGACGATGTGCTCGACCACATCCTGCCCAATGACTGGCGCGGCATTCAGTTGGACCAGCTGCAAGCGGGGGTGAGCGATGTCGGCTAGCGATCGGCTCAATACTCCGGGGCGGGAGCGACGGTGGCTGCCCCGCGTGCGGGTGGACTCGGAGGTGTTCGGCAGTTTCGCCGAGGGTTTCGCGCGATTCATGGGCACGGCGAGCTTCCTGATCTGGATGACGGTGTTGATCGTCGCCTGGATCGCTTGGAACGTGTTCGCCCCCAAGGCCTGGATCGTCGATGAGTTCCCGTTCATCTTCCTCACCCTGCTGCTGTCGCTGCAGGCGTCCTATGCGGCGCCGCTGATCCTGCTCGCGCAGAACCGGCAGGAGGCGCGCGAGCGGGTCAGCCTGGAGCACGACCGCGAGGTGGCCGCCCAGGCCCGCGCCGACACCGACTTCCTGGCCCGCGAGCTCGCCTCGATGCGGATGCGGATCGGTGACCTGGCCACCCGCGACTTCATCCGGGGCGAGCTGCGTGACCTGCTCGATGAGCTGGACAAGGGTGAAGACGCCGAGGACGGGTCGCGCGGCCCGCACCGGGAGTCCGGACGGGGCAGCGCCCGGGACTCAGGCCGTCCGCCCGGCCGCGACTCAGGCCGTCCGCCCGGTCGAGACGGCTCACACCAACCGCGCTGAGACCGGTGGGCCGTGCGACCCGGCGATGGATCGTACGGCCGTCGACCCAGCTGCGTGCGACCAGTCCTGGGCCGCTGGACTGCGCTGAGCGCGATATCCCGGCGGGAGCAGTCGAGCCCCGGAGTAGGGTTCTGCTCATGCCCGATAACGAACTGCTCGCCGCTGTCCGCGAGGCGCTGGACGGGGTGGTGGACCCCGAGATCAAGCGACCCATCACCGACCTGGGCATGCTTGAATCGCTGAGCGTCGACGAGGACGACGTGGTGTCGCTCACCGTGCTGCTGACCATTCCGGGCTGTCCGATGAAGAGCACCATCGAGCACGACGTCACCGCGGCGGTGACCTCGGTGCCCGGCGTCTGCGGCATCAACCTGACGCTGGGCGCGATGACCGATGAGCAGCGTGCCGAGATGAAGCGTCAGCTCCGCGGCGGCATCGCAGAACGCGCCATCCCCTTCGCCGAACCCACCAATCTCACCCAGGTGATCCTGGTGGCGTCCGGCAAGGGCGGCGTCGGCAAGTCGTCGGTCACGGTGAACTTGGCGATGGCGCTGACCGAGCAGGGCAAATCGGTCGGGGTGCTGGACGCCGACATCTACGGCCACTCGATTCCGCAGATGCTGGGTGTCGCGGACGCCTCGCCCACCTCGCTGGACGGCATGATCCTGCCGGTGCCCACGATGGGGCTGAAGGTGATCTCGATGGGCATGCTGAAGGCCAGCCGCGATCAGGTGATCGCCTGGCGCGGGCCTATCCTGGACCGCGCTCTGCACCAGCTGCTCTCCGACGTGTTCTGGGGCGACCTGGACTTCCTGCTGCTCGACCTGCCGCCCGGCACTGGCGACGTCGCTCTGTCACTGGGGCAGAAGCTGCCGAACGCCGAGGTGCTGGTGGTGACCACGCCACAACAGGCCGCCGCCGAGGTGGCCGAACGGGCCGGCACGATGGCGTCCATGCTGGAGCAGAAGGTGATCGGCGTGGTCGAGAACATGAGCTATCTCGACGTCGATTGCCCGCACTGCGGCGGCACCCATCGCGTGGACGTCTTCGGCTCCGGGGGCGGCGCCGAGGTGGCGAACACGCTCACCACCAGGCTGGGCTACGACATCCCGCTGCTGGCAGAGGTGCCGCTGGACCCGGCAGTGCGGATCGGTGGGGATGACGGTTTCCCGGTCGTTGTGGCGGACGCCGCGAAGCCGGCCGCCCGGTCGCTGGCCGGCCTGGCCCACACCCTGGCGGAACGCAAGCGGGCGATGGCCGGGCGGACGCTGAATCTGACCCCGGTCGGCTGAACACCGTCAGATCGGGCAGCACCACCGGCGTCCGATCTGGCGCTACTCAGCGGACAGCCGCACAGTTGCCGCCGGAGCACGCGGCGGGCCGGGCGGGTGCGTCCGGGAATGACTTCTTGTGCGCCAGCGCTCACAATGGGGAAGGGTGTGCGCCGGTTCAGACGCGCGAGCACCCTGTCGGCGAATGGAAGGAACCCGATGACCCAGCCCAACCCCCGGCTCAGTTCGTTGTTCGAACTGGAGTATCCGCAGTCGGTGGGGGTCTACGACAGCTACGTACAGGCGCAGGCTGCGGTGGATTTTCTCGCCGACGCCAAGTTCGCGGTGCAGAACATCGCCATCGTCGGCACCGACCTGAAGTCGGTCGAGCGGGTGACCGGACGCCGCAACTGGGGCACGGTGCTGGTCCGCGGGCTGCAGAGCGGCTTGTCGACGGGCCTGATGGTGACCTTCATCCTATGGTTCCTGCAGCCGCAGGCAAACCCGTTCGTGCTGCTTCCGGGGGCGCTGCTGATCGGCATCCTGATCGGTGTCGCCTTCTCCGCGATCGGGTACGCCGCGTCGCGCGGCAAGCGGGATTTCAACTCGATCAGCCAGACGGTGGCGGCTCGGTACGAGGTGCTGTGCGAGCACAAGGTGGCCGGCCAGGCCCGCGAGCTGCTTGCCACCATGCCCGGCGCCCGCGCCGCCGCCTTTGACCCGAACCGCGCACCGCAGCAATGGCAGGCCGGGCAGTACCCGGGGCAGAGCGCCGCCGGCTATCCCGCTCAGGGAGCGTCCCCGTATCCGAACCAGCCCGTCGCCCAGCAGTACCCGGGTCACCCCTACCCGGCTCAGCCGACGGCTCAGCAGTTCAACCAGCCGGGACAGGTGCAGCCCTATGCCGGTCAGTCCTATCCGCAGCCGCCTGCGCCGGTTGGTCAGCCGGCTCAGCCGCCGGTGTCGGAGTCCGCGCAGACCCCGGAGCACGGTTCCGCGCCGCGCCCCTACGGCGAGTACGGCGCGAACGAGGGCATCGGACGCGCGCCGCAATCCGAGTCGTCCGACGCGTCCGAGCAGGACGGACGCACCCCGCGCGGCGACAACTGACCACGTCCGGGTCGCGGCCACGGAGGTTGCGGCACAAGGGTCCGGTAAGCAAGCAATGGGCCGCCCGAGGGGGCGGCCCATTGCCATTCCATCAGCGTCTAGCGCTGCGTGTTCTGCTCGTCGATCACCACGGTCTTGGCGATCTTGTCGGCGAAGGTCTGCTTCTTGGAATCCCAGATCGGGAACAGGAAGCCCAGGAAACAGACGAGTTCGTCGAGCAGGTGCGCCACGGCCCGCAGCATGGCGGTGTTCTGCGGCGGGGTCTGGCCGGTGTCCTCCATGACGACGCGCACCTTGCCGATCTTGTGCCCGAACGAGTAGCCCGTGGTGGCGACCCGGTACCCGGTGTTGTACACCCACCATCCGACGGCCAGCAGGGTCGACAAGATGGTGGCGCCGTAGCCGCCGTTCGGCATCACGATGTTGATGATGATGCTGATCGCGATGGCGGGGGCGACGAAGTCGATCAGTCCGCCGATCGCTCGCCGGCCCCAGGTCGCCAGGACCGGACCGGACGGCGCGTAGGGGTTGGGCTGGTAGCCGCCGCCGTACGGGCTGGGCGCGCCATAACCGCCCTGTGGCGCAGCGCCATAGGGGGCGCCGGTGTTCGGGTCGTAGCCGCCCTGCGCAGGACCGCCGTACGGGCTCTGGCCATAGTTGCCGGCGTTGGGGTCATACCCACCCTGGGCGGGGGCACCATAGGACGGCGTCTGACCGAACGACTGGTCCGGGGTGCCGGGTGCCTGGCCATAGCCTGGCTGGGCCGGGTCGGCGCCGCTGGGCGCGGAGTAGCCCTGGCCGTAGCCGGGTGCGCTGTAGCCACCTTGAGCGTCGGGACCGCTCGGTGCGGAGTAACCCTGGCCGTAGCCGGGTGCGCTGTAGCCACCTTGAGCCTCGGAACCGCTGGGTGCCGAGTAGCCCTGGCCGTAGCCGGGCGCGGTGGAACCCCCCTGCGCGTTGGAGTCGCTGGACCCGCTCGGTGTCGGGGAGGTCGGGGCCTCCCAGCCGGGCGGGGTGTAGCCGGCGGCCGGGGTGCCTTGATCGGGGGCGTTGTTGCCGGGAGCCGCGTAGGGACTCGAGTCTTGGCCGTCGCCGGAGTCCCCGGGCTTGTCGGGGTCGTTGTTCCACGTCTGGTTGCTCACGTGCTTCTCCTGGGTTGAGATCAGGTGCGCTGATCCTACGGCGACGACGGCGCAGCGCAGCGGCGGCTGTCCATATCAGCGGGGATAATAGCGGCGTGGTCCCCGAAACACGTCCCGATCGTGCCTTCGACGCTCGCCGAGGCCTGCGTTCGCTCGGCATCTTCGGCGCGGTCGGGCTCGGCCTCAGCGCGGTCGCCGCGACCACCGGGATGGGTCTTGCCTGCCCGTGGCGAGCCCTGACGGGCACGCTGTGCCCGCTGTGCGGCGGCACCCATGTCGGCACAGCGCTGCTACATGGCGACCTGGTCGGCGCGTGGCTGGCGAACCCGTTCGTGGTCGTCGGGTTGGCGGGGCTGGCCGTGCTGGGGATGCTCTGGACGGTCGAGTCGCTGGGCGGCCCGGCCGTCCGTCCGCCGCGGGTGCTGCGCGGACGTCCCGACCGCTGGTGGCTTGCGGTCGGTGTCATCGCCGCTCTGTTCGCACTCTGGCGCAACCTGGCGGGATGAGAGACCGGAGACCTCGACCAGGTGGACCAGGGAACAAGCAGCGCTTGATCAGGGTTCGCGCCCGCGGAATACCAGGACGAGTGCCCGGCAGCCGAGCACGAAGGCAAACAGCAGCAGGGTGAGCCCGCCGAAGGTGGACAGCCGGAGTACCGGGGTCAGGTGCGGACCGAGTTCGCTCAGGGTGAGCGCCACCCCGCAGGCGGCGGCTGTCGCGGCGAGCACCACCAGGACGATCTGGTGCAGCAGCCCGGTCAGGAAACGCCGCTCGCCGGCCTCGCCGAAGCTGTTGACGCGGACGGCCAGCGTGCCGGCCTCCAGCCGCTCGGCGATGCCGACCAGCCGGCGGGGGAGTCGCTGCAGGGCGGGGAGGTTGGCGGCGATCAGGTCCTTGACCCCGTCGCTGCCGGGCAGCGCCAAGCCGTCCGAGGTGAGTCGCGGAGTGAGGGTGCGGGCCAGCGCGACCAGGTCGAGCTCCGGGTCGAGCAGCCGTAGCGTGCCCTCGACTGCACCGAGCGCCCGGAAGGCGGCCGCGATCTGCCCCGGTACTCGCAGGCCGTGCCGGATCACGGCGCCGAACAGGTCGACGATCATGTCGTTCAGCGGCAACCCGCCGGCGAACCGCATGACCAACTCGGCCACGTCGCGTTCCAGGGCGCGCTCGTCCAGGCCGGACGGTGGAATCAGCAGGTCGCACAACGCGGATGTCGCGGCCGCGCCGTCCTGCCGATCGAGCGCGAGCAGCAGCAACGCCAGCGAGGTCCGGGCGGTGGCGTCGATTCGTCCGACCGAGCCGAAGTCGAGCAGCGCCAGTCGTCCGTCCCGCAGCAGCATCACGTTGCCGCCGTGCAGATCGGCGTGGAAGATGCCGGTCACCAGCAACTGCTGCAGCACGGCGAGCAACAACTCTTCCGCGAGGCGCCGGCGGGTCGGGGCGTCGAGCGACTCCAGGTCGGCTGCCGCCCGCGACAGCGGGACGCCGTCCAGAGCGTCCATGGTCAGCACACGGGCTGAGGAGAAAGCCGGATGCGGTGACGGCACCACGATCGAGCCCAAGCCGCAGGCCACCAGGTTGCGCAACTCCACCCGGTAGTCCAGCTCCTCGTCGAGTGAGCGGGCGAACCCGGCGGCCAGATCCACCGTGCCCAGCGACCGCCCCCACGCCGTCCGGCGTTCTGCCAGTGAAGCCAGCCGGTTGACGATGTCGAGATCGGCGGTGACCGTGGCCCGCGCAGCAGGGCGTTGCACCTTGACCACCACGCCCTCACCGCTGGGCAGGGTAGCCCGATGCACCTGGCCCACCGACGCCGCCGCCAGTGGATCGTCGTCGAAGCCGGCGAACAGCTCGTCCGGTGAGGCTCCCAGTTCCTGCTCGATCACAGCCCGGACGCGTGCCGCCGGTTCGGGCGGAACGTCGCTGTGCAGCGTGGACAGCTCCTCGATGTAGACAGCGGGCAGTAGATCCGGACGGGTTGCCAGCATCTGCCCCAGCTTGACGAAGGTCACGCCGCCGTCGGCCAGGGCGTCGCGCAACGCGCGTGCCGTCCGGACGTCCGCCTCGCCGGCACGGACGCCGGGGCGCAGATAGCGACCCAGCCCGCGCCGGGCGAGAATGCGCAGAATGGCGAGGTAGCGCCGGCTCCGTCGCCAGCGCTGCGGCGCCGAGCGGACCAGGTCGACCGGCCCGGGCAGCGTGCCGGTGGGCATGATCGCCTCACCGATCGCCAGCAGGCCGACTTCGATGGCGATCATCCAGGATGCGAACAGGGTGATCACCAGAACCGCGGCACCGGACGCCGGGCTCCATTCTCCGACCGGGCTGACGCCGAGTTCGGGAAGCGCCCAGGTCAGCAGCGGAGCGGTCGACGCATTGACGATCAACGACAGCACCAGGGTGCGCGGCCAGCCCACCGGAGTGCCCAGCAGGCGCCGGGCCAACCAGCCGATGATCAGCGCGTTGATCAATGACGAGATCAGTACGCCCAGGGTCGCCATGACTTCACTGTATAGACGAGCCCGGGCCGCACCGGCGGTGCTTCTCGCCACCCGCCTCACCGCTCGCCGAACTATTCAGGGCTCGCTGAATTCAGCGAGCCCGAAATAGTTCGGCGAGCGCGGAGGTGCGGCTGGGGACCGCGGGTCAGCTGTCGGGCATGTCTCCGGCGAGGAACTCCGAGTAGGCCGGGAGGTCGAGCTGGCCGGAGCCGGAGACGCCGATCACGATCACCGGAGAGGTGCCGTCCTCGGCCGCCTGCCGGGCCTCGCGCAGGGCGCCGGCGATTGCGTGGTTCGACTCCGACGCCGGCACGATGCCCTCCGTCCGTGCGAAAAGGACGCCGGCGGCGAACGCCTCGCGCTGCTTGATGCTGATCGCGTCCATCAGCCCGAGATGCTTGACGAAGCTGATCAGCGGGGCCATGCCGTGGTATCGCAGTCCGCCGGCGTGCACCGGGTCGGGGACGAACTCGGGGCCGAGGGTGTACATCTTCAGCAGCGGCGTCATGCCGGCGGTGTCGCCGAAGTCGTAGCGGTATTCGCCCTCGGTCAGCGACGGCGCGGCTTTCGGCTCGCAGGCCACCAGCCGGGTGCTGGTGCGGCCATCCAGGTTCTCCCGCAGGAACGGCAGTGCCAGCCCGCCCAGGTTCGAACCGCCACCGGCGCAGCCGTAGACGACGTCCGCCTGCGTCTCGCCGAACTCGGCCAACTGCAGCAGCGCCTCCTGCCCGATCACGGTCTGGTGCAGCAGCACGTGGTTGAGCACCGAGCCCAGCGAGTAGGACGCGTTCGGGTCGCCGGCGGCCACCTCGATCGCCTCCGAGATCGCCATGCCCAGCGAGCCGGTGGTGTCCGGGAAACGCTCGCGCAGCGCGCGTCCGGCCTGAGTCAGCTCGGACGGCGACGCGTGCACGGTGGCGCCGAAGGTCTCCATCAGCACGTGCCGGTACGGCTTGCCCTCATACGACGAGCGGACCTGCCAGATCTCACATTCCAGGTCGAACACGTCGCAGGCGAAGGCCAGCGCCGAACCCCATTGCCCGGCGCCGGTCTCGGTGGTCAGCTTGGTGCGTCCGGCCTGGGCGTTGAAGTACGCCTGGGCAACCGCCGAGTTGGTCTTGTGTGAGCCCACCGGTGAGGCGCCCTCGTACTTGTAATAGATCCGCGCCGTGGTGCCCAGCTCCTGCTCCAGCCGCCAGGCCCGGATCATCGGCGACGGACGCCACAGCCGGTAGATGTCGCGGATCCCTTGCGGGATCTCGATCCAGCGCTCGGTGCTGGCCTCCTGCGCGATCAGTCCCATCGGGAACAGCGGCGCCAGGTCGTCCGGGGTGAGCGGCTCGCGGGTGCCGGGATGCAGCGGAGGCGGCGGTGCTTCGGGCAGGTCGGCGACGATGTTGTACCAATGGGTGGGGATCTTCGACTCGTCGAGGACCACCTTCGTCTTCGTGGGTGCGCTCACCCGTGCGACATTAGCGGAACCGCTCGGGCCGGTGGACCGAAAAGAACCGTGCCCTCGGCCACTCGCCGCGTGTCCAGCGTGTCTCGACAATCCCGACCGGCGGAGGCGCTACAGCCACTTGAATTTGCGGAACAGGAAGTACAGGACAGTCATGCCGATCACGTTCATCGCCATCACCACGTAGTAGCCCTGGCCCCAGTGCAGCTCCGGGATGTTGTCGAAGTTCATCCCGTAGATCGCGCCCAGGGTGGTCGGGACGGCCACGATCGCCACCGCGGACGAGATCTTCCGCATGTCGCGGTTGTCGTCGAAGCTGGCGCGCGCCAGCGCGGTCTGCAGGATGTTGGTGAGCTGGTCCTCCAGCGCAATCACCGTTTCCCGGACGGCCTGGACGCGCTCGGCGAGCTCGCGGAAGTACGGCTTGGCATTGGCGTGGATCTGCGCGAACTCACGGGTGTACAGAGCGGTCAGCGGCGCACAAAGCGGAGCGACGCAGCGCCGGAACTCGATCAGCTCGCGTTTGATCTGATACGTCCGCTCCAGATCGGGTTCCCGGCGATCGCCGAACACCAGCTGCTCGCAGTCCTCGACGTCGTCCTCCATCTGCTGGGCGACCCGTTCGAAGTCGTCGATCGCCACCGAAAGGCACGCGTACAGCACCCGGGACGGCCCCCGCGGCATGTCCTCGGACTCCTGCTCGACCAGGGCCCGCACCTCAGGCATCCGGGAGGGCCCGCTATGCCGGGACGTCATCACGTACCAGTCGCCGAGGAAGACCATCAGCTCGCCGGTGGTGACGATCTCCGGCGGCGCATCCTTGCCCCGCTCCTGATAGGCGACAGTCGATACCACGAAGAACAGGTGCTCCTGGAAACGCTCCAACTTCGAGCGCCGATGGCCGTGCACGGCGTCCTCGATCGCGAGTTCGTGCAGTCCGAGATGGTGGCCGAGCGTAGTCATCGTGTGCTGCGACGGATTGTGCAGGCCGAGCCAGATGTAGCCGTCCCCGGCCCGGGCTGCGGCGACCGCCCATTCCAACTCGTCCGACGGCAGTCGGCTCCCGGCGTGGTAGCGGGCCCACGTCCACTCCGGTGGCACGTACTCGGTCCCCGGGCCGGAGTCGGCGTCCCAGTTGCTTTCAGTTGCAGTAGTCATGGCGTTTCTCCTTGCCGGAGCCGCCGCAATGCTACGCCGCCGTCCGAGTTCACGGAAGGAGCGTGGCCATCCAGTTCTCGACGGCATCCGCCTCGCGGGGGAGCCGCGCCGACAGCACCTCGCAGCCGTCTGCGGTGATCAGCACGTCGTCCTCGATCCGGACGCCGATGCCGCGCAACTCGTCGGGCACCAGCAGATCGGTCGACTTGAAGTACAGCCCCGGTTCGACGGTGATCACCATGCCGGGCTTCAGGACACCGCCGCGGTAGTTCTCGCTACGCGCCTGCGCGCAGTCGTGCACGTCGATGCCCAGGTGGTGGGAGGTGCCGTGCACCATCCAACGCCGATGGTGGCCGCCGGTTTCCGGGTCGAGCGACTCTTCGACCGAGACCGGCAACAGGCCCCAGTCGTGCAGGTGTTCGGCGATCACCCGGATCGCCGCCGCATGCACATCGGCGAACTTCGCGCCCGGACGGGCCGCCTCGATGCCTGCCCTTTGCGCCGCCAGGACGGCGTCGTACACCTTCCGCTGCGCCGGCGAGAACCGTCCGGAGACCGGCAGGGTGCGGGTGATGTCGGCGGTGTAGAGGCTGTCCCGCTCCACGCCGGCGTCCAACAGCAGCAGGTCGCCGGGCCGCAGATTACCGTCGTTGTTGATCCAGTGCAGGGTGTTCGCGTGGTCGCCGGAGGCCGCGATGGTGTCGTAGCCGACCGCGTTGCCGGCGTGCCGGGCGTGCAGCCCAAAGACACCCTCCACCCAGCGCTCGCCACGACCCCTCCGGACGGCCTCCGGCAGTGCGGCGACCACCGCTTCGAAGCCGTCCGCGGTGGCGTCGCAGGCGGCCCGCAGTTCGTCCGCCTCGTAGTCGTCCTTGATCAACCGGAGTTCGCTGAGTGCGGTGCTCAGCCGACTGTCGGCCAGGGCGTCCGCCTCGGTACCGAACTCGGCCCGCTGCGCCTCGACGGACGCGGTCATCTCGGCGTCGGCGTCCGCCACCACCAGCACCCGGGTGACCCCGGCGTTCTTGGCCAGCGCGTCGCCGAGCTGGCTGATCGGTGCGCAGGACAGCCCACTGAGCGCCTCCATCTCGGCCAGCGATTCGCGCTGCCCGACCCACATCTCGCCGTACCGGGAATCGGCGTAGAACTCCGGATCGGTGCGCGGCGCGCGCGGCTTGAAGTAGAGCGTGGCGTCGTGGCCGTCGTCGGTCGGCTCCAGCACCAGCACCGCGCCCGGTTCGCGATCGCTGCCCAGCCCGGTCAAGTGCGCGAACGCCGAGTGCGGCCGGAACCGGTAGTCGGTGTCATTGGAACGCACCTTCAACTCGCCGGCCGGAATGACCAGCCGGTCACCGGGGAACAGCGCGCCGATCGCCGCCCGGCGAGCCGCGGTGAACGCGGTCGCCGGGAGGGCGTCCGGGAGCTCGTCGGAGTACGGCGCCCAGCCCTGCGGGATGAACGCTTTGAACGGCTCCGAGAACGGGGTTTGCCGGTTCGGCAGCGGTTTGTCGGCTGCCTCGCCGGCGGGAGCGGCGGCGTCGGCCATGGCTCAGCTGTTCCAGCGCAGGACCGCCCAGGACTCCTTCTCGCGGCCCAGGATGGACAGGCTGGCCACCTCGACCGGGAAGGCCTGGCCGAAGATCAGCGGGAAATCCAGCCAGCACAGCGCCAGCACCCGGGAAGCGTGCCCGTGGCCGAAGCAGATCGCCTTGTCGACGCCTGATTCGCGGACGCGGCGAACGACCCGGCTGAGCCGTTCGCGGACCTGGTCAGCGGTTTCACCGTTGGGGACGCCGTTGAACCACAGCCGCCAGCCCGGGTGGTACTTCTCGCGGATCTCGAGCGAGGTCTTGCCCTCGTAGTCGCCGTAGTTCCACTCCTGCAGGTCGTCGGTCACCTCGTAATCGGTGAAGCCGGCCAGCTCGGCCGTATGCTGAGCCCGCTTCCGAGGGCTGGTCAGAACCAGCCCGAACTCGCTCGGATCGATCTTCGAACGCAGGGCCTTGGCCTGCTCCTCGCCCTGCGGAGTCAGGTCGAGGTCGGTGTAGGACGTGTGCTGGCCGGACACCGTCCATGGGGTCTGGCCGTGGCGGACGAGGTAGAGGAGAGTCATGCGGCCATCTAACCGTGTCCGTGCCGAGTTGGGGAGCCCGGACGTCCATCGCCGGCCCGCCCGAACGCGGCACAGCCACTAGAGTCGAGCCCACAACTCCAGGAGGTATTCCATGCAGGCTGCTGCCACCGCTCAATCGAGGCTGCTGGCGCTGCAGTCGATCGATACCGCCATCGCCCAGCTGCAGCATCGCCGGCGCTCGCTGCCCGAACTCGCCCAGATCGCCGCCAAGCAGCAGGCGCGCCGCCGTCAGGGCGAACAGCTGATCGCCGCCAACACCGCGGTCAGCGATCTCGAGTTGGACGTCGCCAAGGCCGAGGCCGATCTGGCGCCGGTCCGGGAGCGCCTCGAGCGCGACCAGCAGCGGGTCAACTCCGGCGCGGTGACCGACCCGAAGCAGCTCAATGCGCTGCTGGACGAGATCGCCCATCTCAAGCGTCGGATCAGCGATCTCGAGGACGTCGAGTTGGAGTTGATGGAGAGCCTCGATGAGGCGAGCACCGCCCGCGACGAGGTCGTCGCCGCCCGCAGCGAGGGTGAGGCGGAGCTGCGGGCGCTGTTGACGTCGCGCGATGAACAGCTGGGTGTGATCGATGGTGAACTGGCCGAACGGAACACCGAACGGGCCGGTATCGCCGCGGAGCTCCCCGCCGGCCTGGTCGATCTGTACGACCGGATTCGTGCCAAGAGCGGCTCCGGGGCTGCCGCACTGGTTCGCCGACGCTGCTCGGGCTGCCAGTTGGAGGCGACCGCCGCCGACCTGAACCGGTACCGGACCGCCGCGCCCGATGAGGTGTTGCGCTGTGAGGAGTGCAACCGGATCCTGGTCCGCACCGCCGAATCCGGGCTGTGATGGCGCGGGCGCCGCGGCTGCCGCAGAGGCCGCCCGAGGGCGGTGAGCCTGAGACTCAGACTCCCCCGAGGACCGAGGCCGCTGACCGCGTCCACCCGATGATGCGCGAGCCGGACGATCTCGAGGCATCCGAAAAGAAGTCTCCGTCGGCCGCGGAGATCCCGGCGCCAGCTGGGGATGACGGTGCGCAGCGCTTGGCGCGACCGCCGGCGCGATAACCCCTTCCGGCGCCCGGTATCAGCGGGTGTCGTGGGACTACTTTGAGGTATGCGATACCGGTCCCGGTCGGTCCGAGGTATTCGGGCCTACGCCGTGTGCGGCGTGAACTCCACTTCGTTCGCACTTACGGCCACCGAGTTCGCCCGCAAGGGGTTGCTCGGGTTCTGTGTCGAGCGGGCCGCCGAGGGCAGTCCGTTCCAGTGGCTGCGCGGCTTCAAGGTGTTCCGGTCGTTGGTGCCGGATCCCAAGCCCAATGACGAGGTGTCCACCTACACCCATCCGATCCAGTCGCTGGTCTGGGACGATTTCACGCTGCAGCCGGACACCAGCTACACCTACCGCTTCCATCCGATGCGCGGGACGCCGGCCAAGCCGCGGCGCAACCAGCCGATCACCATCACCATTCGCACCGAGCCGCTGCACGGCGCGGTCCATGACGTGGTGTTCAACCGAGGGGTGGCGTCCAGCCAGGCCTATCAGCGCCAGTTCGGCGGTCAGCCGCCCGACCAGCAGCCCACGCCTGAACGCCGCCAGGCGGCACTGGACTGGCTCAGCCGCGACCTGGACGACGTCCTGCTCGGCTTCATCCGCTCCGCCGGGCCGGGTGACTCGCTGCACGGCGCCTTCTACGAGTTCAGCTACCGGCCGGTGCTGGATGAGCTGGTGGCCGCTGCCGGGCGGGGTGTCGACGTCCGGCTTGTCGTTGACTTCAAGGACGTCGCCGGTGGCCCACGGACGGCCAATATCGCCGCGATCGCCGCCGCCGGCTTTCCGGACGGGACGATCCTGCCGCGGCAGGCCCGGGTCTCCGCGATCGCGCACAACAAATTTCTGGTGCTGGCTCGCACCGGTACCCCGGAGCAGGTGTGGACCGGTTCCACCAACCTGACCATGGGCGGTGTGCACGGACAGTCGAACGTGGGCCAGCTGATCACCGATACGTCCACGGCAGCGGCGTACACCGACTACTGGGAGATGTTGGCCGGCGATCCAGGCGGACGCCGCGACGACTCGGCGTCCGAGAAGCGCAGCCGCAACGCGGCCTTCAAAGCCGAGGTGGCGACGCTCAGTCCCGCGCCCACCGACCGGGCCGGTGTGCCGTCCGGGATCACGCCGGTGTTCAGCCCGCGCCCCGATCTGGGCGCGCTGCAGCTGTACGCCCGGCTGATCGGCGGCGACGCCACCTCACTGGTCTGCGCCACCTTCGCCTTCGGCATCGCCCAGGAGATCGCGGACGCGGCCGCCGCCGGCACCCCGGACGGTCCGCTGCGGTTCTTCCTGCTGGAGACCCGTGGCAAGGCCACCGTCCAACTGGACGCCAGCCGCAACGTCTACCGGGCCTGGGGTGCCGAACTGGACCATCCGCTGGGCCGCTGGGTGGCCGAGACCACGACGCGCGAGCTCGGACTGAACGTGCACGTGGCGTTCATCCACGACAAATTCCTGCTCTGCGATCCACTCGGCGCCGATCCGGTCGTGGTGACCGGCTCGGCCAATTTCTCCCGGGCGTCCACCCTGGAGAACGACGAGAACATGGTGATCATCCGCGGCGACCGCCGGGTCGCCGACATCTACTTCACCGAGTTCAACCGACTGTTCTTCCACTACTATTTCCGCTCAGTGGTGCAGCGGATCTCCAGCCGTCCCGACGCTCCGGCCGCCGACCCGCAGGCGGTCGACCTGGCCGAGAACGACACCTGGACGCTCAAGTACGCGCCCGGAACGCTGCGCGCCAAGCGAGTGGCGAAGCTGGCCGAAATGACGGGAGCTGAGCCCGGCTGACCCGGTCGCTGACGCCGGGTCTCGGGCGGGCTACTCCCTTTCGGCGTCCGAGACCAGGTACGCGGTGCCGGAGGCGACCGCGGTGACGGCCAGGACGGACGACCAGGCGCCGATTCGCTTCGCCAGCGGGTGCGACAACCCGAACGCGCCCACGTACAGCGCCGACAGTCCCGCCGCGGCGACCCAACCGTGCCGGGCGTACCAGGTGCGGCCCGCCCAGACGCCGGCCACGCCCAGCAGCACGCCGCCCAGCGGGCGAATTCCGGATTCGCGGGCGGTCAGCCAGCCGCCGATCAGTCCTACTGCGGTGACGGCGGCGGTGTTCACATCTTTGGCGGGCTTCATGAGGTCAGCCTAGGTCCGGCTCCCGGCAGGCTCGACCAGCGGTGGGGAGTTCCGGCGGGCCGCCCGGGTCGGGGGCTAGGGTGATCCGGAACCGGCGAGAGGAGTCCCGATGGGCGCCTGGTCAGGGGTCGGCATTGTCCTGGGCCTGGCGATGTTCCTGGTCAGCTTCGCCCCCAGCCTGCTGCCGCGGCGGTGGTTGTGGCAGGGTCTGGTCGGCGGCGTCAGTGCCGCCATCGGCTACCTGGTCGGGTTCCTGCTCGAGATGACCGCGGACGCCGTGCTGCGTCTTCTCGACCTCGAGGTACAGGTCAGTTGGCATCTCCCGGGAGGGTTCTGGATCCTGGCGGCGCTCGGCGCTGCCGTGGTGGTCGTCGGCTGGTGGTGGTCGGTGCGTGCGCATCGTGAGACCGCTCGGCTGGTGGGCATGTCCGAGCAGGCGGCCTGGACCGATATCGCCGCGACCGCGGTGGCACTGGCCACCATGGTGCTGCTGATGCTGGCGATCCGGATGCTGGTGATGTTCACCACCTGGCTGAGCAGGGGCCTGGACCTGTTTCTGCCGTCCGTGCTGTCGATCGCGGGTGCGCTGGCGATTGCGATCGTGGTGCTGCGGATGGTCAACAAAATGGTGTTCCATCAGGCCCTCGAGCGGATCTCGCGCCAGGCCGACAAGATGGACCGGCGGCGTCCGCGTAACCTGCAGGCGCCGCAGTTGCCGACGCGCAGCGGCTCGGCGGGCTCGGCCCAGTCCTGGGACGCACTGGGTCGGCGCGGCCAGATCTTCACCTCCTGTGGCCCTACCGCCGACGGCATTGCGGCGATCCTGGGCGAACCCGCGTTGGAACCGATCCGGGTCTACGCGGCGTTGGGTGACGGTGGCGTCGAGGCCGCGGTGGAACTCGCGATGGCCGAGGTTCGGCGCACCGGGGCGCTGAAGCGGTCCACCCTGGTCATCGATACCCCGGCCGGACGCGGCTGGGTCGACGAGTTCTCCGTCCAGGCGGTCGAATACCTGACCGGCGGCGACTGCGCCACGGTGTCGGTGCAGTACTCGAGACTGGCCAGCGCCTTCGTCTACCTGGCCGATGCCGAGACTCCGCGAGCGTGTGCGCGGGCGCTGTTCGCCGCGCTGGACGAGGCGATCCGCGACCTGCCCGGCGACCGGCGTCCGAGCGTGTATGTGAGCGGCGAGTCGCTGGGTGCCTACGGCGGTCACGGCGCGTTCATCGATGCCGACGACATGCTCGCCAGGGTCCACGGTGCGGTCTGGATCGGCACCCCAGGGTTCACCGAGATCGCCCGCGATCTGACCCAGCGGCGCATGCGCGGGTCGCCCGAGATCACCCCGGTGATCGACAACGGCCTGCACATCCGGTTCGTCACCAAGCCGACCGAGTTGGTCGCGGACGCCTACGGACGGGCGCTCGGCGAGTGGCGCAGCCCCCGGGTGGTGTACGTGCAGCACGCGTCCGATCCGATGTGCCGTTTCACCGGGGAGCTCGCCTGGCGTGAACCCGACTGGATGCGCGAACGGGCCGGAAGCGACGTCAATCCGTCGCTGCGCTGGTGGCCACTGGTGACCTGGTTCCAGATCTCCACCGACATGCTGACCAGCCTGGAGACCCCCGCCGGCCACGCGCACATCTACGAGGACGAACTGGTGCCGGTCTGGGCCGCTGTGCTGGAGCGCTCCGATGCGCCGATCACCGCGATCACCGCCGCCATCCGGCTCTCGGTGGGCCTGTTGAAGTCGCCGAGCGCGATCGGCTCGGCGAACCCCTCCTCGTGACCGCCTCCCCGTGCACCGTGCGTCCGCCCACCCCGCGCTCCCCGAACTATTTGGGGCTCGCTGGCGGTTTCAGGGGGTGATCGCAACACGTCCTTGGTTGGAGAGTAGCTGGGCGAGGACTTCGGCGGGGGTTTGCCAGTCGTGTCGTTTGCGGGGTCGGTCGTTGAGTTCGGCGGCGACCTCGGCGAGGTGGTGGGGGCTGTGGACGGAGAGGTCGGTGCCCTTGGGGAAGTACTGCCGTAGCAGGCCGTTGGTGTTCTCGTTGCTGCCGCGTTGCCAGGGGCTGTAGGGGTCAGCGAAATACACCTGGATTCCGGTGCTGAGGGTGA
>JBGAJF010000003.1:0-307439 GCA_044225075.1 Micropruina sp. | reverse complement strand
CTCGTCTATGAGTGGGGTGAGTGGGTGGCGGTCGGTCAGTAGGCGCCGCTCGATCCCAACACCGCTCGCGCGGTACGCATCAGGATCGACAGGTCCTGCATGATCGACCAGTTGTCGACGTAGTAGACGTCCAGGCGGACTGTCTCCTCCCAAGAGAGGTTGGAACGGCCGGACACCTGCCAGAGGCCGGTGAGTCCGGGCAGAACATCAAGACGGCGCACGGTGTCGCTGTCGTACTGGGCAACTTCCTTCGGCAGAGCCGGACGCGGCCCGACCAGGCTCATGTCGCCGCGGAACACATTCCACAGCTGCGGCAACTCGTCGATCGAGAAGCGCCGGATGAAGCCGCCGATCTTGGTGATCCGAGGATCCTTGGTGATCTTGAACAGGACGCCGGCGCCCTCGTTCTGTGCCTCCAGTTCGGCCTTGCGTGCCTCGGCGTCCACCACCATCGAGCGCACCTTGAGGCACTCGAACTCTTCGCCACGGCGTCCGACGCGGGTCTGCTTGAAGAAGACCGGGCCGCGGTCCTCGAGCTTCACGGCGAGTGCAACCAGGGCGATGATCGGAGCGGCCAGCAGCAGCAGCAGGCCGGAGCCGACGACGTCGAACGCACGCTTGCTCCATCGGGACGCTGCGACGGCCTGGGGCCGCTCGACGTGGACCAGAGGCAGACCGGCAACCGGACGCGACCGCAGCCGTTGCGAGCTGATGTCGGTCAGCGCCGGAGCGACGATCATCTGGACATCGAGCTCCTCCAACTCCCACGCCATCCGCTTGAAGTGCTGGCTATCGGGAAAGGACCCCTCGGTGAAGATCACCGTGTCGATGGACGAATCGGTGACCAGATCAACGACGTCCGAGACCCTGCCCAGGATCGGCAGGCCGGCCACGGTCTCTTCCATCGCGGCCGACGTGACGCCACCCACGACCTGGTAGCCAAGCCACTTCTCGCGGCGCAGCACCCGCGCCACCTCATCGATGTGCGAGGGCGAACCGGCGACCAGCACCGAGGTCTGGAAGAGACCCTGAGCGCGCATGTGCTTCAGGGAACGGCGACGAGCGAGGCGTCCGACAAGCAGCGCGGGGACGCCGATGAGGAACAACGCAGCGAAGAAGTCTTGGCCGCCGTTGTGACCGACCAGGTAGCAGGTCACCCCGATTCCCCCGGCGAGCAGGCCGGACCCGAGCGCCACCCGCTGATACTCGACCACGCCGGTCTGCAGATGGTGCAGCGAGTACGCGCCGCAGACAGCCAGCAACGCCATCCAGGCGATCGGAATGACGTAGTAGGCCCAGGCCACACTGGCGTTATCGGTCGAAGTGACCAGGAAGCCGAAGATCCATCGTGCGGTGTAGGCGGCGATCGTCGCCGCGGCGAGAACACTGGCATCCAACACAAGGACGCTGGTCTGACGAAGGGCCGCGCTCCTCCGCGCGGACATGGTTCCGCTGGTCAGGCGCTGACGAGCAGCCTGAACGCGCACGTCCAGAGTAGCCATGATGAAGAATCCCCCCCGAGATAATTCGGACCCCCCCGAGTCCGAACCAGGCACCCCCCAGCACCTGCTGCCGAGCAGTCTTCCACAGCCGTGTCACCCCTGGCAACTTGACCGCGCCCAGCAATTTCGTGCGATCTTCGACGTCCCAGGCTGGTCGTCGGCGTGGCCCGATGAGGTGCAACCACGCACACCTCGTCGACCGCACTCCGGCAGAGCCAAGGCCGCGGTGATGTCAGAATGCCAGGGGCATTCGAGTCCCGTGGCTATCGCTCGGGACGGCAACCTTCTGGATGTCGGTTGGTCGTAGAATGCAACGGCCGCGAACAAGAAAGGTGTGGATATGAAGATCGCCGTCGTGGGGGCGGGTTATGTGGGCCTATCCAACGCGCTTCTGCACGCCGACCGCCATGATGTCGTGTTGCTCGAGCTGGACCCCGAGCGAGTGGCGGCGATCAACCGGGCGGAGTCGCCCATCCAGGACGAGGATATCGAGCGTGCACTGGCCGGAGGCGGGCTCAGGCTGACGGCGACAACCAATCCCGATGACGCCTATCCGGCTGCCGATTACGTGGTGGTCGCGACGCCCACGAACTACGATCCGGCGACCAACCTTTTCGACACCAGTTCGGTGGACCGGGTGGTGGACGACGCACTCGCCGCGAACCCGGCGGTTGCGGTGGTGATCAAGTCCACGATTCCGGTGGGGTTCACCGACGCGCTGCGCGCGAGATATCCGGGTGCCACCATCTTCTTCTCGCCGGAGTTTCTGCGCGAAGGCCGCGCGCTCTACGACAACCGCTACCCCTCGCGCGTCGTGGTCGGCGACGACTCGGAGGCGGCTAGGCGCTTCGCCGAACTGATGGTCGATGGTGCGGTGAGCACGGAGGTGCCCGTTCTCACCATGACGTCGGCCGAGGCCGAGGCACTCAAGCTGTTCGCCAACACCTACCTCGCCCTGCGGGTGGCCTACTTCAACGAGTTGGACACCTATGCCGCCGTGCACCGACTCGACCCGGCCAAGATCATCGAAGGCGTCGGTCTCGACCCACGGATCGGAACGCACTACAACAATCCCTCGTTCGGCTATGGCGGCTACTGCCTGCCGAAAGACACCAAACAGTTGCTGGCGAATTACGCGGAGGTGCCGCAGAACCTGATCGCCGCGGTGGTCGACGCCAACACCACCCGTAAGGACTTCATCGCGTTCGACATCCTCGCTCGCCGTCCGCAGGTGGTGGGCATTTATCGGCTGGTGATGAAGGCTGGCTCGGACAACTTCCGGTCGTCGTCGGTGCAGGGCGTGATGAAGCGGATCAAGGCCAAGGGCGTGGAGGTCATTGTGTACGAGCCCACTTTGGAGGACGAGCACTTCTTCAACTCCGAAGTCGTCCGTGATCTCGACGAGTTCAAGCGCCGGTCCGACGTGATCGTCAGCAACCGGCAATCGCCGGAGCTTGCGGAGGTCGCGGACAAGATCTACACCCGCGACATCTACGGTCGCGACTGACGCACCGAACTCAGGCCAGTCGACGGGCTTCGAGGTAATAGCGCTTGTCCTCTGCCTCTCCTAGGGAGAACGTCTTCCGGGGCAGCGCGCCATCGGTGACGATGGACGCGAAGAAGGCGTCCTTGGGCACCGAGGGCAACAGCAGCCCGAGGTTCCCGGCTCGGCGGCCGAGTTCGTCGGTCACGCCGGCGCCGTGGATGTAGTCGACGTCCGTCGCGCCCTGGTCGACGAGGGAATCGATGACCCGCTGCAGGGTGCCGGCAGCGATGCTTGCGGCGGGTGCGTTCAGCACATAGACCGCGACGCCGTCGGCGTCGACGTAGCCGAAGCGCTGGTCCTCCTGGTGTTCGATCTGGGCCAGAACATCCGCAAGGTCGGTGGTCACAGTGCGCGAGAAGTCGGCGCACTGTGTGGCGAGGGCGCGCTCGAAGACGGCTCGCTCGATCCCGAAGAGCACGCGATGGATCGGCTCGAACTCAAGCCCTGGGTCGTGGATGTTCTCCAGCTCGACAAGGCAGTAGCGCGCCGGGTGGTTCTCGAACTGATCGGCCGTCACGGATGACTTGATGTTCTCCCAAATGCTCTTCGCGGTGGCGAAGCTGTGGTTTCCGTCACCCATCGCGAAGAGCAGCGGATTCTCGGGGTCGAGCTGCGCACGCAGGGCACCGAGCGCCGCGGCGACCTTGCTCAGATCGTCGGCGGCATTCACGGCCCAGCCCGTGACTCGTCCGCCGCCCAACATCAACTCGGAGTCGTAGAGCTGGGTCAGCCGGTGGGTGTCGGCGGCCAGCGGCTCGATCACCCGACCGCCGTCATCGCTGATCAGCACCATGATGTGCGGCAGTTCGATGGCTGCGTCCTCGCGCACCTGGACCCGCGGGGGGAGCCGGTCGAGGATGGTGCCCTCGGTGGCGCGGATCAGCGTCCGGGCACCCGACTCCCACGAGTAGTGCTCCAGATCGAGGGCCAGCATCAGTCCCCAGCGGACGGCGCCATGGCTGGTCTCGCGGCGCACCAGGACCATCGTGGCCGGCTTGGATTCGAACAGTCCGTCGGCAACGTAGCGCCGCATAGACGCGTTGATCGAGGCGATCCGACGCTCAGGATCGGGCTCGTCGAGGTACACCTCGGGAAAGATCAAGTTGAGCGCGGACGGCTGGTCGCCGACAACCTCAGCCACCTGCTGCCAGTAGTCGGGCTGGCTGGTGAACTGGTCGCAGGCCACGACGGCCCACGCGTTCAGATCGGTTCCGGAGCGGGGCAGCAGGATGTCCGGCACCCGCACCCCGACCCGTGCCAACGCGGCGTGCAGGTCCATGGTGGTCACGTTAGCCAGGGCTGGTCGGGCTTGTCGAAACTCAGCTGGCGAACTCGATCGACGGCTCAATCAGCCAGGTAATCGGCCAGACGCAGATCGGCGTCGACCGGTTGGAACCCGGTCGCCTGAACCTTGCCGAGCGCAAGCGTGCTGTGGGTGGGGCGCGGCGCCATGGTCTTGCCGGCGAAGTACTCGGCGGTGGTCACCTCGGTGACGTCGGTGGCGTCGCGTCCGCGCAGCTCGAAAACGCGTTTGGCGATTTGGGCCCAACTGAGAGTAGGTCCGGCGTTGGTCAGGTTGTAGGTACCCGACGGGACGTCGGTACTCACCAGGTGCGCGATGCCGGAGGCCAGATCGGCAGTAAAGGTGAGTCGTCCGAACTGGTCGCCGACCACGCTCGGGCTCACGCCGCGGTCGGCCAGGGAGGCCATGGTGCGAACGAAGTTGTTGCCGTCGCCGATCACCCAGCTGGCGCGGACGATCCAGTGCCGGGGGAGGGTGGCGACCAGAGCGTCGCCCGCCGCCTTGGTCTGCCCGTAGACGCCGAGTGGGCTGAGCGGCTCGTCCTCGGTGTGCGACTCGACGGTGCCGTCGAAGACGTAGTCGCTGGAGACATGGACCAGCGGGATCCGGTGGGTCCGGGCGATCTCGACCAGCCGACCCAAGCCCGTGACATTGACGTTCCAAGCGTCCCGTCGTCCCTGGGTGGTTTCGGCCGCGTCGACCGTGGTATAGGCGGAGGCGTTGATGATCAGGCCCACCTGGCTCCAGGGCACGGCCGCGACGGTCGTCGGATCGGTGAGGTCGAACTCGGGTCGACGAAGCGGGGTCGCGTCCGGAAACGCGCGCAACAGCGCTTGGCCCAGCTGGCCGGACGCCCCGACCACGACGGTCCGCTTGGGAGCCATCGGTGCGACGTCCGCGAGGCGAGGGTGGGTCTGGTCGGCGGCCGATATCTCCGCCTGCGCCAGTGGGATGGGCCACTCGATGGCGGCGGTTTCGTCGGCGAGGTTGAGGTAGGTGTAGGAATCACGGGCCGCCGGGCTCCAGTGGTCGTTGACCAGGTAGGAGTACACGGTGTCCGGCTCGAGTGCCTGATAGCCGTTGGCCACGCCGCGCGGCACGAAGACCGCCTTGTCGGTGCCCATCTCGAGGGTCACGACGGCGCCGAAGCTCTCGCCGGGACGCAGGTCGACCCAGGCGCCGAAGATCCGGCCGTGGGCCAGTGAGATCAACTTGTCCCAGGGTTCGGCGTGCAGCCCGCGGGTGCTGCCTGCGGTCGCGTTGAACGACATGTTGTTTTGCACCGGGGCAAAGTCTGGTAGGCCCAACCCGACCATCTTGACGCGCTGCCAGTTCTCTTTGAACCAGCCGCGGCTGTCACCGTGCAGGGGCAGATCGATGATCAGCAAGCCCGGGATCGCGGTTTCCTGAACGGCGAGCTCGGCCATCACTGACCCGTCTTCGCGTACTTGGCTTCGGTTGCCGCCTTCATCGGACGCCACCATGCCTGGTTGTCGCGGTACCAGTCGATGGTGTCGGCGATGCCGGAGCGGAAGTCAGGAAAGCGGGGCGTCCAACCGAGTTCGGTGCGTAGCCGGGTGGCGTCGATGGCATAGCGCAGATCGTGGCCCGGACGATCGTTGACGTGATCGTAGGCGTCCGACGGCTGGCCCATGAGTTCCAGGATCAGCTCGATCACGGTCTTGTTGTTCAGTTCGCCATCGGCGCCGATCAGGTACGTCTCGCCGATCGTGCCCTGGTCGATGATGTCGAGAACGGCCGCGTTGTGGTCATCGACGTGGATCCAGTCGCGGACGTTGAGCCCGGCGCCGTACAGCTTGGGCCGAATGCCGTCGATCACGTTGGTGATCTGTCGCGGAATGAACTTCTCGACGTGCTGGTAGGGGCCGTAGTTGTTGGAGCAGTTGCTGATGGTCGCCTGGACGCCGAAGCTGCGCACCCAGGCCCGGACCAGCAGGTCGGAGCCCGCCTTGCTGGAGCTGTACGGGCTGGACGGGTTGTAGGGGGTGTTCTCGGTGAACTTCGCCGGGTCGTCGAGTTCGAGGTCGCCGTACACCTCATCAGTCGAGATGTGGTGGTAGCGCTTCTCGTGTCGTCGCACGGCCTGCAGCAGCTCGTAGGTGCCGACAAGATTCGTTTGGATGAACGGCGACGGGTCATTGAGCGAATTGTCGTTGTGTGATTCGGCGGCGAAATGCACGGTGACGTCGTGTGCGCCGACAAGTTCGTCCACGAGGGCGGCATCACACACCGAGCCGACCGCCAGACGGAAACGGTTCTCGGGTAGACCCTCGAGTGACGCGCGATTGCCGGCGTAGGTGAGGGCGTCCAGGACGGTCACGGTGTGGTCGGTGCGGTCCAGGACGTGCCGGACGAAATTGCAGCCGATGAATCCGGCCCCGCCGGTGACGAGAAGCGACGACATGGGTGGCATCCTATTGGCTTTCGCTTGACGTTTTCGGGCGCTGTGGGTCCATGGAAGGATGCAACCCATGCGCGGCATCATCCTGGCGGGCGGCTCCGGCACCCGGCTTCATCCGATCACTCTAGGCAGCAGCAAGCAGCTGGTGCCGGTGTACGACAAGCCGATGATCTACTACCCGTTGTCCACCCTGATCTTCGCCGGCATCTCCGAGGTGCTGGTGATCAACACCCCGCACGAGCAGGAGGCGTTCCAGCGCCTCCTCGGCGACGGCTCGCAGTTCGGCATCTCGATCAGCTACGCCGTACAGCCTGAGCCGAAGGGACTGGCCCAGGCGTTCACCATCGGGGCGGGCTTTCTCGACGGCGAGGCGTGCTGCCTGGTGCTGGGCGACAACATCTTCTACGGCCAGGGTCTGGGCACGCAGCTCCAACGCTTCAACGACATCGACGGTGGTGTCATCTTCGGCTACTGGGTCGCTGATCCGACCGCCTATGGCGTCGTCGAACTGGACGCCAGCGGGCTGGCCGTGTCGATCGAGGAGAAGCCGGCGCAGCCCAAGTCACACTATGCGGTGCCTGGGCTCTACTTCTACGGCTCAGATGTGGTGGACATCGCCCGCGAGTTGCCGCCGTCGGCGCGCGGTGAGTACGAGATCACCGACGTCAACCGGGTCTATCTGGAGGATCGCCGGCTGCAGGTGTCGATCCTGCCCCGTGGAACCGCTTGGCTGGACACCGGGACATTCGATTCGCTCAATGACGCCAGCAACTTCGTCCGTACGATCCAGGCGCGGCAGGGTCTCCAGGTCGGTTGTCCCGAAGAGGCCGCGTGGCGGCAGGGTTTCCTGTCCGACGAGGGTCTCGCTGAGCGGGCGTCTGCGCTTGCCAAGTCGGGTTACGGTGACTATCTGAATTCGCTTGCCCGGGCCTGAGGATCAGCAGCGGCCCATCGACAAGTCACCGATATTTACAGCGATGGAGGCACAGCGGGATCCTTAGGGTTTTCTAGACGTGTTCTCATCTTGCGTTCAGGTTTGGATTGCTGTTCAATGGGCGTGGGCCCGGCCGTACATTCGCTCGGGCCAAGCTCTCCTGGACGCGCCGTCACGATCGTGGTCAGCCGAGGGCGGGGGGAGTCAGTGTCCGAGCTTTCGAGGGAAAGTCATGTATCGACAATTCACCCGTGCCCCCGCCGGCACCTTCCGCTACGCGATTACGGCGTTAATCACTATGGTCCTCGGCCTCGCCCTTCTTGCCCCGGCATCGGAGGCACGAGGCGCCGCCGAGGTCAACATCTGGGGGAGTCAACGTCCCACTTCCTTGGAGTTTCCACGAGACTATGAGCCGGTGGAGTTGGGCACCCGGTTCACCGCTCAGCGGAACGGAGTGGCCACAGGAATTCGCTTTTACAAGGTTGACGGTATGACCGGATCGCATACGGGGACTCTTTGGAGCGCAGGAGGCAAGGCATTAAGCCGGGTCACATTCCAGAACGAGTCCGCCTCCGGATGGCAGTGGGCGAAGTTTGCAACCCCGGTTGCTCTTGAGGCGGGCACTGCCTATGTGGTGTCGTTCCACGTGCCGCAGGGTGGGCGCTATATCGCTACCCGCTGGTACGGCGGCTCATCTAACTCGGCCGACTTGTCCGTACCCAGCGCATCCGCCGGCGTGTTCACTTATGGTGCCTCCGCGTTCCCCAAGGAAACCTGGCGATCGAGCCAGTACTGGGTGGACGTGACGTTCGAGGCGGCTCCCAGCACCTCGACGCCATCACCCACCGCGAGCGCCACACCTACAGCGACTCGCCCACCCACCGCCACACCGACTCCGACGCCAACCCCGTCCGCGACTCGCACCACGACCCCCACCCCGACAGCCACCGCGACCCCGAGCTCGCCTGGTGGGTTCCCAACCAGGAAGACCACTGGCGTGCCGTCAGGCTGGGCGCCCAAGACGGTTCGGACCGGGGACTACGTGGTAACCCAGGCGGGCGCGGTGGTGGAGGACCTGAGGCTCTCAAACGGCGTGCTCTACGTTCGGGCAGCGAACGTTACCCTGCGGCGCGTGGAGTTGGTGAGCGCGAGAATCATCAATGAGTACGCCGGTCGCTGTTACAGCGGGCTTCGAATCGAAGACACCTCGATCCTGCGTGGTTCCACCGACGTGGGCATGCCGGTCGTCGAAAGTGGCGGGTACACCGCCCTCCGGGTCAAGATCGACGGCCCGTCGGAGGGCTTCCGGATCGCGGGGAACGATGTCGGCTGTGGGCCGGTCACGATTCAAGACTCCTTCGTGCAAGTCGATCCGCCGGACAGATGCGTAGCCGACAAGGTGGACTGGCACGGCGACGGCTTGCAAGGATATATGGGCGTCGCTGTGACGGTACGGAACTCCACCATCACCCTTAACGAGCAGCCCGGCTGCCTCGGAACCGCCGCCTTCTTTTACCCGGATCAGGGAAACACGAGGGTGACGATTGAGGGGCTTCTCCTGGCCGGCGGTGGCTACGTGTTTCGCTTGGGTACCCCCGGATCGGTCAGCGGACTGAAGGTCGTCGACGACTCCTGGGTCTGGGGTGCGGTAGACGTCCAGGACTGCCGACAGGTTACGTGGGGTGCTGGGAACGAGGTCGTGTCGGTTAACGCCGATGGCACTCTCCGCTCAATGGGAACGCTAGGCTGCGTCACGCGCTAGCACGGTGCGCTCCCCCATTGCTTCGTAGGATAGGTATCCTCGGCCCTGAGGCTTGGAGTGATGGGGGAGTGATGCGTGGTTGGATGCGGGGAGTCGTCATCGCGGCGGCAGTGACTCTTGTCGTGGCAACTGTCGTAGTCACTAGTCGGAAAAGCGAGACTTCCCCGGCTGAAGCAACTGCTGGTTCGAGTTCGCCAGCCTCCCCGCGTGTGCCCAGCTATCCGACCAGCACGACTACCGGAGTTCCTTCTGGGTGGATCCCGAAGCTGGAGTGGACGGGCGAGCAGAACGTTTGGGACGACGGTGCCGTTATCGAAGATGTTCGTCTCACCGACGGACTACTTTTCATCCGGGCCAAGAATGTCACCCTGCGACGCGTAGAACTTGTGGACTCACGCATAATTAATGACTACGGAAGAGATTGCTTTAACGGAATGCGGCTCGAAGATGTCAGTATAGTGCGAGGCCCAGGAGACGTAGGCATGCCCGTCGTCCAGTCAGGTGGATTCACGGCCACTCGGCTAAAAATAGACGGTCTCTCCGAGGGGATTCGAGTGGGCGAGAAATCACTCGGATGCGGTCCTGTCATGGTGGAGGACTCGTGGATCCGAGTCTCTCCGCCAAACGAATGCGTTCAGCAAAAGGTCGACTGGCATGGGGACGGGATTCAGGGCTACATGGGCCCCAAGATAACCGTCAGGAATAGCTATATTGAGCTCGCCGAGGTTGACGGTTGTCTAGGGACCGCTGCCTTCTTCTATCCAGATCAGGGAAACACTAGCGCTACCATCGACAATGTCCTCATGGCGGGCGGAAGTTACGTGTTTCGACTTGGTACGCCAGGCTCAGTTACTGGGCTAAAGGTCGTCGAGGACTCCTGGGTCTACGGGCCGGTTGATGTGACCGACTGTGCCAAGGTCCGCTGGGGTAACGGGAATGAGATCGTCAACGTTGCGGCCGACGGGTCGCTTCGTGCCGTGGCGCCGCTTGAGTGCGGCGTGCAATGACACGCCGGCAACTTAGCCGCCCCCGGTGGGGGGAGCAACTAGCGTGGACGCCACCATGACTGTTCTGAGCGAATCGTTCGACCCGAGAAGAAATAGTCTGAATGCACTACGCTTAGTTCTAGCAGTGCTAGTAATAGTTTCGCACTCGTGGCCAATAGGTGGATATGGCCATGACCCCGGCGACGGTGATCTGACCCTGGGTGCATGGGCGGTCGCTGGCTTCTTTGCGATCTCCGGCTATCTCATCACGGCCAGCCGTCTCCACTCAAGTGGCCTGCTCGACTATATGTGGCGCCGAGCTCTGCGCATCTATCCCGCATTCGTCGTTGTCTTGCTCGTGGTGGCGTTTGGCTTCGCGCCGGTTAGCGTCCTGTCCCGAAATTCGGGACATTGGGATCCGACTGAAAGCCTGGGCTATGTGGTCGCCAATTTGGGGATCAGAATCACCCAAAACGGAATTCCCGGAACGCTCGTGGATGTGCCCTTTCCAGAGGCTTGGAATGGCTCCCTCTGGACACTTTGGTATGAGTTCCTGTGCTACATCGCAATCGGGATAGCGGTCAGTCTGATCCCGCGCAGACTCCTCGGCCCAGCCGCGATTGTCGCGACGATCGGTTGCGCTGCGGCTACTTGGGCACTCAGGGATCTTCAGTTGCCCCTGGCGCTGGTCAATGCCACCACCTTGGGTGGCTATTTCGCGGCAGGGATGCTGATGTACTGCTATCGCGGCAGAGTAGCAATGGCTTGGTATTTCGCCGCAGCGTCTACCGCCATAGTTCTGATCGCCGCTGCCACCTCAACATTCCGAATGTTTGCGGCAATACCTGCTGCTTATTTGATGATGTGGCTGGGTTCCACTCTTCCTCTCCAGCGTGTAGGTGCGGTGAATGATGTTTCATACGGCACATATATCTACGCATTTCCAACCCAGCAACTCTTGGCGACCTTGGGAATGGGTCAGATTCTGCCGGTCTGGGGTTTCATACTGGTGTCGATCGGATGCACTCTGCCCTTTGCCTGCCTCAGTTGGTTCCTTGTAGAACGCCCTGCCATGAGGCTCAAGTCGCTCGTGAAGCAGCGACGTGCTCTGACCACCTAGGCCGGCCGAATACATGGAGTTGGGGGCTGTGCATGCGCTAGAGTCCCGCCACGTGAGCGCAGCCGTAATCGCAGTCGTGGTGACGTACAACTCTAGGACCCACGTGTCCCACCTCCTAGACAGTCTTCCGGCCGCCTTCGGCGGCTTGCCGTATCAAGTGGTGGTCGTTGACAACGGTTCTCAAGATGATACGGCCGGCCTTGTCGAGTCGCGAGGTGATGCTCATGTGGCGCGTTCGGTTAATACCGGCTTCGCCGGTGGTATTAACCGTGGGGTCGCTGAGTCTGGTCTGGACGGGCCAGTCCTTGTTCTGAATCCAGATGCGACGCTCGCGGCGGGCGCGGTGCCTGCCATGCTGGAGGTACTAGCAAAGCCGGGCGTCGGTATCGTTGCACCGAGAATGCTGGAGGCCGACGGCTCGCTGTCGCCGTCCTTGCGACGTGCTCCGACTCTCGGGCGCGCGGGAGGCCTCAGTTTTACCGGGTCACCTCGATTCGCTGAGCGGATCGAGGACCCGAGCAACTATGAGATTGAACACGAAGTGGACTGGGCTGTGGGCGCGGTCATGCTGATCCGCCACGAGTGCTTCACGGAGTTGGGTGGCTTCGACGAGAGCTATTTTCTGTACTCGGAGGAGACAGATTTCTGCCTGCGCGCACGCGATCGGGGTTGGAGCACGGTATTTACGCCGAAAGCTGAAGTCGTGCACGTTGGCGGCGGGTCCGGTGAGTCCTCCGCAACGCACACTATGAAGATGGTGAACCGTGTACGAATCTACGGCCGTCGGCACGGACGACTCGCGACCGGACTGTACTTCTTCATAGCCGTCGCCACTGAGTTGCGCCGGGGACTCCTCGGTCACAGGCATTCCTGGAAAGCTGCTGCTGCTCTGATTCGGCCGTCGCTCCGCCCCCGTGAACTCGGCGCCAACGACACGTTGCTGCCCAGATGACATAGAAGTGCACCAAGATGGAGGGTGATGAAACTGCTTCTCGTGGCGCCTACCGCTGACCCTGGCGCTGTAGGTGAGTCGTGGCTGGCGTTTCAATGGGTAAGTCGGCTCTCCGAACGCCATGAGGTGACGGTACTCAGCTACTATCAGCGCGCTAAGCAGCCATTGGCGGGCGCCCTGCCAAAAGCACGGGTCGTCGAATGGCGCGAGCCACCACTGGTGGGTCGCCATGAGCGGTTCAGTGCGATGCTCAATCCCGGGTACGTCCCCTTCTGTTGGAAGGCTAGGCGTTGGATCCGTAAAGCCGTTGCTTCTGGCGAGCGATTTCACATAGGCCACCAGGTGGCCCCCGTGTCGCTACGTTATGAGTCCCCGCTGGCCAGAACAGGGGTGCCATACGTGGTTGGCCCGGTCGGCGGGAGCTTGTCCTCCCCTCCCGACTTCGCTAGGGAAGAAGGAGGTGCGCCCTGGTTCACCAACCTGAGGAAACTCGACCAGTTGCGGTTGCGCTGGGATCCGATTCTACGAACGTCCTTCCGATCGGCTGAGTGCGTTGTCGGCATTGCCGACTATGTCGAGGAGTTGCTTGAGGACGTCGGGGTCCGCGACTTTCGAACGCTCAGTGACGTCGGAGTCGACACCATGCCACCGGCAGCACTTGGCAGTGATCGTAAGGAGCATGTCCGTTTCCTTTTTGTAGGGCGCATAGTTAGAACCAAAGGGGTCCGGGATGCTATTCGCGCTCTTTATCTCATACCTAGGGGAATTGGCGTGCTCGACGTCGTCGGAGAGGGTTACGATCGCGCAGGCTGTGAAGTTCTCGCGAGCGAGCTGGGGATCCGGGATCTAGTTCGCTTTCATGGACGAGTGCCTCATGATCAAGTGGACGCCTTCTATGACGCGGCCGATGTATTTCTGTTCCCCAGCTACCGGGAGGCGGGCGGCATCGTCGTGGTGGAGGCGATGGCGCATGGGCTGCCAGTGATCGTGTGTGACGCGGGCGGTCCGGCAACGACGGTCGACGACGCCAGCGGGCTGAAGGTGCCTGCGATCAACCCCCACCAGTATGCGGGGGCGCTCGCGGAAGCAATGCGTGAGCTTGCGAGAGACCCCGCGCGTCGGTTGGCCATGGGTCGCGCGGGTCGTTCGCGCACAGCGGCTAAGGGCTTGTGGGACAGCCGCATTCGTTGGATCGAGGAGCTGTACGAGGAGATTCTGGCGCGACAGCACTCGGGTTATCCGAAATAACGCCAACGATACCAACTGTACCATCGGGCGCCGTGTGCCAAGTCGCGCACGGCCGCTCGAAGGGCGCCGCCAATCCCGCCCGGTGCCTCGCCCCGAAGGCGTGCCTCCGCGTCCCGCCACAGATCACTGTCCGTGATTTCTGGATCGATGCTGTGGGCCAGGTCGAGCACGCCCATGGCGTCTGCATCCTCACCGTGTTCGAGCTGCAAAAGCAGTAGGAACAGTGCGGACCGCGACAGCCTACGTTGCACCAACGGACGATATCGAGCGGCGTGCTCAGTCTTGGACCAGCCAGCGAGAAACTGTGAGTACGCGGTCCAACGTTCACCGATGTCTTGATACATGCTAAATTGTGTCGAGTGGCTGACTTGCTGTCGTCGATAATATGCTTGGTCGATACCGTTAATATGACCGACATCGCATACGGCGGCTATTCTCAGCCACATTTCGACATCGGCAGTGTGCGCTAGGGCTGGGTCGTAGTACCCGACCTCGTGGTGGACGCTTGTGCGGACGACCGCCTCGGGTGAGGCGATGTTGTTCCAAGAGCGTCCAAGTTGCATGCCGATCCACTGTTCCCCCAGCCAAGTTGTCCAACTGACCGCCGGAGTCGCTCGTTTTAACGCCGGCTTGGTGGTGAACTTCTGAGCATGCCCGTACACGAGGCCGACACCGGGGTTGGCCTCCATCAGTGTAGTTGCGCGTTCAAGCGCACCTGGCGCCAGCAGGTCGTCCGCTGAGATCAGGACGACATAGTCCGAGTCAGCCTGACGGAGACCGACATTAAATGTGCGCCAAGCTCCCAGATTCGTCTCATTGCGGATCAGTTGAACGCCCGAATAGCGTTCGGTCAAGCGCTCAGCAACCTCGGCTGAGTTATCGGTCGAGGTGTCGTCCACGATCGTAACCGTTGTAGTGACGCCTGGTTGGCTAACGATGCTGTCGACACACACCGGGAGGAAGTGGCCGTAGTTGTGGCATGGGACGACAACTTCAACATGCGGCCTGCGCCCGGATGTAACCGACCTCGGCCAGGTGACTTTCATCCATAACCTCCTGTATGGCGTACGCATCTCTGCCGCGACGCACGAGGGGGACCCTACTCGATCGGCGCCCTCGCGTCGCTTGGACGGAGGCTTGTCGGACGCGCAATCCGCGCCCGCCGCTCCAGCATGCCGATTGAGAGCAGGGTCAGGACGCCACCTAGCGTGCCGACCATGAGTTGAGCGCGGCGCCGTTCGCCGCTCATCTGCAAGATAGCCGGCGTTGCCGGCACCTCGATGTTGATTCTGTCGACTGCGGGCACCCGAGCGGCGTCTTGGAGTGCCTTCAACTCGTCGCCTATCTGCTTAAATATCTTGGCCTGACGGATCCGGACTTCCTCAGGTGTGGCAGCTGCCACTTGGATATCCAGGGCTTGGACGTCGTAACTGATCGACCACTGGCCACCGTTGTCAGGCAGTTTAATCATGGTTCCGTCATAAATTTTCCGTCCAATCAACGTCACCTGCCAAGAGGCGGTTTTGGAAGTCATTTTGGTACCGTTGATCCGCTTCGCGACTACACCCGCCGTGGCCACGAGATCCAGCGACGTTGTCTGCAGTCTATTGGGATAGAGTTCGCTGGCCGGGGCGAGGAAGTATGCGGTGGCTCGAGAGTAGTAGACTGGTTCCTGCACGCGAAGATAGGCGATAGCCAGGCCGGTGCAGAGGATCCCAAGAGCGACAATATACCAGCGTCGGCGAAGTGCTCCGAGTGTGTCCCACACTGTCACTGCGGATCCTCTCAGGCCCCGGCTGCACCGCAGCCACTCTCCGGCGGCGCTCCGCCCTCATCATTCTGCCCCACCGCGCAAGGGTGCCGCTCGGCCGATGGTTGGTTGTCCGGGAAGGTAGTCTATGGAGTCGAACGTGTTCCAGAGTGAGAGACTCTGTTCGTCAGATTGCTAGGAGAGTCAAGCCCATGGGATTGAGCCGGATACTTGGCGTGCTGACGCGTCGCTGGTACGTCTTGGTCGTCGGGCTGCTGCTCAGTGCAGGGCTGGGTCTGGGAGCAGTGAGGATCTCGCCGCCGGCATACACGGCTCACGGCACGATTCTGCTGCTCCCGTCTAAAGAACAGCTGAACGCGGGAGGGCGCAACCCGTTCCTCCATCTCGATGGCCTGACGGGGCCCGCGGGAATCGTGATCGTGCGACTTGACAGTGATCAGAACAGAGCTGCGATTGAGGCGCTATCGCCTACCGCGGAGTATCTGGTGGAACCTGACCCGGAGATGCGTGGACCGGGGATCCTCGTGTCCGTGACAGATCGAACCGAGAACGGTTCTCTGACCACGCTGGACTTCCTGCTGAACACCGTCACAGCCACTCTCCGTGAGATCCAGGCGGAACGGAAGGTCCCCAATTCGGCAACGGTCGGATCGATGCGGCTGGTTGTCGACACGCAGGCGGAGCGTCAGATGAGCGGCACCATACGGATGGTGATTGTCGCGGTCGGGGTGGGCCTGCTGGTCACTTTCGTAGCCATGGTCGCCATTGACGCTCTTGCCCTGCGTCGCCGGAGAGCTACCGCTACGCGTGCCGGAGCGACGCTCTCTGATGTAGACGGGAGCGATGAGGCGACCCGGCGGAGCGCGCCCCAGCGTCCGAAGAGGGCGGCACAGCGACCCATTATAGCGGGGGACGGGCATGATTGAGGGGCGCAGGGTCAAATTGGTGGATGAGACCTTCCAACGTGAAGGAGACCGTTTGCGTTACGCAGCGCCGTCACGCCGTGGGGGCAGCAGTTGACCCGAGTTTCTTACGCTGCCACGACCGGTCGCGGCGAGGTGAACGCAGTAGCTTGGCTATTGTTCTACCTAGTGGTGCTTTACGCGATTCCGTCGCGATTGGTCGTTCCCGCGTTGGGGAGCGCCGGGGCGCCATCGATGGTCTTGGGTTTAGTGAGCTTTCTCGGGTGGAGTCTCTACCAGCTGAGTCGCCCACGCACTTCCGATCTCCCATATACATTCCCCGTCCGTCGTGCGTTGGTGCTCTTCGTGCTCTGCGTTGCCGTTAGCTACGCCCTTGCCATGATCCGACCTATCGATGGGGACGAGGTGAGTCCGGCGGATGTGGCTCTGCTATCAGTCTTGTCGTGGTCCGGCACACTGCTGGTTGCCCACGATCTCCTACCATCCTTGAGTCAGCTGCGTCGACTGGTCAACGGCCTGGTGTGGGCTGGTGGTTTGGTCGGCTTGCTCGGCCTGGTCCAGTTCGCCACAGGACAAGTGCTGATTGACGGAATCTCTATTCCTGGTCTCACGTCAGTTGAATTTGACGCCTTTGAGCGTGGTGGCTTCGTGCGTCCATCCGGTACCGCGACCCATCCGATCGAGTTCGGAATCATCCTCGCAATGGTGCTTCCGTTCGCTTTGCATGTGGCCTACATGGGTACGGGGCGTAGCCGGGTGCTTCGGTGGCTACCAGCACTAATTCTCGGCGTCGCAATCTCCCTTACCTTTTCCCGGTCTGCGTATGTGAGCTTCGTCATCGGTATCTTGGTCTTGATGGTAGGCTGGCCTTCACGCCGCAGGATCACATTCGGCGCTGGTATCGTGGTGGTAGCTGTCCTCCTATTTGCTGCGGTTCCTCGACTCTTCGGTACGATAAGTGCGTTGTTCAGGAACGTTGGCAATGATCCGAGTATTTCTTCGAGAACGGATAGCTATAACCTCGCGTTCGAGTTCTTTGCGAACGCCCCGATCTTTGGGCGAGGGCTGGGTACATTCCTACCTAAGTACAGAATATTTGACAATCAATATTTATTGCTCTTGGTGAGCATCGGCGTTGTGGGCACCATGGCTGCCATATGGTTGTTCGTTTCGGGCGTGCGAGTCGCGCTGTCTGTCTACGTCCGAAGCGATAACTCCCTCGCTAAGGATATAGGGCTTACGGCCGCAGCGTCCGTCGGTGCAGGAGCTTCCAGCCTGACGGCGTTTGACGCGTTCGCGTTTCCGATGACGATGGGTACTTTGTTCCTGGTGCTGGGCATCGCTGGGGCCCTGCACAGGTTGTCGGGCCTGTCCATGGCGCGGCCCGAGCTCGCCCCTCCATAGGCTCGATACTCAGTTCGACGAGGGGAGCGGCGACCGGGATCTGGGTTGGACCCTCTCAGTCCGATTCCTTGGATTTCTGTAGCGTTGCGCCTTGTAAGAGCGCTTCGATCCGGACGCTGGGCACTATTGGGCTGGCCGGATCACAGATTGGGAGTCCCCGTACGGAAACCGAGGACGGACTCAAGTGCGGTTTCCAGCGCAGATCGTGCCAAGAAGCACGACCGGCGCCGCATTCTGGGAGATCTTTGGGTCGACTCAGCACGTGGCCGAACTGCGATCTGGTCGAGATGGACACCCGGAAGATCAACCCTCGTCAAGGGCCAACTTGCGTTTGGCCCTGGATCGGCTTTGAGCGCCGGATGGAGCAGGGATCGTCACCCAATCTGGGCCTCCGCTCGAATCAGCACGACCATCGACGGCCCCCGGCCTTCGGCCAGGGATTGCTTCAGACGCCCACGGAATCCTGAGAGCTTCTGGGCACTAAAGAGGTCCAACTCAGGCGGCGACCTGCAATAGCGCATCTGCTTGGATCCCGTTGTGCGGGCCCGAATAGCGATACCGGAGCGATCGATCGCTCGAGAGGAGGTCACGCCTTGGCGCCGCCAAAGATCGTCTCGGGCGACCGAAGGCGTGCAAGTCAGTCAGTCCACCCGCTAACATTCGTGCCGTCTGACCAACTAGTCGGAACCTGACGTATCCTCAATAGTCTCCGGAGGCCGCGCTGTGAGGTATCTATGACCGCAAGTGGCAACTCGCGCAAAGCGGGGGATGGAATCCTTGCGAGCAGCCGACCAACTGGGGTGAGAGGTCCCACCCAGTCGGTGGATTCGTCCAGATTCGCGAGGTACGGCTGAACCGCATGCGTATACGGGGTTAGGTCCAGATGCGTGTTCTCCCAGGTGGCCGTAAGCCTCTGGATCGGGGTGAGCTTGACTGGCTGCGGTCGGGCCCAGGGCTTGCGACCCATGGCATGAACCAACGCCGGGAGATTCTTCCGTGCGCGCCATCGTTCAGTCACAGTGAAGCCGGATGGGCCAAAGCACTGGGCGATCTCGATCCCGCGCCTGAGTTGCCCAACGGGGATATCGGCGTACTTCCTCGACCCGAGGAGGCCGCCCAAGACCTCCTGATCACCGAGATACCCCACCGGCCGGAGGTGGATCGGCGCCTCTTGGGCCGCAATATAGCTTGGCGTTGTCAGCACTCGCGCCCACTCATCAATCAACGCGCGGTGAGATTGGTCGACGCGAACGATGCCAGAGTTGATCGATTTGGCGAAGGTCCTCCCCACCTCCATTCCTAGGAGTTCGGTCCGGGCCGGAGAGCCCTGATGGTACCCCCAGGCGTATTCTTCGGTTGCGACGAGGGTGCCGGCTGGGAAGCGTGATAGTAGCGTCCGGATATCTACGGTGGCAATGATGTCCGTATCGAACCAAATGACTTCATCAAAACCATCGTTTAGAAAGTGAAGCAATATGCTTGGCTTGACGTCCCAGCCCGAGCCGCGGGTCTCAGAGGGGAGGTCTGCGATTGAGATGCGTTGACGTGCCGCCCAATCGTGGAACGTTTGGGGAGCTCCAGGTGCAATGGCTTGGATCTCCAGGTCAGAGCTGTGTTCGCGCAGACCCAGCGCGGCAAGCTTGAGGCCCGTAAGTGACTGCGGGCGATCGTCATAGAGCACAGCCACACGCCGGTGGCGTATAGGACGCCCGGCCGGGTCAACCGCGGGGTCTATTGAAGGCACGTGCCAACGGTAGAGCATCTGGTGTGCCAGGGGAGTCCGACGGGCCGTCGACGATCAGCTATCCTAGGCCGGTGCCACTAGCCCGGTCGCGATCCACAGCGAGTGTCTCTCATGGCTGAGGAGTCTCTGGCCCAGGTTGCTTCGCGGAGCGTGCTGTGGATGACTGCTCAGAAGTGGGTCTCTCGTGTCGGTGCGCTCGCTACCATCGTAGTCTTGACGCGAATTTTGACCCCCGAGGACTTCGGGCTGGCGGCGGCCGCGTCGGCCCTCTTGCCGCTGGTATATGTGCTTTCGGATGTTGGATTCTCTACATATATCGTTCAGGCGGCCAAGCTGGAACAGAGGACTTTAAGCACTGCCTTCTGGTTCAGTCTGGCGTCAGGTGGCGTCCTGGCTCTGGTTATTCTAGGAGCCGCGCCGTTTATGGGGATGCTTCTCAACCTTCCAGAGGTCGCTGACCTGCTGCGGGTCTTAACGTTGTCTGTAGTCGCGATCGCCGTGGGGTCAGTGCCGCTAGCGTTAATGCGTCGACGCCTATCGTTTCGCTCCCTTGCTTTCATGGAGGCTACGGGTGCGATTGTCGCGCAAGTTGCCGCGATCTCCGCCGCTTTGGCCGGTTTGGGAGCATGGGCCCTAGTCATTCAACTTATGCTATCGCAGATGATCACGACCATTTGGGTTTGGTTTGCCGCTAAGTGGACCCCGACGTGGCAGTTCTCGAAGCGAGATTTTCTCAGGATGGGCGTGTTTGGTACCCAAGTCATCGGTAGCGGCTTGGTAGCGGTCATCCGAGAGTGGCTCGAGACGGCGATCGTTGTGGCTGGTCTTGGGGTTCGAGAGATGGGCTATCTCAATATTGCGCAGCGCTTGGTCCTGACGGCGCAAGACTTAACTGCCTCAGCACTCCTCCCTGTTTCTATGTCCGCGTTTGCCAAGGTGCGTGAATCGCCCGAGAGACTTCGCTCTTCTTATCTGCGTGCTTCGACCATTGCCTATTCTGCGGTCATGCCGCTCATGGTCGTAGTGGCTGTTACCGCTCCCGTTCTTGTACCGTTCCTCTTCGGTTCGGAGAAGTCGTTCAGCGCCGAGGTCACACCAGCCCTGTCCGTGCTGGTGTTGCTTGGCCTAGGTGTCTTCATCGATCAGGGCTTGCACCTTGGTGCAGGTCGTCCTGCTCGATGGTTCGTATTTGTCCTGGTCGGCTATTCTCTTGCCGTCGCAGTCACAGCTGGAGCTGTGAGGTACGGCTTGATTCCGCTTGTTTTGGCTTGGGTCGGCGTAGCGGTTGTCGATCTTGTTGGACGTTGGTTCTTGGTCGGGACACTGCTAAAGGTCACACCGTGGAACATTTCTGCACCACTTCTGGGAGCACTTGTCCCGACCACGGTGGCGGCGGCTGTGGGAGTGGGGCTAATGCATATCCTGGCTGGCCAAACAGATGTCCTAGTCCTCGCCACCACCGGCCTTGGTGTCTTAGCCGCCTACTTGGGCACAATGCGTGTATTTCGTCTGAAGGCGCTGCAGGAGACGCTGGCAGTTGTTCCCGGCCCAGTGGCTCGACCAGTCGCGAAGCTGCTTAGGGTCCCGCGGTTGTAATGTGGCTATCCTAGTGGCTGTCGGTGAGACATGCTTACTGTTGTGTTGATGCTGGCCAGTATCCGGTCCGTGGTCTTTTTCCAGATGAACGGGTGCTTGCGTCGGTCCAGCCGTTAATAAATAAAGGTCCGGATCTTGGGCAGCGACCGATTTGCCCTAGCCGAGGCGTCGCCGTCGAATCAAATTAGGGATGGGCTCGTTACCTGACCCTTTTCACTAGGCTCGCCAAGTGGTTTCGTGCCTCACCGGGCCATCGAGGCTGAGTGAGCAGATTGCGTACGGAGTCAACGGTGTCTTGCGCGGTGATGCTGAAGCGTGCCTGGAGCCACGCTCCGGCCCGCGCTCGGTACCGGTCGCTGGTGTATACCCGACGGTACGCGGCAGACTTTAGCTGGCCCAGTACTGCGCGGTCATACCGTCCAAGCGGCAATGCCGCATAGTCGATACGTCGGTCGCTTGCCTCGCTAAGTCGATCCCTGGCATCGACGAACTCCCGCTGGCGATCCGCGGCGTCCAGCCCCCGCCATGGCACGTGGGCCCAGCCGTGTGTGCCGATCGTCATGCCTGCCTTGACCAGAGTCCTGATGTCCGAGGTGTCGAGGCTCGCCGGATCGTCGAGGCGACCGGCCAGGGGGAAGAAGGTAGCTTTGAGCCCGCGCTCGAGAAGTGCTGGCAGTGCGATGTCTGCATCCGATCGGTTGCCGTCGTCGAAGCTAATCGCGACGTTTGGTCGTTCTGCCGCAAGGTCTAGGATGCGCAAGAATATGTCATCCGTGACCCAGTACTTGGCTTCACCAGCTTCTCGCTCATGGCTGCAAACGCCGACTCCATGAAAGCAGAGATGAATGGTCATTCTTAATCCCGCCTGTCGGATGCCTGAGTCGTTCGTGTGCTTTCATCACGACCCCAATCGTGCTCCCCGGCTCGGTGTCGAGCGAGCAGTGCCGCCAGGACGGTGATCGTAGCGTAGACCGCCCCTGCAGGCGCGAGTCTGAAGTTCCTAGCCACCACATCGCGCAGCCAAGCCCATCGATCGGCGGGGCGGATAGGCACCGTGATCTCACCGCCAGCGCTCGCCGCACGTAGCGCGGTGTTCCCTCGCCGGACTCGGGTTAGTCGACGTACTAGGTCCCGGGTCGTGAAGGGAGCCTCAACGACCACGACCACGTCATCGACCTGCCCCTTCTCGCCGGCGGTGAACTGCGAATCCAGGAACAGGTCATCGGCCACCATGTCGGGAAACTCCCCAAATCGCGCGCGACCGGCGGCGGACAACACGATTAGTCCACGTCCAAAAAGCCCACCACGGAATACGGGCAATCGTTCGTTGATCGCATAGTAGGACTTCACTGGCCACGGGCGTCCGTCTGTGTTGAGTCGACGGCGTGGCACAACCGCCAGCAGCTCGGACGAGGTCTCCAGCGCTGCCGCCAGTGCAGCGATTCCGCCAGTGGGCACGACGATGTCCGCGTCCAGATAACATCGTGGAAAGCCACCCGCCAGCCGGTCGCCGGCATTGAGGGCACCTGGTTTACCGGCCTCTGGTCGGTCGACGACTGAGACTCCTCGAGAAGCAGCGACCTCCGCCGTGCGGTCGGTGCAGCCATTTGCGCTCACGACGATCTGGAACGGAGTCGACGCTTGTTGATCGAGGAGCGCATCCAAGCATCGGCCGATGACACTCTCTTCATTGTGGGCGGCGATGACAACGCTGGGAGCCATCTCGGCGCGGGAGTGGCTCTTGGGTGCTGAACCTTCTGGCATGGACCCTCCTTCAGGCAGCAGAATAGTGCCCGCGAGCGCGGACAGTGCGTACGACGGCTGGTGCCGTGCCCTAGGCTGGCCTCATGGCAGGCGTCGCGGTCAGTGTGCGGCCGATCGACGACAGTGACGTCGACTCGGTGAGTCGCTTCCTGCACCAGCACCTCAACCCGCGTGTGCCGGCGGACCACTGGATTCGGCTCCTACGACCACCGTGGGCCGACGTGTCACCAAATAGGGGCTTTCTGCTGGCGGTCGAGGATGCGCTGGTCGGCGTCTATGCGGCGGTATACTCGGAGCGCGAGGCCGCCGGCCAGAAGCTCAGGGCCTGCAACCTAGCTGCCTTCTGTGTCCTAGATGGCTATCGAATGCATGGGCTGCGCTTGCTTCGCGCTTTGCTGTCGCAACAGGGCTACGAATTTACGGATCTGTCGCCGAGCGGCAACGTAATCGCTCTCAACGAACGTCTCGGATTTGAGCGAATCCCATCCGATACGACTCTGGTGATCAATCTTCCGAGTAACCCCTTACGTGGCGTCAGTATATCCACGGACTCTGAGACTCTTGCACGCACCCTAAACGGTGTCGACTTCGATATCTACAAGGACCATCGCGCAGCGCCCGCGGCTAATCATCTCCTGATCGAGAGGGATGGCGAGTACGGCTACTTAATGTTCCGTCGCGATCGGCGCAAGAGATTGCCGCTGTTTGCTACCCCGCTGTATGTCGGAGGTGATCGGAGTTTGATTGCCAGTGGCTGGTCGAGTATCGCTTCGAGGCTCCTACGCGATGGGCTGCCGTTCACACTGGCTGAGCCACGATTACTCGGTTTCGAGCCAGGCCCCGGATTCCGGTTACGTCACCCTCGGCCGCGAATGTATCGCGGCCGAGTGTTGGACGCCGAAAACGTCGACTATCTTTACAGCGAATTGACTCTGGTCACCTGGTAGCAGGGTAGCCGGGATTTGGCCAAGTTGGAGGAGACCGCATGACGCCTAGGCGACAGACTCGCGCGAGCGAAGCCACGGGAGCACCACGCGTGCTGATCATTGTCCAGAATCTGCCGGTTCCGTTAGATCGGCGAGTGTGGTTGGAATGCCAGGCGCTAGTCGCTCGCGGTTACCGTGTCTGCGTGATCTGTCCTAAGGGCCCGAACGACCCTGCCCACCAACACCTTGACGGCGTGGAAATCTACAAGTATCGCCCGGCGCCGGAGACGACGGGGTTACTCAGCTTCGTCTGGGAGTTCGCCTACTCATGGGCGCGTACTGCCTGGCTTTCCCTCCGGGTTTGGCATTCCGGAAAGTTCGACATTATTCAGGCGTGTAACCCGCCGGACACGTACTGGCTTTTGGCTCTGCTGTGGAGGTTCCGCGGTGTGCGGTTCGTCTTTGACCAGCACGATCTGAATCCGGAACTCTTCCGATCGCGGTTCGGTGAGCCGACGCGCGGGCTTTCTGCGGTTGAGTACCGGGGATTGTTGTGGCTGGAGCGGCGCACTCTACGGTCAGCGGATCACGTTATTTCGACTAACGAATCGTACAGGCGGGTGGCCATGGAGCGTGGACATCGCGAGCCTAGGGAGGTAACGGTCGTACGCAGTGGTCCCGATACTCAACAAATGCGTCCGATCTACCCTCAACGCCCGCGACCCGACGGTGGGATATTACTGGTTTATCTGGGTATCATGGGACCACAAGATGGCGTCGACCAAGTGCTGCTCGTTATGGAGGAACTGGTCCACGTTCGTGGGCGTCGAGAGGTTTCGGCGACCTTGATGGGCTTTGGAGACTCGCTGGAGGACCTCAAGGCGCAGACGACCCGGCTGGGTCTGGATGATCATGTGACGTTCACTGGGCGCGTGGATCGGCTCGAGATCGCCGAGCAACTCAGCAGGGCCGACATCGGTGTCTGCCCCGACTTGAAGACTCCGCTGAATGACGTATCAACCATGAACAAGACGATGGAGTACATGGCGTACGGCCTGCCGTCGGTGGCGTACGACCTGGTGGAGACCCGCGTGTCCGGGGGCGACTCAGTACGGTATGTGGCTTCGGGCGACATTGCGGCCTTCGCCGATGAGATTGAGCGCCTCATGGACGAACCCCAATTGCGCGTAGAACTGGGCCGAAAGGCGCGGTCTCGGGTGTCGGCGGTGCTGGATTGGCGCCCGCAGGCGGAAGCCTATGTATCTGTGTTCGACCAAATGTCCAGCTTCCACCAGGACGGCCCAGCCGTGCCGGATGCGAGAACAGTCACGGAAGTTGATGCGCTGGGACGTCGCTATGTGCCACTGGACGATGAGATGGAGTTCGAGCGCTACCTGATCGAGCGGAGAGCCCGGTGATTTCTAACTTCCACGACCTGCTTGCCCGCGCCGCTGCGTCGACACCTGAGGCTCCAGCGCTCAGCTATCGCAGTCAAACCCTCGACTACGGCCAGCTCTGGCGAATGGTAGGTCGGATCGGCGCCCAGTTTCATGAGCTTGTGGGCCCTGGCGACCGCATCGCCGTCTATCTTGAGAAGCGGTTCGAGACGGTGGTCGCCTTCTTCGGGGCGTCGGTTGCGGGAGCTATTTTTGTTCCAGTCAATCATGTCCTCAAGCCGATGCAGGTCGGGCACATCTTGCGTAACAGCGGTGCTCGTCTCCTCGTCACTTCTGCGGATCGCCTGGCACAACTGACTCCCGCCTTGGAGGAGTCCTCGATCGAACATATTGTGCTGGTGGAGGGAGATGCGCCGGCCTCCGCCGGGCGGTGGGTGCACCTGTGGGATGCCAGGAGCAATGCCGAGACGGAGATACCGCGGGTGCCGACGATCGATGTGGATCCGGCCGCAATCTTGTACACCTCAGGAAGCACAGGTAGACCCAAGGGCGTCGTCCTTAGCCACAGGAACTTGATCGTCGGAGCCGAGAGTGTAAGCAACTATCTGCAGAACACCGCTGACGACGTGGTGCTGAGCGTGCTGCCACTGAGCTTCGATGCAGGACTAAGCCAGGTAACCACCGCCTTTGCAGTCGGGGCACACTGTGTCTTGATGAACTACCTCTTGGCTCGCGATGTTCCCAAGGCATGCCTCAAGTACGGCGTGACCGGGCTGACCTGCGTGCCGCCACTGTGGCAGCAGTTGATCGAAGCTCCGTGGCCGGAGCGTGCGGCGGGCGGCTTGCGGTATTGGGCGAACACAGGTGGACGGATGCCGCGGGTTACGCTCGACCGGTTGCGCGGGATCTTTGTCAACGCTGATCCGTACCTCATGTATGGCCTCACTGAGGCGTTTCGCTCGACATACCTGGATCCTGCGGAGGTCGATCGCCGTCCGGACTCTATCGGTAAAGCCATCCCGAACGCGGAGATCCTGGTCCTCCGTCCGGATGGCACCCAATGCGCGCCGGGCGAGGAAGGTGAACTTGTGCACCGCGGTGCGCTAGTGGCGCTCGGCTATTGGAACGACCCGGTGCGCACTGCTGAGCGCTATCGACCCGTTCAACGTTCCGGGCAGGATTGGCGAGCCCCCGAATGGGCTGTGTGGTCTGGAGACACCGTGACGGCTGATGAAGAAGGCTTCCTGTACTTCGTCGGACGGCTGGATGAGATGATCAAGACATCCGGTTACCGGGTCAGCCCCACTGAGATCGAAGAAGCCGTCTACAGCACCGGCCTGGTCCGTGACGTGGTCGCACTTGGCGCACCCGATCCCCAACTTGGTGAAAGGATTCTCCTGGTGGCGACACCCGTCGAATCCACTCTTGACGTCAAGGCGTTGATCGGCGCGCTTCGGCAGCTGCTGCCGCTCTACATGATCCCGAGTCAGGTTGAAGTGCGAGACGAGCTTCCTCGCTCTCCGAACGGGAAACTCGACCGGAGCAGGATCAAGGGCGAGGTGATGGCATGAAGCCGCATGAGCACGTTGAGCAGTTCGGGACGCTGGGGGGAGAATTACGCGTGGGGGGCATGACTCTCAGCCGTTTGGCAGCGCGAGTCGGTTCGACTCCCTTCTTTGCCTATGACCGCGGCCTGATTGACCGACGGGTGGCGCAGTTACGCGAGGCGCTCCCGGCGACTGTCGAGCTTAGCTTTGCGATGAAAGCCAACCCCATGCCCGCCGTTGTTCAGCACCTCGCCGGGCGTGTGGATCGTATCGACGTGGCCTCCGGCCTTGAACTGCGCGCGGCGTTAGACACCACAATTGCGCCCGAGAAGGTTAGCTTCGCCGGGCCTGGGAAGTCGCCAGCTGAGATTCGACAGGCCGTCGCCTCCGGAATCATCGTCGAAGTCGAGTCACTCACCGAGATCCGTCGGGTGGTTGCCGCCGGCGATGAGCTCGGTCTAGTTCCGACTGTGGCTGTACGGGTGAACCCGGACTTCGCAGTCAAAGGCTCCGGGATGCGAATGGGTGGGGGTCCGCAGCAGTTCGGCGTTGACGCCGAGCAGGTGCCGGGCTTGCTCGCTGAGGCCACCGCGTCCGGAGTCAGCGTGGTTGGTTTCCACGTGTTCGCTGGCTCGCAGAATTTGAATGCGGCCGTCATCGCCGAAGCGCAGCGGCGCACCGTCGAACTCGTGGCGATTCTGGCAGAGTCACTTCCGTTGCCGGTCCGCTATCTGAATATTGGCGGTGGCTTCGGTATACCCTATATCGATAGGGATCGCCCGCTCGACCTAGACGCCGTGTCTGGAGCGCTGGATGCGCTGGTTGACGGTTTGATCGCCGAGAGGCTTCCCGAGGCAACTCCAGTGATTGAGTTGGGACGCTACATAGTCGGCGAATGTGGTGTATATGTGACCAAGGTGCTCGATCGCAAACAATCCAGGGGGCGGACCTATGTGGTCGTCGACGGTGGCATGCATCATCAACTGGCAGCGTCGGGCAACTTCGGCCAAGCGATCCGACGCAACTATCCACTGATCGTCGGCAATCGAGCCGGGGAAGCTGCGGTAGAGGCCGTTTCAGTGGTGGGTTGCCTGTGTACACCCCTAGACTTGCTCGGCGACCAGGTCGAGTTGCCGGTTGTCGAGATTGACGATTTGATAGTCATCTTTCAAGCCGGGGCCTACGGTCTGACCGCGAGCCCGACCGCCTTCCTGGGGCATCCCGCGCCGGCGGAGGTTCTTGTTTGACGACACGAGGAGCGATGTGACGAATACCCTTGTATCCCTTCAGCAGGTGCTGGTGGAGACTCTCGAGTTGAGCCAGGCGCCGGAGGAACTGGATGCGGAGACGGCACTGTTCGGTGCGCTGCCGGAACTGGACTCCTTTGGCGTGGTACAGCTGGTGGCGGCCATTGAGGAGCAGTTCGATATAGCAATTGATGATGAGGAGTTTGGCGCAGACCTGTTCGAGACTGTGGGTACACTCACCGAGTTCATCGAGTTGAAGCTTACTCAGGGCTGATCGCGGCAATATCGCCAGTAGTGTGTTGCGTATAAATGACTGGGATAAGTGCCGAAGTGTGATGCGGCGCCGCCGGTGGTGAATCTCCGCTCGACCTGGCGCTGGTGGCTTCGGCCAAGGCAGTGAGTTCTTTGTTGAGGACGGCGCGGTCGGCGGTGCTTCGGCCAAGGCAATGTTTGGTCATGGCGGCGATCTCGGCGACATTGAGCCAGGATCCGTGTTTGGAGGTGTGGTCGATCTCCGGTTGGGTCGCCAGCGCGAGGGCTTTCTCTGGTGGGAACGCCAGCGTCGGATTCTGGGGCATCTCGGCTCACACCGAGTCCGAGCTGGCCGCCCTGGTCGAGATCGGTGTCCCGAAGGACCCATGATGCACGTGACCGGACGATCTTCCGTCGCCAGGTAGGTGGACGCCTTGCGCTCGCGCCCGGCAGTAGGGGCGTAGGAGGGGGCAGCGCGAGCGTGTGGACTGTGGTAGGTTGAGGTCCCTAGGAAGCTACGGGGGGCTCCTCAATACCAGATCGTCTTCGGCGACGTATGGCTGGCCCAGCTAGTTGCGCATTGCCGCGGCGCGTGGACGGTGGCGTGGATTAGCTACGGTGGGTTGTTGCAGCATTGAGCCCCGTTTGAGAGTGTCGGGGGGGACTTTCATGGGACTGCAGCATGTGCCTGTATACAGGTGGTCGAAGTCAATGGGGATCAGAGATCAATCAGCTCGCTGGAGGAGTCGCGCGGTCGCGCTGGCAGCGGCTTTAGCGATGTGCTTTTCAACTCAGATCTTTATAGGCGTGTCGGCGAGCGCTGACCCTTTGCCCAGCCAGGTTGGGGACCCGGTTGAGTCGCCGTCGGCGTCCGATCCCGATCCGGACACCAGCATTGAGACCGCGCCATCACAACTAGCCTTCAACGCGGTGGAGGGCCAAACGTGTTCGCTTGAGCAGTCCATCTCGATCGTCAGCGCCGGCGCCTCGGAGCGGGCGTTCACGGCCACAGCCAGCGCTAACTGGGTGCACGTCACACCCACCTCCGGAACCACGCCGGCCCAGCCAAGGGTGACCGTCGACTGCGCTGGGCTGGCGCTAGGTGTTAACAGGGCGACCGTATCGATCTCAACGCGAGGATCGGCTGCGCGGGTAGTCCAGATACGTGTCGTGGTGAATCCGAACGGGCCGGTGAGCCTGGCCACCTGGAAGGATGGCCACAAAGGCGCGTTCAGTTCATCCACAGACGATGGCTTTTCTGCTGGGTTCGCCGAGCTCAAGGCCAATGGAGTCAAAGGTACTTTCGTGATGAATGGCGAGGTGCCTCCCGCCGACTACCCAACGATGTTCGGCGCTGGTATGGAACTCGGCTCGCACTTGACCTACCATCTTTGCGAGATTCCCAGCGCAAATACCCTGGCGAGTTGGATGACCACCAACATCGCTGGAGTGGCGAAGGCGACTGATTCGGAGTCCGATGTCGCGACTTTGGTGTGGCCTTGCGGCGTCCGCAACATCGAGGCTGGAGTACTTGCTGCTAAGTACTATCAGTCGGCGCGCGGATACAACTTCAACCAATTAGAGAACACTACGCCGTTCGACTTTATGAACCTCAAGAACTTTAATTCTCATGAGAATGCTCCGTATCCGCCTGAGAATCTTCGGACGGTTGTGGACGAGGCGGTGGCGAGCGGAAAGTGGGCGAATCTGGTCCTGCACGGCATGACGAATGACGATGGAGCGATATCCTATGCGACCAAAAAGGATGTATGGGTGGCGCCGATCAAGACAGTGGTGAGTTATATCCTGCAACGTGACCGGTCAGTGATCACCAATGTCGCCACCGATTCCAATGGAATCTATTTCGAAATAGGGCGCTTGGGTCTGCCCGCAGTGTCCGAGCGGAACGCGGAGGCTTTTATCAAGGGCTCCGACGTGGTTACCTTCCGCGTCGATGTCACGGCGCAGGGGTTCGCCACCGGCGTCGAGGTAGGCGGGCATCGGGTCCCTTTTACCACGAGGACCGAAGGTGGGCGAAAGGTGCTCTACTTCTCGACATCCGTCACGGGAAACTATCGCGCCGTCACGGTCCAGACTAGTGGGCAGGAGCCTCCTAAGCTCAGTGCGTCACCGACCTCGGTGCACTTCTCCGCGGTGAAGGGGCAGCCGGCTTCCGCCAAGACGGTTGCTGTCTCGAACGCAGGTGCTGGTGCCTTGAACTGGACGGCGTCCACGCCGGCCGATGACGACTGGCTCTCGGCGTCGCCCAGTTCCGGTAGCGCTCCGAGCGGTGTTGAACTGAACGTTAATACCTCGAGCCTAGCGCTCGGGGATCACGCGTCTACTGTAACGATCACGGGGGCCGGCGCGGTAGGCAGCCCCATCAAGATTCCGGTGACAGTGACGGTCTCGCAGCAGCCACGCGAGCTCTATGAAATGGACTACGCGAATCGAACTGAGATGGTTTCGGACGGCTGGAGCTTTGTTGCACGGTCTGTCAACGGGACAGCCCGCGATACTGAGGTGACCAGTGGCAACACTGTCGACTACTCACGTGCCGGGCTTCAGATCCCCGCCGACGCAGGTGACCTATGGGGTTCGATGGACAACTCGAAGAACACATTGTTCCGGGACCTGCCCGCCGGCTGGACCAGCGTGGAGGCTGTGATCTCGGCCTTTTCTCCGTGGGGGAACTATCAGCAGGCAGGGATCTCGCTCTACAGCAACGACGGTAATCACGTAGATCTGACCAGGAACTACAACGGCGGCCAGCGGGTGGCCTTCAGCCGGGAGCAGGCAGGTTCCTCGTCCGTGGTTAACGCCACCGACGTTTCGGCCTCTATGCTCCGGCTCCGCTTGGTGCGAGCCGGCAACTCAATCACGGGCTCCTACTCACTGGATGGCGGTGCGACATGGCAATCGGCGGGCTCGGTCTCGCAGCAGATTACGGACCCGAAGCTGGCACTTTTGGTCGGTGCTAACACGACTGGCGGGAGTCTGCCGCGGGCCACCTTCCGAGAGGTGGCTGTGACCTCGGCGTCGGGTACGACGCCGTCTCCGACTACGACGCCTACGCCGTCTCCGACTGCGACGCCTACTCCGACTGCGACGCCTACGCCGTCTCCGACTGCGACGCCTACTCCGTCTCCGACTGCTTCGGAGGGTGTGAGTAGGTCGTTTGATTTTGGGTATGCGTCGCGGACTGCTTTGCTTGCCGATGGTTGGGATTTCTTGGCAAAGACCGCGTCGGGCGTGGTGCGCGATACAGAGCAGTCGGGGGGTAGTGAGAGTGTTTCGTATTCTGCGTCTGGTTTACGGGTGCCAGCTGGTCCGGGTGATCTTTGGGCTGGGTTGAATAATACGAGGAATAGTATTTTCCGGGATTTGCCTATCGACTGGACAGGCCTTGAGCTTTCCTTGGATTTCGCCCCGAGTGCTAATTATCAGCAGGCTGGTCTGGTGGTGTATGGTTCTGATGACCAATACATTCAGATCACGCGCAATTACAATGCCTATGGTGGCGGGCAGTCGATTGTGTTTGTGCCCGAGTCTGGTGGCACTCCAGGGGCTGTGAGCGCTGTGGGCGCGGCTGCGACGAGCTTGCGATTGCGTCTGGTTCGGACCGGTGGTTCCACGGGTGGTTCGTATTCCGTTGATGGGGGTGCTACGTGGGTGCCACTCGGGTCATCGACATTGACTGTTGCCAACCCGCGTGTGGGGATCATCGTGGGTGCTAACGAATCGGGGGGTGCTGCTCCGCAGGCTGTCATTCATGAGGTGATCGTTCGGTCACCGTCGAAGACGACCACATCGTCGCGCCTCCCGTCGAGTTCGTCGGTTTCGCCGTCGAGTACGCCGGCGTCGAGTTCGTCGGTTTCGCCGTCGAGTACGCCGGCGTCGAGTTCGTCGGTTTCGCCGTCGAGTACGCCGGCGTCGAGTTCGTCGGTTTCGCCGTCGAGTACGCCCACATCAAGTCCTTCGGTGACGCCGCGGAGCACACCAATGCCGGGTACGCCGACACCGACCCCCCCGTCGACGCTGTCAGCGACCGACGGCCGGGGAGGCTCACAGCCTGAACCCGCCTCGCTATCGGTGCCGGCTGAGCGCAGTTGATGCTATCGCCGCAGTCATGCGGGAGGTCGTCGCGAAGGGAAGCGTGCTAAACATCACGCTTGCCAGGGATGCTCCGGGTACTTCCCTGCGAGGGTTGCGCCTCGTGGGGGTGTGCGAGTCCTTATGGGTCACAGCATGTCCACTTCGGTTGAAGTGATCAAGCGGGCACGCCCTGCGAAGGTTGGCGAATCGGTCAGGTACCCCCGGTTGGCAGCTCGCACTAAACGCGCAGTTTGGAACGTCGGGCTTCATCCGGTGGTCAGCAGTAGGTGATAAGACGGCTGGAGGGCCGTTAGAGTTAACGAAGACACGTCGTTGGATGTGTCGAACTTGTAATGCTTACGAGCGTCGACTGATTGGACTGAGTAGTGAACGAACCTCTTACGGTGGCAGTGATCGGGGCGGGGTACTGGGGGCCCAACCTCGCGCGCAACTTTCGCATGAGCTCCGACTGGGATTTCCTGGCCGTGTGCGACCTGGATGGCGAGCGTGCACAGCGAGTGATAGGTCCGAGATCAACCGTCGAGGTCGAAACCTCCGTCGAGCGATTGCTGGCGCGTGAGGATCTCCAGGCCGTTGCCATTGCGACTCCGGCTAGTACTCATGCCCCACTCGCTATCGCAGCGCTTGAGGCTGGTAAGCACGTCCTAGTTGAGAAGCCGCTGGCAGATACGGTTGAGGACGGCAGGAAGATGCTGGCAGCGGCCGAGAGGGCCGGGCGGACTCTGATGATCGACCACACGTTCTGCTACACGCCAGCGGTCACCGCGATTAGGCAAGCGATAGTCGACGGTACGCTCGGCGATCTGCTCTATATCGACTCGGTGCGGATCAACCTTGGACTGATCCAGCCGGACGTAAATGTCTTTTGGGACTTGGCTCCACATGACCTGTCGATTCTTGACTTTATCCTTCCGTCGGGTCTTCCTGAGACACAGGTCAGCGCCACCGGAGCCGATCCTTTGGGCACGGGCAAGGAATGTGTGGGCTTCGCTACGTTGCCGCTGCCGGGCGGGGCTATCGCACACATACATGTGAATTGGCTCTCGCCCACGAAAATCCGTCAGTTCGTTATTGGTGGCAGCCGTCGGACGCTTGTCTGGGACGACCTAACTCCGATGCAAAGGGTTTCGATCTTCGATCGCGGGGTCGACGTCGCCATCCGCCCGGCCGATTTGGATGAGCGCAGCCAGGCAATAGTCTCTTATCGGATGGGTGACATCACCGTGCCAGCACTCAAGGAGAAGGAAGCGCTTTCGTCGATGGTCACGGAGTTTGCCAGTGCGATTCGCGAGGACCGGGCACCACTAACCGATGGTCGCGCTGGACTGCGGGTCCTGTCAGTACTGGAAGCCTTCGATCAAAGTCTGTCGACCGGCCGGCCGGCCACTACGGGCAGGGTCGGGTAGGGTAGGGCCTGATTGAGAGAGTTGAGTCGGAGGAGATGCAGGAAGTGAAGGTTCCATTTCTCGATATACAGGCACAACAAGCCGAGATTGCTACTGAACTCGAACCGCGCGTGATAGAGATTTTGCGCAGTGCGGGCTTTGTAGGGGGCCCGCATGTCGCAGAGTTCGAAGAGGCGTTCGCGGAATTCGTGGGCGCTCGGCATGCTATCGGGGTCGCGAACGGTACCGATGCCGTTGAATTGGCGTTGCGGGCAGTTGGTGTCGGAGCGGGCGATGAGGTGATCATGCCAGCCAATACGTTCATCGCGACGGCCGAGGCGGCTTCGCGAATCGGTGCCGTTCCAGTACCAGTAGACGTCGACCCGGAGTACTTGTTGATCTCCCCCGACGCCGTCGCCGCGGCGATCAATCAGCGAACAAAGGCCATCGTGCCGGTTCATCTATATGGTCAGGTAGCGCCCGTGGATGCTCTTGATTCGATCGCGACTGCAACCGGGATCCCGATTGTCGAGGATGCCGCGCAGTCGCAGGGGGCTATGAGGAATGGTCGATCCGCGGGGTCACTTGGAAAAATTGCCGCCACGTCTTTCTACCCTGGGAAGAACTTGGGGGCATCTGGCGACGCCGGTGCAGTCACGACGGACGACGCTGATCTGGCGCGTTCCGTTCGACTCGTCGCCAACCACGGGTCGGTTCTGAAATACCAGCACGAGGTTGTTGGTGTGAATTCTCGTCTCGATGCTATTCACGCTGTCACGCTAACTGCTAAGCTAGCTAGGCTAAGGGATTGGAATTTTCGCCGCCAGCAGGCAGCTGACAGATATGCGGAGCTGCTGGGAAGCGTGCCTGGCATCGTCATCCCGCGGTCGATGCCGGGCAATAGTGACGTGTGGCACCTGTATGTAGTCCGCGTTAGTGATCGTGATCGTGTGATGGAAGGCCTCATCTCCTCAGGCATTGGTGTTGGAATGCACTACCCCGAACCGTGGCACCTCACGGCGGCCTATGCGCATCTGGGCTACGGCCCGGGTATGGCTCCCATTGCCGAGAAGAGCGCGAAGGAGGCTCTCTCGCTACCCATGTTCCCACACATTACTGACAAGCAGATTGCGTATGTAGCGAGCTGTCTGAGCGACCTACTGTCGTGATTAATTTATTCGCCCGCAGTTGGTAGGCGGATATGATCCGCCAAGCGACTTGCCTTGTGGATAGAACTGGAATATTGGTCCGGGTCCCTACGTGAGCCTCATTGATTGGCGACGTCTCGGAGTTGCCCGCGTGCGGAGAGTTCGCCGATGATGCGGGTGTAGAACGCCTCGTCGATGCGGTACTTGGCGCGATAGATGATGTACCCGGCGACGATCAGGATCAGTGGCAGCACCAGCATCGCCAGGCGCATCATCAGCAGGCCGCTGGCGGAGACATCGTCGGGAGTCTTCGCGGCATTGATCCCGGACAGGATCACCACCACGCTGACCACCTGGGTGGCCAGGGCGGCGCCGACCTTGTTGATGAACGGTTGCAGGGCGAAGGTGACGGCGGCGTTGCGGTTGCCCAGTTTCCAATGACCGTACTCGATGCAGTCGGTGATGAAGACGAGCATGAGCAGCACCACGAACGACTGTCCGATGAACAGCATCAACCCGGCAATGCCGATCCAGATCATGTCCATCGGGGCGAAGAAGAACAGCACATAGCCGGCGACGATGAGGGCGGTGGCGGCGGTGTACAGGGTTTGCCGGCTGAACCGGCGACGAAACAGCGGAAAGATCAGGAAGCCGGTCAGCTGGGCGATGCCGAGCACCGCACCGAACGGGGTGTACATGCCCTCGTCGCGGTAGGCGTACTTGAAGAAGTAGACGCCGAACGACGTGGTGGTGATGTAGCCGGTCATGAACAGCACCATCGAGATCGCCGTCCAGAGCAGCTGGTCGTTGCCGACCACCACCCGCCACAGCTCGCGCAGGGTTACCTTCGGCTGCTCGACGGCGAGCCGTGGCTCGCGGACGCCGACCAGCGTGACCACTTGGCCGGCCAACATGATCGTGACCACCCCGCCGGTGAACAGGAACCAGGCGCGGGTGCCGTCACCGAGCGCCTTGGTCACCGGGATGATGGCCACCACCACACTGAACAGGCCGATGGTTGAGAAGATCTTCGCCAAGGCGCCGATCCGCTCCCGCTGCTTCTGATCCAGAGTGAGCGCCGGCAGCAACGCCCAGTAGGGAATGTCGTTCATCGTCCAGGTCAGCCCCCACAGCAGATAGAGCAGGGCGAACGCGGCGACGTAGGCGAAGTCGGGAAGACCGAGATCGGTGAACAGCAGCAACGTGCAGGCCGCGGAGGCGACCGCGCCGGCCGTGATCCAGGGCTTGTAGTGACCCCATCGGCTGCGGGTGTTGTCGACGATGGAACCCATCACGATGTCCATCACCGCGTCGAACAACCGGGCGGCGAGGATCAACCAGCCGGCCCACCACACGAACGTGTCCGAGGCGTCCAGCACCTCGGTGATGAAAACGATCAGATAGAGGCTGACCAGCGCGTAGACCATGTCGCGGCCCAGCGTCCCGACACTGAATGCCCAGCGGTTGCGGGCGAACAACGCGTCGGGCGAACCCGGGGCGGGCCGTGATGCCATGCCTCAGGATATGTGTTGGCCACTTGCTGGCGGTAGGTCCTCGGGCAACTGGCTACCCGGCACACGATGGGCGGATCCCACGCCCATCTCCCAACCCAGATGGCTGTGAGTTAACCCCGCCGATTGGTTCCAGCTGCGCTGAAGGGCTCCTGGGATCGGCCCACTAGTCAGTCAGACTCGTGGGATGATCTGCATGGAGCACGCTTCAGGATCTGGGGAGTTAAAAATGCTGGCAGAGTTGGAGGGTGTGTTCGTACACCCCGATGGACGTTGCGAGAGCAGCGATGTGGGCGCCGGTACGCGCGTGTGGGCATTCGCGCACGTGCTGAAAGGTGCAACAGTCGGCAGCGACTGCAATATTTGCGATGGGGCATTTATTGAGTCAGGGGCCGTAGTCGGCAGTCGCGTAACCGTTAAGAATCAAGTCATGATCTTCGAAGGGGTCACCGTCGAGGATGAGGTGTTCTTGGGGCCGGGTGTGATTTTTACGAACGATATGAATCCCAGAGCCTTTATCAAGAGGCACGGAGATGAGTTGTTGCCTACCCGGGTCCGTTCGCGAGCCACGATCGGTGCCGGGAGCGTCGTGGTCTGCGGCACCACGGTCGGTGAGTCTGCTTTCATCGGTGCGGGCACGGTCGTGGCGAGTGACGTTCCAGCACACGCCTTCGTGGTGGGTAATCCTGGCCGGGTAATCGGGTGGGCCTGTGCGTGTGGGCTGCGCCTTCCAGAGAGTCTCGCCTGCAGGTGCGGGCTCCGTTGGCGCCGGGATGGTGAGGGAATTGCCCCTCGCGCCAACTAGGTGCGCACTGTCACAATCTGCTCAGAGGGTGGCCCCGCAACGGCCCGGTAAGCGAGTTTGACCTTGAATACAACTCGGTATCTGTTGAGTCGTGCGTCTAGCGATAGCCTTGCCCTTGTGGATTCCGAGGGACGATACACGTACGCCTATCTGCGCGGCGAGGTGGTTGCGCAGGCGGCTTTGTTGACTGCCCAGAAACTGCGCGCGGGCTCTCGAGTGGCCATCATCGCCCCGAACGGCGTTGGATGGGTAGCCGCCTACTTGGCGATCATGGGGCTGGGAATGGTGGCGGTGCCCATCCCAAACACTGTGACGACTGACGAGATTGTGGCGAGGCTGGACTGGATTGGTGCAGACGCTGCCTTTCTGGGTGCGCGCGAGTTTAGGTCTTTTGGCGCGCGCGTGCGGAAACCGCTACTGCTCGTGCGTGGCGGCGATCATCTTAACCAAGTGCCCACGCTTCCGCTCGTCGATGTGGCGTCTGACGCCGACGCGGTATACGCTTTCACCTCCGGGACTACCGGGCATCCTCGCGCAGTACGTCATACTCATGGGAACCTGCAAGCGAATACGGATTCGATTCTTAAGTACCTAGAGTTAACCAACGAGGATCGTATACTTGTCGTGCTGCCGTTCAGCTATGTATTCGGCGCGTCACTCTTGCATACCCATCTGCGTGTGGGTGCGACCGTAGTTATCCAGCCTAACGCGGTCTTCCCTCAGTCGATGGTCGAACGGATGGCGACCGAACGATGCACAGGCTTTGCTGGTGTGCCGTCGACCTTCCACGTCCTGTTGCGCAACAGCACGTTCGCCAGCCGGTCGCTGCCTGACTTGCGGACCATTCAGCAGGCCGGCGGCAAGCTCGCGCCGGCTTTGGTCCGCGAGTTGCTGGCGGCCCAACCACAGGCCAAGGTCTTCTTGATGTATGGCCAGACAGAGGCCACGGCTAGATTGTCTTACCTACCTGCAGAGGACCTCGATAGGAAGCCGGACTCGATCGGCCGTGGGATTCCGGGAGTCACGCTGCGCGTGGTGACCCCCGACGGGGTACCGATCTCGGCCGGTGAGGTGGGCGAGATCTGGGCACGGGGGCCTAACATCTCGCCTGGATACTTGGACGATTTGGATGAGACTAACCGCAGGATGCCAGGCGGCGAGCTGCACACGGGAGACTTCGCGACGGTGGACGACGAGGGCTACATCTATGTCCTCGACCGAAGGGAGGACTTCATCAAGTCCTGGGGATTCAGGATCGCCAGTCAGGACGTGGAATCGACTGCGATGCAGCTATCTGAGTTGGTTGCGGTGGCCGTCGTCGGCGTACCCGACGAAGCCGCAGGAGAGAGAGTCGAACTGGTCGCAGTCAAGCAGCCCGGGACTTCGATCACCGCCGAGGACGTGCTGCGCCATTGTCACGCCCAACTGGCCAAGCACATGGTGCCCGCTCGGGCTCACTTCGTTCCCCGGCTACCATTGAACGCCAACGGCAAGGTTTCGAAGGCCGCAGTTCGGGAACTCTGCCTTCGATTGGGAGAAGACGCCGAAGGATGGGGGGATTCATGAAGGTGAAGTCGTGGAATGCCTGGGTGCTGCTGAGTGTGCTGATCACACTGCTGGCGGGTGGTGCCGTGTGGTTCTGGCAAGGGAAGAGGCCAGCGATGGACGCTGCGGTGACGGCCAGGGATCCCGATGCGGCTGAGTTGAAAGCCTTCGCTGGAACCAGGATGTTCTTCGGTCACATGTCGGTGGGGTCCAATGTGATCAGCGGCGTTGCCGCGAGCTTCGCTACAGCTGGGCTGCCGGCACCCGTGATTGTCGAGACACGTGACGGTGTCCCGGCCGGTCACGGATCCCTGAGCCACGCCCACATGGGGGTGAACGGCGATCCGTTTGGGAAGTTCACCGACTTCGCCAACGTGCTCGACGGCCCACTGGGTGCTCAGGTGGAGGTTGCCCTGCTGAAGCTTTGCTACGCCGATGTGGTCGCAGGCTCTGACGTGGAGGCAATCTTCGCCGCCTACTCTGCGACGATGGCGGAGTTGGAGACCCGGCATCCTTCGGTGCGGTTCGTGTACTCGACGGTGCCACTTTCGACTGACCGAGGGTGGAAATCGACCGTCAAGTCATGGATCGGTCAGAACGATCAGATGGGGCCTGCCGACAACGTGGCGCGCCAGCGGTACAACGAGCTGATTCGGGAGCGATATGGCTCGTCGGGACGCCTGTTCGACATCGCCGCAGTGGAAGCGACGGTTGCCGATGCACCGATGCAACGCAACGCGCACGGGCAGATCTACTACGTACTCAACGCAGCTTTGGCTGCAGACCCCGGACACTTGAACGAACTCGGATCTCAGCTTGCGGCCGGTGAACTGATCCGGATAGTGGCGAGGATCTCTCGTTGACCTTGGCCGGGGTTGGGATAGACGTCGCCAGCGTCGCACGATTCAGGGCCCTACTTAGCCGGTACGGTACTCGATTCGAGAGTCGCTGGTTTCATCCAAGCGAGTTGTCCCATCAAGGAAGTAGGGAACTCAATCTGGCCAAGAGCTACGCGGTGAAGGAGGCTGTGTGGAAGGCACTGGGTCATGACGGCCTCGGTCCGTTGCTGTGGCGAGACATCGTGACGTATGCCGACGGCAACGGCTCCTGGTTTGGTGCCCGACTCGAGGGAGAGTTGGCCGACCAAGCCCGGGCGCGCGGTATCCACTCGATCGTGGCTAGTACCAGTGTCATGGACGACATAGTGGTCGCCGTGGCCATCGCGGAGCGGAGAGGCCTGCCCGCGACCGTGCTGCTGACCGGGCCTTGATGTTCCGTTGCTTAGTGCGCGATCTCGGGGATGTCGCCTACTAGTACGGGCGGTTCGTGCAGGTACGTGGTGGTGCGCCGCTTCTGCTCGATGTCACGAAAGACCCGGCCAACCTGCTCCTCGCTTAGGTTGGTGGCCCGGGCGGTCTCGGTGACGGACACTCCGTTGTTGAGTCCGAACAGGCACAGATCCATCCGGTCGTATGGAAGGCTGAAGTAGAACTCCTCCTGGGATTGCGGCAATGAGTAGGTGTCCGTCGTCGGAGGACGGGTACGGATTGTCTCCGGCACACCGAGTTCGGCGGCGAGAGCGTAAACCTGCGACTTGTAGAGGTGCGCGATGGGCTTGAGATCTGCCGAGCCGTCTCCGAGCTTGACAAAGAATCCTTGATCGTATTCGAGTCGGTTCGGGGTTCCGGTGACGAAGTAGTTGAGCCGATCGGCATGGAAATACTCCAGCGTCTTGCGGGTGCGCTGCTTGAAGTTCGTGGCTGCGACGATCTCGAGATAGGCGTCGGTAGTTAGTCGCCGCGTCTTATGGACGCCATCGGGTGCCTGGATGACGACCGAGTAGATCCGGTAGCTGTCAGAGTCGATTACGCTGGGAAGGACGATCTTCGACCGGTACCCCGCGCCATACTCGGGGAATACCCGGCGGATGGCGTCATCTCGCCTCCTGTAGCAGCCGAACGCCTCAAGCATCGGTGATATGTCTTCGTAAGTTGAGTCGACCCCTAGCGACTCGATTAGCTCGGAACTGATCGCCAGGGTCTCGTCTGCAGATTCGGCCTCAGGCATTTGTAGGGCGAACACCCGCTCGGCTCCAAGCGCATGTACGCATAGTGCCGCCACGACGCTGGAGTCGATCCCTCCGGAGACCGCAACCACGGCGCCCTTGCGACGAGTTCGCCGCATATATGCGCGGATGTTCTGGGCGATGCGTTCGACCTCGGCGGTATTGTCGATCGTGAGACTATCGGGTCCGAATTCCGTCATAGCGTGCTCCTCCTGAAATCGAAAACTGCCATAGGTCGTGGTGGTTCCAGTGGTGAATGATGGCTGCGTAGAACCTGGAGTGCCAGTAGCTGGGTCGAGAGTATTGCCACCAATCGCATGTTGTCGGTGTTGCTGAGGTCCTTTCCCAAGCGCCTCTCCGCCTTCTGCATAAGGCTTGCCACGACCGCAGGCCGGAAGACGCCCACATCGGCGACCGTTGAGCCCTCGGTTACCTCGCGAACCCAGGCGGGTGTTCCGCCAGCGAAGAAGCTGGCTGCATCCGGCGCCCGGTAGGGTTGCTTGGGCCGGTTTCGAATCTCGGCCGGCACTAGATCCGCGAAGGCCCGCTTGAGGAGATGCTTCTCGTCCAAGCCAAGGAGCTTCTGACGCGCGGGCAGCATGTTTGCGTAGCGCCCGAGCTCCACGTCGAGGAATGGGAAGCGGCCCTCAATGGAGTTGCCCATCAACATTCGATCCCCCTGGGAGGCGAGGATGTAGCCGGGCAGTAACGTGGTCATCTCAAGCCACTGAGCCCGGCTCAATAGCGCCCAGCGGTCACTTCCAGGCGGCATAGCTGCGACCAGAGTGGTCGCCGCGTCTGGCTCGCGGTGGGTTCGTATCGGTTCGCTCAGCATTCCCTTGAGTGCACCGGTCGTCTCCCATCGTGGCCGGTGGGAGAGAGCGGGATCGTCCAGGCTTAGATTTCGTCCGAAGAATCTCGCGCTGAATGCTGGTGCAAGATTTGGGGAGCGGGTCATCCACGGATACAGCAGACGGACTGCTTGCCCGCGTACGTCCGAGGGGGGGCTCCGCGCCCAGAACTGGCGTACCTTCGCCTCGCGAAAGACGTCGTACCCGGCGAGTACCTCGTCGGCGCCCTCTCCTGTCACGACGACCTTGAAGCCGGAGTCCCGGACCAGGCGTGAAAGCAGGAACATTGGTGCCGGGGCGGCACGCAGCAAGGGGTGTTCTGCGTGCCGCACCACCTCGGGGAAGACTTCGGCTATGTCGCGCTCGCCTACGGTGACATCGTGGTGCGTGGTGTGGAGGGTGTTCACCAGTTGTCGCTGATAGGGCCCTTCGTCGAAATCCTGGTCCGCGAACCTGAGCGAGAAGGTGTGCAGATCCACATCCGTGAACGACCTGATGATCGCGGCGGTGACGGAGGAGTCGATTCCACCCGAGAGGTAGGCGCCCACTGGCACGTCGCTTCGCTCGAAACGCAGCTTCGTTGCCTCGATCAGGCGCTCGCGGATTCCACTAGCGTGTTCGTCCAAGCTGCCAGGGGCTTCGGCGCTGAGTGGTGGAAAGCTCGGCATCCAGTAGGGCGCCACTGTCTCCCGGCCATCGCGGATGGTCAGGTAGCTTCCGGGTGGTACCTGCTTGATCCCCGCGAAGGGCGTGTGGGGGGCTACCGGTGACCAGAAAGTGAAGGTTTGGTCCAATCCCGTCCGATCGAATTCACGGGGCACCGACGGGTCCACCAGAAGTGCCTTCACCTCCGAGGCGAACAGCAGTCGTCCGGAATTGAGAGTGTAGTAGAGCGGACGCACACCATAACGATCTCGGCAGAGCAGGAGTTCCCCGGTCAGCCGATCCCACAGGGCGAAGGCCCAGTCACCGTTGAATCGCTCGAATGCTCCCGTGCCCCACTCCTCCCAAGCGTGCACGATCGCCTCCGTGTCGCAGTGCGTTCGGAAGGCGTGCCCGCGATCGCGTAGCTGTGCACGCAACTCGACGTGATTGAAGATCTCCCCATTGAAGCTGACCCAGATACGCGCATCCTCGTTGCACATCGGCTGTTCGCCGTGAGCGGTGTCGACGATGGCCAGTCTGGTATGGCCGAGGGCAACGCGGTCGTCGATGTAGAAGCCGCTCCCGTCGGGCCCTCGGTGCCGCAAAGACCCCATCATCTGCTGGATCAGTTCAGGATGCGGCGGCTCGGCCGGTGAGTAGACGCCACAGATGCCGCACATCAAGCATCCTCAAGTAGCCTAGTCACTGTCTGTACTACGGAGGCCGGGCTTCCCAGCCCTGCATCGTTGAGGGCGTCATCGGGTAGTAGAACGTCCACAGCGTCCTCTACATAGATCGCCACCTCAAGCGCTCTCAGCAGTGGCTCGACAGCGTGTTGCGCCACTTCCACAAGTTCGTCGGCATTCAAGTGTCCCGGCAGGTCAGCCACATCTCCCCCTAGCGTACTTTCTGGTACCTCCCAAGAGGCACGCTGTAGTTTAGAACCGCTGTCGCGCGTCGCATAGGGGCTCTCTGCGTGTAGCGTAGGGGCGCTGATCGACCGGAAGGGGATGCGACCATGCAGAGGGTACGCGAGAGTGTTGTGGGGTTCATCGTCAGCGACCTACTGTTGGGAGACGAATCGCGCCTACCAGACGGCTCGGCCTCGCTGCTCGAAACGGGGGTGATCGACTCCACTGGCATCCTTGAACTCATCGAGTTTCTGGAGAGTGAGTTCGGTGTGCACGTCGAAGATAGCGAGACGGTGCCTGAGAACCTGGATGGAATCGATCGGATCACTAGCTACGTATTACGGAAGCAGTCAGTGGGGGAGTGATGGCCACTACGGCGGTGCGCCCGGGCCCCATCAGGCGAGCCTTCGGGATAGATCGAGAAAAAGCCTACTCCATCGTCTTGTCCGAGGTCGACGCACCCCGGTATAAGAAACTCACATTTCTTCTCTGGAACTCGGAATTCCACTGCGTTGCCGCTTATCGATTCGGCCAGTATGCTAGCGAGTTGCGTCGGCGAAACCCGTTGCTCGGTGCACTGGCCATTGGTATTCACCGCGTCGCCAACCGCTGGCTCACGCACATCGATCACACCGAGATAAGCAGCGGAGCCAGAATCGGGCCGGGACTGCTGCTTATGCATCGCCACGGCGTGTTGATTGGCCCTGTCGTTATCGGCAAGAATTGTGTGCTTCACCAGAATGTGACGATCGGGCAGCGTGTTGCCCGCGGGGACCAGCGCGTTCCCAGAATCGGTGACAATGTATGGATCGGCCCAGGCGCAGTGATTACCGGCCCCATTACGGTAGGCAATGGGGTGACCATCTCTGCTGGGACTGTGTTGTCCAAAGACGTACCCTCCGGGTGTCTGGTCGCCGGGAATCCCGGACGGGTTGTGGCACGCAACTACGACAACAGCGACATGCTCAACTTCAAGGCACCCGAGTGAAGTGCAGGTGGGAGTTACGCCCGGGACGCGGCGTTGACCAAGAGGATCAGGCTCTGTGCGAGGTGCTGGGATCCACTGCCGTTTAGTCGCTTGCCATCGCTAGACTGGGCGGGGTTCATAACGTAGTACCAGAGATCCTCGTGTTGTTTGGCCGCGACCTTGTTGCCGCCGGTGTCGGCCTGAAGAGCGGCGATGTCGAATAGGCGACCTGTTTCCGAGTAGCGATCCCGAACGAGCGTGTTGAGGCGTTCCCGTGCAATGTTGTCCTGCCAAACTGGTTGGTTTACATTGCTCAGTCCTGTGATCTTTGACCGTTCGATCTCGAGCCAGCTGTTGGCGGTTGTCAGCGGAACTGTGGCGTAGAGGAACGAGATGTCAGGGCTGGCGGCCTCCAATGAATTCATCGTGTCGGTGTAGCTTTGGAATAAGTCATCGATGTCCGTTTCAGCATTGACGTCCTGAGAGTCGAGCGCGAGAAGTGCGACGTGAATATTCCGTCGGGGTGCGTCGTTGACCAGCCGGGCGAATGCTCGGAGCTTGCCCAGGGCGTCGCCGTTGCGACCGACAATAGCCGTAGCCACCAGGGGGCCCTTGGTCTTCTTGGCTCGATCCCAAGCCAGCATCTTAGGGGCCGGGATATCGGCGCTATTGTAGACGAGTGGAATGCCCCTGACGATGTCTTTTCCGATCGCCTGGTGAGCGAAGAGCAGCCGGGTCGTGAGTTTCGCGTCCACCTTGTGAGGTGCTGACGTGACGTCGGGGATGGGTGCCTGAGACGAGCCGGGGGTCCGCGACGGAACTCGGGTGATGTCGGGGTCGCGGGATGCCTGACCTCCGCTAGAGAGCATCGGCGCGAGTATGCCACCCACGATTCCGAGACAGAGAACAACTAGAATTAGGAGCATCACTGCCCAGCCTCCCTTGGGCAGTTTCTTTGGCTCGTTAGGCTCCACCACTCGCATGCTCCATTCCCCTAGCCAACCGACAGTCGCGACAGGAGTCTATGCGGTGTTTGAACGTGCCTGTCCCAGGCTAGGCCAGTTCTTGTGTCGCTTTCGTCTGGCGCGACTTTGACACTCAGCGCTGACTTTCGGGTATGGTCGATCGTCATGCCTTGTCAGGGCGTTTCGCGTGAAGGTTCGGGCCCAAACTCGATCGGCAAGATCACGGTTGTGAGCCCGCTTCCGCCGAGTGTGAGGCCCGCTTCGGGTGCGGTGGCGGTGCAGATCATGGAGGCGAAACACGGTGCCTGCGGCGGATCCTTGAGCATCTCGGATCGCCGCAGCTGGAGGCTGGACTGGCCGTCCTGGCTCGAGGTCGGCACCCAGAACGTCGATGAGGGCCCAGCACCAACTGGATCTGAGTCTGTACTAGCGGACCGTCCTCCAGGACTCTGACCATCGAGTCGCTACGTTGCGCACTGTTGATGAAGGCGATTCGTGGGTCGTGCTAGGGCCTCGCGCTCGTCCAATAGACACAAGATTGAGTTGTTGGCTCTGGCTGAGCTTCTGAGTGCAACCTCGACCGGGCCCGCCAACTCGCGTGGGCCGACCGCCCTTTCATTGGCACTGGCGACAACACCTACGGCCGTCGGGCGAGTTGCCGTTATCCCTCGTGCCGCGCTGGTAGTCAGCGGATGGTTGGGCGGCCGGTTCAGCGCGGCGGAGTGTTGCGCGAGTAGATCTGGTGGGCGACATACCGCTGGTACATCTCCTCGGTGACGCCGCGTTGAGCGGCGATCTCAGAGAAGAACCGCCCGGATTCGCGCAGGGTGCGTTCTTGGGTCTCGTAGTCCACCCGGATGAGGCCGAATCGGGCGGATTCTCCTTCGAGCCATTCCCAGTTGTCCATGAACGACCAGTGGTAGTAGCGCTCGATCGGCAGGTCGGAGTTGGCGATCTCGGCGAGGTGTTCATAGATGAAACGGCTGCGGAAGCCGTCGTCGGTGTTGGCGGTTCCGTTCTCGGTGACGTAGAGCGGTCCGGGATGTTCCTCGTGAAGCCAGGTGGCCACCTCGATCAGACCGAATCGGCCCTTGCACATGGCCTTGGTGATCACGCGCTGGAACAGCCACTCCATCATCTGAGCCGAGGCCCAATGACCAGGGTGCCAGGCGATCCGCGGACGGAAAACGCGCAGATGCTGGGCGACGCCGACGCGGGCGTCCGGCTGTAGTTCATGGATGAGCCGGTAGGCGTCGATGTGCGCCGCAGCCAGGTTGGTGTAGACGCGAGTGAGCGTCTTCAACGATCGGACGCCGGGCGGCCAGACGCCGAAGTAGTAGGCGTGCGTCGAGTAGATGTTCGGTTCGTTGATGGTGATCCACTCGTCGACCAGGTCGCCCAGCGCCGAGACCATGCGTTGGGTGTACTGCTGGAAGACCTTGGTGCCCTCGGGGTTGAGGAAGGCGTGGGCATCCTCGAACCAGACCGGGTTGTTGAAGTGGTGCAGGGTGACGAGCGGTTTGATGCCGGCGTCGCGCAGCCGTCCGAGTTCGTCGCGGTAGTGGTCGATGGCGGCGGAGTCGAACTCGCCGGGGGTGGGTTCGACGCGGGCCCACTCAAGGCCCATGCGGTAGTGCTGGACGTTGAGCGCCTTGAGCAGTTCGACGTCCTCGGCGACCCGGTTCCAGTGGTCGCAGGCGCGGGCGGGGGATGAGCCGTCCTTGATGTGGCCCGGTTGCTCGGCCCAGCTGTGCCAGTTGGTGTGAGCGTGGCCGCCCTCGATCTGGGTGGCTGAGGTGGCGACGCCCAACTCGCAGTTCTTCAGACTGAACGCGTGCACGCCGTCCCTTTCGATTTGTCGTCTCAAGCATCGTCCGCGGTCCGGCGAAGGGTGTCAATCTGGCACGCCGCCGCGCGAGCCTCCACCGCCGGCAACGTCGGCTGCCACCCAGGCCGGCGAACTCCCCACCCGGGGCAGCACTTCTGCACCGAACTCTTCGGCGAGGCCGCGGCGGTGATCGAGGCCGCCACCTCAATTGGCTCCGTGTCCAACTCGGCGATCGCCTGGCCGACCGTGTTCTGATCGCCATCGGCGGCAATGCCTACCGCCGCCACGATGGTGTCGCGGTTGTTCCCCTGGCACTGCGCGGTCCATGAGTGCGAGTCGAGACGCCTCTCTCGGTTGCTTTCCGCAATCTCCGCCCAGCGAAAAGGTGTTGTCACAGGTGTTGTCACAAATGACCGAGTGTTGTCAGCTTCGAAGAATCTCGCCGTTTAGGCTGCCCGGCTCGAAAACTGTCAGTAGCGGTCTCTAGCCTGGCTTTCATGAACCATTCGATCAACTGGCTACGGGATTTACTCGTGGACGGCTGGTCACGGAAACTGTCAGTGGCGACGCTTAGATTGATGGCATGAGTATCGAGGCAGAGTTCGGGACGGCGGTGGCGGATTTCGCCGCCGTGATCACCGGTCTGCTCGATCACCTCGACTTCAACGACGTAACGCTGCTCACGGATCGTAAACAGCTGAACCTGGTGGCTGATCTGCTCACGGTCCAGACGCGTGTGTCGGGGGTGGTGCACACCGTGCTTGGCCAGGTCGACCGGGCCGAGGCGGCGATGACCGCGCACGGTGTGCCGACCGTGTCGTGGCTGGCGGCCGAGTTGCGCTACACGCGTGGTCAGGCGTCGGCGATGGTGCACCACGCGGCCGATCTGCACCGATTCAGCCAACTCGGGGACGCGCTGCGGGACGGCCGAGCGAACGACCGGCAAGCTGCAGCGGTCACCCAGGTATTGAAGAAGCTCCCCACCGATCTGGGTGTCGAGGCGGAGGCGAAGGCGCAGGCGACGATGGTCGGCCACTGTGAACAGTTCGACAGTCGCGAACTCGCCGGCCTGTCGCGGTATCTGTTGGAGGTCGTGGCGCCTGAGGTCGCTGAGGAAGCGGAGGCGAAACGGCAAGAGCGGGAGTTGCGGGACGCGCAGCAGGCCAGGCATCTGAACTTTGCCGATGACGGGCACGGTTCGACAACTATCAAGGGTTCCCTGCCGACTGCGGACGCTGCGGCGATCAAAGCCCAGATTGAGGCGTTGGCTCAGCAGATGCATCGCACCGCCCTGGAGTTGCGCGATCCGGGTGTGGCGCAACCCACCTGGCCGCAACGCCGCGCCGATGCTCTGGTCGAACTCGCGCGTCGGGTCGCGGTCCACCAGGACGCACCCCGGCATGGTGGTGACCGGCCGCACATGGCGATCCTCATCGACTACAACGACCTACTCGGAGACTGTCACGGTGCCGGCCTGGCGGACGGCACCCAACTCACGGCCGGTCAGCTACGCCAGTTCGCGTGCGATGCGGGCATCCTGCCGGTGATTCTGGGTGGGCCGTCCGGAGTGTTGGATGTGGGTCGGGAACAGCGCCTGGTCACGCCCGATATTCGCCACGCGCTACATGTCCGGGATCAGGGTTGCGTGTTTCCCGGCTGTGATCGGCCAGCTGCTGATTGTGACGCCCACCACATCACCCCGTGGGCACAAGGGGGTGAAACGTCGCTCTCGAATCTGTGTTTGTTGTGTAAACACCACCACAATCTGTTGGAACCCGACCCGAAACGAACGCCCGAGTTACGGTGGGAGATCCGTATATCAACCGACGGGACACCGGAAGTGATCCCTCCACGATTTGTGGACAGGCATCGCCGACCGCGACGCCATCAACGGTTCCGACCACGCGAATAATCGGAGACAGCGTGTTCGTATGCGGTGACGGCGCGTCGCCGCAAGCCGCGTAACGTCAGTGGCTGCCCAGGAGTTCGGTGCAGATCTCGGCGGCGATCGGCATGGACGAGGTGGCGGCCGGCGAGGGTGCGTTGACCACGTGCAGCTGACGTTCGGTGCGGCGGAACAGGAAGTCCTCCACCATTCCGCCGTCGGCGAGGACGGCCTGGGCCCGGATGCCAGCCGGCTCCGGCAGCAGGTCGGCGAGCTCCAGCTCGGGGCAGTACTTTCGCACCTGGCCCAGATAGCCGCGCTTGACCAGCGAGTTCCACTGCTCGGCGACGCCGGTGCGCAGCTGGGTCCGGGCCAGCCGCCAGAAGCCGCGGAACCGGAGCAGTTCTGCCAGATCCCGACGATTCACCGAGAACCGCGGGTAGCCCTCACGAGCCATGCCGAGCACGGCGTTGGGGCCGACCGTGATGCCGCCGTCGATCGTCAGCGTCAGGTGCACGCCGAGGAAGGGGAGTGCCGGGTCGGGAACCGGATAGATGAGGGCATCGATCAACCCCGCCCTGCTGGCCGGCAGCCGGTAGTACTCACCCCGGAACGGCACCATCGCGAAGCCGTCGCCGACGCCGGCGAGACGGGCCAGTCGGTCGGCCTGGATGCCGCCACAGACGACCACCCGATCGGCGCGGACCGGCTCACTCTCGGCAACCGAGACGGTCACGCCGTCCGCATCCACTTGTAGCCCGGTGACGGCCGTGCTCAGCCGGATGGTGCCGCCGTCGGCCTCGATGCGTGCACCCATCACCTCGCAGACCCGGCCGTAGTCGACGATGCCGGTGTCCGCCAGGAACAGCGCGCCGAGTCCTTGGATGTGTGGCTCGCGGTGCCGCAACTCGACCGAATCGATCCGCTCGGCCCGCAGCCCGTTTAGTTGCGCCCGCTCCTCGAGCGCGGCGAGGCGCTGCAGTTCGACCGGCGTGGTGGCGACGATCAGCTTGCCGGGCTGGGCGAAAGGAATGTCGTGCTCGGTGCAGAACTCCTTCGTCCAGGCGGCGCCGGCCTTACACAGCCGTGCCTTCAAGCTCCCCGGCTTGTAGTAGATGCCGGCGTGAATCACCCCACTGTTGTGTCCGGTCTGGTGGGCGGCTAGCCGTCCCTCCTTCTCCAGCAGCACGACGGACGCGCCCGGCCGTCGCTGCAGCAGGGTCATGGCTGTGCCCAAGCCCACGATGCCACCGCCGATAACACAAAAATCGGTTGTTGAACGACTGGCCGACACGATTCCCCTTAGCCTCGATCCGGCGACATTACAGCGTAGCGATCGACCCGGCGTCGGTTCGCCGGCTGACCTTCACGGCCTGCCGGCGGCCGTGACCAGAACCATCCCGACCTCATGAAGTTCCTCCACCATGGCCTGATCGATCGCATGCCAACTGTCGGCCCGGCAAACCGGAACTGTGGCGTACAGGAAGGTGAGGTTGGGGTGGGCAGTCTCGATCGACGTCACCGTCAACGCGAGGTGGTTGTAGTGGCTCGCTGGAATCGCGGAGAAGGAACGCTCGCGTGGCTGCTTGCCGCGCGTGAGTTGCCGTCGATCAATTTTGCGTTTGACGAGAGACATCTTTCAGTTACACGTCATGGCCGGCGTACTGATTTCGTCACCACGTAGGCGCGGTCGCGGGCGACGATCTGGGTGGGACCGATGGCTTGGCGTAGCCAGTGCAGGTAGGGCAGGTGCGCGTTATAGACGCACCAGAGTTCGCCACCGTCCACCAGCACCCGAGACGCCTGATCGAAGAGCTGGCGGGTGGGGGAGGTATCCCTTGCGGCCCGGACGTGGAACGGCGGGTTGGTCACGATCAGATCGACCGGCTCGCTCCAGCCGGCCAAGCCGTCGCGGCGCTGGACATCCACCTCGACGCCGTTGGCCGCAGCGGTGAGCTGGGTGGCGTCGGTGGCGCTCCAGGCGACGTCGAGGGCGTGTACGCGGACGCCGCGTCCAGCGAGCAGGGTGGCCAGGATGCCGCTGCCGCAGCCGAGATCGATCGCCGTGGCGGCGTCCGGTAGCTGATCGAAGCAGCTGGTCAGCAGGGCCGTGCCGCGGTCCAGTCGGTTGGTGCTGAAGGTTGCACCGTGCGCCACGACGTCGATGTCGAGTGACTCGATCCGCGCGGTCCGGGGCCAGGACGGCTCGACTGGACGCGGCCCGGACGCCAGTAGTGCGCGGGCCTTGCGGTGTCCGAGCGAGGCCGTCACGGAATCGAAACTCCTTGCCAAAGCCGTGTTCATCGAACGCGCGAGCTGCTTGTCCCGTTCTGCCGCGATCACCCGGACGCCCGGGTCGGCCTGCCTGGCGATCAGTTCGGCGTACTCCTCGACCGCACCCACCGCGCGCGGGAGTCGCCAGAGCACCGTCCGCGCATCGGTGAGTGCGGACGCCGGCGCTGCGGCCCGCGTCACCAGCGGCGTCGTGGGCAGGAGCATCTCCGAGCGGACGTCGTCGCACCACACCGTGGACCTGTGACCTTGCTCGACCAGCGCACGGGTGAGCGATCCGGTCACGTCGTCCAGGACAGCAACCGGCTCGGTGATCTCACCGGCCTGGGCGAGCAGCAACTCGGTGACAGGGTCGAGCCGGTCGGCCGGTGGATCGTCCATAGGTTCAGGTAATCATCTGTTGGCGATGATTGTGGTGCCGATCCGCGGCTCTGTATCCACGGCGCCGCCGGACTCGGTACGGTGGGATCGTCCGACCGGTCACCGGCCCCCGCTCCGCCGGGCACCGGCGATTGAATCCGCCGCCGTCGGCGGCAATGCAATGGAGCATCCGAAGGAGATTCGTCACACGATGACCACCAAGTATGTCTATGAGTTCAGCGAGGGCGATGGTTCCATGCGGAACCTGCTGGGCGGTAAGGGCGCCAACCTCGCCGAGATGACCGGCCTCGGCATGCCGGTGCCGCAGGGCTTCACAATCAGCACCGAGGCCTGCACCCGCTACTACGCCGACGGCGAGAAGGTCGGCGACGACATCCGCGACGAGATCGTCCGCTACATCGGCACCCTGGAGGAGCTGACCGGGAAGAAGTTCGGTGATCCGGACAACCCGCTGCTGGTGTCGGTGCGGTCGGGCTCCCGCGCGTCGATGCCCGGCATGATGGACACGATCTTGAACCTCGGCATGAACGAACAGGTCGTCGAGTCGTTCGCCCGCAAGACCGGGAACCCGCGTTTCGTCTATGACTCCTACCGGCGCTTCATCCAGATGTACTCCGACGTGGTGATGGAGGTCGGCAAGGCGTACTTCGAGGAGCTCATCGATGAGATGAAGGAGCACAAGGGCGTCAAGGACGATCTCGAGCTGGACGCCGACGACCTCAAGGAGCTCGCCCGGCAGTTCAAGGAGGAGTACCAGAACAAGATCGGCACGGAGTTCCCGTCCGACCCGATCGAGCAGTTGTTCGGCGCCATCAAGGCAGTCTTCCGCTCCTGGGACAACCCGCGTGCGGTCTACTACCGCCGGCTCAACGACATTCCCTCCGACTGGGGGACCGCGGTCAACATTCAGGCGATGGTGTTCGGCAACCTGGGCGACACCTCGGGCACCGGTGTGGCGTTCTCGCGCAACCCGGCGACCGGCGACTCCGGCCTGTACGGCGAGTTCCTGATGAACGCCCAGGGCGAGGACGTGGTGGCCGGCATCCGGACGCCGCTGACCATCGACCAGCTCAAGAGCCAGAACCCCGCGGTCTACGACGAGTTCCAAGCCATCGTCGACAAGCTGGAAGACCATTACCGCGACATGCAGGACATGGAGTTCACCATCGAAGAGGGCAAGCTCTTCATGCTCCAGACCCGCAACGGTAAGCGCACCGCCGCGGCCGCCTTCAAGATCGCCTGTGACCTGGTCGATGAGGGCATGATCGACCCCAAGAAGGCGGTGTCGATGATCGATCCCAAGCAGATCGACGCGCTGCTGCATCCGCAGTTCGACGAGGCGGAACTGGCGGGCGCGACGCCGATCGGCAAGGGACTGCCGGCCTCCCCGGGCGCGGCCTGTGGCCAGGTGGTGTTCACCTCCGACGAGGCTGCCGAGCGTGGCAAGCGCGGCGAGGACGTCGTTTTGGTCCGGCTGGAGACCACCCCAGAGGACATCGAGGGCATGCACTACGCCAAGGGCATCCTGACCGCCCGCGGCGGGATGACCTCGCACGCGGCGGTGGTGGCTCGCGGCATGGGCACCTGCTGTGTGTCAGGTCTGGGTGAGATCACCTTCGGTGTGCGCAGCTTCAGCCTGGGCGGCAATACCTACAACGAGGGTGACTGGATTTCGCTGGACGGCTCCACCGGCAATGTCTACGGCGAGCAGATCAAGACCGTGCCGGCAGAGATCGGCGGCTACTTCGGCCGCATCATGGAGTGGGCTGATGAGTACCGCACGATGAAGGTGCGGACGAACGCCGATACTCCGCTGGACGCTCAGCAGGCCCGCGAGTTCGGCGCCGAGGGGATCGGGCTGTGCCGCACCGAGCACATGTTCTTCGACCCCGAACGCATTTCGGCGATCCGCGAGATGATCGTGTCGAAGTCGGTCGAGCAGCGGGAAGCCGCTTTGGCCAAGCTGCTGCCGATGCAGCGCGGCGACTTCGAGGGCATCTACGAGGCGATGGAGGGTCACCCGGTCACCATCCGGCTGCTCGATCCGCCGCTGCACGAGTTCCTGCCGCACGACCATTCCGACGTGGTCGCGTTGGCCCGGCAGATGAACATGGAGACCTCCGCGCTGGAGGCCGTCATCGATTCGCTGCACGAGTTCAACCCGATGATGGGGCACCGCGGTTGCCGCCTCGACGTCACCTATCCCGAGATCGGTGCCATGCAGACCCGGGCGATCATCGAGGCAGCGATCAACGTGCAGAAGGCGCACCCGGAGTGGGATCTGGTGCCCGAGATCATGATCCCGCTGGTCGGTGAGGTCAAGGAGTTGGCGTTCGTCAAGAAGATCGTTACCGACACCGCCGACGCGATCATCGCCGAGGCCGGTGTGGACCTGAAGTACCTGGTCGGCACCATGATTGAGATTCCGCGGGCCGCTTTGACCGCTGACGAGATCGCGACCGAGGCGGAGTTCTTCTCGTTCGGCACCAACGACCTGACCCAGATGACGTTCGGCTTCAGCCGCGACGACGCCGGGAAGTTCCTGGACGCCTACTACGAGAAGAAGATCTACGAGGTCGACCCGTTTGCCCGCCTCGACCAGGTCGGTGTCGGCAAGCTGGTCGAGACTGCGGTGAAGCTCGGCGAGCAGACCCGGCCTGACATCAAGCTCGGCATCTGTGGCGAGCACGGCGGCGACCCCTCATCGATCGACTTCTGCCAGCGGGTGGGTCTGAGCTACGTGTCCTGCTCACCGTTCAGGGTGCCGATCGCCCGGCTCGCGGCGGCGCAGGCTGCGCTGGCTCACGGCTGACCAACAGACGAGGTCGGCGGCATAGTCCCCTAGCCGAAGCCTCAGTGGCCCGGTTCCGCAGTGCGGAGCCGGGCCACTGGCCTTTTGGCTGGCCGACCCGCTGCGCCGTGACGGTCGTGGAACTAACGGTGTTGCCGTGCAGATCTGGAACCAAAGGCCTCAGACCCCCGCCAACATCCGAATGTAGACAACCCCCCGAACTCACCCCCGGAGGTTCGCCGATGTCCAGTGCGGCATCTCAGTTTCGTACATTCAATGATGATGCCCCACGTTGGACCGACGTGTCCCCGTGGGTTGCATCTGCTGCTGCGGTTGACCATGCCGCACCTAGCTGGTACGTCAAGTACCGGCGTATCCTGATCGTGGTCGATATCGCCAGTCTCGGCGTGGCCGTCTTCGCCACCTTCGCCCTGTTGTTCCTTGGGCGCCAGCAAATCGTCGGCACGCAGTTCGTCACCTACAGCTGGCTCGCACCCTTGCTGGTAGCGATGTGGGTCGTCGTGATGGGCGCGGCCGACACACGTAGCCTGCAGATCCTCGGCGTCGGGTTGGAAGAGTACCGGCGCATTATCGTGGCCAGCCTCATGCTGTTCGGCGGCGTCGCGATCGTGTCGTACATGTTTGAATGGCGGCTCGCACGTTCTCTCTTCCTCACGACACTCCCGCTGGGAATCGCCCTGCTGGTGCTGGGCCGCTGGCTGCTTCGCAAGCAGCTGCAGCGCTTGCGGCGCCAGGGTCGCGCCCTGACCAAAACGGTTGTCGTGGGAAGCTCACACGCAGTGGCCGACGTGGTCGCGCAGCTTCGGCGCGGCATCATCGCCGGGTATGGCGCAGTAGCGGTCCATCTGACCGACGGCGTCGAGCGCGCCGCCGAGGCCGGCGTCGACCTGCCCTCGTACGACGGCGCTGCATTTCGCTCTGAGTTGAACCGCGGCGCGATCGGCGCGGTCATCCTCACCGACGGCCTCAATCGCGAGCAGACCCGTCGGCTCGCCTGGCAGTTAGAGAATCGACCGATCCAGATGATGTTCGTGCCGCGCCTAGTGGATGTCGCCGGGCCGCGCATGCAGGTTCGTGAAGCGGAGGGGCTGTCCTTCGTTCATGTCGATTTGCCTCGATTCACCGGTGCCAAGCTGGCGATGAAGCGTGCCTTCGATGTCGTGTTCTCTGTAGTCGCGCTGGTGTTGTTGGCCCCGATCTTCCTGGTGGTTGCGATCCTGATCAAGTGCGACGACGGTGGACCGGTCTTCTTCCGTCAGCAGCGTGTCGGTCGCTACGGCGAGCCGTTCACCATCCACAAGTTCCGCACGATGTGCATCGACGCGGAAGCCAAGATCGATGCACTGATCGCGGCGAACGGCGGCGCAGCGCTGCTGTTCAAACTCGAGGAGGACCCGCGGATCACCCCGATCGGCAAGTTTCTGCGCAAGTACTCGCTCGACGAAGTGCCGCAGTTCTGGAGCGTGCTGCGCGGCGGCATGAGTGTTGTCGGCCCTCGTCCCCAGGTCTCGCGTGAGGTCGCGGAGTACAGCGATATTCACCATCGTCGCCTGCTCATCAAACCGGGCATCACCGGGCTCTGGCAGGTAAACGGGCGCTCGGAGCTTTCCATGGACGAGAGCATCCGGCTCGATCTTCGATACGTGGAGAATTGGTCGCTGATTGGTGACATCACGATAGTAGTGAAGACTGTAGGAGTGGTACTGCGTCCGGGCGGGGCGTATTGATGCTGCTATTTCCGGGTGTGGTCGGGAATTTATCGGCCGGGCGCTTGAACTGAACCTCCTTCTTGTCAATCGATAGGCAAAGGAGATCTGGTGCCGCATCGCATCGAGGAGACGGTGGCCCGCGGAATCTGCATCGGGCTGCGGCGCCTGTTCGGTAGTCACCGACGGGTCCGTGCGCATCCAATGGGAATGCCGAGAATGTACCAGGCCAACATCGACGGCGTCGATCCGGGACAGTTGCGTCCTGCAAGCCGGGTGTGTCCGTTCTCAGATGAGGCAATGAACGAGGACGACCTAGTGTCCTGTCAGGTTGTTTCGTAAGATAATTGCTGGATGTGGGAATTTTGGTTTGGGGGGATCGGTTGTAGGAGGTAGAACTTCTACCGAAGGAGCCGAGGATGCCTGGTCCGGGACGACCCACTGTTCAGATCGAGCTCTCCATCGAGGAGCGGGAGACACTTCAGCGTTGGGTGCGTCGGCACTCGTCCTGCCAATCGTTGGCGTTGCGCTCACGGATCGTGCTGGCGTGTGCCGATGGCAAGACCAACGTCGTGATCGCCGAGGAACTGGGGGTCAATAAGGCCACGGTGAGCAAGTGGCGCAACCGGTTCGCGGTCGACCGGCTCGAGGGGCTGGGGGATGCACCTCGGCCCGGCGCGGCTCGCAAGATCGGGGACGAGATCATCGAGGCGGTCGTGGTGGAAACCCTGGAGACTACGCCGGGTCAGAACACGCACTGGTCGACCCGCCTGATGGCCCAGCGGCACGGGATCAGCCGGCAGACGGTGTCGGAGATCTGGCGGGCGTTCGGGCTCAAGCCGTGGCGCCAGGACGAGTTCAAGGTGTCCCCGGACCCTGATCTGATCGAGAAGATCCGGGATCTGGTCGGGCTCTACATGTCGCCGCCGGTCGCTGCAGCGGTGTATGCGGTCGACGAGAAGCCCCAGATCCAGGCGTTGAACCGGTCGGCGCCGATCCTGCGGGGGTGTCAGATGGTCTGTGTAAGGGGGTTCCTAACTCGAAGGAGACGACACTATGACCATGGTTATCAGTCCGGATCGCGCCGAGCGGCGTAGGGCTCAGAAGGAACTGGCTGAGCAGTTGAAGGCGTCAGGGGCGATGGATGAGATCTTCGCCAAGATTGATGCTGGTGAACCGTTGACGGGCGAGGGTGGCCTGCTTGGCAGCATGTTGAAGGCGACGCTGGAGCGGGGCCTGGATGCGGAGCTGACCGATCACCTGGGTTACGAGCGCGGGGACGCGACCGCGTCGCAGTTCGACAACTCTCGTAACGGCACCAGCAGCAAGACGGTGGCGACCGAGATCGGTGACGTCGAGTTGGCCGTGCCGCGGGATCGGCAGGGCACGTTCACCCCGATGCTGGTCGCAAAGGGCCAGCGGCGCTTGGACGGCCTGGACGGGATGATCATCAGCCTCTACGCCGGCGGGATGACGATCCGTGACATCGGGCACCACCTGGCCTCGACGCTGGGCACCGAGCTGTCCCACGAGACGATCAGCAAGATCACCGACGCGGTCGCCGACGAAGTCCTCGCCTGGCAGACCCGGCCGTTGGAAGCGTTGTATCCGGTGATCTACCTCGACGCGATCGTGGTCAAGGTCCGTGACGGTGGACACGTGCGGAACAAGGCCGCCCATATCGCGGTCGGGGTCGACCTCGACGGCATCAAGCACGTGCTCGGGATCTGGGTCCAGACCACCGAGGGCGCGAAGTTCTGGGCGGCAGTGTGCGCCGAGCTCGCCAACCGCGGGGTGCGTGATGTGCTGATCGTGTGCTGTGACGGGCTCACCGGCTTCCCCGAGGCCATCGCCGCGACCTGGCCGTACGCGACCGTGCAAACCTGCGTCGTGCACCTCATCCGAGCGGCGATGCGGTTCGTCGCCTACGGTGACCGCAAGGCCGTCGCGGCAGCGCTGAAGCCGATCTACACCGCTGCGAACGAGGACGCCGCCCTGGAAGCCTTGGGTGAGTTCGAGGCCAGCGTCCTGGGCCGTAAGTATCCCGCGGCCGTGAAGACGTTCACCGACGCGTGGGAACGGTTCATCCCGTTCCTGGCGTTCCCGCCCGAGTTGCGCCGGGTCATCTACACCACCAACGCGATCGAATCCTTGAACTACCAGCTCCGCAAGGTCACCAAGAACCGCGGCCACTTCCCCAACGACCAAGCCGTGGTGAAACTGCTGTGGCTGGCGATCTGCAACATTGAGGACAAACGAGCCCGCGACCGCGCCAAAGAACGAGGCCTGCCCGGCAACCAGCGCAAAGCCGCCGGCAGGCTCGTCGAGGGCCAGGTCGTCACGAACTGGAAAGCCGCCCTGGGCCAACTCGCGCTGGCCTACCCCGACCGCATCAACCCCTACCTGTGACCAGGACGACCACCATGCCATTGCCCGACAGCCCTCACGCCGAGATCCCCGGCATCACCCGCCCCTACACAGCCGACGAGCTCCTCGACCGCGCCCTGCGCACCCTCGACGAGATCGACACCGTGCTCACCCACCTCACCGAGGCCACCACCCACGACGCGATCAGCGCAGCCATGCGCGACCACACCCACGACCACAGCGGCCACGGCGGACTCATCGACAAGGTCCAACTCACCGCCTACGCGATCCGCAACCACCTCAACAACAAGTAACTCGGAACCCGCTTACACAAACATCTTGACAAGCTCGATCCTGCCGATGCTGCCCACCACGCCCCAACGAGCAACCCACGACTATGAACGCAACGGCACACTGGACCTGTTCGCGGCCCTGGAGATCGCCACCGGGCAGGTCATCCACGACCTACGCAAGTCGCACACCGCCAAGGACTTCATCGTCTTCATGAACAGAACGAGGACCCCAAGCCCTTCGTCTGGCACAAGACCGCGGAATAGATCCTCGAGCGCCTCGCCGGCTACTGCACCGCCATCAACAAATAGGCTGCGCTTCAACCTGACACGCCACTAGGCGCGCCCCATCGTTGGCCGGGGTATGTCGCACAGCAGTGAACTGGGCTGGTACACGCGAACCTTCGCTGGACGGATCACCGACGAGTCTGCTCTGCTCAAAGCGGTTCGGGTGGCCTGACAACCTGCCTGCTGGGTGAGCTGATCCGGAGGGCGAAAGTCGATTCGGTAATTCACGTGATTCCCGCCGTGGATCATGGTGAGGCGCTGTTTGAGTATGCGTTGTCGAATCCTGGCGAAGTTGCTCGCGGCCGCAAGTCTCAGTAGTATTCCGTGACTATGGCGGAGGTGCTATCGCTGGTGGAGAAGACCGAAGGGCGCTTTGTTTTCGTCGGAATTCCCTGCTTCGTGAAAGCCGCTCGACTGTTGTGCCACATCACTCGCCACGAGCGACCCGAACTTCATCCCTCGAGCCAGCCACAAGCCCGAAGTCCTCTGGCGTCAACAGTCGGGGACAATACTGCCGTCGAGATAAACTGGAGAACCATAGTGGTGACAACTTCCGACCACAGTAAAGCCTGCCACCGTGAGCGCCCGTGGCAACCGTTCTCTGAGACATAAGTCCAATATAGCGGTGGTCGCCTTGGGGGTTCTGGCTGTCCACGCCGAACTGCATTGGGGGTCGAAGGAGTGAGAATGTCGTCGGCTCGGTTCTTCGTGTCTAGCCAAGCGTGATGAATTCAGCGAGGGCTGGGAAGCCACCGCTGAGCTCCCCTTCGTTGATTGCTGGAACTTACCTATCGGTGGCGATGAGGGTTTTGGTCGTGGTGCGGCGATGGCGAGGATTGCTGGTCTGTCCAGCGTTCCCATCTATCGGGTTCCGCGGTTTGGGCTGGTCCAGGTGATAGCAACTTTGCGTTCATGAGCATAAGTCGCTGACCCGAGTCGGTTCGAGTGTCATTTCGCTAAGGGGAGGATGTAACCATCAAGCTCCGCCACCTATGCCTAACAACGAAACATGAGTAGCGACGTCCTACTGGCTGGACGCGGTGACATCAAGAGAATCTCCTACGTGAGCGCGCTTCGGCCTCGACCGCTTCGATCGCCTGCTCGTACTAGTCCTAGTCTCATTGCTGTAGTGATAGTAGTAGCCATTTCCGCTGCCGACCTCGGCCTTGTTGAGGACGACTCCCAATGCCGTTCCGTTGACCTGATCGAGAGTATCGATCGCGTCCTCCAACTCGGGCACAGTTACCACGCCGCTGGCGGCGACGACCAAGGCCCCGCTGGTGATCGTCGAGAGGATCGCGGCGTCGGTCACAGGCAGAAGCGGAGCGGCGTCAATCACCACAGTGTCGTAGGCGGTAGTCGCCTCGTGCAGTAGTTGCTTCATAGCGTCCGAGGCCAGGAGTTCAGCCGGATTCGGTGGGATCTCGCCGGCTGTGACCACGTGGAAGGTACCGGTGCCGATTGGCTGCACCACATCGTCCAGGCTCGCGCGCCCGATCAGGACCGTGGTTAGCCCGACCGAGCCTTCGATGTTGAGGTACTTGGCGACGGTTGATCGACGCAGGTCGGCGTCGATCAGCAACACCTTCTCGCCGCCCTCGGCGATCGTGCTCGCCAAGTTGATCGAGGTCGTGGACTTCCCCTCCTCCGCGATCGATGAGGTGACCACGAAGGAACGTCTGGAGGTGCCCTTCGCAATATTCAGAAACTGGAGGTTCGTCCGTAGCTTGCGGTAAGCTTCGGCGCGCAACGAATGAGGGTCACTGAACATCACCAAGGGGTGTTCGGCGGCGTCCGGGTCGAAAGGGACCTTGGCGATCACGGAATGATCCGTAGCGCGGACGACGTCATGCTCGGTACGAATCGACCGATCGAGTGTATGGCGCAGCATGGCCTGTCCGAAACCAGCAAGCAGACCGGCAAGGAGGCCGACGGCGAGATTCAAGGTGGTGCGGGGCGTGGTCTTCTCCAGTGGCACCGTGGCCGGCGTCACGATGGTGGCCACGACCGCACGCTTGCCGTTCGAGTCCGCCGGCGAAAGTTGGCCGACGGTGGCGACAAGCTGCTCGCCGATTGCCTGGGCGACTCGCGCGCTGAGCTCGGGATCGCGGTCGTCGACCGCGATTTCGATGAGCGCGGTATTGGTCGGGATCGACGCGGTCACCGACTCGGCGAGTTCGGCCGGCGTGGTCTCCAGTTGGAGGTTCGTGATCACCGGCTGGAGCACGGTCGGTGTCGTGGCCACCTGGGCGTACGAACGCACCTGGTTGGTGGCGTACGTGGCGCCCTGCGCCAGTTCCGATGCCGAGTCGCCCCCCCGAACGGCGAGGAAGACCGCGCTTTGAGCAGTGTAGGTCGGAGGAGTGACGAGGGTGACGATTGTTGCGCCGACAAGGCCGAGCACAGTTAGTACGACGATGCTGACCCAGTATTTGCGCAGCACAGCTACGTAGTCGCGCAGTTCCATTCTTGACTGCTCCTTGGGGGTGTTCGCGACGGGGGATTAGCGGCCGTCAGATTCTAGCGTCAAGGACCGGCCTTAACACAATCCACACTCTGTCACACCCGACCCGTCACCAGCGATGCGGCATGATCTCTCCTGTGACTAGCGAAATCGATAATGATCGGCTCCGAGTGCTGAGCGTCTGTGTCGGCAACATCTGTCGATCGCCCGTCTCGGAATTTCTGATACGTCACGAGCTGGGCGAGCGGGTCGACTCCACCAGCGCGGGGACTCACGCCCTAGTGGGGCAGCCCGTGTACCCGCCGATGGCAACCCGGCTGGACGCCGTGGGTGTCGCTCACGACGGCGGCGCCCGGCAGGTCGACGAGCCGCTGTTGCGTCAGTCGGACCTCATCCTGACCATGACCAGGGAGTTGCGCTCACGAGTGGTCGAACTCGTGCCGGCGGCTGTGCGGCGAGCTTTTACTCTCGCCGAGTTCGCTGAGATTGTGGCGGCCAGTCCACGTCCGGCCCAGCGGCCGGCGGGGCGCGCCGAACTGATCCCGCTGATCGCCGCGGCCGCTGCGCAGCGGTCTGCGGTAGCGGGCCGCGGCGCAGATCTCGACATCGCCGACCCCTACCGGCGCGACGACGCTGACTACGCGGTGGCGTTCGAGCAGATTCAGCGCTACGTGGCGATGATCCGAACAGCGTGGAGTTGAGGTCCATGCATTCCGTCAAGAGCGACGGCGACGCCAGTCGTGCAGGAGGTGACGGCTGATGGAGCTCGGACTGGGTTTGGTCGGTGGGATCGCACTGACGATCGCTGTGACCCGGGGATGGAAGTGGGCTAAGCGCCACGCCGACCGGCCCCGTGTGGTGAAGCTCGGGCGCGTTCTTGTTTGGTTCATCGCAGCGGTGCTGGCTGTTGTCGTACTTGCTCTGCTGTGGCTCACCTGTCTGGCCGTTGCCTCGGTCACTGCACAGGCTGATTGGGTCGCGAAGATCGCGAGCCTGGGGCCACTTGCGACCGCTTGTGCTGCGGCAGTGGCGCTCCTCGTCGGCTGGGCGACTATTGTGCAGAAGCGTCACAGCGACCGCCGGGATCAATGGTGGAAGCGGGCGCAGTGGGCTCTCGATCACGCGTCGACCGCTGGGGTGGGCACGCAAGGCGCCCTTCGCAGGAAAGTGGGTCAGAACGCCATCGCCTACTTGGGGCGCGAGAGTGGGTTGAGCGCTCTGGATGATCTAGAATTCCTCCAAGCTGCGTACCCGGCGACGCTTGTACATGACGTCGAGACCCGCCTCGAAGCGAGCGGGATCAAAGACGGCGATCTAAACGTTGAGGTTGCAGACGGACCGACCGAAGGAGGGCAGGGGTCATGACCAGCACACTCCCGTCGCTTGGGCAGGCGAGCGAGCCAGAGCCGAAGCAGACTTTTCGCGTGTCAAGGGAAGAGGCTGTTGCCGTCGCGCTCGAGGTCGAGATGCGCACCCGCAAGGGCGAGTCTGTTCCAGCGTGGATGAGGCGTGTCGCCGCCGCGATCTAATCATCGCCTCTTGGGTCGAGCGATTGGCGGCCGATCAGCGCAGCCGATGGCGTGCCCCTGGTCGCCGCCCGACTCCGCTACTCCGGCAGAGCCACCGTTGCGATCAGCGTCTTGGCGTTGCTCTTCGGCGTCTCGGTCTTCAGCTTGGTGTCGAACCGGTACAGATTCCACCGCTTCATGATGCTGATCACCAGATTGGCGTAGCCAGGGTCGGTGGCGTAGCCGGCCTTGTGTACCGCCCGGATGAACTTGTTGGGGTTGTTGACGTACTTGAACGCCCGGTTGTACCGGGAGCCGCGGTCGAGCAGGCGTCCGTGGTCGAGGAACGAGTTCTCCATCGAACTGTAGGTGCGGAATTTGCTGACGTACATCCTCTTCGTGCCGTGGAAGTACTCGTACGAGCCGAGCGACACGCAGGCTTTCTGGTGCGGGCTGGCGGCGGGGCTGCACTTGATGCCGAAGTAGTTCTTGTACTTGGTGCTCAATCCCGACCGGCCCCAACCCGACTCGAGGATCGACTGCGCGATCGTCACAGAACGTGGCACCCGGTACTTCGTCCTGGACGCCGTCGCGGCCTTGGCGGCCTTCTCGATGTAGGTCTTTTGGTCGGCGGCGTGGCTCTCGCTGACACCCACGATGGCCGTAGTAAGGCTCGTGACGGCGAACGCGGCGGCGAGTAGTCCGGCACGGATGCGAACGGTAGGGCTGCTCATGAGTAGGTATTAAAACCTGAGAATTACCTCAGAGCAACCTGAAGACATGACCCTGGCTAGGCGGTTCACCCGGAAACGTAGTTTGACTAGGACATTCGCCGTGCTGCGACCCCTCAACTGAGGGGTGGAGGGGGGCGACTCAACCTGAGAGAACCGTCCCTGCGAGCCAGGATCGCGCGGCCTGGTTGCGGAGTCGACCGGCGACTACTGCAGTGCTGCGGGGATGCGGATGGTGAACACCGTGTGGCCGGGGTCCGAATCGACGGACGCCGTCCCGTGGTGCGCGGCGACGACCGCCGCCACGATCGCCAGACCCAGTCCGGTCGACGAGCCGCCCTGTTTGCGGACCCGGCTGACCTCGGCCCGGGTGAACCGCTCGAAGACGGACGCCTGCAGCTCCGGCGGAATGCCGGGGCCGTCATCGGTCACGGTGATCACCGCCATGCCGTCCGCCAGCGCGACGGCGGTCTCGACCCGAGTGCCGGCCGGGGTGTGGGTGCGGGCATTGGCCAGCAGATTCGCCACCACCTGATGCAATCGGTACCGGTCGGCGAGCACCATCACCGGCTCGTCGGGCAGCGCCAGCGACCAGCTGTGGTCGGGCCCGGCCGCGCGTGCGTCGCTGGTGGCGTTGAGGACGATTTCGGTGAGGTCGGTGGGAGCCAGGTCGAGGGCGGGTCCGGAATCCAGCCGGGCGAGCAGCAGCAGATCCTCGACCAGGCTGCTCATCCGATCCGACTCGGACTCGATCCGCGCCATCGCGTGCGCCATCGCCGGCGACATCTCGGAGCGTTCTCGTCGGCTCAGCTCGGCGTAGCCACGGATCGCGGCGAGCGGGTTGCGCAGCTCGTGCGAGGCGTCCGCCACGAACTGGCGCAGCTTCGATTCCGAGGCGTGCCGGGCCGCCAGCGCACCCTCGACGTTGTCGAGCATGTGATTGAACGCCAGCCCCACGCGTCCGACCTCGCTGACCGGATCGGTGTCGGCCGGCTTCACCCGGACAATGCCCTCCACCTCGCCGCTCTCCAGCGGCAGATTCGACACGGTCGTCGCGGTCGCCGCCAGCCGGTTGAGAGGCGCCAAGCTGCCCACTACCACTCCTCGTGCCGCGATGACGGCGATCAGGATGACAGCGCCCGTCAGCAGAGCTTCGAAGATCACCAGCGACGTGATCGCGCTGGAGACCTGCCCCAGCGGAATGCCGACGATCACCGCCGAGGAGCCGTCGGTGGCCGCGGTCACTCGGTAGAGGCCGTAGCCGGTCAGCCGAGCGGTCGCCCTGTCGCCGGGGTTCAGTCTGAGGGCTGCGAGTTGTTGCAGGGCGTCCGCCGACAGTGAGGCATAGCGGACGCCGTAGTTGCTCGCGCGATCGACCAGGATGACGCCGTTGATCGCTCCGCCGGTCTGCTCGGCGATGATCGTGCCAATCTCCTGCCCGCCCGGCGTTGGCCCGCCCGATCCGGGGCCGCCCGGCCCCGTCTGCCGGGAAATGGCGCGATCGAGCCGGCTGTCCGCCTGGCCGATCTGAATGTTGTAGGCCGCGACCGCCACCACCGCGCTGAGGCCGATCGCGACGATCGCGACCAGCGCGGCGACCCGGACGACGAGCCTCCGACCCAGGGTGCCCTTGGCCAGCGGCCGGTGGATTCCGGTGCGGGGGGAGGGTTCTTTCGGTCCACTCGTCTCGGTGGCTGCGCCAAGGGCCGGGACCGCCGAGCCAGCGGACGGTTCTTTCAGTCCACTCGCCGGGGCCGGTAGGCGATCCGAGCTGATCTGGGCGGGCGGTGTGTGCCCCAGCGGGACCCGCGTGGGGGAGGGTGGCTGCGAGGGATCGGTCATTCCGCCGCCGGCTTGAGTACGTAGCCGGAGCCGCGCAGGGTGTGGATCATCGGCGTCCGGTTGGCGTCGATCTTCTTGCGCCCCGGCGCGGATTGCGCATCAGGTAGCGCAGCAGCTCGAACTCGGTGGCGGTGAGCTGAATTTCGTCGCCGGCCCGGGTGACTTCGTGGGAGTCCTCGTCGAGCACCAGGTCGCCGACCACCAGCTGTGAGCCGGGGCGCAGGGTGGTGGCTCCCGTGCGGCGCAGCAGCCCGCGCAGCCGGGCGATCAGTTCCTCCAGCGAGAAGGGCTTGGTGACGTAGTCGTCGCCGCCGGCGGTGAGGCCGCCGATCCGGTCCTCGACGGCGTCCTTAGCGGTCAAGAAGATGACCGGGACGTCCGGCTGCTCGGTGCGGATCCGGCGCATCACCTCGAGGCCGTCGAAGTCGGGCAGCATCATGTCGAGCACGATGGCGTCCGGGCGGACGTCGCGGGCGACCTTGACGGCGTCCAGACCGGAGCCCGCGGTCGCGACCTCCCACCCTTCGTACCGCATCGCCATGCTGAGCAATTCGGTGAGGCTGGACTCGTCGTCCACCGTGAGGATGCGGATCGGGGTGCCGTCCGGCCTGGTCAGGGATTCGCTGCCGCCGCGGGTGCTGGTCGTCATGTGTTCAATCTGTCAGTGCCCTGTGAGCCTGGGCTAGGGGCTGGCTGTGGGTTTCCTGTGAGTGCTGCCGGGGAGTCGGTGGATCGCTGGGATGATGGACGGGTGCGCGCGCAGGTGGGGGACGGCTGGCGCCTCGCGGTGGGCACCCTGACGATCCTGCCGGTTGCGCCGCCGCAGCAGGTCGATCGCGAGGCGGCTGGGCTGGCCGCCGTTCTTGCCCCGCTGGCCTTCGCCCCGGTCGCGTTGATCGCCGGTGGTGCGGGCTGGGTGCTGTCGCAGGTGCTCCCCGATCTGGTGACGGCGCTGCTGGTCGTCGGGCTGGTCGCCTGGTTGACCCGGGCGATTCACCTGGACGGCTTGGCCGACACCGCCGACGGTCTCGGCTCGGGACGCCCGGCCGCGCAGGCGCTGGAGATCATGCGTCGTGGCGACATCGGGCCGATGGGCGTGGTCACCCTGGTCGTCGTGCTCGGCCTGCAGGTGGCGTCCGTCTCGGCTCTGCTGGGACGTCCGTGGGGCTGGCTGGCGGTGACGGTGGCGTTCTGTGCCGGACGCGGTGCGCTGGTGATCGCCGGACGCCGCGGCGTCCGGCCCGCCCGGAGCGACGGGCTCGGCGCGGTCTTCGCGTCCAGTGTGCCGGTGCCGCTCGCCGGCGCGGTGTGGGTCGTCCTCACCGGCGCTTTGTCGCTAGCGGCTTCGCTGACCGGAGCGCCGTGGTGGCAGGGGGTTCTCGCCGCACTGGCCGGTATCGGCGCCGCGGCCGCTCTGATCCGGCGGTCTGGCCAGCGGCTCGGCGGGATCACCGGCGATGTCCTCGGCGCGTCCATCGAGCTGGCCGCGACCGGCGTCCTGGTGGTGTTGGCTGCCGCCTGAGCCGAACGCCGGGACGCGAACGCCGGGTGACCGAACGCGGGACGGTTCTAAACGTGCGAATTTCGAACGAAAAGAGCCGTTCCCGGCGTGCGAATTTCGAACGAAAAGAACCGTCCCCAGGGTGCGAACTATCCGGAGGGCGGTCCAGCTGCGGTGCGCTAGAGACGCAGTGGGCGTCCGGCCACCATGAGGATGACGTCGTCGCTGACGGCGGCCACGTGTTGGTTGGTGCGTCCCAGCAGGTCGGCGAACAGGCGGCCCGATGGGTGGGTCGGGACGACGCCCCAGCCCACCTCGTTGGTCACGGCCACGATCGTGTGCGGATGGGCGCGCCAGGCTTCGACCAGTTCCGAGATCGCGTCGTCGAAAAGTTGATGCCAGTGGTCCAGCGGACGCTCCCAGGTGCCCCAGGCGTCGATGCAGCGCGTCAGCCAGGTGCCGAGGCAGTCGATTAGCACCGCGGATTCGGCGCGCGCGAGAGCATCGGCGAGATCGACGGTCTCCACCGTCTGCCAGTGCGGTGGACGACGCTGCCGATGGTCGCGCACGCGGGCCGCCCAGTCGGCATCGGACGCGGGATCAGCCGGATAGCCGGGGGTGAGGTAGGTCACTTCGGCAGCGTCGGCCAGCAATGACTCGGCGTAGGTCGATTTGCCCGAGCGGACCCCTCCGGTGACTAGGAGCTTGCTCACGCGGCGACCCTATCGTCGGCGAATGGGTGAGGGCCGGGCCATGCGCATTCCCCGCGGGGCATGAGGGGAGAATGATGGATGCTCAGCGGACGGAGAACCCGCGCAGCGCCGGATCCGGGGTCGTCCAATCGACGGTGTGATCGGTGACTCGTCCGGGTCGTCCTCGGCGGGTGGGTTGTTCGATCAGCGCGCGGACCAGGGCTCCCAACGCTTCGGACGATCCCTGCGCATGCACCTCGACCCTGCCGTCGACGAGGTTCTCGGCATAGCCGGTCAGGCCTAGTTCCCGGCCCAGCGACATCACCCACCAACGGAACCCGACGCCCTGCACATAGCCGTCCACCCGAATCACCGCGCGTTCCATGGATGAACCCTAATCGGCTGCCGATCATGCCGCCCACGCCCGTAGGGCCGCATCAGGGTCGCAGGTCGGCATTGGGGCGGTGCGGGAAAGCGGGGAAGTCGCGAGCCCGCGTCCCGCAGTGAAGACGTCCCGCAGTGAAGACATGGAAACGACGCCGCCCCGGGGGGTGACGGCGCCGTTTCGCGGGAGCTGTCCGGTCAATGACCGGACATCGGGTTAGTTCTGAGCCCTGCCCACGCCTGCCTTGTCAGCGGCATCGCCGACCTTGTCGGCGGCATCCTTGACGCCGTCCTTGACTGCTTCGCCGGCCTGCTTGGCCTTCGCCGAAGCCTGGTCGGCCGCGCCTTCGGCCTGCAGGCGCTCGTTGTCAGTGGCGTCTCCCACGGTCTCCTTGACCTTGCCACCAACCTCTTGGGCCTTGTTCTGGATCTTGTCGCCGATACCCATGCCTCCTCCTTCGCGGTGCGGGTGTCCTGCATGTGTCGCCAGGCTAGGACGGGCAATCGGTCCACCCAATCACCCCTTGGGGTGGTGGCTCGCGGTCGGGTTGCTCGATGGCGACCCGGGCAGCTCCGGCGCTCGACCGGAGGGGTGCGCCGCCCTCAGACGACGTCGGCGACCCTGGCGTTCAGCGCGCGGAGCATCGCGTCGGCGTCCACACCGATGGCGACACCGTGCATGCCGCTGCCCATCGACACCCGGCGCCCGGCGATCGAGCTGTCGCCGATGACCGGCAGTGCGGTGCGGGCGCCGAACGGGGTGATCGTGCCGCGTCCATAGCCGGTGACCTCGCGGGCCGTGTCGGCGTCAGGCATGGACAGACGTGAGACGCCGAGCAGGGCGCGCAGCTTGGGCCAGGCGATCACCGCGTCGCCGGGGACCAGGACGAACAGGTAGTCGTCGGGACCGCGCCGAACCACCATCGTCTTGACGATGTCGCGAGGTTCGATGCCGCGCGCGGCGGCTGCCTCGGCCAGCGATCTCACCGCCGCGTGCCGGGTGACCAGGACGTCGAGCCCGAGCGCCCGAGCAACTGTGGCTGCCGGCGGATCTTCTTCGGCTGCATCGTTGGCCTCCGTGACCTGTGGGACGGCACCGCTGAGCACGGACGCGGCGTCCCGCGTGCCGGACGCGGACGAGGTGCGCGCGGCGTCCGGCGTGGCGTCCGGCCCGGCGGCCTCCGGTGCGGGAGTGACGTCCGGCATCGGCTCAGGCGTGCAGGTAGCCCAACAGGTGGTTGCGTTCGTCCAGCAGTTGGTCGATGCGGTGCTTCACCACGTCGCCGATGGAGATCACGCCATGCAGTTCGCCTTCGACGACCACTGGGAGGTGCCGGATGCGCTGATAGGTCATGGTGTGCGCCGTCTCCTCGAGGGTGTCGGTAGGGGTGCAGGTGTGCACGGAGGTGGTCATGATCTTGCTGACCGGCAGGGCCAGGACGGCCGCGCCCACGGCGCCGAGCTTCCGGACGACGTCACGCTCGCTGACGATGCCCGTGAGATGGACGCCGTCAGAGGAAACGACGACGGCGCCGATCCGGTGTTCGCCCAGCAGGGCGACCAAGTCCTCCACCGTGGCGGTGGGTTCGACCGTGACGACTCCGGCGCCCTTGCTGCGGATGATGTCTTCGATCTTCATAACGGGAAGGTACCTCTCGGTGGGTGGGCAGCAAAGCGATTCGGGCAACTCCACCCACCTCCCACCTGCTGGACGCCCGCGTCCGGCCCGTCGATCCTCACCCGGTATTGTCAGCCTGCCGAGCCGCCAACCCCGCGCTCGCCTAACTATTTCCCGCTCGCCGAACTCGGCGAGCGGGAAATAGTTAGGCGAGCGCGGGGAGGGCCCGCGAGGCTACCGTGCCCGACTGGCGAGAGGAAGGTCATGATCGAACCGTCGCCGATCACCCGTGCGGTGCGGGCCGGTATCGACACCGACCTGACCCACGGTGCCGTCGTTCCGCCGATCTACCTGAGCACCACCTACACGTTCGCCGAGTTCGGGGTGCCGCGGGCGTTCGACTATGCCCGCCGCGGCAACCCGACCCGCGGCGCGATCGCCGAGGCGATCAGTGGCCTGGAAGAGGGCGCGGGGGGTGTCGTCACCGCCAGCGGGATGGGCGCGATCACGACGGTGGTCACCGCGCTGCTGAAGCCGGGTGACGTGCTGGTGGCGCCGCACGACTGCTACGGCGGCAGTTGGCGGCTGTTCGACGCGCTGGCCCGCAAGGGCAGCTTCGAGTTGGTGCTGGCCGACCTGACCGACCCAGCGGTGGCCGCCGAGGTGATCCGGACGCGGCGTCCGGCGATGTTGTGGGTCGAGACGCCGTCCAATCCGCTGCTGCGGATCAGCGACATCGCGACGCTGGCCGACCTGGGTCACCAGGTGGGGGCGACCGTGGTCGTCGACAACACGTTCTGCACACCGTTGGGCCAGCGACCGCTCGCGCTGGGCGCCGATGTGGTGGTGCACTCGGCCACCAAATACCTCGCGGGGCACTCCGATGTGGTCGCCGGCGCGATCGTCGGCAGCAGCGTCGAACAGGTGGAGAATCTGGCCTGGTGGGCGAACTGTCTCGGCGTTACCGGGGGAGCCTTCGACTCCTACCTGGCTCTCCGTGGAGTCCGCACGCTGCATGCCCGGATGGCTGTCCACGAAAGCAACGGCGCCGCCGTCGTCGACCTGCTCGGACGACATCCCGCCGTCGCCGTCGTCCACCACCCGAGCCTGCCCGGGCATCCCGGGCATGCGTTGGCGTCCAGGCAGCAGGAGCTGTTCGGCGGCATCGTCACTTTCGAACTGCACGGCGGCCTGGACGCCGCCAAGACCTTCATGGAAGGCCTGACCCTGTTCTGTCCGGCCGAGTCGCTGGGCGGCACCGAGTCGCTGGTGTCGCACCCCGGCACGATGACCCACGCCTCGATGCCGCCCGAGGTTCAGCTGGCCGCCGGCATCACCCCAGGCATGATCCGGCTCAGCGTCGGGATCGAGCAGATCGGCGACCTGCTGGCCGATCTCACGGTCGCACTGGACGGAGTGGTCGCGTCCGGTTGAGCTTGCCGGCTCGGCAGAACAGACGTATTCGCTCAGAAACCGGACGGGGCCGGCTTCTTGGTCGGCCGCTCCCGGAGCGCGCGGAGCAGGAACAACACGTTCGCCGGGCGCTCGGCCAGCCGGCGCATGAAGTAGGCGTACCAGTCCGTGCCGAATGGCACATACACCCGGACCTGGTGACCGAGGCCGGCGAGCCGGCGCTGCTCTGACCGAGGCCGGCGAGCCGGCGCTGCTCCTCGGATCGGATGCCGAGCAACATCTGCAGCTCGTACGACGACTGACTGCGGTCGATCCGGTTGGCGACCGACCGGACGTGCTCGATCATCGCGCTGTCATGGGTGGCGAACAACGGACGTCCGGCGCCCTCCAGCAGAATGGTGGCGCACCGCTTGTAGTTGCGGTCGATGGCACTCTTCGAACGATGGGCGATCTCGGCGGGCTCGGCGTACGCGCCCTTGCACAGCCGTACCCGTTGGGCCGCGCCGGTGTGCTCGGCGCAGTCGGTACTGGTGCGGAACAGCATCGCTTGAAGCACGGCGCCGACCCACGGGTAGTCGGCGCGCAGCGTCCGCACGGTGCGCAGGGTGGCATCGGTGGAAGTGTGATCCTCCATGTCGACGGTCACCGTGGTTCCGGCGCGCTCTGCCGTGGTGCAGATGACCCGGGCGTTGTCGAGGGCCAGTTCGTAGCCGTCCTTGAGCAACGACCCCAACGCGGAGAGCTTGATCGACACCTCGACCCGGTCGGCCAAACCTTCGGCGGCAACCCGGTTCAGCAGTTCCACATAGGTGTCGGTGACCCGGTCGGCCTGGGTCACGGTGACGGTGTCCTCGCCCAGGAAGTCGATGGTGGCCATCAGGTTGCTCGCCAGCAGCGCGCGGACCGCCCGCAGACAGTCCTCGATCGTCTCGCCTGCCACGAACCGTTGGACGATCCGCCGGGTCAACGGGAAGCCGACCACCATCCGCTTCATCAGCGGCGCGCGGGACAGACCCAGCAGCACCGTTTTCAGCATCTGGCCTCCTCGACAAGGTGATGGCCCGCTGTCGAACCGGGCCAGCGCCACGCATCAGACACCCTAGTGGACCCATCGGCACCGATGGCTAGGCCCGCGGTCAGGCGTCCGGCCCGAGAGATCTCGTCGGAAACCGGCCCGAAAAGCGAACCGAAGAGAAGCGTCCCTGCGTACCGGTTCGCCGGAGGATCACCCGTTCCCGCTGCCCAGGTTGTCGACCAGTTCGACGGTGAGCTCGTCCAGGTGCGCCAGAATCACCGACGCCTTGGCCAGCAGGTCGTCGGGCGGGGTGAGGAACGGACGGGGGACGGCGACCACCGGCATGCCGGCGTTGAGCCCGGCCTGGATGCCGCCAGCGGAGTCCTCGACGACCACCGTCCGCGCCGGTTCGGCGTCCAACTGGTCAGCGACCCAAAGGAAAGCGTCCGGGGCGGGCTTGCCGCGGGCCGTCCCCTCCTCGGTGGACCGGACGACGGCGATCAGATCGCGGACGCCGAGCGCCTGCAGGGCATGTTCGATGAGGTCGCGTGGCGAGGACGAGGCGACCGCCAGTGGCCAGTGCGCGGCCAGTCTGCGCACCACCTCGCGGGCGCCGGGCAGCACGTGCAGGTCGCGGTCGTAGCGCTCGACCAGACCGTCGATGGTCCGCCGGGCGGCCAGCTCCGCGGTGGGACCGATGCCCACGACGTCCGCCATGTAGGCCGACCACTCCCGGGTGCTCATGCCCATCATCGCCCGGCTCGCCGACTCGGGCCATTCGATGCCGTCCTGAGCGGCCAACTCGCGGCGTACCGACTCCCAGACCGGCTCGGTATCGATCAGGGTGCCGTCCAGGTCGAAGATGACCGCTTGAGTCACGACGCGCTCCGCACCTGCCGCCGACTCAGGACGACCCGCCGCGCAACCGCACCGACAGGCAGGTGACGCAGCCCTCGAGCTTCTCGAACTCACTGATGTCGACCGGCACCGGCGTGTAGCCGCGACTGGCCAGCAGTTCTGCCGTCTTCGGCGCGGACGCCGAGATCAGCAGCTTGTTGTCGTTGAGCAGGACGACGTGGGCGCCGTCGGGCTCGGGGACCTCCAGATACTTATCGAAGACCCCGGGATCGTCCACGAATGAGGGATGTCCCAGCACAGTGCCGTCCGGCAGCGCGGTGACCGCCGACTTCAGATGCAGCACCTTGGTGATCGGCACTTCGATGACTTGGGCGCCCAGCGGCTCCAGGGCGGCGGCCAGCTGCCGGGCGCCCTCGGAGTTGGTGCGGTCGCCGACCCCCACCCAGACGTTGCGGTCGTGCTTCAGGACGTCGCCGCCGTCGAGGGTGCCGGGACTGGTGATCCGGGCGATTCGGTAGCCCAGGCTGCGGACCGCGAGCTCTGCACCGGGGATCTCGGCCCGTCGCTCGGAGGCGCCCGGGTTTGCGATCACCGCCACGTCGGCGTAGGCGACCATGGTGTCCTCGATGAAGACGCTGTCGGGGCAGTCCTCGGCGGCCGGCGCCTCGATCGTCTCCCAGCCGTTGGCCTCCAGGGTCGCCCGGTAGCCCTCCCATTGCTGGATGGCGCGATCCACATCGATCGGCTGAGGTTCGATATGGGTCAGCAGTCCTTCGGACAACCGAGGCGAAGGGCGCCGGACGAGAGCTCGCTGGTGATGCACGCGCCCAGTGTGGCGCTTATGTCGCACGCCCGGCGGAGGACGCGCCGGTAGCGAGACGGGTGCTGCGTTGTTCGCCCGGGCCGGGTCGCGTGCACGGAGGTCCCCGGGCAAGCGGCGGCACTAGCATCGACGCATGCGCGAGCTGGTCACGTTGACGGTGGACGTCGGGCGGGAACTGGCCGAACCGTCCGGCCGGGCGCTGCAGTACGTGGCCCGGCTCGACGACCGTCAGGCCCCGGTGGAAGCACTGCTGGTACGGCCCGGGCCAGCACCGCGTCTGCTGGTCTACTTCCCCGGCTTCAACACTCCGCTCGGCCCGTGGGAAGCCGCCAAGTGCCAGATGCTGGCGGCGTCCTTCGAAGAGCCGGTGCTGCTCACCGAGATCCCGGGGATGAGCCGGTTCGGCGACACCCTGCCCAGCAGGGTCCGCAAGAGCATGCTGCGCGGCGACATCGACGTTTGGGCCGAGCTGATGGTGGACTACCAGCTGGCCGCGCTCGAAGCCGTGCAGCAACCGCTGCCCGCGCAGGTCGACCTGATCGGCTACTCGACCGGCTGCTCGCTGGCCGTAGCGGCGCTGCGGCGCTGGCAGGAGGTGGCCGGCGTCCGGTCGGTGACGTTGATCGAGCCCGTCGCAACCCTGCCGCGCAACCTGTTGACTCTCGAGCTGCACAATCTCTCCGACGTGCTGCGGCAGCCGGCAAGCTTCGCCACCAACCACGCCCACGACTGGGTGATGCGGGCGCGGCGCCGCCAGCTCCGCGAACCGTGGGTGCGCTACGGGCCGGTCGACCTGGTTGCCATCGCCCAGGTCCTCGCGCAGCCCCACCTACCCGGCGATCTGCCCTTGGACGGCTCGCTGGTCATCAACCTGGTTCGCGGCAAGCGGAGCGACCTGTGCCACCGCGAGTCCTTCCGGGCGCTGCATGAGGCTGCTCCGGGGGCGGGCCTCACGGTCGAGGTGGCCGGTTTCGGGCATCCCTTCTGGCACTCGTTCCCGGTGTTGGACGCCCTCGTGCCGCTGTTGGGTCACACCGTCGGGTAGAGACCGCAGTGTCGGTAGGGGCCGTGCCGTCCGGTGGGGCGGTGCCGTCGGGTAGACGGTGCCGTCGGGTAGGCGAAAGGGCGGACGGGTCAGCAGGGCGGAGGCAGGGTGATCGAGTTGTCGGCGCCCCGATAGCCGATGGCGATCCGGCTCACGACGCCGGAACCGTCGACCAGGTAGGCGATGTACTGGTTGGGGTTGGTCAGCGCCCATTGGTTGACCGTCATGTTGCCGTCGGTCATCACGGTCTGTTTGAGGGCGTCGCCGTAGATCGTCTTGAGGTTGTCCAGCGGGGTCCCGATCCGGACGCCGCGGCTGCTCGGAAACGCGGGGCTGCGAATGTCGATGGCGCTGACCCGGCCGCCCGAGGCGTACACCTGGACATCGCCGAGCAGATCGGTCGGCGACTGCGAACTGCAGGCGCTCGGGGCCTGCTGCAACACACCGAGCTCCACCGCGTCCGCCCAGTCGAGGCCCAATTTCACCGGTCCCAGCCCGTCGATGAGGAAGGTCCAGCCCAGCCGGTTCGACGCGTCGTTGAGGCCGCTGGTCGGCGTTGGGCTCGGGGTCGGGGTGGGTGTTGGTGTGGGCGTCGGTGTCGGCGTGGGGGTCGGGGTCGGCGTGGGGGTCGGTTTGGCCGTCCGCGTCCGGGTCCTGGTGGGCTTGGGCCTCGCCGTGCTGCGGGTGCGTGTCGGCGAGGCCGAAACCGATATCGACTCCGACGGCGTCGTCGTCGGTGTCGGAGCAGCGGAGGTCGGCGGGGGCGGGATCGGGACGGCCAGGGTGGGATCCGTCGCCTGGCGGCCAATCAAGAACCAGACCAGGAACAGCACGATCACCCCGATCATGGTTCCCAGCGCGACCGCCCGGCCGACCGAAACGCCGCCGTCCGGCCGCGGCGCTTTGGCGTCCGGGGGCTCGGCAGAGTTGCTGGACGGCGGTTCTGCGCCATTCGCGGAGGCCGGCTGGGGAGACTGGGCCGACGAGGCGGATCGTGCCGAGGCGGTCGGGCCCGTTCCGCGGGCCGGGGGATTGGCGTCCGGAACAGCCGCCGGTGATGATGCCGATGCCGGCCGTGCCGTGGGTGTGGCTTGCGCGCCGGACGAGGCTCCGGTGCCCGCAGCCTTGGCGTCCGATGCGCCGTCCTGGTCACCGTGATCGCCGAGTTCGGCATCGGCGTCGCTCTGGGGCCGGTAGATCCAGTTGCCGTCGGCCTCGGTGTCCCACGGGCGGATGTTCTCGCCGGGATCGTCAGGACGATCGGTTGGCACGCTTGGCTCTCCTTCGTTGACCGCTGACCGATACTTGCCGACGTCCAATCTGACATGTTCACCCCGTCCGGTTCACGCGGGAATCGCCGATGGGGTCTACTGCGGGGCCGCCGAATCGAGTGATCTCCCTTGCCAGCGAGGAAAGGACGCGATCCGGCCACTGAGTCTAAGAACTTCCAACCAGCACCGGGCGCGGCGGGAATACATCGGCGCGACACAGGGTTGAGTCAGGTGCACTCAACTTTACGATTGAGCGTGTTAGGCTCAACAACGTGGCCGGCTGGAGCCGGCAAGAAGAACATCACATAACTGGAGGAACAAGCAATGGCTCGTGCAGTAGGCATCGACCTCGGCACCACCAACTCGGTCATCGCCGTCCTTGAGGGCGGCGAGCCCACCGTCATTCCCAACGCCGAGGGCGCTCGCACGACCCCCTCGGTCGTGGCCTTCACCAAGAGCGGCGAGGTGCTGGTCGGCGAGGTCGCCAAGCGTCAGGCGGTCACCAACGTCGATCGCACCATCCGTTCGGTGAAGCGGCACATGGGCACGTCCTGGACCGTCGACATCGACGGCAAGGGCTACACCGCGCAAGAAATCAGCGCCCGCGTCCTGCAGAAGCTCAAGCGGGACGCCGAGGCCTACCTGGGCGAGCCGGTCACCAACGCGGTGATCACCGTGCCCGCCTACTTCTCCGACGCTGAGCGGCAGGCCACCAAGGAGGCCGGTGAGATCGCCAGACCGTGCTGGTCTTCGACCTCGGCGGCGGCACCTTCGACGTGTCGCTGCTCGAGATCGCCGACGGCGTCTTCGAGGTGAAGGCCACCAAGGGCGACAACCGGCTCGGCGGCGACGACTGGGATCAGCGCATCGTCGACTGGCTGGTCAAGCAGTTCAAGAACGCCAACGGCATCGACCTGAGCAAGGACAAGATGGCCCGCCAGCGGCTGCAGGAGGCCGCCGAGCGCGCCAAGATCGAGCTGTCGTCCACCCAGGAGACCTCGATCAACCTGCCCTACATCACTGCCGGCGCCGAGGGCCCGCTGCACCTGGACGAGAAGCTCACCCGGGCCGAGTTCCAGCGGATGACGCAGGACCTGCTGGACCGCTGCCGCTCGCCGTTCAACGCGGTGATCTCCGACGCCAACACCTCGGTCGGCAAGATCGACCACGTCATCCTGGTCGGCGGCTCCACCCGGATGCCGGCCGTGGCCGACCTGGTCAAGGAGCTGACCGGCGGCAAGGAACCCAACAAGAGCGTCAACCCGGACGAGGTCGTTGCGCTGGGCGCCGCGCTGCAGGCCGGCGTGCTGAAGGGTGAGGTGAAGGACGTCCTGCTGCTCGACGTCACCCCGCTGAGCCTCGGCATCGAGACCAAGGGTGGCGTGATGACCAAGATCATCGAGCGCAACACCACCATTCCGACCAAGCGGTCCGAGGTGTTCACCACCGCTGAGGACAACCAGCCGTCGGTGATGATCCAGGTGTACCAGGGCGAGCGTGACTTCGCCCGCGACAACAAGTCGCTGGGCAACTTCGAGCTCACCGGGCTGATGCCGGCGCCGCGCAACGTGCCGCAGATCGAGGTCACCTTCGACATCGACGCCAACGGCATCGTGCACGTGCACGCCAAGGACCTGGCCACCAGCAAGGAGCAGTCCATGACGGTGACCGGCGGATCGGCGCTGGGCAAGGACGACATCGACCGCATGGTGAAGGACGCCGAGAGCCACGCCGAAGAGGACCGCAAGCGTCGCGAGGCTGTCGAGATGCGCAACGAGGCGGACGCCCTGGCGTTCCGCACCGAGAAGCTGATCGCCGACAATGCCGAGTCGATCACCGATGATGTGAAGGCTCCGGTCGAGGAGTCCCTGGTCAAGCTGAAGGAAGCCCTGGCCGGCGACGACAACGACGCGGTCAAGGCCGCGATGGACGACCTGAACACCAAGGCATCGGCGATGGGTCAGGCGATGTACGCCGCGGCTCAGGCCAAGCAGCAGGCCGACGAGGCCCAGGCTCCCACCCCGGGTGCCGAGGACGCGTCGTCCAGCCCGGCCGACGATGACGTGGTGGACGCCGAAATCGTCGATGATGAGGACAACGACAAGAAGTGACGCCGTCGGCCGGTCCGTGGGCGAGTGCGCCCGCGGACCGGCCGCGCAAAGGAGAATCCGTGAGCAAGCACGAGCAGCAGCCCGCAGCTGAGCCGACGCCATCCTCGACCCCGGAGGCCCCGGATAGCCCGCAGACGGCGCCCGAAGCGGAGCCGGCGGCGTCCGTCGATCAGCCGGACGCGGAGGCGTCCGAGCCCGTCGGGCAGGTGATCGACGAGCCGATCGTGGCCGCGAAGATCGCCGAACTGGAGGAACTGGCTGCCGAGCGCACCCAGGACCTGCAGCGACTCCAGGCCGAGTACGCCAACTACAAGAAGCGGGTCGACCGGGATCGGGCGCTGTCCCGCCAGGGCGGCGTCGAGGCGGTGGTGCTCGACCTGCTGCCGGTGCTGGACAGCATCGAGGCGGCCCGCGAGCACGACGAACTCACCGGCGGCTTCAAGCTGGTCGCCGAGGAACTGGAGCGGTTGACCGGTAAGTACGGACTGACCGCCTACGGCGAGGTCGGCGAGCCGTTCGACCCGAACATTCACGAGGCCTTGATGCATGTGCCGATGGAGGGCGTCGAGGTCACCACGGTTTCGGCGATCATGCAGAAAGGCGTCCGGTTGAACGACCGGGTGCTGCGCCCGGCGCGGGTCGGCGTCGCCGAACCGGAATAGCCGTCGGTTGAAGTTGTCGGAACAACCGTTGGTCGAGCGTGTCGAGACCACAGAACCGTTGGTCGAGCTTGTCGAGACCACAGATGCAATAGAACCGTTGGTCGAGCTTGTCGAGACCACGCACGATGGAGAAACGAGAGGAGGCGTCAGGACATGAGCACCAAGGACTGGCTCGAGAAGGACTATTACAAGGTCCTCGGCGTCTCCTCCGACGCCAAGCCGGACGAGATCAAGAAGGCCTTCCGCAAGTTGGCCCGGGAGAACCACCCCGACCAGAACCACAACAATCCGACGGCTGAGCAGCGCTTCAAGGACGCCTCCGAGGCGAACTCGGTGCTGTCCGACCCGAAGAAGCGCAAGGAGTACGACGAGGCCCGCCGGATGTTCGGCGGGGGTGGCTTCCGGTTCCCCGGCGGCGGCCAGGGGCCGTCGATGGAGGATTTGTTCCGTAACGCCGGTGGCGGCCAAGCGGGCAACAACAACATCTCCGACCTGTTCGGCAACCTGTTCGGCGGCACCTCGTCCCGGCGGACGACCACCAGCCGGGGTCCGCGCCGCGGACAGGACATCGAGGGCGAGGCGACCATCGAATTCACCGACGCGGTCGCCGGTGTCACCGTCACCATGCAGACCGTCTCGGACGAGGCCTGCGCGGCCTGTTCGGGCACCGGGGCCAAGTCGGGGACGCTGCCGAAGGTCTGCCCGACCTGCCAGGGCAGCGGCATGCAGACCTCGACCTCGGGCGGCGTGTTCGCCGTCAGTGAGCCCTGCAAGGACTGCCGCGGGCGCGGCCTGATCGTCGAGGAACCCTGCCCGGTCTGCGCCGGTTCGGGCCGTGGCCGCTCGACCAAGTCGATGCAGGTGCGGATTCCGGCCGGTGTCACCGACGGGCAGAAGATTCGGATCAAGGGCAAGGGCGGAGCCGGCGAGAACGGTGGCGCGCCCGGTGACCTGTACGTGCTGGTGCACGTCCGGCCGCACAAGCTGTTCGGCCGCAAGGGCGACAACCTCACCCTGACCGTGCCGGTGACGTTCACCGAGGCGGCGCTGGGTGCCGACATCTCGGTACCGACACTGTCCGGTCAGCGGGTCACGCTGAAGATCGGTCCGGGGACGCCCAACGGCCGCACCTTCCGGGTCCGCGGCAAGGGCGTACACAAGGTGGACGGCAGCACCGGCGACCTGCTGGTGACGGTCGAGGTGCAGGTGCCGAACGCGCTCAACGACACCGCCAAGGAGGCGCTGGCCAGCTTCGCCGCCGCGATGGGCGACGACAGCGATCCGCGCGCCTCGCTGTACGGAGGCTGAGGTGACCGGCTCGTCCGGCTTCCTGCCGCAGCGGATCGACTCCGACGCCCCGATCTTCGTGATCTCGGTGGCCGCGCAACTGGCTGAGATGCATCCGCAGACGTTGCGCGGCTACGACCGGCTCGGCCTGGTGGTGCCGCAACGGACCCGGGGCCGCGGACGCCGCTACTCGCTGCGCGACATCGCCAAGCTGCGGCACATCCAGCACCTGTCGCAGCGCGAGGGCATCAACCTCGAGGGCATCCGCCGCATCCTGGCGCTGGAGGACGAGCTGGACGCCCTGCGCGGCCAGCTGGCCAAGGTCGCCGAGTTGGTTGCCGAACTGCAGGCCGAGCCGCGGGCGTCCCGGGTGTTCACCGCCGCGTCCGCCGGCGACGTCCATCTCGGACGGCGGGCCGCCCGGCGTCCGACCCTGGCGCTGCCGGGCCGTCCGACCGTGGTCGACCCCGAGGTCCTCTGACCTCCGCTCGTCGGATCTCCCCACGCTCGGCAGACCTCCCCACGCTCGCTGAACTATTTGGGGCTCGCTGAGTTCAGCGAGCCCCAAATAGTTCAGCGAGCGTTCGGGGTTCGCTCAGGCCTGCCGAGCCCGCCGGGCATTGATGAACGAGCTGATGCCGAAGCCCAGGTAGATGACGAGCAGCACGAACATCACCAGGCTGGCCCAGATGGCGGCCGGACGCTCGGCGGTGCCGGCGAAGAGCTGGCCGACCTTCACCACGTTCATCACCGAGCCGAGTGCACCGAGCAGAGCGACGGCGAGCGCGCCGTGGATCGCGTGGCGGTGCAGCTTCGGCGTGCTGGCCAGCCCCCCGGCCACGAGCAGCAGGACTCCAACCAGGCTGGGGATCATCGCGGTCAGGCTCACCCCGCCGGTCATCCCGTAGGCGATCACCCCGGTGAGGGTGAGCAATGCGCCGATGGTCAGGGTCAGCTTCGTGATCACGATTGTCCTCTCGTCGTTGAGACGATCGTCTCACGACTGTGAGTTGGTGCTCGCACTCGGCCGCCTCGGACGCGTCCCGAATCGGTCGCTGTTTGACGACTGCGGGGGCCAGCCGACGGCCGCGGGGCTTCGCTCCTGGCGGCCGCCCTGACTTCGGCGAACCGGGCCGGCAGGTTGGGGGCGGTGTGCCAATCACGGCCACCCCTACCGCCAGCGCCCCGTCCGCGAATGATGTCTGTAGGAGTCGTCCCGGACGAGTTTGATACGGCGGCGGCAGCTTGAGTCTGGTGGCTCGGCTGCCTCGATGACAGAAACTGTCGGAGCCGGCGAGCATTCTTGGTGCATGACGTACCGCAGGCACACGATCGTTCCGCCCTACCTGTTGCGGCGGCTCGCCGAAAGCGACGAATCCGGAGTCGCCGGCATCGCCGAGCAAACGCTGCTTACCGACCAGTCGCTCCGCGCCGGACGCGGGCCGCAACCTGTGGCGTCCGGCCATCTGCGTGCGCCGGTGGCCGTGGGCGAAGCAGGTCCTCGGCGCGAGATCAGCACCGCGAACAACACCGAAACGCTGCCGGGTACGGTCGTGCGCCGCGAGGGTGATCCGGCGACCGGCGATCCGGCCGCCGACGAGGCCTACGACGGATTCGGTGCCACCTGGGAACTCTTCCACGACGCCTACGGACGCGACTCGATCGACGGTGCCGGCATGCTGCTGCCCGGCACCGTCCATTACGGCGAAAGCTACGACAACGCCTTCTGGGACGGCGAGCGGATGGTCTTCGGCGACGGTGACGGCCAGATCTTCGCCCGGTTCACGGCCAGCCTCGAGGTGATCGGCCATGAGCTCAGCCACGGTGTCACCGAGCGCACCGCTGGGTTGGTCTATTCGGGCCAGCCGGGTGCGCTCAACGAGCACATCTCGGACGTCTTCGGCAGCCTGGTCAAACAGCATCGCCTCGGGCAGGACGCCGTCGCGGCCGACTGGCTGATCGGCGCCGACCTGCTGTTGCCCGGCGTCGAAGGGGTCGCCCTGCGCAGCATGATCGCGCCCGGCACCGCCTACGACGACCCGCGGCTCGGCAAAGACCCCCAACCCGACCACATGGATCGGTTCGTCACCACCACCGACGATCACGGCGGCGTGCACATCAACTCGGGCATCCCGAACCGGGCCTTCGCGCTGGCTGCCCGGGCGATCGGGGGGCAGGCGTGGGTCGGTGCCGGTCAGGTCTGGTACGACGTCCTGACCGGCGGACGGCTCGGCTCGCGCGCCGACTTCGCGCGTTTCGCGGTGCTGACCATCGAGGCGGCCGCGACACGCTTCGGTGACGGCAGTCCGGAGCATCGGGCGATCTCCGACGGTTGGAGCCAGGTCGGGGTCGCCGCGTCCAGCACCGTCGAACCCGACTCGGCACCACCGGAGCCCACCGACGCCGATCTGCTGCTGCGCCGCACCGGCGGGGTGGCCGGCATGGTCCGTGAGCGTCGCACCAGCCTCGATGAACTGCCGCCGTCCGATGCGAAGAAGTGGACCTTCCTGCTGCGTTCGGATGTCTTGATGGGTGTCGCCACCGGACACCCGGTGCGGGACGGCTTCTGCTACCGGGTGGCCTGCGAGGCGTTGTCGGTTGACGTCACCGTCGCGGAGGAGAGTCTGACCAAGTCGCAGCGTCACCTGTTTCAGCGGACGCTGCTCGACGAAAACAAGTAGACAACCCCCGTTGGTCGAGCTTGTCGAGACCCGGGCCGTCCCCGTCGAGCTCGGTCTCGGCGCACTCAACCGACGAGATCCGTCGGCAGGCACGACCGGCCGACCGGTCGACTGGCTCTCGACCGAACGGCGGTCGATACTGGAGCGATCCACGGGCAAGGAGGGCCGATGGTCAAGGGAGCACCGAAGCAGGACGCCGGTGACGCGCGGTTGGCGATCAAGTCGCCGAAGAGCTATGGCGCGGGCGTCCCCGGTGTGGTCAGGGCGTTGGAACACGCCGGAAATCAGATGGGTGTGGTCCGTTCGGCGCTCACGCTGACCGCGATCAACCAGAAGGACGGCTTCGACTGCCCTGGTTGTGCCTGGCCTGACCCCGATCGCCGGCACGCCGCGGAGTTCTGCGAGAACGGCGCGAAGGCGGTGGCCGAAGAAGCGACGCTGCGCCGGGTGACCCGCGACTTCTTCGCCACCAACTCGGTCGCCGATCTGGCGACGCGGTCCGACCACTGGCTCGGCCAGCAGGGACGGCTCACCGAGCCGATACTGCTGCGCGAGGGCGGCACCCACTACCAACCGATCGGCTGGGACGAGGCGTTCGACCTGATCGCCGGCGAGTTGCGGGCGCTGAGTAGCCCGGACGAGGCGATCTTCTACACCTCGGGGCGGACCTCCAATGAGGCGGCATTCGCGTATCAGCTGTTCGTCCGGGCGTTCGGCACCAACAACCTGCCGGACTGCTCGAACATGTGCCACGAGTCCAGCGGATCGGCGCTCGGCCAGACCCTCGGCATCGGCAAGGGCACCGTCACCCTGGAGGACATCCACACCACCGAACTGGTGATCATCGCCGGGCAGAATCCAGGCACCAATCATCCGCGGATGCTGTCGGCGCTGGAGCGGACGAAGGCCAACGGCGGCCGGATCATCGCGGTGAATCCCCTGATCGAAGCCGGGCTGAAGGCGTTCCGGAATCCGCAGACCGTCCGTGGCGTGCTGCGCGGTGGCGTCGAACTTGCCGACGAATATTGCCAGATCAGGCTCAACGGCGACCTGGCGTTCTTCCAGGGCCTGAACAAGCTGCTGCTCGACGCCGACGCGCTCGACCACGCTTTCATCGCCGAGCACACCAGCGGCTTCGACGAGTTCCGTGCCCATCTCGACACCGTTGACTGGGCCGATATCGAGCGTGCCACCGGCATGAGCCGCGGCGACCTGGAGAAGGTCGCCGAGCAGGTGCGGGCCGCTGGCTCGATCATCGTCTGCTGGGCGATGGGCCTCACCCAGCACAAGAACTCGGTGCCGACGATCCGCGAGATCGTCAACTTCCTGCTGCTGCGCGGCAACGTCGGACGCCCCGGCGCGGGCGCATGCCCGGTGCGCGGCCACTCCAACGTGCAAGGCGACCGGACGGTGGGCATCAACGAACGCCCACCCGCGGCGCTGCTGGACGCCCTCGACCGGCACTTCGGCATCACCTCACCGCGCGAGCACGGCCACGACGTGGTCGCCGCGATCCGGGCGATGCGCGACGGTCAATGCGGGGTGTTCCTGGCCGTCGGCGGCAACTTCGTCCGGGCGACTCCCGATTCGACGGTTACCGAGGCGGCGATGCGCAACGTCGGGCTGACCGTGCATGTCTCGACCAAGCTGAACGGGTCGCACGCGGTGACCGGACGGCAGGCGCTGATCCTGCCCACCCTGGGCCGCACCGAGCACGACCGCACCGGCGGACGCGAGCAGTTCGTCACCGTCGAGGACTCGATGGGCATGGTGCACGCCTCCCGCGGACGGCTGGCGCCGGCCACTGACCAGCTGCGATCCGAGGTCGACATCGTCTGCTCGATCGCGGAGCGCACGCTCGGTTCCGATCTCATCGACTGGCCGGCGATGCGCGCCGAATACGCCACCATCCGGGGTCACATCGAGGCCTGCATTCCGGGGTTCGAGCGATACGAGGAACGGGTCAACACCCCTTTCGGCTTTGCGCTGCCGAATGGTCCGCGAGATTCGCGCACCTTCAGAACCTCGACCGGCAAGGCCCGGTTCACCGCCAACGATCTGGTGATCGTCGACGTGCCGCCACGGCATCTGCTGCTGCAGACCGTGCGCAGCCACGACCAGTTCAACACCACCATCTACGGCATGGACGACGTCTACCGCGGCGTGAAGGCGGGACGGCGGGTGCTGTTCATCCACCCCCAAGATCGGGCGGAGCTGGGTTTCGCCAAGGGGGATTTGGTTGATCTGATCTCGATCTGGCCGGGCGATGCCGGCACCGAGGAGCGCCGGGCGCACGCCTTCCGGCTGGTCGACTATGCGACCGCGCGCGGCTGTGTCGCGGCGTACTTCCCAGAGACGAACGTGTTGGTGCCGCTCGATTCGGTCGCGGACGAGTCCGGGACACCGACCTCGAAGTCGATCGTGATCCGGCTGGAGCCGGCCGGCGACGAACCGGTCGGGTGGCGTTGATGGGTCGAGTCACCCAGCGGGTGCGGGTCGTCCGTGTCGAGCGGGACGCCGTCCGGCCCCGTGAGGATCGATTGGCCGTCGAGGAGCCGCTGGAGTTGCGGCTGGCGGGACGTCCGCACGCCGTCACCATGCGCACCCCCGGCCACGACATCGAACTGGCGCACGGCTGGCTGCATGCCGAGGGTGTGATCGTCAGTGCCGCCGACGTGCTGCGAGCCCAGTACTGCGCCGGGTCGGTTGTCGACAACGAGACCGGCACCGGGGTGAACACCTACAACGTGCTCGACCTGGTGCTGGCCGCCGGCATGGTGCCGCCGCCGGTGCGCGGCACGTTCACCTCCAGCGCCTGCGGCGTCTGCGGTGCCGACTCGATCGAGACCCTTTCGAGGCAGGGCCGGTGGGAGGTGAGTGATGACGATTCGACGGTGTCGGCTGACCTGCTGCTCTCGCTGCCCGAGCAGCTGCGTTCATTGCAGCGGATGTTCGAGGCGACCGGCGGCGTCCATGCCGCGGGCCTGTTCGACCTCGACGGCAACGCGCTGGCCGTCCGCGAGGACGTCGGCCGCCACAACGCCGTCGACAAAGTGATCGGCTGGGCGCTGCTGAACGGACACCTGCCCCTGCGCGCCACGATCCTGCAGGTCAGCGGACGCCTATCCTTCGAGCTGGTGCAAAAGGCCTACCTGGCCGGCATCCCCATCGTCTCCGCGGTCTCCGCCCCCAGTTCGCTCGCCGTCGACACCGCCCGCCACCTGGGCCTCACCGTCGCCGGCTTCGTCCGCGGCTCCTCGCTCAACTTCTACACCCACCCCCACCGCGTCCGCACCTGACCCGGGGACGGTTCCCCCGGTCATGGGGACGGTTCCGGTCACTGGGGACGGTTGTTTCGGTCACTGGGGACGGTTCTCTTGGTCACTGGGGACGGTTCTCTTGGTCACTGGGGACGGTTCTCTTGGTCACTGGGGACGGTTCTCTTGGTCACTGGGGACGGTTCCTTTGGTCACCGGGACGGTTCCTTTGGTCACCGGGGACGGTTCTCTTGGTCACCGGGGACGGTTCCTTTGGTCACCAATGCGAACTGAGTCCAGACAAGCTCGACCAGCGGCAGACAGAAGGAAGGCCGTCCTGGTGACAGTCGGCGTGTGGCCGGGCAGGCTGGGGGCGTGGATCTGGATGAGGCGGCCGCCGAACTCTACGGCGTCGACCTGGACGACTTCATGGCCACCCGAACGCAGCTGGTGGCGCAGGCCCGCGCGGCCAAGGACCGTCCGCTCGCGGCCGCCTTGGGCGGGCTCAAGAAGCCGACACGCTCGGCCTGGCTCTTGAACCTGCTCAGCCGGACTTTGCAGGACGAGCTGGCTCAGCTGGGGGAGCTGGCCGGACGCCTCGCCGAGGCTCACCAAGCTGGTGATCTGGCCGCCTTGCGTGCGCTGGGCGCCGAACGGACGAAGCTGATCGGACGGCTGTCCGCGGCGGCGGTGGACGCCGGGACGCAGCGTGGTTACCGAGCCACGGAGGCGGTGAAGGGCGAAGTCAACGACACCTTGTCGGCCTCTGTGGCCGATCGGGAGACCCGCAACGAGTTGCTCTCCGGACGGCTGGTGAAGCCGCACGTCTATTCGGGCTTCGGGCTGCCGTCGATTCCAGCGTTCACCCTGGGACGCGCGCCGTCCGCACCCTCGCCGACTGCACAGCCGGCCGAGTCCACAACAGGTCGGGTCGACCCAGCGAACGCCGACCGGCGAGCGCTCGAGGCCGCACGACGACGCGCCGAACAACTGGTCCGGGAGGCGTCCGAACAGCTACGGCAAGCGCGGGTCGACCTCGAGGAGGCGAACCGCCTCGACGCGGACGCGCGCAACGGGCTCGACCGGGCCAGCCAGGAGGTGGCCGACCTGCGTGCCGAACTTCGCGCCGCCGAGGATGCGGAAGGTGCCGCGCGTCGCGCGGCCACCGGGGCGGCGGACGGCGTCCACGAGGCTCGCAGCGCCGTCCAACAGGCGGAGCGATCGCTCGCCGACGCCACCAGAGAACTCGGCTACAGCGCCGCCGGGTCGTAGTCGATGCAGGCCCGTCCGGTGCGCCGGGCACCGATCAACGCCACGACCTTCTGGTGTTCGGGGTGCACGGCGTAGGCCTGCAACGCCTCGGCGTCGGTGAAGACCGAGTAGATCGCCAGATCGAAGGTGTTGTCGAGTTCGGGCTGCGGGGTGATCACCTCGAACTCGACGATGCCGTCGATGAGGGCCGGCAGCGCTCGCAGCGCCTCGGCGACCAGCGCCACGTTGGTCGCCTTGTCGGCGTCCTCGGCGTGTTCGGCGAACTCCCAGGCCACGATGTGCTTGATCATGCGATCAACCTACTGGCCGGACGCCTCGCGCGTGGTTCGACCGGATGTGCCGACCCTGCTCCAGTCGGCTCCAGTCGGCCATGGTGACCGAGGGAACCGTCCCCGGTGACCGAGGGAACCGTCCCCGGTGACCAAGGGAACCGTCCCCGGTGACCGAAGGAACCGTCCCCGGTGACCGAAGGAACCGTCCCCGGTGACCAAGGGAACCGTCCCCGGTGACCAAGAGAACCGTCCCCGGTGACCAAGAGAACCGTCCCCGGTGACCGAAGGAACCGTCCCCGGTGACCAAGGGAACCGTCCCCGGTGACCACGGTCGCCGTCGCGTGGCCTTACGGTGGCCACGTGGACGACTTCCTGGTGGACCGGGTGTTGCTCGCTGTCGAGCAGATTCCGGTCGGGCGGGTCAGCTCCTACGGCGATATCGCCGCGTTGGTCGGCACCGGGCCGCGGCAGGTGGGGAGCGTCCTCAGCCGCTACGGCAACGACGTCACCTGGTGGCGGGTCACGGCGCACGACGGCACTATGGCGTCCAGTCTGATCGGACGAGCGCGCGAGCGCTGGGCCGAAGAGGGCATTCCGATCAATTCCAGCCGCACCGGCTGCCGGATCGCCACCTGCCGGGCCGATCAGGTCGCGCTGCGACGCGCTTACCGCGAGGCTCTCGGCGCGCTGCTCGCCACCACCGGGACGCCGCTGCCCCGGATCGGCGCCCCAGCGGTCCGGGCGCTGGCCGCCCTCGGGATCAGCTACCTCGAGCAACTGCTCGACTGGTCGCCGGAGGAGCTGCTCGCCGTGCACGGCATCGGGCCCAGAGCGATCGAGATTATTGAGGACGCGCTCGCTGAGCATGGGTGGCGGCTGCGCGACCGCACGGCGACGTGATTGTCCAGACGCTACGGAGACCTATGGCGAATCAGTCGCCGTCGGCCGACGCCATCGCCGCGCGCATCCGGGCCACCTCGTCCGGACTGGCCTCCCGCAGCAGCGCCGGGATCTCGAACATGTGCCGGCGCTGGTCCGCCGGGATGGCCGCGGCGACCTCGGCCGGCGCGGCCAGCGCTTTGTCGTAAAGCACCAATCCCTGGACGTAGAAGAGGTCCACGAACTTGGCCTGGCCAGCACTGTCACGCATCACGTTGCCAGGGTTGTCGTCCAGCGGACCACACCACGGCAACTCGGCCTCAGCGCGGCGGTGTACATCGTCGATGAGCGCGGCGACGGTGGCGAGGTCGGGGTCGACGCGGTGCACCGCCGGGTCGTGCAGGCGCTGGTGCCAGGCCCGTGCCTCATCGCCGGGCATCGCCGCCAGCAACTCCATCACCATCAGCTGCCCGCCGCCGTCGAGGTTGCGGTGCGCGTCGAGCCGGGGCAGGTAGCGGTTCCCGGTGCCCTCCCGATAGAGCCGGACGGTGAACAGGCAGGCCGGGTCGAAAGAACTCACCCGCGCCGCGATCGGTCCGGTGGGCGAGCGGTACGCCCGGGCCCAGTCACCTTCGCCGCAGAGCGTCCAGCCGTCCGCGAGCAGCCGGTCCTCGACTTCGTCGTGCCGGGGTGGGACGTCGTGCGCGTCCACCCAGGTCAGCAGCCGCGTCGTCGCCTCGTCCACGCCCAGACGATAGCCGCTGGCCCCCGTCGGTCGAGCGAGTACCCGTCGGTCGAGCGAGCACCCGCCCGCCCAGCGCATACCCGTCGGTCGAGCCTGTCGAGACCTCCTTGGTTTCGACAAGCTCAACCAGGGAGGGCGACAACTCAACGAGGCGGGGGCGGGCCCGACAAGCGCACGTTTCGACAAGCTCAACCAGCGAAGAACCGACAAAGCTCAGCCAGCGAAGAACCGACAAGCTCAGCCAGCGAAGAACCGAGAAGCTCAACCAGTGAGTAGGTTCTCAGTCCTCGACCGGCAGCACCTCGAGCCGGGGATACTCCGGCTTCCACATCCGCTGATAGATGTCGTTGATCGCGTCGGTCATCGGCGTCCGGGCCAGCCCCTGTGCTTCGGCAGTACGCGCCACGGCCAGCGCGACCGCCGCCGCCACCAGCCGCAGATCGCTCATCGCCGGCAACAGTGACGCGCCCGGCCGGTACTCGTTCACCAATCCCGCCAGGGCGGCGGCCGCGGCGTAGATCATCTCGTCGCTGACCCGCCGGGCCCGCACCACGGACACGCCGAGGCCCAAACCCGGGAAGATCAGCGCATTGTTCGCCTGCGCGATGGTGTGGTACACCCCGTCATGGCGGATGGTGCCGTACGGGCTGCCGGTTGCGATCAGCGCGCGTCCGTCGGTCCACTCCAGCAGGTCGGCGGGGTTGGCCTCCGAGCGCGAGGTCGGGTTCGACAACGGCAGAATGATCGGCCGCTCGCAACCCTTCGCCATCGCCGTAACCACCGGCTGGGAGAACGCGCCGGTCTGCGCCGAGGTGCCGATCAGGATGGTCGGCTGCACTGCCTCGACGACCTCCTGCAGCGTGATCGCGGCGAGGTTCGCCACCTGCCAGCCGTCCACCTCGGCTCGGCTGCGGGCGTAGGGGAGCTGAAAGTCGCGGACGCCGGCGCCATCCTCGACGATCAGCCCGCGGCTGTTGAAGGCGTAGAACGGCTGGTAGCTGTCGTCGGCTCCCATACCGGCGCGGACCATCGACTCGAGGATGATGTCGGCGATTCCGACGCCGGCCGTCCCCGCGCCGTAGATCACCACGCGATGCTGGGTCAGTGGCACCCCGGTGAGCCGGACCGCTGCCAGCACCGAAGCCAGCACCACCGCCGCGGTGCCCTGAATGTCGTCGTTGAAGGTGCAGACCTGGTCGCTGTAGCGGCTCAGGATGCGGTGCGCGTTGCCGGCGCCGAAGTCCTCCCAGTGCAGCATCGCGTGCGGGAACTGGCGTTTGACCGCCGCGACGAAGAGAGCGATGAACTCGTCGTAGCGGGCGCCCCGCACCCGGGCATGCCGCTCGCCCAGGTAGACCCCGCTGTGCAGCAGGCCCAGGTTGTCGGTGCCGACGTCGAGCACGATCGGGACGGCCCGGCGCGGATGGATGCCGGCCGCGGCGGTGTACACCCCGAGCTTTCCGAGCGCGATCTGGATACCGCCGATGCCCTGGTCGCCGATGCCCAGGATGCCTTCGGAGTCGGTGACCACGACGAGGTCGACGTCGTCGCCGTCCAGTTCGTAGTTGGCCAGCGACTGTTCGACCAGTTCGGGGTGGTCGATCGACAGGAACAGCCCGCGCTGGCCGACGTACTCGTGGCTGAACCGCTCGATCGCCTCACCGATGGTCGGGGTGTAGACGATCGGCAGCATCTCTTCCAAGTGCTCGCTGAGCACTCGGTAGAACAGCACCTCGTTGCGGTCGCGCAGCTGCGACAGGTAGATGTACTTGGCCAGCGGGGACGGCGAGCGACTGTACTGCGCGTAGGTGCGGCGCATCTGCTCCTCGATCGTGCTCACCTGGCCGGGCAGCAGGCCCGACAGTTCGAGTTCGGCCCGCTCTTCGTGGGTGAAGGCGGTGCCCCGATTGGCCACCGGGTTGCGCAGGACTCGGCGTCCGCGGGCGCGAACCTGGAGGACGATCTCGCTGTTGCTGCTGGTGACGAGGGTGAAATCCCGCTGCCGCATCCCTAACCCTTCGACGTGGAGGTGCGGGTGAGCCTATCGGCTCGCTCCCAGGTGAGTCACAACCGCGAGCGAGGGTCGACGGGTCGGCGGTTGAGGGTCTCGACGGGCTCGACCTGCGGGAAGCGGGTCGTCCGGATACGGGGTCTCGACACGCTCGACAACCGTGGGCCGGCCGGCCGAGCGTCTGGATGGGCCTCGATCAGCGGTGGGCGGGTCGTCCGGACGAGGAGCCTCGACCACGATGGATGGGGCCGCTCGGATGAGGAATAGCGGAGTTCTCGCTATGGTTGAGTCAGGTGGACTCAACTTTGATTTTCCCCTTCAGGAGACACGCACGACAATGGACACGTCGAAACTCACCGCCAAGAGCCGGGACGCGGTCTCGGCCGCCCTGCGCAACGCGCTGACCAATGGCAACCCGAGCGCCGAGCCGGTGCACTTGTTGCACGCCCTGCTGATGGTGCCCGACAACACCGTCGGTACCTTGCTCGCTGCCGTCGGTGCCGACCCCAAGGTGGTCGACGCCGCCGCCCAGGGCGCGATCACCAAGCTGCCCAGCGCGTCCGGCAACTCGGTCAGCCAGCCCGGGTTGTCCGGCAGCTTCGCCCGGGTGCTGGCCGATGCCGAAACCCGTGCCGAGCAGTTGGGCGACGAATTCGTCGCCACCGAGCATCTGATGATCGGCCTGGCCGCAGTAGCCAGCGACGCGCAGAAGATCCTGCTGCAGTTCGGCGCCGACGCCAAGAAGCTGACCACCGCGTTCAACGACGCCCGCGGCGACAAGCGGATCACCTCGGCCGAGCAGGAGGGCGGTGAATCCACCCTCGACAAGTACTCCGTCGACCTGACCGCGCGCGCCCGCGAGGGCAAGCTCGACCCGGTGATCGGACGCGACACCGAGATCCGCCGAGTGGTGCAGGTGCTGGCCCGGCGCACCAAGAACAACCCGGTGCTGATCGGCGAGCCCGGCGTCGGCAAGACCGCCGTGGTCGAGGGCCTGGCCCAGCGGGTGGTGGCCGGCGACGTCCCCGACTCGCTGAAGGGACGCCGGGTGGTCTCCCTCGACCTGGCCTCGATGGTGGCCGGCGCCAAATACCGCGGCGAGTTCGAGGAGCGGCTGAAGGCCGTGCTGAACGAGATCCGGGACGCCGAGGGCCAGGTGATCACCTTCATCGACGAGCTGCACACCGTGGTCGGCGCCGGGGCGTCCGGCGATTCCTCGATGGACGCCGGCAACATGCTCAAGCCGATGCTGGCCCGCGGTGAGCTGCGGATGATCGGCGCCACCACGCTGGACGAGTATCGCGAGCGGATCGAGAAGGATCCGGCGCTGGAGCGCCGCTTCCAGCAGGTCTTCGTCGGCGAGCCGTCCGTGGAGGACACCATCGCCATCCTGCGCGGCCTGCGCGAGCGCTACGAGGCGCACCACAAGGTGCGGATCACCGACGGCGCGCTGGTCGCGGCGGCGTCGTTGTCGAACCGGTACATCACCAGCCGGCAGCTGCCCGACAAGGCGATCGACCTGATCGATGAGGCGGCGTCCCGGCTGCGGATGGAGATCGACTCTTCGCCCGAAGAGATCGACCAGCTGCGCCGCAGCATCGACCGGATGACCATGCAGAGCTTCGCGCTCGAGAAGGAGACCGACCCGGCCTCCGTGGAGCGCTACCAGCGGCTGCAGGCCGAACTGGCCGACGCCCAGGAGGAACTGCGCGGGCTGGAAGGCCGCTGGGAGGCGGAGAAGTCCGGACTGAACCGGGTCGGCGAACTGAAGGCCAAGGTCGACGAACTGCGGATCGCGGCCGACCGGGCCCAGCGCGAAGGCGACCTGACCAAGGCGTCCGAAATCCTGTACGGCGAGATCCCGGCTCTGCAGGCCGAGATGGACGCCGCCGAGCAGGAGGAGTCCGACGTCACTCCGATGGTGTCCGAAGAGGTGTCGGCCACCGACATCGCCGAGGTGGTCGGGTCCTGGACCGGCATCCCGGTCGGACGGCTGCTGCAGGGCGAGAGCGAGAAGCTGCTCAGCATGGAACAGCGGCTGGGGGAGCGGCTGATCGGCCAGCGTCAGGCCGTCGTCGCGGTCTCGGACGCCGTCCGCCGCTCGCGGGCCGGCATCAGTGACCCGAACCGGCCGACCGGATCGTTCCTGTTCCTCGGCCCGACCGGTGTCGGCAAGACCGAGCTGGCCAAATCGCTGGCTGAGTTCCTGTTCGACGATGAGCACTCGATGGTGCGGATCGACATGAGCGAGTACGGCGAGAAGCATTCGGTGTCGCGGCTGGTCGGCGCCCCGCCCGGGTACATCGGCTACGAGGAGGGCGGCCAGCTGACCGAGGCGGTGCGCCGGCGTCCGTACTCGGTGATTCTGCTCGACGAGGTCGAGAAGGCCCACCCCGAGGTGTTCAACATTCTGCTGCAGGTCTTCGACGACGGACGCCTCACCGACGGCCAGGGCCGCACGGTCGACTTCCGCAACGTGATCTTGATCATGACCAGCAACCTCGGCTCGCAGTACCTGGCCGACCCCAGCCTGGAGCCTGAGCTCAAGGAGCAGGCCGTGATGGGCGTGGTGCGGCAGGCGTTCAAGCCCGAGTTCCTCAACCGCCTGGACGAGATCGTGATGTTCACCCCGCTGGGCACCGAGGACCTGAGCAAGATCGTCGACATCCAGCTGCGCCGGTTGAACGCGCGGCTGGCCGACCGGCGGATCCACGTCGACGTCACCCAGGCCGGCAAGGACTGGCTGGCGCTCACCGGCTTCGACCCGGTCTACGGCGCACGTCCGCTGAAGCGGCTGGTGCAGACCACGATCGAGGACGCCATGGCCCGCCGGATGCTGGCCGGCGAGATCCTCGACGGTGACACCATCGGGTTCGACGTGGCCGCCGACGGCGGTGGCCTGGCGGTGGTCGAGAGCTGACGCAGTGACCAAGAGAACCGTCCCCGGTGACCACTGGGGACGGTTCTTTCGGTCCACCGTCGGTCGAGCGTGTCCAGACCGCCCTGTGGTTTCCACCGTTGGTCGAGCTTGTCGAGGCCCGTGTGGTTTCGACAAGCTCAACCAGCGGGCAGCTGAAAGGTATGTCTATTCCTTGGGAGGCGTGCCGCGACCTCCGCGACGCTGGTTAAGCTGACCCGACTCGCTCGGAACCCCTACGGGTTTACCGGGCGATACGCCGGTCGGAGCTGATCCAGAACCCCTTGGGCGGCCGACGGCGTCCGGAATCGATGGGGGAGCGAGTGGACGTCGGTATCGCGTTCGCCGGCCTGCTGGTCGGCATCGTCGTCGGTCTGACCGGCATGGGTGGCGGTGCGCTGATGACGCCGATCCTGGTGCTGTTCTTCAAGGTGGACGCCCTCACCGCCATCTCCTCCGATGTCGTCAGCAGCCTGTTCATGAAGCCCGCCGGGGCGATAGTGCACATCGTCCGCAAGACCGCCAACCTGCAACTGGTGCTCTGGCTCTGCATCGGATCGGTGCCCGCCGCCTTCCTGGGTGCGGTGCTGGTCGACCACCTCAAGGGCATCGCCGGATTCGAGCCGGTCCTGCTGACCCTGCTCGGCGCCGCGCTGCTGCTCGCCGCCGCCGGACTGATCGTTCGGGCCTGGTTCCAGATGACCCGGAAGCAGACCTTGTGGGGCGAGGGCGCCGCGCCGATGACCTCGCCCGACATCGAGATCCGCAAGCTGCCGACCGTGCTGCTGGGCGCCCTCGGCGGTCTGATGGTGGGACTGACCTCAGTGGGTGCCGGCTCGCTGATCCTCACCTTCCTGCTGGTGCTCTACCCGCGGCTGAAGCCGTCCCAGCTAGTCGGCACTGACCTGGTGCAGGCGGTGCCATTGGTGGCCGCCGCCTCCGTCGGACACCTGATGTACGGACAGGTGTCGCTGGGCATCACCGGCTCGATGCTGATCGGTGCGATCCCCGGAGCATTCATCGGTGCGCAGATCTCGTCGCGGGCGCCGGGCGGGGTGATCCGCCGGGCGCTGGCGATCCTGCTGATGGCGTCCGGGTTGAAGCTGGTGGGTGTCCCTACCGTCGGGGTCCTGGTGCTCAGCGGTGCGGCGGTGGCATTCGGTCCGATCGCCTGGGCGGTGTTGCGAAGGCGCTACAGCTGGTCGGTCGGCAGCAAATCGAGGCGACACCGACAACCCCGGGATCGGTCGGACGCCTCGGGCCCCTGATCGCCCGCCGCTGCCCGGATCGAGGTTCCCCGTTCGGCCGATCGCCTAGTGCCGCGACAGGAATTTGATCCAGCGCCGCTTCAGCGCCCGCCCCTGGTGCCAGATCCAGCCGCCGCCGCCCTCGCGTCCGGTACGCACGTAGTGCAGCACGTTGAGGTTGTTCATCAGCAGTTCGATCTTGCGGGAGGCATCGGGCGAGCCGGCGATCAGCAGGCGGTCGCCCACCTCGAGTTGATAGCCGGTGGTCGGCAAAATGGCGCCGCCGTCGCCCCGGGACACCATCAGCACCAGCGCGTTGGCGGGCTTGTCGTGGTCGTACGGATCGATCAGCAGATGGCCGATGTTCACCCAGTGCTCATCGTTGATGGCCTCGACGACCGCACCCGCATGCTCAGTGTCGATGGTCACCCCCCACAGCTCCGGGGTGTAGCCACCGTTGAGATAGGACAGTGCCTCGGCCAGTTCCGCCGCCCACTTCTCGGACGCCCCGCGGATCTCCCACCGGAAGCGGTCCAGCAGCGGGGTGGTGATCAGCGCCAGGAACTCACGCGCCACGATCCGGCTGGGCTGCATGCATTGATCGTCGTGGAAGGCCTCGAACAGGGTCGTGTTGCTGATCTGATTCTGCCGGGTCACCACGAAGATGTCGGGCTTGAGGTCACGGGCCACCAGTGCGATTGCCAGATTCTTCAGATCGCTGGCATTGCCGGCCACGATTCCCACCGCGGTCTCGATGCCGGCCTTCATCAGGCTGGCCGAGTCGGTGCCGGTGCCCTCGACGTCGACGCCCTCTTCGCCGTAGTGCAGCCGGTCGATCACCGTCACCTCGTTGCCGGCCTTCGTCAGGGCTTCCCGGACGCCGTGCCCGAACCGCCCGTAGCCGCACATGATCCAGTGCCCGCGCGGCGGGTGATGCCGCTCCGGGAGGTCATCGCCGGGGAATCCGGTGAGAATCTGGCCCAGCCGGTACCGTTCCGGCCGAGCCACCGCGAGCGCGAGGTGTGAGGAGAACCGTTCGAACGGGTTGATCACCATGTCGCCGCCGAAGGCGCCCATGGTGTGGTCGGTGTGCGCCTCCCCGACCCGAGCCATCACCGGCAGGCCGGGCCGCAGCAGGCGGGCGGTGACGGCGATCGCCCGATTGGCGATGTCGTCGGCGGCCAGCGCCATCACCCCGCGGCAGTGCGGCGACATCAGTCCCGCGCCGATCAGGTTCGCCGGCTGCGAGGCGTCCGCGATCACCGTCGGTGGGTCGGCGCGGAACTCCTCGAGCTTGATCTGATCGATGCGGGTGGCGTCCGAATCGACTACGACGAAGCGCATCCCGAGCCGGTCCAGGCCGTGGCAGACCAGGGTGCCGGTCTCGCCGACGCCGCAGACGATGTAGAAGGGCTCCCGCAGACGCCGGATCCGGCGGGCGTAGCGTCCATGCCGCAGTGCGTTCTGGAACGCCGGTTCCTGCAGCAGCCCGACCACCGTCGCCACCGCGTAGGACCAGCCGGCGACGGTCAGGTAGATCGACAGGATCATCCACATCCGCTGCGGTGCGGAGTACGGGTGGGGCAGCTCGCCGAAGCCGATCGTGGTAGCGGTGTAGCTGATCACATAGAAGGCGTTGAACAGACCCATTCCGGGGGTTGGTTGCCCGGCATCGTCGACGCCCGGCACCGTCGCGAGCCCGAACACGCTGACCGTGTACAGGCTGATCACCATCACCAGCGGCACGCGCATGCGCCGCAGGAACAGGTAACTGACGTTGTTCATCGAACCCCGTCCACCGCTCCTAGCGGCGGGCGGTGATGATCTCGGAGATCATCAGCACCACTGAGATCAGGTTGGCCAGCAGGGCGCCGGCCGACATCGACACGATCAACGCCATGTCGGACGAGGTGACCCCCGAGGGCGACATGGCGGCCCAACTCCACACGGCCGCGCCGGCGATCAACTGGACGTCTGCTACCAGTGACGTCGCCAGGTGGACGGCCCCGAGCTGCGTGCGGTCACCAAACTTCAACACGGTGGCGATCAGGCTCACCACGATCGCCGCCGCCAGCTCCCACACGTTGTGCAGCTCGACCCGATCCATCTCTCCGGTCCAGAAACCGAAGTTCAATGCGGCCGCCAATGTGATGAAGAAGCCGAAGATGACCTTTTCCGAGTTCATGCATCCTCCTGAATCTCGCCCATACTCTAGGCCCGCTACCCCGGTACCCCGCCAGAGCGGCATTCGTCCGGTGGTCGGCGAGCTATTTCTGGCCGGTTTGGCGTCGTCCAATCGCTGCGGCTGGCGCCGTTCGGGCCCGGCGTTCCGGCTTCGACTCCGGTTGACCCCGTCGGCGCGACAGGGTGCGAATAAGCATCGGGATCGGGCACGGACAGCGGTGCCCGATCCCGATCCTTGTTTCCCAGCGGTGGGCCGCAGGCCCGACACTGGTGGGATGGACGTGACGGGAGCACTGCTGGGCGGCGGGTTGGCACGGCTCGCGGTGGGCCCGAGCGTCGTCCGGACGACTCTGGGAGCGACGAGACGGCCACCGGTGCTGCCATCAGCAGCGCCCTGCGCGAGGTCGTCGTGGCGGGCCGGATCGTGACGCGCCGGTGAACGGACGCGTCGAGCCCGATCGTGAGGTGCGCGGTGCCTTCTTGGTTCGCACCGGCAACACCCAACAGTCCTGGGTCGATCCCGAGGATCCGCTGCGGCTCGAGTTCGAATATGTGCAGCGCATCGCCGAGGCGCTGCGGGTGACTGTTCTGCGGCGCCCATCCGGCGTCCGGCTGCGGGTCGTGCACCTTGGCGGCGGCGGCATGACGCTGCCGCGCTGGCTGGCCGCGGTCCGTCCGGGCACGGCACAGATCGTCTGTGAGCCGGACGCCGACCTGTTGGCCGAGGTGCGGCGCAAACTGCCGCTGAGCCGGCGTTCGGGGCGCCCGCCGATTCATCCCCGGTGCACAATGGGTCGGTGGGAACGAGCAGCACGACGGCGACGCCGCCTGCCGGGTCCTCCGGGAACACCACACCGCAGGCGTGGCGTCGCTGGGGCCTCACGGTCATCGGCGCCGTGCTGCTTGCCGCTGGGCTGGGCATGCTCGGCTTCTATCTGTGGGACGCCTACCTCAACCCTGTGATGGACACCAAGGCTGCCCAGCAACAGGTGGACGAGGGCGCATTCCTGAGTTCGGCCCCGACTTCGAGGTGGCGGTGATGACGGGCACCACGCCCTACGCGCTGAATGTCGGCGTCGGGTGGTTCGAGAATGCCGCAGCGCCCGGGCAGCTCGGCAACTTCGCAGTCGCCGGGCATCGGGGCGCGTCCGGCCCGTTCGTGCCGTTGCTCGACCTGAAACCGGGTGCTCGCATCATCGTCGAGACCCGGAAGGCGACCTACGTCTACGCGCTGACAAGTTCCGCAGCCGACCTGACAGTCGACAAATCGGAAACCTGGGTGGTCAACCCGGTGCCCGTGCGTCCGGGAAGCGGGGGCACGCCGTCCGCGAAGCCCACGCAGCGGTTGATCACGCTGGTGACCTGTCGCAACTTCTTCCACTCGCCGGAGCGGTCGGTCGCCTTCGGCGAACTCATCGAGACCGTCAAGAAGTGACCGGCCGTCCGGTCGGGGCGGTGTCAGCAGCGCCTGGTCGTGGCATCTGGTTTCACCGCCAAACACTAGGCTGGCCGCCATGGCGGACCGTACTGAGCTGATCGAGCACATCAAGCAACTCGCCGTGGTGCACGGCAGGGTGACTCTCACCTCGGGCAAGCAGGCGGACTACTACGTCGACATGCGGCGGGTGACCCTGGACGGCGTCGCCGCGCCGCTGGTCGGACGGGTGATGAACGATCTGGTCGCCGACTGGGAGTTCGACGTGGTGGGCGGCATGACCATGGGCGCCGACCCCGTGGCGACCGCCATGTTGCATGCCAGGGCCGCCGCCGGCGGTCGGGTGGACGCCATTGTGGTCCGCAAGCAGGCGAAGGCGCACGGCATGCAGCGGCGGATCGAGGGCGCGGCGGTCAACGGACGCCGGGTGCTGGTCGTGGAGGACACCTCGACCACGGGCGGGTCGCCGCTGGAGGCGATCGAGGCCGTCCGGGCCGAGGGTGGCGAGGTGGTCGGCGTGGCGGTGATCGTCGATCGGGCCACCGGCGCCGCCGAGGTGATCGAAGCGGCCGGCGTCCCGTACCGCTACGCCGTGGACCTGGCCGACCTCGACCTGGCCTGAGGTAGCGGCCACTGAACCGTCCAGCGCTGGTCGCGGCCCGAACGATCGCGAGGCGCGGGCGGGGAAGCGCCTCGGAGCCGTTAGGCTGGACGGCGCACCCCGTCCACGACAAGGAGTTCGCCCATGAGTGGCATTTTGTGGTTCCTGGTGATCCTGGTGATCATCGCGGTGCTGGTCGGCCTGTACGCCGTGTCGTTGTACAACGGCTTCCAGCGCGACCGGAACATGATCCAGGAATCCTGGCGTCAGATCGACGTCGAGTTGAACCGGCGCTATGACCTCATTCCGCGCTTGGTGGAGACCGTTCGGGCCTACGCGGCGCATGAGCGCAACACGCTGGAGGGCGTCACGCGGATGCGGAATCAGGCCGCCGCCCTCGCCCAGCAGGGCGGCAGCGCGGAACAGCGGGCGGTTGCCGAGGCGCAGCTGTCGGAGGCCGTCCGCAACCTGATCGTCAGCGTCGAGGCGTACCCGCAGCTGCAGAGCAACCAGAACTTCCTGGAGCTGCAGCGCGAACTGGTCGACACCGAGGACCGGATCGCCGCCGGCCGCCGGTTCTACAACGCCAACGTGCGCAACTACAACACCAAGGTCGACTCGTTCCCGTCGAACATCCTGGCCGGCATGTACAAGTTCGAGAAGGCCACCTACTTCGAGGTCAACGACGCCGAGGTGCGGCGCGCGCCCGACGTGAACTTCGGCGAGATCAGCTACCGGGGCGAGTCGCAGGGGCCGTCCGAGCCGACCAACGCAGAGCTGAATGCCGCCCCGACCTCGGCCGGGGACCTGCCGAACCCGCAGGCCTACCAGGGTCAGAACTACTCGGCCCCCTCGCCGGGACAGTTCGGCGGGCAACAGCCTCAGTACCAGCAGCAGCCGCCGCAGTACGGCCAGCCGCCCCAGGGTCAGCAGTACGGCCAGCCGCCCCAGGGTCAGCAGTACGGCCAGCCGCCCCAGGGTCAGCAGTACCCGCCGCAGTACGGCCAGCAGACCAATCAACCGCCCCAGTACGGCCAGCCACCTCAAGGCCAGCAGTACCCGCCGCAGCAGGGCCAGCAGGATCAGCCGCCGCCCTATCAGCCGCCGCAGCAGGGCGGTTCGTCCCAGGGCGGCTACACACCGCCACAGTCCTGATCGTCAAAACGCGATGGCCCCCGGTTCAGAACCGGGGGCCATCGTCGTGCCGGAGGCTCGGCGCGGTCGGCCGAACCCTGTGCCTATTCGGTCGAGGTCGAGGACGAGGACGCGGCCTTCAGCTTCCGCCGCTCGCGCAGGTACTCGAACACCATCGGCAGCACGGAGATCAGCACGATGATGATCAGCACCAGCTCGAGGTTGGTGTTGATCACCGGAATGGTGCCCAGGAAGTAGCCGAGCACGGTGAGCCCGGCCGCCCACACCACTGCACCGACGCCCGTCCAGGTGATGAACTTGCGGAAGTCCATCCGGCCGATGCCGGCGATCAGCGTGATGAAGGTCCGGGCGAACGGCACGAACCGGGCCAGCACCAGGGCGCGGGGGCCGTAGCGCTCCATCAGTTCGTGGGTCTGGTCGACACGCTTGGGGTCGAAGACTCGGCCCCAGAAGCCCTCGCGCGGTTTGAAGATCGCTGGTCCGATCCATTTGCCGACGAAGTAGCCGAACACGTTGCCGAGGACGGCGGCGGTCATCAACACGATGCACGACACCACCAGCACCATCGGCTGGCTTATTCCCGGGAAGGTGATCGCCGGCGGGGTGATGGCGATGAACATCCCCACCGTGAAGAGCAGGGAGTCACCGGGCAGGATCGGGAAGATCGAGCACTCGATGATGAGGATCAGGGCCACGCCCCATAGGGCCCAGTTGCCGAGGGCGTGGATGAGGTATTCGGGGTCCATCCAGTCGGGCAACAGCAGTGGCGCGAGCATCGGAAGCAGGGTCACGATGATCCAGGCTACCGTGGCTCTCCGTGGAGTCGGTAAGCGAGCCATCGCGCGGGGGCCCGGACGTCACTGCCGAGCCCGCAGACGGGGGAATTCCGGTGCCCGATATCGAGCCCTCGAGACCCCGAATTCCGGAGTTGGTAGATCGGTCGGAGGACGATGTGGACCCGACGGCGCCCACCGTGGGAGTGGGCCCCCACCAGCACCCCTGGCCGGACGACCCGCGACTCGACCCTGAGCTATTGGCGTCCGGCGATCGGCGCAACGTCATCGACCGCTACCGGTACTGGCGGTTGGACGCCATCGTGGCCGACCTGGACACCCGCAGGCACCCGCTGCACGTCGCCATCCAGAACTGGGAGCACGATTTCAACATCGGCTCGATCGTGCGGACGGCGAACGCGTTCAATGTTGCTGCCGTGCACATTCTCGGACGCCGACGCTGGAACCGGCGCGGGGCGATGGTGACCGACCGCTACCTGCGCGTCCAGCACCACCCGGACGTCCCCAGCTTCCTGGACGCGCTCGCCGCCGCCGACGTCGTCGCGGTCGGTGTCGACAACCTGCCCGGATCGGTGCCGTTGGAGCGTACCGAGCTGCCCGAGCGCTGCTGTCTGATCTTCGGCTCGGAAGGCCCCGGGCTGACCGACGAGGTGGTCGACGGCTGTGACTCGCTGGTGTCGATCACCCAGTACGGATCCACCAGGTCCCTCAACGCCGGCGCCGCCGCCGCGATCGCCATGTACCACTGGGCGGCGCGCTGGGCCGGGCCGGGCCAGCCGTAGGTCCCGGGGGGTGGGCGTCCGGCGTCCCACTACGATGGCCGCTGTGAACGGTGGCGGGGAGTACGTGGTGTATTACGCGCCGGAGGCTGCCCAGGCAGCCGTCGCCCGCCGGCGTTCGATGCTGATCCAGCGGTTGATCTCGACCGCTGTCTCCGTCGCGATCGGCGCGGCGGTGTGGTACTTCTTCGCCGATCAGGTCGGCTCGTTTGGGCCGTGGCTGGTGGGCTCGGCGCTCGCCGTCGGGTTGGTCTGGGTGGTCATCACCAGTGCGGGCCTGCTCCAGGCCCGTGCCGACGCCAAGCTGGTGGCTCCCGGCCCAGCCTTCGCCACCACCCGCGACGGAGTCTGGGTGGCCGGGCTGTGGCTGCCGTGGCCCGAGGTCGGCGCTTTCCGGGCGGCTCCCGGCCGGCTCGGACGATCACCGTTGTTGCGGGTGGAGGCGCGTGACGGACGCTCCGCCTCGGTGCCGATGAACTACCTGAGCGCGCTGCCGGCCAATATCGACTCCGCGGTTCGGGCCCTGTCGGGCGGCCGGTCCTGGATCGATCTGTCCAGACTCGACGACTGATACCTCGCCGCGGCGGCAGCAGCCCGTCCGCAGCTTGCCGAAATGGGTCGCGCGGACCCCAAGTCTTTGCAAGACTGGCCTGGTCATTCGCAGGCGTCACCGCGGACGGTGGCGGCCCGAAAACCCCGTGAGGAGCGCAGGAATGCCCATCGCAACACCCGAGAAGTACGCCGAGATGCTGGACGCCGCGAAGGCGGGTTCATTTGCCTTCCCGGCCATCAACATCACCTCTTCGCAGTCCATCAACGCCGCGCTGGCCGGCTTCGCCGAGGCCGGCTCGGACGGCATCATCCAGGTCAGCACGGGCGGTGCCGAGTACGGGTCGGGCCCGACCATCAAGCACATGGTGACCGGCGCCGTCGCACTGGCTGAGTACGCCCAGGTGGTCGCCAAGAACTACCCGGTGAACATCGTGCTGCACACCGATCACTGCCAGAAGGAGAAGCTCGACACCTACGTCCGGCCGCTCATCGCGATCTCGCAGGAGCGGGTCGATCGTGGTCTCGAGCCGCTCTTCCAGTCCCACATGTGGGACGGCTCGGCAGTGCCGATGGAGGAGAACCTGCAGATCGCCGACGAACTTCTGGCACTGACGTCCAAGGCTCGCCAAATCCTGGAGATCGAGGTCGGCGTGGTCGGCGGTGAAGAGGACGGCGTGGCCGCCGAGATCAACGACAAGCTGTACACCACCGTCGAGGACGGCCTGCGCACCATCGAGATCCTCGGCCTGGGCGAGAAGGGCCGCTACATCACCGCGCTGACCTTCGGCAACGTGCACGGCGTGTACAAGCCGGGCTCGGTCAAGCTGCGCCCCGAGGTGCTCAAGGAGATCCAGGACGCCGTCGGCGCCAAGTACGGCCGTGAGAAGCCGTTCGACCTGGTCTTCCACGGCGGGTCCGGCTCGACGCCGCAGGAGATCAGCGACGCGGTGGACTACGGCGTCATCAAGATGAACGTCGACACCGACACCCAGTACGCCTACACCCGTCCGGTGGCCGGCTGGATGCTCGGCAACTACGACGGCGTCCTGAAGATCGACGGCGAGGTCGGCAACAAGAAGATGTACGACCCGCGCGCGTGGGGCAAGGCAGCCGAGGCCGGAATGTCCGCCCGGGTGGTCGAGGCCTGCGAGAATCTGCGTTCTGCTGGCCACTCAATCGGCTGACGGAAACGATCCTCGACGATGCCCGGGCGGCGGCGTCCGGGCATCGTCGCGTCCACCTTTCCCGACGCTCCGCGGACTCGACGCGGGGCGTGCGATGCGCGATGCCGTCGTCCGGCTCGGCGCCGTCCAGCGCGCGAGATTCCGAATGTCTGTGATCTAGCTCACGCCGGCGCCGCCGTCGTCCGTCCCTGCCCGGTTTCGCCCGATCTTGGTTGTGGTTTCACGTGGGGTAGTGTGGGTTCGAAATATCGTCGTAGCAAAGTAGACATCTCCTAGTCGCATGCCCTTAGCATGTCGCCCATGAGACCCCTTGTGATACGAAGTGCGCTGGTCGCCTCGATCGGCGGCTTGGTCTTCGGTTTTGACACGGCAGTCATCTCCGGAACCACTGAGCAACTGAAGTCCTATTTCGACCTGTCCGACGCCTACCTTGGTTGGGCTGTCGGCATGGCCCTGCTTGGCACCATCCTCGGTGCCCTGACCGCCGGCAAGCCGGCCGACCGGTACGGCCGCAAGCCGGTTCTGTTCGTGATCGGCATCCTGTACATGGCGGGCGCCCTCGGTTCGGCGTTCGCCAACGACATCATCACCCTGGAGATCTTCCGGTTCCTGGGTGGCATCGGCGTTGGTGCGGCGTCGGTCTGTGCACCGATCTACACCGCTGAGATCGCGCCGGCGAAGGTCCGTGGCCGCCTGGTCGGCCTGGTCCAGTTCAACATCGTGCTCGGCATCCTGCTGGCCTACCTGTCGAACACCATCGTCCGCGCTGTCGTCAACGACGAGACCACCGACTGGCGCTGGATGTTCGGCGTGATGGCCATCCCGGCCGCCATCTTCCTGATCATGCTGTTCAGCGTCCCCGAGACGCCGCGCTGGCTGATGGCCAACGGCCAGGAGCAGGCCGGTCGCGACGTCATCGCCAAGCTGACCGTCAGCAAGGAAGAGGCCGACTTCCAGATCATGGAGATCGACTCCTCGCTGGCCGCTGCCGAGAACGCGCCCAAGGTGCCGTTCTTCACCAAGAGCCACGCCAAGGTCATCATGCTGGCCTTCATGATCGCCATGTTCAACCAGATGTCGGGCATCAACGCGATCCTCTACTACGCCCCGGTCGTCATGGTGAAGGCCGGTGCTTCCACCGATGCCGCCTTCCAGATGAGCATCGCGGTCGGCTTCATGAACCTGGTCGCCACGATGGCGGCGCTGACCGTGATCGACCGGATCGGCCGCAAGAAGCTGATGATCATCGGCTCGATCGGCTACATCGTCAGCCTCGGCTTCATGTCTGCCCTGATGTTCTACTACGAGCAGGCGCTCGGTGGGGCGTTCGACTCCCAGTCCAGCTTCCTGGTGCTGGGTGGCCTGCTGGTCTTCATCGCCGCCCACGCCTTCGGTCAGGGCGCGGTGATCTGGGTGTTCATCTCCGAGATCTTCCCGAACCGCATCCGTGGTCGCGGTCAGTCCTTCGGTTCGCTGACGCACTGGGTGTTCGCCTGGCTGACCTCGACCTTCTTCCCGCCGGTGATCAACGGCCTCGGTGGCGGCGTCGCATTTGCGATCTTCGCGGTCTTCATGGTCGGTCAGCTGTTCTGGGTGCTCAAGGTCATGCCTGAGACGAAGGGTGTACCGCTGGAGGAGATGGAGGCCAAGCTTGGCTTGACCCATGACCCCAACGACAGCGGCGATCCGCTCGCCGCGAAAGGACACTGATGTCTGACCGCGAAGTTTTGTGTCTCGGCGAGGCGTTGATCGACGTCGTCATCCGGGAGGATTCCACCAAGGAGCATGTGGGCGGCAGCCTGCTGAACGTGGCGGCCGGTGTCGCCACGCTCGGTGAGCCGGCCAGCATCTGCGCCTGGTGGGGCAAGGACGAACGGGGTGACCGACTCGCCGAGTGGGCCACCAACTCGGGAGTCTCGATCGTGCCGGGCACCGACTCGGCCGAGAAGACCGCCGTCGCCTTCGCCCACCTGGACGAACATGGCCGGGCCACCTACGAGTTCGACCTGGAGTGGAACGTCCCGGCGATCGACGACCTGTCCAAGTATGGGCATCTGCATACCGGCAGCATCGCGGCGACGCTCGAACCGGGCGGCACCGCGGTGGTCGACAATGTGCGGGCGATCCGCGAGCACGCCACCACCTCCTACGACCCGAACATCCGCCCGGCGCTGATGATTGCGCCGGATCAGGTGGTCGGACGCGTGGAGGATCTGGTCAGCCTGTCCGACCTGGTGAAGGTCAGCGATGAGGACCTCGAATGGCTCTACCCCGGTGAGCCGGTCGAGGACGTCATGCGCCGCTGGATCAAGGCCGGACCGTCCATGGTCGTGGTCACTCGTGGACCGTGGGGCGCGTACGCGCTGCTGGCCGACAACCGCGACATGCTGCACATCGACCAGATGAACGTGACCGTTGGCGACACCGTCGGCGCCGGCGACTCGTTCATGGCCGGGCTGATCGCCGGGCTGCTGAAGAGCGGCCTGCTGGGTTCGGTGGAGGCGCGGCAGCGGCTCGCCGACGCCGGCTGGTCCGACGTCCAGTCGGCGCTGCACAACGCGGTCGTCACCTCGGGCATCACCGTCAGCAAGAACGGCGCCTACGCGCCGACGCCGGACGAGGTGGAGGCGGTCAAGCAGGCCGATCCCACCCTGTACTGACATCTCGGTTCGTCGGACCCGCCGGAGCATCACCGCTCCGGCGGGTCCGCTATGTCCGGGCCGCCCTACAAACGCTCCCCGAACTATTTACCGCTCGCTGAATTCAGCGAGCGGTAAATAGTTCGGGGAGCGTTCGGGAAGGGGCGGGAGGCGGGTGGTGCGGGACGAGCGGGGGGCCAGGGCGCGGTTCAGCCGGCGGTTAGCCACAGCGGCTGGTACGGGCGGATCCGCAGCGTGTCGGGAGCCAACGAGTAGTCGTAGCCGCTGATCTGCTCGACGGTGGAGTCCCCGAGGCGGGAGCGCAGCACGTAGGTGGGTAGCTCGACGACGTCCTCGCTGAAGTTGTAGGCCTCAATCAGCATGCCCTCGGGGTGGTCGCGGGTGAGCAGCAGCACCCGCGAATCGGGGCTGGGCAGTACCCGCGACTCGATGGACGCGTGCAGCTGCGGCAGCCGTTTGCGGACGCCGATGGTGTGCCGCAGACCGGCCAGGATGCGCCCACCGGGCGTGCTCGGGTCGTTGTCGGCTGCCGCGACCGCGTCCCAGTCCATCCGGGGCCGGTGCACCCAGCGGTTGTCGGCGGCGTGCTCGGGATCCGCGACATAGTCGTGATCATTCAACTGGCCGATCTCGTCACCCATGTACAGCAGCGGGACGCCGCCGAAACCCAGGATGGCCGTGTGCAGCAGGTTGATCCGCGCGATCGCGTCCGACAACTGCCCCTGATCGCCCGCTTCCAAAGCCGCCTCCAATCCGGCCAGGCTGCCCATTGAGCCACTGATCCGGCGGTCGTTGTTGACCGGGTTGTGCTGGAACACCAACCCGCGGGCGAACGAGCCGGGGTAGAGCCCGGCGTAGAACTCGGAAAGGAAAGCCCGGTGGGTGTGCCCCTCGAGGTAGGCGCCGCGGGCGTCGGTGTCGGACACCGCCCAGCCGATGTCGTCGTGGCAGCGCGCGTAGGTGGCCCAGGTGGTGCTCGACGGCTTGTCCGGGAAGTTCGACAGCGCCACCTCGAATAGCCGGGTGTGCCGCGAGGCGAGCGCACCCCACAGCTGCACCATGAACGAGTTGTGGTAGGCGAGGTCGGACACCTTGCCGAAGTGTTTGCCCTCGCCGAGGTAGCTGATCAGGTCCTGCGGACCCACGATGGCCTCCGCCTTCAGTACGCAGGCTGGGGCCACGATGCGCAGCACCGCCCGCAGCGCCTGGGTCAGTTCGTGCACCTGCGGCTCGTTCTGGCAGTCGGTGCCGAGCACCTTCCAGGTGAACGCGATCGCGTCCAGCCTGAACACCTCGACGCCGTTGTTGGCCAGGAACAGCAGCAGGTCGGCGAACTCGGCGAAGACGTCCGGGTTGGCCCAGTTGAGGTCCCATTGGTAGGAGTTGAACGTCGTCCAGACCCAGCCCTGCGCCTCGTCGTCCCAGGTGAAGCTGCCAGGGGCGAAGTCGGGGAAGATCTCCGGCAGGGTGCGTTCGTAGGCGTCCGGCTCGGTGCGGTCGGCGAAGATGTGGAAGTAGTCGCGGTACTTCTGCTCGCCGGCCCGGGCCCGGACGGCCCAGTCGTGCTCGCGGGCAACATGGTTGAGCACCAGGTCGACGACCAGTGCTATGCCCTCGTGGCGCAGGGTGCTGGCCAGCGCGGTCAGGTCGTCCATCGTGCCCAGGCGGGGGTCGACCGAACGGTAGTCGGCGACGGCGTATCCGCCGTCGCTCTCACCTTCGCGCGGGCGCAGCAGCGGCATCAGGTGCAGGTAGCTGACCCCGAGGGACTTGAGATGATCGATCCGGTCGGCGACCCCGGCGAGCGATCCGGCGAACCGGTCGGCGTAACACACGTAGCCGACGGTGTCGGGACGCTGGACCCAGTCCGGGCTCAGCAGCCGGGCTTCGTCGAGGACCTTGAGTTCGGTGCTGCGGGCGGCGAAGGCTGCCCGCATCTGGGAGGTTAACCGCCCGAAGAGTTCGGGCGCGGCCTCGCCGTAGGCGCCGGTCAACCCGCTCAGCAGGTCGGGGCCGTAACGATCCATTCGGAGCTGAAAGGTGGTGTCCTCATCGACCATGGCGGCAGCATAGAGCTTGGCGCCACACAACTCACATCGGGCCACAACGGCAGCCACTCCTGCCCAACGGTCCCACTCGTCTAGGGTGACGACATGTCTCACCTTCCGTTCGCCACGCCCGGTGCGCAGGCCACCTTGCTGCCCGAGGATCCGGCGGCCGTGCCCGCGGGGGCCGACCCGCTCGAGGTGGCCGCGCAGCACCCGAGTTCCAGCCTGGCCTGGGCGGTGCTGGCGGAGCAGGCGCTCGACCGCGGCGGACGGGAGGGCGTCATCGCCGGGTACGCCTTCGCCCGTACCGGCTATCACCGGGGCCTCGACGCGCTGCGTCGCAACGGCTGGCGCGGCTCGGGTTCGGTGCCGTGGGAGCACGAACCGAATCGTGGCTTCCTGCGCGCGGTCTGGGCGCTGGCCCGCGCGGCACGTGAGATCGGCGAGGACGCCGAGTACGACCGCTGCGTGCAGTTGCTGGTGGACTCGTCCCCGACCGGCTACGACGAGCTGGTCGGTCCGACGCTCGATTGACCCCGCTCCCCGCTGGCTGGGCCCGACTCCCGGCCGGCGCACCCCGTCCGATGTCTCAAGCTCGACCAGCGATGGATGGGGGCCGTCCGGCCAATCGGACGCCGCCCGACCCCGGCGAGCGACTCCGTTAGGCTGTGCGGGCAAGGGCCCCGGTGCGGGCCGCTTTTCATGCCGGAGGGAAACCAGATGCCGGGCATCGTGGTCGTCGGAGCGCAATGGGGCGACGAAGGCAAGGGTAAGGCCACCGATCAGTTGGGCGACCGGGTCGACTACACGGTTCGCTACTCGGGCGGCAACAACGCCGGACACACCCTGGTGGTCGACGGTGAGCGCTACGCGCTGCACCTCTTGCCGTCCGGCATTCTGAGCCCGAACAGCGTGCCGGTGATCGGCAACGGCGTGGTGATCGATCTCGACGTCCTGTTCCACGAGATCGACGGCCTCTCTGCGCGCGGGGTGGATGCCGCCCACAGACTGCTGGTGTCGTCCAACGCCCACCTGATCACCCCGTACCACCAGGTCATCGACAAGGTGTCCGAACGGTTCCTCGGCAAGCGCAAGATCGGCACCACCGGACGCGGCGTCGGCCCCGCCTACTCCGACAAGGTCAATCGCCTCGGCATTCGGGTGCAGGACCTGTTCGACGAGGAGATGCTGCGGGCCAAGGTCGAGGGCGCGCTGTGGCAGAAGAACCACCTGCTGGTGAAGGTGTACAACCAGCGCGCGATCGAGCCCGACCAGATCACCGAGCGGCTGCTCGGCTACGTGGACCGGCTGCGTCCGATGGTGGCCGACACCTCACGGGTGCTCAACGACGCCCTGGACCGCGACGACGTCGTGCTCTTCGAAGGGGCCCAGGCGCACCACCTGGACGTCGACCACGGCACCTACCCCTACGTGACGTCGTCCAATCCGATTGCTGCCGGTGCCTGCACCGGCGCGGGCGTCGGCCCAACCCGGATCGACCGGGTGGTCGGCATCGCCAAGGCCTACACCACCCGGGTGGGGGAGGGTCCCTTCCCGACCGAGCTGCTGGACGCCGACGGCGAGAAGATCCGCAACGACGGCGCCGAGTTCGGCACCACCACCGGACGTCAGCGGCGCTGCGGCTGGTACGACGCCCTGGTCGTCGAGGCGGCGGCCAGCGCCAACGCCTTCACCGACATCTTCCTGACCAAGCTGGACATCCTCTCCGGCTGGGCGAAGATCCCGGTGTGCGTCGGCTACGACGTGGACGGCGAGCGCCACGACCGGCTGCCGATGACCCAGCACGACTTCGCCCGCGCCACCCCGATCTACGAGGAACTGGACGGCTGGACCGAGGACATCTCCGGCGCCCGCTCGTTCGGCGAGCTGCCGAAGACCTGCCAGGCCTACGTCCGCCGCCTCGAGGAACTCAGCGGCGCCCGGATCTCCGGCATCGGCGTCGGCCCCGGCCGCGAGCAGGTCGTGATGCTCCGCGACCTGCTCTGACAAGTGACCCGGTGACCCCGGGGACGGTTCTTTTGGTCACTGGGGACGGTTCGTTTGGTCACTGGGGACGGTTCCTTTGGTCACTGGGGACGGTTCTTTCGGTCACTGGGGACGGTTCCTTTGGTCACCTCGCAACCCTCACTGGTGACCAAGAGAACCGTCCCCACGGACACTCCGGGTGACCAAGAGAACCGTCCCCACGGACACTCCGGGTGACCAAGAGAACCGTCCCAACGGTCACTGGGGACGGTTCCTTTGGTCACCTGGAGCGGGTCCTCCGGCTGTCCGGGACCTGAGTGCGAGGTTCAGAGCACGTCCAGCATGTCCCGCTCGAACGCCTCCACAGCCTGCTCGGTGAGACCCTGATCGAAGACGTCGGCCAGTACCTCCGGTGCGGCGGTGAAGACCCGGACGCCGACCTCGGCGAGGGTCAGCACGTCGTCGGCGGACTTCAGCGACGCTGCCATCACCAGGGGCCCGCTGCCGTCCTGGGGAATGACCGTGGTCATTCGGGCGAACTCGGCGACGGCGTCCCGGCCCGTCCGTCGCAGCCGGTCGAAGTAGGGCGCCAAGTAGCGGACGCCGAGCGCTGAGCCGACCAGTGCCTGCTTGGCCGCGTACACCGCGGTCATCAGCACCGGGACGTCCTGGGCATGCAGCCGGCGGATCACCCCGGCGCCCGCCTCGGTGCACGGCACCTTGACCGTCGCGTCCGGCGCCCACTCCCGGATGCGCATCGCGTTGGCGTACCACTCCTCGGCACTTGAGCCCCAGGTCTGGAAGCACACCTCGCGCGCCCCGGCGTCCGTCGCCCAGGCGTGAATCAGCGGAATATCGGACGCCCGCGCGCCGGCCCGGCGCAGAATCGTCGGGTTCGTCGTCACCCCGGTGGCGACGCCGGTGCGCAGCCAGCGCTCGGCGTCCGCACGGTTCGCGGAATCGACGAAGAACACGATCGGTGGCACGGCGGACCCTTCGCTCAGCACACTGCGCACGCTACCGGCCGCCGAATGGCCGAGCCTGATCAGGCGGTTTGGCCACGTTGGACGGCGGCGACCCCGGCCAGCATGATCACCCCGCCGACGAGCTGCAGCAGGCCCGGCAGTTCACCGAGCAGCAGCCATGCCCAGGCGACCGCGAACAGCACTTCGGTCAGTCCCACGAAGCTGGCCACCGTCGAGCCCAGGTATTGGACGCCGACGAAACCGAGCGCGTAGGCCGTTGCGGCCGCGACCAGCGCCAGCACCACCAGCGGCGCCCACCACGGCAGCGTCACTCCCACGAAGACGACGTCGACGAAACTCGCCTGCATCGGCATCAGGCCAACCGCGCCGGCGATCAGGATGGTGACGGTGCCGACCGCAAGGCCGACGCCCACGAAGGTCAGCGGCGGCAACTCCATCGGCCGGGCGGAGATCACGAAGTACACCGCCAGCCCGCAGGCGGCCAGCGAACCCCAGGCGATGCCGCGTAGATCCAGACCCACCATGCCGGTCGGATCGAGCACGACCACCAGTCCGGTGATTGCCACCACAGTGCCGACCAGGGTCAGTTTGGACGGCAGCCGCCGGCTGCGCACGGCCACCCAGGCGACCACCAGCAGGATCGCCAGGTACTCCATCAGCAGGGCGAGTCCGACCGGTACGTACTGGACGGCGTTGAAGAACGCCACCTGCGCGGTCGCCCCGCCAAACACGCCATAGGCAAGCAGTGGACGCCACTGGCTGATCAGCAGATGCCAGCGTCCGCGCAGCGCCATCAGGCCGGGGATCAGCAGCACGATCGCGGCCAGCCCGAGCCGCACCGCGACCACAGCGCCGGAGCTCCAGCCGGAGGCCAGCAGCGGTTTCGCGAAGGCGCCCGCGGTGCCGAACGCGCAGGCTGAGACCAGCGCGGCCGTCCAGCCGACCAACGCAGAGTGAGGACGGCGGACGCCGACCTCCATGCGTTCGGCCACAATCTCAGCCATCTCCCACCTCCGTCAGGGTCAATCGGTTGTTATGCTCATGACATCGTAGACCGCGTCAGGAGTAACAGTGGAATTCACTCATGACGCAAGACTGTCGCTGCAAGCGGCGGCTGCGCTGGTCAACAGCCGAACCCCAGACACCCTGACCACCCTCGCCGACCTGGACGCGTTCTGCGTCCGTTGGCAATGGAGCGGCAGCCGCACCCACGATGCGACCGAACTCGCCGACGTGCGGGCACTGCGCCTGCGACTGGCCCGACTCTGGGCGGCCGGCACCGAGCAGGAGGTCGTCGCCCTGATCAACCGACTGCTGCGAGAAGGCGACGCACTGCCCCAGTTGGTGCGACACAACGACTTCGACTGGCACATTCATGCCACCAGCGACGACGCCCCACTCGCGGTCCGGATGATGGTCGAATGCGCCATGTCGATGATCGACGTCGTCCGGGCTGACGGTCTCGACCGGCTGCGCCGCTGTGCCGGCGACGGCTGCGATCAGGTGCTGGTCGACCTCAGCCGGAACCGTTCGCGGCGGTTCTGCGACGCCGGTTGCGGGAATCGGGCCAACGTGGCGGCTTACCGTGCGCGCCGTCGTGCGGCAGGCTGAGCACATGACCGATTTCGATGAGATGGCGAAGGGCTGGGACGACGACGCCCGCCGGGTGGAGCGGGCTCGCCGCGCCGCCGACGCCATCGCCGCCGCTGTCCCGGTCCGGGAGACGATGCGCGTACTGGAGTACGGCGCGGGCACCGGACTGCTCGGAATCGCCCTTGCCGACCGTGTTCGTGAGGTGGTGCTGCTCGACTCCTCCCTTGGAATGATCGAGACGGCCCGCCGGCGGATCGTCGAGTCCGGACGGGCGAACATCGCCGCCCAGGTCGGCGACCTCACCGCCGAACCGTGGGCGGGCGAACCGTTCGAACTGGTGGTGAGCCTGATGGCGATGCACCACGTGCCCGACATCACGCTGCTGCTGACCCGGCTGCACGAGGCGACCGTCGACGGCGGCTGGGTCGCCGTCCTCGACCTCGACCCAGAGTCGGGCACCTACCACGACCCGGGCTTCGAGGGGCACCACGGGTTCAGTCGGGGGACGCTCCGGCGTGCGTTTGCGGCGGCCGGCTACAGCCACGTCTGCGTCCGCAATGCCCTGACCACCGAGCGGGAGGTGGGCGGCGAGCTCCGCAGCTTCGGGGTCTTCCTGGCCACCGCCCAAGCGGAACGCCCACCCGGCGACGGCTGAGGCCGCGTCCGCCGACCGTGGGCGGAGCTCGGAGAGGCAGGCGGCACTAGTCTGAGCCCGTGCACACCCAGCTTTCGGTCCTGATTCTCGGCAGCGGCGGACGCGAACACGCGATCGCTCTCGCGCTGGCCGGCGACCCATCGGTCACCCAGTTGCATTGCGCGCCCGGCAATCCCGGCACCGCGTCCATCGCCAGCAACCACCCGGTGGATATCAACGACCCCCGCGCGGTGGTCGCTCTGGCCCGCCGTCTGCATGTGAACCTGGTCGTGGTCGGTCCCGAGGCGCCCCTGGTCGCCGGCGTGGCGGACGCCGTCCGGGGTGCCGGCGTCGCCTGCTTCGGTCCGTCCGCCGCAGCCGCCCGGCTCGAGGCGTCCAAGGCCTTCGCGAAGAACGTGATGGCGGCCGCCGGCGTCCCGACTGCGCAGTCGCGGTACTGCGAAACGCTGGCCGAGGTGGAGCAGGCGCTGGACCACTTCGGCGCGCCGCACGTGGTGAAGGACGACGGACTGGCCGCCGGGAAAGGCGTCATCGTCACCGACGATCGGGACGCGGCGCTCGAGCACGCGGCCGGCTGCTTGCCGGTCGTGGTCGAGGAGTATCTGGACGGCCCCGAAGTCAGCCTGTTCGCCATCACCGACGGGCACACTGCTTTGCCGCTGCAGCCGGCCCAGGATTTCAAGCGGGTCGGCGAGGACGATGCCGGGCCGAACACCGGTGGCATGGGTGCCTACACGCCCCTGCCGTGGGCGCCGCCGGGGCTGGTCGACGAGATCATGGAGAGCGTCGTCGAGCCCACGATCACCGAGCTCGGACGGCAGGGGACGCCGTTCGTCGGCCTGCTGTACGCGGGCCTCGCGCTGACCTCCAAGGGGCTGCGGGTGGTGGAGTTCAACGTCCGGTTCGGCGATCCGGAGACCCAGGCGGTGCTGGCCGCGCTGGATTCGCCGCTCGGTCAGGTGCTGTACGCGGCGGCAACCGACCGGCTCGACGAGATCGGCGAACTGGCCTGGAAGCCGGGCTCGGCGGTCGTGGTGGTGCTGGCGGCGAACGGCTACCCGGGGACGCCGGAGCTGGGTGGTGTCATCGACGGACCCCGGCTGCTCGGCTCGGACGACAACGTCCACATCGTTCATGCGGGTACCGCCCGTGATGCCGACGGTGAGTTGGTGGCGTCCGGCGGACGGGTACTCGGCGTCGTCGCCCATGCAGCATCGCTGGCCGCAGCCCGAACCGATGTCTATGCGGCCATCGACCAGCTGGAGGCGCCCAGCCTGTTCTGCCGCCGCGACATCGCCGCCCGCGCCGAGCGCGGTGAGATCACCGTCTCGGATGCCTACCGGGTGAACTCGACCCTGACTCAGTACGTCGGCGATGTCGCCGAGGGGGACGCCGGCGAGTGGTGACGCCGGGGGAAGTGGTGACGGGTCCCGTCCTGCCGACGTCCGTCCTGCTGGCCTTCCCCGCGCTCGCCGAACTATTCAGGGCTCGCCGAACTCGGCGAGCCCTGAATAGTTCGGCGAGCGGTTGGGTGGGGTCCGGCAGGTCGGTGCCGACACGAGGCGCCGTCCGACTCGTGAAACGATGAAACCATGACCGTTCCCAATGTCCTGGCCACCCGTTACGCGTCGGAGGCGATGCGGGCGATCTGGAGCCCCGAGAACAAGATCGTCGCCGAACGGCGGCTCTGGCTGGCCGTCCTGGAGGCGCAGAAGGATCTCGGCGTCGACTTCGGCGGGGACGGGCCGACCGAGGTGATCGCCGACTACGAGCGGGTGATCGACCAGGTCGACCTGGCATCCATCGAGGCCCGTGAACGGGTCACTCGGCATGACGTGAAGGCCCGGATCGAGGAGTTCAACGCGCTCGCCGGCCACGAGCACGTCCACAAGGGCATGACCAGCCGTGACCTGACCGAGAACATCGAGCAATTTCAGGTGCTCAGCGGGCTGAAGCTGGTCCGTGAGCGGATCGTGACGGTGCTGGTGTCGCTGTCCAGGCTCGCCGTCCAGTACCGCGATCAGGCACTCACCGGACGCTCGCACAACGTCGCCGCGCAGCTCACCACGCTCGGCAAGCGCTTCGCTACCGCCGCTGATGAGCTACTGGTGGCATTCGCCCGGGTGGACGAGCTGATCAACCGCTACCCAGCACGTGGCATCAAGGGCCCGATGGGGACGGCGCAGGACATGCTCGACCTGCTCGGTGGCAGCGCGAACAAGCAACTGGCACTGGAGAACCAGATCGGCCAGTACCTGGGCTTCGCCCGGATCTTCACCTCGACCGGACAGGTCTATCCGCGTTCGCTCGACTACGAGGTGCTGACCGCGCTGGTGCAGGTGGCGGCGGCGCCGTCCAATGTGGCGACGACGATCCGGCTCATGGCCGGGCACGAGCTGGTCACCGAAGGATTCAAGGAGGGCCAGGTCGGCTCGTCCGCGATGCCGCACAAGATGAACACCCGGTCCTGCGAGCGGGTCAACGGGCTGAGTGTGGTGCTGCGCGGCTACGCGACGATGGTGGGTGAGCTGGCCGGAGATCAGTGGAACGAAGGGGACGTCTCGTGCTCGGTGGTGCGCCGGGTGGCGCTGCCGGATGCGTTCTACGCCCTCGACGGGTTGTTCGAGACGTTCCTGACGGTGCTCGCCGAGTTCGGCGCCTTCCCGGCCGTCATCGAGGCCGAGCTGGCCCGCTACCTGCCGTTCCTGACCACCACCAAGGTGCTGATGGCCGCCGTCCAGGCCGGTGTCGGACGCGAGGCCGCCCACGAGGCGATCAAGGAGCATGCGGTCGCGGTGGCGCTCGACCTGCGCCGCGGCGTCCGGAGCAATGATCTGCTGGACCGGCTGGCCGCCGACCGCCGGCTCGGGCTCAGCCGCAAGCAACTCCAGGCCACCCAGGCCGACCCGCTGGAGCTCACCGGTGCCGCCCGCGACCAGGTGGACGACATCGCCGACAAGGTGAAGCGCGTCGCCAAGCAGTACCCGGACGCCGCCGCCTACACCCCCGGCTCGGTCCTCTAGACCTCAAGGACGCGTTCGAAAATCGAATGAAAAGAACCGTCCCCGGCGTTCGGATCAGCTCTTGACCATGACCTCGGCGTTCTTGTTCGGGAGTTCCACGTAGGTTTGGCCCGGCGCCATCACCAGCGGGCTGCCGTCGTCGAGGGTGAACCCGAACGGCTCCGCGAGTCCAGCTTTGGTCCAGGTTCCGGTGACATACCGGCCGCCCTGGAAGTAGTGGAACGGGCCGGAAGAATCGACGATGTCGTGGATCGGCTCCTCGTGGCCCTTGCCGGGGTGGATCTTCTCGTAGCGCTGGTCAGCGCTGATCACCACAACGTTGGACGGCGCCACTCGCTTTCCGCCGGTCAGCACGTGCGGACCCCACGGCATACTGCGTAGCCAGGTGCCGGACGAGGCGTTCCAGGTGTAGCCCATGTTGTAACTGTTGCCGTCTTTCCACGGCACGCTGATGGTCCGGGCGCTCTTGCCGTTGGCCGTGCTGGCCGCCTCGGCGTCGCCGAACGGGAAATACGCCTGCGGGGGGCCGTCGCGGAATTTCTTGGTTTGCTTGGCGAGCACCGTGGGGTGGCACAGGACGGCGCGGTCGAATTCACGGACGCCGTTCTCGTAGTAGATCCGCGAGCTGTCGATCGTGTACGACCCGCTGCCCTTGGTGTTCATGTAGGACAGCATTCCCTCCACGTCGTTGCCGTTCTCCTCGACGTAGTTGAGCACCCAGCCGACGCCGCCGGTGTTGCCGATGATCGCGTGCATGGGTGACAGCAGCGGAATATCGACGGGGCGGATGGAGCGCACCGGTCCCACCGCGTCCGGCATCGTGGAGTGAAAGACCGGGAGCAGGCGGGTACCGCTGTAACCGGCTTTGTCGCGGTAGCCGTCCAGTTCGACGAACACGATGTCGGCATACTCCAGGCCACGCTGGGGATGCTCGCTCTGGTCGTCCGGCACCTTCACCGCGACCGCGGCATGAAGGGCGTCCTGGGGACTCATGAGGAGTGCTCCCGACAGCGGCCAGCGAGCGCGCTCATCGATCGGCGGTGTCGAGCTGGGCGTCTGGGAGGGTGCTTGGACCGGTGGTGTGGACGGCGCGGACTGCCCGGTGCACCCGGCCGCGGCGACCCCGGCTCCGAGCAGGCCAACCAGCGCCGTGCGACGGCTCAGTTCGTGCATGGGACACAAGGTACAGGCGCGCGCCACAATGACAGCGACGACACTGGCGTCATGGCGCGGACCTCGCGCGAACTCGGCGCGAACGGAGCTGCGGTGACCGAACCGACCTGGATCGAGCGCCATGTTCCAGGACGCCACGGCGAGGTGCGCGTGCGGGAGTACCTGCCGGCGGACGAGGTGGCCGGGCCCCGGCTGGTGTGGGTGCACGGCGGTGCGTGGGTGGTCGGCACACTGGACGAGCCGGAGGCGCATCAAGTGTCGCTGCGGGTGGCCGCCGCCGGTTTCCCGGTGACCAGCGTCGAGTACGGACTGGTCCCGATGTTCCCGCTGGTCGGTCCGCTGCGGCTGCGGCCGTCGCCGTTCCGCTATCCGGTTTCCCAAGACCAGGTGATGGACGCCTGGCTGGACGCCCACGCCACCCACGGCGGCCCGATGTGGCTGGGCGGCGCCTCCGCGGGGGCCTGCCTCGCCGCCGGAGTGGCGCTGCGGCTGCGGGACGGCGAAGGCCCCACCCCGGACGGCCTCGCCTTTCTGTACGGCCTGTTCCACGGCGTGCTGCCGCCGACCTCGGCCGCGCTGCGCAGGCGGCTGTTCGGACTGCCGGACCTGCGGGTGATGCAGGAGATGGTCCGCCGGGCGGCGGTCAATCATGCCGGCACCGCCGATTCGCTGGACAACCCGCACATCTTCCCCGGGCTCGGCGATCTCGCCGGCTTGCCACCGGTGCGCCTGCTGAATGCCGATCGCGACATCCTGCGGGCCTCGGCGGAGAACTTCGCCCACCGGCTCACCCTGGCCGATGTTCCGCACGAGGGCTGGTACCTCCCGAACACCACCCACGGGTATCTGGCCAGGCCGGAGAGCGAGGCATTCGAGCTGGGGACGCGGGCGATCGCCAGCTGGCTGGCCGGCGGCTGAACTTCGCTGGTCGGCTCGCCGGTCCGGGCCGCGGCGGGAGCCCGGCAGGATCAACACTCAACAGGTTCAACCGGCGACCCGCGGTGCATGTGGGCTGTCCGCGAGCCAAGGCAGGGCAGCGCGGTACACCCAGGCGTCGATCAGCCCCGCGACATCGGCGACGGTGTAGTGCTGGGCATGCGCGACGAAGGCCGGGGTGGTCACCGTCGACCAGCGGTTCGCCGTCGTCCACGCACGGAGCATCGGGAAGAACGCCTCGCCCAGCACGCCGCGCAGGGCATGCAAAGTGAGCGCCCCGCGCTTGTACACCCGGTCGTCGAACATCAGCTCGCGCCCGGGCGCGCCAAGCACCAGATCCTGCGGCAGCAGCGCCAGTCTGCGGTGGTGCTCAGACGCCCACTCGGCCGCATTGCGCCGTCCGGACGCCTCGGACCACAGCCACTCGCTGTAGCAGGCGAACCCCTCGTGCAGCCAGATGTCGGCCCAGGTCGCCGCGGTCAGGCTGTTGCCGAACCATTGGTGGGCCAACTCGTGCGCCACCAGGCGCTCGTTCTCCCAGTCCGGTGCGACATGGTTGACCCCAAAGGTGGACAGGGTCTGCGCCTCCAGCGGAATCTCCAGGACGTCGGCGGCGATCACCGCCGTGTAGCGCTCGAACGGGTACGGTCCGAAGAGTTCGCCGAACACGTCCACCATCTCGGCTTGGCGAGCGAACGCCGTCCCCGCACCCACGGCGATACCGCGCGGATGCACCAGTTCGACCCGCGCACCGGCCTGGGTGCTGACGTAGCGCCCGATGTGCAGCACCGCCAGGTACGGCGCCATCGGTTCGTCCTGCCGGAACCGCCAGGTCGTCCGTCCGGCGCGCTTTGCCCGGCCCTCCAGGACGCCGTTGGCGACCACCCGGTAGCCGTCCGCCACCGTCACCGCGAATCGGTAACTGGCCTTGTCGTCCGGGCGGTCGTTGCACGGGAACCAGGACGGCGCACCGCACGGTTGCGCGGCCACCAGGACGCCGTCGGTGAGTTCCTCCCAGCCGACCGGACCGAACACGCTCGGCATCGGACGCGGCTTGCCGGCGTACTCGACCTCGACCCGCAGCCGGGTACCAGCCTTCGCCTTGGTCGCCAGCGCGATCCGGAGCTTGCGCTCCCGATGGGTGTACCGGGCCTGGCGGCCGTCCACCCGCACCCGGGAGACGCTCAGCCCGTACAGGTCGAGCCCGACCTGATCGAGGGTTTCGGCGGCCTCGATCTCGAGCACCGCCCGCCCGCTGAGATGGTTGGTGGCGATCTTGTAGTCGAGCGCCAGATCGTAGGAACGGACGGCGAACCGACGGTTCCCGTGTCCGGGAACGTAGCGGTCGGCAGCGGGCATCATTCCTCCGTGGACGGCTCGGTCGCCGGCCAGGGCGCGATCGGGTTTCCGATCCATCGGGTCTTGTCAGGGACCGATTCGCCACGCATGACCAGCGATACCGGCCCGATCGTAGCGTGCCGTCCGATGGTTGCGGCCGGCAGGATCACGCTGTTGGGCCCGAGCGTGGCTCCGGCCCGCAGGGTGACGGTGTCCATGCTCAGCACCCGGTCGTGGAACAGGTGGGTCTGCACCACGCAGCCGGCATTCACCGTGACCCCGGCGCGCAGGTCGATCAGGTCGGCCTCGGGCAGCCAATAGGTCTCGCACCATACCCCCTGGCCGACCTTGGCACCCATCGACCGGAACCAGGCGTTGAGCGCCGGCGTCCCCATCGTCGGATGCGCGAACCAGGGCGCGGCCAGCATCTCGACGAACATGTCGGCGAGTTCGTTGCGCCACACCAGCGAACTCCACAGCGGATGGTCGGCCGGCTTCAGCCTGCCCACCAGCAGCCATTTCGCCACCGTCGCGGACGCCGCCGCCAGCAGGCCGCCGATGCCCAGCACCACCCCGGACAGGATCGCCGCGAGCCACCACCCGGCGTGCGCGAGACCGAGCAACGCCGCCACGCAGAGCACCGTCAGTTTGACCAGGGCCAGCGGCGCGAGGAGTCGGCAGACGTCGACCAGCGCCCGCGCGACCTTCAGCCGAACCGCCGGGGCGTAGGTGCGGGACTGGTCGGCGCTCGCCGCGGTGCGGCGCAGCTTGGTCGGCGGTGAGCCGATCCAGGACGTCCCTCGCTTGGCCCGGGCGCGGGCGGGTGCGGCCGACAGCACCGCGACCAGGCCGCCCTTGGGCACCTTGCGGCCCGGTGCGGCCATGCCGGAGTTGCCGATGAAGGCGTGCTTGCCGACCCGGACCTCCTCGACGCGCAGCCAGCCGCCGCCCAGTTCGTAACCGCCGATCAGGGTGTCGTCGGCCAGGAAGGCGCCCTCGTCGACGGTGACCAGCTTGGGGATCATCAGCACCGTGGACGCCTCCACCTCCTTGCCGATGGTGGCGCCCAACGCCCGTAGCCACAGCGGGGTGACGAAGCTGGAGTAGATCGGGAACAGCCAGCTGCGGGCCTCGTCCAGGATGCGGATCGTCGACCAGGCCTGCCACGAGTTGCGGGATTGGACGGGGTGATGGCCGGCCTTCAGCCCCTTGCCGAGCAGCCGGACCAGTGCCCAGATCAGCACGGCCAGCGTCAGGTAGCCGACCAGCGTCGCGGGAAGCAGCCAGGGCAGCACCCCGAGCAGGGCGCTCCCAGCCGAGCCGGACGCCGCCAGCGCCGGCCACAGCACCGCGAACCCGGCCAGCGACGCCAGCAACGGCAGCGCCGCGATCAGCACCCCCATCGCCGCGTAGGCCAGCAGCCAGACCGGGTTGTTGGCCGGCCGCTCCGGCCAGGGTCCGCGGGCCCGGTCCCGCACCTTCACCGCCGGCGAACCCGACCAGTACTCGCCCTCGCCCACGACGCCGAACACCGAAGAACCGGGCGCGACCTCGGCGCCGGCACCGACGTCCGCGCCGGCGCACAGGGTGGACCTGGCGCCGATCCGGGCACCCTTGCGGACCCGGATGGCGCCGATGATCAACCGGTTGCCGTCCAGCCAGTGGCCGCTCAGGTCGACCTCGGGTTCGATCGAGCAGGCCTCGCCGAGCCGCAACAGCCCGGTGATCGGCGGGGCGCTGTGCAGGTCGACGTGCGGGGCGATCCGGGCGCCCAACAGCCGGGCGTACCAGCGCAGCAGCACCGCGCCGGCGATCGACTCCACGCCCATCTCGTCGGCGAAGCGTTGCGCCAGCCACAGCCGCAGGTGCACCTTGCCGCCGCGCGGGTATTCGCCGGGCCCGATGCCGGCCAGGATGATCCGGACGCCGGCCGCGGTGACGAGCATCCGCCCGGGGGTCACGATCAGCAGTGCCGCGCCGAGCAGGATCCACCACCAGGACAGTGTCGGCAGCCAGCTCAGACCGGCGGCGTGGGCCAGGTTGGCCGCTGCGGCGGCCCAGATCGTCCAGCGCAGACCGGGGATGGTGCGCAACGGCAACAATGCCCCGAGTTGACCGCGCTGGGTCTTGACCGGCACCGGCAGCACATTCGAGTTGAGTGCGGACGCCGGCGCCGCCATCTCGTCCAAGTGGTCGGCGAGTGCCGCCAGCCGGGGGTGGTCGTAGATGTCGGCAACGGTCACTTCCGGGTGGGTGCGGCGCAGCAGCGACACCATCTGGGCCGCGGTCAGCGAGCCGCCGCCGAGGTCGAAGAAGTCGGCGTCAAGCGACGTCACCCGCGCGCCGAGGACCGCCTCCCAGTGGTCGCGGACCATTGCCCGCGTGCCGGCCAGGTGCAGCTCGGGGCCGGCGCCGCCGGCGTCCGGCAACGGCCAGGGCAGCGCGTCCCGATCGATCTTGCCCGAGGTGCGAGTGGGTAGTTCCGCCACCACGGCGAGGCGGGGCACCAGCGGCGCCGGCAGCCGTTCGCGCAGCAAGGCGAGCGCGGCGGAGGCGTCGAAGCCGTCCTCGACCGCCAGATAGCCGACCAGCAACTGGCTTCCGGAGGTGGTGCGCCGGACGGCGGCCGCCGCGCCGCTGACCAGCGGCAGGTCGAGCAGGGCGCTGTCGATCTCGCCGAGCTCGATGCGGCGTCCGCCGACCTTGACCTGGTCGTCGGCGCGACCCACGAACAGCAGTCCGGCTTCGTCGTTCACCACCAGATCGCCGGAGCGGTAGGCGCGCTGCCAGCCCAGCGACGGCAGCGGCGCGTACTTCTCGGCGTCCTTGACCGGGTCGAGGTAGCGGGCCAGGCCGACGCCGCCGATGATCAGCTCTCCGGTCTCGCCCACCCCGACCGGGTTGCCGGCCGGGTCGACCACGGCCAGGTCCCAGCCGTCCAGGGGCAGCCCGATCCGGATCGGCGGCTCACCGGTGAGTTTGGCGCCGCAGGCGACCACGGTGGCCTCGGTCGGGCCGTAGGTGTTCCACACCTCACGGCCGGGGGCGACCAGCCGGGCGCCCAGGTCGGGCGGGCAGGCTTCGCCGCCCAGGATCAGCAGCCGTACCCGGCGCAGTGCCTCAGCCGGCCACAGCGACACCAGGGTCGGCACGGTGGAGACCACGGTCAGCCGGTTGGCCTGCAACCAGGGCCCCAGATCCATCCCGGAGCGGACCAGCGAGCGGGGCGCCGGCACCAGGCAGCCGCCGTAACGCCAGGCCAGCCACATCTCCTCACAGGACGCGTCGAAGGCGACCGACAGCCCGGCCATCACCCGATCCCCGACGCCCAGCGGTTCGTAGCTGAGGAAGAGCCGGGCTTCGGCGTCCACGAAGGCGGCGGCGTTGCGATGGCTGACCGCCACGCCTTTCGGTTTTCCGGTCGAGCCGGAGGTGAAGATCACCCAGGCGTCGTCGTCCGGGCTGGGATCGACCCGTTCGACAGCCGTCCGGGCCGGGCCGCGGGGGGTGATCTCGAGATTGTTGCCGACCACCGCGCGGACGTCCGCCTCGGTGAAGACGGTGGCCGCCCGCTCGTCCGGGTCGTCGGCGTCCACCGGCACGTAGGCGGCGCCGGCCAGCAGGATGCCCATGATCGCCACGTACAACTCGGTGGTGCCGGACGCGATCCGTACGCCCACCTTGTCGCCCGGGCCGATACCCAGGTCGGCGAGTTCGTCGGCGAGTTCGTCCGCGGCGTCGGCGAACTCGGCGTAGGTCAGCCGCCTGGCGCCGTTGTCGAGAGCGTCGGCGTCCGCGCACTCGGCGACGGTTTCGCGGAAGATGTCGACCAGGGTGCGTGGCGGTGGCGCCAGGGTGCCGCGTAGCAGGCTCACAAACCCTCCTCGGGCTTTCTTGGGAATGCATTATCCCGCCGCCGGCCGAACGGCGGGTGAACGCTGGGGGTATCGGCGAGCCGGACCACTGCGGTATGTTTGCCGTTGGTCGTAATCCGCTCGATGGAAGGGAGGCGTGTCATGTCCGTCACTGTCCTGGACGCCGTCGCGTCCGATTCCATCGAGGCCCGCAGTATCTGACTCTTCGCGGCAATCCGCCGCATCCGGGCCTCCGATTCAGGAGAAACCCGTTGTCATCAACACATTCATCAACACAACCCCGGGTTGGTTTCGACTGGGCCGACCTGCGCTACACAGCCTTGTCCGAGGATCTCGGCGAGGATCAACGCTGGTCGACCTGGCGTTCGGTGGACCGTTCGTCGCGGGGACCGAAGCCCCGGCCGTCCTGGCTGGTCACCTCGCAGGCGGCCATCGACACCGAGTGCGGCATCCTCAAGACCGGCAAGGAGGCGGACGTCTTCCTGCTGGAACGCGCCGTCCCCGACGGCGAATCCTGCCTGCTCGCGGCCAAGCGCTACCGCGCCGCCGAGAACCGGCTGTTCCACCGGGCGTCCAGCTATACCGAGGGACGCCGCGGCCGGGACAGCCGTGAGAACCGGGCCGTCCGGCTGAAATCCGGCTTCGGACGCGAGATCGAGGCCGCCCGCTGGGCGCAGGCCGAGTTCTCCACCCTGAAACGGCTGTGGTCCTGCGGCATCCGGGTGCCCTACCCGGTACAACTGGACGGCTGCGAGATCCTGATGGAGTTCATCGCCGAAGGCGAGGCGGCCGCTCCCCGGCTCGCGCAGTGCTCGCCGACGCCGGACCAGTTGCGCTGGCTGTGGGCTCAGGTCGTCGAGACCCTGATCCGGTTCGGACGGCTGCAGCTTGCCCACGGCGACCTCAGCCCGTTCAACGTGCTGGTGCACGGCCTGGACGGTGCCGAGCCCGAACTGGTGGTGATCGACGTCCCGCAGGTGCTCGACCTGGTCGGCAACCCCAACGGCGTCGACTTTCTGCACCGGGACTGCCGGAATATGGCGGACTGGTTCGTCCGCAAGGGCTTGGAGGTGGACGCCGACGCGCTGCTCGCCGAAGTGCTGGCGGCCGCCTGGTAGCTGACCGGCGACACAGCGGCGGGTCCCTAGACTGAGCGCCGTGACCGACTTCGACCTGGACCTGCCGCTGATCCATGCCGGAAAGGTGCGCCGGCTCTATGCGATGCCGGACGACACCATTCTGATGGTGGCCACGGACAACATCTCCGCCTTCGACCAGGTGCTGTCGACGCCGATTCCGGACAAGGGAGCGATCCTCAACCAGTTGTCGCTGTGGTGGTTTGAACTGCTCGCCGATGTGGTCGGCAATCACGTGGTGGGCACCGATGTACCCGAGTCGGTCCGCGGCCGTGCGGTGATCGCCGAGCGGCTCGAGATGGTGCCGGTGGAGTGTGTCGCCCGCGGCTACCTCACCGGCTCGGGCTGGGCGGAGTACCGGGCATCCGGAACGGTCTGCGGCATCGAGTTGCCGGCCGGCCTGGTCGACGGTTCGCGACTGCCGCAGCCGATCTTCACGCCGGCGATCAAGGCCCCGCTGGGCGAGCACGACGAGAACGTCGACTTCGCGACCATCGTCGAGTTGCACGGCCAGGAACTCGCCGATCAGCTCCGTGAGCTGACCCTGGCGATCTACGCCCGCGCCGAGGGCATCGCCCGCGGCCGCGGGATCATCCTGGCCGACACCAAATTCGAGTTCGGACGCCGGGCCGACGGCAGCGTGGTGCTCGCCGACGAGGTGCTGACCCCCGACTCCTCCCGATTCTGGAACGCCTCGCTCTGGCAGCCCGGCACGGCGCTGCCGTCGTTCGACAAGCAGTTCGTCCGCGACTGGCTGACCCAGGAATCCGGCTGGGACAAGGGGTCCGACACCCCGGCGCCGCCGCTCCCGGACGCGGTCATCGACGCCACCCGGGCCAAGTACGTGGAGGCCTACGAGAAGCTCACCGGGCACCGCTTCACGGCCTGATCAACCGACGGCCCTCAGATCGACCGACGGTCGGCTGATCAACCGGCGGTCGGCAGACCGTCCAGCACGTCGGCGAGGACGGCGTCCGCGCTCGGCAGTTCGGCGATCGAATCGGCGACGACCCGGGCCGCCCGGCGGAAGGAATCGGCGTCCAGCAGGTCGGCGAGCGCGGACCGGATCGCTTCCGCCGTCGCCGCGTCCGGGTCGAGAACCAGGCCGGCGCCGGCGGCTGCCACCGCCGTGGCGTTGCCGAACTGATCGGCGCCCATCGGCAGCAGCAACAACGGCAACCCGAACGCCAGCGCACCCAGCACCGTGCCCGCGCCGGCATGGCAGATCACCGCCGAACACATCGGCAGCAGCAGAGCCTGCGGCACGAACCGTTGCACGGCCACGTTCGGCGGCAACGAGCCGAACTCGGCCGGGTCCACCGCGTGTCCGGTGGTCGCGATGATGTTGACCGGAACCTCCGCGACCGCCTGGATGAGCCGGCGCCAGCCCTCTGCCGAGGTGTAGACGGTGCCGAGTGTCAGGTAGACGGTGTGCGGATGGGGCAGCCGGCGGAACGCCTCCGGAAGGCTCGCCCCGGCGGGCACGTCCCCGGCCTCGGGACGCAGCGCACGAACGTCGCGCCAGGGACGGTCCGGGGGATGCAGCACCGGTGGGAACGGATCGACGTACGGCGCCGCCAGGTACTCCTCGGAGGTGTCAGGACGGTCTAGGTTGCGCGCAACCTCGGCGTGGCCGAGCACGGCAAGATCGACGAAGCCTGGGAAATCGGCGCCGAGACCGTGCACCAGCCGCCTGCCTGTGGTTGGCCGGACGTAGCTCGCACCCAACTCGTACAACTCCTGGACAACGACGTCGACCGGGGTTGTGGCGGTGAGCCCGATGAGTTCGGCCGCGCGGGCGATGGACGGGTTGATGAAGAGGCGCTGGGCGTTCGACCAGAGGATCTGCTTTTCGGTCGCACCCGGCCCGGGTGGGCGAGGCAGACCGGCCTGTTCGATCTCGGCCAGGGACGGACCGACGGACCAAGCGGTGAACCCGCGTCGTTCGATGTCGTCGCGCAGATCCGGCCCGGTGGCGATGATCACCTGATGGCCGGCCCGCCGGGCGGCAGCGGCCAGCGGCAGCATCGGCAGCAGATGGCCGATGAGCGGTGAGGAACTGAACAGCACACGCACGGGGTTGAAGAGCCCGGCCGGGCCGTGGTGATACCGCATCCGATGGTCGGCGTGTGCCGGAGGCCAGGGGTGGCGTGACCGCCGACCACGAGATATCTTGACATCGAGATATCACGAGTGAGGCGCCATGCGATGGGATCCGGCCCAGTACGTCCGCTACGCAGATGAGCGGGCGCGCCCGTTCCACGAGTTGCTGGCCAGGGTCGCGGCGGATCGGCCGCGGCTCGTGGTCGACCTCGGCTGCGGGCCGGGGACGCTGACCGCCACGCTGGCGCAGCGCTGGCCGGACGCAGACGTCGTCGGCGTCGACTCCTCACCCGAGATGATCGGTGAGGCCGGCCTGCTGGCCACCGATCGATTGAGCTTCAGCCTCGGACGCGTGGAGGAGTGGCGTGCGTCCGTCCAGCCCGAGGTGCTGATCAGCAACGCGACCCTGCAGTGGGTGCCGGGGCACCGCGAGTTGCTGCGCGGCTGGGCGCGAGCGCTCCCCGCGGAGGGTTGGCTCGCTTTTCAGGTGCCGGCCAACTTCGGGGCACCCTCTCACGTCCTGATGCGTGAACTCTCCGAGTCGACGCGCTGGCGCCGCCGCTTGGACGGGGTGTTGCGGCATGCTGACGCCGTCGCCCGACCCCAGCAGTACGCCGACCTGCTGCTCGCCGCGGGGCTGCGCACCGACGTCTGGCAGACCAGCTACCTGCACGTGCTGCCCGGCGACGACCCGGTGCTGGACTGGGTCCGCGGAACCGGGCTGCGTCCGGTGCTGCAGGCGCTCGACCCCGGCGAGGCCCGCGAGTTCGAAACCGAATACGCGGCGCTGCTCCGACAGGCGTACCCGCGCGGCACCGGCGGCACCCTGTTCTCCTTCACCCGGACGTTCGCGGTCGCCCACCGGGCCTGACCGGCGCTCGGCTGCGCGGGCGTCCGCGATGAGAGCGTCCGGACGCCGTCACGCACACCGATAGGCTGTCCCGCATGGCGCGCGTGATCGTGGATGTGATGCCCAAGCCCGAGATCCTGGATCCCCAGGGCAAGGCCGTCACCGGAGCCCTGAAGCGGCTCGGCTTCGACGGACTGACCGTCCGGCAGGGCAAGCGGTTCGAGGTCGACGTCGAAGGCGACCTCACCGACGAACGGCTCGACCAGGTGCGCGATGCGGCCGAGAAGCTGCTCGCCAACACAGTGATCGAGGCATTCGACATCCGGGTCGAGCAGTGAGCCGGATCGGCGTCGTCACCTTCCCCGGTTCGCTCGACGACCACGACGCGCAGCGCGCGGTGAAGCTGGCAGGTCACGAACCGGTGGCGTTGTGGCACGCGCACGAGTCGCTGCAGGGCGTCGACGCGGTGATCCTGCCCGGCGGCTTCTCCTACGGCGACTACCTGCGGTGTGGCGCGATCGCCCGGTTCAGCCCGATCATGACCGAGGTCATCGCGGCGGCGAACCAGGGGCTGCCGGTGCTCGGCATCTGCAACGGTTTCCAGGTGCTGTGCGAGTCGCATCTGCTGCCCGGCGCGCTGATCCGCAACGACGTCCGGACCTTCGTCTGCCGCGATCAGAAGCTCCGCGTCGAATCGGTCGACACGGTCTGGAGTTGTGCCTTCGACGCCGGCCAAGAGATCACCATCGTGCTCAAGAACGGCGAGGGCGGGTTCGTCGCTGATCCCGACACGATCGCCCGGCTCGAGGGTGAGAACCAGGTCGTCTTCCGCTACCTGGACGACAACCCCAACGGCTCGGTCAACGACATCGCCGGCATCACCAACACCCGCGGCAACGTCGTCGGCCTGATGCCGCACCCCGAGCACAACATGGAGGAACTCACCTCCCCGAGCCTCGACGGACGCGGCTTCTTCGCCTCTCTGGAGCGTTTCCTCTCCGCAGTCGTCGCCGGCTGACGGCCCTTCGCGACCCCCCACTCAGCGCTCGCCCAACTATTTCGGGCTCGCCGAATTCGGCGAGCCCGAAATAGTTAGGCGAGCGCTGAGTGGGGGAGGCGGCGGCCGGCAAGGATTGGTCAGCGGGAGGCCCGGTAGACCCGGCTGCTGAGCGGGCCGCCGTCCAACTGGGCCAGCAGGTCCGCGCCCTTCAGGCCGTCCCCGCGGGGCTCGGTGAGTTCGAATCCCGGCCAGTTCATGGACAGGAACGCGACGAACCTGTCGCGGACCCGGGACGAATCGAACGTGGTGCCGACCGCGCACACGGTAGGTGGTTCGTGCCGCCCGAGTTCGGCTCGGTGGGCTGCTGCCACCACCGCCTCGCTGAGATGCGCCGCCGCCTTGTCCAGGATGTTCCGGGCCACCGGGTCGGTGGCCGCAGCCTCATCCACCCTCGCCGCGTAGGACGCCACCCGCGCCACTCGGTCCGGATCGCTCTGCAACTCCAGATAGGCCAGCTCAAGGTCGTCGAAATCGGCGGCGACAACGTCGGTCAGCAGCGTCGACTGGCGGCGTCCGTCGTAGCCGCGCATCGCGGCCTCAATCGCGTTTCGGCCGATCCAGTAGGCGGAGCCGGCGTCGCCAGCCAACCAACCCCAGCCATCGACGCGGGCGACCTCGTCGGCGCCAACGGCCAGGGTGACCACCCCGGTGCCGCAGGCGATCATCACGCCCTCGGCGGTGCCGAGCGCCCCGAGGTAGCCCGTGGTCGAGTGGTGCGCCAGCACGACCTGCTCGATCGAGCTGTCCCGCAGCGCGGCCAGGGCCGCACCAGCGTCCGGACGATCCAGGCCGGCCGAGCCGCAGGCGAGGGTGTGGGGTTGCGCGTCGGTGTCACTCAGGATGGTTCGCACCCGCTCGACGAGTTGCGGCTCAATCGGACGGCTGGTGTCGAGACCGGCGCCGGAGCCACCCAGGAAGCCCGAACCGCCGGAAATGCTCCAGGAAACATCGGTCTGCCCACAGTCGATGGCCAGCACCCCGGTCGCTGCGTCGGACATCAGCCTCACCGCCTCCCTCGGTTCGAATTCTAGGTCCGCAACGGCGGCCCCACGTCCGACACGTACCCAAACCCCGACCTCGGGACACGCACCGGACGAGGTCGCCGAGACGGTAGCTTGTGGGCGTGGTCGACACCGTGACGCATGCCGCCGAAACCCCCGACCTGGAGCAGCCCTGGGCCGCTCTCGGGCTGAAGGAGAACGAATACCTGGAGATCCGGCAGATCCTCGGACGCCGGCCGAGTTCGTGCGAGCTGGCGATGTACTCGGTGATGTGGTCGGAGCACTGCTCGTACAAATCGTCCAAGGTGCACCTGAAGAAGTTCGGTGAGCTGGGCCGGGACACCCCGCGCGGCAAGCTGCTGGCCGGCATCGGTGAGCAGGCCGGTGTGGTCGACATCGGCGGCGATTGGGCGGTCACTTTCAAGATCGAGTCGCACAACCATCCTTCCTACGTGGAGCCCTACCAGGGCGCGGCCACCGGCGTCGGCGGCATCGTCCGCGACATCCTGGCCATGGGCGCCCGGCCGATCGGCGTGATGGATCCACTCCGTTTCGGCCCGTTGGACGCCCCCGACACCGCCCGGGTGTTGCCCGGGATCGTCGCCGGCGTCGGCGGCTACGGCAACTGCCTGGGCCTGCCCAACATCGGCGGCGAGCTGGTCTTCGACCCGACCTACTACGGAAACCCCCTGGTCAACGCGCTGTGCGTGGGGGTGCTCAAGCATGACGACCTGCACCTGGCGTTCGCCCGCGGCACCGGCAACAAGGTGATCCTGTACGGCGCCGCGACCGGCGGCGACGGCATCGGCGGGGCGTCCATCCTGGCGTCCGAGACCTTCGATGAGGACGGCCCGGCGAAGCGGCCCAGCGTCCAGGTCGGCGACCCGTTCATGGAAAAACTGCTGATCGAATGCACCCTGGAGCTGTTCGCCGAGAACCTGATCTCGGGCATCCAGGATCTGGGCGCCGCCGGGTTGTCCTGCGCGACGTCCGAACTGGCCAGCGCCGGCGATGGCGGCATGCACGTCAACCTCAACACGGTGCCGCTGCGCGACCACACGCTGGCCCCCGAAGAGATCCTGATGAGCGAATCGCAGGAACGGATGATGGCGGTCGTCGAACCGCACAACGTCGAGCGGTTCATGGAGATCTGCGCCAAGTGGGACGTGCTGGCGACGGTCGTCGGCGAGGTCACCGACGGCGACCGGCTGATCATCGAATGGGACGGCGAGGTCGTCGTCGACGTCGACCCGGCCACGGTCGCGCACGAGGGGCCGGTCTACGAACGGCCCTACGCCCGCCCGGACTGGATCGACGCGCTCAACGCCGACACCGCCGAGACGCTGCCCCGGGCACGCTCCGGCGAGGAGTTGGCCGACACGGTGCTGCGGCTAGTGGGTTCGCCGCATCTGTGCGACAAGTCCTGGGTCACCGACCAGTACGACCGCTACGTGCGCGGCAACTCCGTGCTGGCCCAACCCGAAGACGGCGGCATGCTGCGGATCGACGAGGAGACCGGGCTCGGTATCGCGCTGGCCACCGACTGCAACGGCCGGTTCGCCTACCTCAACCCCTACCTGGGTGCGCAGCTGGCGCTGTGCGAGGCGTACCGAAACGTGGCGGTCACCGGCGCCGAACCGGTCGCCATCACCGACTGCCTGAACTTCGGCTCGCCGGAGGATCCGGCGGTGATGTGGCAGTTCTCCGAGGCGATTCTCGGCTTGGTGGACGGCTGCAGGGCGCTGGGTACCCCGGTCACCGGCGGCAACGTCTCGTTCTACAACCAGACCGGCGAGACCAACATCCTGCCCACCCCGGTGGTCGGTGTGCTGGGCGTGATCGATGACGTCGCCGACCGGACCAGTCTCGGCTTCGCCTACGCCGGCGACGCGGTGTTCCTGCTCGGCGAGACCGGGGATCACCTCTCCGGCAGCACCTGGGCGAACGTGATCCACGACGGGCACCTGGGCGGTATGCCGCCGCTGCCCGATTTCGACCGCGAGCAGCGGCTGGCCAGGGTGCTGGTGGCGGCGGCGAAGGCGCGGCTGCTGAGTTCGGCGCACGACCTGGCCGACGGCGGCCTCTCCCAGGCGCTGGTGGAGTCCTGTCTGCGGCGCGGGCTCGGCGTCGCGGTGACCCTGCCGGACGGCGACCCCACCGTGCAGTTGTTCGCGGAGAGCCCCGGGCGGGCGATCGTTTCGCTGCCGGCCGCGTCGGCGACCGAGTTCGCGGCGCTGTGCGTTGAGCACGAGGTCCCGCTGCAGCGGCTCGGTGAGGTCACCGAGCTGGCCGAGTTCGAAGTGGTCGGCCAGTTCATCGTGCCGCTGGACGAGATCCGCTCCCGCTGGGAAGCCCCGCTGCGCGAGGCGATGGCGCACTAGCCGGCCGTGCGCGGGCACTCTACGGCGGTCACCGGGTGGGCTCCGGGTTGCCCCTGCTGTCTCAATGCCGACGGTGCGCAAGAATGGACCGGTCCAGGCATTCACGCCAGCCATCGTTGAGGACAGTGATCAGGCAATGACCCAGAATCCGTGGGAGCGCCCCGTCGAGCGCGAGCAGTCCAGTCCGGCTGAGGTTCCGCCGGGGTGGGGACCCGAGGCCCAGCCCGAGCCGACGGCCTCCGAGGAACCGGCGTGGGGCGCGGCCCCGGCTGCGGCGAACCAGTCGCCGAGCGAGGCGTGGGACGCCGGCTATGCCGCGTCCGAGCCCGCCACGGTGCCGGCCGAGCCCAACGTGCCGGCTGCAGCATCCACTGAGCAGGACGCGCCGCCCGCCGAGTTCAGCGAGCCGCCCGCAGCGCCCGACCAGCCCAATGTCGTGATCGTGGACAAGGCCGTTGCGGCGGAGTCCAATGAGCAGGACGGCAGTGGGGCATCCGGCGACGTCTTCGAGGCTGAACTCGTTGAAACGGACGGCACCGCCACGGCGGCCGAGGACGTCGCGCAGGACGCCGCGATCGAGGACTCGTGGACAGCCGACCCGGGCGACACCGCGATCGCCGAGTCGGTGCCGACCGACGCCCCGGCAGACAGCGCCCCTGTGGCTAGCGTTCCCGAGCCCGTGGACGCCGGCAACGGGACGCCAGAACCTTCCGAGGCCGCGGCGTCCGGCGCCGACTTCGACTTGGGACAGGACGAGCCGTCCGCACCGGTGCGCACCGACTTTGAATCCGCCACCGCCGATCGGCCCGCGGCCACGCAACCGACCGGGGGCGGCTCGCCGCTGGACCTGCCCGGCAGCATGCCTGCTTCGGCGCCGGGGGCTTTTGATCTGGGGACGCCGCCACCCGGTGCCGATTCGGGCCCGTTCAGCTTCGGCGCGCCGGCCCAGCCGTCCGGCCCCGGCGGATACGGCCAGACCACCCCCTACCCGGCGCAGCCCGGCGCGGACCAGGGTGGCTACGGGCAGCCGGCCGCCTACGGAGGCTACGGCCAACCCGCGCCGCAGTACGGCCAACCTGCGTCGCAGTACGGGCAGCCGGGTAGCGCACCCTCGGCGCAGTCAGGTCAGACGGCACCCTACGGCGGCTACGGCCAGCCGGGCGGGAATCAGGCACCCAGCACGCCCTACACCGGCTACGGACAACCCGGCGGCTACGGACAACCCGGGTACGGACAACCAGGTGCTGCGCCGTCGGCTCAGTCAGGTCCCTACGGCCAGCCCTCCTACGGACAGCCCGGCGCCGCACCGTCCGCGCAGTCCGGCCCGCAGGGCCCGGCGCAGCCGGGTGGCTACGGACAGCCTGGTTATGGTCAGTCCGGAGCCGGTCAGTCCGGCAGCGCCCCGTCGGCGCCGTCGGCGTCCTCCTACGGACAGCCGGGCGGTTATGGCGCGCCGGGTCAGCCGCAGGCGGCCTTCGGGCAGCAGCCGCCGCCCGGGTACGGACAGAGCCAGCAGCCCTACGCCGATCCGCAGCCGACGCCGTACGGCCAGCAGAGTCCGTACGGCCAGCCGGGCAGCTATGGCCAGCAGCAGCCCTACGGTCAGCAGCCCCCGTACGGCTACGGACAACAGCAACCCGGCTACGGCATGCAGCCCTACGGCGGCTCCAGCTCGAGCGAGGAGAAGTTCTGGGCGACCGCCGCTCACTGGTCGGGTCCCGCCGCCGCGCTGGTCACCGTGGGCGTGCTGGGGTGGATCGCGCCGTTGCTGATCCTGAACACCAAGGGCAAGACCAGCCCACGGGTGCGGGCGGCCGCCGCCGAGGCGCTGAACTTCCAGATCACGATCGCGATCGGCTTCATCATCAGCTACATCCTGACCGGGATCGCGATCGGCGCGTTCCTGTGGCCGCTGGTGGCGCTGGCCAGCCTGATCTTCTCGATCATGGGTGCGGTGTCGGAGAACCAGGGCCGGCCGTACAAGTACCCGTTCTCGATCAAGGTCATCAAATAGCACCACCGCTACAGCACCCACCGCGACACAGGGCCCGCCGGCAACGGCGGGCCCTGTGTCATCTTGAGGTACGGGAGGTTAGCCAGGCGCCGCGAGCACCGTCCGATCCGGCCGGTTCCTCGTCGCCCTGCCCGGCGTCGGAGCGGACGTCGCCCGCCAGGACGGCGCTGCTGGCCGCGGTACCTGCGGCGTCCGCGCTAGAGTGAACGCCGTGCTTCGTCCGGACGGTCGCCTCACTCACGATCTAGATCCCCAGGACAAAGGACCCCAGGACGCCTGTGGGGTCTTCGGTGTCTGGGCGCCGGGTGAGGAAGTCGCCAAACTCAGCTACTTCGGACTGTTCGCGCTGCAGCACCGCGGCCAGGAATCGGCCGGCGTGTCGGTCAGCAACGGCGAGCGGATCATGGTCTTCAAGGACATGGGGCTGGTGTCCCAGGTTTTCGACGAACCCACCCTGAACTCGCTGCACGGCCACCTGGCGATCGGCCAATGCCGCTACTCGACCACCGGTGCGAGCGTGTGGAGCAACGCCCAGCCCACCTTCCGGGCCACCGCCTCCGGCGGCCTCGCCCTGGCACACAACGGCAACCTGACCAACACCGACGAACTGGAGAGTTGGCTCAAGGAGCGCGACGCCAGCCAGGAGGTGCCGCACAAGGACCGGATGGACTCCACCAGCGACACCGCGCTGGTGACCGCGATCATGGCCACCTATTCGCACCTTGGGGTGCACGGGGCCGCGCTGGAGGTGTTGCCCCGATTGCGCGGCGCCTTCTGCTTCGTGTTCATGGACGAGCATGCGATGTACGCCGCGCGCGACCCGCAGGGCATCCGTCCGTTGGTGCTCGGACGCCTGGCGAACGGCTGGGTGGTGTCCAGTGAGACCGCCGGTTTGGACATCGTCGGCGCCACCTTCATTCGCGAGGTCGAGCCCGGCGAGTTGATCACCATCGACGAAGGCGGCCTGCGCTCCACCCGGTTTGCCCAGGCCGACCCCAAGGGCTGCCTGTTCGAGTACGTCTACCTGGCCCGCCCCGACACCCTGATCAGCAACCGCCGGGTGCATTCGGTGCGGGTCGAGATCGGGCGCACCCTGGCGTTGGAGGCCCCCGCCGACGCCGACCTGGTGATCCCGACCCCCGAGTCGGGCATCCCGGCGGCGATCGGCTACGCGGACGCGTCCGGCATTCCGTACGGGCTCGGGCTGACCCGCAACGCCTATGTGGGTCGCACCTTCATCCAGCCTTCGCAGACGATCCGCCAGCTCGGTATTCGGCTCAAGCTGAACCCGATCCGCGACGTGATCGAGGGCAAGCGGCTGGTCGTGGTCGACGACTCGATCGTCCGCGGCAACACCCAGCGCGCGTTGGTGAAGATGCTGCGCGAGGCCGGTGCTGCCGAGGTGCATGTCCGCATCTCGTCGCCGCCGGTGCAGTGGCCGTGCTTCTACGGCATCGACTTCGCCACCCGCGCCGAACTGATCGCGCCCGGGCTGAGCACCGAGGAGATCTGCCGCTCGGTCGGCGCCGACTCGCTCGGCTACATCAGCCTGGAGGGCCTGGTGGCGTCCACCGGTTTGCAGAAGAAGACCTTGTGCCGGGCCTGTTTCGACGGGGAGTACCCGGTCGAGGTGCCTGCCGGACGGGCCGAAAAGATGCGGCTGGAACAAATTCCAGCGGAGCGGGGGAGTAGCACGTGACAGCGAGCGGGACGAAGTCGGCGTATGCCACTGCAGGGGTCGACATCGAGGCCGGCGACCGCGCCGTCGAGTTGATGAAGGCCCATGTGGCCGCCACCCGGCGTCCCGAGGTGTTGGGCGGCCTGGGAGGTTTCGCCGGCTTCTTCGACGCGTCCGCGCTGAAGGGGTACGACCACCCGGTGCTGGCCACGTCCACCGACGGCGTGGGCACCAAGGTCGCCATCGCGCAGGCCCTGGACGTCCACGACACGATCGGCTGGGACCTGATCGGCATGCTGGTCGACGACCTCGTGGTCACCGGTGCCGAGCCGCTTTTCGTCACCGACTACATCGCCTGCGGAAAGGTGGTGCCCGAGCGGATCGCCGGCATCGTCAAGGGCATCGCCGAGGCCTGCGCGGCCGCCGGTGCGGCGCTGTTGGGCGGCGAGACCGCCGAGCACCCGGGCCTGCTGCACCCCGACGAGTACGACATCGCCGGCGCCACCACCGGCGTCGTCGAGCGTGACAAGATCCTCGGCCCCGACCGCGTCCGGGCCGGCGATGTGGTGTTGGCGCTGGCGGCGTCCGGGCTGCACTCCAACGGCTATTCGCTGGTGCGTAAGGTGCTGCTCACCGACGCCGGCTGGTCGCTGGACCGCCACGTCGACGACTTCGGCCGCACGCTGGGCGAGGAGCTGCTCACTCCGACCCGCGTCTACGCGCGCGACATCCTGGCCCTGATCGAGGGCTGCGAGGTGCACGCGATCAGCCACATCACCGGCGGCGGACTGGCCAACAACCTGGTCCGGGTGCTGCCGGACGGCGTCGCGGCGCGGCTCGACCGGGCCAGCTGGACGCCCGCCCCGGTCTTCACCACGGTGCAGCAGGTGGGCGGCATTCCGCAGCCCGACATCGAGGCGACACTCAACATGGGCGTCGGCATGGCGGTAGTGTTGCCGCCGTCGTCGGTGGACGCCGCGCAGGCTCTGCTCGACGCCCGTGGGGTGCCGTCCTGGGTGCTCGGAGAGACTCGTGCGGACGCCGGAGCGGCCGCCTCGGTGACGCTCGCCGGGGCGCATTCCGCTCAGTGAGGCCCGCTTTCCTGGCTGCGGGTCATTGGGTACCCTGTGCTCACGACACATTTCTGACGAGTAAGCGGCATTGCCGCTGTGACCTGCGAGGGGGCTGACCCATATGGGGCGCGGCCGTGCCAAGGCGAAGCAAACACGAGTTGCTCGCGATCTCAAATACCGTTCGTACGACACCGACTTCGCGTCACTGGAGCGCGAGTTGCGTGGCGACCACTACAGCGACCCCGTCGATGACGACGTAGCGGAGGACGACGACGAGGACGATCCCTACGCAGAGCTGGCGACTCGCTACGCCGACTCCGACGACGGCGACGGACGCCGCTTCGGCTGAGCGTGGCCTCGGTCTCCACCCGGCCCTCGTACCGCCCAACCCCCTCCCTAACTACTTCTAGCCTCCCGTCGACGGGAGGCCCAGGTAGTTAGGGAGGGCCTTGTGGGCGGGTCGTCCGGGGGCGTCGACATCCTGCATGCCGAACACCCGGCCCGCTGGCGCGGACCGGGTAGTGGCTGGTGTTCCGGGATCAGACCTTGTAGCCGTGCTGGCGACGGATCAGCTTGGCGAACATCACGATCGTCTGGGCGATGGTCACCACGTAGAGGACCGGCCAGCCGAGCCACAGCACCGAGCTCTGGATCAGGGTGGGCAACTGGAACCAGGTCCAGCCCAGGACGACGAACGTCACACCCAGGACGATCAGCGGAACCAGGTGGCTGTTGCCCGAGCCGCGCTCGGCCTTGGCCTGCTCGGCCCAGTTGTCGGTCTGCACCTTGGACAGGAACTTCACCCAGGCCCGGACGAAGTGCCCGGCCCGCAGCCACATGTAGACCTCGGCGCCGATACCGCTGGCGGCGAACACCATGTCCTTCCAGGTGCGCTCCTTCATGCTCATCGTGATCCGGACGTTGAGCAGGACGGCAACGGCCGGCGGGATCAGCCACCAGGGCGAGAAGACGAAGGCGTTGATCGACAGCGCCGCGGCGAGCAGCAGCATGAACGCCACCCGGGTGAAGATGTTGGTCGCCATCCCGAAGTTCTCCGCCCAGCGCAGCCGCAGGTTCGGGTGGAACGGCTGGCCCTTGGTGTCGCCGCGCTGGCCGGGCCACATCAGGTCGATGGCGCCGTAGTTCCACTTCACCTGCTGGCCGTCCAGGGCGCGCAGGGTGGTCATGCCGCCCACGGACGCCCGGGCCCGGGCCGAGATCTTGGTCAGGTAGCCGGCAGACTTGATCTGCAGGCTGAGCAGGCTGTCCTCGACCTCGGAGTCGTTGACCCACGGGGTGGCCTGGTGGTTGTCGGCCATCACCTCGCGCAGCGCCTTCATCGAGAAGATCGAGCACTGGCCGCCGAGCACCGCCATGTTCCGGCCGCGCAGCATGTTCTGCATGTTGAAGGCGGCGAACTGGGCGCGCTGGCCGGCGATCAGCAGCGGCGCCACCAGGCCGCGGAAACCGTTGTCGTCGATGGTGTAGATGGCCGAGATGCCGCCGATCCGCGAGTCGGAGAGGATCTCCTCCTCGAGCCGGGCGATGCAGTCCTTGGCCAGGGTGGTGTCGCCGTCCACGCCGAGCAGGTAGTCGGCGTCCGGGATCAGCGCGTAGCCGTAGTTCAGCGCGCCGACCTTCTTGTCCGGGTTCTCGCCGATGTCGTGCACGAAGACCTCGGTGGTCTGCCGGGCGTGCTCGCCCTTCTGCCGCTTCTTCGCCGTCCGCGGGCCGGCGAACTTGGCCGCCAGCTCGAAGGTCTCGTCGGAGGTGTTGTTGACGATCACGTGGATCTGGTCGGGCAGCCGGGTCTGCTTGAGCAGCGACCGCAGCACCGCCTCGATGGTCTCGGCCTCGTTGTAGGCCGGAATGATGCAGCCGATCACCGGGCGGTAGGTCGGCAGGGAGTCGATGTCGTCGAAATGCTGGCGGACGTAGTGAGAGAGGCCAACCTCACCCAGCGCGGCGTCGTCGTGACCGACGGTGGCGGTGCTGTGCAGAGCGATCTGACGGGGGTCTGTCTCGAACTGAATGGTGCTCATCTTTTCTCACTCCTTGGTGGGGGTGAGAAAAGATTGATACATCAACCATGAGGCTTACCCCGCGGCCGATGGGCCTTGGGTCAAGAGACTCTCAAGACTGGAATCCACCATTTCTTGAGGTTCAATACACGTCTTTCGCTCGGCTCAGGGGGTTGCTGGCTGGGTGGGACCCGCGACCAGAGGCACCTCGATGGTGTCCGAGGTGGCCTGCCGCAGGAAAGCGTCCGACTTCGGCTGGGACTGGATCAGCAACTCGTAGGTGAGCGTGATCTTCAGTGCGGTGCTGTCGGCCGGTGCCGCCGGCAGTGTGAGGACCTGCTGGTACGAACTGGGTTTGCTGATCAGGTAGCCCGGAGCAACGGACGCCACGTCGTCGGCGGCGTCCAGGACGTGCGGGGTGCCGTCGGCGCCGGTGGCGATGGTCGCCACCCGGACTGCGCTGAGGAACATCTGCTGTCCCTTCGCTCCGCCCTGCAAGGTGCCCGACAGCACCAGGTTCAGCGGTTTGGGCACGCCCGGCGTCCATTGGGCGAGGTCGAGGGTCGACCAGTAGTTGACATCCAACTTGGCTGCGCCGGCGGTCAGGCTGCGCTTGAGTGAGCCACGAGCCAGGTCGTTGCTGGCCGATGGGGCCGGGGTGACGGACGCCGTCGCGGTGGGGGTGGGGGAGGTGCTGGCCTGCCACGGTGGGGTGCCACAGCCTGTGGCGGCGATAGCCAGGCCCAGAGTTGCCGCGGCGATTGCCATTCGTCCTCGACGTGAATTCATGGGCTGAAGTCAATCAGTATCGCGACTGATTCGGCGCGCCATTCCGAATGGGTGGCCGTGGCGGCGTCCTGGGCGGACGTTGAGCGTGGTTAGGAATAGCGACGAGCGACGTCCAGCGCCTGCGCGCCGTAGCCACCGCCGAACAGTTCGGCGTGCACCAAGAGCGGATGCAATTGGTGCAATCCGATCAGGTCGCGCCAACCCTCGACGAGGTGGCCCGAGGCCTCGGCGTAGGCCGCCTGGACGCGGGCCAGGTGTGGGGTGCCGAACAGCGCCAGCATCGCCAGGTCGGTCAGCCGGTGGCCGCCGTGGGCAGCCGGATCGATGAGCACCACGCCGTGGGGTGACCAGAGCACGTTTCCCGACCACAGGTCACCGTGGATCCGGGCCGGTGGGGCACCGTCGTCGAAGTCTCCGGACGCCAGCCGCTCGACCACCCGGTGCAGCGCGGGGTCGGCGAGCCGGGCCCGGCGAGCGTGGAACAGCAGCCGGTCCTCGGCGTACCAGGCACCCCAGGACGTCGGCGCGACGGTGCGCAGCGGCAGCGGAGCGTCCCCGATCCAGCCGACGTCGGGACCGCCGTCGGGACCGATGCCGAAGAAGGCGGCGCCGGCGTCGTGGGTGGTGGCGAGGCGGCGTCCGAACTCCTCGGCGGCGGCCGGGCTCGGTCTCCCGGTGGGCACCCGGTCGATGGTCAACGCCGTCCGGGTCACGGCATGGACGCCGGCGATTCGGACGCCGTCCGGCACGTCGAGCCAGCGCAGGCCCGCGGCCTCGGCGGCGAAGAAGCCCGCGGCGGCGTCCGGTCGGGTCTTGAGGTAGGTCGGCGGCATGCAACGAGCCTACGGAAAGCGGTGACGGGCCCCGCCGGTGAAGCTCGTCGAGACCCCTGCCGAAGAGCGCTGGCAGACGTGGTTTCGACAAGCTCAACCAGCGACGGTCGAGCTTGTCGAGACTGAACCGCGCGGCCGTCGTCGACTAGGCTCACTGATAGGGACGGGTGGACCGATCCGGACGAATCCGAGAGCGGGGTGACCATGGGGCGCGAGTCGCTGGTCGACCAGTTGATCGCGGAACTTCTTGACGACGTGGTTGCCGGGCGCCTCGTCCCCGGCGAACCGTTGCCTGCCGAGGCCGAACTGGCCGGCCGCTTCGAGGTGAATCGGCTGACGATTCGCGAGGCGATCCGCAAGCTGCAGGCGCAAGGCATCGTCCGTACCGTGCCGGGACGGCGCAGCGAACTCAACCCGGTCGGGCGTTGGAGCGACATCGGAGCCGCGCTGCAGGTGGCCGAGGCGCAGATCGGACGGGCGGACTCCTCCCTTCAACTCCTGCAGTTGCGCCGGATGATCGAGACGGGCGCCTGTGCGCTCGCGGCGACCAGGATGGAAGCCGCCGACCTGGACCGGATGGAGCGCGAGTTGGAGGGCATGCGTGCCGCGTCGGTGAGCAACGACGTCGAGGCGTTCGTGGTGCACGACATCGCCTTCCACGACGTGATCCTGGACTGCTGCGGGAATCGGTTCGTCCGCACCCTGTTCGACCCGCTGCAGGCACTGCTGAAGCAACGCCGCACCGACACGTCCCGGGTTCCGGCGGTGCAGGAACATGCGATCGAGATGCACAATGCCGTGCTCGACGCATTGCGCACCCAGGACGCCGACCTGGCCTATGCGGCGATGGCTGCGCACATGGATCAGACCGAGCGCGATCTGATCCGCTACGTGCTCTGACGCGGCGATCTGATCGAAAGCGGTCGGAGCTATTGACGTCCGATCTGTAATCACCGAAGATCAGATGTCTGATAACCGATATGTCCATCGTCGAGCCGCACGTGCGGGGCTCTCATGGTCGTCCGCGCGGTGACCTCCGGGGTCAGCACCGCACGGCGATCCCTCCAGGTGACCCCTCGCGGCCGCGGCCGGCGCCGGACATCCCTGATCCGACAACGAACAACCCATGTGCAAAGGAGCAGCAGTGTTCGTCCATCTGTCACACATTCTCGATCCGAAGGACAATGCCTACCCGGGTGAGCCGGTGGTCACCTTCGAGCCCGATTCGGTCATCGGCAAGAACGGCAAGCCGTTTAACTCGGCGATGATCCATCTGCCCAATCACTTCGGCACCCACATGGACGCCCCGCACCACTTCAATCCGGACGGCATCGACATGATCGATCTGCCCGACGAGATCTGGGGCTACCAGGGCGACGAGGTGCTGGTCATCGATCTGCCCGCGAAGAACGCGCCCAAGTCGGTGATTGAGGTCGCGGACGTCGAGCCGTACGCCGACCAGCTGCAGGGCAAGCGGCTGGTGCTGTTCCGGACCGGCTTCGAGACCAACAAGTTCAGCGACCCGCACACCTACGAACACGACGGTCTGTCCTTCCACCCCGACACCTGCCGCTGGCTGATCGAGAACACCGACAAGGTGCAGTGCATCGGCATGGACTGGCTCTCCATCGCCAGCCCCTCCAACGGCTACGGCAAGGACGCCCACCAGTGGCTGCTGGGCAACCACGTCGACCGCTACATCGTCGGTATCGAGGACATGACGCTGGCGCCGCTGGGCGACAAGAAGATCGAGTTCGTCACCCTCGGCCCGCTCCGCGTCCGCGGTGTGGACGGCGCCCAGGTCAACGTGATGGCGAAGCTCGCTGACTGACGCTCCGATGACCGCCGAATGACCGGCTCGCTGATGCGGACCGGTCTTTCGTGCTGCCAGCTCAGCGCACCGACGAGTGTGATGGCCGTGCGCATCCGCCGAGCGGAGCAGGCCTGCACTTCCACCGCTTCCGGCGACGCGTTCCTTCGAAGCCATCCGGCATGCTTGGGGAGAGCTCGAGGAGGCACTGGTGACGATCGACCGGGCATTGGCGCTGATGACCTCGCCGGAGGCGGGGTCGGTGCTGCAGTTGGCGGTGACCGGCGACCCCGGAGCGGAGCTTTCCGGTTTCCGCTTCGAACTCGACCGCGTCCATCATCGTCCCGGCGCCGATGTGAGCGCCATCTACCAGATCTGGTACGACCTGCCCTCGCCGCAGGTCCCGACCGAGGAGTGGCTCGGCCTGACCACGGTCGAGGTCACCGACGGCGTCACCACCCTGGTGCAAAACGACCTTGTGCTGCGCGCCTGGCGACACCCGGCGGACCCCCGGCTGCCCGGGCTCTCCGCGGCCTGTGACGCCGAGGTGGTTGCCGGGTGGATGGGTGCGCCGGTCGAACTGGAGATGCTGGCCTACCGGCCATTGCGCCGAGCCGTGCTCGCCGCTCGAGGTGAACGTTCCGCATTCATCAAGGTGCTGCGGCCGGGCAAGGCGTCCGGGCTGGCGCAGCGGCAGCGCCTGCTGCACGGAGCGGGCATTGCTCCCGCCGTGCTGGGTGAGCCGCTGCCCGGTGTGGTGGTGAGCGCCGCGGCCGACGGGATCTCGTTGGCGCAGGCGCTGGTGGCCTGGCCGGACCACCCCGCACAGCTGCCGTCGGCGGCGTCCCTGGTCGCGTTGCTGGACGCGCTCCCGGCCGAGGCCGTCCGGTTCCCCCGCCGCGAGTCATGGAGCGATCGCACCGATTTCCACGCCGCCGGCGCCGCCGCCGTCCTGCCCGATCAGGCCGATGAGATCCATTCACTGGCCGGCGAGATCACCAGACTGCTGGCGCTCGCGCCGTCCGGACCGGTCGTCGCCAGCCACGGCGACTACTACGAGGCGAACATCTTCACCCGCGATGGCCGGGCGACCTCGGTTATCGACCTCGACTCGCTGGGTCCCGGACGCCGCGACGACGACCTGGCCTGCCTGCTCGGCCATGTCGCGGTACTGCCGAACCTCTCACCGGAGCACTATCCGCGGGTCGCGGAGGTGGTCGAGACCTGGCGCACGGAGTTCGAGCGCGTGGTGCACCCGGCCTCGCTGCGCGCCCGGACGGCGGCGGTCATTCTTAGCCTGGTCTCGGGTGCGGACGTCCCGACTGCATTGGCCCGGCTGGACCTCGCGCGCGCATGGCTGGTGCGGGCCCGCCAAGCACTGAGCTGAGGCGCCGCCACTGTCGTTGAGCCGGCAAGGACCGGGATGCCACCGCGCACCGGGAAACGACGAACGCCCCGGGTCTCCCCGAGGCGTCTCGACGTGGCCAGGACCGGGATCGAACCGGTGACCTTTCACTTTTCAGGCGAACGCTGCTACCAGCTGAGCTACCTGGCCCCTGAGTGATAAGCACTCAAGCGACCCCGACGGGACTCGAACCCGCGACCTCCGCCGTGACAGGGCGGCGCGCTAACCAACTGCGCCACGGGGCCTTGACAGGCCTCACCGGTCGTTCCCGACCGGCTCCGAAACTATAACAGCCCCTAGCCGTGGGGTCGAAATCAGTGACGCCGCAGCTCGGCTGTGGATTCCACCACCGGGCTGCGGCTTGATCGCGACGCGCCACGAGCAGGTGATCCGCGTTACGGCAGGACGATGTTGAACGACTTGTCACCCGGGTCGAGGACGCCGAACAGTTGCTGCAGTTGGCCGAGGTCGCCCTCGGCGCCGAGCCCGTCGCTGGTCAGGTCACCGGAGGCGAGCGCCTGCAGCATCCGCAGCTTGGTGGTGGTCAGCTTCAGTGGGGTGTCCGCGCCGGGTGCACGCTCGATGTAGCTCAGGACGCCGTTGTGCAGCGTGAGCTGGAAGCTGCGTCCGAGGTCGGTGAGCGTGACGTCGAACGCCAGATCCAGGTCCCACGCCTCGGGGCCGTTGACGGTGATCGCGACCGCGTCGAAGATCTGCTCGGGGCTGAGTCGGGCCAGGACGCCGGGCGCGTTCGTCTCGGTCGGAGTGCCGAAGTTGCCGCCGCGCAGTTCGGTGGCGCCGGCCAGGAAGAAGTTGCGCCAGGTGCCGTTTTCCGAGCCGTAGCCGAGCTGCTCGAGCGTGTCGGCGTACAGTGCCTTCGCCGCCGCACTGTCTGCGTCGACGAACACCGCGTGGTCGAGCAGCGTCGCGGCCCAGCGGAGGTCGCCCTGGTCGAAGGCGTCCTGCGCAAGCTCGAGGACGCGGTCCAGTCCGCCGATGGCGTCCACGTAGCGCTTGGCCTGCTCCGTGGGCTGGTGCGGCCACAGCCGGGCCGGGTTGCCGTCGAACCAGCCGAGGTAGCGCTGGTAGATCGCCTTGACGTTGTGGCTGATCGAGCCGTAGTAGCCGTGGGTGTTCCAGGACGCCTCCAGCGCGGGCGGCATCTGGATCTGCTCGGCGATCTCGGGTCCGGTGAAGCCCTTGTTCGCCAGCCGGAGTGTCTGGTCGTGCACGTAGGCGTAGAGATCGCGTTGGGTGATCAGGAAGGTGCGGATGTTCTCGGCACCCCAGGTGGGCCAGTGGTGGGAGGCGAACAGCACGTCGGTGGTGTCGCCGTACCGCTCCACCGCCTCGGACAGGTACCGCGCCCACACGTGCGGGTCGCGCACCACGGCCCCGCGCAAGGTCAGCAGATTGTGCAGGGTGTGGGTGGCGTTCTCCGCCATGCACAACACCCGCAGCTGCGGGAAGTGGAAGTGCATCTCGGCGGGGGCCTCGGTGCCGGGGGCGAGCTGGAAGTCGATGTCGATGCCGTCGATGGTGAGCCGCTGTCCGGTCTCGGTGATCAGCAGCGTCGGCTCGATCAGGGTGACCTCGCCGATGGAGAGGGTCTGCCCCAGTCCGGCGCCAACGTTGCCCTGCGTGCCGCGCTCGAGCGCCGCGCCGTACATGTAGCCGGCCCGTCGGTTCATCGCCACACCGGCGTAGACGTTCTCGGAGACGGCGTGCTCCATGAACCCGTCCGGTGCGATCACCTCGACCTCACCGGACGCCGCCTGCTCAGCGGTGATCACGCCGAGGACGCCGCCGTAGTGGTCGGCGTGGCTGTGGGTGAAGATGACGGCCTTGACCGGACGGTCGCCCCGGTGCTTGCGATAGAGCTCCAGCGCCGCCGCCGCGGTCTCCTTCGACAGCAGGACGTCGACGACGATCACGCCGTTGTCGGTCTCGATCAGCGTCATGTTGGACAAGTCGATGCCGCGTACCTGATAGACCCGGTCGGCGAGTTCGAACAGGCCGTGCTTGCTGCACAGCATCGACTGCCGCCACAGGCTGGGGTTCACGGTGGTGGGGGCCTCCCCGTTGATGAAGTCGAACGCCTCCGCGTCCCACACCACATCTCCGGCCGCGTTGCGAACCTTCGGGTCCTCCAGGGTGGCGATGAAGCCGCGGTCGTTTGCCTCGAAGTCGGCCGTGTCTTCGAACGGCAGCGACTTCAGCAACGAATCGTGTGCCGCCACGATCGACGGGGCAGGGGGGTTGTGCTTCATGCTCGAATCTCCTTGATTGGCCAGGCTCCTACTTGAGGAACGTAGTGATCCGGATCGCCGGGAGTGGGTGTCCTTCATCCTCAGCAGGTGACCCCGCGTCTACCGGCTCCCGGGCAAGGTGGCCGACCCGCCGGGCCGGTCAGGTCGCGTCGACAGGTGGAGCGCCCGGGACGTCGGCCGGACGTACCATCCGCTTGTGGGATGGCTAGCGGGGTACCGGTTTCCGGAGGATTTCCGCGACCTTCGCGGCCAAGACCCTGCGCATGCCGATTCATTGGCGGCGGAACTCCGTCGCGAACGGGGTGACGGCCATGAACTCACGTCACGAGGCTGGGTCGTGGTCGCAGAAGCCCTGCCGCAGGATGAGGTGGTGCTCGGGTTGGCGGGTGGCGGCGTCGCTCTGGTCCACCTGACGTGGACGGGGAGGACCGAGACCGCCCCGTATCCACTGACCAGGATCGTGATGAGCGAGAGCGAGTTCGAGAGTCTGGTGAAGGATCGCTACTGACCAGCTGGCATCCCCAACGGGATTCGAACCCGCGCTGCCGCCTTGAAAGGGCGGTGTCCTAGGCCGCTAGACGATGGGGACCTGACCGCAGAACGATAGCGTGCGGCGGATGATGGACCCAAACCTCAGGGCTGTCGTCGACGGTGTTGGTGCCAGAGCCGCTGGCGCGGCCGCGCCGAACATCTAGTGATGGTGAGTCTGATATCGACCCCAGAGTGGGCGGCCGGGCCGTGGGTGCCGATCCGGGGTGACCCTCCCGGAAGGGCCACTCTGGTGTCGATATCAGACTGAGGCGGCTTGAGGTCGGGCTGATCAATGCAATCACCATCTGTTGAGCTTGGCGAAACGCTTGTCACCACGGGGAGCCTCGTCAGCCGCCGCGGTCAGCCGGTATAGAAGGCGGTCAGGACTGGGGCGAGGGTGGCCGGGTCGAGCATTGGGTTCAACACGTGTGCGATGAGCCTCATCTGGTCATCCAGAAGCTCTTCGCACAGGTCCTGCGCACCGTTCTTTCGGCGCCAGGCTGCCCACTTCACCTGGGACGCTGCGCCGTAGCCGTCGACCACGGTCTCGACCGCCCGCAGTTCCACATTCCGATAGTGAGCCACCGCCTCCAGGGCCTCACGGAGAGCCGCGGGATCTGTTCGCTGCCCTCGATGGAGTTGGACGATGTCGACGTAGTCGCGCCATCGGGTGGAGGTGATGCCACGCTCAAGGAGGGTGACGACCTTCTCCGCGATGGCTGTTTCTGGGGCATATGACCAGATCGGAATGGGGTCGCCGAGAACCCGTTGAAGCTCGATCAACCTGGGAGGCGGCACGATCGGGTCGCCACTGGAGACGTCCCAGGCGAGCTCCCCCCGGGCGCTACTGATCGTGGCCGGCATCCGCAGTCTGATACCGCGATAGCCCACCTGCTCACGGATGGTCTCCAGCGTGAGCCGGCCGGCATCGAACACAACGCCATCGGCTACGTCGAGCGCGGCCACCTCTCGTGCGATCCGGGTGAGCGATTCCTCACTGACGCGAACACCAATCGCGTTGCTGTCCACATCCTTGGTGGGCCTTCGAACTGCGTAAGCGCCCATCAGAAGGCCGCCCTTGAGGACGAACTGCCTGGCGTGCCCGGTGATCGCCAGTCGCGCCAGGAACGACTCGAGAATGTGCCGTGTGAGATACGCCTGGGTGGCGACGGGCCCACCGGTGGTTCTGCCCTCGGCGCGGGCGAGGCGCTGCAGCTCGTTGAAAACCTGCTCGCTCGACCGCCGAACGGCAGTGCGCCGATCGATTCCGGCGCCCTCGGTTCGTCGGACGTCTGCGGAATCGCTAACGTCGGCCACGGGGTTTCCTTGGTGGGTCTCGGGCATCACGGGACTCGATCGTTCAGGTCAGTGCTTGGAGGGCTTGCAGGAGTGGCGATTTGGCTCGCGGAAGTTTGGTGGCCACCGAGATCAACTCCGCCGGCTTGCCGCCGCGATCGAGCCAGGCGCGCAGGGCCGCGGTCGGCGTTTCATACCCCAGTTCGCCACGAAGGCGATAGGCGTCAGCGATACATCGTTCCGCGTTGTACATGCCGATCGTCAGGCCGTCGGTGCCGGGGATCGGGATCTCTTGGCGGCCGATGTCGAAGGTCGACTTGTCGAACAGGTGCCACGTGATCGCGCCGGTGGTCGCGGGGATGCGGGAGCCGCGGGGGAGCGCGACGTCCAGGGTGGTGGGGATCTCGTCGGTCAGGCCGTGATGGGCGAGTGCCGACATCAGACAGATGATCGCATCGGGGCGCCGGGCGGCCGCCTCGATCCAGTCCAGGTCGCCGGCTTCGGCGTCCGTGGGTTGGTAGATCCCGCGCGCGATCCGTTCGTAGCGGCCCGCCCTCACCCCTCGTGCCAGTTGGGCCTTCGATGTGCCATGGGCGGCGGCGTTCTTGGTCGTCACCGTGTTCATCCCGGCCTCCTCCGCGATGGTAACCAAGTGTATACAGATAGTCGTATCTGTTGACAGTCAGCGACAGTCTCGGTAGGGCTGGCCTGTCGCACGACTGTTGCATAAGGCGGTTACGCAACCGTAGATTACCTAGCCAAAACCCAGTTTTCCGCGTGCTTTTAATCCGCGGGTTCTGGGTTCGATTCCCAGTGGGCCCACCCATAGTTTCGGCTATCGACCATGTCAAAGTTGCAGATGCACAGTAAGCCACGCCAGGTTGGTCGCGGCACGGAGGGACGCCTCGAGCTAGGCCGATGGTCCTGATCTGATTTCCCGGTCTTCGCACGCCCGTCGGAACCCGTCGATAGGCTGACAATGCACCGGCTGGAGAACCGGTTCGAGGCCCTGGCAGCCGGAAGCCGGACCCGGATCGCGAGTGTGGTGAGAACCCACGCCGAGTCCCGCCGGCGCCACTCCACCCACCCTTCCAGTTGAGGATGACCGATGTTTGCGCTGCTCGCGCAGTTCCCGATGCTCTTCTTTGCCCTGTTGCTGGTGCTGGGCGCACTGCTGGGGCAGATCCGGATCGCCGGCGCCACACTCGGCCCCGCTGCCGTCCTCTTCGTCGCGCTCGGCATGACCGCTTGGGGAATCGCGCAAGGCGTCGAACTGACAGTTCCCGAGGTGCTCGGTACGTTCGGCCTGATCCTGTTCACCTACACGGTCGGCATCATCTCCGGACCCAACTTCTTCGGTTCGCTGCGGCGCGGCTGGCCGGTGATGCTCGCCACCGTGGCCTGCCTTGCCGTGGCCGCTGTGGTGGCGGCGCTGGGAGGCAAGGCGCTCGGCCTGCCCAATCCGGTGATCGCCGGCACCTACGCCGGGGCGCTGACCAACACTCCGGCGTTGGCGGCGGCCAGCCAGGCGGCGGGGGAGGCGCAACTGCCTGCGGTCGGCTACTCGATCAGTTACCTGTGGGGTGTGGTCGGCATGATGCTGGCCACCGCGTGGGCGCTACGACGAGGCGCCCGGGACAACACCACGAGCTCCCCGCGGCTGGAGCAGCGCACCGTCCGGGTCGATCGGGCCGGCGGGCCCACAGTGGGCCAGCTACTCAAAGACCATGCGGGCGCGGTGACCGTCACCCGGGTCAAGCACGCCACCGGACCGATGATGGTGGCCTCGCCCGACGAGCCGCTGGACCGGGGCGACCTGATCAGCGTGATCGGGCCGGCCGACGCACTGGCTTCGGTTACCGCCGAGCTCGGGCACACCTCGTCGGTGGACATCATCGGCGACCGGACCGATCTGGACTCGAACCGGGTCACATTGTCGTCGGCAACGTTCGCCGGGCATCGGCTGGACGAGCTGGACCTGGGTGTCCGCTTCGGCGCGCATGTCTCCCGCGTCCGACGCGGCGATGTCGACATGATCCCCACCCGGGACTTCGTGCTGCAGTTGGGCGACCGGCTGCGGGTCGTCGCCCCGCGCGACCAGATGCGTCCGCTGCGCGCCTACCTGGGCGACTCCGAGCGTGGCTTCTCGGATATCAATCCGCTCGGTCTGGCGCTCGGGCTGACCGTCGGAATCGTGATCGGGATGATCCCGATTCCGCTGCCCACCGGCACGTTCACCCTCGGTTCGGCGGCCGGGACGCTGCTCGCCGGTCTGGTGTTCGCCAGGATCGGACGGATCGGCCAAGTCCCGATCTCGATGCCGACCGCCGCCGCGCACGCGCTGTCCGCGCTCGGCATGCTGGTCTTCCTCGCCTATGCCGGAACCAAGGCGGGTCTGCTCTTCGCCGAGGCGGTGTCGTCCAATCTGGGCTGGAAGGTGGCGCTGCTCGGCTTCGTCGTCACCATCGTCGCCGCGGGTGGATTGCTGCTGGCCGGACGGCTGCAGCGCACCGACTGGGTGCAACTCGCCGGCCAGCTGGGCGGCGCCCAGACCCAGCCGGCGCTACTCGCGTTCGCAAACACCCGCTCCGGTTTCGACAACCGGGTCTCGCTGGGGTACGCGTTGGTCTATCCGGCCGCCATGGTCGGCAAGATCCTGTTAGCCCAGCTACTGGTGCTGCTGGGCTGAGCCGAAAAGAAGATCTGAGATCAGTTCCTCGTCTGCCCGCCGGCGACCTGCAGGGGCTGATGTAACCGCTCGTCCCACTGGGCGCAGCCACCCCCGGCCCGCCCGTCAGGGACGCTCTGATCAAATCGTCGGTCGAGCCTGTCGAGACCCGAGCCTGTGCGCTCCGGCAAGGGGTTTCGACAAGCTCGACCAACGATGATTCAGGGTTTCCCCAAGGCCGTCGACCGAGGTCACCCTTGCGTCTGAGCGGCACTCCGTGCCCGCTGAGTGGCCAGGAAGCAGCGGAACAGGAAGCCGGGCGTGGGCGGAATCCAGCCGAGCTGAAGACCGAGGCCCTGGTCGTCGCGGACCGCCCAGTGTTCGATCACGAAGTCGTTGTCGAACCGCTGGAAATGCGCCTGTGGCACGGTGAAGGTTCGGTCGGTCGGCGCGAACGCCCGTTCGACGGTGCCTGCCGGCGTCCAGACCACGAAGTCGCCGGTGTGGCGTCCGGAGAGGGTGCCGTAGGTGACGACGACATCGTCCTGGACGACCTCGGTCTCGGTGCGCCAGACCAGGTCGCTGAACGCCGCCCGCAGCCATTCTCCGGTGGCGTAGAAGGCGGCGGGCCCTTTGCCGCGGGTAGCGGGTGGTTCGGTGATGGACATTCGGTTGAACGCGTCCGGATGGACGACGGTGGCCAGGTCGGCGATCGAGCCGCCCAGCGTGTGATGGATCGAGCGCTCGGCGACCCGAGCGAGCACGGACTGGTGGAGTGTGGTTGACATGAGTCCCGGACCTTTCAATGCAGTTAACTGGAACGAATTAATACAGTAGACTGTACCTAACGAGAAGACAAGCCCTTCATCCCCGGCGGAGTCGCTCATCGCTCATCGCTCATCGCTCATCGCTCATCGCTCATCGCTCATCGCTCATCGCTCATCGCTCATCGCTCATCGCTCATCGCTCATCGCTCATCGCTCATCGCTCATCGCTCATCGCTCATCGCTCATCGCTCATGCCCGGCTGGCCGAGACCACTACGGCACCGGTCGGAGATCCCGGCCCGGCTGGGCGACGTCTTCTGCGCTGCACTGCCGCGCCGATTGCTGCGCACCCGCTCCCGATCCCACCCAGCGGACGGGGCACAGCGGATTCGTATCCATCGCTACCTACGATGCCGTAGGCTTGCACCAGCTGTTCTCGAGCGCCGCCCGGGTCTCTGATTGAACGGTCACCGTCGCACCGTCACAGAAAGAGACCGCATGTCGGCCACTGATGCTCCTGCGCCCGTCCGTCCGAACCGCGGTGTCGCGGCTCGCGTTGAATGGGAGCGACGCACCAACAGCTTCACCCAGCTGGCCCAGCAGGTTCGGGCGGCCGACCTGAACGCCCGGACGCAGGGTTTCTACCTGGTGCTGTTCGGTGGTCTGGTCGCCGCACTCGCCGCCTGCCTGGGCGGGATGGTGATGCTCGGCGACTCCTGGTTCCAGCTGCTGATCGCAGCCGCGTTGGGCATCGTTTTCACCCAGTTCGCGTTTCTCGGGCACGAAGCGTCGCACCGTCAGGTGTTCGCCTCCGGTCCGGCCAACGACCGTTTCGGACGCCTGCTCGCCACCGCGTTCGTCGGCATCAGCTACGCCTGGTGGATGACCAAGCACACCCGCCACCACGGCAGCCCGAACCAGATCGGACGCGACCCCGACATCGCGCCCGGTTGGGTGTCGTTCACCGACGAGGATGCCGCCTTCGCGACCGGCTTCCGTGCCTGGATCACCCGCCGGCAAGGGTGGTTGTTCTACCCGCTGATGCTGCTGCTCGGGCTCGATCTGCACCAGGCATCGATTCGCCGGCTGTTCCGTCCCGGCAAGCTGGAGGGACGCGCACTGGAGCTGACGCTGATCGGCGTCCGGTTCGCGCTCTACCTGACCCTGGTGTTCTGGGTGATGCCGCTGGGCATGGCGTTCGCGTTCCTGGCCGTTCAGCTCGGGGTCTTCGGTTTCTACATGGGTGTGGCGTTCGCGCCCAACCACATCGGCATGCCGATCGTGCCGCACGGCGTGAAGCTGGACTTCCTGGACAAGCAGGTGCTCACCTCGCGCAACGTGTCCGGCGGTTGGTGGGCGACCGCCCTGATGGGTGGGCTCAACTACCAGATCGAGCATCACCTGTTCCCGGGAATGCCCCGTCCGCATCTGCATCGGGCGCGGCTGTTGGTGCGTGAGCATTGCCGCGCCCACGGCGTCCCGTATGTGGAGAACAATCTCGCCACGGCGCTGACCATCGTGGTCCGCTACATCAACGACGTCGGGTGGGCCGCCCGGCGCAGCTTCAGTTGTCCGGCGGCCGCCAGCATGGGACGCGGCTGAGGGGCGATCGTGCTCGGCTGACCTCGATCAGAGAGCCGGGCAGCGGCTGGCGTTTCAGCGCTGGTCGAGCCGACGATCTGTTCTTTCAGGACGTCTGAGGGCATGGAAATGGGGACGGGCCGAGTCGGCCCGTCCCCATCTCACGTCTGGGTTCGGAGGTCAGAGCGCCCGAATGTTGGCGGCCTGCATGCCCTTCTGGCCACGCTCGGTGTCGAACTCGACCTGCTGGCCCTCGAAGAGATCCCGGCGTCCACGGCCCTCAATCGCGGTGAAATGCGCGAAGACGTCGGCGGAGCCGTCGTCGGGGGCGATGAAGCCGAACCCCTTCTCGGAGTTGAACCATTTGACAGTGCCAGTGGCCATGTCGGTATTTCCTTCTTTGTTGCGCGGACCGCGACTTGCGGCCCTGTTGACCACTCCGACGGCGCCGGGGTGGGAAATCGTGGATAGGCGGCGGGTGCCGCGTCTGATGGTCGGGTGGGGGAATCCGGAAAGCCGGTTGACCGGTTGGTCAGGCTGACCGATGCCGGCAACACTCCTGCGAGCGCCGATGGATCGGGGTGCCGATCTGCGCGAACATGTTCACGCGAGGTTCCACCGTACCACTCCCCAGCAGGTTCGATTCCCCACCCGGAGGTTGATTGTGCGATGATGGTGCGTAGGGCGCGACAGTCGCAGCCCGGCATCGCACCACTTTCCGCACCGCACCGGCGCATCACTCGCCGACGAACGCGAGCGGACCTTGGACCGTGGTGAACCTTCTTCGAAAGCAGTCCTTTTCGTGTCACGACATGAATCCGCCCCGACCTTTGCGTCGCTGGGCGTCCCTTCCGCCCTGGTCGCTCCGCTGAGCGGACGCGGCATCACCGAACCCTTCCCAATCCAGCAGGCGACCCTGCCCGACACCCTCGCCGGCCGCGACGTGCTGGGCCGCGGCCGCACCGGTTCCGGCAAGACCCTGGCCTTCGCCCTGCCGCTGGTGGCCCGGCTGGCTCGGCTGGTGCCGTCGGCGTCCGGCATGGCGGCCCGCACCCGTCCGGGTGCCCCGCGCGGCCTGGTGCTGGCGCCCACCCGCGAACTGGCCAACCAGATCCTGGAAACCCTTGAGCCGCTCGCCAAAACCGCCGGACTACGGGTGATGACCATCTTCGGCGGCGTCGGACAAGCCCGCCAGGTACAGCAACTGCGGGCTGGCGCCGACATCGTGGTGGCCACTCCCGGACGCCTCGAGGACCTGATCGGGCAGGGCCATGCCCGGCTCGACTCGGTCGCGGTGACGGTGCTCGACGAGGCTGACCACATGGCCGACCTGGGCTTTCTTCCGGCGGTCACCCGCATTCTCACCGCGACCCCGCGTGGGGGACAGCGGCTGCTCTTCTCGGCGACCCTCGACAACGGCATCGACAAGCTGGTCGCGCGCTTCCTGGAGCGCCCGCTGGTGCACAGCGTCGACGGCGCCGAGTCCCCGGTGACCGCGATGACCCACCACGTCTTCCTGGTGCCGGACGCCGCACAGAAGCGCGCGATCGTCCGCGAACTCGCTGGTGGCGCGTCCCGCCGGCTGCTGTTCACCCGGACCAAGCATCAGGCCCGCCGGCTCGCCCGCGAGCTGACCGCGGACGGCATCCCCGCCGTCGAGTTGCATGGCAACCTGTCCCAGAACGCCCGCGAGCGCGGACTGAAGGCGTTCGCGGACGGCCGGGTGCGGGTGATGGTGGCCACCGACATTGCGGCCCGCGGCATCCATGTCGACGAGGTCGATCTCGTGGTGCACGTCGATCCGCCCGCCGAACACAAGGCGTATCTGCATCGTTCCGGACGGACGGCGCGAGCCGGCAACGACGGCGACGTGGTCACCCTGGTGCTGCCCGAGCAACGCCGGGACTTCTCGGCGCTGGCCCGGGCCGCGAAGATCGCCGTGCAGCCGACGCCGGTGCGTGCCGGGGACCGGCAGATCGTCGCGGTGTCCGGTGAGGTGGCCGCACCCGTCGCGGCGGCGCAGATTCCCAGTGAGGCCGCGCAACTCGTCAAGGGCGATTCGGCACCCTCCGGCGGCTCCGGCCGGGCCGGTGGTGGGCGATCTGGTAGCCGTGGCCGGGGTGGCCGTGGCTCGACCTCCCGGTCCGGACCGGGTTCGCGCTCCGGCGCACCCCGCGCGGCCGCCGCGCCGACGATCTCCTCGTCGGGTAACCGCGGGGACGCGGTGGTTCAGCTCTCCCGGCAGGGCGGCGGACGCCGGGGTCGGCGTCCGGGATCGCGGTTGTCGGCCTGAGACTGCCGGCGCGCGTCGCGGGTGGAGCCTGTCGAGACTCGGACGGCATTGCCCGCGCCATGCCGGACGGCTACCGGGCGCTGAGCCCGGCGATCGCGTAGTGGCAGAACAGGTCCACCAGCATTTCGGTCCGCAGGCTCTCGGACGCCTGGGTCAAGCTGGGCAGCAGGCCACGGAACATGCCCACCAGGAGCACGGCGTCCAGCTCGGGGTCGACCTGTTCGGGGACACTGGCCACCAACCGCGCGGCCCGCAGCTGATCGGCGACGTAGGTCGTCCAGCCGCTGGTCGGAGCCGGGTCGAACCGCGGGACGCGATGCTCGTCGAGGAGTCGGATCGCTGCCCGGGTCACCGGATCTGACACATAACGCTGGGCCATCTGTGCCGACACCCAGCGCAATCGCCGCACCGGCTCGGCCTCGGCGTCGAGAGAGGTGCGGCGCAGCGCGTCCCAGGCTTCGAGCTCTTGGCGGACGACTGCCTCGGCCAGCTGCTCCTTGGTGGCGAAGTGGAAGTGCACGGTGGCGCGGACGAGGCCGAGCCGGGCTGCGACATCGCCCAGGGTGGTCGCGGCGAACCCGTTCTCCTCGAACTCGGTCGCGGCCGCGACCAGAAGCGCATTGCGGGTTCGCTCCCGCTGCTCGGCCCGTGCCATCCACCACCCCCTAGCCGCGGTCAGTTTAGGGCAGGCCCCGGGGGCCATGGGACGGGCCCGCCCACCTGAGGTGGACGGGCCCGCCGTTGGGGGTGGACGGTGACTACAGGATGCGGATGCCGGCCCCGTAGCGGCCCGACCAGCCGGAGTCGGCCCAGGCCCAGCTGTTGCCGTTGTACCAGCCGGACACGGCGACCAGGTTGCCGTGGACGGCCCACGACTGGGTGTACTCGCCGGCGGTCGAGCGGGCGCTCGCGGAGGAGTAGTCGTACCAGGCGTGCAGGCTGTAGTACACGGTGGCCTGGGCGGGAGCCGCGGCGGCCACCGCGATCCCGGCGAGGGCGGACGCCAGGGCGCCGGCCCGGACCAACTGCTTCCCGGACTTGCCGAGCTTGCTGCCCGTACCGGCTTTGGTGGGGGTGGTGATGGTCATGGTCGTTTCCTTTGTGGTTGTACCGAGTTCCCGCGGCGATGTGCACGTCGCCGATGGGCGGAAATCGGACGGCCGATCCGTTTCACTGACTGGCGAGTCAGTCAGTGATTCGAAGGTAACTAGGCGTCAGCAAGAGGTCAAGGGAGTCCGCGAGATTGCTTGCGTGCAGAATTGCCTAGTATCAAGCGGCGCTCTCGCGACTCAATTGCAGGCGCGCGCGAAGGCCGCCGCCGTCCCTCGGGGTCACCTGGAGCCCGCCTCCATGAGCTCGCGCCACCGCGTCCACGATCGCCAGGCCGAGTCCATTTCCGGGGGCGGGCGAACTGCGCTCGCCGCGTCGGAACGGCTCGATCAGCCCGGACGCCTCCGCCACCGAGAAGCTGCGACCGGGGTTGTCGACGACCAACTCGACCCCGGTCTCGGTCAGTCGTTGAGCGACCCGGATCGTCTCGCCCGCGGCGGTGTACTTGACGGCATTCTCGATCAGATTGGTGACCGCCCGGATCAGCATGGTCTGGTCGCCGATCACCTCGGCGGGCGCCAGCGAGACCTCCACGTCGAGGCTCTTGGCGGCGATGGCCCCGGCCTGCTCGGCGAGGACGCCGTGTACCACCTCGTCCAGCTCGACCGGGCCGGACTCGGCCAGGCCCTGCCCGGCCCGGGCCAGCTGCAGCAGTGCCGCGATCAACTGCTCGCTGTGCTGGTTGGCGGCGAGCGCGCGCCGCACATCGGGCACCACCGCGGGGTCGAAGCGGCCCTGCAACAGCGGTGCCTCCAGTGCGGTCCGGGCGGCGGCCAACGGCGTCCGGAGTTCGTGGGAGGCGTTGGCGACGAACCGCTCCTGTCGTTGGAAGCCGTCCTGCAGCCGCTCGAGCATCGCGTCGAAGGTGTCGCCGAGCGCGGTGATCTCATCCGGCGGCCCCGGCAGGGCGAGCCGGCGGGTGAGGTCGCTGGCGGAAATGTCGGACGCCAGCCGGGTGACGTCGCCGATCCGCGCGACCAGGCGTCCGGACAGCCACCAGGCCAGCGCAGCCGCAGCCACCGCCAGCACCACCACCAGGGCCAGCGAGCCGAGCAATGTGTTGCGCAGCACCTCGTCGCGGACGGTGGTCAACTCGCCACTGGTCGCGACCCCCGGACGGGCGTCGCCCGACCCGGCCCCGGCCGGCGGGGTGGCGTTGCCGACCGATATCGTCGAGGTGTGCAGTTGCTGGCTGAAGAAACCGGCCATCATCGCGTACTGGGCGGCCAGCAGCCCGATCCCACCGATCACGAACGCGGTCGCGATCAGCCAGGTCAGCCGTCCCCGGAAGCTCATCACGGCGCCGCCAACCGATAGCCGTGGCCGGCGGAGGAGTCGATCAGATCGGGGTAGCCGAGCTTGCGCCGCAGCCCGTAGACAACGACTTTCACCACCCCGCGGGTGCGTTCGTAGGGATCCTCCCAGACCTCTTCGAGCAGGTCGTCGACGGTGACGAAGCCGCCGTCGGCCTGGGCCAGGCAGGCCAGCACGCCGAACTCCTTCGAGGTCACCCGGACCGGCCGCCCGCCGCGCTCGACCAGCCGCCGGCCGGTGTCGATGGTCAGGTCGCCGACGGTGACAACCGGTGCCGGACGGACCTCCTGGCGGCGGGTCAGGGCGCGCATCCGGGCCAGCAACTCGGTGAACGCGAAAGGCTTCGCCAGGTAGTCGTCCGCGCCCAGGTCGAGGCCGGCGACCCGGTCGGCCAGCGTGCCGGCGGCGGTCAGCATCAACACCCGGGCCGGGTGGCGCAGCGCTATCAGTGTCCGGCAGACGGCGTCGCCGTCCAGGCCCGGCAGGTCCCGGTCGAGCAGCACCAGCTCGACGTCCTGGCTGCCGAGGACGGCGAGGGCGGCGTTGCCGTCGCCGGCCTCGCTGACCAGGTAGCCCTCACGACGCAGGGCCTCGACCAGGCTCTGCCGCAGGTTCGGGTCGTCCTCGACCACCAGTACACGCATGGCCACTCCTCGGGGTTGTCGCCAAGTATGCAGTTCACGCGGTGAGAAACAGGTGAGGCGAATCATCACCGCTTTCTCACCGTCTGATGCGTAGAAACGGTGTCAGTCGATCCGAGGAGGCCCCCATGCCACGAATCTCCCACCTGTTACCGGTGCTGTGCGCGCTGTTGCTGACCGCCTGTGCGCCGGCTCCGAGCAACCCCGAGACTCCGGTCGCGCCCATCGCGCCGGCGTCCTCATCGTCGGCGAGCACGCCCGCCGACCGTTTCGCCGCCTGCCTGACCGAGCACGGCGTCGAGGCCATCGTGCAGAACGGACGGGTGCTCACCCGCGCCGACGAAGGCTCTCAGCCGCAGGTCGGCAATGCCCGGCCGCCGGGGGAGTCCGCGCCGTCCGCCGCCCCGGATGCTCGCCTGGCCGAGGCCGAGGCGGCTTGTCGCAAGGCCGTCCCCGACTACCAGCCGCCCAATGACAACGACCCGGCGAAGGGCTGATCCAATGTCGCACCGCACCCCCGTCCCTGCCGTGATCAGCCTGGTCGGCGCGCTGATCGTGATCCTGCTCGCCGGCTGCGCGGCCGCCCCGGCGCAGCCGTCGGCGTCCACTGGTCAGAAACTGGCCCCCAGCCTGGTCGCGCTGTTCCAGCAGACCCTCGAGCGGCAGAAGGACCGGCTCAGCCCCTTCGAGAAGCAGGTGCTGGAACGCGCGATCGCCAATGGCAAGATCGCCGCCGTCGACTACGAGGAGGCTTTCAGCCGGCGCACGGCGTGCATGAAGCAGGCCGGCTACAACGACCAGGTCACCAAGCTGCCCACCGGGATCTACCAGATCACCCCCAAGCCGCCGGTCGGTACCGATCCGAAGGCCTGGATCGAGAAATGGGCCGATGCCGACAAGAAGTGCGCGACCGGGAACCTGATCATCATCGAGTCCCTCTACCGCACTCAGCAGGGCAATGACGAACTGTTGGCTGACCCGCTGGAGGTCGCCGCCCGCTGCCTGGTCAAGGAGGGCGTCGCGCCCGCCACCTTCACAGCCCGTAACCTCGAGGACTGGTTGACCAAGCAGAATCCGCCGCTGCCGTTCAGTGCGAGCGACCCCAAGGCCCAGCTGTGCTTCTCCAACGCCGGGATCGCGGTGGGGGTGCCGAAGTGAACGTCCGCAGTGCACGACGGATGGGCGGTCTCGGTGTCTTCATCGCCGTGGTCAGCCTCGCGGCCGGCGCTGTTGCCGGGGCCGTGCTGCGTCCCCAGGCGGCGCCCGCCGACCTGGCCACGCCGGTCCCGGTCACCTCGGCACCGGTCACTCCCGAGAGCTTCGCCGATCCGCGGACGGTGCCGGTGCGGCTCGCCGTCGCGGCCGACCAGCCGATCGCGTCCGCGCGCGCCGGACGGCTCACCCAGGCCCTCTGCCGGGCGGAGCGGCCGATCCGCTCCGGACAGCTCGTTGCCCGGATCGACGACCGGCCGGTGCTCGGATTCGCCACCGGCCTGCCGCTCTACCGGAACCTGACGTCCGGCTCGAAGGGACGCGACGTGCGCGCCGTGCAGCGGGAGTTGCGCCGGCTCGGACATCGGGTGAGTGTCGATGGAAGCTACCGGGCCGGCACCCGCGCCGCCGTCCGTTCCATGCAGCGCAAGGCGGGAATCGCCAAACCGGACGGCCGGCTCACTCTGAACAGCCTGGTCTGGCTGCCGGCCGCGCAGGTGACACCCGCGAAGTGCGACGCTCGCAAGGGCGATCGGCTCAACGCGGGCAGCAGCCTGTTCACCGTTGCCGGACGGCTCACCTCGGTGAGCTTCACCCGTCCGGACGGCCTGGTGCCTGGGGCGCGCACGCTGAGCCTGTACGGGGTCGAGGCCAAGGCCGGCCGGGGGGCCCGGGTCGCCGACCGGAGGTTCCTGGACGCCGTTGCCGCGACCCCCGACTATCAAGCGTTCGTGCTGGACGGGAAGAAGGCGGAAGTGACCGCGACCCTGCAGCTGCGTACGCCGGTGAACGCGTCCAAGGTGCCGCCGGGCGCGGTGTTCGGCCTCAACGGCAGCACCGGCTGCGTCCAGTCCGGGGACCGTGCGATTCCGGTCACAATCGTCGGCGCCGGCCTCGGCGCGGTGTTGTTTACCGCCGCAGAGACGCTCACCGAGGTCAACCTGGGCAGTGCCATCACCACCGACAACTGCCGGCGGTCGGGATGACCGCGGCGCAGGGCCGGCTGAAAGGAGCCGAAGGGTGGGGCGATGGCCGGCCCGAGCCGGCCGACGCCGGCGGACCCGCGGAGGTCGCGTCGGCGAGCACGCCGGCGACGGCCGACGCGGCTGTGGGCCGGCCGGCGACGCAGGTGGCGTCCGACCGCTGGGTGGAAGCGGCCGGGGTGACCCACCGGTTCCCGGGCACCCAGCAACTGTTTCCGCCACTGGACTTCCGCTTCCTGCCCGGCGAGGTGATCGGGGTGTGCGGGCCGTCCGGTTGTGGCAAGTCGACCCTGCTGTCGATCCTGGCCGGCTGGGTGACGCCCGAGCAGGGCCGGCTCACCCTGCATGGGATCGAGCACATCGGCTGGGTGTTTCAGAATCCGCAGGGACTGCCCGCCCGGACCGCGCTCGATCACGTGGTGTTCCCGCTGCTGGCACGTGGGTCGTCGCGTGCCGAGGCCGAGGATGAGGCGCTGGCGATCATGGCGCTGTTCCGCATCGATCAGCTGGCGGCCAGGCGATTCGGCGACATCTCCGGCGGCGAGGCGCAGCGGCTGATGCTGGCCCGTGCGGTCGCCACCGGTTCGGACCTGCTGCTCGTTGACGAGCCGACCGCGCAGCTCGACCTGGCCACCGCGGCGACGGTGAACCGGACGCTGGCGAACCTGGCCGCCGGCGGCAGCATCGTGGTGATCGCGACCCATGACCCGCAGACCCGGGCGTCCTGCACCCGGGTGCTCGATCTGGCGGCGAGGGTGCTGGCATGAGGCTCAGTGGCATCGTTTCGGAGGCCTGGCGGAACCTGGTGTCCGGCACCGCGCGGGCCGGCTGGCTGGCGCTGTGTGCCGCGCTGGTCGTCGCCGGGGTCACGGTCGTGGACGTGTTCTTCGTCGCCGACCTGCAGGCCCGGGCGGCGCGGGTGCATGCTGCGGCGGCGGACGTCCGGGTGCTGACCGTCGACGGAAGGCAGGTCGACCCACAGGCCTGCCGGAACCTGAACCGGGCGCCGAACACCACCGCCGGCGCGCTGCGGGCACGCGACCCGATCACCCTGTCCGGAGTCGACGCCTACCCGATCCCGGCCTGGGAGGCGACCCCCGAGCTCGGCCGCATCCTTGGCGTCGCCGACCCGGCGGCCTCCGGGGTTTGGCTCTCCACCGAGTTGGCCGGACGCCTCGGCGTCGGCCCGGGCGCAACGCTGGCGACGCGGGAGGGGCCGATGCGGGTCGGCGGCGTCTTCCCCAGCCCCGATGACGGACGCGACACCCGGCTGGCCTACGCCCTGGTGGTGCCCACCATGGCGCAGCGCGGTTTCGACGAGTGCTGGGCGCGGGTCTGGCCGATGAACCCCGAGGTGGACGAGCTGCTGCGGACGGCGACCCAGACGCGTCCGGACGACACCAAGACGATCGTGCTGGGCCAGTTGAACAACAACTTCGGCAGCCGGTTCAGCCCGAGCACCGAGTTCGACACCCGAAGCACCCGGTGGATCGGCTGGTGCGGGGTGGCGGCGGTGTTCCTGCTCGGCCTGGTCGCGGCCCGGCTGCGGCGGCTGGAGTACGCCAGCGCGCTGCACGCCAGGCAGCGCAAGGTGGACCAGCTGGCCACCGCGGGGGTGGAGGCTTTCGCCTGGTCGGTGTGTGCGGTGCTGTTGGCGAAGGCGGCGATCATCGCGGTCGCGCTCGCCATCGCGCCGAGCGAAGCCCTGCTGGTCGCTGGACTCCAGGACCCGGTGATCGCCGCCATCCCGCTCGCCGCGACGGCCGGCATGCTGCTCGGGGTCGGCCTGGTCCGCGAACGACACCTGTTCCGGTACTTCAAGGAACGCTGATCCTCGCCTGCTGGGAGTATTGCATCCATGCAAAAATGCGCTACCGTAACTTTGCGCTGCCGCAAAGACGGTGGCGTTTCGCATGTGTAGGAGGTTCCCGTGGCTACAGCCACCATCGAACGCCCCGTCCCCGAGGTGGGGGCGTCCGAACCACTGATGAGCCATCGCCAGATCATGTTGGTGATGTACGGACTGATGGCCGGCATGTTCCTCAGCGCGCTCGACCAGACCATCGTCGGCACCGCGATCCGGACCATCGGCGACGACCTGCACGGGCTCGACCAGCAGGCCTGGGTCACCACGGCCTACCTGATCGCCGCCACCGTCACCACGCCGCTGTACGGCAAGCTCTCCGACCAGTTCGGACGGCGTCCGCTGTTCATCACCAGCATCGGCATCTTCATCCTCGGCTCGCTGCTGTCGAGCTTCGCGACGTCCATGGTCGAGCTGGCGGCGTTCCGGGCCTTCCAGGGCCTCGGCGCAGGCGGCCTGATGTCATTGCCGCTGGCGATCATCGGCGACATCCTCGCGCCCCGCGAACGCGCCAAATACCAGGGCTTCTTCCTGACCACATTCGGTCTGGCGTCCGTGATCGGCCCGCTGGTGGGCGGCCTGTTCGCCGGCGCCGACCAGATCCTGTGGATCGACGGCTGGCGCTGGGTGTTCCTGGTCAATGTGCCGGTCGGCGTCGTGGCGCTGCTGATGGTGATCAGCTTCCTGCACGTGCCGCACGACCGGCACGGACAGCCACGGATCGACTGGTGGGGTGCGACCCTGGTGGTCGGCACGCTGGCGCCGCTGCTGCTGGTCGCCGAACAGGGCCGCGAGTGGGGCTGGAACTCGGTGGCATCGATCACCTGCTTCGTGGTCGGCGGAGTCGGCCTGCTCGCCTTCATCCTGGTCGAGCGGGCGATGGGTGCCGACGCGATCATCCCGCTGCGGTTGTTCGGCAAGTCCGCGTTCTCGATCACCACGGTGCTCAGCATCCTGGTCGGGTTCGGCATGTTCGGCGCGATGCTGACCATTCCGCTCTACCTGCAGATCGTCACCGGACTGAACCCCACCGAGTCGGGCTTCGCCACCCTGCCGATGATGGCCGGCCTGATGATCGCCTCGATCGGTTCCGGGCAGATCATCTCGCGCACCGGCAGGTACGGCATCTTCCCGGTCACCGGCACCGGCACCACCGCGGTCGGCTTCTTGATCCTCACCTTCCTCACCCCCGACAAGCCGCTGTGGTTCCTGATGATCGCGATGTTCGTGGTCGGCCTGGGCCTCGGTCAGCTGATGCAGACGCTCACCCTGGCCGTGCAGGCGTCCGCCGAGCCGCGCGACATCGGGGTGGCGACCAGTTCGGCCACCTTCTTCCGGCAGATCGGCGGCACCCTCGGCACGGCGATCATGCTGTCGCTGCTGTTCAGCCTGCTGCCGGCCAACATCGTCAACTCGCTGGCCGACAAGCAGACCGTCACCGACGCCCTGGACGCCGCACTCGACCCGGCGGTGGCGTCCGCGCCGAACAACGCCGCGATCATGGAGAAGATGTGGAATCCGATCACGGACAAGATCAAGTCCCAGATCGACGACAAGCTCTCCGACGCCACCAAAGAGGTCAAGAAAAAGGTGAAGGCTGCCGTCCGTGAGAAGGTCGCGGACGCGGTGCACGCCAACGCGGCCAAGGGTGCCGGCAAGCTGGCCGACGGGGTTTCCCAGGTCGCCCTCGGGCTGGACAAGCTCAGCACCGGCACCGGTGCCTTCGTCGGCGGCGTCGGCCAGATCGGGACGGCGGCGCACCAGTTGGCGTCCGGCACCGACAAGCTGGCCAGCGGCCTCGACGGGCTGGCCGGCGGGCTCACCAAACTCAGCGCGGCCGAGCAGAGCGCGGCCGGCCAGGCCAAGAAGGCGACGTCCGACCTGGGCCGGCTCAAGGCGGCGATGGCCACCATGGGAGCCGATCAGAAGGACTGCACGGACGGCGATGACAATGCCTGTGACAAGTTGTCGGCCGATCAGGCCGATGTCACCCAGGCGATGACCGCGCTGGCGATCAGCGTCAACACCACCAGTGGCTACCTCAACGGTGGCGGCGGCAAACAGGGCTTGGCGGACGGGGTGTCGTCGGCGGCGTCCGGCTCGAAGAAGCTGGCGTCCGGCCTGCACCAACTCGCCGCGGGCACCGGCAAGCTTGCCGACGGTGCCAGCACGGCAGCTGACAAGGGAGGCCAGCTCACCGCCGGTACCAAGGCGGCCGCGTCCGGTACGGCGAAGCTGAGCACGGGCGCGCGGCAGCTGTCGAAGGTCGAGAAGCTGATCAACGACAAGGTTGCCGAGCTGGTTCCTGAGGCCGAGAAGAAGGCACTGAAGAAAGTTGCCGAAGAGAAGAACTTCAGCGTCGTCGACGGACGGCTGGCGGTCGACTACAGCGATCCGGTGCAGCGCCAAGCGATCATCGACCAAATCGCTCCCGAGCTGGTCGACGCCATCAACAAGGGCGACACCGGTGACGTGAAGACCGACACCAGCGCCAGCGACACCTCGTTCCTGAACAGCGCCGACCCACGGCTGACCAAACCCTTCCTGAACGGCTTCAACGCCTCGGTGGTCACCATCTATTGGGTCGGACTAGGGGTAATGCTGCTGGCGTTCGTGATCACCTGGTTCTTCCGGGTGCCGCCGCTGAGGCTGCGTTCGGCGCTGGAGGAGCGGACGGCCGCTGCTGCCGCGGCCGCGGGTTCGGGCGGCGGCGAGAACCTGCCTGACCAGCCGGAATCGCTGCGGGAAGTGGCTGAGCCGGGCGAGAATGGGTCCGACCAGGCGACGGAGCAGAGGGGGCAGTGATGAGTGAGGCGACCGCCGAGCGAGCCTGCCTCGGACTGCGCGAGCGGAAGAAGCGGGCCACCCGTGAGGCGCTGCACGCCGTCGCCCTGCGGCTGGTTTCCGAGCGTGGACCGGACGACGTCACGGTGGAGGAGATCTGCGACGAGGTGGGTGTCTCGCCGCGGACCTTCTTCAACTACTTCCCCACCAAGCTCGCCGCCGCGTTCGACCTGCAGTTGGTTCAGGTCTCCGACGAGGACGCCGAGCGCTTCCTCACCGGGGGTTCCCCCGTAGTCGCCGACGCCTGCGAACTGGTCGGCCGCAACGTGACCCTGCCGAGCGATTTCGCCCGGATCAAGGAGATGCTTCGTGGGCACCCCCAACTGGCCATGGGCTTCTGGCAGCAGAACATGCAACGGTTGAAGCCCTTCCTGACCCTCATCCAGCAGCGGACCGACGACACCCACGCGGCGCGGGTGGCTTTCGGCATCGTGGTCACCGCGGTGATGTCCGCGATGACCCAGGCTGAGGGATCCGAGGCGGAACTGGGCGAGCGGCTGCGTGCCGAGGTGCGGGCCATGCGCGAGCTGATCGACGAGGTCGAGTAGCAACCTCGTCGGTCGAGCAACGTTGTCGGTCGAGCACGTCGTCGGTCGAGCTTGTCGAGACCCAGGCTGCCGCCCACCTCTTGGTTGAGCTTGTCGAAGCCCTGCCGAGGGCGGTGTGCTTCGGCGGGGTCGTTCAAGCCGTACCGACGATGGTCGGCGATTCGCAGCCAGGCCTTGCGCGGCGTTTCGTGCGTTATGGATAGCCGGTCGGCGGCCAATCGGCTGCGCCGCACAGACATGAGCGTTTTGGTGCGATTCGAAGCCTCCATAACGCTCATTTCTGCGCGCCTGACGCCAAGCCGACGACCAGGCGCCTTCAAAACGCACGAATCTCGGCGTCAGCTGCTCGCGAGTTCGCGGGCGATGCGGTCCATGACCATGTCGGGGCGCGTCATGATCTCTTTGGCGAGCCAGCGCACCATCCGGAACCCCAGGTCGCGCAAGGTCAGTTCGCGCTCCTTCTCGTGGACGATGCTCGCCTCGTCGGTGTACTTCTCGGCGCCGTCGCACTCGCCGACCAGGTGCTCCTCCGCCCAGAGGCAGTCGGGGTAGAGCGTCCCCGCGGGTGTGCGGACCGCCGCCTGATACAGCGGCTGCGGTATGCGGGCGAGGTGGATGTGGCCGGCTGTCAGTGACTCTGCCGGCGACTCCCTCGCCGGCTCGACCAGCTCCAGGGCTTCGGCCAATCCATCGACGCCACAGGTGCTGGCGACGTCTTCGAGTTCCTCGACAGCGCGGCTGCGGTGTCGGACATTGCTGTAGTCGGCGCGGCGTGGCTTGGCGACGTACGAGGCGCAGAGGCACCGGGTTGCGGCATCGAGGACCACCAGTGCCTCGGGTATGGCGAGGCCACGGGCCAGATCGATCGCCGTCCGGGCAACGGTGGTGACTCGATACCCGTTTGCGTCCCGGGTGAGGTGACCCGCCGGCAGTGGTCCCAGCCGGTGGGCGACTGGCCCGCGCCGGGACCGGTGCCGCCCGTCGCCGGGCAGGGTGACCGTCACAGGAGCGTCATCCCACTTGCCCAGCGTCGGCGTTGGCAACTGCCAGACGAGCGCCGCGGAGGCATGGCTGATCGCCGCTTCGGGGTTGACCACCGTTTCGGCCCGGGCTCGAACGAGATGTTGCCCTGCTGCATCGGCAGGCCAATACTCGGCCCCCAGGAAGACTGACTGCCGGACTCGGATCAACCGTCCGGCTGCCAGCTGTGTGGCGATCATGCGACGGGTGACACCCTGTCCGGCCAGGGCAGTGACCGGCGCCGGCTCGGATGGTAATGCCCAAGGGCGTGGGGTGCGCATCCCGCCATCATCGCCGCCCATCGACGGCCATGACAGACTCGATCGGAGATCTGTGGATAACTTGCATCGACAGGCGAGGCCGTCTGCCACGACCTTGCCGAGAAACGTGCGTATTGAGGTGGCCGCCAGCCACGGTTCGACTTCGACGCGCAGAGATGAGCGTTATGGCCGCCACAGTTGCCGGCTTAACGCTCGTTTCTGCGCGAGCGAGCCCGCGGTGGGCCGTGGCCAGTGTGAAAACGCACATATCGGCGCGAGCGCCCGGTCGTGCTGGCCGCGGAGGCTGAGCTGTTCCGGACCGGTGGATGTGGTCGGGTGACTGGCGCGGGTGGGACGCTCGTGCTCGACGCCGAGGGGCGATCAGGGTGGCTGAGCCAGAAGCTCCGAGCCATGGGGTTCTTGCCCGCGCCGCATCGCTACGAAGCGGAAGGTCGTCGGCGTATGACGCCCGATGTCCTTATGTCTCAATCACTAGGACATCAGGGAGATGGGGCGCCTGATCGGTCGCAGGCGTATTCGTTTCACACCGGCCTGCCGTCGGCATAGGTGAAGCCTAACGAGCGGCATCCCGGCACGCGACGTCGCAATCCCGCTGCGAGGATGGGTGCCTGGGCATCGTGGTAGTCGTGGACCTCGGCGACTTCCTTGCCAGGGAAAGTGCGGATGACTCGGCCGACGCATTGAACGAGGTGCCCGTCGAAAGCAATCGGACCGGCCAGGAAGAGTGTGTCCAGCGCGGGCGCGTCGAACTCCTCGCCCATGAACGGAGTGGTTCCAATCACCAGTACGCCATCGCCGGCCTTGACGTCTGCCAAGAGATCGATCACAGCCCGCCGTTCGGCGACCGACATTCCACCCCGAAGCAGCAGCGGGCTGAACCCACGGTGGGTGAGAACTCGCGCGAGGGTCTCTACATGCCTGACCCGCCGCGTCAGCACCACACAGTTACGGCCGCGGCTGAGTGCCTCGGCAACATCGCCCACGATCTGATCGTTCCGGGCCGTGTCATCGATCAGGACGCCGAGCAGCCCGGCATAGGCGCCGGGCGCGGAAAGGTCGAGGTCACCGTGGGCGAAGGCGGTGTCATGGAGGTGTAGCCGCAGTTGGGGACCGCGTTCGGCGCGAATGTCGAGCAGGGTGTCTCGGTCTCGTCCGACGTCGAACGTATGCCGCACCGGACCGAGTTGCCAGGTGACCAGATCGGCGAGACCGTCGCGTCGGGTGAGGGTTGCTGTGAGGCCCAGCCAGTACCGAGCGGTGATCGGCTTCACGGAGTGTTCGTAGGCGGCTGCGCCAAGGTGATGGCATTCGTCGACAATCACCTGACCGTAGCCGCCGGTGAAGTCCGCGACATCGTCACGCCTGGCCAAGGAGGGAGCATGGCAATGTCAATTACGCCGGTGAGCTTCTTGCGCCCACCGCCGAGTTGCCCGGGCCGCACACCTAGGAACTGCTCGACCCGCATACTCCACTGTTCGGCAAGCGCCTTGCGGTCGACCAGGACGAGGGTCGACGCGCCGCGCTCGGCGATCATCGCGCACGCCATCACAGTCTTTCCACAGCCTGGTGGGGCAACCAGCACGCCGTCGTCGTGGCCGAGTAGTTCGCCGACCGCCTCCGCTTGGGCGTCCTGCAATTCGGCCGCCAGACTCACGTCGATCTCGGTGCCGGATTGTCGCAGGTCGGTGACGTCGAGCTTGGCGCCGGATCTGTCCAGCATGTCACTGATCGTGTGTCGCAGTCCGCGTGGCAGGACTAGCCGATCGTCCAGCGTGAGGTCGTATCCGCGGACGAAGCGGGGTGTGTCCCAGGTCGACTTGCGCAGCCGCTGCAGTTCGTAGAACTTCGGGTTCACCATGGAGGCGGTGTGCTTGAACGTGGCAAGTGCGGCAGGGGTCAGCTGCGCAGTGGGAATCACCAGCCCGGCGCCCAACTCGGCTCGGATGACCGGCGGTAAGGGCGGATTCACGCTGGTGGCGGACGACGGCTCGATGGCCTTGACCTCGACGCCGGCGGTGCTTCGCGGGGCCCCTCGGGCGAACCGGAGAACCTCACCCGGGCTCAGGCGTCCGAGCGTGGACAGGAAGGCCCACTGATCAGCGTGCGGCTCCAAGGTCGCCGAGTCGAGGAACAGCGTCAGGCCGCTGGCGCGGCGGCTCCCTTGAAGCGGGGCAGCGATCAGGTTGCCGAAGCCACCCTCAGGTACGACGTCCTGATTCGGGAACAGACGGTCATATGATCGCAGGTCCATCGACCCGCGCAGCAGCATCGCCTCATGAACGAGCCACGCGCCCACGACTCGGGCAGCTGCTGCCTTGACCGGCCCCGAGAAGAAGATCCAGACGTGGGCACCCCGGCCGGACTGGGAAAGTTCGAGAGCCGCGGGGATGCCCCGGCTCCGCCCAGCTTTGGTATAGGCGAGTGCGTCGAGCATCGCGGTCGGACCGTCGAAGTCCGCAGCCAGCCAGTGGCATTCACCGCCTGGCAAGAGCGGATATAGCCCGACGAAGACATCGCCAGTGAGATGAGCGACAAGTACGTCGTTGGTCAGAGGCAGGTGGCGGGCGCGCTTCTTGTCGACGAGCCTGGCCCAGCCGCCCGCGATGGCGGGCGACCAGCCCTGCCGCCCAGTCCGATGGTTCTCCCAGCGGAGCGCGTACACGTCACGTCGGGCGCGGAACAGGTCGGTGTACAGCGCGAGCTTGTCGGCGGTGGGAGAGTCGTGGGTGACCATGCCGGGCTGATGCACCGGGATGGCCGGTTGCTCATCTGCCGGCACCGTGTCGCCGCGCAACTCCAGCAATCGCGACAGCCGCGCGTTCTCCTGACGAAGCTGCTCGAGTTCGCCCAGCAGTGAGGCGGGTGGCTTCTGGGCATCCATGCCATCTCCTGCCTCGGCTGTTGCGCCGTTGGTTCCGCAATGCGGCCCGTCAGTGCTGACCGGAGCCCGGACCTGATGCCGTGCGGGCCAAGCGGGAGGCTTAGATCGAGGCGATGTGCGGCGTCGTCAGCAGCTCAGGGACGATGAGTCGTACGGAGACGCCGTTTCCATCACGTCGAACAACCCGGGCCGGTAGGTCATCGTTGTCCGCGTCCGTCACGAGTAGGACGTCGCTCGGTTGAGGATCGAATGTGCCGTCGTTCGCCCGAGGACCCTGCGAAATAAGGCAGGTGACGACCAAATCTGCCCCGGCCTCGTTCGGGTCGTAGATCAGCTCGGCGGTGGTCATGCGACCATGCTAACTCCGTCGTGGCTGCTGGAACTCACCCGCCAGAGCCACCATGGCGTTGGGTACGTTGTTGGCGTGAGGATCGCAGTCTTGGGCGTCGGTGGCATCGGTTCGACCTTCGCCGCGCAACTTGCGGGCGCCGGCCACGACGTCACCGTCATCGCCCGCAATCGCCGCCTCGATCAGGTCAGCCGCGACGGTGGAATCCGGACGGCGGACGGTGTCGTCACCACCACGGTGGCGGGCGAACTGCCCACCGATGTCGACTTCGACCTGATCCTCGTGACGGTGCTCGCCCACCAGGTGACGCCGCTGCTGCCTCGGCTCACAGCGAGCCGCGGACGCACGGTGATGTTCATGTTCAACACGTTCGACTCGCTCTCGACGCTGCAGCACGCGGTAGGGGACCGGTTCGCGTTCGGCTTCCCCGCGATCGCCGCGCAGGTCGATGCGGACGGCGTCCTGCGCGCCAGCATCCAGAGCCGGGGCGTGCTCACCACCGTCACCGATGCGAAGTGGGCGGAGGTATTCACCGCGGCCGGCATCCCGGCGGTCACCACGTCCGACATGGAGAGCTGGTTGCGCAGCCACGCGGCGTTCGCCGCACCGTTCATGATCACCGTGGCCGAAGCTCACCGTGCACAACAGGGAATCTCCTGGTCGCGGGCGTGGGAGTTGGCCGCAGCGAAGGACGAGGCGTTCGCCCTCGTCCGCGAACTCGGCAACGAGATCATTCCGGCCATGCACGCCGTCGTCGGCAAGGTGCCCACGATTCTGACCGCGGGACTGCTGTGGGTTGCGAGCCGTGTACCTGCGGCCCGGGCCACCGGTGCCGCCGGGGAAGCCGAGCCTCGCGCGCTGATTGATGCGATGGTGGCAGTCGCAAACGGCGATCTACCCGCACTTGGCCGAGTCTGACCTGTGGATCTTGCCATCGACCAGGAATACGCCCGGGCCTCGCTGGTCTGCTCGAGACTCAGGCGAAGGCAGGTCAGGCTGCGGCCGCGTCCAGGTGGGCTTGAGCGAGTTCGCGTGACGAATCGGTCAGGGCCTGGATAAGAGGCTGAGTCTGATCCCAGGGAGGGGAGCTGAGACGGCGCAGACCCTCCAGCCCGGCGACCAGTTCTCGCTCGATCTCGCTGCGCCGTTTGCGGTGCGGGGCGAGAGCCGTGTTCAGTTCACCCAGAAACGCCACGTCAGTCGGGTCGAACTGGAAACCCTGGGCACACGCTTGCCGCCAATTGAGCAGAGCGCCGCATAGGGATGGGCCGAACCCCGGTAGATCCTCGATTGAGCTGCGACGGATGTCGGCGGCGGAGCGAACACCATGGGACGCCAAAGTCGCCTTCCTGGCGGGTCCCAATCCGGCCACCTTCGCACCGTCGACGCGATAGCGAGCTAGGTATGCGCGGAGTTGCCGCTCACGAGCGTTACGTTCGCATGCCTGCCCGGCTTGCTGCTCTCGACCAGGCACCTTGACATGGTATTCCTCACTAAGAGATGCCAGGTGCTTTCTTAGTGCAAAGAATCCGCTAGGCCCGAGAGTGTCGGCCCGCTCGACCAGGGCGAAGTGGGCGCGCCGAGCCGTATCGAGACGGGCGAGGCGTATCGCGGTTTCGCGTTCGTGTGCCCGGTCGCGGACGAGTGTCCAGAACCCGAAGCCGCCCGCCGCCAGGAGAGGTATCCAGAGGAGATGCCCGGCCACAATGACCAGCACGATGCCCACCGCCCCGATGCCTACCCAAACCCACGGCACGATGCGCTCGGCCCGACTGGAGGGTGAACGCGCGGGGAGCATCGGGTGCTCCGGGCCGCATGATGCATAGACCGGTTCGGGCGGACGAACCATCTCGACGTCACGCCAATAAGCGTCGAGTGAAAAGGCTGCCATCTGGCCATTGTGCAGCATCACACGCCCGGCGCGGGGTTGCTTCAATCACCCTGAGGCAGCCCGACCGCGCCGTTCCCGGTTGGCGCCAGCGCGAGATCTATCGAGGACTTCAGCAGTTCCCGGACTGCTGCCCTATTCTGTGTCTTTGCGGCGGAGCGGAACGCAGTTGCGTGTGCCGGCGGGATTGGCGAGCGGGAGAACGTGCAGGTGGAGACGGACGAGAAGCGGTTCCGGGAGAGGCCACCCGGCTGGTACACCGACGAGTCTCGACCGACGATGCTTCGGTGGTGGGATGGGCGACAGTGGAGTTCACATACGACTCCGGCTCCGGCGAGGTCCGGCCAGCGCGCGGCGCTCGCGCAGCTGCCGTACGGCGCTCCTCCGCCTCGGAGAAGGCGACGGATTGCGACGGTCCTGCTCAGCGGGTTTGCGGCCATTCTCGGACTGGGCGGGCTCGCGTCGACGGGCCAAACAGCTCCTGCCGGTCCGCCCGCCCAGAGCACATCCATCTCGGCGATGCCCGTGCCGACTGTACCCTCCGTAGCTCCGTCGCCCTCGTCAACTCCGACCGGCTTGCCGGCCGATGACTTCGACTCGCCGGGCGGAGGCGACGAGAAGCAGACAGTCACCAGGAAGACGGTCGTGGTCAAGTACAAGACCGTTGAAAGGAAAAGCCCGTCGCTCGCTGCCGGCAAGCGGAAGGTCATCACCAAAGGCAAGAACGGCAAGCGAGTGGACACCTACGAAGACGGCGTGAGGGTCTCGTCGAAGGTGCTGAGCAAACCCATTGATCGGGTCGTCTTGGTGGGTACGAAGAAGGCCAAACCGAAGTTCGTCTATTACCGCAACTGTTCCGCGGCCCGCGCTGCCGGCGCCGCGCCGGTCTACCGCGGTGACCCGGGTTATAGACCCCAGCTGGACCGTGACGGTGACGGGATTGGCTGCGAGTAGCAGCCGGGCCCCGGTGGTGCCGACGCGGATCGTGCTTCACAGACCTTTCGTCCTTAAGCGACGACTTGGCCGCTCGAAAGTCTGATGGTCGTTTTCGCGGCGGTACTCCCGGGCGGGAGAGCATGCCGTTCGGCCCGCGCAACCACCCATGTCGCTGGCGGTGCTCGGGGTCCAAGTGCGTCGCCGGGCTCGGCCACGATGCTGACGCTGCCACGGCTTGAGGTTCGCTCGACTATGGCCGCCCTTCAGGTGGCGGCCACGAACTAGCGCTTGACCGAGCTGTTGGCCTCGGGTCCGTGCGGCTGCCGAGTCGCCGGTACGTCGATGCTCGGCTTGACACAGCTGTGTAGACCCCTACACACTAGTCCTCGTGCCGGGTGGGCCGAAGGTCGTCGGTTAACTCTGGAATCGTGGGTCCGAGGTTCGAGTCCTCGTTGGCGAAAGCCAGTAGCTCAGTTGGTAGAGCAACGATCTCCCGGTGGCCACCTCCATGACCACCCGGCACCCACAACATAATTTTACGAGGTTGGGCGGGCCGGAGATCATCGGTTACCGCTGATAACGGGCAGGTTGCGGGTTCAAGTCCCGCCGTCATTCGTGGCGTAGCTCAATTGGCAGAGCAGCTATCGGTGGTCGCACCACGTCCGCCCGGCCTCGTCAGGACAGCGGGCCGGAGAGCTTCGGTTACCTGGTGAGGCCGGGTTCGATTCCTGGCGCGGAGCACACCACACGCCCGCTGTCCCCGAAACCGCGACGCGGGGACGGGCCGGAGCAGATCGGTTATCTCCAAGCGGTACCTGAAGTGGGCCGCCCCCGGCGCAAGCCGGCATCACCGGTCCGCACGCCACGCCCGTCCCCGCCCGCACGCCGAAAGGAGGAACTGAGAATGGACATTCTGCGCATGCTGAACCTGCGCCGGACCCCACAGAGCGAGGCCGCCGACCCCACACAGGTCGTGAACTCGGCAGGTGGCTACGTCTTCGAACTGGACGACGCCGCGCGGCTGCGCCGGTTCCTCACCCTCGGTGTGGACGGCGGCACCTACTACGCCTCCGACCGTGCCCTGGCGATCGAGAACGCCGCGGTGCTGACCCGGATGGCGGCGTCCGACCCCGAGGGCCTGGTCGCCACCATCGTGGACGTCTCCACCCGCGGTGCGGCGCCGAAGCAGAACCCGGCGCTGTTCGCGCTGGCCTACGCGGCGTCCGTGCCCGAAGCGGCTCCGGCGGCGCTGGCCGCGCTGCCGCAGGTGGCCCGGACCGGTACCCACTTATTCCTGTTCGCCGGCTACGTCGAGCAGTTCCGCGGCTGGGGCCGTGGCCTGCGGCGTGCGGTGGCCGGCTGGTACACGTCCAAGGACGCCGATCGGCTCGCCTATCAGGTGGTCAAGTACCGCCAGCGTGAGGGCTGGTCGCATCGTGACCTGCTGCGGCTGGCGCACCCGGCGACGTCCGTGCCGGCGCTGCGGGACACCTTCGAGTGGGTGGTCCGCGGCAATGTCGGTGCCGAGGTTCCGGCTCTGGTCACGGGTTTCGCGGCGGCGCAGCAGGCGTCCGACGCGGCGACCTGGGCGCGGGTGGTCCGCGAGTACGGCCTCAGCTGGGAGATGCTGCCCGACCGGGCGCTCACCGAGCGCACGGTGTGGGACGCGCTGCTGGACGCCGGCATGCCGCAGACGGCGCTGATGCGTCAGCTGCCGCGACTGACCGGTCTGGGCATGCTGCCGTTGCTGGGTGGCCGGACCCGTGAGGTGGCCGCGCAGTTGGCGGATGCCGAGCGGCTCAAGCGGGCCCGGGTGCACCCGATGAATGTGCTGGTCGCCCAGCGCACCTACGCCTCGGGCCGTTCGGCCCGCGGTTCGGGGGCGTGGAAGCCGACCCGGCGGATCGTCGACGCCCTGGACGCGGCCTTCTATGCGGCGTTCGGTGCGGTCGAGCCGTCCGGCAAGCGGATGCTGCTGGCGGTGGATGTGTCCGGCTCGATGGGTGTGCCGATCTCCGGCATGCCGATCACGGCCCGTGAGGCGTCGGCGGCGCTGGCGCTGGTGCAGCTGGCGACCGAGCCGGAGTCGAGCGCGGTTGGTTTCTCGGGTTCGTTCGGCCCCGGAAGCCACACCGAGCTGAAGCCGCTGGCGATCTCGCCGCGGCAGCGGCTGGACGACGCGCTGCGGGTGGTTGATGCGATGCCGTTCGGTCCGACGGATTGTGCGCTGCCGATGCTGTACGCGGCGGAGCAGGGCCTTGAGGTGGACACCTTCGTGGTCTACACCGACAACGAGACCTGGGCCGGTGAGGTGCACCCGCACCAGGCGCTGCGGGCGTACCGCGAGAAGACCGGGATTGCGGCCAAGCTCGTCGTGGTCGGCATGACGGCGACCGGTTTCAGCATCGCCGACCCGGACGACGCCGGCATGCTCGACATCGCCGGGTTCGACGTGGCCGTGCCGAACCTGATCACGGAGTTCGCCCGTGGCTGATGCGCTGAAAGGAGGCGGTACCCCTGCCAGGGGTACCGCCTCTCGCGCGTCACGCGGCGGGGGAGTCTCGGACGCCCGGGCTGCTCGGGCGCGGGAGTTGCATCGCAAGGCCGTTGAAGCGGACGAGCTCGCGGCCCGGCAGCGGGCTGAGCGGGACGCGTTGATCCGGCGGCTGCGGGAGGAGGATCCGCAGCGGTGGAGCTATGGGGCGCTGGCGGCGGCGATCGGGTGTAGCCGCGAGTTGATCGCCCTGGTTGTGAAGCGAGCGGAACGAACGTAGCCCTGGCCACGCGTGAAGCCTTGGGATGCCTCCAAGCGCTGCCAAAGGAGCGGCTGAGTTCATCGTCGGTCGAGCTTGTCGAGACCCCTCTGGCAACGGGTTTCGACGTTAGGCTCAACCAGCGAGAGTTCCCCATCGATCAGCGCTTTCCGAAGACGTAGCGCTATTGTGTACACACCGTTACACTATGGCTGAGAGGGGGCATGTCATGAGTATGACCGTTGGAGTCCGGGAGTTCCGGCAGGGGCTCGCTGAGTTCATCGATCAGGCCGAGCCCGTGACCATCACTCGGCACGGGCAGACGGTCGGCCTGTTCATCCCTGTGCATCGGGATCGCAAGGCCGATGTTGCGGCCTATGCCGAGGCTGCGCGGAAGGCCAACGCGCTACTCGCCGAATGGGGCACGACCGAGGACGAGGTGGTGGCCGAGTTCGATGCGCTGCGGCGAGTGGAGCATGGGGCGGAACCGAGCGCATGACCTCACGGCGCATCGTCCTCGATGCGAACATCCTCATTCGGGCCGTGCTCGGCACGCGGGTAGGGGAACTCGTCGAGCAGTATGGCGCGGAAGTCGTGTTCTTGGCGCCGGAGGTTGCGTTTGAGGAAGCAGGACGTCACCTCCCGACGATTGCCGCCAAGCGAGGCTATGACCCGATGCCGCTGCTCGAATCGCTCAGTGCGTTGCGGGTTGTGGTGGAAGCAGTGGACGACGATGCGATAGCTCCGCTTCGAAGTGCGGCGCTGGTGCGCATCGGTTCTCGCGATCCGATGGATTGGCCCGTGGTCGCCACTGCGCTTGCCCTCGATTGCCCGATCTGGACTGAGGACCGAGACTTCTTCGGTACGGGAGTCGCAACATGGACGAGCGCGCACATCGAGGTCTACCTGCGTGGAGACTGAGAGGACGCGGGGTACTCGACATTCTGTTGACGCTGGACGCTTGGGCAGTCGGGAAGCGGGTGCTGCTGGCGGTGGATGTGTCCGGCTCGATGGGTGTGCCGATCTCCGGCATGCCGATCACGGCCCGTGAGGCGTCCGCGGCGCTGGCGCTGGTGCAGCTGGCGACCGAGCCGGAGTCGAGCGCGGTCGGTTTCTCGGGTTCGTTCGGCCCCGGGGGCCACACCGAGTTGAAGCCGCTGGCGATCTCGCCGCGGCAGCGGCTGGACGACGCGCTGCGGGTGGTTGATGCGATGCCGTTCGGTCCGACGGACTGTGCGCTGCCGATGCTGTACGCGGCGGAGCAGGGTCTTGGGGTCGATGTGTTCGTGGTCTACACCGACAACGAGACCTGGGCCGGTGAGGTGCATCCGCACCAGGCGTTGCGGGCGTACCGGGAGAAGACCGGGATTGCGGCCAAGCTCGTGGTGGTCGGTATGACGGCGACCGGTTTCAGCATCGCTGATCCGGACGACGTCGGCATGCTCGACATCGCCGGGTTCGACGTGGCCGTGCCGAACCTGATCGCGGAGTTCGCCCGTGGTTGATGCGCTGAAAGGAGGCGGTACCCCTGGCAGGGGTGCCGCCTCTCGCGCGTCACGTGGCGGGGGAGTGTCGGACGCCCGGGCTGCTCGGGCGCGGGAGTTGCATCGGAAGGCTGTTGAAGTCGATGAGTTGGCCGCCCGAAAGCGGGCGGAGCGGGACGCGTTGATCCGGCAGTTGCGGGAAGAGGATCCGCAGCGATGGAGCTACGGGGCATTGGCTGCAGCGATCGGATGTAGTAGGGAGCTGATCGCGTTGGTGGTGAAGCGGGCAGAGCGGTAAGAGGAAATGGTGGGGTTGTGAATCGGTGCTCAAACAGCAAGGCCAATTCCCCGCCGAGGACTGTCCGGTCATTCACGACGGGGTGGAGTGGAGTAGATTTCTGTATGAGATGCGAGGATCCAGGGAGATGGGGAGTCGCACGTTGATCTGGATAGGAGCAGGAGGGCAGGATGGCGAACCAGCTTGCTGGTGACCTGCCGGCCGACCACATCTCGACCGGCGGCGCGTTCGCGTTCATTGTTGTCGTGCTAACTGCTGATGAGTATGAAGACCTCAACGAAGCTGAGTACCGCGGTCGCTTCTCGACGACGATCCCGAGGACGGCCGGGACCGCCGGTCACGGTCGATGGGCTCTGATCGTGCGTCGCCAGGGAAGGGAGCGAGACGTCACTCACGTGGGTTTTGCCCGTTCCACCGGCGTGGTCTCTACCTTCGACAACCGTGTCACTGTTCAACCGTTCGTCGCATTGTCGAGTCCGGTAAAGCTCGCCGAACTGAGAGGAGGGATGGCGCCGATTCACTTCGGAGCTCTGAAACGCGCATCTAGTGACCGCGGAAGTGAATTGACCCCGAGCGCCAGTGCCAACCTGCGAGCCGCGCTTGCTCCGTGGGTTCCAGATCGAACTTGGGCCTCGCTAGCGCCAGTGCGGAGGCAGGCCGCAAGGCGTCAGATTGATATCGAGCACAGTCAGTTCGACGCGCTCGCCACCGGCTTCGCACTCGCTGGTTTTCATGGCGCCCAAGAAATGCGCAAGAATATGCATAGTGTCGAGTATTCTGTCCTTGAGAAAATCCGGCGATCACCCACTGAGCCAGACATGATGACGCGTGATCTTCAGCATTTCAGCTGGAGTCACTCGGAGGCGCTGAAGGAGCATATTTACCGATTCAAGCAGCGAGGGCGAATACTGGACGTCGTCAACTTGAACGGCACGCGCCAAGAGGCAGCTACTGGCGTCGACCTCCTCTATTACAACTCTACATTTTCGAGCTTTGTAGGCGTCCAATATAAGCAGGCGGACGTGTGTGCGGATCAAGACTGAGCCGGGTTGATGATCGATTTAAATCGCAAATCGCGCGAATGTTGAACGTGGAAGAGCTTGCCAAAGCGCCGACGAGACCCAAAGAGTTGCGGCTGGGTGGCTCATCAATGATGTTCATTAAGTTCGCGAGGCCGGTAGAAGTCGATCTTCAGGTTTCGGGAATGGCGAAGGGTTGGTATATTCCGGCCGCTTTTGCCGACGCCTTGATTCGAGCTGGAAAGGTTGTAGGTGCCAAGGGGGGAGCGATATTCACGCTGGAGAATATCGGCCGTTGGCTAAATAATGATGGGTTCTCTGCGCTGGCTCGCGAGGGTTGGATCGGCAGTGTGGGCGTCAGTAGCCGGGTTCTCAGTAGCTACATCGACGGGCTACTAGAGGAGAAGCGATCCGTGGTTCTGATGGAGGCGTCGACGGAAGCTGGCTAGAGGCTTCCCCAGGTTGCAAGCTCGCGAAGTGAGTGGCGTGGGTGGGATCCCGCAGGGGGTGTCGCGGACAGCAGGACCCACGGCTGGAGTGCGAGTCACCCCACAGGAGAGGCAGATGGATGTCTTTTCAGTCCGCGATCAGGTCATCGATGACTACCGGTCGTTCACCACGGCCTCAATCGACATCAAGGACCCGCGACTCAAGGAGCACTACCAATCGGAGTTGGATCGAGATCGACAGTGGCCCGAGCCGTGGCTGTCGCTCAATCCTGCGTTCGAGGCCGGCGGTTCGATCGACGAGCTAGTCCGTGACGAGTTGCTCGACCCTGAGTGCGAGCGGATCCTCCGTATCAAGCAGCAGGCCGGCAACGGGAGCGGGCCGCTCATCAATCTCCATCGCCAAACGAGTAGCGCCAAATGAGGTGCTACATGAAGAGGCGATAGGGGTAAACGGCGTCCGGCAGTTCTGTGGAATGTCCGATAACCCGCGCCAGCGTCTGCGAATACTTGATAGTGACCGGCAATGGGTCGTAAAGCGCATCGTTGTTCCAGTCCATCTTCGTCAGCGCCAGTACATCCGCGGCGGTCTGTTCGAGCGGACCCGACCCAGCGTCCCTAGTGATGAGCAAAGGGCTCGGGATGCTCTTTCCTCCCTGGTAGAAATTCGCACTGCCTGAAGCTAGCCTGGGTGCGGTCCCGTTTACATACAGCAACGCATCGCGCCCGGATAGGAACTGCATAGTGCCTCGTCGAACGGGCCAGTTGTCCGGCCTGCTCTTGCCCGCGCCTGGGCGTGGCGCAACAAGTTGGACGCCACGCCAGGGCGTGCTGCTCTGGATGCGGACGCACTCTATCTCCTGAGAGGCCGCCCATGCGTCGGCCACGGCGTCCGCCTCTTCATCCCGGAACTTGGTGGTCTTGTGGACTACTACTCGCTGTGGGAGGTGGCCGGCGTGCCGGTTCTGGTAGAGCCGAACGCTTCGTGTCATGACCGCCCGCATCTGGTCGCGAGTGAGGTGCGGGTTCTCAAGATCGAGACCCCCACCGACGTCGTAGGCCACGAAGTCCATACCGCCGCCGTCCGCATCGAACACTTGAGAGCAGCACGTGACGAAGCCATCGCGGGTACCACCGCGGATGGCGTACGAAATGCCGACGTAGGCGACGTCCGCATCTGTCTCCCGATGCAATCGCCAGGGGGTCCCGCCGGCCTTGGCGTAGAGCGCAATGGAAAGACGCCACGCGAGGCTGCACTTGAGCCTGAAGGACAAGGCGCTGTCCTCCCACAGGAGCTGGGTCGACGCTCCGATAGGGGCCGAGCTGGCCTTGAGCTCATCGTGAAGATCAGAGGTGTCATCGCCAGATGTCTTCCACTGTCGCCATGCAGCCGGCAGGAGAACGACGATCACATCCCACGTTGGCTGAACCGCGCTGAGTCTCCGTACCGCCGCCGAGAGCGCGGAACTGATCGCCGCGTGAGGATCGGCCGCGCTCGGGAGGTCAGCGTTGAGCAGCGCCGTCGCTCCGTCACCGGCTGGAACGAGATCGACACCGAAGATCTGCTGGAAGCCGGGATACGTCGGAACGTACTTCTTGCGATCGGACGGCTGGTGTTCATCGCGCAGACTGCTGAGGAAGCTCCGAAGTCTCGGCAACAAAGCCTGCGTCGTGACGATCGCGATTCGGACGGGTTCATGCCCGAACGCGCCCCGGCTGTACGGCCCGTTGGTCAGTAACCCTCGGAGAGGATGCGGGCCAACAGAATCCGCGCCGGAGCCGAACTTCAGGAGCGGTTCGGGAAGCACCCGGTGCGGAGGGAGTCGTCCTTGGATGGGGCGCGGCGCTGTCGCGTTCATCGTGCGACCCGGCTGTAGGCGGTTGTCTGGGCAAGGATGAAGTCGCCGCCGACCAGGTCGTGATGGGGGAGCCCGGGCGGCAGGACAGGCACCGTGGTCTGGGGGTCAGGCGCGATGATGCTGGCCCACGCGTCGATGATGGCCGCCCACCGCTCATTACGGCGATTCACCCAGCGCTCCTTCCGCCAGGCGGAGGCGGCGTCGCCCACCGCCACACGCCCCTTCCCAATCTCAGGCGGAGAGACCCATGTATGTGGCACGAACAGCAGCCACAGCACTCCCAGTCGCCACTCGACGATGAGCCGTACCGACTCCGCGAACTCGCGGCGTCGACCGTCCTTGCCCTTGCCAAGCGAGGTCGGGCACAGGCCGGTGAGTGAGTCGCCGTATGCCTGCTGAAGCGCAGCGCGAGCTAGCGCCTGCTCGGCACTGTCCGGCCGCTGCTTGTCGATCGGTCGTACCCGCAGTTGGTGCTGACCACGTTGACGGATGGCGGCACGGGTCGGGAGACGCCGCGCAAGTCCCCGGGTCAGTGCCTCGTAGGCCAGGGCCCGCTCGATGGTCGACGCATCCTGCCGCTGGCAGTCGATCGTGACTTCTGTCGGCTGAGCGGCCAGGTTCAGCGCGCTCGCGAGGTGGCCGGCGCTTCCGAGCGCCAGCACGCGCGGGCCGGTTGATGCGAGCGCTCCCCGCCATTTCGCCGAACGAAGGGCATCCTGCAGCTCGTCCGGCGACACCGCAGTGCGCAGCGTGCTCTGGAGCGCCCGCGTGGGTGCGCTGACGATCGGGAGCGCGTTCATGCGCAGAACGGGCAACGGTCCAGCGTCGAGTTCCGGAATGGCGGCATCGACCACGCGCGCCTCGGCACTGAGCCCATCGACGTATCCACGGAGGTCCGGCGCCAGGGTCGCCTGGTTCCCGAGGCTGGCGAGCGACTCGTCGAAGTTCTCGATGCGCACGAACTTGGCAGTGACCCCGCACCGGGTAGCGAGTTCCATCAGTTCCGTAACGGCCGGCAACGCTGCGCCAGGATCGCGGGTCATCCACCACAGTCCGGCAGGGAGCGCGCCCTTCGTCTGTACTGCGTCGGAAAGCATCGTCATGACGCTGGCATCGCGGCCGCTGTAGCCGATAACCGCCAGACCAAACCGGCGACTGGAATCAAGGAACACCTGTCGCAGGTTCTGATCTTGTTGCTGCAGTTCACCATCGAGGTTCTTCAACTCTCGTTCGCGAAAGTCGCCGTGCAGCTTGATGACTAGAGGAAAGTCGTCATCGCTGAGGGCGAGGCCGGCTCGAGCGGCGTCGCCCAGAGCCGCCATCCCCACTCGTGGCCGACTGGGTGACGACTGGCTGGCACGCGCCTTGTCCGCAGCTTGCTCCACCAGGTCGTCGAAGTTCGTCGTCAGCACGAGGTCAACGAGGCCCTCGGCTACCAGCGCGCCGAGGACCCGCTGTCCGTAGGAAGGAGACCGGTCCTTGAAGAGGCCGCGCAGGTACTGCCGCCTCGGCCCTTCGTCTGGGAGAGCGAGCTGGAACGCGGTGCTGTAGTCGCTGGGATGTCCGGTAGGTGGCATCCCGTTCATCCCGTTGTAGTACTGAATGATCTTCTGCCGCGTGGCGTCGTCACTGAGGTTGAGGTTCTGCAGCACCGCGCCCTGCGCGGCCGCGTACAACTGTGCCAAGAGGTCGAGGGTGATCTGACCGGCCGTGGGCACGTTGGCTGACGCGCTGGCCCCAGCGCCCAGCAGCCAGGCGATCCGCCTGCCCTCGACCGCCCACTGGCGCGCGAACGTCCCGAGATCGACAACCTCCGCGCTCACCTGCCTACTACCGCCTGCCGGGAGCCATCGCCGCCGCAGGCGGCGGTGATCCGCGGGCGTAAGGCCGCGTGGCCCACTTGACAACGGTTTGTCATATCGCAAACATAGCAGACATGACATCTGTTGGCGACGTTCCGACCGTGCTCCGAAGTATTCGTGCCAGTCTCGACCTCACGCAGGCTGAACTCGCCGAGCGGCTCGGCGTGTCGTTCGCAACGGTCAATCGTTGGGAGGGTGGAGGTAACAAACCGCAGAAGAGCCCGATGGCCCGGATCGCGGCCCTGGCGGCGGAAGCGGGCGTGGACATCGACGACACGGACGGCGCGGCCCCGCCGGCCCCCGCGCGGCGTCGAGGCCGTGCGACTGCGGCGCCAAGCACGAAGTCGATGGAGCAGATGCTCTGGGATGCGGCGTGCTCAATCCGCGGCGAGAAGGACGCGGCGAAGTTCAAGGACTACCTCCTGCCGCTGCTCTTCTTGAAGCGACTGTCGGATGTTTTCGACGACGAGGTAGCCCGTCTCGCTGAAGAGTTCGGGGACCCAGACGTGGCTCTCGAGATCGCGGAGTCTGACCACGGCCTCCTGCGCTTCTATCTCCCGCCCGAGTCTCGCTGGGGCGTGATCAGCGGTCGGACGACCTTCGACTGGCCAGTGGATGATCGTGGCCGTTCGACACAGCCAAGAGACATCGGGGAGCACCTGACGAGGGCGGTTCGTGCCGTCGTCCGTTACAACCCGAGCCTCTCGGGGGTCATCGACGTTGTCGACTTCGCGGCTGAGCGCAACGGCGAGCGGGACATCAACCCAGCCAAGCTTCGCGGCGTCGTCGAGACCTTCTCCGACCCGCGCTACCGGCTTGGACTGGCCGATGTGCAACCAGACTTCCTCGGCCGCGCGTACGAGTACCTGCTGCGGAAGTTCGCCGAGGGTTCCGGCCAGAGCGCTGGCGAGTTCTTCACGCCGACCGAGGTTGGATTCCTGATCGCCAATATATTGCGGCCGAAGCCCGGTGAAACCTGCTACGACTACGCCTGCGGTTCGGGCGGGTTGTTGATCAAGCTCCAGCTGGTGACCCGAGAGCTGGACCCGACCAGCAAGGTGCCTCTGAAGATGTATGGCCAGGAGCTGCAGGCCGAGAGCTACGCGGTGGCGCGGATGAACACGATCATCCACGACATGGACGTCGACCTACAGCGCGGCGACACGATGATCAATCCTAAGTTCCGCGATGCCACCGGTTCCCTCGTCCGCTTCGACATCGTGGTGGCCAACCCGATGTGGAACCAGCCACTCGATCCCGACCTTTTTTCAGACGATCCCTTTGATCGGTTTGCCAAATACGGCGGCATCACCTCCGGCAAGGGAGACTGGGCCTGGCTGCAGCACACGCTATTTAGCCTAAATGACGGTGGGCGTGCTGCAGTTGTGCTTGACGCCGCGGCTGTAACGCGAGGATCTGGTTCCACGAACGACGACAAGGAGCGGAATATACGGAAGTGGTTCGTGGATCACGATCTCATTGATGGAGTCATTCTGCTGCCAGACAATGTCTTCTACAACACGCAGGCAGCCGGTATCATTGTCGTTCTCGCCAAGCGGAAGGCGGGAAGTCGCCGAGGAAAGATCACGCTCGTCGATGCTAGCCATCGATTCACCAAGGGTCGACCGAAGAACTACCTATCTCAAGACGCTGTTAGAGGTGTCGCAGCCCAGTACAACGCCCGAGAGGTTACGCCGGGTGCTGTCGCGGTGATCTCGATTGAGGACGCCAAAGGCGCTGACTACAACCTCAGCCCCAGTCGATGGGTAGGGCGCGCCGACGCCGTCGAGCGCATGTCTATCCCTGACCATCTCCTGGAACTCAAGAAGCTCGATGCCAACTACCATGAGATAGCGGGAGCTTTGACCGCGCTGTTCGGAGGGATGAGCGCGTGAGCGACCTGCCGACCACATGGACCACTGAGGCGTTCGCCGATGTGGCCGACTACTCGATTGGCCGGACGCCGGCCCGCGCTAATGACGCGTACTGGGCGAGCGACGGCGAGGACGTCGCCTGGGTGGCAATCTCGGATATGAAGCCTCACGGCGTAATCCGTCAGACGAAAGAGACTATTAGCGGCCGCGCATTCCGAGATGTTTTCGGCGGTCGAATCGCACCGGCGGGCACCCTGCTAATGAGTTTCAAGCTGACGATCGGTCGTGTTGCAGTATTGGGCGTCCCTGCGTGTCATAACGAGGCAATCATGTCAATATATCCACGAGAGGGTGTGAATCAGCGTTATCTCGGCTATTACCTGTCGAGTCTCGACTATGCGGATCACCACGATCGGCAGATCAAGGGCAACACACTAAACAAATCTAAGATCGACCGCCTCCCAATTGTGCTTCCGCCTGAGCCTGAGCAGGAGGCTATCGCAAATGTACTTGACCTAATTGTGCGGGCTAATGAAACCGCGGCGAGCCTAGTAAGGTTGACGGATTCACTGAAGAGCAGTGCTATGAGTGAACTTATGTCCGCGAGGATTCGGACCGAGAGTCTCGACTTGAGCGCACTTGATCGAGTGTCCGCATTGGGGCTAGGCCAATGACTACGCTCAAGATCAATGAGGGCTACACCGTCCAGTTCCCGATGGTGAAGCACGTGGCCGAGGTCGGCTGGACGGTGCTGACGCCCGCTGAGGCTGAGGCCAAGCGGCAGGGACGAGCCAACATGCTGTTCCTGGACGACCTGGAGGCCAAGCTCGTCGAGTTCAACTCTTGGCTGGCCGATGACCAGGCACGGGCGATCGTGGACACCATCGAAGCGTTGCCGCCCACCATCGAGGGCAACCGTGACGTACTCGCATGGATCCGTGGCGAGCGCCAGTGGTACGACGAAGTCGAAAAGCGCCACCGTCCCGTGCAGGTCGTGGATTTCGGCAACCGCGACGCCAACTCGCTCGTGGTGACCTGGGAGTGGCAGATCGAGCCGCTCGCGCGTAAGGGCAACCGTGCTGACGTCATGTTCGTGGTCAACGGGCTGCCCGTGGTCATCGTCGAGCACAAGAACCCGAAGGATGGCGGCGCACTGGACCGCGCCGTGAAGCAGCTCAGGCGCTACGAAGTGGAGACGCCCGAATTACTCGCTGCGCCGCAACTGTTCAACGTCACGCACTTGCTGGACTACTGGTACGGCGTCACCTGGAACGCGAACCGCCGCTTCATCTCGAAGTGGAAGCAGACGCCCGACGAGGAGTACCGGATCGCGGTTCAGGCGTTCTTCGAACCGACGGACTTCCTGCGAACACTCCAGCACTGGATCCTCTTCTATGTTGAGGATGGCGAGACGCGGAAGTCGGTACTGCGGGAGCACCAGCGTCGTGCCATCGACAAGATCGTCGCTCGCTGCGCTGACACCTCAAAGACCCGTGGCCTGATCTGGCACACACAGGGATCCGGCAAGACCTTCACCCTGCTCACCGCGGCACGGCTGATCTTGGAAGACAAGGACCGGTTCAACAACGGGACCGTCATCCTCGTCGTCGACCGTACCGAGCTGGAAGGCCAGCTGCGCGAGTGGGTTGACCGCCTTCTCGGCGAGATGCAGAAGAACGACATCGCGGTTCGGCGAGCCAGCACCAAGGCGGAGCTGCAGGCGTCGCTGGACGCGGACTTCCGCGGCCTGATCGTCTCGATGATCCACAAGTTCGAGGAGATTAAGAAGAACAGTTCCCAGCGGGACAACATCTACGTCTTCATTGACGAGGCCCACCGCTCTGTCGCGAAGGACCTCGGCAGCTATCTCATGGCCGCCCTGCCCCACGCGACGATCGTTGGCTTCACCGGCACGCCCGTGGGGAGTTCCCAGAGCGGCTCGGGTTCGTTCCAAATCTTCGGCCTGCAGGACGAGACCGGCTACCTCGACCGGTACTCCATCAAGGAGTCGATCGAGGATGGGACCACCCTGCCCATCCGCTACCTGATGGCGCCGTCGACCATGACGATCCCGACAGAGCAGCTCGACAACGAGTTCTTCAATCTCGCCCAGAGCGAGGACGTCACTGACGTTGAGGAACTCAACCGGGTACTGGACCGCGCGGTCGGCATGCGTGCCTTCCTGAGCGCCGATGACCGGGTCGAGCGCGTCGCCGAGTTCGTCGCCAACCACTTCCAGGAGAACGTCGATCCGCTGCACTACAAGGCGTTTCTCGTGGCCGTGGACCGCGAGACGTGTGCCAAATACAAGGTGCAACTCGACCGGCACTTGCCGGCGGAGTGGTCGGAGGTCGTCTACAGCAGCAACGCCGCGGACGTGGTTGATCGCCCGAAGGTGGCCGAACTGCAGCTCAGCGAGACCCGCGAGCAGGAGGTGCGCAAGTCCTTCAAGAAGCCCGCGGAGCAGCCCAAGATCTTGATCGTCACCGACAAGCTGCTCACGGGCTATGACGCGCCGGTGCTCTACGCCATGTATCTGGACAAGCCGATGCGTGACCACGTCCTGCTGCAGGCCATCGCCCGGGTCAACCGTCCCTATGTCGACGCCCAGGGCGTCCAGAAGCGTGTCGGCCTGGTCGTGGACTTCGTCGGGGTACTGCGCGAACTTCAGAAAGCGTTGCGCTTCGACTCGGCGGACCTCGGGGGCGCGATCGAGGACCTCGAAACCATGATGGTCGACCTGCACCAGCGGATCGGCAAGGCAGCAGCGGACTACCTGCAGGTCGACGGCAAGGACAGTCCAGACCAGCAGCTGGAGAAGATCGTTTACGGCAAGTTCATCGACCCGGAGGCCCGTAAGACCTTCTTCGAGGACTACAAGGACATCGAGGCGTTGTGGGAGATCCTGTCACCGTCGGCCGAGCTCCGGGACCACATCGCGACGTACAAGCGTCTGAGCCAGCTCTATGCCGCTGTGCGCAACGCCTACTCGGAGACGGGCAGCTTCCTGGGCGACCTGGAGTACAAGACCCGTCGCCTGCTCGAATCCACCGCCGAGCAGGAAGGCTTGGGACGGATCGCGAAGGTCGTCACGTTCGATGTCGCGACGTTGGAGCAGCTCAAGGGTGACGACGGCCCGGACGAGGGCAAGGTCTACAACCTGCTCCGTGGCCTGCGCAAAGAGATGGACGACGATCCGGCTAAGGCTGTCGTGCTGCGAGCACTGAAGGAACGCGCCGACCAGGTGATCAAGAACTTGGAGGAGCGCAAGGTCACCGGCATGGCCGCCATGGACGAGATCGCGGCACTCGTCGTCGAGAAGGAGGAGGCGCGTAAGGCGGCCGAGCAGAGCGGGCTCAGCGACATCGGCTTCGCCGTGCACTGGCAGCTCGGCCGTGATGAGGCGCTGAACAAGGTGGGCCTCGACACTCTCGCGGTCGCGCGAGAAGTCGAGACGCTGCTCGCCAAGTTCCCCAACTGGGTCGAGAATGCCGACGAGCAGCGGCGGCTCCGCCTCAACCTGTACAAGCCGGTGATCAAGCTGCCCGACGAGCAGCGCAAGGCTGCGGTCGAGCAGATCATGCAGGTGCTGGAGCAGACAGCGGGTGCCCGATGACGTCGCTGTACCCCGAGCAGCTGCTCAAGCGCCGCGCCATGGCGTGGGCGCTGCGTCTCAAGGTCAACCCGCAGCAGGTCGTTATCGCGGAGATGCCGAAGAAGTGGGGCTCCTGCAGTCCTGATGGAGTCGTGACATTCGCGGACGAGCTGGCCGACACCGATGACGCGTTTCAGGACTACGTGATTGTCCACGAGCTCCTTCATCTGCGCTACAAGACCCACGGCAAGCGATTCCAGGCCATGATGACCGCCCTAGTGCCGGGCTGGCGGGAACTGGAGCGACAGAGTACGCATTCGATCGAACGACAGGCAGGGTGCTGACCGATGGCATTTGTGGGGAAAACCAAGAAGGCGCACCAACAGTTCGAGACGCCGGAAGAGCTGTACTCCCGGGGCGCATTGCCGCGCACGACCAAAGCCGTGGACTCGCTGTGGCTGCATCAGGGTGACGTACTCCGCGCATACGCCGAAGAGCATCATGCTACGAGCGACCTTGCACTGGAATTGCCGACCGGGACGGGCAAAACACTGCCGGGCCTCCTTGTCGCGGAGTGGGTTCGGCGTAAGGCAGAGGGACCGGTTCTCTACGCCACGCCGACCAAGCAGCTTGCGCTCCAAGTGCTTGAGACCGCATCGGCGGAAGGGATTCCGGCTCGCCGCCTGGTTGGTAGCCATCATCTCTGGGGCACGGGTGACGAGAGTGACGTTGTCGCTGGAGAAGCGCTGGCCATAACGACGTACAGCTCGATCTTTAACAGCAGCCCCAAGCTACCGGTTCCCCGCCTCCTGGTCCTAGATGACGCACACGCCGGGGAACAGTTTGTCGGCGAGAAGTACGCGGTGAATGTCCGACGGCAGAAGGCTGAGGACGTCTACCTGGCCGTGCTCGACGCCTTGCGTCCCTTCCTTTCTGGCCTCCAGATCCAGCGACTGCAAGGTGCGCCGGATCCGGGTGCGCACCAACAGGTTCGGCTGATCATGCCCGCTATCGATCCGACCGCCATACAAGAGCTAGACGAGGTACTTGCTCGTCTCGGCGATCCCTACAAGTTCTAGTTCGCCATGATCCGGCCTGGCCTTCAGTGCTGCTTCGTGTACCTCTCGTATAGCGGCATACAGATCCGCCCGATGATCCCGCCGACATTCGAGAACCGTGTCTTCTCTGGAGCCAGGCAGCGCATATATCTGTCCGCTACGCTCGGCGGCGCCGGCGAGCTTGAGCGTGCCTTCGGGCGACCGGAGATTGGGCGGATGCCTCTGCCGACGAAGACGCCACCTCGTTCCGGTCGTCGTCTCTTCGTCTTCCCGGGCCTCGCTCAAGGTGATGACCCGGAGATCCTGACCAAGGCCATCGTCCATCTGACCGACAAGGCACTCGTGCTGAGTCAGGACTCCATCGAGAACGCAGAGCAGGCCGCGCAGAACCTTGCCAGCGATGATGTCCCCGTCTTGGGTAAGAGTGCCGTCGAGAACGGACTAACCACGTTTGCACGAGCCGCAGTAGGCGTCCTTGGTCTCGCCAATCGTTACGACGGTATTGACCTGCCCGGTAGCGCTTGCCGCATCGTCGTTCTGGATGGAAGCCCAGATGCCGCCAGTCTCCAGGAGAAGTTCTTGAGTGAGCGAGCACAGGCGAGTGCTGCGCTAGCTGAGCGCCTGCGAACCCGGATCGTGCAAGGCGCGGGCCGCTGCACGCGTGGCCCCAGTGACTACGCCGTGGTGGTAGTACGAGGTTCCGACATCACCAAGTATTTCAGTCAGCCCCAAAACCGGAAGGCCCTGGAACCGGAGCTCCAGGCGGAGGTAGAGTTTGGCTGGAACAACAGCAGAGGCCAGGCCTGCTCCGAGATACTGGACAACGTTCAGACTTTCTTGGAACACGACGTTGCCTGGCGTGACGGCGGCGAACCGCTGATTATAGAGCTTCGCGACGATGCCGTCAGGACTGAGCCTCCGGGCGCGGCCGTGCTCGGCGAGTCGTCAAAGTTCGAGGTCGAAGCTTGGCGGCTCGCCTTCAGTGCGGACTGGGTCGCGGCGAGCCAGAAGCTCGAACAGGCCGCCACGCTGGTCGGCCAAGGAGGCGAGGCCATCCGCGGTTACCGCGCGCTGCTGCTCTACACCGCTGGCGTATGGCTTCACCTTGGGGCAGAGGGCGAAGGGCATCGCGGCCATGCTAGGCAGTTGGTGCGCAACGCGGCAAAGGCCACTCGCGGCACGTGGATCAAAGAGATGCAGGAACTTCCAGGCGCCGATGAGGCTCCGCTTTCTGGTGCCGATTCAGTGGCGACAAATGCTCTGGTCGCGCGGCTAATGGGCCAACTCAAGCCGGCCAAGATTCGAGCCGAGCTTGCGCAAATGCGTGAGGCGCTGGGTCAGGAGGACTCCGGGCCGTATGAAGCGGCTCTTTCGACACTCGGGAAGTACCTCGGTGCGGCGGCCGCCAAGCCGGCAGGCAAGGCACGCTGCGACTCGGCCTGGCGCTGGGATATGGCGCTCTGGGTGGCGATCGAGGCAAAGTCCGAGGAACATGCCGATGGCCTCTTGCCCTCCAAGGACATTCGGCAGGCCAACACTCAACTCGACCAGATGGTGCTCGACGACGGCATCGATCACGCTCCAGCCGGGAGCGGGACGATCCTCATTTCCGACAGGTTGACCGTTGACCCACAGCATGCGGGAACGGCGAATCCCAACGTCTATCTGGCGTCGACAGAGGTCATCACGCAGATCGCGAGTGACGTGGAGGTTGTCTGGAGCAACTTGTTAGCGGCCACGGCGAAGCAGCAGTCGGTTCAAGGACTTCGCCGTCACGTCCAAGAGATCCTGACCGAGAACGGCTGTTTACCCACACAAGTGATCGACCGTCTCATGCAAGACCGGATCAGACCAGGAGAGTGACACTCGACCACATCGCGCTGATGCCCAGGTACCCGGCCGGCCACGCTGAGACAGGGACTTCGAAGGGCATGGCAAGCTGGTGATCGGCGAGAGGAGCCGGTGAATGACTGTGAAGGTCTCTATCGAGACAGTGCGAGCGTGGGGCGACCCGTCGAGCGGGTCGGGAGAGGGTACAAGTCAGCGGGTCACCTACTTTGAGCCGACGCAAGGTGCCATCGTGTATGTGATTCCGGGAGACGGTGGCGGCGCGGTTCGGAACCCCGCCTTCTACGATCCGGGGCGCGGTGCGTGGGGTGTCCATGTCGAGACTTCCAACGAACTGAATGTTGGAGACCAGGCCTTCTTCGACTACCACGTGGTGATGGTCAGCTGAGTTCTCGGTCGACATGATTCTGACTTGCGACAGCCGAACGGATACGTGCTGACGGTTTGACTTCAGGGGAGTTCGCAGAGGAGTAGGCGGCTCGCTTGATGGAGCTCGGTGAACGCGCGTCGGGTTGAGCGCGAACTGCGTGCGGAAGCGCGGCCGGACGGCTCTCGGCTCAACCTGTGGGCGTTCCTGGACGACGACGGAAACCTGCACCTGAACGGGCAGGACCTCGGGCCGGTGACCAAGCCGGTGAGCGCCGACGGCGAGTACGAGTACTTCAAGACCGTCGCTGCGGCTGACGTCCCGCGGTTGGTCGAACTCGCCGGCGGAGAGCCGCGTGAGAACGTCCTGAAGCTGCTTGCACGGCGATGGAGCGGGCCGGCGTCCTTCGAACTCGAGCGGATGCTGCGTGGGTCGAGCATCCCGGTCGAACTGCGGGTCTGGAGTTAGGGAGGGGCCTTTCGAGGTCCGGGAATGCCACCTCCTGCGCTGTCGAGCCACTGGGAAGACTCCGCGGATTCTCCTGTCGGCGACGGGGCACCTGGCCCCGCCCATGACGCCGGCCAGGCCGCCAAGATGTGTGTGGAGACCGCGCGGCCTATTCACGCCGGAGGTCTCCCAAGAGATATTGCTGTTGATGAGGCGCGGCGTCAGGGCTGAGTTCACGTGGCTGTACGTCGAGCCGGCCATCCAAGTCAGTCGGGGAGACCAAGCTCCCGCAGAAGGCTCGTGATTGCCTCATGTCCTGCACTCTGCGTGTGCTCAGCTACAGCCGCCCGTAGCTGAAGCAGAGCCTCGCGCACCACCCGGTCATCCTCGGTGGCTTCCCGCTCGTACTCCGGATCGAGGAGGTACGCCCCACGTCCGTCGCCGGCGACCTGGCATCGCCAGGCGATGCGGTCGAGCAGGATCTCCAGCAGCCGTGCCGCGGACGACACGTCGCTGTCCGCCGGCGCGAGGTGATGGTAGGCCAGCTGCTTGTGCTTGCGATCGGCCGATTCACGGAGCTCGATGGCGGTGCCGACCTTGGTGCCCTGGCGCTCGTCCACCGCGAGTTCCCGGACCTTGGCGACGGCCTCCGACGTCGCCAGGAAGTCGGAGTCGGCGAATCCGAAGCCGACGAACAGCAGGTGGCTGGTGAGCATCAGCGACTGAACCAGTCCGCGCAGTGCCCGGTGCTCGGTCTCCAGTCGTTCGTACTGGTCGCGGGTGACAACTATGGTGTCCGGTGCTTCGAGGTTGCCGTGCAGTTTCAGCAGCCACGGGTGTCCACCCACCGCAAGCTGCCGGGCCAGCACCTGGAGCGGTGGGTCGACGTGGATCACGGCGGCGCATTCTCCAGGCACGGGTCGTAGTTGGTGGTGACCATCGCTCTGGTGCGCAGGTCCGCCAGCAGGGCATGGCTCAGCGCGTGCTTGCGGGTGCGGAATCGCGCGGCGACCTTCTTGTTCAGGTCCTCGATGCCGAGGTCCTGTGCCAGCTTCGGGTAGTCGGTGTCGGCATCGAAGGTCAACTCTCGTCCGACGAGTTCGGTGAGGAGTTCCTTCCAGTCCGGGAAGCCCACGGGCTTGCTGATACCCGCGCCGGCGAAGACCGACAGTTCGCCCCGTCCGGCCGCCCCCCGAGCTGGTCGGCCAACGCCCGCTGCTCTTCCGAGAGCGCGGACCAAACCTCGACCCCGGCATCGGCAGCCAGTTTGCGCGCCCATTGGGCGGCGGCGTAGTCGGAGGTCCGCTGCAGCACGAGTGCCACATCGATCGGGTGGGTGGCGACGAACGCGTGCAGGCGTCCGACCAGTTCGCGGACGACGTCGGCCCGCCGTCCGGGAAAGTTGCCTTGACCGACACCCAGGATCGGGAGCGCCACCAGGGGCAGCGACCTGCCTCCGTGGCGGCGTGCCTTGGCGGCGGCAAGAGCCACCGCGCTGATCGAACGGTCCACCATCGCGGGGATGGTCGCCACACCGACGGTGTCCACCAGGACGCGCAGTCCGACGACGTCGTCTGGCATCCCGCTGCGTCGCTTGCCGGTTCCATCCGGCTCGTTCGGTGGCGCTGGCGGATCGGGCAGGAACGCCAGGCCCTCGGTCAGGGTCACGCCTGCTGGCCGGAACCAGTCCCAGGACGGGGGAGGTTCGCTGCCCGGCTCGACGAACGGACGCCAGCCGCCCGACACGTTGACATTGCTGTCGCACGGGATCAGGAACGCGTCGGCCGCGATCCGGCTGAGGTCGGCCTGGACGACGAAGAGATGTCCCTGGGCTGCCATGGCCAGACACTACGGGTGGGAGGCCGAGGTCGCGCAAGCCATGTGAGCAACTTCAAGGCTGGGTGCTGGCCACTGCCCGGTGAGTTCGCCGGTTGGCGGAGTGCTTCGTATAAGCGAACCTATTGGCCATGGAGCTGACGATCACCGAGGCTGCGTAGATCCTTGGGATGTCACGACCAACGTTGATGCGGCTCATCAGCCGCGGGCGCATGGACTTCCGCATGGTGGGCAAGCACCATGCATCCCTGCCTCGTCCATTCAGGAACTGCATGAGCAGATGGGTGAGGACCGCGAGGCGGTCGTTGTGGAACTGGCCAACAAGTACGGGAACCTCGATTGAAGCTGTCGGTCGCGCTCAGCGGGCGTTGAGGCCGCGGCCCGGCTGCGGCTCGTAGAGCTGGTCTACCACGCGCAATGCTTCCGGTCCCCGCGCGTCGCCTCCGGCCAGGGCGAAGGGTTCATACTCGACGCATGAAGGTCATCCTCGCTGTGGACGGACGACAGGTGCCCACTGACGCGGCCGTTGTCGACTACGTGAACGAGCTCGGACCTGTCGCATTGAGATCCCTGGTGTTTGAGTTGGCAGTGACCAGCGCAGAGGCGATGCGGGTTCTGCAACTGCGGGCGGCGCCGGAGGGTTCGGCCGTCCAGCGAGACCTCATGCGGCAGATCGACGAGGCGTTGTCGTATGTCGATCTCGATTACCGCGACCCGTACCACTACGAGTATTACTCCGACAGTGACGATGCGGATGAGCGCTTCTTTGAGTTGCTCCGCGTCCTCGATGAAGTCGAGCGGCACCTGGACGCCGGCCACGCCGAGCAGATGCTTCCCGTGCTGTATCGGGCGCTCACCGGAGTGCGCCGGGTTGGTGAGGAGGCGGAGGAACCCGATGGGCTGATCGACTCCGCAGTTGGATGCCCAGCGGGAGCCGGGCGCCGGTTTCGACGACGTCAGCGGGATGCTCCTCGAGCTCGCCGACCGCGACGGCGACGTGGATCGTGCGATCGAACTGCTGCAGCGGCACCATGGCTTCCCGTTCGACAAGATCATCGGACGCCTCCGCGGGGCCGGCCGTGAAGCGGACGCCCTGGCGTGGCTGGACCGCGCCGTCGGCGAGGAGCGGATGACGGACCGCTGGTACGGCTGGATCGCTGGCATGGACGCCTCCCTGGTGCGGACGGCTGCGCGTGTCGATCGCGAGGAGGCGGTCCGGGCGCACGCCAGGGCGCTGGCGAGGGCCGATGAACGGGCACGTGCGGACGGGCGGCTGGTGAGGTTGCTGCTGGCCGACAACGACCTGGAGGCAGCCTGGGAGGTCGCCGACGAGTACGGCGCCGGCAACGCCTGGACCGAACTCGCGAAGGCTTCGGAGGACGAGTTTCCGGTGCGTAGCGCCGACCTGTACCGCCCCGCGCTGGCCGCCGCATTGCAGGTGGCGGACACCAAGCGGTACGCGTCGATCGCCCAGATGCTGGCGACCAGGCACCGGCTCTACCACGACGCGGGCCTGGGTGATCAGATCGACGCCGAGATCCGTGGCATCCGGGTCGCCTACCGGCGCAGGCCGTCCCTGATGGCTGCGATGGACAAGGCTCGCCTGCCTCATTGACTTACCTCGATGTCACTATCACCGATGTCACTATCACCGGTGATAGTAAGCCGAAGACTCGCTCGGTTGCTCTGTGCGCGGGCGCATCAGGGCCTCCGAACGCTCGATCCGGCTGCGCGAACCGTTCGGGCAAGTGTTCGCAAACGTTCGGGCTCAAGCTCGCGAACCCTCGGGGACGAGCATGGCTCGGACGAGCCAACTTGAAGACTATCCGAGCGAAACTTGCAGAGTTTCAGACCGAGGCTTGCAGGCGTCCATAGCGCGTTGAGCGAGCTAGCCGTCGCAGGCTCCTACTCCTCCACAGCAGATGTGACTACATTCGTGGTCTATCATGATGCAGTGACTACTGTGCCGATCCGTACCGCCAAGGCCCGACTGAGCGAGATCGTCGATCAGGCCATCAAGACCCACGACCAGGTGACCATCACCCGCAACGGTGTCCCGGCCGCGGTGCTGGTCAGCAGCGAGGAGTGGGAGGCACTCCAAGAGACCCTGTTCTGGCTCAGCCAGGGGGCGGAGCGTGACGTCCGTGAGGGAATTGCCGCCTACGAGGCGGGGGAGACGCTCAGTGAGGAACAGGTCCGTCGACTGCTCGCCGGGGATGGTCAGTGACAGTGCGGGCTGTCGAAAGGCTTGGCACCTGACGTGCCCTACCGCGTCGAACTGTCGCCGAGCGCTGCTCGGGATGTGAACCGAATTCCCCCGAGGTATCTGGCAGCGATCGTCGAGTTCATCTACGGTCCGCTGGCGGAGAATCCGCATCGTGTCGGTGGCGAACTGCGCGGGGAACTCACGGGTTCGCGAAGCGCACGAAGGGGCTCCTATCGAGTTCTGCACACGATCGTCGAGGACGACCGAGTGGTCGTGGTGCATCGCGTTGATCACCGCGCCACCGCATATCGTCCGCGGGGGTAGGTCGAGGGCGACCCTCATCGATCACGACGCTCCGCGCTATCGCGTCCGGACTGCACGGTGGATGGTTTGTGTGCCTGAAAGGATGGCGATGTCACGCTGCGGCTTCTTCTTGTCTGCGAAGGCCGATCTCCTCCTGAGCCATGGTCAGCTTTCGTCAGATTGCGTCCGATTCCGCGGCGGCGTCGCCTCGGGAGGCGGAAGTACCCCTCGAATCGGACGTAATCTGGCGCGAGCGTCGGCGCCGGGAGCGATTCCAGGTGGGAAGGCGGTATCCACCTGCTGTGGCCGTCCGTGCGATTCTTGGCGCACACCCCAAGGAGTTGCATCGTGGCGACCAGCATTCCCGACCAGCCGACGTTCGTGACGCCGTCCGAGCGTGACGTGTGGCAGAGAGTTCGCGCACAGCTCGGCGACGACTGCATTCTGCTGGCCAACTACCGGCTCAGCGACCGAGACAAGGACCACGAGGCCGATCTGGTCGTGCTGATGCCCGGCTCGGGGATCGTGATCGTCGAGGTGAAGGGCAGCCACGTCTGGGTCGAGCCGGACGGCCAATGGATGATCGAGCGCGGCGGTGCCAAGCCGATCGACCCGGTCCGACAGTCACGCGAGGCCCTGTATGCCATTCGTCACTATGTCGAAACCGATCCGCGGCTGGGGGTCTCGGACGCGGATCCGGTGGGGTCATCACGTCGTCCTGGCCCGGAGGGCGCTGGCCGACGACTTCGCCACCCCGGAATGCCCGCGCTGGATGGTCTCCGGCAAGCATGACCTGGCTGATCTGGGCGGACGGCTGTGGGACGTCACCTCGCTGCACCGCACGGACGCCCGTCCACCGACTTCCGACGACGTCCAGCTGATCCGGGAGATCCTGGTCGGACGGAGCCTGCCGGCCCGCGACCTGGCCGCGCTCGCCGAGGACCGCGCCGAATACGCCGACCGGCTGACCATGGAGCAGGCGGACCTGCTGCGCGTCACCCGGCTGCTCAACCGGGTCGAGATCCGTGGGGGAGCGGGCAGCGGCAAGACGGTGCTGGCGATCCGGCAGGCGTCCGACCTTGCCAGCGGCCGGATGAGCGGGCAACGGCGGAGGGTTGCGGTGGTCTGCTACAGCTACGGACTGGCCCACCACCTGCGGCGCGCCCTGCTCGTTGGGTCGAGGTCGAAGCGTCCGGCGTTCGTCGGCACCTTCGAAGATTTGGCCCGCAGCTGGGGCATCGACGTCAATGGCTCGCGCGACGACTCCGAGTACTGGGAGACCCGGTTGCCGGCGTTGATGGCCGAACGGGCGTCTGAGTTGAGTCAGGGGCAGCGGTTCGACGCCGTCGTGGTCGACGAGGCGCAGGACTTCGCCGACGACTGGTAGACGCCTCTCGTGCGGGCGCTGCGCGACGAGGCGACCGGCGGCGTCCACGCCTACAGCGACGAGCGGCAGCGGGTGTTCGCCCGGTTCGGACGCCCACCGCTCGCCTTGGTGCCGCTGGTGCTCGACCACAACCTGCGCAACACCAAGCAGATCGCCTCCAGCTTCGTGTCGTTGGCGCCGTCCTCGATGGTGCTGCGTGGCGGGGAGGGTCCCGATGTGGAGTCCGTGGACGACGCCCTCGCCGCCGCGCACGACCAGATCGACCAGCTGCTCGACGAAGGCTGGCAGCCCAAGGACGTCGCGCTGCTCACCGTCGGCTCGCGCCATCCCGTCCAGACGGAACGCCAGAAGAGCCTCGGGTTCGCCGAGTACTGGGAGGAGTTCTGGTCGAACGACGACGTCTTCTACGTTCACGTGCTCGGGTCAAAGGCATGGGACGGCGCGTCGTCGTGCTCTGCCTCAACGAGGACGGCACCCGCGACCGCAGCCGGGAACGGCTCTACGTCGGGCTGTCCCGGGCGACCGACCGGCTCGTGGTGGTTGGCGATCCCGCCGTGGTCGAGCGGGTGGGCGGACGCGAGGTGCTGGAGCGGCTGGCGAACCGGTCCTGACGCGCACTGGGGATCTCGCAGGTGGCGATGACATCTCTCGCCCGAAGTGCCGGAATCACGCCCAGTCGAGACTGGAGCAGTGTCCGCCACCTGATCGACAACGGGATAGAGGCGATACGGGTGGCTTGGCAGTCTCGGAAGGTCAAGAGTGTTGGCAGGCAGCCGGATGTCCACCACGTCCGTAGTGATGATGTTCACCATGAGGTCGACGCTGAGGCGGTCCTTCCTCTTTGCCCCGACGTACACGTCGAAGCTGACTCGGTATCCCTCGGCGTAGGTCTGCTGGTTGCCGTCGACTGCAGTGGAGTGGCCGACGTAGTCGAAGCGAAAGAAGTCGCTCAGGTCGATGGCGGCAAGGCGCCGTAGATCTTCGAGGGCGGCATCCAGGGAGGCGCTGCGGCGGAATACGTCGACGTCGGTTGTCGTGCGGGCGGACGCCACCCGCGCCAGCATGCCGGCGCCTCCCTTGAGCATCCAGTTGGAGTCGTTCTCCTCGCTGAATACGCGGCTGAGGAAGCGGTGGAAGTACTCGAGTCGGATGCGTCCTGGATCGTGAGCGACGGGTCGGTGTTCGAGGCCTTTCGGGCTGCGGCGGAGATGGCGGACTCGACTGCGCCCGGGCTGGCGTAGCCATCGTTCGAGTCACGACTCGAGCTCCTTGGCTCTGGAGGGCTGCGTTGCTTCCGCGATCGCCGTCCAGTCAATGGCGCTCAGCTGTTCAGCGAGTTGGGCACGTGCCCCCGCTTGGAACGAGGTGATCGCTGTGTTGAGTGCGCGCAGATCCGGCATCGGCAGGGCCATCGTGCTCAGAGCCTCCGTCACCTTCGCGAGTTCTCTTCGGGCGATATCTGTCGGGAGCGCGTCTGATGCGTACTTCGCGAGGGTGTCGAGTGCGGCAGCCAGTGGAGCCGGGTCGATCTTCGGCAGACTGTCGAGATACCTGGCCGTCACGAGAGCGCTCAGATCGCGATTCGCCGATAGCTGCCTGGCCAGGCTGCCGAGATCGATACCCGCAATCTCCAGTAGTTCCTCGAGCAGTGCGTCGCCGTCTCCCTTGAGGAGGCCGTTGCGCTCCGCGAGCGGGCTCAGCAGTTCGGTCAGCCGATCCACATCCAGCCGCGACTGTCTGGCCGCATCGCGAAGAACGTCCCCGACGATGCTCAGATCGTGTCGATCCTCGACCAGGTCGGCGACGGTGCGCTCACGCGTGGTCACCGGCAGGCCGTGTCGTACCGCGATGTCCTGCTCGGGTAGCGGGCGGGTCCGGTAGTGGACGTCGGACCGCTGGGTCTGCCTGCGGGTAGGTGTTGCGAACTCGCTCTTCATCGCGCGCAGATCGCCTATGTCGTGCAGCTTGCACGCGGACTCGCCGGCGACCACTGCGCTCTTCGGGTGTTCGCGGAGGCGCTCGTAAGCCAGCTTCGCCGGGTCGGTCCCGAGCCAGGCCGCGCGTAGTTCTTCATGCTCACTGCTGGGCGTGCCCGCATCTCGGTAGACGCCATGCGCGAGACGAACCAGGTCTCCGGATGCGGTCAGCCGAGTGAGGCTCATGTGACTGACGCCACGCGCTCGTGCCTGCGAGGTGGTGACCATGCCCCACTGGGACTCGGACACCTCCGCAAGCACTCGAAGAGCCGCACGTGATCTCATGCTTGTATTCTAACGTCCAGTTAGTTAGTTTCCAAGCATCAGTATCCGTGGTGGCGCTCGGCGCGCCCGGGGCGCGGGGCGCCGTCCGCGGGAGGCTCCTGGCGCCCTGCCCTCGACAAGCTCGACGAACAGCTACAGGCTGGATGTACCCGAGCGAACGGAGCAGATCGCATGGCCAAACTAATCGCCATCATGTCCATGTCGCTGGACGGCTTCGTGGCCGATCCCGACGACGGCGTGGCCGAGGTCTTCGGCTGGCAGTTCACCTCGGGCGACGTCGAGGTGAACACCGGCGGTGCGGACGCCATGACGCTGCGCATGTCGGCGCCGAGCGCCGCCCACTACCGCGGGCTGACGTCCGAACTCGGTGCCGTGCTGACCGGAGGCCGCACCTTCGACAAGGCGGAGGGCTGGGGCGGCAACCACGCCTGGGGGCCTGCCTTCGTGCTCACCCACCACGTGCCGGACGGCTGGCCGCGCGCCGGTTCGTCGGTGCATTTCGTCACCGACGGGCTCGAGAGCGCCGTCCGGCGGGCGAAGGAGGCGGCCGGCGAGAAGGCGGTGGGCGTGCACGGGGCGGACACCATTCAGCAGTTGCTCAACGCCGGCCTGTTGGACGAGCTCGCGATCGACGTCGCCGCGGTGTTGCTCGGCTCGGGCGTCCGGCTGTTCGACCACCTGGACGCCGCGTCGACGGTGCTCGGCGACCCGAGGGTCGTCCAGGGTGCCGGGGTGACGCACCTGCGCTACCCGGTGTCACGGTCGGGCAGCGGTAGCCAGGGGCGAGTGATGGATGCCGCCGACTTAGGTCCGGTCCAGCACGGGTGACCGCTCATATGGTTGAGTGAGGTAGATGATCAGCACCGAGTTCCCGAGGGACCTGTTCATCACCGCCGCCATCTTCGGCATCGCCGCCTTCGCCTGGGCGGGCTGGGGCCAGGAACGCCCACCCAAGGGCTGGCTATCGCGAGTGCTGCTCGCCGTCGTGCAGGTCGGCGGCGCGATCACCGGTGGCCTCGGCGTCACCCAGGCGATCCGGCACTGGAACACCCCCACTGCGATCGTCGTCGGCGGTCCGGCCTTCATCGCCTACATCGTCGTGTTCTGGATCGAGATCGCGGCGATCGTCGTGCTGGTGCGGTGGGCCGCCAGACGAGGGCGGAAGGACCTGTACGCGCCGTTGGCGCTCGGCGTGGTGGGCGTGCACTTCATTCCGTTGGCATGGGTCTTCGCCCAGCCGATCTACGCGGTGACCGGCGTCATCACCACCGCCATCGCGGTGATCGCGACGCGGCTGCCGGACCAGAACGCGGCGCGCAGCTACTGGTGCGGCCTGCTGGGCGGCGCGACGCTGCTGGTGGTCGGCCTGATCTGCCTGCTCGCCGCGCATTAGCGCAACGCCGCTCAGGACCACCGCGGGTTGAGCCTGTCGAACCCCTTGCTGGAGCGCTCGGGTTCCAGGTCTCGACAAGCTCGACCACCGGGTGCCAGGTCTCGACAAGCTCGACCACCGGGTGCCAGGTCTCGACAAGCTCGACCAGCGGGTGCCAGGTCTCGACAAGCTCGACCACCGGGTGCCAGGTCTCGACAAGCTCGACCACCGGGTGCCAGGTCTCGACAAGCTCGACCAGCGGGTGCCAGGTCTCGACAAGCTCGACCACCGGGTGCCAGGTCTCGACCAGCGAAGACAAGCCCGACCAACGACGGTCGGCGCTTCAGCCGAACGCGGCGATCTCGATCTTGCCCATCTGCATCAGCTTCTCGAAAGCACCGGGCTTGCCCATCAGCTCGTCCAGGTTGTCGGGCACCAGTTGCCAGGACAGTCCGAACCGGTCGGCGCACCAGCCGCACTGCTCGGCCTCATCGACGGTGCTGAGTTCGGCCCAGTACCGGTCGAGTTCCTCCTGGCCGTGGCAATACACCATCAGTGAGACGCCGCAGGTGAAGGTGAAGTCCTGGCCGGCGGCGTCCATGGTGGCGAACCATTGGTCGAGTGCCTGGAATTCGCCGAACATCACCTGGCCGGCCATCGATCCGGCCTCGGCGGGGTACGGCGCGACGGTGCCGAGGCGTCCGCCGAAGACCGACGCGTAGTAGTCCATCGCCTCCTGTGCGCGGCCCTGGGCGGTGTGGCCGAACATGATGCTCGGAATGATGAACGGGCGCGGCTCGCCGCTGGGATCGGTCAGCATCAGCTGCCAGCTGACGCCGTAACGGTCCTCGATCCAGCCGTAGTGCGGGCTGAACGGATACTCCTGCAACTCCATCAGCGCCTTGCCGCCGTCCGACAGCGCCGCCCATAGCTCGTCGAGGTGGGCTCGGGCGTCGGGGTCGACCGACGGGTCGAAGTTCACGAAGAACGACACCGACGGGTTCGGCCGGAACGTCGCGTCGGCGTTGATGCCGATGAATCGGTAGCCGCCGAGTTCGAACTCGACGGTGAGGACGTCGCCGGCGAACTCCTGCTGGAAGTCGGGCAACCCCTCGGTGGGGTAGCGGACGGTTTCGATCAGCCTCCCGCCCGGGAACACCGAGGTGTAGAAGTCGGCGGCCTCGGCGGCGGTGTGGTCGAACCAGAGATTGGGGACGATGCGCTGCATGTCGGATCCTCTCGTCGGTGAGCCTTACCGTGAGCCTAGGTCGTGCGCGGCGCCGCAGGTGAGGTCCCCAGAGGGTGGGGCACGTCGATGCCGCACCGGGTAGCGTCGCGAACAGGACCACAGTGATTCGCGACGTCAGGGGGAGCCATGCCCGACCATCGACCGACCGGAAGCCGCTCCCGGATGGGCCGCAACCTGGCTGTCATCGGAGCCGGTGTGGCGGCCTGCGCGGCGGTCGGTTCGCTGCTGACCGATCCGGACGGCTCCTGGTACGAGAAGCTGAAGAAGCCGTCCTGGCAACCACCGAAGGCGGCCTTCCCGATCGTGTGGACGTCGCTCTACGCGATCATCACGATCTCCGCGGCACGAACGGTGACCGGCCTGGAAGCCCAGGGACGTCACGCGGAGGCGGCCGGCTTCAAACGCGAGCTGGCGTCCAACCTGATGCTCAACGCCGGCTGGTCCGGGTTGTTCTTCCGGGCGCACAATCTGCCCGCCGCCACCGCCGGGGCCGCAGCCCTCGCGGCGTCGTCGGCCAAACTCGCCCGGCGGGCCGCCTCGGTCGGCGTCGCGCCGGCGCTGGGGTTGGGGTTGTACGCCGCCTGGTGTGCGTTCGCCACCGCACTGTCAGGAGCGGTCGCGGAACTCAATCGCGACGACCAGGAGTGAACCGGGTCTGTGCTGGCTGGGGTGCTGGGGGTCTCGACAAGCTCGACCGGCGGGCGGGGATCGGCCGGTCCTTCGCGGTCTCTACCGGCTCGACCAGCGGCCCGGCGCAATCTTGTGTACTCGGGTTCGGCAGGCGCACCATGACCCATGAGACTTGCGCGGGGCGTCCGGACGAGGGGCCGGACCCGTGTCCGCGCGATGCGGGACGCCGCACTCGCCAGGCTGTTGTCGCTGCCACTGGGGCACGCTGACTATCGCCTGACTCGCGATATCGGGGTGCCGATGCGGGACGGCGTCGAGCTGCTGACCGACGTCTACCAGCCGGTGGGGAGGAGCCGGGGGACCCTGTTGCTGCGCACCCCGTACGGGCGCAGCGGACCGATCGCCGACCTCACCGCAGGCGTGTATGCCGCGCACGGGTTCCTGGTGGTGAACCAGAGTTGCCGAGGCACGTCCGGCTCCGGTGGCCGCTTCGAGCCCTTCGCCCACGAGCGCGACGATGGTGCCGACACCGTGGCGTGGCTGCGCGGCCAACCCTGGTTCACCGGGCGATTCGCGGTGGTCGGGCCGTCCTATCTGGGTTTCGCGGCCTGGGCGATCATGGTCGACCCGCCGCCCGAACTCGCCACCGCGGTGATCGCGATCACCGCCCACGACAACCACTGGGTGGCGCACGGCTCGGGCGCCTTCTCGCTGGAACAGATGCTGAGCCTGTTGGACAGCTTCGGCCACCAGGGCCACGGCATGCTCGGCGCCAGCCTGCACACGATGATCTCGGCACCCGCGCTGCGCCGAACCCTCGACGAACTGCCGCTGATCCGCGCTCAGGAAACGCTGCTCGCTGGCACCGGCATGCCGTACGCCGAGTGGCTCACCGCGTCCGACCCCGACGACCCGGTGTGGCGGACCACCCGGTTCGGGGCGGCCCTGGACCGGATCGACGTCCCGGTGCTGCTGCAGGGTGGCTGGCAGGACCGTTTCACCGAACAGCAGTTCGAGGACTACGCGCGGCTGTCGGAACGCGGCGTCCCGGTCGCGCTGACCGTCGGCGACTGGACCCACGTCGACGCCGCCAGCAAAGGTCTCGGCCTGCTCACCCGGGAGGCGCTCGACTGGCTGGACGCGCACCTGGGCGAGTGGCGTCCACGAGCGACCGTGCCCACCCGACACCCCGTCCGGGTGCAGATCACCGGTCAGCAGGGACGGACCCCGCAGTCCACCAAAGGCCAGGCCACGCACTGGCGGTCGTTGCCGTCCTGGCCGCCAGAGACGACCGCGCGGGTGCTCTACCTGCATTCGAACGGTGCCCTCGCGGAGGCTCCCGAGACCGATACCGGCACCTCCGGTTTCAGCTACGACCCGGCCGACCCGACCCCGTCGGTCGGCGGCCGGGTGGTCGCGCCCGCGCGCGCCGGACGCCGTGACAACCGCGCCCTCGAGGCGCGTCCGGACGTGCTCATCTTCACCTCGGCAGCGTTGACCGAACCGATGGAGGTGCTCGGCCGCCCCGTCGTCGAGTTGTCCCACGGCACCGACAACCCGCATGCCGACCTGTTCGTCCGGCTGTGCGAGGTGACGCCCGACGGACGCTCGACCAACCTCAGCGACGGCTTCCTCCGACTGGCTCCCGACGAGCCGAACGTCCTGGTCAGGATCGAGTTGGAGACCCTGGCGCACCATTTCGCGGCAGGCGCGCGGCTGCGGCTGCAGGTCTCGGGTGGCGCTCATCCGCGGTTCGCCCGGAACCTGGGCACCGGCGAGGACCCGGCCACCGGCACCGCGATGGCACCCTCGCACCGCAGCATCGGCCACGGCCCGGACGGCTCCCGGCTGGCTCTGCCCTGCGGTTGACCGGGCCCGTCGAGCTGGACATCACCGGCGGGCCCGGAGGATGATGCGCTGACCGGCCGTCGTGGTTGCCGGACGTCACCCCGGGAGGTCGTTCCATGCCGTTCGATTCCCAGGTGCTGGCCGCGATCCTGAGTCCGGTGATCACTGCTTTGCTCGGTGCCGCCGCGGTCGCACTGCAGGGATTGCAGCGGGCCAAGCGCGCGGATGGCGAGCGGGCCCGGATTGTCTCGCAGGCCGCGCAGGAGGCTGCCTTCCTCAATTCCTGGCTGTCCGCACATGCCCAGCTGGAGCTGTCCCCCGAGCAGCGCCGCGCCGCCGACGAGCGGGTCGCGGACGATCTGGAAAGGCTCTATGCCACGCTTCGCTCGGTCGACATCGGCACCGACAACCGCTCCCGGATGCTGTCGGCGACACGCGTGCTGCGCGGCATGTTCCTGCTCGAGCTCCGCCGGCCCTGGGCGAAGATAGTCCGGGTCGCCTACTATCTGGCGCTCATCCCGGTGCTGATCATGCCCAGTCTGATCGTCGTGGTCGTCGATTTCGATTCGGGCTATCCGTTGATCGGCGACATCATCTTCAAGCTGTCCTCGAGCGTGCTGATGACCGTCCTGCTGATGCTTCCGGCGGTCGGGTTGTGGTGCCTCGCGCGGGCCCTCGACCGGCGGCCGAACGACGACGATCAACCGTCGGACATCGACGATGACGCTGCCACGCCGGCGCACCGGGCAGTGGCGTCCGGACGGCGGATTTGAGCTGATCTCGACCGGTCAGTGCAGGCCCGGTTTCGCCAGTCGGTAGCCGACCCCCCGGACCGTCTCGATGAAGCGGGGGTGCGTCACCGAGTCGGAGAGCTTGCGGCGCAGATTGGCGATGTGACTCTCAATCGATCGCCGGTCGGCTTCGACCACATAGCTGGCGACGTCGTTGCGGACGAACGCGGCGAGTTCGTCCTTGCTGATCACCCGCCGGCTGCGCTGCATGACCGCCGAGAGCAGATCGAACTCGGTGCGAGTGAGGTCCACCGGGTGGCCGTCCAGCTCGACGAGCCGCATCTCGGGATGCATGCGCAGCCCGTTGTGTTCGAGCCAGTCGCCGTCAGGAGCCTCATCCTCGACGATCGGGGCGGGAGGAAAGGTGCTCTGAAGCTCGATTTCCCGCCGGCGGATCATCGCTTCGACCCGGGCGCGCAGCTCGCGGGGGCGGAACGGCTTCGCCAGGTAGTCATCGGCGCCGAGGTTCAGGCCGGTGAGGGTGTCGATCTCGTCGCGGCGGGCCGACAGCATGATCACGTAGGTCGCCGAGAATTCCCGGATCCTGCGCACCACCTCGAAACCGTCGATTCCCGGCAGATTGACATCGAGCGTCGTCAAGGTCGGCTCGTGCTCGCGGATCAACTCAAGTCCGAGCAGGCCGTCCTCGGCAATGAACGTGCGAAAGCCGGCCTGGGCGAGAACGACCGCCAATAGGTCGGCGATCTCGGGATCATCCTCAATGATCACGGCGCGGCGCTCACCTAGCGTGGCGTCAGTCACGAGTCTTCCTGCTCCTTTTCCGCTTCCCTATTGCCCTGGCGACATAATAGGTCTGCACATCGACGGCTTGGACATGGAAGTCGGCGAGTCTTTTGAGAATGAGTTTTGTCACCCGGCCCAGCGACCGGTTCTGGTCGTTGTACGCGCAGATGTCGTAACCGAGGACGCCGTCCTTGTCGGCCACGCGTTCCCCGACATGCTTTGCCATCATGCTGAACACCTGGTCGCGCCGCATGTCCGGCCGGACCAGGGTCACCCCGACGTAGAAGATCGCCCGCCGCTCCCATTCATCGGCGTAGTGGTACCTGAAGTAGTCGGGGCTGATCCACGGCATGGTGGCGACGTCGTCGGACAGGGTGGTCAGGCCGGCCAGTTCGCCGTGGGGGTCGAGGGCGACGTACTTCCACACCCGCGGGTTGTCCAGTTCGGCGGCGAACTCGTCCTCGGTCAGCACCTGCCGGGCGGCGGCGCGCACTCGCAGCGGGCCGAACGACTCCTCGTACAGCGACCAGAAATGGCGCCGCAGGTCGGGGCGTGGACACCGGCTGCAGGTGATCGTGAAGTCGCCGTGGTCCCACGGCCCCTCCACATCCCAATCCGCGGCCTGGCTCACGCCCTCCGGAGCCCGGCTCACGTCCCGCTCCAGCCGGCGGTCCGGTAGGTGGCCACCACGACTGAGCACGCCGGCTGGCCGGAGCAGCGGGCCGAACTCATCATGAGCTGCTCGAACGCGAACGTATCGCTGCGTCCGTCCGCCATATCGGTGAGGCTGGCCATGATCATGGTGCGTACCTGCTCTTCCGCGTGACCCGCGTGCTCGACAAAAAGACCGCGTCCCGAACCGTCTGTCGCTCGCGACCAGCCGATTCCCGACCAGGCCTCGTCGCCGCGCTCGGTGGCGAAGGCCACCGCATAGACGCAATAGAGCGCGTCGCCGAAATTGCCGCGGAGCTGATCCTCCGAATCGCAGACGTCGATCGTGGATCCCGGTGGAATGATCGAACTCAGCCGGATCAGGTTGTGGTCGGCCACCCCGGCTGCCCGCAATGCGCTGTCAAAGGCCGCCATCGAGGTGCGCCCCTTGCCGCTGCCGGCGGAGATGCGAATAGTGAGGAGGCTCGTGGGATCTGCCCGGCCGGAGCCTTGCGTGGTCAAGTTGGCGGTGCCTTTCGTGAGCGAAACTGTCAACTTCCGCTGATCCTCAAGGAGGCGCGGGCGGGCTCGTAGAGCGGCAGGCGCGGGGTTTGCTCGGCGGGCAATTCGAACCGGAAGGTCGAGCCCGCGCCGAGGGTGCTCTCGGCCCAAATCCGTCCGCCCATCCGGTCGACCAGGCCGCGGCAGATCGCCAGACCGAGCCCGGTGCCGCCCTTTTCGCGCGTATCGCTGGAGTCCACCTGGCTGAACCGCCCGAAGATCGACTCCATCTTGTCTTGAGGGATGCCCCGGCCGGTGTCCCGGACGGCGAACTCGATCTGATCGCCCCGCTGGACGGCTTCGACGATCACATCGTCGCCGGGATCGCTGAATCTGACGGCGTTGCCGACCAGGTTGATCAGCACCTGCACCAACCGGTCCCGGTCGGCCAGCACCCGGCCGGTCGCCGAACCCAACGTCAACCTGATCTGTGCCGCGTCGGCCATGCCCGAGGTGGCCAGCACCGCCTCCTGACAGGGCGCGGAGACGTCCAGTGGGCGGATCGACAGCGGCAGCATGCCGGTATCGAGGCGCTCGATCTCGAGAATGTCGTTGACCAGGCGTCCGAGCCGGACGCTGCCCGAGGTGGCAATGTCGATCATCTTCGCCGCCTTGGGCGGAATCTCGCCGAAGGTGCCGCCCGAGATCAGCCCGAGCGCGCCCCTGATTGAGGTCAAGGGAGTCCGCAGCTCGTGGCTCACGAACGAGATGAACTCGTGCTTCATGCGGTCCATCTCGCGGCGTTGGCTGACGTCGCGGAAGACCACCACCGCGCCTTCGATGATGCCGTCGTCATCCTGCAACGGGCTGGCGGTTGCTTCCACCATGATGGTGCTGCCGTCGCCGCGCACATAGACGTCGTCTTCGCCGGTCGCGGTCAGTCCTTTTCGCGTCGCCTCGGTGATGTAGCAGCCTTCGGACGGGTAGAGCTGGCCGTCCTCCTGCGGTGCGTGGAAGAGGTCATGGGCGTGGGCGCCAATGAGCGTGCTCTCGGGACGCCCGAGGAGGTTCGAGGTGGCGCTGTTGACCATCGTGATGCGGCCGTCCCGGTCGACGCCGTAGATACCGTCGGCGACCGAGGCCAGCAGCAACTGGTTCTGGTTGGTGATCTCGTGCAGTTCCTTGGTGCGATCCAGCACCCGCACCTCCAGCGACCGGCGCAACTGGTCGTTGTCGACTACCAAGACGATCTGGCGCGCCACCACGGTCAAGATCAGGACGCTCCAGACGATCCGCGAGCTCAACTCAAGGGGGCCGGTCGCTCCGAACACCATGCTGACGCCGGTGGCGATCAGGAAGATCCCGAAGAAGGCGATCGAACTCGGCAGCGCGGACGCCTCCAGCGGCCCGGGCTCGGACTGTTTGCTGGCGTCCGGGTGCAGGGTGGCCAGCGCGACCATCAGGTAACCGATCAGCCAGCCCAGATCCCACCAGCTGCCCAGCGGCGGGGCGGCATTGGACACGTTGATGGCGTAGGCCAGGTCGGATACGGCGTAGAACAGGAACGCTGAGCCGAGCAGCAGCAGCGGCGTCCGATTGGTCGAGCCGCTGCGCGCGATCAACAGGGTGGCCAGCGTGGTGATCACCAGGTCGAGAAGGGGCAGTGCGAGCACCTGGACCTGTCCGAGCAGCGAGTTCTCGCTTCCCGCAAGCAGCGTCGGGAAGAGCGCGGCGTTGGCGATGAACAGTACCGAGCCACCGACTACCATGCCGTCAAGGATCAGCCGCCCCAGGTCGGTGCCACGGCGCGGCGTGGCCGGAAACAGGCTGAGCGCGATGATGCACAAGATCAGGGCCGCCATAAGCAGCGCGTTCACCAGGTAGCCGTAGGACTCGTACAGGTGGACGCTGTCGAGCAGTAGGCCGATCAGGTTCGCGAGCAGCGCGAAGCCCAGCCCGATGGTGACGCTGAGCCAGGCCTTCCGGCGCCGTCCGGCCCGAGTCACCCGCATCCGGCGAAAGGCGCCGATCCCTGCGGCGGCGCCGAAGGCGAGCAGCGCAAGGGTGGTGATCAGCGCGCGGGTGATCTCGTCTTCGGTGGCGGCGATCGCGACCGCGAACAGGATGCACAGCAGTGAGCCGGTGACGCACGCAGTCGCGTAGGCCCGGGTGGGGAGGACTTTCAGCATGGGGGCGGCTCGCAACACGAAGAGGGGGTGGGGAGTGGAGACGAACTCCCCAGGAGTATATCGCGCCGAGCGAATCCCGAGGTCCGCCATCCGAATGGCCGACTTTGCGCGGTCTGAACACGATCTTCGGCGGGTCTCGCCCCTGCCGCGAGGCCGCATTACGATGGCGCCGTACCCAGGAGGAAATTCATGGCCAAGCCCGCTGACCCGGAGCCCCGGCTTCTGCTGCTCATCGACGACGACGACGATATCCGTGAGGTGGCGGCGACCGCGCTCGAATTGGTGGACGGCTTTCGCGTGGTGACCGCAAACAGTGGCCTGGTGGGGGTGAGTCAGGCGAAATTGCACCAGCCCGACGGGATTCTTATGGACGTTATGATGCCCGGGGTGGATGGCCTGCAGACGGCCGAGCGATTGAAGGCTGATCCCGCCACGACGAAGATCCCAGTGATCCTGCTGACCGCACGCGTCGACGGTGACGAGCCCGAGGAGAATATCGCCGGGGTCATCCCCAAGCCGTTCGATCCGATGACCTTGGGTGCCGAGGTTCGCCGGCTGCTGGGCTGGGCGTCGTGACTGCTTCGGATGCGATCGCGGAGGTCTACCAGAAGCTGGCGCAGCGGGCCTGGGACGTCAACAGGGTCAGAGTAAGGGAGTTGGCGGCGGTGCTGGCGGAGTGGCGTCGGCGGGGAGAGCTGTCGATCAGTGGGCTGAATCGTGGACGTGCGGTGGCGCACAGCCTGCGCGGATCGGCCGCCACCTTCGGGCACGACGAGGCCGCGGAGGCCGCGGAGGACCTGGAAGAGCTGCTGGTCGGTCAGGCGCAGCCACAGCTGGAGGTGGCCGCCGACCTGGTGGCACGGATCGATCGTGCCCTGAAGGGACCGCCCACGCTCGCGGTTTAGCTTAGGAACGCTGATCGTCGTTAGCTTAGGAACGCTGATCGTCGCTGGTCGAGCTTGTGGAGACTTGAACGGGCGTTCGTCGGCAAAAGGGTTTCGACAAGCTCAACCAGCGGTGGTCGCGTTGATCAGCTTCCCAAGCGGCAGCGGTCAGTGCGGTGACAGCAGTTCCCGGGCCGCGCTGGCGGCGCGGGTCAACTCGGCGAACAGGACGCCGGTGTTGGGCTGGTGATGTCCGACCGCGAGACGCAGGGCCGCCGCGCGCAGGCTGAGTTCGTCGGCTCCGACCATGTGGCTGGAAGTCTCCAGGGTGAGCAGCCGGGTGACCGACTCGTCAGCGTGGCCGGTTCGAATCGACCGGGCGATCTCAGCGATGCGTTGTTCCAGGAGCTCCAAAAAGTTCTCTCGGAAGCGCTCGACCGCGGCGTCGTCGTCCAGCTGGTCGCGGAGATCGTCCAGTGCCCCGGTTGGCGAGAATCCACCCGGGGCGTCGTGGGGTTGCTCGCCGGCATCCTCCCGGGCCGGCAAGCAACTCACGACGCACCCCCGCGAGGTTGCGAGGCGGCGCGATCGGTCTGGGTGGCGGCCCCCCGTCCACCGAAGGATGTGACTGTCACCCCCATGCCAGTCCCCTCCTTCGACCATGCGCCCTGCCCCGGTCACCGTACGAGTCCCGGGTGTGTGGCCAATGCTGCGTGAGGTCTTTGCAGGCTGCGTGGAGACAACCTCAAGATCGGCTCAAGATTGCTCAAGGTTTGAATGGGCGCCTCGGCCGACGGCTGCGGCCCCCGTAACCGGGATACGCGAACGGCCGGTCAAGATCGTATGACCTCGACCGGCTCGTCCGGTGCATCGGTGTCTGGCCGTCGCGGCGAAGGACCTGTCCCTTGAAGGCACCCCCACCAACAAGGGACGGCCGGCCAGTGGCTGGCGGCGTCCGGTCGCTTACTCGCGTGGCTCCGAGTCCCCTAGTTCCCGGTGGTCCCGATGCATGAAGGTACCCTGCCCGGCGATGCTCAGTGCCCCCTTGAGGCAACCTCAAGGAATGCTCCAGATGTGCTGGAGATCCGCGAAACCTGGGTCAGCGGGAGCGCGATACCCGCCGCACTGCTGGGCTTTAGTCTGAAATCGACCCCAGAGTGGCCGCCGAGATCGCTGGCCATTGGGGACGTGCGGCGAGGCCGGCGGCGGGGTCTCACCACTCTGGTGTCGATTTCAGACCGGTCGGCGAGGGACCCGTAGAGTTCGGGCCAGGTAGGCCAGGCCGCGAGGGCTGAGTTCGTAGCCGACCGGGTGGCTGATCGTCAGGCCGAGGTTCTTCAGCTTCCGGACGTCGATCTTGAACGGGTCACGCTCGCGGCCCAATTCCGCGGCCAGGTCGGGTGCACGGGTGTGTGGACGGCGTCCGATCAGGGCGAGGGTGTTCATCGTCCACGGACCGTGGCTGCTGGCCCGGTCGAGCCGCTCCAGCTTGGCGTCGAGGGCCGTGATGTCGTTGTCGCTGAGCGCGTCGTCGCTTCTCAACGCGATGCGGGGGTCCTCCCCGGCCCAGGCGAGCCGGATCCGGTAGGTGGTCCAGTCGGGTTCACCGGCCAGCCGGCGACGCACCGAGTCGGCGTCGGGGTGGCCGGCCAGGACGGCGTCCGCGTCGGTGATCTGAGCCGGCTCGATGATCTCAACGGCCTCCACCCGGACCACCCCGGCCGAGGTGCGGAACTCCGACCCGCTATGTACATCGGGACGCCGCCAGCGCCGGAAGGCCACGGTCACCGTGCCCTCGCGGACACCGTGGGCGACCTTCGGCGGCAGCAGCATCGGACCATTGTGGCCTCCGCCCGGCTGCCGCGCGAGGCGTCCGGACGCCGAGGCCGGTTGGGGATCGCGGGGGGTGTCGGTGCACACTGGTTGACTGGACTCGATCCGGCGCCATGCCGACGACCTCGAAGGGAGCCGCGCTCCGTGCAACTGCTGGCCCTCATCCGATCTCACTGCCGTCGCGCGTCCGCGCCGTCGAAGGCGACTCCCGCCGCATGACACCGCTGAAGTATCCGGCGTGGGTGCATGAGTTGAGCGAGCGCGACCTGGCCGACCTGTTCGGCGCCAGCACGCTGAGCCGCGGTCAGGACTACGCCGAGCAGGGCCGAGTGGGCAACATCGCAGTGGGTCTGGGCGACACCGGGAGCGTCGCCCAGGCCCGGGTCCGCGGGTCGTCGTACCGGGTGTACCAGACGGTGGTGCGACACGATGTGGAGACCCGGGTGATCAGCACATCGTGCAGCTGCCCGGTGCGGACTCACTGCAAGCACGCGGCGGCCCTGGCCTGGCACATGCGGCTGGTCAACATGCGTGCCCTCACCCCGGCCTGGCAGCGGGCGTTGGCCGAGGTGACGGCCGGCACCGCGGCGGTCGGACGCGGCGAGCAGTTGGCGATGCAGGTGACCCGGAATGCGGGCTCGATCCAGCTGCGGCCACTGCAATGGGGACGGTCCGGGCGGTGGGTGAAGACGGGGGTCAGTTGGGACAACCTGCAATACCCATGGTCCGGTTCGTTCGTGGAGGCGCAGCGCGGCGCGATGGCCGGTCTGGCGCGGACCCGCGATCAAGGCTCGTCCACGAGCTATTACTACTCGCGGCGCTCTGACGATCTCGACCTCGGCGAGTTGGGCTCACCGGCCTGGTATTGGCTGCGCGAGGTGGTGGCCTCCGGTGTCGAGCTCGTCCCCGGACGCGGCACGCCGGCGGTCCGGCTGGGCGAGCCGGCACAGCTGGTCAGCCGGGTGACCCGCACCGACACCGGCGTGCAGCTGCACACGGTCGCGGTGACCGGCGAGTTGGAGCGGCCCGTTCCGTATGCGAATCTGCTCGGCGACCCGCCGCACGGGTTCGCGGTGGAGCATGATCATGAACTGCTGTTGGTGCCGTTCGCCGAGCCGCTCAGCAAGGGTCAGCAGGCGCTGCTGCTGCAGCACGCCCGGCTCGACATTCCACAGACCGATCTGCCAGCTTTCGCCGCCCAGTTCCGCCCGGCGCTGACCCGGCTGGTGCGGCTCGAGGTAGCCGACGACGTCGAACTGCCCGAGGCCCGGCCGCCTCAGCTGGCGCTGGCGGTGGAGTTCCTGCCCGACCATCACGCCGTCCTGGCCTGGGCATTCCGCTACCGGGTCGGCGAGACCGATTTCGACGTCGCGCTCGAAGCGTTCGGGCCGCAGCCGGTACCGCGCGACCCGGCGGTCGAGAGCCACTTGCTCCAGTCGCTGCCGCGGGGCCCCTGGCCGATGATCGTGACGTCGAGTGCGCCGCCGCGTCCGGTTGAGCGGGCGACTCTCGCCGGCCCGGCGACCGCCGAACTGGCCGAGCTCGGGCTGCCCGCCCTTCGGGAGGCGGGAGTGGTCGTCGAGGTCACCGGGACGCCGCTCGACTACCGGCTGGCCACCGAGGCTCCCGAGGTGCGACTGGCGGTGAGCGATCCCGATGAGGGGACGGACTGGTTCAACCTCGACGTCCGGGTCAGCATCGAAGGCGAGCCGGTCGAATACCGCGAGCTGTTCACTGCGCTGGCCACCGGGCAGACCCATCTGATCCTGCCGTCCGGCACCTGGTTCAGCCTGGAACGGCCCGAGCTGGAGCAACTGCGGACGCTGATCGCCGAGGCCCAGGAGTTGGCGCCGGATGGCGATCCTCAGCTGCGACTGCGCACCGAGCACGCCGGGTTGTGGGAAGAACTGGTCGCCCTCGGCGTGGTGGCCCAGCAGTCCGCCGACTGGCAACGTTCGGTGTCGGCGCTGCTCAACCTCGACGAGCTGCCCGAGATCGCACCGCCGTCCGGGCTGCAGGCGACGCTGCGGCCCTACCAGGAGCACGGCTTCCGCTGGTTGCACTTCCTGCACACCGCCCGGCTCGGCGGAATCCTCGCCGACGACATGGGCCTGGGCAAGACGATGCAGGCGCTGGCGCTGACCTGCGCGTTGAAGGAGTCCGGCGACCTGGACCGTCCACTGCTGGTGGTCGCGCCGACCTCGGTGCTCGGTACGTGGGCGTCCGAAGCGGCCCGGTTCGCGCCCGGACTGACCGTGCGTGTGGTGAGCCAGACGGCCAAGAAGCGGGCCGAGTCGATCCGGGAGCTGGCCGACGGCGCCGACCTGATCGTCACCTCGTACACGCTGCTGCGGCTTGACGAGGACGAGTACACCGCTCAGCGGTGGACGGCGGTACTGCTCGACGAGGCGCAGTTCGTGAAGAACCGGCAGGCGCGCGGGCATCAATCGGTGCGCAAGCTGTCGGCACGCACCAAATTCGCCATCACCGGCACCCCGCTGGAGAACAACCTGATGGATCTGTGGTCGCTGCTGTCGATCGTGGCGCCCGGCCTGTTCGCCGATCCGAACCGGTTCTCTGAGCGGTACCGCAAGCCGATCGAGTCCGGGACCGATGCGGCGGCGCTCGCCCGGCTGCACCGCCGCGTCCGGCCGCTGATGTTGCGGCGCACCAAAGAGACGGTCGCAGCGGAACTGCCCGAGAAGCAGGAGCAGGTGCTGTCGATTGAGCTGTCGCCGGGGCATCGACGGCTTTACGACCGGCAACTGGCGGCGGAACGCAAGAAGGTGCTGGGCCTGGTCGACGACCTGACCCGCAACCGGATCACCATCCTGGCCGCGCTCACCACACTGCGCCAGCTGGCCTTGTCGCCAGCCCTGGTGATGCCGGGTCAGGCGGCGGTGTCGGCCAAGATCGACACCCTGCTCGAGCTGGTCGGCGAACTCGCCGCCGAGGGACACCGGGCGCTGGTGTTCAGCCAGTTCACTGGCTACCTGGGACTGGTGCGGAGCCGGCTGGACGAGGCAGGCATCGGGTACGCGTATCTCGACGGCCGGACCCGCGACCGGGCCGGGCGGATCCAGAAGTTCAGGGACGGCGACGATCCGGTGTTCCTGATCAGCCTGAAGGCAGGCGGCTTCGGGCTCACTCTCACCGAGGCCGACTACGTGTTCATCCTCGATCCGTGGTGGAACCCGGCGGCGGAGTTGCAGGCGATCGACCGGACTCACCGGATCGGGCAGGACAAGCCGGTGATGGTGTACCGGATGGTCAGTGCCGACACCATCGAGGAGAAGGTGGTGGCGCTGCAGGAACGCAAGCGCGACCTGTTCGCGAAGGTGGTCGGCGAGGCCGGCGACTTGGCCGCGCCGCTCACCGCCGACGACATTCGGGGGCTGCTGGAGCCGTAAGGCTCGCGCGACAATCGATCGTGGATCCTCCCTTGGTTGTGCAGCTCGGATCCGAGACTGGGTGTCGTGGTGGGTGGACCGCGTCCGTCCGGCGCGCCACGGTGGGCGTGGAGAGGAGTGCGCTGAATGAGCCAGGGGATGATCACGGTCGGAATGGGGCCGGTGAGCCGCGACGAGGTGGTGGCGGTGGCGCGGTACGACGCGCCGGTGGAGCTTGCTCCCGACGCGCTGACGGCGCTGGCCGCAACCCGCAGGCGCATCGAGGCGCTGGCGGCGTCCGATCAGCCGGTGTACGGGGTGTCGACCGGGTTCGGCGCACTGGCCACCCGGCACATTCCGGTGGAGCGTCGGGCCGACCTGCAGCGCAGTCTGATTCGCTCGCACGCCGCCGGCACCGGTGCCGAGGTGGAGCGCGAGGTGGTGCGCGCGATGATGCTGCTGCGGCTCTCCACCCTGGCCACCGGACGCACCGGCGTCCGTCCGATCGTCGCGCAGACGTATGCCGCCTTGCTCAACGCCGGCATCACCCCAGTCGTCCATGAGTACGGATCGCTGGGTTGCTCCGGTGACCTGGCCCCGCTGGCGCATTGCGCGCTGACCGTGATGGGGGAGGGTTTCGTCCGGGACTCCGCCGGCGAACGCCGTCCGAGCGCCGAGGCGATGGCGGACGCCGGCATCGACCCGGTCACCTTCGCCGAGAAGGAAGGGTTGGCGCTGATCAACGGCACCGACGGCATGCTGGGCCAGCTCATCCTGGCCGCGCACGACCTGGAGCGGCTGCTGCTCACCGCCGACATGGCGGCCGCGATGAGCGTCGAGGCGCTGCTCGGCACCCCACGGGTGTTCGCCGCCGACCTGCAGGCGCTGCGTCCCCAGCCCGGCCAGGCGGCCGGTGCCCGGGTGATCACGGCGATGCTCGACGGGTCGGGTATCACAGCTAGCCACGCAGACAATGCCGATCACGAGTACCCGATCGTCCAGGACGCGTACTCGCTGCGCTGCGCGCCTCAGGTGAGCGGTGCCGCCCGGGACACGTTGAACCATTGCTGCTGGGTCGCCGACAACGAACTAGCCTCCGCGATCGACAATCCGGTGGTCACGCTCGACGGACGGGTGGAGTCCAACGGCAACTTCCACGGCGCCCCGGTGGCCTACGCGCTGGACTTCCTGGCGATCCCGGTGGCGGACGTCGCGTCGATGAGCGAGCGACGCACCGACCGGTTGCTCGATGTGAAGCGCAGCCACGGGCTGCCGCCGTTCCTGGCCGGTGACCCCGGCGTCGATTCGGGCCACATGATCCTGCAGTACAGCCAGGCCGGCATCGTCTCGGAACTGAAACGCCTTGCCACACCCGCCTCGGTGGACTCGATTCCGAGTTCGGCGATGCAGGAGGACCACGTGTCGATGGGCTGGGCCGGGGCCCGCAAGCTGCGCCGTGCGTTGGACGGACTGGCCCGGGTTCTTGCCGGCGAACTGGTCAGCGCCGCCCGTGCGCTCGACCTGCGTGAGCACTCGCCCGCCCCGGCGACCGCCGCCGTCCGCGACCGCATTCGCACGGTGGTCGGCGGTCCCGGCCCCGACCGCTTCCTCGCCCCCGAACTGGAGGCCGTCGTCGACCTGGTGCGCGACGGCTCCCTGATCGAAGCCGCCCAGTCCGTCACCGGCCCCCTGGCCTGACGCGGTACGCCGGGAACGGTTCTCTTTCGGCCACATTCGCTCCCCGGGTCAGCGCAGCCGGCGGGTGATCTCTTTGGCGCCGGCAACCAGGTGGCCGATCAGTTCGGACGGGTCGCGCAGCGCGATCCGCGAGCGCCAGGTGCAACTCAGCGCCGCCACCGGCTGACCGTGCAGGTCGAAGATCGGGGCGCCGGCCGACCGAAGACCGGCGGCGATCAACTCGACTTCCTCCGACCAGCCCTGCGCGCGTTCGAGGGCGAGCGCGGTCTCCAGATCGTCGACCGACCGCGGGCCGCGTCCGGTGCGCGAAACGAAGTCACCCGGACGCGCGTACAGCGCGCGCAGTTGCGCCGCCGGCAAGTGCGCGAGGATGGCGCGGCCGTTTGCGGTGAGATGTGCCGGCAGCAGGACGCCCACGGCGGTCACCAACGGGGGCTCGAGTTCGCTCTGCCGCGGCGGATGCTCCTTCAGCAGATACAGCGTGCTGACACCGCGCAGGATGCCCAGATGCACCGTGATCCCGGCGGCCGCAGCCACCGCGCGCAGCACCGGACGCGACATTCGCTCCAGCTGGTCGTGCAACGTGTATGCCGAAGTCAGCCGGTAGGCCGCGGCACCGAGCGCGTAGCCGCGCGCTTCGGGAACATAGACGGTGAACCCGCGCTCGGTCAGCACGGTGAGGATGTGGTACATCGACGAGCGGGGCAACCCGAGGTCCCTGGCGATGGTGGACGCCGGCACGCTCCCGGTGCGCTCGGCGAGGTAACTGAGAATGTCGAGGGCGCGGCCCACCGCTGGCGACGTGCTCGATTCGGTGGCCATGCGCCCATCCTGCCGGTTCTCGTTGCCCCGGCCCTCGCCGTCCGGACGCCAGCGCCAGGGCTGGACCGGATGCCGCTAGGGTCGCCACCATGATCTCGACCCGCGTCGCCATGAGCGCTGCCGCTGTCCTGGTTCCGCTGCTGGCCGGCTGCACCATCGGCGGCGGTAACCCGACACCGACGGCGAGCCAGTCGTCGGTCGCGCCGGCCACGGCGCCGGCCTCGGTCGAGGCATCCTCGGCCGCTCAGGCCGGGGTCGACCTGACCAACCTGCCCGCGCCGATCGCGTCGGCCACCATGGCGGCGAAGGTCGAGGGCGATCCCAATGCCAAGCTGACGATCGACCTGCACTCGCTGCGCCGCACCGGGAAGGTGGTCACCGCCACCTTCTCGTTCCAGGTGACCTCGACAACGGACCAGCCGAGTTCTCTGTTCCGCTTCATGTCCGACCGAAGTTGGTGGCCCTATCTGGTCGATACCCAGAACTTCAAGCGTCATGATGTGGTCGTCGGAGGCGGGACGCGCGCGAAAACCGATGACTTGTCCAGGTTCGCGCCCGGCCAGACCCTCTACGCCTACGCCATGTTCGCCGCGCCGCCCGAGGACGTCACGGCCGTCGATGTTCAGATGATCGACGGTGCACCGACCGCCACGAACGTGCCGATCACATGAGGTCGCGGTCGATCGCAGTGGTCGGCGCCGCCACGGCCGTCCTGCTGCTGACCGGGTTCGGCCCTCCCGACCCGGGCAGCTTCAGCGACGCCGACTTGGCCACGAGCATTTCGCCGCTGACCGCGAACATCAACGACCTCACCGCCAGCGTCACCGACGTCGCGGACAAGACGAGGGTCGGCAGCGACGAGTTGGTCACCCTGAAGTCGGACGTCCTGTTCGCCTTCGGCAAGGCGACTCTGAGCGAGCGGGCGCAGGCGAAGATTCGCACCCTCGTCAACGATGTGCCCAAGAAGGCGCAGTTGTCGGTCACGGGGCACACCGACTCGATCGGCTCGACGTCGTCCAACCAGACGCTGTCGACCGCACGGGCCAAGGCGGTCGCGGACGTCATCGGTGCGGCGCGGCCCGATCTGAAGTTGACGGTCGCAGGCTATGGCGAGTCGCGTCCGGTGGCGCCCAACACCACTGGCGACAAGGACAATCCAGAGGGACGGGCGAAGAACCGTCGAGTGGAGCTGCGCTACCGGGCTTGAGTGACGAGCTTGTCTCGGATGTGAGACGCGCGGCTCATTCGTGCTGAAGCTGGGCGAGTGACGTCCGATCCTGGAGGGGAGAGGAGACCACCGATGACCACTTCCGGACCCCGTCCCGTGCGCGCCCCCCGAGGCCCTGAACTGCATACCCGCGGCTGGCAGCAGGAGGCCGCGCTGCGCATGCTGATGAATAACCTCGATCCCGAGAACGCCGAGCACCCCGATGACCTGGTGGTCTACGGCGGCACCGGACGCGCGGCGCGATCCTGGGAGGCGTTCGACGCCATCGTCCGCACTCTCGAGACGCTGGCCGACGACGAGACACTGCTGGTGCAGTCCGGCAAGCCGGTGGGTGTGTTCCGCACTCATGAGTGGTCGCCGCGGGTGCTGATCGCCAACTCGAACCTGGTCGGCGACTGGGCCAACTGGGAGCACTTCCGCGAACTCGAGGCCAAGGGCCTGATGATGTACGGCCAGATGACCGCCGGCTCTTGGATCTACATCGGCAGCCAGGGCATCCTGCAGGGCACCTACGAAACCTTCGGCGCGGTCGGCCGCAAGCGCTTCGGCGGCACGCTCGCCGGCACCATCACGCTGACCGCCGGCCTGGGTGGCATGGGTGGCGCGCAGCCGCTCGCGGTCACCATGAATGACGGCGTGGCGATCTGCATCGACTGCGACGAGAGCCGGATCGACCGGCGGATCGAGCACCGCTACCTGGACGTCAAGGCGTCCGATCTGGACGACGCGATCGCCCAGGCCAACCAGGCGAAGGCCGAGCGGCGTCCGCTGTCGATCGGGCTGTTGGGCAATGCCGCCGACCTGGTTCCCGAACTGCTGCGTCGGCATCAGGCCGGCGAGATCACGATCGATGTGGTCACCGACCAGACCTCGGCCCACGACCCGCTGGCCTACCTGCCGCTGGGCTACCAGTTCACCGAGATGAAGGCTCGTGCCGCAGCCGATCCCGAGCAGTTCACCCGCGACGCACAAGCGGCGATGGCCGCCCACGTGGCCGCCATGGTCGGCTTCCAGGACGCCGGAGCCGAGGTATTCGACTACGGCAACTCGATCCGCGACGAGGCCCGCAAGGGCGGCTTCGACCGGGCATTCGCGTTCCCGGGCTTCGTGCCGGCCTACATTCGTCCGCTGTTCGAAGAAGGCCTCGGGCCGTTCCGCTGGGCGGCCTTGTCCGGCGACCCCGAGGACATTCGCTCCACCGACGCCGCGATCCTGGAACTCTTCCCCGACAACGAGCACCTGCAACGCTGGATCACCATGGCGCAGGAGAAGGTGTCCTTCCAGGGGTTGCCGGCCCGGATCTGCTGGCTCGGCTACGGCGAACGGCATCGCGCCGGCCTGAAGTTCAACGAAATGGTCACCGCCGGCGAGATCGGCCCGATCGCGATCGGACGCGACCACCTCGACTCCGGCTCGGTCGCCTCGCCCTACCGCGAGACCGAAGCGATGCTCGACGGAACGGACGCGGTGGCCGACTGGCCGCTGCTGAATGCCCTGGTCAACACCGCATCCGGCGCTTCGTGGGTCAGCATCCACCACGGCGGCGGGGTTGGCATGGGCCGCTCGATTCACGCCGGCCAGGTCTGTGTCGCGGACGGCACCGAACTGGCCGCGCAGAAGCTGGAGCGGGTGCTGACCAACGACCCCGGGATGGGTGTCATCCGGCACGTGGACGCCGGCTACTCGCACGCGGCCGACGTGGCGCGCGAGCGCGGCGTCCGGATCCCGATGTCGGAGGACTGATCCCGTGAGCCTGCTGATCGACAACATCGGCTCGCTGGTCACCAACGACCCGGCATGGGGCGGTCTGCTGGGGGTCATCCCGGACGCCGCCGTGGTGGTCGAAGAACAGCCATCGGCATCAGGCACGGCAGTCGGTGCTCGATCCCGATCCGGTCGCGCGGTGTTGCCCGGCTTCGTGGAGAGCCACAGCCACCTGGTGTTCGCCGGGGAGCGCGCCGAGGAGTTCGCCGCCCGGATGGCGGGGGAGCGCTACGCCGCCGGCGGGATTCGCAGTACCCTCGCCGCGACCCGAGCCGCCTCGGATGCCGATCTCTCCGGCAACGTGTCCCGGCTGCTCGACGAGTACGCGAAGCAGGGCACGACCACCGTCGAGATCAAGTCCGGGTACGGCCAGAGCGTCGCCGACGAGCGCCGCAGTCTGGACGTCGCTCATAGTCACAGCCCTTTCACCACGCTGCTCGCCGCCCACGTGACGCCTCCGGAGTTCGCCGGACGCTCGGACGACTACGTGGCGATGGTGATCGACGAAATGATTCCGGCGTGCGCGCCGCTGGCGTCCTGGATCGACGTGTTCTGCGAGCAGGGTGCCTTCGACGAGGACCAGTCCCGGGCGGTGCTGACCGCCGGGCAGCGGGCCGGTCTCGGCGTCCGGGTGCACGGCAATCAGTTGCACCACGGTCCGGGCATCCGGCTGGCCGTCGAGTTGGGGGCGGCGTCCGTCGACCACGTCTGCCACACCGACGACGCCGACATCGAGGGGCTGGCGGCGTCCGACACGGTGGCGACGCTGCTGCCCGCCGCCGACTTCTCCACCCGCAACCAGTACCCGGACGCCCGCCGCCTCTGGGACGCCGGGGTCACCGTTGCGCTGGGCGCCGACTGCAACCCGGGAACGTCGTACACGACGTCCATGCCGTTCGTCATCACGCTGGCGGTACGCGACCTGCACCTGACGCCCGATGAGGCCGTCTGGGCGGCAACCGCCGGTGGAGCGCGGGCGCTGCAACGCGACGACGTCGGTGTGCTGCGGCCCGGCGCGTCCGCCGATCTGATCGTGCTGGACGCGCCCAGCCATCTGCATCTGGCCTACCGGCCCGGCGTCCCACTCGTCCACCGGGTGATGAAGGCAGGCGTCTGGCGCTGATCGCCGGGTCCGCTACGGGGGACCCGCCCGCGTACCGGTGTGCGGCTCAGCGCTTCTCGCAGGCGATGCCGTCCTTGTCGCGGTCGAGGCCGCGGTTGTAGCTCATCGCCTCGTTGTAGATCTTCGTGGACCTCGTGAAGTTCGTCACTGGCGTCCCACTGGTCTTGTCCTTGGCGCCGGACTTGCCGACGCCGTGGGCGTACTTCTTGTTCAGCGAGGTGCAGTTCTTGTAGAGCTTCTTCTTTGCCGAGGTCTTGGCAAGTGGCAGCGCCACCCTGCTGGCCTGAGGAGCGGACTCGGCCACGGCCGGACTCGCTCCGCCCAGCGGTAGGGCCACCAACGCGCAGCCGACAATGACAGAAGTAGCCCCGATGATTTTACGCATATTTCCCATTCCCCCCGGAATCCCGGTAACGGCGGTCTTTGCCGATAACCCCACAAAGAATATTGAGGACGCCGCAATTCGGCCAATCGGAAATGTCACCCATGCGAGTGACCGCCACCGGTCAACGGGTCGGGGACACCGAGGGTTGGGTGGCGCCGCTCGTCCCGGTACCAGTGGACGAGCGGGCGCCGGGCTGAGCGGACGCGCTGACCGAGGGCGAGGCGGGGGTGGTGGTCCGGCGTCCGTTGCTGTTGGTCGGCAACGCGGCGGTGTTGTCGGCCAGGGCGACCAGTTCGCCGGCGTTGAGACCCTGGGTGATCTCGACCCAGCCTGCACCCACAGCACCGGTGCTGACCTCGACGGTGTGCGCGTTGTCGGCCTGCGCGCTCTCCACAACCTGAACGGTTCCTGTCCCAGACCCGGTCGGCGTAACCGCTGACACCGGTACCCGCACCACGTTGGTGGCAGTCCGAACCGGAATGCTGACCGACGCGCGTGCTCCCGTGGCAAGCACCTGATTCGGATCGGCAACCGTCACCGTGCTGGCGTAGGTCGGCGCGTCACCGGCGGTGCCGCTGGTCTCAGTGACGCCGATGGCCGTGACCGTGCCGTGCAGCGTCGTGGTGGAGCCCGCGGCGGCGACACTCACCTGCCGACCGGTCGCGATGAGCGCGCGGGTCTTCAGCGGCAGTTCGATCTGCAGCTGGGCGTTGCCGCTGCCGACGATGGTGATCGACTCGCTTCCGGCCGCGCCGCCGGGCCTGAGATCGACGCTGCCGATCGTCCCCGAGATCGGGGCGACCAGTTCGGCGTGGTCCAGGTCGTCCTGCGCCTTTTGCAGATCCTGTTCGGCCTGCAGCAGTTTCGCCTTCGCCGACGCCACCTGCGCCGCGCTCACCTTGGGGGTGTTGCTCGCGTCGCCAGAACCGGACGAGGAACCGCCGTTCCCAGCTGATCTGTTCGATGAGCCGGGGCGTGGGGTGGTGAGTTGCCGCACGGTTCGCTGCAGCGCGGTGGTGGCCAGCTGCACCTCGGCGCGTGCCGTCCCGCAGGCCTTCAGTTGGGCGGTGGTCGGATTGTTGCGTTCGATCACGTCGGCTTGGTTTCTGACCTGCCCGGACGGGCGGGTTGGGGATTCGCTCGGCGTCGCGGAGGGCGATTCGCTGGGGGTCGCGGACGTCGTCGCGCTGGGCTCGGTGGTCCGGCTGGCGGACGCGCTGGGTTCAATGGTTGGGCTGGCCGACGCGCTGGGCTTGATGGTCGGGCTGGCCGACGCGCTGGGCTTAATGGTCGGGCTGACGGATGCGCTGGGCGCGACGCTCGGGTTGGCCGACGCGCTCGGCTCCTTCGACGGGGACGCCGAAGGCGTGGGCCGGGCGGACGGCGTCCGGCTGGGCGACGGGGTGACCGGCGGCGTGGCACCGAACACCGGCGCGCACACCGTCGATTCGCTGGCGACGGCTGTGGTCAGCCGCTGGGTGACCTTCAGCAACACGGCCGGGTCGATGGTGACCCCGGCAGATGCCTTCGCCGCTCCCGACCCGGACGCCCCTGAGCCGTTTGCTGTGCTCGCAGCCTGCGCCGAGGAACCCGTCCGGCTGACGGACGCACCGCTGGACGGGTGCTGCGCCGAATAGAGGGATGCTCTGGCCTCCGCCACCGACGTCTCGGCCTGCAGCACGGCAAGCTGCAACGGTCCCTTCTTCACCATCGCCAGCACCTCGCCGGCGTCCACCGAGTTGCCGACGGAGACCCGCACGCTGCTCACCGTCCCGGCTACGGCGAAGGACGCCGTCGAGGTGTTCGTCCTGGTCACGGCGCCCGACGTGGTGTAGGTCTGGGTAACGTCCCCGGTGCCGACGGACGCCGTCACGTAACGGGGGCGTCCGGACGGTGATGCGAACGCCACCCCGACGCCGACCACGGCGACCACGGCCAGGGCGCAGCCGGCGATGATCACCGCGCGGGTCCGCTTGTTGCGGATCATCATTCACTCCTCAATGCGTCGATCGGCGCCAGCTTGGCGGCGCGGGTGGCGGGGTAGACGCCGGCGACCAGGCCGATGCACAACGAGACGGCCAGGGCGATCAGGGTGGCCGGCACCGAGATAGCGACGCCGATGCCCAGCGCGGGTGTCAGCACGAGCGCGCCGAGAATGCCGATAGCGACACCGAGCAGGCCGCCGAGCACGCCGAGGATGCCGGCCTCGACCAGGAACTGCTGCCGGATCACAGCCGGGGTCGCGCCGAGCGCCTTGCGCAGCCCGATCTCGCGGACGCGTTCGCTCACCGACACCAGCATGATGTTCATCACCCCGATGCCGCCGACCAGCAGAGAGATGCCGGCAATGCCGCCCAGCAGCAGCGTCAACACGCCGGTGATCGAGGTGGCGGTCTGGACCAGCGACGCCTGCGTGCTGACCGAGAAGTCGGCGTTGTCGGACGTGGTTTGGTGCGCAGCGAGCAGCGCGGTGTGCACCTGCTGGTAGGCGGCGGACAGGCTGTCGGCGTCCGTGCCCGACAGGTAGATCGAGGAGACGCTGTTGGCGCTGCCGGAGGTCGACAGCCGCGCCGCGAAGGTGGTGAGCGGCACCACCACGGTGTCGTCCTCGTTGCTGGCCAGCGACGACCCGGCCGAGGTCAGCACCCCGATCACGGTGAACGACTGGCCGTTCACGCTCATCGTTTGACCGACCGGTGAGCCGTTCGGGAACAGCTCCTCAGCGGTGGTCGTGCCGATCACCGCGACGGGTTGCGCCTGGTCGAGTTCGTCGGTGGAGAAGAAGCGTCCGGCGTCCACCTCGCGGGCGCGCACGGTCTGCCAGGCCGGCACCGTCCCGGTCACCGTGGAGGTCCAGGTGGTGGACGCCGACTGCAGCGATCCGGACGTCGTCGACACCGGTGCGACGGCGGCGATGTCAGGCGCCACCGCCGGGTCGGCGAGGATGGCGGCGTCGGCGGTGGTCAACGTGGAGACCGAACCGCCTCCCCCGCGGAAGCCGCCGGTCGAGGTCGACTGGCCCGGCGTGACGATGATCAGGTTCGAGCCGAGCGCGCTGATCTGGGAGGTGATCTGCTGCTGCGCCCCTTGTCCGAGGCCCACGGTCAGCATCACCGCGGCGATGCCGATCAGGATGCCGAGCATGGTGAGCAGCGACCGCATCCGGCGCGCGTTGAGGGCGGCGACCGCCGTCCGGACGGTCTCGGTCCACTCCATCACCGGCCGTCCTCCCCACTGGAATCGGTCCAACTGGAATCAGTCCGCCTGGAATCCGTCGCAGTGAGCGGCTCGATCAGCGTGCCGCCCGACCCTTGAAAGGGGAGTGGCGCGGTGGTAGCGCTGGCCAACGCGTCGGTCGAGTTGAGCAGGCCGTCGCGAATGAACACCCGCTGCCGGGCGTGCTGGGCGACGTCCAGTTCGTGGGTGATCATCACGATCGTCCGTCCGCCGGCGTTGAGTTCGGCGAACAGTTGCAGGATCTCCTCGGTCGAGTGGGAATCGAGATTGCCGGTGGGCTCGTCGGCGAGCAGCAGAGCCGGGTCGGTGACTATGGCACGCGCAACCGATACCCGCTGCTGCTGGCCGCCGGAGAGTTCACCCGGCCGGTGCTGGACGCGGTCGCCCAAACCGACCCGCTGCAGCGCCAGCATGGCCCGCTCGCGACGCTGGGCCGGGGCGACGCCAGCGTAGATCAGCGGCAGTTCGACGTTGCGCAGCGCGGTCAGGCTGGGCAGCAGGTTGAACTGCTGGAAGACGAAACCGATGGTCCGGTTCCGGACTTGCGCCAGCTGCTTCTCGGTCATCGACCCGACGTCGTTGCCGTCGAGTTCGTAGCTGCCGGAGCTGGGCACGTCCAGGCAGCCGATGATGTGCATCAAGGTGGACTTACCCGAGCCGGAGGGCCCCATGATCGCCAGGTAATCGCCCTCGTCAACGGCCAGATCGATACCGCGCAACGCCTCGACCTGGACGACGCCGGTCGAATACGTCTTGCGCACGTCGACCATCCGCAGCATCGGGGTCATCGTCCCTGCCTTCCGTTGCCGCTCCCGGTTCCGCCGCCCGGGGGCTGACCGCCGAAGCCGCCACCAAATCCGCCCCCGCCGAAGCCGCCGCCCTGGCCACCTGGACCCTGCGCCCCAGTGCTGCTGGTGGCGCTGGGCCGGACGAAGCTGATCTGCACGCTGTCGCCGGCGCTCAGGCCCTTGGTGATCTCGGTCGCGGTGCCGAACACCCGGCCGGTGGTGACCTCGACGGTGGAGGTGGCGCTGCCTTCCATTTTGCTGACGACGGTGGTGCCGTTCTCGGTGCGGATCGCCGCGGTCGGCACGGTCAGCACGTCCGGGTAGCTGCCGATGGTGATCACGCCGGTCGCGGTGGTTCCCGAGAACAGGTTCTTGTGGCTGCCGGAGAGGTTGATCACCACCGGGAACGTGGCCGCTCCGTCGCTGGACGAGGTGGCCACGATGCCGACCGAGGCGACCTTGCCTGTGATCGCATCCGTGCCGCCGGTGGGCGTGACCGCCGCCGCCTGGCCGGGCTTGAGGCTGCCCAGGTCGGCGCTGCCGACGGTGCCCTCGAGCTTCCAGGTCGCGGTGGAGATCACGCTGAACTGTGCTGTGCTGGAGGTCGAGGTGCTGCTGGTCGTCCCGGACTGGCTCGTCGACCGGGTTGATGAGCTCCCGGTCGCGGACGTGCCGCCGCCGGAGGTTCCGCCGCCCGAGACGCTATCGCCCTCCTCGGCGGACACCGAGGCCACGGTGCCAGCGATCGGGGAGCGTAGGACGGCTGCGGCCAGGTTCTGCTTCGCGCTGGCCAGGGCCGCCCTGGCGGAGGCCACCTGTGCGCTCGCCGAGGTGATTCCCGCCGAACTGCCGCCGTTGTCGACGACCTCGGAGTAGTTGGCACGCGCGGTGGTCAGGTTCGCCTCGGCGAGGTCAACCTGGTTGAGCAGGTCGGTGTCGTCGATCTGGCCCAGTTTCTGGTTCTTCTTGACCTTGTCGCCGGCCTTCACATAGACGTGGGTGAGGGTGCCCGAGACGGCGAAGTTGACGTCCGACTGCTTGCGGGGCGCGAGTGTGCCGTCCACGCTGACCGTCTGAGTCTGGGTTCCGACGGTGGCCTCCACGGTGCGGCTGAACGCCTGCGGCTGGGTGTTGCGGGCCGGACGCAGCAGCAGGAAGGTGCCGACGCCGCCGGCGATCAGCACCACCGCGGCGACGGACAGCCACAGCCATTTCCGTCCGGACATGCGGAGACGGCGCTTCCGGGTGGACGCCGTTGGTGATTCAGTCGACATCTGCGTGGGTCTCCTCAGCGATTGCTGAGCCGAAACCTAAGAGCCCAACCTGTGCGAGGGCTGTGCGGTCGCGTGCCGGACGCTGTGGCCGGGCCCCACCGCCCGTCCCGACGGCGTCCCCGGTCACCGGGGACGGTTCCTTTGGTCACTGGGGACGGTTCTCTTGGTCACTGGGGACGGTTCTTTTGGTCACTGGGGACGGTTCTCTTGGTCACTGGGGACGGTTCTTTTGGTCACTGGGGACGGTTCTCTTGGTCACCGGACGCGTGGAGGATTGGCCGCAACAGTTGTTCCCACGACCGGAGGAACCGTGCCCCAGCAGGCGATCGGTAGGCTGCGGGCATGCAGCGACCAGATCCCGTCCGTGCCGTGGTGTTCGACTTTGACGGGTTGTTGGCCGACACCGAGAAGCCCTGGGGGGTGGCCGAGGCAGCAATGTTCACCACCCGCGGGCTGGTCTACGGCGATGCCGAGAGGCACCTTTTCCTGGGTGCGGCCTGCGAAGATGCCGCTGCAATCATGGCGGAGCGTTTCAATGAGCCCTGCCCGGACGTCCTGGCCGAGTTCGTGGGGCGCGCGCGGGATGAGTTGACCGCCGGTTCTGAGCCGATGCCGGGAGCCGTCGATCTGCTGAGCCAACTGCGGTTGCCGTACGCAATCGCGAGCAATACGCCGCGTGACTTGCTCGACCTGTCGATCGTCTCGTCCGGACTGGCGGAACTGGTGCCGTTGTCCGTCTCGGCGAGCGAGGTTTCCGCACCCAAGCCGGCACCCGACGTCTACCTTCGAGCCTGCGAACTGCTCGGAGTGGCGCCGTCCGAGGCCGTTGCGTTCGAGGATTCCCGGACGGGCGCTGCCGCAGCCCGCGCCGCCGGTCTGTGGGTAGTGATGGTGCCGTCAGGTCCGCATGAGGCCGAGGATGCCCATCTGATCCTGGACGCCCTGAACCACCCTGGTCTCGCGGACGTGCTGCCTACAGCCTGACCCGTACTTGCGCGCGGGGCTTCACCCGAGATTTCGGCGGCCGAGTCCGCGGTGTCCAAGCGAACCGTCCCCGGTGACCGAAGGAACCGACCTTGGTGACCGAAGGAACCGTCCCCGGTGACCGAAGGAACCGACCTTGGTGACCGAAGGAACCGTCCCCGGTGACCGAAGGAACCGACCTTGGTGACCGAAGGAACCGTCCCCGGTGACCGAAGGAACCGTCCCCGGTGACCGAAGGAACCGACCTTGGTGACCGAAGGAACCGACCTTGGTGACCGAAGGAACCGACCTTGGTGACCGAAGGAACCGACCTTGGTGACCGAAGGAACCGACCTTGGTGACCGAAGGAACCGACCTTGGTGACCAAAAGAACCGACCTTGGTGACCAAGAGAACCGTCCCCGGTGACCGGGAGAACCGTCCCCGGATGGGCGAATGTGGGGCGGGAGCGGACGGCTGGCGGACGCCTCACAGGCGGGGCATATACTGACCCGCGATCGTGCTCCGGGGTCGGTGTAAGTCCGAACCGGCGGTGACAGTCCGCGACCCGCTGCTTGCAGCGGTTGATCCGGTGAAATTCCGGGACCGACGGTGAAAGTCCGGATGGGAGGCAGCACGAACGGCAGTCGTCGACGACGGCTGCCGTCGTAGGCGCATACTCTCTGCGCCGAACCCCGGACGCGCGCCCGCGGACCGGAGGATGACGATGAGCCAGCTGAGCCCCCAGCGTCGGCGCCTGTTCGCGCCCGCGTTGCTCGGCCTGGTCCTGCTCGCCATCTGGGCGCTGGTGGCCGCGGCAGCGTCCCCGCTGATGCTGCCCGGGCCCGGCGCGGTCGTGATGCGGCTGATAGACGACGCCGTCAGCGGGTCGCTGTGGCCCTATCTGGCGGTCACTTTCGGCGAAGCGCTCGGCGGCTGCCTGTTGGGAGCGGTAGTCGCACTGCCGCTCGCCGTGGCGATCCACCGCTCGGTCTGGTTCTCGGACGCCGTCCAGCCGTTCCTGGGCGCCACCCAAGCCATCCCGGCCATCGCGCTGGCGCCGCTGCTGGTGCTGTGGATCGGCTACGGGCTGATCCCGGTGATCGTGCTGTGCGCCCTGATCGTGTTCTTCCCGATCCTGGTGGCGGGCGTGGTCGGCCTGCGGATGGTCCCTCGTGACGTGGTGGACGCCGCCCGCAGCGACGGCGCCGGCAGCTTCGCACTGCTGCGCTACATCGAGGCCCCGATGGCGCTGCCGGCACTGCTCGGTGGCTTCAAGAACGGCTTCGCACTGAGCGTGACCGGCGCTGTGGTGGGCGAGATGGTGATGGGCGGCCAAGGGCTGGGCACCGTGCTCACCGTGCAGCGGGACGCCGTCGACACCGCCGGCATGTTCGCCACCATCGCCTGGCTCTGCCTGATCGCCGCCGGCGCCTATTCGTTGATCACTTGGTGGGAGCGCCGCTCCGCCATCGTCGAATCCCTGAACTGAGAACCGCCTCGAACTGACAAGCCCGAACTGAGAAAAGCCCGAACTGAAAGCCCCGAACTGAGGAGACCCATGCACCGCCGAACCCTGCTGACCGCCGCACTCGCCCTCGGGGTGGCCGGCTGCGCCCCCGCCACCACCCCGAGCCCCACCCCGTCCGCGCCCATCGCCCCTGCCAATCCGGTCCGGGCCACCATCGGGCTGAGCTACATCCCCAACGTGCAGTTCGCCCCGTTCTACGTCGGTGAAGCGAAGTCGTTGTTCGCCGACGTCGGCGCGCAGGTCAGCCTGCGCCATCACGGCGCCACCGAGGGCATCTTCAACGCCCTCACCTCCGGGGCCGAGGACTTCCTGGTCGCCGCCGGCAGCGAGGCGATGCAGGCCCGAGCCCAAGGCGTGGACGTGATCGCCGTCGGCGCCTACTACAAGGCGTTCCCGGTCACCATCATCGTGCTGGGCAGCTCGCCGATCCGGAAACTGGCCGACCTGAAGGGCAGTTCGCTGGGCGTGCCCGGACGCTACGGGGAGTCCTGGTTCGCCGTCCAGGCCGCCCTGCAGACCGCCGGGCTGACCGAGAAGGACGTCACCATCGTCGAGGTCGGCTACACCCAGGTGTCCGCGCTCACCGGCAAGAAGGTGGACGCCATCGTCGGCTTCAGCACCAACGAGCTGGTTCAGCTGCAGGCCAAGGGGGTCGAGCCCAGGGCATTGCCGGTCGCGGACGGCACCGTGCCGCTGGTCAGCACCTGCCTGCTGACCTCGTCCGCCTACGCCTCTGCCAATCCCGAGGTGGTCCGCCAGGTGGTGGCAGCGACCAGCCGGGCCATCGAGGTGACCGCGGCCGATCAGAAGGCCGCCATCGACATCGCGGCCACCCAGATCCCGGGCTGGACGGCGTCCGCCCGGCCGAACGCCGAGGCCGTTCTCGCCGCCACGGTCAACCTGATGGAGCTGAGCGGCGGCCACTTCCAGCCGGCCCTGGACGCCGCCCAGTGGCAGGCGATGGCGTCCTTCCTCACCAGCTCGAAGCTGATCTCGAAGCCGGTGGCGGCCCAGGACGCGTACACCAACGCCTACGCCGCCGGCTGATCGCCCCGGCCGGCGCGACCCCGGAGAAGAGCGCCGGCATCCGCCGGACAAGGGTGAGTCGCGGCCGCCGACAAACCCGGCCGTCTGGAACACCTCGGGAACCGATGGCAGGATGAGGCCATGCAGGGAGCACCACCGGACAGAATGTCAGGTGCCCTGACCCGGCTGGGTTTCACCCCAGGCTCTTCGGACTCCGGTGGCGCCTAGTGCTGACCCGTCGTCGCGCCGGGTACCTGGGCAGGGCCGACTCTGCCCGGGGCTCGAGTGCTGCCGGACTCACGCTCGGTCTCGCCCGAGCGGTTGCGCTGACCTGCCTCGCCACGCTGCTGCCGGCGCTGTTCCTGGCGTTCATCCAGTTGCCCAACCTGCACCCGCTGTGGCTGGCCACCATCGGCGGCAGCATCGTCGGATTCAGCCTGCTGCTGCCGATCTACGCCTGGTCACTGGGCGACGTGCGCTGGCTGTGCGGCGCCTACGCGCTGGTCAATCTGCTCGGGCTGGCCACCTGGAGCTGGGCCTGGACCAGCCCGCGGATCGCCAACCACGCGCCCTGGTTGTGGATGTGCGTCGGTGTCGCCGCGGTGTGCGCGGCCATCGCCACCACGGTGACGATCGGCTTCGTTTACACGGCGGTCGCCGCGCTCACCTTCGGGGCCGTCCGGATGACCCCGTCCGGCGGCGACGTGGACGCGCTCCAGGCGACCCAGGATGTCCTGACGCTGGTGGTGCTGCCGACCGCGCTGCTGCTGCTGATCAGATTCTTTGCCAACGCCGTCGACGAACTGGACGCCACCTCGGCGAACTCCGAGCAGGTGGAGGCCGACCGGGCGATCGACCGCGCCCTCCATCAGCGCCGCACCGCGCTCGACGGCATCATCCACGACCGGGTGATGACAACGCTGGTGGCGGCCGTGCAGACCGACCAGCCGCGCGGTGAGGTGGCCGACCTGGCCCGGACGGCGCTGGACGCGCTCGCTGACGCCGGCGCGCCCCCCGAGGGTGCCCAGAGCCTGGACCTATACCAGCTGGCCAGGCTGATCGAGGACATGGTCGAGCCGGTCTGCCCGCAGGCGCAGGTCAGTGTCGATACCAACGACGACGAGTTCCGGGTGACCGCGACCGTGGCGAGTGTGCTGGGCCAAGCCGCGCGCGAGGCGGCCCTCAACGTCAGCCGGCATGCCGAGGCCGATCACTGCACCATCACCGTGTCGGCCCGGATGGATCGCAGCGACCAGCAGGTCCGGGTGGACGTCCGCGACGACGGCAAGGGCTTCGACCCCGATGACCTGCCGGAGAACCGGTTCGGGATCAAGGTGTCGATGACCGAGCGGCTGACCCGCATCGGCGGCACCGTCGACATCAGTTCGCAGCCCGGTACCGGTACCCGGGTGAGCCTGCTCTGGGTGGGTCGCGAGCAGCGCGGGGACGCCGCGGCCCGACGCCGGGTGTCGCAGGCGTTGCGGTCGGTGCTGCGGGTGGAGATGTTCGTCTTCCTGGTCTGGCTGATGGTGGGCGTCCACGTCCTCGTGGGGTTGCTGGCGTCCTTCGGTGAGATGCAGCAGGTGAACGAGACCACACCGGTCGCGCTCGGGTTGGCGGTGATCGCCACCACCATCGCGCTGTGGCGTGCGGGGGAGCGGCGGATCAGCAACCTGGGCGCGGTCCTGGTCGTGGTGTGTCTGACGGTGATCTCGCAGCTGGCCCATGTGCCGCCGCCGGACGCGCGCGGGCTCGGCTACGCCGGCTGGCACGGCGCTGTGGTGATGGTGCTGCTGATCACCGTGCTGGTGCGGGGACGTCGCGCCATCGCCTGGGTGGGGCTGGGGGTATTCATGGTCCAGGCGCTGGTCTGGACCTTCGGCCGGGCGACCTTCGGCCAGGCCCTGGGGGTGTACGACTTCCTGGACATCGTCTTCGGGCCGCTGTTGTGGATGGTGTTGGCCACCCTGGTGATGCGCGGCGTCCGATCGATCGGGGAGCAGCTGGTCCGGGCGCGCAGTGCGTCGCGGCGGACCACCCAGGCGATGGCCGAGAGCTTCTCGAACCTGGTGCTGCGCGAGGTGTGGCTCGCCGAGTTGCGCGCCCAGATCGGGCCGCTGCTGCAAAAGTTGGCCGACCCCGCCCATCAGTTGAGTGCCGAGGAGCGGGACGCCTGCCGCGTCCTGGAGGGCCGGCTGAGGGACGCGCTGCGTGCCGGGAACCTGGTCTCGCACGGCGTGTCGGACGCTATTCAGGCTGCCCGCGGACGGGGCGTCGAGGTGGTGCTGGTGGACAATCGCGGCTCTCGGCTGCCCGAGACGGTGCGGCGCGAAACGTTGCGGCAACTCGAGCAGCTGGTGCGCATGTCGACCGGCGGACGCATCGTCGCCCGCACAGCGCCCGAGGGCTACGCGGAGGTCGTGACGATCTTGCGGGTCGACGCGGAACGTAACCTCACTACTATTGACGAGGCCGGAACCGTCACTGTGAGGAAGACATGACCGATACCCCCATCATCCGGACCGCGATCATCGACGATCATGAAGTGATCCGGCTGGGGATCGGGGCTGCCCTGCAGCAACATGCCGGCGGACATGTGCGGGTGGTGAGTTCACACGAGACGGTGGACGCCTTCCTGGCTGATTCGGTGGACGCCGACGTGGTGATGCTCGACTTGTCACTGGGTGACGACTCAGATCCGAAGGAGAACGTCGAGCGCCTGGCCGAGGTTGGACACCGCATTCTGGTGTACTCCATCGCCGACAACATCCGCCTGGTGCGGCGGGCGCTGGCCGGCGGCGCGGACGGGGTGTGCCGCAAGGCCGAACCCATCACCCAGACCATCGAAGCTCTCCAGGCCGTTGCGCACGGCCAGATGGTGCTTTCCCAGGAGATCCTCGCCGCTATCGAATCCGACACCAACTACGTCGCAGCCAGCCTCGGCCCGCGGGAACGGCAGGTGCTGTCGCTGTATGTGGCGGGGCTGGAAATTCCCGAGGTCGCCCAGCAGCTGTACATCACCGAGAACAGCGTCAAGGAATACCTGAAGCGCATCCGGGTGAAATACACCCAGGTGAATCGCCCGGCGAACAACAAACTGGAGTTGTTTCGGCGGGCGATCGAGGATGGGATCATCCCGCCTGTTCAGCGCCGGAACTGATCACTACTGGTTCGAGCTTGTCGAGACCGCCCCGGCACAGGGCAGGAACAACACAGAGTTTCGGGAGCAGTAATGGACGGGGTATACCGGCATTGTGCTCATCGGTCGGAACGTCGCATGACTGGCTCCCTGCTCAGGGCCGCATGCCTCGTGGTTGTTGCGGCGGTGGCGGCAGGCTGCAGCCTGTTCCAGGCCAAGCACTCCCTGGGAGTCAAAGCGGCGGACGTCGCGAGAGTCGAGTTGTACGGGTACATCTGGGGCGACAGTGTCGGCCCGATCACCACGGTGACCATCGAGAACTCCGACACCCACCGTGAGCCCGTGCAGGAGTTGGTGGCGATGTTCACCGACGTGCCGATCAGTTCCTTGCCCTCGGACGCTGCCAGTGCCGCGAACGGCAAAGAAGCCCTGGGCGTGCGCTACACGCTGACCAACGGCACCACCGTCGAGGTGACCAGAATCCTCGCCGGCCTGCAGAATGCGATCGTGATCTGGCCGGACGGCACCGCCAACCACACCGAATGGGGCTCGCCCGACCTGATCGGTCACTACAGCACGATCGGCACCGCCACCGGGGTCGATCCGAGTGAGCGTCCGCAGGCGAAACTTCCTGGGTAGCTGATCGGATCGTAATTTCTCGACGCGCCGTCGCCTCCCGCCTGGCAGTGGCACTTATAGTCGCGACGAAGGACGAAGCATGTCAAAGGCGGAGACACGCAGTTCCTGCTGGATGGTCGAGGTGGGGGACGAAAGTATGCAGGTTCATGAAGGACGATTCGCGGCCGACAAGAACGCACCGGTGCGAATAATCAACCTCACGCCGCATCCGGTCACGGTTGATCCGGGCGGGTCGAATCCAGTCACATTCCCGCCAACCGGAGTGGTCGCCCGCGTCCGTGAGGTGCTGAGAGGCCGTCACTGCCTCACGGTCACAGACGGACGCATCCCGCTTCAGTGGATCTCTTACGGCGATGAAGTCGACGGTCTGGCCGCGCCGCGGGACGGAGTCTTTTACCTGGTTTCGCGGGTGACAGCCGCCGCTATCCACCGTGCCGACCTGGTATTTCCGCAGGACGAGGTGCGCGACAACAGCGGACAGATCATTGGTTGCCTGGCTCTTGGGTCCTTCACTGCCGGCAAAACAAGGGGTGCATAGTGCCGAGTCGATGGTGGGTGCCGCTGGAGGGTGCCCGACCTGACCAGGTCAAGCTGGAGCATGTCCATGCCGCAGTCTCGCGCTGGTTCGATCGGACCGAACAGCACCACGCGGCCGGAGTAAAACCGTACGCGATCTCACCGCTCGCGCGCGGAGAAGACCGCCGCGTCGGGTTTGAAGTGTCGACGCTCACGGCCGCCGCAGAAAAACTCCTCGACATCGCTACCGAACCCCCGGCTACTGTTCGCCTGGGTATCGATCGGGCTCTGGTCGGGCGTCCTACGCGCATCGCTGATGAAAGTTGGGAATCGCTGGCTGAGCCGAGCGGAGCCGACAGTTGGGACCTTGAGTTCGTCACTCCGGTCACCTTTCGGCGAGGAAACCGGGCGTCACCGCTGCCGGTTGCCGGTGCAGTGCTGCGTGGCTTGGTGACCAGCTGGAACGCCCTGTCGGGACTTCCCGAACGAGAGCTCACCCGCCAGCAGAGCGACGATGTGTGGGTGAGTGACATTCAGGGCGCAAGCCAGCGGATGACCCTCTCAGGCCTTCGACTGTCGGCGTTCGCTGGCCGGGTGGTCTACCGCTGCGACGTGCCCGCAACCCGTGATCTAGTCGACGCACTGTTCAGGCTCGCACCTTATGCTGGCGTCGGTTCGGCGAAGGCCAAGGGCCTGGGAGTGACCCGCCTGCATTCCAACCGGCATCGGGCCCGTCGGACGGGCTGACGTCGTGGGCATGTTGCTGGAGCGCGCGATCAGCGCGCGATCGCTGCAGCGTGCCTGGGAAGACGTCCTGGCCAACGATCGCGAAGACGGTGTGTTGTCGCCGGGCATCGCCCGATTCGCCGAGCAGACCGAGGCGAACCTCACCCAACTGGCAGCCGAGTTGCAGGCCGGGGATTACCGCCCGCGGGATCTGTCCGAGGTGGTTATCGACGACGGCGGCGACCCGCGAACATTGCACATTCCCGCGGTACGCGACCGGATTGTCGAACGCAGTCTGCTGAATGTGGTCACTCCGTGGGTCGACCCGGTGCTTGGATTCTCCTCGTACGCCTACCGACCCGGACTGGGTGTCGCGGACGCCGTCCAAGCGGTGGTGGCGCTCCGCGAGGAGGGCCTGCGGTGGGTGCTGCGCACCGATGTCAACGACTGCTTCCCCTCGGTTCCGGTAGGGCATGCGCGTCGAATGCTGGGTGCGCTGGTGCCCGACGATGAGGTGCTGGCGCTGGTGGATCGTCTACTCGATCGGGCCGCCGTGCGGCCGGGTCGAGGCAGGGGCGTGATGCGTGGCCTCGCGCAAGGCTGCGCGCTGTCCCCGCTGCTGGCGAATCTCGTACTGACCAGGCTCGATGACGCCCTTCTCGACAAGGGGTTCGCGGTGGTCCGGTACGCGGACGACATCGCGGTGGTCGTGGAGACACCCGAAGACGCCTGGGAGGCGGCGCGGTGTGCAACCGAGGCATTGGAGGTGCTCGGCATGGAGTTGGGAGCGGACAAGACCGAGGTCATGTCGTTCGATGAGGGATTCTGTTTCCTCGGCGAAGATTTCGGGCCGCGGTATCCACCAGCGCTTGACGGGCACCGTGCTGCCGTCCCCGATCGCAGGGTGCTGTACGCAGCCGTCCAAGGAGGACGCATCCGGGTCGCGCAGGGCCGGGTGATCGTCGAAACCGCCGACGATGTGGAGGTTCTGGATGTACCCACCGACCACGTCGGGCGCCTCGTGTGCTTCGGGTCCGTGGGTGTCTCTGCGGGTGTCCGCACCTGGGCGATGAGCAATGAGGTCGATGTCGCCTTCGTGTCCCGGCGCGGTGCCTATCTGGGCCAGCTGCTCGCGGCGTCGTCAGAGACGCGCGTCGACCGGATCAAGTCCCAGCTTGCATTCGCCGACGACCAGGAGCGCACCACCAAGCTCGCGATGGCGATAGTCGAGGCGAAGATCCGCAAACAGATCGTGCTGCTCCAGCGTTTCGGACGCCGTGCGCACGCCGAACTGGTCGGCGACGCAGTCAGTGAGATGCGAGGCCTGCTGCGGCTCCTTCCCGGCTGCACGACGGCCGACGAGGCGATGGGTATGGAGGGCGCCGCAGCCCGCGTCTACTTTCCCTGCCTCGGGCGGTTGTTCCCCGCGGACATCCAGTTCGAACTCCGCTCGCGCCAGCCGCCGCTGGACGTGGCGAACGCCGCGCTGTCCTACCTGTACACGCTGCTGACGGCGGAATGTGTCACCGCGCTGGTCGCTGTCGGCCTCGACCCGGCAATCGGCTTCTTCCATGTCGCCGCGGATCGGCGGCCGAGCCTGGCCCTCGATCTGGTGGAGGAGTTCCGTCCGATGGTGGCGGATCAGGTCGTCCTGACCGCTGCGCGCAACGGCGAACTGACCGCGGCAAGCGGCCGCGCCGACGAGGGCAAATCGGGAGTGTTGCTCACTAAAGCAGCGAGGACGTCGCTCCTGGCCGGTTACGAGATGCGGATGCTGCGTACAACAAAGGGCGCACTGCCGGACTTCTCGGGCACGCTGCGCCGGCACCTCTACCGGCAGGCGCAGCGCATGGTGGCGACGGTGTCGCGGGACGAACCGTGGACGGGTCTGTCATGGCGATGACCATCGTGGCGGCCTATGACGTCTCCAACGACAACCGTCGGGCACGTCTGGCGGCGCTGCTGCAGACATGTGGGGATCGGATACAGCTGTCGGTCTTTGTACTCTCGATCGACGAGGGAGAACTCGATGAACTCCGCGATCGCGCTCTGGCCATCATGGACCCCACCGAGGACTCCCTCTACCTGCTGCGGCAATGTGCCAACTGTTGGGAGGACGCCCGGTGCCTCGGCCAGGCGATCCCGCCCGAACCCGCGTACTTCTGGGCGGTGCTGTAGATGCTCAGCAGAGCTACCGGTAGCCTGAACGGGCGGGTTGGTTTCGTGCCCACCCTGGAAACGCAGGAATGGGGTGGTCGGCGGCACACATTTTCGGGCTATCCTCGTGTATGCCGTGTGACTAGGGGAGATGGCCTCCGAACGCACCGGCGGCGCCAGACTTGACCAGCAGGAAGGGAGGGGGTGTGCAACGACCTCGCAACGCACCTAGTCAGCGGCCAGTTTCTAGCGCTGCGGTCACAGACCGGTTCTCGCGGAAGAGCGAATAGAAACCGAAGTGGGTGGTAACTGTGCGCGAACGGTTGTAGGTCACAGACCGGTTCTCGCGGAAGAGCGAATAGAAACCGAAAAGTCCATTCGGTCGGACTCGTCCGCTGCCGTCACAGACCGGTTCTCGCGGAAGAGCGAATAGAAACAACCCTGGGCCGTCTTGTCAACTTCGTCGATGAGTCACAGACCGGTTCTCGCGGAAGAGCGAATAGAAACCTTCGGCCTCATCTTCTTCACTGTCGTGCTCGACGCATGGGTCACAGACCGGTTCTCGCGGAAGAGCGAATAGAAACATCTCGGGCGCGTATTCATATACGATATGGCCGAGGTCACAGACCGGTTCTCGCGGAAGAGCGAATAGAAACAGAGCGTGGTCTTGCCGATCACGGTTCCCCGATACGTCAAAGTCACAGACCGGTTCTCGCGGAAGAGCGAATAGAAACTGGCAAGCGCCGCGTTCAGGATTCCGCCGTACTCGTCACAGACCGGTTCTCGCGGAAGAGCGAATAGAAACACCGCGTCGAACAGCCCTTCGTCGCCGTTGTCTAGCGGTCACAGACCGGTTCTCGCGGAAGAGCGAATAGAAACAGCACCTCTGCAAGGTACCTCCCGTCTCGGTCGACGTCACAGACCGGTTCTCGCGGAAGAGCGAATAGAAACCCAAGGCAACTCCTGTGGAGCGCCCGCGCAGCCCGCGAGGGCGTCACAGACCGGTTCTCGCGGAAGAGCGAATAGAAACGGAATGCCCAAGCTCAGCCCGATCGACATCTTCTTGGAGTCACAGACCGGTTCTCGCGGAAGAGCGAATAGAAACGACGGCGATCAGCCGGGTTTGCTAGAGTGCTACTGCGTCACAGACCGGTTCTCGCGGAAGAGCGAATAGAAACAGACTGTGCAGAGGGCGGACATCATCGTGTCACGGTCGTCACAGACCGGTTCTCGCGGAAGAGCGAATAGAAACGTCTTCGGACCTTGGCTCGACTTGGCGGTTGCCGTAGCCGTGTCACAGACCGGTTCTCGCGGAAGAGCGAATAGAAACCTCGGTGCCTTCACTGTCGGTGTTGCCGTTGTCGCCGGTCACAGACCGGTTCTCGCGGAAGGGCGAATAGAAACCCCGTCCCCGGGCGGTGTCTTCGGCGTGTCGGGTCGCGTCACAGACCGGTTCTCGCGGAAGAGCGAATAGAAACAGCTGACCTGCTAGTTGTCCAGGACGATGTGTCCCAGGTCACAGACCGGTTCTCGCGGAAGAGCGAATAGAAACCGCGCTCCTGGGCGCCGATGTTGACGAGGCTGGAGTCACAGACCGGTTCTCGCGGAAGAGCGAATAGAAACTTGACGTCGTCGGTCATGACGACGCCCTTGACGTCACAGACCGGTTCTCGCGGAAGAGCGAATAGAAACGCCGCGGAGTGTTTTGGCCAGCCACTCCCGCTGGGGGGCGTCACAGACCGGTTCTCGCGGAAGAGCGAATAGAAACCTGTCCGGGTCGTCTGTTTGGTCTTGCGATCGTGTATGGTCACAGACCGGTTCTCGCGGAAGAGCGAATAGAAACCCCTAGGGTCTCCAGACGAGCCTGAGCAGCCTCGTCACAGACCGGTTCTCGCGGAAGAGCGAATAGAAACTTACCGCGAGGAACATAATCACGAACTTCAGGAATCGTGTCACAGACCGGTTCTCGCGGAAGAGCGAATAGAAACCTGTCGGCCTCACTCAGTGAGGCCCTTGCCTTTGCTGTCACAGACCGGTTCCCGCGGAAGAGCGAATAGAAACGTCCACGATCTGCCGCTGGTTCGACTCCTGACACGTCACAGACCGGTTCTCGCGGAAGAGCGAATAGAAACAGCGCTCAGGCTGCGCCACCCGGGCTCTCCGACAATCGTCACAGACCGGTTCTCGCGGAAGAGCGAATAGAAACCTGGTCGCTGGCGTCGGCCGCCGTGAGCAAAGCGGCGGTGTCACAGACCGGTTCTCGCGGAAGAGCGAATAGAAACTCCTCCGGCTTGTACTGAATGCGCTTGTTGGCTTCCGCCTCGTCACAGACCGGTTCTCGCGGAAGAGCGAATAGAAACCCCTGCCGGCGCTCCACCAGCGAAACGCTGATGTCACAGACCGGTTCTCGCGGAAGAGCGAATAGAAACAACCGGGGTGCTTGGTGAGGAACTCCGAGACGTACGTCACAGACCGGTTCTCGCGGAAGAGCGAATAGAAACCAACGTCGATCGGTCGCAAAACCGTCCTGACGTCACAGACCGGTTCTCGCGGAAGAGCGAATAGAAACGCGGAGCCGATCGGCATTCAGGGTGATCGGAATGCTGGCCAATGTCACAGACCGGTTCTCGCGGAAGAGCGAATAGAAACCCGTCGGTGAGCTGGTCGGCTCTTCCGTCGGGGTCACAGACCGGTTCTCGCGGAAGAGCGAATAGAAACTGGGCCGCAAACCTGATAGCCGGTGTGATGGTGTCACAGACCGGTTCTCGCGGAAGAGCGAATAGAAACGGGAAGGCGTCGCCCCCGTCGCGCTTGACGACGTGTCACAGACCGGTTCTCGCGGAAGAGCGAATAGAAACAGTCGAACGCCCCGGCAAGGATCTCCTGAGCGGTGTCACAGACCGGTTCTCGCGGAAGAGCGAATAGAAACGTCTCGATAGACGGTTGGTTCCTCTGTCACAGACCGGTTCTCGCGGAAGAGCGAATAGAAACACAACCGCAAACCTGTTTCCGTGGTTGTAGAACACGCGTCACAGACCGGTTCTCGCGGAAGAGCGAATAGAAACTTACCTCCGAGATCTTCCGACTCGGCAGGGTGCTGCTCGAGTCACAGACCGGTTCTCGCGGAAGAGCGAATAGAAACACCTCACGGCCTCGCGCAGCTCCGCGGCGATCGCCACGCCGTCACAGACCGGTTCTGGCGGAAGAGCGAATAGAAACGAACCGTGCTGGAGGTGCGAATCAGCTCGCCGGCGGTCACAGATCGGTTCTCGCGGAAGAGCGAATAGAAACGAGCATCCACCCGCTGATTTCAATCTGAACAGGGGGTCACAGACCGGTTCTCGCGGAAGAGCGAATAGAAACGGCACCTCGAAGCGCTTGCGTTCCCAGGCATGTCACAGACCGGTTCTCGCGGAAGAGCGAATAGAAACACGTTGAAGTCAGGACCGCAGGGATCATCGAAGGTGTCACAGACCGGTTCTCGCGGAAGAGCGAATAGAAACGCCTCGCCGCGCAGTAGCGCGGTCAAGCCCTCGAGTCACAGACCGGTTCTCGCGGAAGAGCGAATGGAAACCCGCAGCTCTCACGACTACCGCTCTTCACGAGTGGCGTCACAGACCGGTTCTCGCGGAAGAGCGAATAGAAACCGAACGGCGTCGGTGACGACGTTTTCCAGATCATGTCACAGACCGGTTCTCGCGGAAGAGCGAATAGAAACCTGATGGTCGCAATCTTATTTGCGGTGGTCATTTCGTCACAGACCGGTTCTCGCGGAAGAGCGAATAGAAACACCGCGATGACCACGTCGGCCTTCGCGTACGCGGCCGTCACAGACCGGTTCTCGCGGAAGAGCGAATAGAAACCTGAGGATGGTGGCCCGAGCCGGTCGGTACTGAGGCAGGACGGTCACAGACCGGTTCTCGCGGAAGAGCGAATAGAAACTCACGACAGATGGCCTTGGCGTAATATTTGGCTGACGGGTCACAGACCGGTTCTCGCGGAAGAGCGAATAGAAACATTGCGAGCGCCCTCCATATGGGCATTGTCGTCGGGTGTCACAGACCGGTTCTCGCGGAAGAGCGAATAGGAACTCTCGCGGATCATGACCAGCTTCGGCGCGGTCCCCTGTCGCAGACCGGTTCTCGCGGAAGAGCGAATAGAAACAGCCGTGTAAGACGGCCATTCAACTTCCAGCTGCAAGTCACAGACCGGTTCTCGCGGAAGAGCGAATAGAAACTGAACCGAAACGCGGGCCATGGCTTGTGCCAGGCACGTCACAGACCGGTTCTCGCGGAAGAGCGAACAGAAACCCCACGTCTTCAAGTTGAAGACTCCCTGCACAAGCATGTCACAGACCGGTTCTCGCGGAAGAGCGAATAGAAACAACCAGAGCCGGAACCGACCGTTCGAATCACGGAGCTGTCACAGACCGGTTCTCGCGGAAGAGCGAATAGAAACATGGACGCTGATGAGCTGGCTGCTCCGCAGGACCTCGTCACAGACCGGTTCTCGCGGAAGAGCGAATAGAAACATGAAGTTCTCGAGGAACTTCTGCGCTGCCCGTCACAGACCGGTTCTCGCGGAAGAGCGAATAGAAACCCGATCACGCCGTCCGCCGTCCGCCGTTCAGCGCACGGGCCGTCACAGACCGGTTCTCGCGGAAGAGCGAATAGAAACCGGAAAGAGGAACAGATCGACATTCGGCCCGGTCACAGACCGGTTCTCGCGGAAGAGCGAAAAGAAACCAATGAAGTGGGGTTGAAAAATGAACCATGCCGCCGTCGTCACAGACCGGTTCTCGCGGAAGAGCGAATAGAAACGGCGAGCGGAAATCCCGAGACATTGCCGAGAAGGCACAGACCGGTTCTCGCGGAAGAGGGAATAGAAACCAGAGCAATGGCATCGAGACAGTCTTGAGCAGCCGTGTCACAGACCGGTTCTCGCGGAAGAGCGAATAGAGTGCGAGCCGCCTCGAAGTCCAGGTGTCACAGGCCGGTTCTCGCGGAAAGCGAATAGAAGCGGGCGGAATGCCCGGGTTGTGGGTAGTCAGTCGTCGCAGACCGGTTCTCGCGGAGGAGCGAATAGAAGCGGGCGGAATGCCCAGGTTGTGGGTGGTCAGTCGTCACAGACCGGTTCTCGCGAGGAGCGAATAGAAACAGGGCAGTCATCTTGAGGGTTCCCGCGATGAGTAGGATGGCGCAGACCGGTTCTCGCGTACGAGCGAATATAAATGCGCACAGCCATCCCTTCGGGGTGTACTTGAGCAGTCACAGGCCGGTTCTCGCGTGGGAGCAAATAGAAGCACCAGGTCGAGCCGATTTGACGAGGCTGTTTCGGTATCACAGCGCGGTGCTCAAGCAAGGGTGTGTAAATGCCCAGTCGCACCCGGCTGGCGTCGGCGACGCGCGTCGCTGGCCGCTTCTCACGCAATCGCGAACAGAGCTTGGGCTGGCTCGATGCGTGTTGGCCGCGCACCCGTGGCGGCTTCGTTCAGAAGAACGAGTGGCGTCGCGGCAAGGTGGTTGCCTCGGCGTAGCCGGGGGCAGGTAATCAGTTGGTGGAAAAGGTTAGGTCGTATCCCGAACTGGCGACCGCGACGGTGCGCCAGTGTCGCTGTAGGTGGAGTCTCGAGCCGAGGAGGCCCGCGATGACGGTGGTGCATGCGAGCGCTGCAATCTGCCTTACTTGAGGGCCGCATCGTTCTCGTGCAGTTGTGTATGCGTCGTATGCGGACCTGACTACCGCGGCACTGTCGGCAGGTGTCCCTCCCACGACCGGGATGGTCACGAGTGCGAGTAGGGCATCGTCGGCTAGGAACGGCGAGAGCAGGAGCGTGGTGGGCACCCGTGAGCCCGGGGAGTTTTCCTTCGCGTGAGTGTCAACGCCAAGGATGAGGTCTCCGTTGTGGAAGCCAGCGCCGTGGTCGCATTCGATCCAGGTGTCGTGGCTGCGGCACCACAGCGTGGATCGTATTTCGCCAGGTGTGCGGTCCAGGGCGAGTTCCCCAGCTGCTGGTAGGTCAGGTGGCAGGGTGCCCAGTTGGGTCGTGCCAGGCGGGCGCCACGCTGGAGACTGGAGTGCCCCGTCGTGGTCGTAGGCGCATGGCGGCTCGTCCGGATCGATCGCATTGCTGATGAGCCAGAATGGTCCGGTGCGATCGACCCGCCCGTGGAAGTGCCAACCGAGGAGGAAACACACGTCGAGTCGGCCGCCAAGCCAGAGGGTGACCTGAAGGCTTCGCGCGCCGACAAGGGTGTGTGCTGTGTCCATCTGCCGCCAAATGTCACTGACCAGGGACTTCAACTCGCTATCGGTCGTGACGGTCTCGACCAGCCGGGGGAGTAGGTAGGCGCCGGGATGGATTTCGCGGACCCAGCTCTCGAACGCCAACACCTCGTTGTCGATCCGGACGCGATCGTGAGTGGGGCCGACTGGAAAGATCGGAATGAAGATGCCGAGGCGTTTCCGTGCAGAGCGGCTGACAGCGGTACCCAGGATCAGGAGAACCACTCCGAGGCCGCAAGCGACGGAGCCCCAGGCGAGCAACTGGTGGTCGGTCTCGGCGGACATCATCTGCTCGAAGACTATCGGCCCTGAGCCCGCGGTAAATGCGGTGCCCGTGACGTTGAGGGGCGGCCCCCAGCCTCCGCGAAGGTTCCAACGGCGGGTCCACCGCCAGAACCGACCTATCGGAGTGGTCTTGGATGCTTCGGGCACTCGGCTCCTTTCGTATCGCCTAAGCGTGAATCTGTACCGAGTTCGTCGGGTCCCTCACGGTGGGGTCGTCGACTGCGGCTAAGAAGGTGGCTACTTGCGGCGTGTCTACCATTCTCTTGTATGCCGTGTGTGGGCAGAATGCGTTCATTCTGCCCTGTAGTTGAGGAGTGCACAGTGGCTATCTCCACTTCAGTGGTGATCCTGGTTGAGTCAGTCGGGCCGTCGTTCCTGTGCCTGCCAGGAATCGCGCCCGCCCATGACTACGAGTCGCAACAGTGGGAGTTCGACACGGACGACTGTGCGCGGATCCTGGAAGCCGCACAACGATCGTCCTCGTATGCCGCTGCAGAACAGGACGGTCGCGCGACGCCCGTCCATGCTCAGATCGAGGGTGAAGATAGCTTCGCGCTGCTCGACGGGGATCCGACGCCACTGACGCTCGTCGGTGGCACCAGGTATGGCGCCAGGGTCAGGTGTTCAGGTCGCGTCCTCGAGTTCGTTGTCGATGGCCGAGTCACCCGTGTTGAAGGGGCAGCAATCGGAATCGAGGACCAGGGCGACCTCCAATCGCTAGCCTCATCGACGGACCCGCTCTTGGCGCTGACATCGGATGCGCGACCGTTGTGGGTCGTGTCGGGTGGGGCAGCGGGATGGCTGGCCGAGCGGCGTCAGCGCAAGGCTCGCGAAGCCGCAGACAGGGAGCGGGCCGAGAAGGAGCGTGCTGCGGCGAAGGCAGCCGAACGACAGCAGGTGCTGCATGATGCCGGGGATCACTTCATCAACCCCTATACGTTCGTTCCGCTGGCGGGCAATGTTCAGCGGTCGGCGCCCAATGAGCATCGATCGCTCTTGGACGAGGAGGGGAAGTCGCGTCTGTCGGGTTGGTTCGATCTGACCTTTACGACTGAAACCCCCCTTGTATTGGCCTCCGACCAGGCTCATCAGAACGGCTCGACGCTTCGCTATCCGGGCTCGTCCGTGCGGGGCATGCTTCGCTCGCTGCACGAGGTGATCGCGCACGGCTGCATGTCGGTGATCGATCCCGACTATGTGCCAGTCCATCGCGAGGCGATGAAACCGCTAGGCGTGACGAGTCGCCTCGCTGTGGTGGCCGGCGTGACCGAATCGGGGCGGGCCAGAGGTCTCCAACTGACAGATGAGCCGGAGTGGATCCCCATCGATTGCTTCGACGTCCCGGATCTCCATTCCGGGCGTCGTGTGGTTGTCGAGGGTGGCAAACCCGTGCGGGTGTTGGGACGCCTGCAGCGACGCGACGGGGTGACCGTTCGGCCGGCAACCGGCGATGACAAGGAGATCTGGGTCGCGCATGTATCCGACTCTGGTGCGCGTGAGCGAGCCAAGACCTACTTCGTAGCTGTCGGCAAGCTGCTCGACGAAACCCCAAAGGAGATCTCAGAGAAGACTTGGGCGCGCTTCCGGCTAGCGTCGCGCGGAACCAATGATTCTCGCGAGTTGCGTCGCGGAGCAGATGGCGACACCTGGGATACCTCGTCATACCCACCAGGCGTCGAGGGTGACTGGCCCAAGCGGCTAGTGATGTTCCGCGGCCGCACGGTTGGGTACCGGCGAGCCGCCGACGGCTGGCTCAGCGAAGGCGACACGGTGTGGTGGACGCCAGGGGCACGCGGTGAAAGCGACACCATCAAACTTGCTGCGATCTGGCGCCAGCCCGGGTCGGGGACCGTTCGTGAGCGGCTCCCCGATCCGTCGCTCGTGCCTTGCGTCGATCCGGAATCGCTGTGCCCCACGTGCTCGGTCTTCGGTTTTGTCAGTCAGCAATCCAACGTCGAGAAGGCTGACCAGCGCGCCTACGGTTCCCACGTTCGAGTGGTGGGCCCGGCGGAATCGAGTGCACCGGTGAGCACAACAGAAGTCGAGTTGCCTCCCCTTGGCGAGCCTCGGCCGAGCGCTGGCGGCTTCTATCTGGTCAATAGCCAGGAAGGGCTCCAGGCCGAGCGTAAGGGTCACAAGACGCATTGGGGTTCGGCGCTGGACAAGACAAGAGACGGTGCTCGCCCGATCGCCGGCCGCAAGTTCTACTGGCATGGGCAGGAGAGCGGCAACGCCCATGGACGCCACGTCAACCGCCAAGGCGCGACAGATGGCGTGCCCGTCGCAGGCGCCGAAATGATTCGTCGAGTCCAGGTTGTGCCCCAAGGCACCGCACTGGTGTGCCGGGTCAGCTTCGACAACCTGAGTGCGGATCAGTTGCGACTACTGCTGCTCGCCGCTGACCCGACGCCGCTTTTCCGGCTGATAAGGCCAGGGACCGAGCATACGTATGCCACGCATCTCGGTGGAGCGAAGCCGCTCGGCTACGGCACCGCGACCACGTCCATAAGCGGTCTGCATGTGCAGACTGCTGCGCAGCGCTACGGCGGTGCCGATTCTGAGCAGCTGACCCTCGATCAAGCACGCGACCCCCACGGCATTGAGACCACAGAGCCGTTGATGGGGCTCGAATCGGTGATGCGCGTCGGGCGAGTGCCTGCAGACCGCATCTGGTACCCGACAACGGGCAACTTCAAACACAGGAATTCCGCCGTGCTGCGGCGCGAGTTCGACAAGAGCTTCGCCTTCTTTGCGCGGTACACCGGCGACCGCAACCCGATGCGCGCCCTGCCGCTTGCGACGGACCTCAACCAGTACATCTCGGGGAAGGACGGCGACAACTGATGACGTGGTTCGCCAGTGTCGGTCAGCTCCGGATTCAGAGCTATCTCTCCCGAACCCGGCATCTATGGGGACGTCGCGGTGCGAGTCTGAAGCTCACCGAGTTGAACGCGGTCGATCACATCGGCTGCCTCGTCAAGGCACACGGATGCACACCGAATCCGTACGCGATGGCGGTTGACGGCGTGGTCGAGTTGTATGGAGCCACCCGCGACGATGTCTTGGCGGCTGCGCGCGCAGTCGCATATGACTTCCGGACCAAGCTCCCCGGAGTGATCAGCAGCATCCGCATCGGTGAGGGAACCTCAGAACGCAACGATCTCGCAGCTGACTACGCGGCCTCCCTCGGCGAGGAGCCGACCACCAATGAGTCCATCCTGGTTGCGCCGGCTGCGGCCGAATACCCACCGCTTGCGTTATGCGACGAGTGTGGCATTGATCCGGCCGAACAGTATGAGCAAGTTGCCTACGAGGGCGAGCCTTCCCGCCTTTGCGGTGATTGCGCTGTGCGTGAGCCCGCAAAGGAGGAACGCCGGTGGGTTTCGGTCGTCAATCGACTGAGGGAAGAGACGCTCTTCGAGGTCGAGGCGCGGCTTCTCCGGAAGCTGAACGAGGGGCGGTACGAGTCCGATCATGTTCATGGCCCCCGGGACTTCCAACATCTAGCTGGTTGGGGTGCGGCGCGAGCCGCCAGCGACGGTCGTGTGATGGACAACCATCTTGCGCTTATCAATGCCGACGGTAATGGGTTCGGAGCGCTGTTTACCGGGCTCAGAACCCATCTGCGCCGTGTGGCACCTAGCGAACTAGAGACCTGGCTCGGGCAGATGAAGGAGTTGTCGGGCGCCGCGCATGACGCCACCAAGGCGGCACTTGAGACTGCGACTGCTGAGCTGAGGTCGGCGTCCGACGCGGGGTCGAAGACCACCTGCCCGGTTGTGCCGCACATCATGGGCGGCGACGACCTCTTGGTCAGTGTTCCCGCCCGATTTGCTTGGCTGTTCGTCCAGTCCTTCGTGACTCACGCCAACAAGGGATTCAGTGAGGCGCAAGTTGCCATGAGCACATTCGCCGAAGAGCATCCGTCCTTGGATGGCACGGCCTTGAAGGTTCCCGAGCTGTCGATGTCCGCAGGCGTTGTGATCTGCGGCGTCAAGTTCCCTTTCGGCGACCAAGTCGCCCTGTCCGAGCAGGTCCTGCGTGAGGCCAAGGACCGGGTGAAAGGTAGCGCGAGTTCGATCGCATGGCACGACGTGACTTGGGAAGGGAACGAGTTGCGACACCACGATCGGGCCTGGCTGGTGGAGACCCCTGCCCAAGGTGGTGGTGCAGCGAATCTAGGAGGTCTCCCCAATCTCACCGACGGCAAGAAGCTGGTCGACTTGACGGCCGCCCTACCTCAGTCCGGTCGACAAGCGCTGTGGCGGGTCCTGGAAGCGCCCAACCCATCCGTCGCGCTGAGTGGGCTCAAGCGCCAGGAATACCGGCAGCAGGGCGTGAAGGAGGTCAGCGAGGCAGTGCCGAGGGAGTGGGACAAGGTTGCCGTGATTCGTGATGCTCTCAGCTTGGCCAGGTGGTGGTGACCAGATGACAACGATCAATTTCCGGATCGAGTTCCACACCCCGTTTCGGGTGGGTACCGGGGGTGGTGATACCCAAGCAGACCAGACACTCGACGAGCACAACCCGCTGCCGGCCAGCACGATCAAGGGACTGATGCGGCAATCCGCCCGGATCCTGCTGCCGCCACGACCTGACCCGAAAGATGCGAGCCGCGTCCACGACCACGAACTGGTGGACGCCGTATTCGGCGGCCGCCCGGCCGCCGGTGGCGGCGCGGTGGACTCGCCGTGGCATTGGGAGGACGGCGAAGTGGAGGCCTACAAACAGCGCGCAGACTCACCGAAGCGACAGCGTGTGAGGATCGCATTAAAGGACGGCGTCGTCGCACGGCACGCGCTCGTGGTCGGAGACGAACTGTGGGCGTCCGGTGCGTCGGCTGAGATCTGGCTGCGGGGGACGTTGGCTCCGGCCGACGAGCGACTTCATGTTGCCCTGCTGAACTGGTCGGCGACTCTCATGGACGGCGTCGGGAGTGATCGGCGACGCGGATTGGGATGGTGTTCGGTCCACCTCCCTCAAGCGGACGCGGAGAGCCTGCAGCTGATTCGGGGTCACGCCACCCAACTAGCAGGAGGGGCGAAGTCGTGACTATGTGGTGTCCGGTCAGTTTGACGCTCAAACAACGTGCTTCGCTCGGCAAATACAGCGCACGGGCGTTCTTCACGCCGTCGCACGACCACATCACCGGAGCGGTGTTGCGTGGAGCCCTCGCGCGCGCTTACATCGATCGCCATGGTGCGCCGTCGCAGGCCAACTCGAACGCGTTCCGGGCGCTGTTCGATGGCTCGGCCCGCTTTGGGCCGCTGAGCATCAACGGTTCCCGAATCGGGCAGTCGATCCGCCGGTGCAAGTACCACGATGCTCAGGCGGGACATCCCACTGTCGTTGACTTGGCGTTTGATCCCATGCCGGCCTGGTGCGCTGCTGGCAGCGCGACAGTTTCGTCCGGGGTTGAGACGACATCCGCAACTGCCACCGCGATCGATCCGAAGACCGGCACTGTTGCCGAAGCTCAGCTGTTCGCACGTGAAGCGCTCCACGCGCAACGAATCTTCAGCGGATGGATCGTCGTGCCCGACCAGGCAACCGCCGACCACCTGGCACAGATCGACCGTGTGGTGATTGGCGCCCGCGGCAGCGTGATGGGATCGGCGGTTCTCACCTGGGGAGCGCCAGTCGAGACGCCGTTGCCCGCGGCTCTCGATAGGGTCGTGCTACGCACCTTGTCCCCGACCTTTCTTACCGATGACTCTGGACGCCCGATGATGGATGCGGTCACCGCATTCGAGGACGCGTTGGGACTCACTCTGAATCCGGATGAGGTATGGGCCGGACGGGAGTTGCTCGATGCCACCGGTGGCTGGCATGCCGCGTCACGCTTGCCCAAGCCTCGCGAGATCGGGCTAGACGCCGGGATCACTGTTGTGGCGTCGAGTCCCTCGGCTGGCAAGTTGAAAGACCTACTCGACCATGGCTTGGGGCTGCGTCGCAGCGAAGGGTTCGGCTGGGTGAGCGTGGCCGAACCGCTGACGGAGTCGCCGGACCTCGAGAAATCGCCGGATGAGGGTGCCCAGCTCGTGGCTGCCCTCTTCCAGATTCCGAGTGACCTCGACCGTGCTCGTCGTCGGTGGCTCGCGAACAAGCTGCCCGGACTCAGGGCGGGCGATCACCAGGCCGTCACTGCAGCACTGCGTGAGCCAGGAGCGATGGGATGGTCGGCCGAGCACCGCGCCTGGGCATTCGAGGTACTTCTGAACACTCCCAATCATCTCCGCCCGCAAAGGGCCCATGAACTGAGGGAGAACGATGCGTAGAACGTTTCTGCGGCTCGCTTTGACGTTGAATGAGCCCTTCCGAATCGGCACGTGGCTGTCGTCGGATCCTGGTCAGGCAGTCGAAGGGGTGCGGCAGGCAACGGCGACCGACCCAGACGGCGCCATCTACATTCCGGCGTCCGGATTGGCGGGGTCACTGCGGGCCCACGCAGGTTCGGACGCCGTCGAACTCTTCGGCCCAACGGTAACCAAACGAGGGGATGAGCTCACTCCGTCGCCATGGGCTGTGCGCGGGGTCGTTGTCCGCGCGGAGCTCATTGCAACGCCGCGCGGCCAGACCGCCATCGATCGGCGACGCCGCGCCGCATCTAACACCTCGTACCGTGAGTCGGACGAGGTCGCGGTCCCATCCTCGAGCGAGCCTCACCTGCGGGTCTACCTCGTTGGCGACGACGCACCGCTCGATCTGCTCTTGGGACACCTCAGGACGTGGGCGCCGACCCTAGGGGGCGGAACCAGTCGCGGTTTAGGACGGGCTCGCCTCAGCGAGGTCGTCCATCGGACGCTCGATCTGGGTGCTGATAAGGACCTGCTCGAACTGGTGGCGTCCGACGGCGGGCCGGAGGGCATCGATCTACTGCTGAGCACACCCGCGGCGCAGGTGCTCGATCCTCGAGGTTTCGAGCCGGCTACGCACCCGTCTTGGCACATCGAGTGCGGCTTTCGGCACGACCTGGGCCTCGCTGCACCGAAGGATCGGGAAACAGCAGTGCAACTTGTTAAGAAGCTGCACGGGTCAGCGCTCAAGGGCTTGCTCCGTGCGCGGGTCGAGTTTATCGGGCGATCAATGGGCTGGCCGGTTTGCGAGCCCACCGAGGACCCGATCGGGAGCCACCGCTGCAGCTCTTGTCCCGAGGATCGAATGTGTGACGACTGTCGGGCGGCCGCACGGTGCGATGTGTGCAAAGCGTTCGGGTCGACCGACAGGCCGGCCGCACTCGCCTTCCTCAGCAGTTCAGTGAGCGCAGTGCGTGGGCCCTTCAGCCGCCAGCGGGTCGCGATCAACCGGTTCACTGGCGGCAGCCAGCAGTGGCAGCGTGCCGACAACATCCAGGGCGCGTTGTTTCCGGAGCACACCCAGGAAGCCGGAGTCTTCTCGGTGACCGTTGAGCGTCGACGCCCGGTCGCTCCGTGGGTTGAGCAGGCATTCCTGCACGCCTGGCGAGACCTGGACGACGGGTTGATCGCCGTCGGCCCGCGCGGAGCGATCGGCTTGGGTTCGATTGCGGTTCGGCGGGTGTCACTTCCGGACGACAGGAAGGAGTGGGATCTCGTGTCCGAAGACACGCCAAGGTGGGATTCGCTACTGCTGCCTGTTCCGGCACCGGTACCGGCAGCGTGAGTGGAGAGGAGGCCGCGATGGCTACCGAGTCAGATGTGTCCGAATCGAGCGACAGTACTTTTGTCGACGGTTGGCTTCGGCTGCATGGGAGGCAGGACTGGACGAGCGTTCGCCAACTGCTGCAGGGATCGACCTGCGCCTATGCGGACTATGACGGCTTCCACATCGGCGATGCCCCGGTCGACCCGCCGCCCTATTCCCATCTCTGGGCGTGGGCCACTGATCGCTTCTGGCGGGTGCGCGTCGACGAGTCGGACGCGCTGGTCAGTTCACTCACTGTCCAGGCGCCTGATGAGTCCGGCGACGAGATGGTTCGGGTAAAGCGAGTCAGTGCGTTGACGTGGAAGCCCAAGGAGGGCCGAATCGGTCGACAGGATGCCGCGGTGCTGCCAGGCGAGAACGCCCGGATGATCATGTGGCAGACGGTTGAGGATCAGCCCATCGTCTTCATCTCGGCTCCGGATGAACTCTAGCCGGGTGTCGCCTCCAGGCAGGTGCTGAGCCGGTCGATGATGATGTCCAGTTCCGGCTGCGCCCGATGAACCCGGACAGGGTGATAGCCAATCCCGTAGTAAAGCGGAACCAGACGGAACCATAGGTTGGCCGAGGCTGGGTGTGTGTCGCGATAAATCGGATCACCGCCCTTGCCATCGTTGAGCGGGGGAATGCCGAGGCTTGTGGCGGCGGCTTCCCCAATATCATCACGCATCAGATGCCAGCCCACGGCTACGGCCACCGTCTTCGGCACGGCCACCGAGAGCAGGATTGGCTTACCGGGATTTTCGTAGGCGGCGCGACGAATAGCCATGACGCACAGCACGGTTGCCACCCACGGATCGACGAGCTGCCCAGAAATCGGCAAATCATAGGTGCTGCCAGCAAGCGCGACGTCCTTGCACGCCGTCGCGAACTTGGCCGGCGACCGTTCGAACCGGCCGACGCCGTACCAGGCCGCCAGTCTCCAGTCGCGCGGCCGGCACTTGGGATCGCTGGTCGCCGAGGCGTTCTCATTGCCGGTACTCAGGTTGACGCTGACCAGTACCACCGCGTCGTTCGTGTCTGGGTACCGTTCGTGTTCGATGCTCAGGTCCCACGTCTTGCTGGTCGAACTCGGCTGGGCGGGCGGGCGGAGTGGCCAACTCAAGGGGTTTGCCGCAGTTACCGCTGGTCCACCACTGGGCAATTCCAGAAGGGTCTGGTGTTTCCAGTTCCCATACAGCTGGGCGCCGAATGCAAGGGCAGAGAACCAGAGCAGGTCGGGCGCGAGTTCGAACCCCGTCCAGGTGTCATCGGAGTTGTTCTGGGACTCGTAGGCGATTGCCAGGTCGTTGACGTCTGAGGCCACATCAAATCCGTGAGCCCGCCTGACGGGTTGAACCACGTCGCGGGTAATCGCCCGGAAGTCCATGGGCTTCTTCTCCAGCCGATTCGCCAGATCCTCGTCGTGCCAGTCCGCACTGCCGGGGAACTGGTGCCTCACGTAGTAGAGGGTTCCGTTGGCCTCGGCGTGACCCTCCACAGCCTTCCGGGCGTAGAGCCACACACCGATGCCAATCAACGTCACCGCAAGTGGACCGATCCAGGCCCAGTCGCCCGGCCCGAACACGACGGCCAGCAGCGTGCCCAAGCCGCCAGCACTAACGGCAGCGCCGAGCTGCTGCGTCATGATCGCTGCAGACCGCCGCTCCCGAACCGGGTTCCTCATTCGCTTGCTCAACGACCCCTCGCTATCCGTGCTGATGGTTGTGGGGCCACCCTAACTGAACTGTTTCGCCCCGGTCGTACCTGTGAGAGCCCTGCCGACGGCGGAGTTGTGTGACCGTGCTGGTTGCTGATGGCGTTGATCCCGCGATTGGCTTACTCCTTGTCACCGTGTATCGCCGTCCGGGCGCGCCCTTGACCTGGTGGACGAGTTCCGCCCGATGGGTGGCGGCGGAGCAACCCGCGGCGCGCAACGGTGATCGACTGCGGCCGGGCGCGCGCCGATAAGGGGGCAAGTCGGGCGCCCTTCTTACGAAGCAAGCGAGGACGTCGCTACTCGCTGGCGACGAGATGCCGAGGTTGCGCACCACCAAGGGTGCGCTGACTGACTTCGCGCGAACACGGCGACGCGACCTCAGATCGGGCGCAGCGCATCATGACAACCGTGGCGCGGGAGGAACCATGGACGGGGCCCGTCATGACAATGGCAATCGTGGCGGCGTACTACCTCTCCAACGAGACCCGCGAGGCACGTCTGGCGGATCTCCTGCAAACCTGCGGTAGTCGGATGCGGCTGTCTGTCTTCATGCTCTCGATCTACGAGGGCGAACTCGACGAACTCCGCGATCGACCGAGGACTCCCTCTACCTCCGGCGACAGTGCGCAAACTGCTGGGACGACGCCCGTTGCCTCGCTCTTTGGTGGGCGAACGGCGACTACCATTAGCCTTCGCAACGGGCGCACAGCGAATCCACATGAGAATGGGGTGGTCGGCCGCGCAGTAGTTCGGGCTATCCTTGTGTGGACGGCCTGACAAGGGCAGATGCACCTCAGCGGGCGCCACCGCAGCCGAATCTATGGCCAAGGAAAGGAGGCGTGTGCACAGCTTTCGCAAAGCACCTAGTCAGCGGCCAGTTTCTACCGCTGCGGTCACAGGCCGGGTCTCGCGTAAGAGCGAATAGAAACGAATTTGCCCGGTCGTTCCATGATCCAGGCCAGGCGTCACAGGCCGGGTCTCGCGTAAGAGCGAATAGAAACATCTGGCCCGTTGCCCAGCCCTTCCAGAGGGCTACTGTCACAGGCCGGGTCTCGCGTAAGAGCGAATAGAAACGACGCACAGCTCCAGCCCTTCGGGGTGTACTTGTCACAGGCCGGGTCTCGCGTAAGAGCGAATAGAAACGGCAAAGAATGCTGCCACGATGACCGTCCCGTCACAGGCCGGGTCTCGCGTAAGAGCGAATAGAAACCTCCCACTCCATCCGCTCGAGGTCCTCGACCGTGTCCAGTCACAGGCCGGGTCTCGCGTAAGAGCGAATAGAAACTGATCGTGGCCACCAGCTCGAACAGGAGGGCCTTGTCACAGGCCGGGTCTCGCGTAAGAGCGAATAGAAACTGATCGTGGCCACCAGCTCGAACAGGAGGGCCTTGTCACAGGCCGGGTCTCGCGTAAGAGCGAATAGAAACGGGAGGACTATTTCTCCTCGGCGTTTCATCATGTCACAGGCCGGGTCTCGCGTAAGAGCGAATAGAAACCGCTGATCTCCTCGGAGCTGATCGTGTCCCCGTCACGGCCGGGTCTCGCGTAAGAGCGAATAGAAACAAGCCGCGCTCCTGGGCGCCGAGGTTCTGGCTGACGTCACAGGCCGGGTCTCGCGTAAGAGCGAATAGAAACAAGCCGCGCTCCTGGGCGCCGAGGTTCTGGCTGACGTCACAGGCCGGGTCTCGCGTAAGAGCGAATAGAAACCCTTCCAGTCCTGCTCTCGCCCATCGACGAACATGTCACAGGCCGGGTCTCGCGTAAGAGCGAATAGAAACTGGGACGAGGTCGTCGTCGGCTTGTCCGGGGTCTGTCACAGGCCGGGTCTCGCGTAAGAGCGAATAGAAACAAGAAGACCTTTGTGAAGGTGTCTCCTCGACTGAGCCGTCACAGGCCGGGTCTCGCGTAAGAGCGAATAGAAACGACACCGACTCCCAAGCGAATGCCCGGGAGCCGTCCCGTCACAGGCCGGGTCTGGCGTAAGAGCGAATAGAAACCCGAGTCATCTCGCGCCGATTGATCGGCCATTTGTCACAGGCCGGGTCTCGCGTAAGAGCGAAGAGAAACGATGAACTCCGTGGCCTTGGGAGCGATGTCTAGCAGTCACAGGCCGGGTCTCGCGTAAGAGCGAATAGAAACAAGGTTCTCGATCGCCATTTGGGTGTGATGGACCAAAAGGTCACAGGCCGGGTCTCGCGTAAGAGCGAATAGAAACCCAAGTGATTGGCCGCGAACTCCACGCGACGCTCGTCACAGGCCGGGTCTCGCGTAAGAGCGAATAGAAGCTCGTCGTCCTGCATGTGGGAATCGTACAGATGTGCGACTGCTGTTATAGACCGGTTCTCGCGTACGAGCGAATAGAAACTTGGGGGCGATAGCTCTTAGCTGCCGTTCGGTTTCGTCGCAGACCGGTTCATGCGTAAGGCGAATAGAAGCAGGTCCTCAATCACGCGCATCTCGCCGCTGTCCTTGGGTGTGGTCACAGACCGGTTCTTGCGTGGGAACGAATAGAAGCAGCAGCCTGATGGCGGGCAGGCGATGTACGTGGCGGTCACAGACCGAGCCCTCGCGTGGAAGCGATCTGCAGGTTTGGCCTTGGTGACGACTTGCCCGCGTCGCCGTGCTGCGGTTCGGGGGCGCCATGCTCACCGTGTACAGCGCTGCTCAACTCGACCTCGCTGGCTGAGGCTGTCGGAACGGGTCCGAGGTCTCGACAAGCTCGACCGACAAGGGCCGGTCGCGGCAGGCTCGACGAAAGGCGAACTTAGAGGCCGCGCAGGAAGTCCGGGTCGTCGTCCGGAGCGCGGGGCGGCTTGCGCGGTGGCTGATGCCGTTGCGGGCGTCCGGCGATCAGCCAGGCGATGGCACCCAGGCCGGGCAGCAGGATGATCAGAGCCACCCACAGCCACCTCGGCAGCACCCGGACGCGGTCAGGATCGGCCTGCGCCACCTCGACCAGGCAGTAAACAACCAGCAGAGCCAGTAGCACCACCGGAAGTACGCGTCCCATGCAGTCAATCTACCCGCTGTCCACACCGCATCGGGCCGGCTTGGTCACCGCATTGGGGTGGTTGTGCCGGGCGGCGTCCGGCGGTGTCGCGGGCGCCGTTAGGGTGAACGGGTGCGTACCCGGGTGATCAGCGGTCCGACCGTCCCGGCGGCAATCGCCGAGGTTCTGGCCGGCGGGCAGCCGATCGCTGTGGTGGCCGACGGGGCGTCCGCCCCGACATCCTGGGATCTGGCCGGGTCACCACTCGAGGCGGACGCCGCGGTGCTGGTCGGCACCTCGGGCTCCACCGGCGACCCGAAGGGTGTGCTGCTGAGAGCGGACGCCGTACGCGCCTCCGTGTCGGCGACCCACCGACGGCTCGGCGGCTCGGGTCACTGGGTGTGTCCGTTGCCGCTGCACTACGTCGCAGGTCTGATGACGGCCGCCAGGGCCGCGGTCGCCGGCACCCAGATCAGCGTGGTGCCGTCCGACCTCTCCCAACTGCCGCTGCACGACGGGCGCAACTACGTCTCCGTGGTCGCCGCTCAGCTGCATCGCGCTCTCGACGATCCGGACGCCGCGGCCGCGCTGACCAGGTTCGACGCCGTCCTGGTCGGTGGCTCGGCCATCCCTGCGGCGCTGCTGGCCCGCGGCCGGGAGACCGGCATCAAGCTGGTCGCAACCTACGGGATGGCTGAGACCTGCGGCGGCTGCGTCTACGACGGTGTCCCGCTGGACGGTGTCCGCATCGACATCGATCCCGACGAACGGATCACCATCGCCGGTGACTGCGTCTTCTCCGGCTACCGGCTCGATCCGGACGCCACCGCGGCCGCCCTCGACCTGAGCCGCGACGGACGCACCCTGCGCACCCACGACCGGGGCCGCTGGACGGACGGCCGGCTGCAAGTCCTCGGACGCCTCGATGAGGTGGTGATCACCGGCGGAATCAACGTCGACCTGGGCCGGGCACAGCGCGCCGCGGACGCCGTCTTCGGCCCGGGCACGTTGGCGCTGCTCGGGGTGCCGGACGAACGCTGGGGGACAGTGATCGTCGCACTCACCGAACTGCCGTTGAACGCGGACGACTGCCGCGCCCGGTTGGCCGGACGCCTCGAGCCGTCGGCCATTCCGCGGCTGCTGCGCCGGGTCGCTGGCCTGCCCCGAACCTCCACTGGCAAGATCGATCGGCGGAGCCTGCGCCGGTTGTGGGCCGAAGGGAGCTGAGTGGCGACAACGAGTCAATGGCTGGCGGGCGCCCGTCTTCGGACTCTCCCGGCCGCCGTGTCCCCGGTGCTCGCCGGCAGTGGGATCGCCGCCTTCGAGGGCGACTTCTCCTGGGCGCTGGCGCTGCTCTGCCTGGCAGTCGCGCTGGCCCTGCAGGTCGGCGTCAACTACGCCAACGACTACTCCGACGGCATTCGCGGCACCGACGCCGACCGGGTCGGGCCAATGCGGCTAGTCGGTTCGGGTGTCGCGGAGCCGCGCAGCGTGAAGTCGGCTGCGTTCGCTTGCTTCGGCGTCGCCGTCGTTGCCGGGCTCGGATTGGTGCTGCTCAGCCAGCTGTGGTGGCTGCTGGCGGTCGGGGTCGCCGCGATCGCGGCGGCCTGGTTCTACACCGGCGGACGCCGTCCCTACGGCTACCTGGGGCTGGGGGAGTTGTTCGTCTTCGTCTTCTTCGGGCTGGTCGCCGTCGGCGGCACCGTGTTGGTGCAGGTCGGCGGCACCCCGCCGGCCACTTGGGCGGCGGCGGTCGCGATCGGCGCGCTGGCCTGCGCAATCCTGGTCGCCAACAACTTGCGCGACCTGACCGGGGACGCGGCGTCCGGCAAACGCACCCTGGCCACCCGGCTCGGTGACCGGGGCACCCGTTGGTTCTTCGTGTTCCTGGTGGTTGTCGCGCTCGCCGCTGTTGTGGCGCTGGCGGCGCTGACCACCTGGTGGGCGCTGCTCGGGCTGCTCAGCGTGGTGCTGTTGGCCGGACCGGTGCGCATCGTGCTCACCGGTGGCGCCGGACGCGCACTGATCCAGGTGCTGAAGCTGGTCGGGCTGGGCGAACTGGTGGCGGCTGCCGGGATGGCGCTCGGCCTGGTGGTCGGGGCCTGAATGTCGGTTCATGAGCGAGCTTCGTTGGTGGAGCGAAGAGAGACTTTCGATATTCCGCTGACAACGCGTTTCAGGGGCGTCACGCGGCGTTCCGGGATGCTGCTGCGGGGAGCAGCCGGCTGGGGGGAGTGGAGCCCGTTCCCCGAGTACACCCGCCCCGAAATCGACGCCTGGTGGCAGGCGGCCGTTGAGGCCGCTGTGCACGGCTGGCCGGCGCCGGTGCGGTCATGGGTGCCGGTGAACAGCATCGTCCCGGCAGTGGACGCCGAACGCGCCGGCGCCTTCGCGCTGGCCGGAGGGTGCCAATCGGCCAAGGTGAAGGTCGCCGAACGCGGCCAGGAGCTGGCCGACGATCTGGCCCGGGTGGAGGCCGTGCGCGATGCAGTCGGGCCGTCGGGGCGGGTGCGGATCGACGCCAACGGCGCCTGGGAGGTCGACGAAGCCGTCCGAGCCTTGCGGGAGCTGTCCCGGTTCGAACTCGAGTACGTCGAGCAGCCGTGTGCCACCGTCGAGGAGCTGGCCGAGTTGCGGGTCCGGCTCGCCCGGGCAGGCATCGAGGTGCCGGTGGCGGCCGATGAGTCGATCAGGCGCTCGGGTGATCCGGAACGGGTGGCCGCGTTGGATGCGGCGGATGTGGCGGTGCTGAAGGTGCAGCCGCTGGGCGGCGTCCGGCGTTGCCTGGAGCTGGCCGAACGGCTGGGCATGCCGGTCGTGGTGTCGTCGGCGTTGGAGAGTTCGGTCGGCATCGCCGCCGGTGTCGCGCTGGCCGCGGCGCTGCCCGAACTGCCGTACGCCTGCGGGCTGAACACGGTTGCGCTGCTGGCCCGCGACGTGGTCGACGACCCGCTGATCGCGGTCGACGGGGCGATCGATGTGCGCCGGGTTGCCCCGAACGGGGATGATTGGCGGGCAGCGGACGAACTGGACCGGTGGTGGCACCGGCGGCTGTCCGACGTGGAACAGGAGACCAGGTGAGTTCGTCGCGGTGCGCCGGCACGATTGTGGCGCAGTTGTGCGCCCAGGGCGTGACGGACGCCGTGCTCGCCTCGGGCTCGCGCAGCGCACCCCTGGCCCTGGCGTTCGCTCGTGCCGAGGCCGAGGGACGGCTGCGGCTGCACGTCCGCTTCGACGAACGCAGCGCCGGTTTCCTGGCGCTCGGCCTGGCCAAGGCGTCCGGACGCCCGGTGCCGGTGCTGACCACCTCGGGAACAGCCGTCGGCAACCTGCTTCCGGCCGTGATGGAGGCGCACCACAGCGGCGTCCCGCTGCTGGTGATCAGCGCCGACCGGCCCGCCGCGCTGGTCGGGGTCGGCGCCAACCAGACCACCGACCAGGCCCGGCTCTTCCAGTCGTTCGTGCGCTGGTCGGCGCGGGTGGCGTCGACGGCGGCGCCGGCCTCGTGGCGGGCCCAGACGGCGCGGGCGTGTCTGCTGGCCGGCGGTGCCGGCAGCCGCAATCCGGGTCCGGCGCATCTGAATGTGGAACTGGATCAGCCGCTGGTCGGAGACGAGACGCCCCTGCCCACGCTGAGCGCGGTGGTGCGGGAAGCCCCCCCGGCGCCGCCGGCGGTGCCGTTGGCGGTTGGTCCGCGCACCTTGGCGGTGTGTGGTGACGCGACCGTCGAGACCGGACGGCAGGCCGCCCAGCTGGCGCGGTCCGGCGGGTTTCCGCTGATCGCCGAGCCGTCCAGCAATGCCCGGGACGGCGCGCTGCGGACTGGGTCGCTGCTGCTCGGTTCGGCGCTGTCGGCTGAAGTGGAACGGGTGGTGGTGTTCGGCCATCCCACCTTGTCGCGGCCGGTGAACAGGCTGCTGGCCAGGGACGATGTCGAGATCATCGCGGTCAGCGCTGCGCCGGAATGGCCGGACGCGGGCTGGCGGGCCGCCCGGGTGGTGCCGGCTTTGGTCGCTGCCGGGCGGGACGAGTCGGGGTGGTTGCAGCGCTGGCAGGCCGCGGCTGCTCTGGTGGCGGCACGTGTTGCCGAACTGGTGGATGCGCAGCAGGGGCTGACCGGACCGGCGGTGGCGGCGGCGGTGGTGGCGTCCGTCGGGTCGGGAGTGCTGATGCTCGGCAACAGCCAGCCGATCCGGGACGCCGACCTGGCCTGCGGCGGCAACGCGCGAGTGCTCGCGAATCGAGGTCTGGCCGGCATCGATGGCACGACGTCGACCGCGGTCGGTGTCGCGCTGGCGTCCGGGGAGCCGGTCACGCTGCTGTGCGGTGATCTGACCTTCCTGCACGATGCCAACGGCCTCGCCGCCGGGCTGGGCGAGCGGCGTCCGGATCTGCGGATCGTGGTGGCCGACGACTCCGGAGGCAGCATCTTCGCCACCCTCGAATACGGCGCCGACACCTATGCGGACTCGTTCGAGCGGGTGTTCGGGACGCCGCCCGGGGTCGACCTCGTCCGGCTCGCCGAAGCGCACGGGGTCCCCGTCCGCCGGGTAAGCGACGAGGCGGGTTTGGCGGCAGCGCTGCGGCGTCCGATCGAGGGCGTGGACGTCGTGGTCGCAACCATCGACCGGGCCCGGCGGCGCGAGCTGAATGCTCAGATCAACGCCCTGGCGAGCCAGGTCATCACCGATCCCGCGCCCGACCGGGCGCCTCGCTCGAGTGCAGAGGGTGTTGAGATCATCCTGCGTACGGCGTCCGCGGGCGACCTCGAGGGACTGCGCAGCGTCTACCGGCGGGCGTCCCTGTCCAACGTGACGGATCGAGACCTGCTGCTCGCCCACCCGCAGCATCTGGAGTTCGACGGGTCCGCGCTCGTTGGGGGTGGCACAACGGTCGCGACCACAGAGGGCGAGGTCGTCGGGTTCATCACCGTCACCCACGACGATCCGGACGTCCCGGAAGTCGACGACCTCTTCGTGGACCCGGATTGGCAGCGTCACGGAATCGGACGCCGACTGATGCTGGCGGCCATCCGGGAGGCGCGGGAATCCGGGGCCAGCACGCTGATGGTCACCGGCAACCCCCATGCCGAAGCGTTCTATCGGGCGGTGGGTTTCCTGCCCGCCGGCCAGGCCACCACGGAGTTCGGCCCGGCACCGCGGTTCCGTCTCGCCCTCGGCGACTAGCGGGCAGATCGATCCGGGCCCCGGCCGGCCGGTCAGCGCAGCGTGCGCAGCCAGCGCCGGACGTGCCAGGTAGCCTCGACGTCGTCCTCGTTGTACTCCAAGACGCGGCGACGGGCGGCGGCGCGGACGTCCTCGGTGGCGCCGCTGACGGCCTCGTCGAACCATGCCTGGCTGTTGAGCCCGCCGGGGGTTTCGTCGCGCCAGCGGAATCCGGCCGCGCGGGTGGCGACCACCTTCAGGCCCAGCCCCTGGGTGCCGAAGAAGTGCGTGCGGATCGCGGTAAACAGGTCGACGAAATGCGGCCGTGCCCACTCCACCGCCCAGGACAGCACCTCGCTGCCGGTTGCGGACGCCAACCTCTGCAGCCGCACCACCTCGTAGTCGGAGTAGTGGTAGACGAGGGTGTCGACGCCGTCCACGAGGTCACGCAACCAGCTCATGGCCGCCACCGCCAAACCCTGTTCGGCCTTGTCATCGAGCGGTTCGAAGGCACTGAAGTGCCGGTAGTAGCGGCTGCCGTCGCGGGCGTCGCTGACCCCGAAGCCCCACAGGTAGACCCGGTCGTCGGAGGAAGTCTCGATGTCCAGGTCAATCTCCAACGTGGCGGCGGGGACCTCGATCGGGCCCTGTGTGACCCGGTCGAAATCCACCCCGCGGGCCATCAGCACCGACCGTCGCCAGGCCAGCCGCAACCGGTCTTCGGCGCCCACCCGGTGGGTGACCCGCGGCAGATAGCCGGGCAGCAGGGCCTCCAAATCGGTGGCGGCCAGTTCGGCGACCGTCGCCACGCCCAACTCACGCAGCACTCGGATCTCGTACACGTCCAGCGGCGACTTCGAGATCCGCAGGCTCAGGTCGTCGTCGTCCAGCTGGGGCCGGCAGACGTCCCACCACTGGCACCAGCCGCACTCCCGGTTGGCGACCGGCAGCAGTGCCGGCGGATCGTCCGGGGTGAGCGACGCGGCGACCTGCGCGATCTCGACCCGAAAGGCATGCTCCACGTCGTACCTGTCCAGCGCCGACACGCGTTCGATCACTGCGGACGCCGTACCGGGCTCCAATTCGACCGACGGCCTCACCGCCGGCGACACCTCCGGGTCAACGGACGCCGCCCGCGGGCTGGGCGGCAGCACTGCGGCGTCCAGATCGACCCAGGACAGCACCCGGCCCAGCTCGGGCAGCTCATCGCTGCCGACCACCGCCGCCAGCGGCAGGGCCGCGGCGTGCCCGATCGTCTCCAGCATCCGTCGGTAGTGCGCGAGCTGCAGCAGGTCGTTGAGCCGCCAGGTGTAGCGGAACCGGTGCCCTTCCAACACCTGGCGCCGCAGCGGATCCGACAACGCCGACCAGGTGAGGGCGGAACCACCGCCGCGCGGGTCGCTGACCCGATGGGATTTGATCTCGGCCGGGTGATAGCCGCCGTCCGGATCACGGAGCAGCAGATCAGGGCGTCCGCTGCGATGCGCCACCAGATCCCGCGGCAACAACGGCCCGATCAGCACGTCGACCCCGGACGCCATCGCCTCCAGCGCCGCCCGCTCCTGCTCGGCGCTCGATCGTTCGGTGAGCGCGCGTCCGTCGAGCACCGAACCTTCGAAACCGGATAGCAGCTGCGCGATCACGTCGGCCTGAAAGGCGATGCCGCCGTGAAACACCTCGCGCAATCCCTCGTCGACAGTCGGCAAGGTCATGCCCGGGTGGAAGGAGTTGTGCGTCTTGACCGGACAGCTGCGGGCGGCGTAGGCGTCCAGTGCGAACAACATCAGGCGCGGCCGCGGTGCAGCGCGACGATGCCCCCGCTCAGGTTCTGCCATTCGACGTCGCGCCAGCCGGCCGCCGCCATCGCGTCGGCCAGCACCGGCTGGGCCGGCCAGGCCCGGATCGACTCGGCCAAGTACTCATATGCCACCGGGTTGGACGCCGTCAGCCGCGCCACTAGGGGCAACACCCGCAGCGCCACCCCGTGATAGGCAAGCCGCAGCCAGGCCTCGGTTGGCGTGGAAAACTCGCAAATCACCACCCGGCCACCCGGCCGGGTCACCCGGCGCAGTTCGGTGACCGCGGCCGCGGTGTCTTCGACGTTGCGCAGCCCGAACGAGATGGTCACCGCGTCGAAGGCGCCGTCGGCGAACGGCAGCGCCAGCGCGTCGGCGTTCACGAAGGCCAGCTCGGGTTGGCGCTGTTTGCCGACCTGCAGCATGCCGAGGCTCAGATCGGCGGGCACCACCAGCGCGCCGGCATCGGCGAACGGCTTCGACGAGGTGCCGGTGCCGGCGGCCAGGTCGAGAATGCGTTCACCGGGCTGTGGCGCCACCGCGGCCACGACCGCACGCCGCCAGCGATGATCCAACCCGCCGGTGAGCACGTCGTTCACCAGGTCGTACCGGGCCGCTACGCCGTCGAACATCTCTGCGACATCGGCCCGGCGCTTGGCCAGCGTCGCCTTCGCGCCTCTCGGATCACCCACGCGCCATAGCCTGCCACGCCCCACCGACACCGCGGACGATTCGGAGCGAGCTTGGATCGTGAGGGAGAATCCTGCCCATGGCCAAACGCAGCACAGTGCTCAAGGTGGCCGGACTCCGCAAAGCCTTCGGTCCGGTCGTCATCGTGGACAATTTCAACCTTGAGGTCCGCGAGGGTGAGGCGATCGCGCTGACCGGCCGCAACGGTGCCGGCAAGTCCACCATCCTGCGCTGCCTGGTCGGCGCCGACACCCCCGACGAGGGCACCGTCGAGGTGAACGGCGTCCTGATGAGCGAAACGAACCCCGCGGTGCGCCGCGCCGTCGCCACCGTCATCGACGACCTGGACTTCTTCCCCGACCTGTCGGTCGTCGAGCACCTCGACCTGCTGGCCCGCGCGCACGGCGTCCCCGACCCCGAGACGGCGGTCGACGAGGTGCTGCACGAGGTGCAGCTGGTGCCGCAGTCCGGACAGCTGCCCGGCACTCTGTCGTCGGGTCAGCGCCGGCGACTCGCGCTGGCCACCGCCTTCGTCCGGCCCCGTCAGCTGCTGGTGCTCGACGAGCCCGAGCAGCGCCTGGACGTCGAGGGCGTCGAGTGGTTGGCGGCCCGGCTGGCCGCCGAACGGGCCCGCGGTCTGGCGATCGTGCTGGCCAGCCACGAACCGAGGCTGGTCGACGTGGTGGCCACCCGCGTCGTCCGGGTCGGTGCGGACGCCGTCGCCGATGAGGTCAGCGCGTGAGCAAGAAGTCCCGCCGACTGATCCGCTCGGGGGCGACGCCCGCCGCGCCGAAACCGGAGACGGCACCGACCCCGGCGCCCGAACCGGCACGCAGCTTCTGGTTCCTGCCGGACGCGCCGTCCGAGCCAGTCGACGAGCGCGAACTGCACGACGCGATGAAGCAGTGGCGCCACGGCCGCGCCACCCGCTCGATCATGCAAGCCATCCAGGACGCCTACGTCGCCGTCTTCAGCATCCTGCTGGTTGGCGCCATGCTGACCAACCTGGTGCTCAAGGCGCAGACGACGATGGCCAGCTGCGCCGAGGCCTCCTGCGTGTCGGCTCGCACCCTGGTGCCGTGGGCGACCTGGTTCGCGCTGCTCGGACTCACCCTCGCCGTGGCCCGGTTGTTCGGACCGGTGCTGGTCTCGGCAGCCGAGGGTTTCTGGCTGATGGACGCCCCCATCGAACGCTCCCGGCTGCTGTCAGGACGGCTCCGGCTGGCTATCGCTGCCGCCGGCGTCCTGGCCGCCGTGCTAGGGGCGCTGATCGCGGCGCTGAGCGGATCGAGCCTGCTCGACATCGGGTTGTGGGCGCTTGCCAACGGACTGGGCGCGGCGGGACTGACCGCCTTCGCGGCCGCGGAGCAGACCCGCGAGCGGACCAGCCTGACCCACGCCGCGCAGACCCTGTTCGCGTTGCTGGCGCTGGCCACGCTGCTGCTGACCGTGGCGGTCGCGGCCGGATGGTTGACCTTCTCGGTCCCCGCCGCGGCCGTCGACTTCGGTCCGTCCGCAGCCGCCGGAATCGGGCTGCTGGTGCTGGTGATCGAACTCATCCGCGCCGGACGCCGGCTCAACCTGATTCGCCGCGCCCGGCTGACTTCGGGCGGTTCGCTGGTGGCCGGCATGCAGGGCGCCATGTACGCGCTCGACTTCGGCCTGGTCCGCGACATTGTGGTGGAGCGCGCGGCCATCGAACGCGGCCATGTCACCCCGACGCCCGGTCACGGGCAGGGCCTGCGGGCGCTGCTGTGGCGCGATCTGCAGCGGCTGCGTCGGTTCCCGCGTCCGCTGGTGCCGCTGGTGGCGTCCGTGGTGGCGCCATACGCGCTGGATGCTCTGGGGATGACCACCATCAATGCGCTAGTGTCGGGCCTGATCCTGGTCGTGGTGCTGGTGCCGTTCCTGTCGATGCTGCGGGTGCTGACCCGCACCGGCGGGTTGGCGCGGATGTTCCCGTTCCAGACCTCCCAGGTGCGCACCGTGGCGATGGCGGTGCCGTTGCTGCTGGCGCTGCTTTGGTCATTGGCGACGATTCCCGCGTTCATCGGGATCACCTCTGGTGGCGCCGAACGGTCACCGGTCGACGGCGCACTGATCGCGATCGTCACCGGATTCGCCGGCTGGCTGGGCGCCGTCCGCTGGGTGACAGCGAAGAAGGCCGACTACAACACCCCGATGGTCGCCACGGCGTCCGGCGCGGTGCCGCCCGGCCTGATCTTCAACCTGCTCCGCGGCCTCGACATGGTGGTGCTGATCACCGCCCCGGTGATGCTCGGCGGCTCACCGCTCTACTCCTTTGCCATCGCCGCCATCGCGTTCATCTTCCTGCGCGGCACCTTCAATATGGACGAGATGAAAGCCCAGCAAGAGGCGCTGAACCGCGAGAAGGAAACCCTGAAGAAGCAGGGACCGGGTCAGAAGATCAAGGTGCAGCGCCCGGGGCGGTGAGTGCGCCGCGCTCTACACTGTCGGCATGTCCGTTGCACCGGACGAGCTTCACGCCGCCATTGATGCGCTGCCCGACGATCAAGTGGCGGAGATGCTCGCGGACGTCCGGCGCCACAACACCCCGCAAGCTCGGCGAACGGCCGAGCCATTCGGCTGGATCGGAATGATCGAGCACGGGCCACGTGACGCCTCCGCGCCCCAGACGGTCGACAAAGTCCTGTCGCAAGGCTTCGGCCGCTGACCATGATCCTTGTCGACAGGGGTGTCATCGTGGCCGCCGCGGTCAGGAACGATGTTCACCATCATTCGTGTGTCGAGTTGATCGTCGGGCTGCACTTGGCGAAGCGACGATTGCTGCTGCTGCTGCCAGCAACTGTGATCGCTAAAAGGTGGGCGACTCCTCGAGTATTTCGGCGACCCCTCAAGGAGGTAGACCGCGTCCGGGCGAGCTTACGGTCGATTGCCGGCGATAACGTCGGCTAGCCACTCACCCATCCGATTTGTCTCGTCAGCCTCGTAAGAGGTGTGCGGGAAGATGTTTGCTAGCGGTGCGATGGAGCACACCATGTCCTGATGGTGGCAGATCGAGACGGTCTTACCCGTCACGCTGGGAGGTAACGGTCCCTGCAAGTTTGAATCAAACAAGAGGGCCGAACTCCAACTCCCGCTGGAGCCCGAAATCCACCAGCCCGCAGGCGTGTCTGCCTTCTCCCACAGGGTCTCAGCACCATGCGACGTGCGGCCGGGATCGGCTACCAACCCCACTCCAGCAACACGGCCCAGCATGGAGGAATCGCTTCGCTCCAATTGACGCAACACGTAGTGAATGGCCAAGGCGCCCTGCGAGTATCCAATCAGGACGAAGCGTGTGTTGGTTCCACAATCTCTGATTTCGCTATACATGCGAGCGATCAATTTATCGATTCCATCGAAGGTGCTATCGTTGAAATCGTTTACCGTCACCGGTTGGCCATTTAGTAGTCCGACGATCGGTACAGATAGCCCAAGGTAGTGAATTCCCACCGGCTTGATCCGCAGAGACGGCTTCAATTTCTTCAGCCGGGTTGAAAGACCGTAGTATACGTCCCAACTGTCAGGGCCGAAGCCGTCAGACTCTCCGTTGAATAAGGGCGGAAACCATTTCTCGCCGCCGAGTATGTTCCATACCGCCAGCGGGTCCTCGCCAGAACCGCGCAGGCCAAAGACAACCAAGTCCGCGCAATTGGCGGGGTTTGTTGGCGGTATTGGTTGCGGGGCGGCAAGAGCGGGTCGAGGTGGCGGCACGTAGCCCACCCAGGGAATGACCAGCACGCCAGCCCCGCTGATGGGTACTCCGGTCCCGTGCGGGCTGGGCCCGCTGCTGCTGCCCCATTGTGTGTTCCTAGCGTCTACCAGCGTGCCGTCGGACTGGATGCCCACCGAGTTCTTGCTGAGGTCACCCGAGATCGTGGCATTGCCACCGCTGACTGAGACCGCGGTCGACGCATAGCGAACGGTGAAGCCGCTGGCGCTAAGCGTGCCGTCGGTGTTGATGCCGATGCCGTTCCAGTTGCCGGCCTCGGGTAGATGCTGGTGAAGATGACCGGGCTGGCGGCGGTGCCATTCACGATGAGGGAACCATCCACGGACAGGTAGGTCGATGAGTTGAACTTGACCACCACGCCGGCGGGCACTGTCAACGTCGCACCCTTCGCAACCGTCAGGCCGCTCCAGTTGCTGTAGTCGATTACGTAGGGCAGACCGCTGGTGGGCATCGTCCAGTTCTCAACCAGGACACCACCGAGGTGGATTGCGTTGATCTTGTTGGTGGTTCCGGTGTTCCCGGTGAGCCGTGACGGCTGGATACGACTATCGCGGATCAGGTAAGCGGGCTGGGTGCTGCTGTTCCCGGTCACGTTATTGCCGGAGACCCGGATCGGCACCGCGTCGGCATCAGTTCGCTCGTTGGTGGAGTAGACCTCGATGCCCAGCGATGAGGTCAGGGTGTTGCCGGTGATCGTGATCTCGTTAAGCCGGTCCTCGAAGGAGCCTCCTCGGGAGGCGTAGATACCGGAGGTGGACCTGGTGAGGGTCGAGTTGGTGACCTTCAACACCGAAGCCCCGGATCCGCTGATGCCGCCTCCGTAACGCTGGGTGAGCGCGTTCGTGGTGAGCTTGGCATCGGTGTTGATGCCGATGCCGTTCCAGTAGATGCTGGTGAAGATGACCGGGCTGGCGGCGGTGCCATTCACGATGAGGGAACCATCCACGGACAGGTAGGTCGATGAGTTGAACTTGACCACCACGCCGGCGGGCACTGTCAACGTCGCACCCTTCGCAACCGTCAGCTGTCCCGTGACGTTGTAGACGAGTCCACATGACGCGCTCCATACCGTGTCTGCGTTGATCGTCCCAGATACGCGGATTGTCTGTGCAGCACAGCCCGGGACATAGGTGAATGCGCCCGTCTTCGTCACGACGCCGCCGGGGGCGGTCAGCACCAGGTCGACGAGGCCGGCAGCGTGAGCCGGAGTGGTCGCGGTGATCTGGGTGGCTGAGACGACGATCAGGTCGGTGACGTTGGCTCCACCCACCGTGACCTTGCTGGTGCCGGTGAGGTTCGTGCCAGTGATTGTGAGTTTCGTTCCGCCGCTGGTCGAGCCTGTCACCGGAGTGATTGAGGTGACGGTAGGGGCTGCAGGCGTCGGTGCGGTGTACGTGAAAGCGCCGGTCTTGGTGGCCGTGCCGCCTGGAGCAGTTAGGGCCACATCAACCACTCCCGCAGCGTGGGCGGGCGAGGTTGCGGTGACCTGGGTGGCTGAGACGACCACTAGATCGCCGGCGTTGGCTCCACCCAGCGTGAGTTTGGTGGTGCCAGTCAAGTTCGTGCCAGTGATCGTCAACTTGGTCCCACCAGCGGTGGAGCCGGTTGCGGGCGTCACCGAGGTGATCGTCGGTGCAGCAGGTGCCGGCGTGCTGTAGGTGAACGCTCCGGTCTTGGTCACCGTGCCACCAGGCGTGGTCAGTGCCACATCAACCACGCCGGCAGCGTGGGCGGGTGACACCGCCGTGACCTCGGTGGCGGAGACGACGGCAATTCCGGTGGCGTCCGTCCCGCCGATCGTGACCTTGGTAGTACCGGTCAGGTTGGTGCCGGTGATGGTCAGCTTGGTCCCGCCCGCGGTGGTGCCGCTGGTCGGTGTGATCGACGTGATCGTGGGTGCAGCTGGTGCGGGTGCAGCGTAGATGAATGCGCCGGGCTTGGTGACGGTGCCACCAGGGGCAGTGAGCACGATGTCCACAGCGCCCGCCGCATGGGGAGGCGAAGTCACCGTCACCTGCGTGGCCGAAACGACCACTAGGTCGGTCGCGTTTGAACCGCCCACAGTGACCTTACTCGTCCCTGTGAGATTCGTCCCTGTGATGGTGAGCTTGGTGCCACCCGCTGTCGGCCCGCTGGTCGGCGCAACCGACGTGATGGTGGGTGCAGCGGGCGCAGGTGGGGTGTAGGTGAATGCGCCAGTCTTGGTCACGCTCCCACCGGGCGCGGTGAGAACGACGTCCACCACACCTGCGGCGTGAGCAGGAGACGTTGCGGTGACCTGGGTGGCCGACACCACCACCAAGTCAGCGACATTCGTGCCGCCTACGGTGATTTTGCTGGTGCCGGTGAGGTTGGTGCCGGTGATGGTGAGCTTCGTGCCGCCCGCGGTTGTGCCACTGGTCGGGGCGACCGACGTCATCGTGGGTGCAGCGGGCGCCGGCGCGACGTAGGTGAATGCGCCGGTCTTGGTGACTGTTCCACCGGGGGTAATCAGCACAATGTCGACGGCACCGGCGGCGTGCGCGGGTGCTGTGAGCGTCACCTGAGTCGCTGACACGACGGTGAGGCCGGTGGCGTCGACGCCACCGATGGTGACTTTGCTGGTGCCGGTCAGGTCGGTGCCTGTGATGGTCAGTTTGGTGCCACCCGCCGTCGTGCCGCTGGTTGGCGTCACGGATGTGATCGTGGGTGCAGGGGTCGGGGCGGGCGCCGTCCCGTAGGTGAAGCGAGCGTCCGCGTTGGTAGCGCTGGTTCCGTAGCTGCTGGTCACCCGAACGTCCACGGTCTGACCGCTCTGGCTCGGCGTAACCACGGTCAGGGACGTCTTCGACGTCACCGACAGCTTCGTGCCGGATTTCGTGCCGAAGGCGACCTTGCTGACATTGGTGAAGTCGGTTCCGGTGATGGTGACCTTGGTGCCCCCGGTGGTCGGGCCATTTGCCGGTGCGACCTTGGTGACGTTCGGTGGCGCGATGTAGGTGAACCGTGCCGCCGTCGCCTTGGGGCTGGAGCCGTACGCACCGGCCACCTGGACCTCGGCGACGCCGGCCTTTCCACTCGGCGTCGTGACCGTCAGATTCTTGGTCGAAGAGACCTTGAGCTTCGTTCCGGCATTGCCGCCGAAGGTAACGCGGGTGATCTTGCTGAAGTCACTGCCCTTGATGGTCACCGTTGTGCCGCCGGTCAGTTTTCCCGCATTGGGCGACACCGACGAGATTTTCGGAGCTGCCATGAAAGTGAAGCGCGCTTTGGACGACTTCTTTGAGGTCCCGTACGCGGTGGTGACCTGGATGTCGACCGCCCCGGCCTTGCGGGCAGGGGTGGTGACCGTCAACGACTTTTCAGACTTGATCTGCACCTTGGTGCCCGGCGTGGATCCGAATGTCACCTTCGTGAAATCGACGAAGTTCGTGCCGGTGAGGGTCACCATGGTGCCCCCGTCGATGCCGCCCGCCGTGGTCGACACCTTCGTCACCGTTGGCGCAGCGAGGTAGCTGTACTTGGCCTGCTCGGAGGTTGGCGAGGTGCCCGCCTTGGTCACCACGCGGACGTCAACTGTGCCGGTCCCTGCCGGAGCGACGACGCTCAGCGAGGTGCTTGAGCTGAGCTTCAGTTTCGTTCCGGCCTTAGAGCCGAACTGCACCTTGGTGACGTCCTGAAACCCAGTGCCGGTCAGGACGACGGTGGCACCACCGGCGGTCTTGCCTTTAGCCGGGGTGACTGCGGTCACGGTTGGCGGCACGGCCGCTCTGGCGGCAGGAGCTCCGGATATTCCCGCGAATGGCATCGCCACCACGAGGACGCCACAGATCCAGACACGCAACTTCCACCACGGCATTGCTGCTCCCCCCGAGCCATCCTGACTCCCATCAGCGGGAATCAGGTCCACTCTCGACACCCGCGTGCCGAGCTAATGGCAGGACCGTATCGGAACGGGTAGATAGTCGTGAAAGGGGTTTCGCCACTACTGGACGTTGGGCACCTCAGTTGTGCCCCTACCGCGTGGTGATGCGACGGTGCTCAGTGGGACGGGACAGCCGTCTCCACCCTCGCAGGGCCTGTTGACGGCCGATACAGGAGATGCTGGCGACCGGCTGAACAAGTCGCCTTCGGCGGGAACCATGTGCGCAAACCGTGGCGGGTATTCCTACGACAGTTCTGCGTGACTCGTCCGCACCCGTGCGCCAGACTGGCGTCGTGAGTCCGCGTCCCGCTCCGACCCGGTATGACGACTCTGCAATGGTCTATCTGAATGCCGCGGCACGCCTCATCGACGCGAGCCTCACCACCGAATCTGAGGTCGGCACACCGCGGCTCCGTGCGTTGCATTATCCGGCGGCACTGGATTGGATTCGGATCGAGGACGTTCTCCGAATGGCACAGGAAGGGGGACGGCCGGCGAGCAAACGGGCACTGCTCAATCGCTGGCCAACCAAGGACGAGTTCATCCGGGACGCCGTCGTCCACGCGATGCTTTACCGAGACGATCCGGCAGGCGACCCGACGAGTGAGGTGCCATCGCTGCAGAACATCCCGGGTGCCACATCGTTTTCGGCCGGCGTGGCCGAAGTGGTCGACAACCTTATTAGCGTCCTGGTCTCCCACCCTCGCTCCTTCCTGCTCGCTCACATTGCGGCCCTGCTGCCCCGGCACCCGGGTCTTGCCAGTGACCTCCAAGTGGCGAGCAGCGCGAGCCAACTCGCCTGGTCCGAGATGTACCGCGACATCCTCCTCGCCATGGGCGTCACGCTGCGAAAGGGCTGGTCGATCGACCGACTTACCCTCGCCATCCAACTGGTCCTCGATGGCGCAGTCATGCGCTCGCGCATTCAGCCCGACCACGTCCTGCCCTCGCGTTGGGAATCCGCCACCGTGTATGCGGACGCGGTGCTTGCCATCATCTCCGGTGCGCTCGACCTCGAACGGGACGGACTCACGCTTCAAGAGTGGCTCAACGGCCGTGTTGATCGCGCGGTGTCAACGGCAGGGGCTTCCGCCGACGAGACCTCGGCGGCTGAAGGGTCTTGACCGGCTGCGCTTCATCTGCTGATCCACAGTGATGCTCCACCAGCCCGACGTTGCCTAGGTTTGGGTTCGTTGCCCATGTTTAAACCCAGGCAACGAACCCAAACCTGCGCAACGTCGGGGACGGGGACCTCGGGGACGCCCAGGGGAGCCCGGGGGCTGAGGTGGGCGGCCGATGGTGGCCAGCATCGACACCAGTGCGGCGATGGCCATCCACGACCGAAGTGGAATACTTAAGTTCATGAGCGTGACCGTCAGCCATCTCGACCGTATTACGGTCGACCCCGCGGTCTGCCACGGCAAGCCAATCATCAGGGGCATGCGCTGGCCGGTTCAGGTGGTTCTGGAGCTGCTCGCAAGTGACATGACCTTCGAGGAGATCCTGGCGGATCATCCCGAGTTGGAGCGCGAGGATCTTCTGGCTTCCCTGGAGTTCGCTGCCGCCCAGGCATCTGGTCAGTACGTCGTGCCGTTCTCCAAGTGAAGTTCCTGATCGACGCCCACCTTCCGGGTCGCCTGGTTGCCTATCTGGTCGAGCATGGTCATACGCCCTCCACGTGTCGGCATTGCCCAACGGCTTCGAGACATCAGATGCCGAGATTGCGGCATGGGCTGATACCGAAGCGAGGGTGGTGATCTCGAAGGATGCGGACTTCGTGAACTCGCACCGCGTCAGCGGCGTACCCGCTCGTCTCCTGGCGATAAAGACCGGCAGCATCTCCAACGCCGAGTTGATCGCTCTCTTTGACACCCTGCTGGACGACATTGCCAGAGCCTTCCGTGGCGCGTCCTACGTTGAGCTGCATCAATCGGTTCTCGTGGTGAACTCGTCCAAGCCACGCTGATTCGATCTCGCTCTCGGAGCCAGCGGGTCTCGACCGGCTTGACCAGTGGAGAAGGATCCCCCGAGGGTCGCCACCGCGTCGGGCGCCGTCCCGCCCGGCTTGACCAGTGGAGAAGGATCCCCCGAGGGTCGCCACCGCGTCGGGCGCCGTCCCGCCCGGCCTGCTCCTCAACCTGTTCCGGTCCTCGACATCGTGGTGCTGATTGCCGCTCCCCGGCGGTTGCCGCGACGGTTGACGTTGCACCCGTTCGCGGTGATTGCACCTGTTTGAACAGGAGCCGTGCCGCGGAACGGGGGCCGACGTCGTCCAGTGATCGGAGATCGCGCTGGCGGCGGTGCAGTGGAGAGGCTGTTGTTGGCATGGAGTGCGTCTTCAGAGCGCAGCGGCAGCGCTGCGCGGGCGCTAGCTTGGGGCAACCAAGCAGAGGAGAGTTCCGTGGGCAAGGTGGTCATGTACGCCTCGGTATCGGTCGACGGCTTCATCGCGGACTCCGACGACCAGCCCGGACCGCTGTTCGACTGGCTGACCAGCGGTGACGTCCCGTTGGACGACGGCGGCTTCTTGACGGTGTCGCGGGCGTCCTACGACTACACCCGGCCGTACTGGGACGGCATCGGCGTGACGATCACCGGTCGCCATGTCTTCGATCTGACGGACGGCTGGGACGGAGTCCCGCCGAGCGGGATCGACCACGTCATCGTTGTCACCCACCGCGGCCGGCCCGAGGGCTGGCATCCCGAGGCACCTTTCCACTTCGTCGACGGCATCAGGGCTGCCGTGGCTCGGGCGCAGGAGCTTGCGGGTGACCGCGTGGTCGAGGTTGCCGCTGGCGACGTAGGCGGCCAGGCGCTCGCCGCGGGCCTGGTCGACGAGGTGCGAATGGATGTCGTCCCCGTCGTGTTTGGGTGCGGCAAGCGCTACTTCGGCTCGGTCGACGCCCAGCACCTACTGGAGGATCCCGACGAGGTGGTCCAGGGCAACCGGGTGCTGCACCTGCGCTACCGCGTCCGCCGCTGACTCCCTGGTCGAGCTTGTCCCGGCCAGCTTCTGAGCGCTGGCGACGGGTCGGGCCGAAGCGTCCCGTTCACCCAACTGCCGATCTCACCATCGGGAGCGAGTGCCACGTCGGCCGTCGGCTTTCGTGTTATTGCACGAAAGTGGCTGCTGATCCGGCCATCGGCTACCGATGGTGAGATCCGCGGGTTCTGGTGAGATCCGCGGCTCCCGTGCAACACGGTCTCGACCGGCGCGACCGTCGGCGGGTCTCGACAGACTCGACCAGCGGAAGTCAGAGCCCGAGCGCGGCCAGCATCGGCACCAGTTTCGCCTTGGTCTCGGCGAGTTCCTCGTCGGGGTCAGAGCCTTCGACGATGCCGCAGCCGGCGAACAGGTCGATCCGGCGGGGGTCGGTGGCGTCCACCATTCCGCAGCGCAGGGCGATCGCCCATTCGCCGTCGCCGTTGGTGTCGATCCAGCCGACGGGGCCCGAGTAACGGCCGCGGTCCAGGCCCTCGAGTTCGGCGATGGCGGCTCGCGCGACCGCGGTCGGCGTCCCGCACACCGCGGCGGAGGGGTGCAGCGCGGCGGCCAGTCGCAGTGCGGACGCCTTCTTGTGCGCGACCGCGGTGACGTCGGTGGCCAGGTGCAGCACGTTCGGCAGTTCCAGCACATACGGCGACTCGGGCACGTTCATCCCCGAACACAGCGGCGCCAGCGCCTCGGCGACGGACGCCACCGCGAGTTCATGCTCGGCGAGGTTCTTCGACGACCGCGCCAGCGAACTGGCCAGCTTGAGGTCGGTCTCCTCCGAGCCGCTGCGTCGGATGGTGCCGGCCAGCACCCGTGAGGTGGCCAGCCCGCGCTCGCGGCGCACCAGCATCTCCGGCGACGCCCCGACCAGGCCGTCCACGCTGAAGGTCCAGCAGCTCGGATACTCCTCGGAAAGGATGCTCACCAGGTGCCGCACGTCGATCGGTTCGGACGCCGTCGCCGTCACCGCCCGGGCCAGCACTACCTTCTCCAGGCCGTTGCTCTCGATCCGGCGGACGGCCTCAGCCACCCGACGGCGCCAGCGGTCCTCGTCGGCGGCGTCGGCGGTGACCTGGACATTGCGAGGCACGCGCGGGGGAGGAGCGGTCTCGACAAGCTCGACCAGCGACAGGGGCTCGCCCGGCCGTGGTGCAGCGGTCTCGACAGGCTCGACCAGCGATAGGGGCTCGCTCGGCCGTGGTGCAGCGGTCTCGACAAGCTCGACCAGCGACAGGGGCTCGCCCGGCGGGGGAGGAGGGGTCTCGACAAGCTCGACCAGCGGCGCGGGCTCGACCAGCGGACCAGCGGTGTCGCCGAGAACCGTCAGCCAGGAAATACCGTCCCGGCGTCCGATGATCACCCGCGGAACCACCAGCCGTGAGGTCCCCGACGTATGGCCCGGATCGAAGCTGAACGACCCGAACGCGACCGGTCCCGACCCGGCCACGCCACTCACCTCCGAGTGGTGCTCAAGAGCCCCCACGAACCCCTTCCACCAGGCGTCCGCCTCGGCAGGATCGGCGACTTCCACCCGAGCGAAACAACCCAGCCCGACCATTCCGTCGCCACGCCGCCACCAGGCCACAGAGCCTTCGTCCACAAGGTATTTTGCCAACATTCCCGGGTCGTTAATAGCGACTGTGCGGGCGATGACAGGGCCTGGGATCACCCGCGCAGCTTAGTCAGCCGCACACCGTGGTCCCGAATGGCTGTCATGTCATTTCGTGCCTAGACTGACGCTGCGCCCGGGGCGCGAGTGAACCGAAATGACGAGGAGTGGCATGTCCGAGGAGCTGGCGGACGTCGTCGTCGTCGGGGCCGGCCCCGCCGGCGCGAGCACCGCCTGCTGGCTGGCCGACCAGGGCCTCAGTGTCGCCCTGTTGGAGAAGAGCAGTTTCCCGCGGGACAAGGTCTGCGGCGACGGGCTCACTCCGCGCGCCACCAAGCAATTGCTGCGGCTCGGCGTCGACATCACTGAGGACGCCGGCTGGCTGCACAACAAGGGCCTGCGGGTCTACGGTGCGCGTCCCGAGCCGTTCCACATTCCGTGGCCCGAGTTGGCCGAGTTCCCGTCCTTCGGCCTGGTCCGCAAGCGCGCAGACTTCGACGAGCTGCTCGCCAACCACGCGGTCGACAAGGGCGCCACTCTGTATCAGCAGGCCAATGTGAACGGTGCGGTCATCGACGACCGTAGCGGCCGGATCACCGGCGTCACCACCAAGGACGGCCGCACCTTCCGGGCCCCGATCGTGGTGGCCGCCGACGGCAACAGTTCTCCGGTGGCGAAGTCGATGGGCCTGCTGAAGAACGCCAAGCGACCGATGGGCGTCGCCTGCCGCACCTACTTCACCTCGTCCCGGCACGACGACGACTGGATGGAGTCCTGGCTGCAGCTGTGGGACGGCAAGCCGGGGGAGTCCAATCTGCTGCCCGGCTACGGCTGGATTTTCGGCATGGGGGACGGCACCTGCAACGTTGGGCTGGGCACGGTGGCCAGCACCGCCGCATCGCAGAAGCTGAAGTACCGCGACCTGCTGCGCACCTGGCTGGCCAATACTCCCGCCGAGTGGGGCTTCAACCCCGACAACCAGGTCGGCACCATCGCGTCCGCCGCTTTGCCGATGGCGTTCAACCGCAAACCCGCCTATACCAAGGGTCTGCTGCTGGTCGGCGACTCGGGCGGCATGGTGTCGCCGTTCAACGGCGAGGGCATTCCGTACGCGATGGAGGCCGGCGAGGCTGCGGCCGAGGCGGTCGCCCGGGCCCACGCCGAGGGTGTCGGGACGCCGGCCGCTGAGAAGGCGCTGGCCGGCTACCCGGTCCGGCTCGCCCATGAATGGGGCGGCTATTTCCGGCTCGGGCAGGGCTTCGTGAAGCTGATCGAGCGGCCCGAGGTGATGCGCGTCTGCGTCCGCTACGGCCTGCCGCGACGCACCCTGATGCGATTCACCATCAAGTTGCTGGCTCATCTTTATGACACCCGGGAAGGTGATTGGATGGACCGAGTGATCCACTCGCTGTCGAGGGTGGTGCCCTCGGCATGACCGGACGGAGGCAATGATGAGTCCCTACATCCCGATCCTCGGGATCATGGTGCTGGCCGGCGGCTTCCTGGTCGTGTCGGTGGTGCTCAGCCTGGTGGTCGGCCCGCGCCGCTACAACCGGGCCAAATACGACACCTACGAGTGCGGCATTGATCCGACCCCGGCGGCCGCGGGCGGCGGCCGCTTCCCGGTCAAGTACTACATCACGGCGATGATGTTCCTGGTCTTCGACGTCGAGGTGGCCTTCCTGTACCCGTGGGCGGTGGCCTTCGACAACCTGGGCGTCTTCGGCTTCGGCGCCATGATGATCTTCCTGCTCGTGCTGGGCGTCGCCTACGTCTACGAGATCAGGCGCGGTGGGCTGGAATGGGACTGAGCGCGATGACGGCACGGAGGGTGCGACATGGGGCTTGAGGAGAAGATTCCCCAAGGGGTGCTGCTGACCACGGTCGAGGGCCTGTTTGGCTGGATGCGGCAGGCCTCCTTCTGGCCGGCGACCTTCGGGCTGGCCTGCTGCGCGATCGAGATGATGACCTACGGTGCGCCGCGCTTCGATGCCGGACGCTGGGGCCAGGAGGTATTCCGGGCCTCGCCGCGACAGGCCGACCTGATGATCATCTCGGGACGGATCAGCCAGAAGATGGCGCCGGTGCTGCGCCAGGTGTACGACCAGATGCCCAACCCGAAGTGGGTGATGGCGATGGGTGTCTGTGCCTCTTCCGGCGGCATGTTCAACAACTACGCGATCGTCCAGGGCGGCGATCACCTGGTGCCGGTCGACATGTACGTGCCCGGTTGCCCGCCCCGTCCCGACATGCTGATCGACGCCATGTTCAAGCTCCGCAAGGACATCGTGCTGAAGCGTCCGATCGGCGCCCACGAGTTGGAGGAGCTGGAGGCGCAGGAGCAAGCGGCCCTGGAGGCGATGGCGACGCACGAGATGAAGGGCCTCATGCGATGACTGGGGCACCCAACGACAAGGGCCCCAACGACAAGGCCAAGGGTCCGGCCGGCAAGGTCGGAGGACCGGACGACAAGGTGCCCGGCGAGGAGAAGACCGTCGACGGCCGCACGCCCGGTCCCGATTCGGCGCCCGGCGCCGGACTCGAGCGCGAGGACGCCCAGCCGGACGAGGCCCAGCCCACCGAGGCGGACGCGCTCGCGCAGGTGCCCGCCGGTTCGCACGTCATCGAGACCCGCAAAGGCATGTGGTCGGACGGCTCCGGCGACACCTCCGGGTACGGCCGGCTGGTCCGGGCCGTCGAGCTGCCCAACTCCGGCCTGCCCAGCGACGGCTGGTATGCCGGCGCGACCGCCCGGCTGGTGCACCTGGTGCCCGACTCGCTGGTTCGGGTCATCTTCGACCGCGGCGAACTGACCTTCTTGGTGCTGCGCGAGAAACTGACCGAGGTGATGGGCCAGCTGCGTGACGACCCGCAGTTGCGTTTCGAGTTCTGCGCCAGCGTTTCCGGCGTCCACTACCCGACCGACGCCGACGCCGAACTGCACGTCGCCTACCACCTGCAGTCGATGACCCACAACCGCCGGCTGCGGGTGGAGACCACGGCGCCGGACGACGACCCGCACGTGCCGAGCGTGGTGGCGATCTACCCGGCCGCCGACTGGCACGAGCGGGAGACCTGGGACATGTTCGGCATCGTCTTCGACGGCCATCCGCACCTGACCCGCATCCTGATGCCGGACGACTGGGTCGGGCATCCGCAGCGCAAGGACTATCCGCTGGGTGGCATCCCGGTGGAGTACAAGGGCGCGACCGTGCCGCCGCCCGACCAGCGGAGGAGCTACCGATGAGCACGACCGACTTCTACGCCCAGCCCGGCGAGGCCGCCGAGGGCACCGTCTACACGGCGATGGGCGGCGACTGGGCAGACATCGCCGCCGAGCAGGCCGAGCGGTCCGACGAGATCCTGGTGATCAACATGGGTCCGCAGCACCCGTCCACCCACGGGGTGCTGCGGCTGATCTTGGAGTGCGAGGGCGAAACGGTGCTGAGCATCCGTCCCGGCATCGGCTTCCTGCACACCGGCATCGAGAAGAACATGGAGTACCGGACCTGGACGCAGGGCACCACCTTCGTCACCCGGATGGACTACGTCGCCCCGATCTTCAACGAGGTGGCCTACTGCCTGGCCGTGGAGCGACTGCTCGGCATCACCGACGACATCCCCGAGCGCGCCAACGTGATCCGGGTGCTGATGATGGAACTCAACCGGATCGCGTCACACCTGGTCTGCATCGGCACCGGCGGCATGGAGATCGGTGCGCTGACCGTGATGACCATCGGTTTCCGCGAGCGCGAAATGATCCTCGACTTCTTCGAGGCGGTCACCGGACTGCGGATGAACCACGCCTACATCAGGCCGGGCGGCGTCGCCGTCGACCTGCCCGAGACCGGCATCGCGCAGCTGCGCGAACTGATCGCCTGGCTGCACAAGCACCTGCCCGAGTACGCCGACTTCTGCAACGAGAACCCGATCTTCAAGATGCGGATGATCGGCATCGGCCACCAGGACCTGCCCGCCTGCATGGCGCTCGGCGTCACCGGCCCGGTGCTGCGCTCGACCGGATACAACTGGGATCTGCGCAAGCAGCAGCCGTACTGCGGCTACGAGACCTACGACTTCGAGTCGAGGGCCTGGAGCCCGGACGACGGCTGGGAATCCAGCGACAGCTACGCCCGGTTCCGGATCCGGCTGGACGAGATGTGGGAGAGCCTGAAGATCGTCGAGCAGTGCGCCGACCGGCTGGAGGCCTCCCGCGGCGAGCCGGTGATGGTCAACGACCCCAAGATCGCCTGGCCGGCGCAGCTGGCGGTCGGACCGGACGGCCAGGGCAACAGCCATGAGCACATCAAGCACATCATGGGCGAGTCCATGGAGGCGCTGATCCATCACTTCAAGATCGTCACCGAGGGCTTCCGGGTGCCGCCCGGCCAGGCCTACGTGCCGATCGAGTCGCCGAAGGGCGAGATCGCCTGCCACGTGGTTTCCGACGGCGGCACCCGTCCGTTCCGCGCGCACATGCGCGACCCGGGGTTCAACCACCTGCAGTCGGTACCGATCCAGTGCGAGGGCGGGATGATCTCCGACGTCGTGGTGGCGGTCGGTTCGCTGGATCCGGTGATGGGGGGTGTGGACCGATGACGGGCCACGAGTTCCAGTCCTGGTTCCCCGACTCGGGCGGCATCGACTACGACGACGTCTCGACGAACATCACCCAGACCACCCTCGACGAGTTGCGTTCGATCGCGGCCCGCTACCCGCAGGCCCGCTCGGCGCTGCTGCCGATGCTGCACCTGGTGCAGAGCGTCGACGGCCGGGTCAGCCCGGCCGGGGTGAAGGCGTGCGCCGAGATCCTGGGCATCACCACCGCCCAGGTCTCAGGGGTGGCGACCTTCTACACGATGTACCGGCGGCGTCCCTCCGGCACCCATCACGTCGGGGTCTGCACCACCGCGCTGTGCGCGGTGATGGGCGGCGACCAGCTGCTCGAGCGGGTGAGCGAGCGGCTCGGCATCCACGAGGGCGAGACCACCGCCGACGGCACCTTCTCGCTGGAGCGGGTGGAATGCAACGCCGCCTGCGATTTCGCGCCGGTGATGATGGTCAACTGGGAGTTCTTCGACAATATGACGCCGGTGAAGGCCGACGAACTGCTGCGGTCCCTGGCCGACGGCGAGACCGTCCGCTCGCCGCGCGGCGCGACCCTGACCTCCTGGCAGGAGGCCGAGCGGGTGCTGGCCGGCTTCCCGGACGGCCGCGCCGACGAGGGTCCGGCCGCCGGTGAGGCGTCCCTGCTGGGCCTGCGGCTGGCCCGCGAGCACGGCTGGCAGGCGCCCGACGTCCCGCCGCCTCTGGAGCCCGAAGGAGGAGCCCAGTGACCGACCTGCTGACCCCCGTACTGAGCGACAACTGGGCCGACGAGCGGGCCTGGAAGCTGACCAACTACGAACGCCGCGGCGGCTACCGCGGGCTGCGCAAGGCGCTCGGCATGAGCCCGGCCGAAGTGATGGGCGTGGTCAAGGATTCCGGCCTGCGCGGACGCGGCGGCGCCGGCTTCCCGACCGGCATGAAGTGGTCCTTCGTGCCGCAGGACAACCCGAACCCGAAGTACCTGGTGGTGAACGCTGACGAGTCCGAGCCCGGCACCTGCAAGGACATGCCGCTGATGCTGGCGACTCCGCACACCCTGGTCGAGGGTGTGATCATCGCCTCCTACGCGATCGGCTGCTCCTACGCCTTCATCTACTGCCGCGGCGAGGTGCTGCACGTCATCCGTCGGCTGCAGCAGGCCGTCCGCGAGGCCTATTCGGCGGGTTACGCCGGCAAGAACATCCTGGGCAGCGGCTATGACCTGGAGGTAGTCGTGCACGCCGGCGCCGGCGCCTACATCTGCGGCGAAGAGACCGCCCTGCTGGACTCGCTCGAGGGACGCCGCGGCCAGCCCCGGCTGCGTCCGCCGTTCCCGGCGGTGGCCGGCCTGTACGCCTCCCCGACGGTGGTCAACAACGTCGAGTCGATCGCGTCCGTCCCGGCGATCATCGACCGGGGCGCGGCCTGGTTCAGTTCGATGGGCACCGAGAAGTCCAAGGGGATGACCATCTACTCGCTGTCGGGCCACGTGAAGCGGCCCGGCCAGTTCGAGGCGCCGTTGGGGGTGACCCTGCGGCAGTTGCTGGACGTCTCCGGCGGCATCCGGGAGGGTCACCAGCTGAAGTTCTGGACGCCTGGCGGCTCATCGACCCCGATCCTGACCGCCGAGCATCTCGACCTGCCGCTCGACTACGAGTCGATGGGTGCGGCCGGCACGATGCTGGGCACCAAGGCGCTGCAATGCTTCGACGAGACCACCTCGGTGGTGCGCACCACGCTGCGCTGGATCGAGTTCTACAAGCACGAATCCTGCGGCAAGTGCACCCCGTGCCGGGAGGGCACCTGGTGGCTGGTGCAGACCCTGAAGAACTTCGAGGCCGGCAAGGCCCAACCGGGTGACATCGAGAAGCTGCTCGACGTCTCAGAGGACATCGGCGGCCGCTCGTTCTGCGCTCTCGCCGACGGGGCGGTGGCCTGCCTGACCAGCGCCATCAAGCACTTCCGCGACGAGTTCGAGCAGGGCATGCACACGCCCGCCTGGGAGCTGTTCCCCTACGAGCGCAGCACGCTGTTCTCCACCGCGGACGTCGGCGCGGCTGCGGAAGGAGCGCGGGCATGACGGTCACAGCCAAGCCGGGCGAGGTCGTCGCCAGCGACCTGATCACGGTGTTCATCGACGGCACCGAGGTGCAGGTGCCGAAGGGCACGCTGGCCATCCGGGCCGCCGAGATGATCGGGGTGGCGATCCCGCGGTTCTGCGACCACCCGCTGCTCGACCCGGTCGGCGCCTGTCGGCAGTGCCTGGTCGAAGTGCCCGACATGGGCAACGGCCGCGGCATGCCGAAGCCGCAGGCGTCCTGCACGCTGGAATGCGCGCCGGGAATGAAGATCCTCACCCAGGAGACCTCGCCGGTGGCGGCGAAGGCGCAGATGGGGATGATCGAGTTCCTGCTGATCAACCATCCGCTGGACTGCCCGATCTGCGACAAGGGCGGCGAATGCCCGCTGCAGAACCAGGCGATGAGCACCGGACGCGGCGAGTCCCGCTATGAGGGGGTCAAGCGGACCTTCCCAAAGCCGGTCAGCATCTCGGCGCAGATCCTGCTCGACCGGGAGCGCTGCGTGCTGTGCGCCCGCTGCACCCGGTTCTCCGAGCAGATCTCCGGCGACCCGTTCATCACCCTGGTCGAGCGCGGCGCGCTGCAGCAGGTCGGCTTCTACGAGGACCACCCGTACAACTCCTACTTCTCCGGCAACGTCATCCAGATCTGCCCGGTCGGTGCCCTGACCAGCGCCGACTACCGGTTCCAGAGCCGTCCGTTCGACCTGGTCAGCACGCCCACCACCTGCGAGCACTGTGCCGGCGGCTGCCAGTTGCGCACCGACCACCGGCATTTCCAGGTGAAGCGCCGGCTGGCCGGCGACGCTCCCGAGGTCAACGAGGAATGGAACTGTGACCGGGGCCGCTTCGCGTTCAAGTCCGGACGCGGCGCCGACCGGCTCACCCGTCCGCTGATCCGTGAGGACGGCGTGCTGCGGGTGGCGTCCTGGCCCGAGGCGATCGACGCCGCCGTGGCCGGGCTGCGCCGGGCCGGCGCCCGGATCGGGGTGCTGACCGGCGGCCGACTCACCGTCGAAGACGCCTACGGCTACGCCAAATTCGCCCGGACGGTACTGGGCACCAACAACATCGACTTCCGCTCCCGTCCGCACAGCGCCGAGGAGGCCGCCTTCCTGGCCAACCGGGTCGCGGGCCAGCCGCTGGATTCCGATCGGCTCAGCTACACGGCGCTGCAAGACGCCAAGCAGGTCGTGCTGGTCGCCTTCGAGCCCGAGGACGAGGCCGCGATGGTCTTCCTGCGGCTGCGCAAAGCGGTCCGTAAGCACGGCACCAAGGTGGTCACCCTGGCTCCCTTCGTCTCCGAGGGTTCACGCAAGCTGAACGCCGAGGTGATCCCGACGGTGCCGGGCGCCGAAGCCGAGACATTGGCCGGCCTGGAGGCGGATGCCGGCACCATCGTGCTGATCGGCGACCGGGCCGCCACGGTAGCGGGCCTGCTCACCGCCGCGGCCGAGTTCGCCGACCGCACCGGCGCCCGGCTGGGCTGGATGCCGCGCCGCGCCGGCGACCGGGGCGCCATCGAGGCTGGCTGCCTGCCGAACCTGTTGCCCGGCGGCCGTCCGGCCTCCGAGGTGCTGGCTCGAGTCGACGTCCAGGCCGCCTGGGGCGTGGACGGGCTGCCGAACACGCCCGGGCTGGACGCCGACGCGCAGCTGGCGGCGGCCCGCGGCGGCGGACTGGCATTGCTGGTCGGCGGCCTGGAGCCGTCCGACTTCAGCCACGCCGAACAGGCCCGCCAGGGCATCGAAGAGGCGGCCTTCGTGATCAGCCTGGAACAGCGGGTCAGCGAGGTCACCGAGCGTGCCGACGTGGTCTTCCCGATCGCCCTGATCGAGGAGCGTCCCGGTCACTTCCTGAACTGGGAGCATCGCCGCGGCCGGGTGAACACCGTCATCAAGCAGCCGAATCAGCCGATGACCGATCTGCGGGTGCTGGCGGCGCTCGCCGACGCGCTCGGGCAGCCGCTGGGCATTCGGACGGCGCGACAGGCCCTCACCGAACTCGACGAGCTGGGCGGCTGGGACGGCGATCGGGCGTCGCTGACCGGGCCGCGCACGGTGAGCGGTCCGGCCGAGGGCGAGCTGGCGCTGGCCACCTGGCGCGAGATGATCGACGGCTCCCGCTCCAACGACAACGAGCCGGCGCTGCAGGCGACCGCCCGGCCGGTGGTGGCGCGCACCTCACCCGAGGTCGCCGAGGCCCATGGCCTGACCGGCTCGGTCACCATCACCGGCGGCGACGGGTGGCTCGTCCTGCCGCTGGAGATCACTCCCGGTATGGCTGCCGAGACGGTCTGGGTGCCCACCCACGCACCCGGGACGCCGCTGTCGGAACTCGGCCTGGTGCACGGGGCGGGCGTCACGGTGTCCCGTCCCGAGGACGCGCTCAGCGAAGGAGGTGCGGCATGACCCCGCTCGACCTCGCCCTGTTTGGCACCGACCCGTGGTGGCTGGTGCTGATCAAGGTGGTGGTGCTGTTCGTGGTGCTGCTGGTCTGGACGATCTTCAACGTCTGGTACGAGCGCCGGCTGGTCGGCAAGATGCAGCATCGGCTCGGCCCGATCATGAACGGACCGTTCGGCCTGTTGCAGGCGGTCGCCGACGGCAGCAAGCTGATCATGAAGGAAGACTTCCGACCCAAATCGGCCGACCGGGTGCTGTTCACCCTGGCCCCGCTGATCGCCGGCACCGCCGCCTTCACCGCCTGGGCGGTGATCCCGTTCGGCGGCGAGGTGGAGATCTTCGGCGTCCGGACCCGGCTGCAACTGACCGATCTGCCGATCTCGGTGCTGGTCATCCTGGCGGTGGCCTCGGTCGGCATCTACGGCTTCGTGCTGGCCGGCTGGTCGTCCAACTCGCCGTACTCGCTGCTCGGCGCGCTGCGTTCGTCGGCGCAGATGATCTCCTACGAACTCAGCATGGGCCTCGCCCTGGTGGCGGTGTTCCTGCATGCCAGCTCGATGTCGACCGCCGAGATCGTCGACGTGCAGGGCCAGCCGTTCAGCTTCTTCGGATTCGATCTGGGTCTGCAGAACTGGTTCTTCCTGCAGCTCTTCCCGTCCTTCGCGATCTACCTGATCTCGATGGTGGGCGAGACCAACCGGGCACCCTTCGACCTGCCCGAGTGCGAGTCCGAACTGGTGTCGGGCTACCTCACCGAATACTCCGGGTTCCGCTACGCCACCTACTTCCTCGCCGAGTACATCAACATGGCCACCGTCTCGGCGGTCGCCACCACCCTGTTCCTGGGCGGCTTCCACGCACCCTGGCCGATCAACGCGCTGATTCCGGCGATGGATCAGGGCTGGTGGGGACCGCTGTGGTTCTTCCTCAAGGTGCAGCTGCTGATCTCGGTGTTCGTCTGGCTGCGCGGCACCCTGCCGCGGTTCCGTTACGACCAGTTCATGACCCTGGGCTGGAAGTGGCTGATCCCGATCTCGCTGGTCTGGGTGATGCTGATCTCCACCGTCCGGATCGCCCGGGCGCAGAACTGGCTGGCCAACCCGCTGGTGATCGGCGGGGTCGTGGCCGTGGTGCTCGGCCTGTTCGCCCTGTGGTGGTGGCTCGATCGAGAACCCGAACCCGAGGTGCCCGAGGAAACCCCGTTCGACCCGTTCGCGGGTGGCTACCCGGTGCCCCCGATGCCCGGCCAGCGACTCCCCGAGCAGGTCGACGTGGTTCATGCCGAAGCGGAAAGGACGGACGCCTGATGGCGACCTTCGCGCAACAGTGGGCCGGATTCGGCGTCACCTTCCGGACGATGTTCCGCAGGACGTTCACCCAGGGCTACCCCGAGAAGGGCAAGGTCAAGGTCACCGCGCCGCGGTTCCACGGCCGGCACCAGTTGAACCGTTGGCCGGACGGCCTGGAGAAGTGTGTGGGCTGCGAGCTGTGCGCCTGGGCCTGCCCGGCGGACGCGATCTACGTCGAGGGCGCCGACAACACCGAGGAGGGCCGGTTCTCGCCCGGTGAGCGGTATGGCTCGGTGTACCAGATCAACTACCTGCGCTGCATCCTGTGCGGCCTGTGCATCGAGGCCTGCCCGACCCGGGCGCTGACCATGACCAACGAGTTCAAGCTCGGCGACACCACCCGCGAGAAGATGATCTACACCAAGGAACGGCTGCTCGCGCCGCTGCTGCCCGGCATGGAGGCACCGCCGCACCCGCGCCGGCTGGGTCCCGACGAGACGACCTACTTCCTGGGACTGCCCAAGACAGGCACCCCCGACACCCGGACGCCCTCGGCGCAGGAGGCGCGATGACCGTCGTTTTCTGGATCTGCGCGCCACTGATGGTGCTGGGTGGGCTGGGCCTGATCCTGTTCCGCAAGGCCGTCCATTCGGCGTTGTCGATGGCGCTCACCATGGTCGGTCTCGCGGTGCTCTACGCCTCGCTGTCGGCGCCGTTCCTGTTCGCCGTCCAGATCATCGTCTACACCGGTGCGGTGCTGATGATGTTCCTGTTCGTGCTGATGCTGGTGGGCGTCGACACCCCCGACTCGATCGTCGAGACGATCAAGGGCCAGCGGGTGCTGTCGGCGCTGGGCGCGCTGGGCCTGATCGGGCTGATGGTGTTCTCGATCGGCGGCGCGGTGACGGCACCTGCCGCGACCACAGCGCAGGCCGAAGCCGCTGCCGGCGGCAACGTCGAGGGGGTGGCCGAGCTGTTGTTCGGCCGCTATGTCTGGGTCTTCGAACTCACCTCGGCGCTGCTGATCACCGCCGCGGTGGGTGCGATGATCTTCGCCCACGCCCAGCGCACCAAACCGAAGCTGGGCCAGAAGGAGCAGGCCGAGGCCCGGATGAAGGCCTACGCCACCAGCGGTTCCCACCCCGGCTCGCTGCCGAACTCGGGCGTCTTCGCCACCAGCAACTCGATCGCCACGCCCGCCCTGCTGCCCGACGGCAGCATCTCCGAGGAGTCGGTCAGCCGCACGCTCACCGAGCGCGGCGTCCAGTTGGACAGTGCGCAGTTCAAGCAGATCACCGCGGACGCCTTCGCGGCGGCCGAGCGGGTCGGCGACGAGGAGGACGAGGAACTGTGATCGACCACTACCTCTACCTTGCGGTGATCCTGTTCGTGATCGGCGCGATCGGGGTGATGATCCGGCGCAACGCGCTGGTGGCGTTCATGTCGGTGGAACTGATGCTGAACGCGGCGAACCTGGCCCTGGTGGCGTTCGCCTTCCAGCACGGCAACCTGGACGGCCAGGTGGCCAGCTTCTTCGTGATGGTGGTCGCCGCCGCCGAGGTGGTCGTCGGCCTCGGCATCATCGTCAGCATCTACAAGACCCGCCGCTCGACCTCGGTCGACAACGCCAACCTGCTGAACCGGTGATGCGACAGATGCTTTGCACATCGATCGAGACCCGGCCGGGTTGGTTGAGCTTGTGGACACCAGTTGCGGCAGAGGTCTCGACAAGCTCGACCAGCGATGATCCGCTCGGCGCAGCAATGAGGGGGAGGGGCGCATGACGCCGATGGAAGTGCTCGACCCGGTCGCCGCCACCGGGCTGTTCGGCTACGCCTGGCTGATGATCGCGCTGCCGGCGCTGGGTGCGCTGCTGCTGCTCGTCTTCGGACGCTGGATCGAGAAGATCGGGCCCTACCTGGCCGTGCTGATGATCGCGGGCTCGTTCGTGGTCGCCCTCGCGCTGTTCCTGCAGCAACTCGGCGCAGCGGCCGACCACCGGGCCGTCTCGGTGCCGCTTTACACCTGGTTCGCCACCGGATCGTGGCAGGTCGAGGTCGGCCTGCTGATCGACCAACTGTCGATCCTTTTCGCGCTGCTGATCACCGGCGTCGGCGGCCTGATCCACGTCTATTCGCTCGGCTATATGGCACACGACGAGCGCAAGCGCCGGTTCTTCGGCTACCTGAACCTGTTTGTGGCCGCGATGCTCACCCTGGTGCTCGCCGACAACTACCTGGTGCTGTTCGTCGGCTGGGAGGGTGTCGGCCTGGCGTCCTACCTGCTGATCGGCTTCTGGCAGCACAAGCCATCTGCTGCGGCCGCCGCCAAGAAGGCGTTCGTGATGAACCGGGTCGGCGACTTCGGCATGATCCTGGCCATCTCCACGATGCTGGCGATGTTCGGCTCGTCCGCCTTCGTCGACGTCAACCATGGCGCCGCGCACCTGGAAAGCCCCTGGCCAACAGTGATCGGGCTGCTGCTGCTGCTGGGTGCTTGCGGCAAGTCGGCCCAGGTTCCGCTGCAGGCCTGGCTGCTGGACGCGATGGAGGGCCCGACCCCGGTGTCGGCGCTGATCCACGCCGCCACCATGGTCACCGCGGGCGTCTATCTGGTGGTGCGCAGCCACGCGATCTTCGACCTCAGCACGGACGCTCAGGCCGCGGTGGTCATCGTCGGCACCGTGACACTGCTGGCCGGCGCCTGGATCGGCACCGCCAAGGACGACATCAAGAAGGTGCTGGCCGGCTCCACCATGAGCCAGATCGGCTACATGATGCTGGCCGCCGGCATCGGCCCCGCCGGCTACGCGTTCGCCATCTTCCACCTGCTCACCCACGGCGCGTTCAAGGCGAACATGTTCCTCGGCGCGGGTTCGGTGATGCACGCCATGGACGACGATGTCGACATGCGGCACTACGGTGCGCTGGCGAAGTATCTGCCGGTCACCTTCTGGACGTTCACCATGGGCTACCTGGCGATCATCGGATTCCCGCTGACCGCCGGCTTCTTCTCCAAGGACCACATCATCGAGGCGGCTTTCGCCCGCAGCCCGCTGGTCGGCTCGCTGGCCCTGCTGGGCGCCGGAGTGACCGCGTTCTACATGACCCGGCTGATGCTGATGACTTTCGCCGGCCGCAAGCGCTGGGCCGACGGCGTCCACCCGCACGAATCCCCGGCGGTGATGACGGTGCCGCTGATCATTCTGGGTGCGCTCAGCGTGGTGGCCGGCGCGGCGATGAACTGGTGGATCCAGGAGTGGCTCGAGCCGGTCACCGGCGCCCACCCGCACGAGGTGTCGCTGCTGCCGACCGTGGTCGGCTGGTCCACCATGATCGTGGTTGCCGCCGGTGTGCTGATCTCCTGGATGGTGTTCGGTCGCAAGCCGGTTCCGGCGGTGGCGCCGTCCGGCAACCCGATCACCGTGGCGGGCCGCAACGACCTGTTCGGAGACGCGCTCAACGACGCCCTGGTGGTGCAGCCAGTGCTGGGCATGTCGCGGACGGCGGTCGCCACCGACGGCAAGGCGATCGAGGGCTTCGTACACACCCTCAGCACCGGCATCGCCGGACTGAGCGTGGCGGCCCGCGGCACCCAGACCGGCTATGTCCGCAGCTATGCGCTGACCATGGTGCTCGGCGTAGTGGCGGTCGGTGTCGTCGTGATCCTCGGCCTGGCCGGCTGAGGGAGGAGCTGAGATGAGTCTGCTTACCCTGCTGGGCGGGATCCCGCTGCTCGGCGCCCTGATACTGGCATTGCCGGTACGCGGCGCGGCCCGACTGATCGGCCTGCTGTTCTCGCTGGCCACCCTGGTCGTCGCTGTGATGGTCACCCTGCAGTTCACCGCCGGCGCCGACCTGAGTGTGCGGCAGCCGTGGATCACCGCCTTCGGCGCCCACTTCGCGCTCGGCCTGGACGGCATGGGCCTGTCGATGGTGTTGCTCACCGTCGTGCTCACCCCGTTGGTGCTGATCGCCGAATGGCAGGTGAAGGGCCAGGGACGCTGGAACGCCCAGGGTTACGCCGCCATGGTGCTGGCTCTGCAGGGCACCGCGCTGCTCACCTTTCTTGCCGACGATGTGCTGCTGTTCTACGTGTTCTTCGAGGCGACGCTGATTCCGATGTACTTCCTGATCGGCGGTTTCGGTGGCGAGCACCGGCGGGCCGCGGCGCTGAAGTTCCTGATGTTCAACCTGGTCGGCGGGTTCATCCTGCTGGCCGCGGTGATCGGCTTGTTCGCCACGTCGGTGTCGCTCGGCGCGACGCCGAGCTGTCTGCTGTCCGATCTGGCCGCGCTGCCGATTCCGGTGGAGACCGGACGGCTGCTGATGGTCGGCTTCCTGGTCGCCTTCGTGATCAAGGCGCCGATGGTGCCGGTGCACACCTGGCTGCCGTTCGCCGCCGAGCAGGCGACTCCTGGCTCGTCCACGCTGATGGTCGGCATCCTGGACAAGATCGGCACCTTCGCGATGATCAAGTTCTGCATCGGTATCTTTCCCGAGGCCAGTGCCTGGGTGGCTCCGGTGATGATCGCGCTGTCGCTGATCTCGGTCATCTACGGTGCCGCCGCGGCGATCGCCAGCACGAACCTGCTGCGGCTGGTCTCGTACACCTCGGTCAGCCATTTCGGCTTCATGGTGCTGGGCATCTACGTGTTCACCACCCAGTCGATCAACGGGTCGATCTTCTTCATGCTCAACCACGGGTTCTCCACCGCGGCGCTGTTCCTCACCGTCGGCTACCTGATCAAGCGGCGCGGCTCGGCCGAGATCTCGGCGTTCGGCGGAGTTGAGAAGGTCGCCCCGGTGCTCGCCGGCGCCTTCCTGCTGGCCTGCCTGTCGGCGCTGTCGCTGCCCGGCATGTCCACCTTCGTCAGTGAGTTCCTGGTGATCGCCGGCACTTGGTCGCGCAGCCCATGGATCGCGGCGATCTCGGCCACCGGGATCATCCTGGCCGCCACCTATGCGCTGCGGATGTACCAGCGGACGATGACCGGACCGGTCACCGAGGCCACCGCGCAGCACTTCACCCGCGACCTGACCGGTTCCGAGCGCAGCGTGATGGTTCCGGTCGTGGCGATCATTCTGCTGTTCGGCATCCTGCCCGGGCCGATCGTCCAGCTGGTCGAGCCGACGGCGAAGGCGGCGATGACCCGGATGCAGCTGACCGATCCGGTCGCCCCCGCGAAGGGAGAGAAGTGATGAACTTCGAGTGGCAGGCGCTCGCCCCGGTCCTGATCGTCCTGGGTGCCGCGATCCTCGGCATCCTGATCGAGGCGATCGCGCCTAGGGCGCACCGGTTCGTCATTCAGGCCGGCCTGACGGTGCTCAGCATCGCGGCCGCCATGGGCTTCCTGGTGGTCAACTGGCGCGCCGGCATCGGCGGTCCGCTGGCGATGGGTGCGATGATGCTGGACGGCCCCAGCTACTTCATGTGGGGCGCGCTGCTGGTGCTCGGGCTGAGCGCCATCCTGGTCTTCGCCGAGCGGCAGTTGAACGGCGGGGTGAGCGCCTTCGCGGCGTCCGTCGCCACGGTCCCCGGCAGCCGGGCCGAGGCCGAGGCGTCCGCGGCCAAACTGGAGCACACCGAGGTCTTTCCGCTGGCGCTGTTCGCCCTCGGCGGGATGATGGTGTTCCCGGCGGCGTCCGACCTGATCACCATGTTCGTGGCGCTGGAGGTGCTGTCGCTGCCGCTCTACCTGATGTGCGGCATGGCGCGCCGGCGCCGGCTGCTGTCCCAGGAAGCGGCGCTGAAGTACTTCCTGCTCGGTGCGTTCAGTTCGGCCTTCTTCCTGTTCGGGGTGGCGCTGCTGTACGGCTACTCGGGCTCGTTCGAGCTGCGGGCGATCTCCGAGGCCGTCCAGAACCCGACGATGGGCCGCGGCATCCTGGTCGCCGGTCTGGCGATGCTGCTGGTCGGGCTGCTGTTCAAGATCGGCGTCGTGCCGTTCCACAACTGGACGCCGGACGTCTACACCGGCGCCCCGACCGCGGTCACCGGCTTCATGGCGATCTGCACCAAGCTGGCCGCCGTGGGTGCGACGCTACGGGTGCTGTACGTGGCGCTGTCAGGCGAGCGCTGGACCTGGCAGCCGCTGCTCGCCGTCCTGATCGTGGCCACGATGGTGGTGGGCGCGGTGTGGGGCCTGACCCAGACCGACATGAAGCGGACGCTGGCCTACAGCTCGATCGCGCACGCGGGCTTCATCATGACCGCCGTCGTCGGGGCGTCCACCGGCTCGGCGATCAGCCCGCTGGACAGCGTGGCGGCCGCCATGTTCTACCTGGTCGTGTACGGCCTGGCCAGCGTGGGCGCCTTCGCGGTGATCACCATGGTGCGCAACTCCTCGGGCGAGGCGAACGCGATCGCCAGCTGGTCGGGGCTGGGTCGCAAGAGCCCGCTGGTGGCGGGCATCTTCGCGCTGTTCATGCTCAGCTTCACCGGCATCCCGCTGACCGGCGGCTTCATCGGCAAGTGGGCGGTGTTCGCGGCCGCCTGGGAGGGCGGTTTCGACTGGCTGGTCATCGTCGCGGTGATACTAAGCCTGGTGGCCGCCGTGTTCTACCTGCGGATCATCGTGGTGATGTTCTTCGGCGAACCGGCCGACGGTGTGATGGTGGGCCGGGCCAGCGCGTTCACCTGGCTGCCGATCGCGGTGTCGGCGCTGGGCATCGCGGTGCTCGGCGTGTTCCCCGGCCCGATCCTCGATCTGGCGACCACGGCCGGGACGTTCCTGCGCTGAGGCTCGCGTCCACGTAGACTCGTCCTGCCTGCCCAAAGACTGAGCAAGGAGAAGCGTGACTCTCGAGATCGACGTCGACTCCACGTTCGCGCAGTCGGTCGCCGACCGGTTGGAGTCGATCGAGGAGCGTCTGGCAACCATCGCCTTCGGTAAGACACCTTTCGTCACCGAGGCGGCGACCCACATCATCAACGCGGGCGGCAAACGGTTCCGGCCCCTGCTGGTGGTGGCGGCGTCACGGTTGTACGAGGGTGCCGACGACGACGCAACCGAGCGGGCGGCGATGGCGGTCGAGCTGACCCACGTGGCGAGCCTGTACCACGACGACGTGATGGACGAGGCCGAGTTCCGCCGCGGCGCCGAGAGCGCCAACCACCGGTGGGACAACGCGCTGGCGATCATGGTCGGCGACTTCCTGTTCGCGAAGGCGTCCGCGATCGTGGCGACGCTCGGCACCGAGTATGTGGCGATCCAGGCCGAGACTTTCGGCCGGCTCGTCGAGGGGCAGATCGCCGAGACCCGCGGGCCGTCCGAGGGCGACGATCCGGTCGCGCACTACCTGCAGGTGGTCGCCGACAAGACCGGGTCGCTGATCGCCGCGTCCGCCCGTTTCGGCGGCATGGTCTGCGGCGCGCCTCGGCATGTGCTGGACGCGCTCACGACCTTCGGTGAGGAAATCGGGGTCGTCTTCCAGCTTTCCGACGACATCATCGACATCGCCAGTGACCGCGCCGGCAAGACCCCGGGCACCGACCTGCGCGAGGGGGTCTTGACGCTTCCCACCCTGCTGGTCCAGGCCGCGGCGGATCCGGCCGACGCCCGGCTGCGAGAGTTGATCGGACGCCGGCTCACCGACCCCGCCGAGTTGGCCGAGGCACTAGCGCTGATGCGGGCCCACCCGGCGCTGGCGCGAGCCCGGGCCGAGGTCGACCGCCGTGCTCAGCTCGCCAAGGATCTGCTCACCACGCTGCCCGATTGCGCGGCCCGCGACGCCCTGTACGAACTCTGCGATCGGGTCGTCACCCGATCGAGTTGACCGGTCGGCGCCTGCCGCGCTTGCCAGCGGATGCCAGGCCCGGCAGACTCAAGCCGATAGCTGTGCCGAAGAAATCCCTTGGAGTACATATGCCTCGTCCGCACGTCGTCATCATCGGTTCCGGGTTCGGTGGGCTGTTCTCGGCCCAGGCTCTCGCCAAGGCCGATGTCGATATCACCCTGATCAGCAAGACCACCGCCCATCTGTTCCAGCCACTGCTCTACCAGGTGGCGACGGGCATCCTGTCCAGCGGCGAGATCGCGCCGGCCACCCGCGACATCCTGCGCAAGCAGAAGAACGCCCGAGTGCTGCTCGGCGAGGTGAACAAGATCAACCTCGACTCGCGGATCGTGATCGGCGAGAAGCTCTCCAAGCAGATCATCCTGCGCTACGACTACCTGATCGTCGCCGCCGGTGCCGGTCAGTCGTACTTCGGCAACGATCACTTCGCGACCTTCGCGCCGGGCATGAAGACCATCGACGACGCGCTGGAGCTGCGGGCCCGGATCTTCGGCGCGCTGGAGATGGCAGAGCTCAGCCAGGACGCCGCCGAGCGCCGTTCGCTGATGACCTTCGTGGTGGTCGGCGCCGGCCCGACCGGCGTCGAGTTGGCCGGTCAGATCGTCGAGCTGTGCCACAAGACTCTGGTCGAGTCGTTCCGCAACATCGACACCCGCCAGTGCCGCGTGCTGCTGCTGGACGGCGCGCCGGTGGTGCTGCCGCCGTTCGGCGAGAAGCTGTCCGCGGCCGCCAAGAAGGAGTTGGAGCGGATCGGCGTCGAGATCAAGCTGAACGGCATGGTCACCAACGTCGACGCCACGGGCCTCGACGTGAAGTACAAGGACGGCAGCACCGAGCGGATCGAAGCGATCTGCAAGGTGTGGGCCGCCGGTGTTCAGGCCAGCCCGTTGGGCCGGACGCTGGCCGCACAGTCCGGCATCGAGGTCGACCGGGCCGGCCGGGTGCCGGTGCAGCCCGACCTCAGCCTGCCCACCCACCCTGAGGTGTTCGTGGTCGGCGACATGATGAGCCTCGACCGGCTGCCCGGTGTTGCCCAGGTCGCCATTCAGGGCGGCAGGTACGCGGCGAAGAAGATCGTCGGCGAACTCACCGGCGCCCCGGTCACCGAGCCGTTCAAGTATTTCGACAAGGGCTCGATGGCGGTGATCAGCCGCTTCGGCGCCGTCGCGAAGATCAACGACAAGGTGCAGTGGAGCGGATTCATGGCCTGGATGGCCTGGCTCGGCCTGCACCTGATCTACGTGGTCGGCTTCAAGAACCGGCTCACCACACTGATGCACTGGGCGATCACCTTCCTCGGCAGCGGACGTTCCGAGCGGGTCACCACCGAGCAGCAGCTGGTCGGACGCCTCGCGGTCAAGCAGCTCGGCGCGGCCTTCGAGCCCACCATCAGCGGCATCCTCGACCCGAAGAAGATCGAGCACTGACATTCCGCTGATCGTCGGGTTCGGCTTCCTCCCGGGAGTCGGACCCGACGATTCGCTGGAGTTCAGACCGGGTCGGGGACACCGCGGCCGCTGACCACGATGCCACCGGCAGGCGGTATCTCGACCAGGAGTTCGCTGGGGCGTCCGACGTGGTGGCCCTGGGCGATCACGATCCGTCCGGACGCCGGCGCGGCACCCAGTGCTCGCAGGTAGCCGCCGACCGCCGCCGCCGCGGCACCGGTGGCCGGATCCTCGGTGATGGCGCCCACCGGGAACAGGTTGCGCGCCTGCCAGTTCCCGGCCGTCTCGCTGTGCAGCACGGTGATGGTGGCCGGCCAACCGTACTGGTCGAGAATCGCGCGGGCCCGCGCCGGGTCGAAACCGAATCCGTCGAAGACGTCCCGCTCGGTCACCACGAGGATCGGATGCCAGTTGCCGGCGTAGGCCTGCAGCGGCGGGAACCGGGCGTCGAGGTCGCCGGGTGCCAGCCCGAGCAGTCCGAGGATGTCGGCCAGCATCGCATCGCTGAGCGGAGCGGTGTCGGGTTCGACGCTCGTGAAGGACGCCAGCAGCCCGCCGGCATCGCGCCGGGTCAGGATGTCCACCCGGCCCACCGGCGTGGCGAAGGCGATCGAGCCGGGCCCGTCGGCGGTGGCGATCGCCAGCGCGGTGGCGATCGTGGCGTGGCCGCAGAACGGTATCTCGGCCAGCGGCGTGAAGTAGCGGACCAGCCGAGCGCCGTCGCCGTCGCGTCCGGTGACGAAGGCGGTCTCGCTGTAGCCGAGCTCGGCCGCGATCCGCTGCATCGCCGACTCGTCGAGGCCGGAGGCATCGCGCACCACCCCGGCCGGATTCCCGCCGGCCGGATCGGCGGCGAAGGCCGCCCATCGTTCGATCAGCACGCCGTCACCCTACCGCCGGGCCGCGGCCGTCGTCCCCACGCGGAGAGCTCCTGACAAGCCGCTGTGCGGGTGTGCGCGGCTGCGGCGCGGCATGACAGGATGGCGGCCATGCTGGACGCCGACACGTATTCGTCGCTCTCCGCCCTGGACATCGCGCGCGAGGTGAACGCCGGTCAACTGTCCGCGGTCGAGGTCGCGGCAGCCGCGCTGGAGCTGGCCGCGCAGCGCGGCCCCCGGTACGGGGCGTTCAGCTGCCTCGCCCCCGAGCATGGCATGGCGGACGCGCGGCGCACCGATGTCCGGATCGCCGCCGGGGAGCGGCTTCGGCTGGCCGGCGTGCCGTGTCCGATCAAGGACCTCAACCAGGTCGCCGGGCTGCCGTGGGAGGCCGGCAGCGCCGCCCTGCGCGGCAGCAGGGCGAGCCTGGACGACCCGATCGTCGGCCAACTCGCCGCTGCCGGCACCAGCATGATCGGCAAGACCGCCACGCCGGAGTTCGGACTGCCCTGCTACACCGAGCCCGACACCGGCGCACCGGCCGTCACTCCCTGGGATCCGACCCGCTCCGCCGGCGGCTCCAGCGGGGGAGCTGCGGCGGCGGTCGCCGCCGGCATCGTGCCAATCGCGCACGGCTCGGACGGCGGCGGCTCGATCCGCATCCCGGCGTCGGCATGCGGCCTGGTCGGGCTGAAGGTGAGCAGAGGGCTGATCTCGCCCGGAAACCGCCCACCAGGACCTGGACTGGGGGTCGACGGCGTCCTCACCCGCACCGTCCGCGACACCGCGCTGGCACTGGATGTACTGGCCGGGCCGCGTCCGGGCGACACCTACTGGGCGCCGGTCGCGCCCGGCGGCTACCTGGCCGCCTGCGAGCGGACGCCGGACCGGCTGCGGGTGGGGGTGCTGACCCAACCCGTGATCGCGGGTGACGCCGAGGTCCATCCGGCCTGCCTGGACGCCGTCAGCCGCGCGGTCGGACTGCTGGAGGGCCTCGGCCACGAGGTGGTCGAGTGTCCTGTGCCGTTCCCGGCCGCCCAGTGGGAGGCATTCGCCTCGGTGTGGGCGGTCGGTGCCCTCGGGGTGCCGCTGCCGCCCGAGGCCGAGGTCGCGCTGACGCCGTTGACCCGGTGGCTGCGTGAGGCGGGCCGGACGTCGACGGCACTGGAGTACGCCCAGGCCCTGGGCGCCATTCAGTTGCTCACCCAGCAGGTGGCCGAGGTCTGGGACGGCTACGACGTGGTGCTCACTCCCACCCTGGCCCAGCCGCCCGCTCCGACCGGCAGCCTGCGCGACGACGCCGATCCGGCCGCCGATTTCGCCGCGCAGACCCGGTTCACGCCATGGACGTCGATCTACAACCTCACCGGACGCCCGGCGATCAGCCTGCCGCTGCACACCGCACGGGTGGACGGCCCGGAATCGCCGCAACTCCCGATCGGGGTGATGCTGGGTGGCCGGTTCGGCGCCGAGGACACCTTGCTCGGCCTGGCCGCCGCGCTGGAGCAGATCGCGCCGTGGGGACGTCCAAGCCTGACCTGACTGGACGTTCGAGCCTGACCTGACTGGGCTGCCCGACCTGTGCACCCGGCTGTCGGCCCTGTTCGCCCGACGGCCGGACGACCGCTACCAGATGGCGACCCGCAACTCAGGCGCCAGCCACAGCTGATCGTCGCCGCTGATGCCGAAGGCGTCGTAGAACTCCGGAATGTTGCGTACCACCTGGTTGCAGCGGAACTCTTCGGGAGAGTGCGGATCGTTGGTCAGCTGGGTGATCAGGGCTTCCGGACGGATCTGGTGCCGCCAGGCCCGCGCCCAGGACATGAACAGCCGCTGGGCGCCGGTCAATCCGTCGATCGGTTGCGGTTCGTCGCCGCCGACCGCCAGCCGCCACGCCTGGTAGGCGATCGACAGCCCACCCAGGTCGCCGATGTTCTCGCCAATGGTGAGCTTGCCGTTCACCCGGTGGCCGGGGGCGGCGTCCGGCGTCAGCGCGTCGTACTGCTCGATCAGCGCCTTCGTCCGCTCTTCGAATGCCGCCCGGTCCTCGGGTGTCCACCAGTCCCGCAGCTTGCCGTCGCCGTCGCAGGTCGAGCCCTGGTCGTCGAAGCCGTGACCGATCTCGTGACCGATCACCGCGCCGATCGCGCCGTAGTTGACCGCCGCGTCGGCGTACTCGTCGAAGAACGGCGGCTGCAGGATGGCGGCCGGGAAGACGATCTCGTTGCGCAGCGGGTGGTAGTAGGCGTTGACGGTCTGGGGGGTCATCAGCCATTCGTGCCGGTCGATGGGCCCGCCCAGCTTCGCCAGTTGGTGGTCGCTTTCGAAGGCGGCCGAGCGCAGTACGTTGCCGAGCAGGTCGGTGGCGTCCACCACCAGGCCGGAGTAGTCGCGCCATTCCTCGGGGTAGCCGATCTTGGGAATGAACTTGCTCAGCTTGTCGAGTGCCTGACTCCGGGTGGCTTCGGTCATCCAGTCCAGGGTGTTGATCGAGCCTCGGTAGGCCTCGATCAGGTTGGCCACCAGCTCATCCATCCGCTGTTTGGCGATGGACGAGAAGTGCCTTTCGACGTACAGCTTGCCCACCGCTTCGCCCAGGCACCGCTCAACCAGGGCGAGTCCCCGCTTCCACCGCTCCTTGTTGGCGGGGATGCCGTTGAGCGTGGTGCCGTAGAAACCGAACCGGGCCCGGACGAACGCCTCCGGCAGGTAGGGCGACAGAGCCGACACCGTGTGGAACCGGGCCCATGCCCGCCAGGCGGAGAGGCGTTCCGAGCCGAGCAGTTCGACCAGCTCGACGGCGTAGGACGGCTGAGCGTCGATCAACTGGTCCAACTCGTCGACGCCCGCGGTCCGCAGCATGCGTAGCCAGTCGATCCGTTCCGCGAATGCCTCGGGACGGGTCGGGTTGTACATCAGGCGAAGGTCACGGGTGCGCACCTTGTCCCAGTGCCGGGCGGCGATCTCGGTCTCCAACGCAACGATCGCGTCGGCCTCGGAGGCATCCAGCCCGGCCAGCGCCAATGTTTCGGCGATATGTGCGCGATAGGCGGCCAGGATGCCGGCGAAGCGTTCGTCGCGGTAGTACTCCTCGTCCGGCAGGCCGAGCCCGGACTGGCTCACGAACAGCGCATACCGGGTGGGATCGCCGGGGTCGGAATCCACCGACAGATCGAGCGGCGTGCCGGTGTGACGCCGGGCACTGCGACCGAAGTAGTCCAGCAGGGCATCGACGCTGTCGATGGCGTCGATCTCGTCCAGCAGCGGCTGCAGGCCGGCCAGCCCGCGCGCCTCGACCTCGGCGGTGTTCATGAAAGACGCGTACAGATCCTGCACCTTCGCCGCCTCGGTGCCCGCAGTGGCGCCGGACAAGCCGGTGATGATCTCCCGGACGGCCTCCTCGGCCGCATCTCTGAGGATCGATGCAGAGCCGTAGGAAGGCTTGTCATCGGGGATCGGGGTGCTGGCCAGCCACCGCCCGTTGACATGGCGGAACAGGTCGTCCTGCGGGCGGATCTGGGCATCGACGTCGAATGCGGTCACGCCAGCGATCCTAGGGCCACCCGCCGACAGTTTCCGAAGCACGGACCCCTTCCCGGCTGACTGGCAGGTTCGGGAGCGACTGCCGCTCTGTACGGCGTCAGTGGCCCGCGAACCGGTCAGTCACCTCAGCGCCGGCAACCACCCATTTGGGCACTGGTGCCGGCACCACAGGGCGGCAATCCTGCAAGCAGGCCCAACGACTCGAAAGGTGCAGACCATGACCGAACAGCAGCGTGACCCCGAGACCGACGCCGACGAGGCCGGGACGACCGAGCAGGACTACGGCAACCTCACCGTCGAGGATGACCCGCAAGGCACCACGGACCCGGCCGACCTGGCCGACACCGCCGGCCCCGAGGACGACGGCGGCCGCCAGGACCCCTGAGCTTCAACGGACCATGCCCGTCGAGTCTTCTCGGCGGGCATGATCTGTGCTGGCCGCTTGAGCCTCGTCGACTCGCGGGTGTGTGAGCGCGACGGCCAATTCCCCTCGCCTGTGGATAACTCGGGATTCGTCAGAGCGGCGTCGTAGCATGGCGCAAACCGGTCCAGGTAAGGGAGTCGCCATGGCCATCACGAAGCACCGCTCGACGGAGCAGATCGAGCGGAATCTGGTCGCCATCGCCGCTGCCCAACGGATGGCGGGCGAGGAACCCACCGCCGAGGACATGGAGGCTGCGCGTCGAGTCCTCGCCGGGGAAGCAACGGCTGATGAGGTCATCGCCGAAGGGCTTGCCGAACTGGAGGCTCGGTACGGTTTCAAGCGGTAGTGGGAGCTGGAGAAAGTGCCCGACCCTTACAGCTACCCCGGCAGTCATGTGCTGGTGAACATCCATGGCTATGTTGATCCGGAGTTGTGGAAGGCTGCGGAACGCCGAGTAGTCCAAACCCGTCTGACGGACCTCGTCGAGCACCCGATTGCGGGCGACTTCAATCTCACCCACCTGCAGGCGATCCATGCCGCGCTGGTGGACGGCTTCTACAGCTGGGGCGGCCAGCTACGCACCACCGATACCGGCCCGGGCGGCACCGGCATCGCGCACTGCCGGCCCGAGTTCATCGAGACGGAGGCCGAACGAGTCTTCAATGCGCTCGCCGAGGCCGATTATCTGCGCGGCCGTGATCGGGACGCCTTCTCGCGGGGGCTGGCCTGGACGTGGGGCGAGTTGACCGTCATCCATCCGTTTCGCGACGTCAGCACCCGCACCCAGGTTTGGACAGGTCAGTTGACCGTCCAGGTGTCGGAGCCGTTGATCAGGCCCTGCAGCGCGCTCATCCGTTCGGACGGCTCGGGCATCCGCACCTGGTCCCGGGCGCCGTCGTCGAAAGTCGGCCGCTCCACGGACCGGAAGATGCCGATCGGCGACTGCTGCAGGACGCCGGTGTCGGTGAGCCGGGAGAGCGCGAACGCCGCTGTCGGGTCGTCGGCATGGGCGTCGTGGACGACCACCTGGGCCGGGTCGGCGTCCGCGGTGTCCACCACGGCGACCGAGCCGTCGGCACGCCGGACCACCGAGCGGGAGCCGTCCGGGCCGAAGGTGACCGGCTGGCCGTGCACCAGCCGGATAACGCCGGGCGCCTTGGGGCCCTTGAGCTCCAGGAACGCGTCGTCGTTGAAGATCGGGCAGTTCTGGTAGATCTCCACCAGGGACGCCCCGCGGTAGCCGATCGCCGCGGTCAACACCTCGGTCAGGTGCGCGCGGTCGGAATCGATGGTCCGGGCCACGAACCCGGCCTCGGCGCCGAGCGCCAACGAGATCGGGTTGAACGGGTAGTCCACCGAGCCGACCGGGGTGGACTTGGTCACCTTGCCGATCTCGGACGTCGGCGAGTACTGGCCCTTGGTCAGCCCGTAGATGCGGTTGTTGAACAGCATGATGGTGATGTTCACGTTGCGCCGCAGGGCGTGGATCAGGTGGTTGCCGCCGATGCTCAGCGCGTCCCCGTCGCCGGTGATCACCCAGACCGCCAGGTCCGGACGCGACACCGCCACACCGGTGGCGATCGCCGGCGCCCGGCCGTGGATCGAGTGCATGCCGTAGGAGTCCACGTAGTACGGGAACCGCGACGAGCAGCCGATGCCCGAGACGATCACGGTGTTCTCGCGGCGGATGCCGAGTTGCGGCATCAGCCCCTGGAAGGCGGCCAGCACGGCGTAGTCGCCGCAGCCTGGGCACCAGCGGACCTCCTGGTCGGAGGTGAAGTCCTTGCGGTTCAGCGGGGTCAGCGCCAGCGGCACCCCGGCGAGCCCGGTCGCGGTGGCGGTCATCGTCCGTCCTTCCCGTCGATGATGGTGATCAGGTCCTCGGCCAGTTCCGACAGCGAGATCGGTAGGCCCCGGACGCGCGAGTAGCTCTCGCAGTCGACCAGGTACTTCGCCCGCAGGATCATCGCCAGCTGTCCCAGGTTCATCTCGGGCACGATCACCCGGTCGTAGGAACGCAGGATGTCGCCCAGGTCGGACGGCAGCGGGTTGAGGTGCCGCAGGTGCACGGTCGCCACCGCGCGCCCGCTGAGCCGGACGCGGCGGGCGGCCGCCGAGATGGGGCCGTAGCTGGACCCCCAGCCGACCACCAACACCTTCGCCCGGCCGCCCGGATCCTCCACCTCCAGCGGGGCCAGGTCGGCGGCGATGCCGTCCACCTTCGCCTGCCGCAGCCGCACCATGTGCTCGTGGTTGTCCGGGTCGTAGGAGACGTTGCCGGTGCCGGCCGCCTTCTCGATGCCGCCGACCCGGTGCTCCAGGCCCGGCGACCCGGGAATGGCCAGCGGGCGGGCCAGCTTCTCGTCCCGCGCGTAGGGCAGGAACGGTCCGTCGGCGGGCGGTTCGGTGGTGAACGCCGGGTCGATCGCCGGCAGGTCGGCCAGGTTCGGCACCGCCCACGGCTCGGCGCCGTTGCCCAGGTAGCCGTCCGAGAGCAGGATCACCGGCGTCCGGTAGGTGAGCGCGATCCGGGTCGCCTCCAGCGCCGCGTCGAAGCAGTCGCCGGGGGACTGGGCGGCGATCACCGGCAGCGGGGCCTCGCCGTGGCGTCCGAAGATGGCCTGGAACAGGTCGGCCTGCTCGGTCTTGGTCGGCATGCCGGTCGCCGGCCCGGCGCGCTGCACGTCGCAGACGATCAGCGGCAGCTCGAGCATCACCGCCAGCGAGATGGTCTCCATCTTCAGCGCCATGCCCGGCCCGGACGTGCTGGTCACCCCGAGCGCGCCCGCGTAGGACGCCCCCAGCGCGGCGCCCACGGCGGCGATCTCATCCTCGGCCTGGAAGGTGATCACCCCGTGATCCTTGGTCCGGGACAGGATGTGCAGCACGTCGGACGCCGGCGTGATCGGGTAGGCGCCCAGGAACAGCTGCAGCCCGGCCTTCGCGGCGCCGGCCATCAGGCCGTAGGCGAGCGCGGTGTTGCCGGTGATCTGCCGGTAGGTGCCGGCCGGCATCGGGGCCGGGGCGATCTGGTAGCGGGCGGTGAACACCTCGGTGGTCTCGCCGTAGGCGTGCCCGGCCTTGAACGCGGCGATGTTGGCGTCGCGGATGTCGGGCTTGCTCGCGAATTTGCGGGCCAGGAAGTCGAGGGTGCCCTGCTCGGGACGGCTGTACAGCCAGGTCAGCAGGCCCAGCGCGAACATGTTCTTGGTGCGCGCGGAGTCCTTGCGGCCCAGCCCGAACGGGGCCACCGCGGCGACGGCCAGGCCGGTCAGGTCGAGGGCGTGCACCTCGTAGCCGTCGAGGGTGCCGTCCTCCAGCGGGTTGGCGGTGTAGCCGACCTTGGCCAGGTTGCGGTTGGTGAAGTCGGCGGTGTCGGCGAGGATCACCGCGCCCCGGGGCAGGTCGTTCAGGTTCGCCTTCAGGGCGGCCGGGTTCATCACGACCAGCACGTCCGGACGATCGCCGGGGGTGCGGATGTCGAAGTCGGCGAAGTGCACCTGGAAGCTGGAGACGCCGGCGACGGTTCCCGCGGGTGCCCGGATCTCGGCCGGGAAGTTCGGCAGGGTGGAGAAGTCGTTGCCCAGCTGAGCGGTGTCGGAGGTGAACCGGTCGCCGGTCAACTGCATGCCGTCCCCGGAGTCGCCGGCGAAACGGATGACGACCCGATCGACGCTGCGAACCTCGCTCATGCGGGTTTCGCCCTCCCTTTGTTGTGACAATCCGAGCCAGCTTACTGGTTGGTCGAGCAGGTCAGTCATTCACAGCTTTCGGTCGAGAGAGGGTCAGGGGCTCGGTCAGCGCGGTCCGCCAGCGCTCCACGATCGCCTCCACCAGCAACGGGTGGACGCCGATCGGTGCGCTCACGGCGTCCGCGCCGGCGTGGTCGAGGTGCTCGCTGAACTGGCCGGGCGCCAGCAGATAGGACGCGATCGCCACCCGGCGATGCCCCGCGGACCGCAGCGTCGCCACGGCCTCGGTCACGCTGGGCGAGGACGCGGTGACGAAGCCGGCCAGGGCCGGGCGGTGCACGGACGCCGACAGGGTGCGGGCGACCGCGCGCACCTCGGCGACGGCCCGGGAACGCAGCGAACCGGCGCCGGCCAGCACCACCGCGTCGAAGTCGCCGAC
>JBGAJF010000017.1:0-76993 GCA_044225075.1 Micropruina sp. | reverse complement strand
GCCGGCAACGCCGGCCTCGAGGGCGGCGTCGTGGTCGAGAAGGTCGCCAACCTGCCGGCCGGCCAGGGCCTGAACGCGGCCACCGGCGAGTACGTCGACATGCTGGCCTCCGGCATCATCGACCCGGCCAAGGTGACCCGGTCGGCGCTGCAGAACGCGGCGTCCATCGCAGCCCTGTTCCTGACCACCGAAGCGGTCATCGCCGACAAGCCGGAGAAGGCTCCGGCCATGCCGGCCGGCGGCGACGGCGGCATGGGTGGCATGGACTTCTGAGTCGCCCGCCACACCTGGCACGCAAGGGGTCGGACGCTTCGGCGTCCGGCCCCTTCGGCGTTCGGGAGACCCAACGCCCCGACTAGGCCCTCCCTAATCAGTTCAGCCCTGCCGTATACGGCAGGGCTGAACTGATTAGGGAGGGCCTAGTCGGGCTGGGGTTCGCTTCGCGGGAATATCAAGGGGGTCGATTGGGCTGGAACAGGGGTGAGTGAAACGGGGAACACGGAGGTGAGCCGCAACACCGTCGGATTCCGGTCCGATCGCGGACGCGTGCTGCTGGCGTTGATGCTGACCACTGGGCTGATCGCCATCGACGCGACCATCCTGGCCACCGCGGTGCCGTCGGTGGTCAAGGAACTCGGCGAGTTCGAGCAGTTCCCGTGGCTGTTCTCGGTCTACTTGCTGGCCCAGGCGGTGTCGGTGCCGATCTACTCCAAGCTGGCCGACACGGTGGGCCGCAAGCCGATCATCCTGATCGGCGTCGGGTTGTTCCTGCTCGGTTCGGTCCTCGCCGCACTGGCCTGGAACATGAGTTCGCTGATCGTCTTCCGGGTGATCCAGGGTCTGGGCGCCGGAGCCAGCGCGCCGATGGCGATGACCATCGTCGGTGACCTCTACAACGTCGCCGAGCGTGCCGTCGTCCAGGGCTACATCGCCAGCGTCTGGGCGGTCGCGTCCGTGGTCGGCCCGGCGCTGGGCGGCGTGTTCTCCCAGTTCACCTCGTGGCGCTGGATCTTCGGGGTCAATATTCCGCTCTGCCTGCTCGCCGGCTGGGCGCTCGTCCGCTTCTACGACGAGCGGGTCGAGCGGCGTACCCATCGCATCGACTACGCCGGTGCCGCGCTGCTCACCGTGGGCCTGACGGCGGTGATTCTGGCTCTGATCGAGGGCGGCAATGCCTGGGCGTGGACGTCGGTGCCCAGCCTGGCCAGCTTCGGCGTCGGGTTCGCCGCGCTGATCGGCTTCGGCTTCGTCGAGCGCCGGGCCGCCGAACCGATTCTCGATCTGGCGATCCTGCGGCGTCCGCTGATCCTGATCACCACCGCGTTGTCGCTGGGGGTCGGTGCCCTGCTCATCGGGATCACCAGCTTCGTGCCCACCTATCTGGAGAACGCACTCGGCGCGGTGCCGCTGGTGTCCGGCGCGGCGGTTGCGGCGCTCACCCTCGGCTGGCCGCTCGCGGCCTCCATCGCCGGCCGGATGTACCTGACCCGTGGCTATCGGGCGACGGTGCTGTGGGGCAGCGTGGCTGCAGTGATCGGCTGCATCGGGCTGGCCGTCAGCGGCCCGTGGCCGAATCCGTGGACGGTGGCCGCGGTTTCGTTCGTCGCCGGCTTCGGGCTGGGCTGGATCGCCGCGCCCTCGCTGATCGCCGCGCAGGCGTCCGTGGACTGGAACGAGCGCGGCGTGGTCACCGGGATCAACATCTTCGCCCGCTCTGCCGGCAGCGCGGTCGGCGTCGCGGTCTTCGGCGCCATCGCCACCAACGTGATCGCCGCCGGACGCGGTGAGCACGATTACGCCACGATCGTCTCGGCCTCCACCTGGGTGTTCATCGCGGTCGCGGTGACGGCGGTCGGCACCCTGCTCGCCGGTCTGGGCATGCCCCGTGGCTCGGTCGACTCTCCCGCATACTCGCCGGCACCGGTGATGGGGGCAGATCGATGATCGCTGCACTGGTCGACGAGCGTGACGCGATGGTCGAGAATGGCCAGCCGGTCTTCCGCGCCATCTTCACGCAGAACGACACCGTGTCCTCATATCGCCTTACCGGCGGGCACCTGCCGGACGCCGTGGCGTGGGTGGCGGCAAACGCCGCAGACCGTGCCCATGCGCTCTACGTCGAGCACCCGTTACCGGGACGGTCGGATGGTGTCGAACTGATCCTGCTGGAGAGGACTGCCGGGTTCAGTTGGTGAAACCGGTTGCCATCTCGCGTGTCCGGCGTACCCACCGGGGTCGTCGCCGTCCATGATGGGGACCATGAGCGGGCTGCTCGAAGTGATCGCGTTGCATGCGGCGGACGCCGAGCGCGCGGAAGCGGGCGGCGCCGACCGGGTGGAGCTGTGCGGAACCCTCGACGAGGGCGGGTTGTCGCCGGAACCGGCACTGGTGGAGAGGGTGCGCGCCGCCACCTCGATTCAACTGCGGGTGATGGTGCGGCTGCGGGCCGGCTTCGGAACCGACGGAGGTGAGGCCACCCGGCTGAAGGGCCTGATGGCCAGCTATGCGGACGCCGGCGCCGACGGCATGGTGCTCGGCTACCTCAACGGCCTCGGCGAGGTGGACGCCCAAGTGGTCGGGGAGTTGGTCGCCGACGGCGACTGGCCGTGGACCTTCCACCGCGCCATCGACTCGTGCCTGTTCCCCGACCGCGGCTGGGCATTGCTGCGCCGCCTGCCCCGGCTCGACCAGGTGCTCACCGCCGGTTCGCCGCGCGGTCTCGCGCACGGCCTGGACGACCTGCTGCAACGGGCCACCGACCCCTGGCAGGCCGGGGTGATCATGGCCGGCGGCGGACTGCATCCCGACCATGTCCCGTGGCTGGCGCGGGCCGGCGTCCGGGCCTTTCACATCGGGACGCCGGCACGTCCGCAGGGCTCGTTCAAGGCCTACGTGGACGTCGATCTCGTCGGGTCCTGGCGACGCTTGATCGACACCGAGATCCAGCACGCGAGCGGCGCGGGGTGACGGCGTGCGGGCTTGCTCCGTACCGTTGACCCGCCCACCGGGCGCGCAACCTTCCACATGGGAGGAAAATCCCTCGCCGCCGCTCTGGGAATGTGTATAGTCAGCAGCGGTCAGCGCGCCATTGGGGGGAGTCTAATGTCGCCGTCAGTGTTGTCTGCCCAAAACGCATTCCACGACGAGGATGTTCCTCACCTGGTTCTCCCCTGCGGGAGCGCGAGCGGAACGTATTGATGGCGGAGGGGAACAGCATGGAGGACGATCCCTTCAGCGATCCTCCATTGAGACCGCCTGCTGTAGCGGCCTCGCCGCTCAGGCCGTCGCTTAGTGTGCCTCGTCCACGCTGGGGTGTGCGTGGTCAGCTTATCCTGGCCATTCTGGTGATTGTCACCAGCGGTTTCCTCGGGTTGTGCGTTCATCAGATTCTGGCCGGTGTAGGAATGTCGGCTAACGGCCTTGCTCAACTCTCGCTATGGTCATGGCTGATTGTTCCCGCGATGATCGCCTGCTTCGTAGCGACCGTCCTGTGCATCGTGGGGCTCGTTCGGACGCAGGCGTCGCGCCTGCTGATCGGGATTGCCGCACTCGCGTCATTCATGCTTCCCGGCATCGCGGCCTATCTCGGGGGCAGGATCGGATTCGATCGTGCGGCGGCCAATCTCGGTGGAGACCTGGGGGGCGTTTTGTCGGAGGTCGACCTGACGCCTTTCCTTAAGTGGCTGCTCTCATTTCTTGTAGGCGGCTGAGGTGACTGGATCATTCGACGACGACATCGATCCCTTCGATAGCTCAGAGCCGGACGCGCGCGGTGCCGATGGATTTGGTGGGTCTGGCGCGCCCGGCGCCGTTGTCTTCAGCGGGCCACCATTCGGCTGGCTGCTCGGAGGGGTCGCGGCAGTCGCTGCGGGTGTTTGCATGGCATGGCTCTGGGCATTGCTGCCGCTCGCCGTCGTGGGCTGGGCGCTGGCGGGCCCGGTGGGATTGACCTTGGTGGCCTGGTTCGTGAACCGGGACAATCGCGCCAGGAGTTCTGGGGTCTACCTCGCCCCCGCTTGGACGGGAGCCGCGTACTGGACGTGCGTCGGGTTGTGTCTTGTCGGCGTCATCGCAGTCGCCGTGCGAATCGCGGACGGAGTGGGACGGCTGTGAGGCAGATCTTCTTGTCGGGTGTCCGCCACGCCCTGGTAGTCGTGCTCGGGATCATTGCGCTCACCATGGCCGGTCCCTCGGCATCGCACGCCGAGCCGGCCACCAAAGCAGTCGATCGATTCGCCAGCTGCGTCGCCAGTTCGGGTCAGGCCGACATCGTCATTCTAATGGATGAGTCCGGAAGCCTGGCGGGCGCGGACGGCGAGAAGCCCACCGACCCGAACAATGACCGGCTGACTGCTACGAAGTTCTTCTTGACCCGGCTAGCAATGCTGACCAGCGACGGTTCGACCTCGATCGAAGTCCGCCTGGCTGGTTTCGCCAACGATTACCGTCCGGTCACCGGATGGCAAGGTTTGACCAAGTCATCGCTGACGGGGTTGCTCCGGCAGGTCGACGGCTACGGCACGGACGGCAGCGGAACCGACTATTGGCTGGGTCTGGACGGCGCGCGCCGGGATTTACTGGCTCGTGCGGCGGCCCGACCCAACGCCTGCCGAGCGGTGGTCTTCTTCTCCGACGGCAAACTGGACATTAAGCGGGCCTCCACCGAGAGCGACTACCGGCGGATCGATCGTCCCTACGCGGAGCGGAACCGGCTGGACACAGAGGCGGCTCAAACAGCGGCGAAGGAGGCGGCCACCGAATCGCTGTGCCGCAAGGGTGGGCTGGCCGATCAGCTTCGTAAACGCGGGATCGTCCTGTTCGGCATCGGGCTGGCACCCGACGGTAAGGCCGGTGACTTCGATCTCATGCGTCAAGTGACTACCGGCGCCGACGGCTGCGGGGCGATCACCAAGCCGGTCCCGGGGGATTTCACCACCGCGAAGAACATCGATGACCTCCTGTTCGCGTTCGAACGGGCGAAGCCGGGCAGCGGGGTTGAGGGCACCGCGCCGGTGTGTCGAGGTGAGTTCTGCGAGCAGGGTGCCCATCGCTTCGTGCTGGATGCGACCGTGAGCCGGGTGAACATACTGGGGACGGCGCCGGTGCCCGGGGTGGAGGTCTACCTGCGCGGACCCGAAGGCAAGCCCGTGCGCTTGGCGCGCGCCGCGGCGGGCGAGGCCACTCCGATTCCGTTGCGCGGCGCTCAGGGCAGCTACCAGTGGGAGTCAGATCAGACGCTGAGTGTCGCTCTGCGGGCAGCCGACGCCAAGCTGTGGACGGGACAGTGGCAGGTCGCCTTCGTCAGCCCGACAGCCAGTTCGGAGCGCAGCCGGACCCGGATCGAGGTCACTGGTGACCTGCGTCCGGTCTGGGAGGACGCCGCGGCGCGGCAACAACTCCGCCAGGGTGGCACGGTGCCTCTGCGCGTGGGTGTGGAGCGTGAGACCGGCGCCCGGATCGGTACCAAGGACGTGCTGGGTTCGCTCGACCTGGCGGTGGATCTGGTGACCTCGGACGGCAATGAGCGGGCGCTCGGCCGAATCAGTAAGGAAGAGTTAGGGCGAGACATCCCTTTGGATGCGGATGCGCTCCCCTTGGGTCCGGCGACGCTACGGCTGACCCTCCAAGTGACCACGGCCGGCATCAAAGGCAAGAATCCAATCCCCGGCACGCAACTGGCCCCAGTGGTTCGTGAGTATCCCGTCACCGTCCTGCCGCCGCCGAGCTTCCCGACAGTGCCGGCAGTGCTCGACTTCGGCGTCCTCGACGGAACCGCGGACACGACCGCGACGTTGACCGTGGCCGGGCCCGGCTGCGTTTGGGTGAAGACCGACCAGGTGGTCGTGGACACCGCGCCCGAGGAGTCCGGAACTGTTCGTATCGACGCCGACCAGCGCGCGCCGGAGTCGTGCGTCTCAGCAGCAGCGGGTCAGACGACCGGGCTGAACGTCCGACTCCGGGTGGATTCGGCGGGCAATGGGATGGTCAGCGGCACGCTGTTGGCCGGGATCGCCTCGGCCGACGATCCTGGCCAGAACCGTGAGGTTCCGATCGCCTTCACTGCCGAGCTGCGCAAGCCACTGAACCAGGTGAACTACTGGTCGGCGCTCCTGGTCGCGGTCATCCTCGGTATCGGGCTCCCGATTGGCATCGTCTACGCGATGAAGTACCTGTTGAACAGCAAGATTCCGGCAGGTGTGCTGCACGCGGTGAGCTGTGACATCGAACTCACCGAGGAAGGCGCCGTGCTACGCAACGGGGAGCCGTTGAGCGTCTCCGGCAACGAACTGGCCAAGCTCGTCGATATCCCACGCGGTGGCGCCCGCCGGCTACAGGTCAGTGGCATTGAGCTGGTCAGTCGGCTTGGTTGGTCACCCTTCGGTGCCGCTCAGGTGGAGGTACGGACGCCCGGCGTGGCTTCCGGCTCGTCCTACCGTCTGACGCCGACGCCGGGGCGCACCTGGCTGCCACTGGCTATCGCTGACAGCTGGGTGGTTATGCAGCCGGCGTCCGGCCAAGTTCGGCTGCTGATGCTGATCGGCGGGGCGACCGCGCGTACACCCGACCGGTTGCGCAGTTTCCTGGTCGAGGTGAGCGCGGGCGTGCCGACAGTCTTGGGACGGCGCACCACGTCGACGTCAACCGCGGGGCGGACACCTGACGACCCGCGGGGTGAGCGCAGGACGGCCAGTGGCCGGGAAAGCCGCAGCGAGTCCGGCGACCCGTGGGGTGAGCCGATGCGGCCGTCGGAGCGTGGTGGGCCGAATGGCCCGCGCGGCGGCGGCACCCGAGAACCAGACCCATTCGACGACGATCCATTCGCCTGAATAGGCAAGGAAGGCTTGTGAGATGACGCTGCGACGTGTGCTGGTGGTCGGCTGTGGCGGATCCGGCGGCAAGACGCTGTGCTACATGCTGGACCAACTCCAGTCCGATCTCGCCAGGTTTGGGGTGCACACGATCCCGTCCGGCTGGAAGTTTGTCAGCATCGACGTTCCCGTCGGGCCCGAGCGGGGTCCGGAGGGACTCGAGCGACACACCGTTCGCAGCCTCGGTGCCGACTACATCGGCGTCGGCACAGCCGCGGGCTATTCGAGTGTGCATGCCACCGTTTTCGACACTGCGGCCAGCAGGCAGGTGCTTCCCGATCTGGCCACCTGGGCGCCGCGGACGCCGAACACGGGGGTGCCGGTCAGCGAGGGCGCTGGCCAGTATCGGGCGATCGGGCGGGTGCTCACGCTGTCGCGGCTGCAGCAGATCAACGCCGGCCTGCAGCGCGCCTGGGACGACCTGAACTCGACCGCGGCCCGCGCCGAGATGCAGGAGGCGACGAGCCGTCTCCTGGGTAGCCAGATCAGCTTCGACCCGGGTCTGCCGCCTGTGGTGCTGGTCGTTTCTTCGATGGCCGGCGGCGCCGGCGCTTCAATGGCACTGGACGTGTGCCGCAGCCTCGCCTCGATTCAGGGTGTGAATCCTGATCTGGTCGCCGTTTTCATGGTGGGCGCGGACGTGTTCAGCTACCTGCCACCCGCCGACCGAGCCGGTGTCAACGCCAACTCCTTGGCCATGATGGGCGAGATCATCGCAGCCCAGAGTGGTGCTGCCGCTGACTCTGATGGACGGCTCTGGTCTGCCTTCGGCACCACCGACGTGCAGTCGCCGGTGCCGTTCGCTCGGGTGTTTCCGATCGGCAGCATGTCGGGGATGGCCGGCCGCAGCGCTCGCTTCGGTGACGGCCGGGCAGTCACCATCTATCGCGGTCTCTCGCGCGGCCTGACTGCGTTGATGACCTCGCCGACGGCGATGGGTGACTTCGTTTCCTATGATCTCGGCAATCTGGAGGGGTTGACCTTCCGCCAGGACAAGTTCGGGTGGTCAAGCAGTGCCAACCGGATGGTCTGGGGCAGCATGGGTTTCGCTTCGCTCAGCATGGGCCGTGATCGCTACGCCGAGTACGCCGCACAGCGGCTCGCCCGCGGCGCGGTCGATCGCCTGGTCAAGGGACATCTGCGGGATGACAGCACCGCGTCGCCCGATGAGCAGCTGCGGGAGCTGGTCGCCTCCCAGCATCCACACATTTTGCGCAGCCTCAGCCTCTGGGATGGTGAGGGCGACTTCTACGGCTGGTTCAATACCGCTGGCTGGGAGAAGGGAGAGGTCGCGCGTCGGGCCAACGGCATCGTCGCGGACCATCTCACCCCGCACTTGCCGGAGTCAGTGGCGTCCGACGGAGCCACCTGGGCGCAGCAGGTTCGGCGGCAACTGAGCGCGCAGGCGAAGCGGCTCTCCGACGACGGCGAGGACGCCGTCTACCGATGGGCGTTCGATTACTGCGAGGCGCTCTGCGAGCGGATCATCGGGGTGGTGGGCGGAGCGGTCGGTCAATTCGGCTTACCCTACGGGCGCGCCATCGTGGAGGATCTGGCCCAGCATCTACGGACGATCAGCGGTCAGGCTCGTGTCGCCGAACAGCGCTACGCCGACACTGCGCCCGACGGGCTCGACGACCAGACCGAAGGTTTGCTCGGCCAGGTCCGGCGCACCCTCACCAATGGGCAGGCCATCCTCGATGCAGTCGTCAGCGGCGCGACCCGCCAGTTGGGTAAGCGGCTGCGTGGGCAGGCGTGCGGCTACCTGGCTCGGGTCTGGGACGATCTGGAGAGCAGCTTCCTGGCGCCGTTGTCCCAAGCGTTGAGCCGCGAGTTCGGGGAGCTGGACCGGGCTGTCGGCGCAACGGCACAGGGCCTGGGTCTGGCTGTCCTGGATACCGATGAGTATGCCGAATGGCCGACTGAGCAGGCGGTGCCACTGCGCTTCGACCAGGCCACCAGCGAGGTGCTGCTGACCAGTTCCGCCGACTATCCCGGTGCGTTCACCAGCCACGTGGTGGCTGCCCTGCCGGGTCGCACTCGCTATCAGGAGGCGCGCGAGGAGATCCTCACCGCGGTCATCGAAGGGCGCTGGCCGACTGTTGGCGGGAGCGAGCTTCCGGGCGACCTGATCGAGGTTCTCCGGCCGACTCGCCCGGCTGTGTTCGACCACGATCCGCGTGACGGCCGTCCACTGGTGCCGGCGCCGGGTAGCTTCGGGGTGCGCACTACTACTGACGATGTGCTGACTCGCGCGCGCATGTTCGTCGACCGCCCGCAGGCCTCGTTCCGGACGTTCTGCGACGAATCGCTGCGTGACTACCTGACTCCTTCCGGCACGCTGCCTCCCTCGGAGCAGCGGGACCGGGAGGCTCGCCTGTCGGAGCGCTTCGTCGAGGCTCTGCAGTTGGCGTTGCCGCTGTCGCAGCCCAACGAGCATGTGGTGCAACAGATGCACAACGCTTCGGTGCAGTATCAGTACAAATTCTCGGCCATCCCGTTCATTGGTATGCCGGTTGCGACGGCTTTGCGCGGGCGGATCGTGGGGGACAACCAGATCGATCAGCAACGAGTATTGGGGCGTTTCGACGAGGCGCTCGACGATGACCTGCGGGCCCGTCGGATCGAGATCTTCGGCTCCTACCCGAACTATGCGCCCATCTGCTTCGAGTCCGTCCTGGAACCGGCCCGCACCCAGTGGCGCTCGGCCACCGACGTGTTCAGCCGGGAGCCGTTCTGGAAATGGCGGCGCAGCCGCCCGCTGACCGGGGCCTTGCCGTGTTCGGCCGACGAGCGGCGGGCGATGATCGCCGGCTGGTTCCTCGGCCAGATCACCGGCCACCTTGACGTCGGCCGTGACCCGATCAGGATTTACTCCGATGAGCGTGGCAGCTGGCTGGGACTGCCCGATCCGCTGGTGACCTCCAGTCAGTGGTTGCGCAACCACCCGGAAGATCTGCTGCCGGCCGTGCTCGAGTCGATGCTGCTCGCGGTGGCGAGCGCCGGCAGCACTCGCGACCTGTCGGCATTGTGGCCGTATCAGGCACTGCGGACGCTCTGGGACGACTCGGCGATGCAAGCCGCGCCGCCGGATCGGGTGAGCGGGGTCCGGACGCTCGAACGTTGGCTGCAAGGAGAGGCTCCGGTCGGTGGACAGTCGCTGGTCGAGATCCCCACGGGCGCCGGACGCGCCGAGCGTGCCACGGCCGCCAAGGAGTTCCTGGCTGCCAAACGCGACGCGATCAGCCAGTTCACCGCAGGAGTTCGCCACCTGGCCGAGGCGCAGCAACTCGCCATGATCGCCGACCTCGGGCCCGATCTGGCGTGGGCGCTGGGCGCTCTGGACGCGGCCCTGACTCAGGCCGAGCGACCGACCCGCATCACGGTGATCTGACGTGGCGGACGCGATCATCGTCGCGGCGCCGCGTAGCCTTCGCCCGGTGCTCGGCAGCTTGATGGACTGGTCGGCCGGGGGCCTGCTGCGCGACGTCCAGTGGCTCGAGCCGGACCCGGTGGGCAGCCTCCTCATCACCAATGGGCTGGTGCTTCAAGGCGGCCGCCTGCGCGGCGTGCCGATCGACGCCTCACTGCTGGCCGGCGAAGCCGAGCGAGTGCGACTTCTGCTGTTGGTGCCGACCTGGCCGGACGCTGAGGTCCTCGACCCGGCGGCAGTAGACGCACTACGAGCGGCTGTGCGCAGAGCAGCGCCTGACGCGAGAGTCACTCCGATCCGGGTGCTGTTGGCACAGGGACAGCCGATCGATAACGATGCCGCCATCGACCGCATCGGCTGGCACAACATCATCGTCTCGCCGGAAGAGTCGGCGCAGCCAGGTGGCGTCCGTCAACTGGGAGTGGCAGCCAGCGTTCCCGAACTGGCGCCGGTGGTCGCCGCGTGCGTTGCCAGCCTCGGCGGAATCTGGACGGGCGTCTCCGAGAGTCCGCTGGACGATCAGCAGACCGCGCCCCAAGGCTGGCCGCGGCTGTACCGCACGCATGTGCGCTGGCTGGACGCACGGTCGGCGGAGGCCGCGTTGCGCGAGGATCTGCTGCATCCGAGGGAGATCCCGCCGCCCACCGGACCCACCGGTGCCAGTTCAGCGGTGGTCGCCGACGGCGACATCCCGGCGATCACCCAGAGCTTCGCGGGCAGGCTGATCGAGCAGCACAAGGGCCTGCTCGAAAGTGGCCGGACTCGTCCGGAGCAGGAGGCCAGGGTGGTGATCGGGCCGTTGGAAGCGATCCGCATGTTCTTCAGCTTCCTGGCATCGATGTTCCGCCCCGTCGAGTGGATGCGGCTCATGCTCACTCGCGCCAAGGGGGCGGTGGCCTCGGCGGTTGGCGACGCGGTCTTCGGCGGCGATAGCCGGTACGTGGTCTCTTTCGAGAAGGGCAGCCTGGCGACGCAGGAAGGCGCCCTTGCCCAACTAGAAACGGGCCTGGCTCGTGGCCGCGAACCGGTTTACGAAGCGCCCGGCGACTTCTCTGCACTCTGGCGCGACTTGGTCGACGGCGCGCTGACCCTGGTCGATGCGGGTACCCGCGGACCTCTGCAGCCGGTGCAGGTCGGCGGGCAGCGCGGTGTGCTGCCGCGGAGCACCGACTGCGCGCCGGCGCCCGGCGGTGGTTTCGTTCTCGACCCGGCACTCGGTCTTGCCCAGGGGAATCGACCCGTTGCTGGTCACGACCGCCTGGGACTGCGCGCGATCGACGCCGAACTCGATGAGCTGATCGCGCGCGACGACGGCCGCGGCTTGCTCGCCGACCGGGAACGGGCGCGGTTGCGCTCCTGGGCGCAGTCGACCCGGCATTCGTTCACCGCCCAGGTCGGTGGGCTGTTGGACAAGCGGATACGCGCCGTCGGTGCAGAAATCAAACAGCTGCTTGCGGACCTGGCCAGCACAGACCCCGGCGTCGAAAGCCGGTTGGCTGCACAGGAGAAGAGACTCGCCCGGAACCTGCTGGTGATCCTGAGCGTGGCTGTTGCGGCGATCATCGCCACCATCGTCCTGGGCGGACTCGCGGTGATTAGCTCCACCGTCGCAGTATGGGTGGTCGTCGGTCTGGTGCTCGGCTGGTTCGGGTCGTCATTGGTCGCCTTCACGAATGGTCAGCGCGAACTGTTCCAGGAACTGGCCCGACGTAGAGAGCTCGTCTCCCGACAGGAGGCCGCCGAGGACAATCTGCGGAACGCCTCGCGAGACCTGCGCCGACTGCTTGACGCCTATCGACAGTTCCTGAACTGGGCCGACGTGATCTCGGTGGTGGTGACTGAGCCGTTCGGGATGCGGCGGGGCAGTGCCTCCGGTGCGGCGCAACGGATCGCTGGGCTGCCGCTCAACGTCCGGGTCGCCGAACTCACCGTCGCGCCCGACGATCAACTCCGGGCGGTCTCGCTGCTGAAGCGGCGTTTCTATCGGACCGGCTGGCTCTCTCAGCCTTGGGAAAGGGTGCTCGAGGACGTCGGCCGCAGGCTCGGGGCGGACGCGATCGATCTGACGGAGCGGCCCGAACGGATCTTCTCCGAGATCGGCGGCACCGGGTCACGGCTGAACCGCTGGGCGTCCTTGTTGACCGCCGATGGTGTCGGCAAGGCGCCAGCAGCACGCGCGTGGCGCGAGGTGGCCTCTGGCCTGGCAGAGAGCGACCGCGAGCTGAAGCTGATCCAGCACGGGAAGGCCGTCGGGACGGCCGGCACCACCGAGCCGGCAGACACCTTCGTCGCTCGCACGGTGCTGTTCGAGCGGCCCGGAACACCGTTCGACGATCGCCTGCTCTCTGATCGCGGTCGCGTGGCCGGCGTCCAGGATGTCGCCGAGAACAAACCGCTCGAGGTGGTAGCCGGCCTGTCCAGGCTGATCGTGCGCAGTGATCTCGGCCACGGCATCGAACCTCACTTGCTACGCCGCGCCGACCCCGGTGACCAGCCGGAACGCCCACGCGGATCCCTGATCTGAGGAAGGACACCGGAATGCCTATCGACGATCAAGACGCAATCCGCGCCGCTCAGCAGGCGGCGCTGACGCAGTGGCGCGATGCGAATGGGCTGCGTCAACTGACCGACAGTGACATCAAGCAGCTCTGCGGGGTACCGGTGAACCCCGCGAAGGTCACGGCCATTATCCGGCGCCGGGTGCTTGGCGGGCGAGACCAGGAGATCGTACAGATCCTGACTGAGGCGGCCGGTGACAAGAGTGCTGCTTCTGGGGAGCCGACGCCGATGGGCTCGTCGGCGTCCTCCCGGCCGTTGGTTCCGCCTCAACCGGCCCGACCGGCAGCAGCCCAAGCCGCGTCGTCGATTACGGCGGCACCGAGTGCTGGCCATCTGGCGCACTTCACCCAGCCGGAGGCGCTGGAGGACCTGCTGCACGATTTTGCTTCTGTGGACTTCTCCGCTGTGGACTCAGGTGAAAGGGCTACTTTTCGAGGGCGGTCGACGCCGCAAGGGATCACTTTGCGGTGGGCAAACCTGCCCACCGCCGAACCGTACTCGGTGTTCCGCCTGGTCTCCGGTGAAGGCTGTGTTCCCTATTCGCCGGATTCGGCGGAGGCGGAAGTGCTGGCGATCACTAAGCAACTGACCTTTGATGATCCGCGACCGGCAACCACCGCCGTGCGGCACTACCAGGTCTGGCGCAACAGTGGTGCCGATCATGATGCGGCTTTGTGGGAGCAGCCCGACCTGATCGCCGAGTTCAGCCTGGTGTTTCCGCCGCAAGAACTACGCATCCAAGAACGGGGCCACCAGGTGGTCGGTCAATGGCGAATGCTGCCAGGCACCGAGCGGGTGCATGTCTATCGAGTTCCGCAGTCGCAGGCGCGGACGGCGGGAGCGGGGAATCCCGGCTTCCGCATCGCGACGGTCGAATCCGGCGGTGGAGGTTTCGTCGACACCGATGTTGAGCCGGGGGAGACCTACGTCTACCAGGTGATCGCCGAAGCCTCGACCGGAGGTGGATCGCAGCTTGCCGCACCACTTACTGAGCAGCTGAGCATTTCGGCCACGGCCAAGCCGATCAGTGACCTGCAGTGTGTCCTGACCCACGACGGAGACCGCCCGACGATCGACCTGTCGTGGACGTCGCAGGAACGCGGGACAACTCGGATCTACTGCACCAGTCAACGCCCGACGTCGGGGAGCGAACGGACGGCGCAGCCGGTTGCGCAGCTCGATCATCTCGGCCTGCCCTACGAGGATGTGCTGGCTCATCCGATCGACATCGACGGCGACCGCTCCCGGATGCAACGGGTCGGGTGGCCCCGCGGCTGGGGCCGGGCGTATTTCACGCCGGTGCACATCGTGGGTGACGAGGCACGACTGGGCACGACTGTGCTGCAGGTATTGCCACCGCGGGTGACCGATGTGGCGATCCACCAGCGGGTCGACTATCAGACCCTCACGCTCACCTGGCCGGTACAGGACAGTGTGGGCCGGGATTCCCACACGCGGGTCCGGAGCCTGGCTGCCGACCGGGTGGGCGTCTATCAGGCCCACGTCGACGTTCCCGAGCAAGCGGCGATCTCCGGCACCCCGTTGGTGACGTTGTCGAAGCAGGACTACGACCGCTACGGAGGGGTGATATTTCCACAGCCGCTTCGGCCGGAGGGGTCGATGATCTACGCCGTGCCGTACGCCCATGCCGGCGCGGACGTCATTCAAGGGATTCCCGGTTCGGTGCGCTATCCCGGCCTGCTGCGGATCCAAGCGACCTTGAGGATCAGCCGGCGCTCGCTGTTCAAGTCGGGTTGGACAGGCCGGATTGCGTTCATCGCAGACCGGGACTCTCCGTCACCGGCGTTCTGTGTGGTGCACCTCCCGGACCGGCTCCCACTGGCGGTCGAAGACGGCAGGCAGTTGGCGGTGACCCGGGCAGGTGTCGAGAATGACACTCCCGTCAAACGCTTCCAGCCGTCCGCACTCGGTCCGGTGCCGTCCGACACCTTCACGGTCGAGATCGACCAGCCCGGCTACGTTCGAATCTTTGCGCTGGTGCATCCGGACCGCCGTGCCATGGTCGCGCTGATCGATCCGCCGGTGGGCGAGATGCGGTGTGGGAAATGACCGGGAGCGACGATTCAGCATTGGACCACGTCGACGTTCCGCTGCTCGGCCAGTTCAGCTATGCGTCCGCCGATCGGGGACGGGGCGGCGCAGGCGGCTGGCAGGTGCTGCAGCGGACAGCGGGCATCGAACCGATGCTCGACGAACTTGTGCGCTACACGCCGGCGGCAATCGAGTCGCTGGTCGCCGTCCAGGACTATCCAGTGCCCGGTCTGGCGCGTCGCCTGATGGCCACCGCCGTCGCCGGAGGAGAGCGGCTGGCTGCGCTGCACAGCGTGCCGGCCGGTCGTGACGGCTCCGGGCGTCCGGGTAACGTGTTCACTCACGGCGTCGTACTCGCGGAGCCGACAACACGCCCCGCCCAGTTGTGGGATTTCCCGGGCTGGCTGCAGCCATACGGTCCGCGCGAGGTGAATGCAGCCGGGCTACCTGTGACCGAGGCGTTCGGTTGCGCTGACATGATCCCGCCGCTGGAGGAGTTCCTGTTCGACCCGATGCACTGGCGAGTAGGCACGCTCGCCGTGCTGGTGGATGCGGTACATGCCGCGCTCGCACGCGGCCCTCGGGTGGTCATGCTGGTGGCCGATCACGATGAGGCCGCTCGCTGGATTCAGGCGGTTCAGGCCTGCACCGACGCGCGCAGCGCCCATCGGATCCACTTCTCTACCTTCGAGCGCCACGACATCCCACACTTGGAGAGCCTCGACCTTCACCTGGTGGGCCTCCCCGCGGTCGACGCGGACGCAGTGGCGAAGCGTTCCGGCGTCGTCGTCGTCGACTGCGGGCAGTTCCCAGAACTCGGCGAGTTGGGTGGCGCACCGCATCGGACCCCGCGCGGCGATGCGATCACGGTCACCCCGTGGTCGACGATCCTGCTCGACCGCTGCGCGACTGCAGACGATCTACCTGCCTTGACCGGCGCGATCGATGGTGTTCGCGCGGACCTGCCAGACGCTGACTGGACTGATCCAGTCTGGCCCTTGGCGTTAGTCACCTTCGAGCAGGGTTCAGAAGCGCGGCTGGATGCTGCTCAGGTGCTGGCACGCTCGACGCCCGGTGCGGTCGGCGGCCATCCCGGCCACTATCAGACCGTGGCGGCCGCGCTCGACGTGGTCCTCGGGGAATCAGCGGCCGAACAGTGGCAGGCGCTGGAGGCGCTGCGACTTGAGGGCGGAACAGAGCTGATGCTGGGGCTGGCCAGCGCCAACTTCGTCGTCCGCGCACTCGGCGATCCCGATTGGCTCGCCGGCGCATCGCCCGCACCGCGGATCGATGACGGCATCAGGCCGCCAGCGAGCGCACGGGCGCAGTCGGCGGCTAGACAGTACCTGGACAGATTGGCGGACGGGCCGGCGGAGGTACCGCTGATTCGAGCCGCCATTCGTGGTTGCGACCTGCTCGGTGCTTTGGGTTGGGATGAGATTCCACTGATCGCCGGTGGCCTCGAATCGCTCACCGAGCGGGTCGCGGCCGCACTCCCACACGGTGTCGACGCGATCATTGGCGACCTCGAGCAGGCCCGTTCAGCGACCAAGGCTCGGATTCGAGATGTCCTGCTGAGCACCGTGAGGTTTCCGTCGGAGGCGGCTGAAGTCGCCGACCGCACTCTGGATGCCGTAGGCATGACAACGCTGGAGGCCATGTCTGGACCGGAGGTTTGGATCGATCGCGGGGCAGAGGTGGCACCCCTCGCGGCCCGGGCTGCGCAGTGCATTCTGGCCACCCCAGAGGTCTACCCGGCTGACGTGCGGAATCGAGCCTTCTTCCTCGATGCATATGCGACGTTGACAGATCGACGGGTGAGTATGGACGGAATCTTCCGCCCGGAGCCGCGGGTGGCCAACGACGTAGGTCTCGTGATGTCCGCTGCCCAGGTGCGCCATCTATTGGAGCGGTTCGGTTCCCGGGTACCGCAACACCTGATCGATCCCGTCCTGTCGGCTGCTCCCGCCGAGGATCTGCCTGAACTGATGGCTGTCCTGCGTGTCGCGAGGCACGGTTCGGCTGACTTCGCCGAGGTGCTGGTCGACCTCGGGGGGACGCGACCCACGGGACCTCAACTCAAGCAGACCCTGATGATCCTCGAGTCGGGCCTGAGAAGCGGTGGGCGGCTACCGGCGGGGCTTGCCGGGGCAGCTGACACGCTCGCGGTGGCTGGCGCTCTGGCCGGTGTCTTGCCCGTCCGTGGCCAGCATCCGAGTTACGTCTCGTCAGTTGGCTTCCTAGGACAGGCAGTCACCGATCAGGTCGTTGAGGCGATCGCCGCCGAGTTGGTGGCGGCTCTCGAGGCTGTTGCCGAGCCCAGGGCGCGGCAATGGCTGCTTGAGCGGGTGGCGCGCCATTCGCCGGGGTCGCCGGCACGATCGAAACGAATGAGATGGGTGGGTGACTGTGGCGGCGATCGCCCGGTGGTGGATCGGCTGCTCGTCTCGATCGCGCGACAACGTCGCATCGTGGTGACGACGGACGCGGTCGCAGCGGTCGCAGCGAGTTTCGTCGACCAGGGCCAGGGCGACCCGGGTCTCCGTGGCCTCGAGCGCTTTCTGCAGAAGTGGGCGCGCGATCACGACCTCGCCGAGCAGCGGGGACCAGGGGACTGGCTGCTGAAGATGTCCGGGGGGCGCCGTCGGACGACCAACGACACCGACCAGCGGAATCGTGGGAGGAGCTGAGGATGCCGACATATGTACTGCAACCCGGCGGGAGCAGAGATCTCCCGGCCATGCCACTGGAACTGCGGATACATGGTGCGGGTGCCGGCCACTGTGAGGCCGCACTGATCCGCGAGGGTGCCCGGGTGCCGAGTCAGGAGTTGCGTTCGACGGGCGCCAGCACGATCTTGACCCGCCCGATCAGCCTCCCGGCGACGTCCGTGCTGCGTCTGACTCCTCGCGACGGTGAGGTCTTTCCCCCGGAGTGCGCGGTCGACGTTCTTCTGTCAGAGACCAGGCGGTCGAATGATCCGACGTGGGTGCGGGTGAGGGCGGTGCTGTCCGGCCTGCCACGCCTGGACGTCCTCGAACTCGCCTGGACCGAGGACGCACTCCGGATGAAGGCACTGGAAGCAGGTACCCCGCCGCCAGGTCGCCTGACGGCCCGGCGCGCCTACGAAATCACCCGCACGGTGCTCGGCAGAACCGGCGCCGGCGACGACGGAGCCGAAGTGGTCGTGGTGGTTGATGACTCGGCGTCGATATCCGAGTGGATCCGGGCGGGCGCGGTGAGCGCCGCAATCGATTTACTTGCCGGAATCGACTATGTGCTGGGGCAAGAGGTCGGCCTCGACGTCCGTATCGGGCTAGATCAGCAGGAATGGCATTTCTCCGCGGATCAGGCGGCCGCAGGCGTGCTCGATTTACTCGAGCGCGCCGAACCGAAAACCGTGTTCGCGGTGGACCCCTCTAGGAGTGCTTCGGATCGAGCCACTGTCTTCCTCACTGATCTGGCGCCGGAGTCCTGGTCGCCGGGACCGCGCGATGTCTGCCTGGTGCTTTGCGATCCCTCAGCGGTGGAGTTGGTTGCCAGTGGAAAGCGGGTGTTCCCGTTGCCTTGGTCGGGCGTCGAGGATGCGGGTTGGACGGACACCCCGGGGTTTGCTGGACTGGTGGGCAACCTGGTGGCCGCGATCATGGATATCGATTCGTCGAAGGGGGATCACGGGTGACTAAGTGCCCACTCTGCTTCACTGCTCTGGCCGCGGACAGGGTCGCTTTCGTCTGTCGCGGCTCCTGCCAAGCATTCCCCGACGCGGTCTACGAGCGGTTTCACGGGGCACCGATCATGACCAGGCCTTTGACAGTTATGTTACGTCCGCCGGACGCGCGAAGCTGGCGTCTGCCGACCGCTGTGAACTGCCGGAACTGCAACGTGCCGACAAGTCAGGAGGTCTGCCTGGCCTGCCACTATCCGCTACCGGACGATTGGCGGAAGGGGCAGGCGACATGTGTGGCATTGGCGGGCGCGCGGAGTACGGGGAAGACAAACTGCATCGCTGTCATGGTGCAGGAGCTCCGATCCCTGACTGTGGCGAGAGGACGACCGTTCTCGTTCGTCAGTGGGACCAGGAAGGCTTACGAGGATGAGTTCCTCAACCCCTTGTATGAGCAGCGTGGCATCCTGCCCCCCACCCCTCGCGGCGTGGTCAAACAACTCCCACCGCTGATCTTCAGCCTCGGTGAGAGCCAGGGTGTGCCTCGGTTCTTGGTCCTGCGTGACGTCGCGGGCGAGGACCTGGAGAACGGCGGCACCCCGGAGTATCTCTCCTTCATGGCCCGTGCCTCGCTGATCGTCTTCCTGTTCGACCCCACCGCAGTACCGACCGTGCGGGATCTGCTGCGCGACCTGATCCCGACGCACGACGTCGGAGGCGATCCCGCAATGGTGCTGGAGCATGTGCAGCAGCTGAAGAGTGGGGGCAGGCCAAGGCTTGCAGTCGTACTGGCCAAACTAGACACGCTCTGGCACATCGGCGATCTGGCCCGTGAGCCAGGACGGGCATCCGTGGCGGTCGATGTGCTGGTCTCGGCCATGAGTAATTCCGGATCCAGCCTCCGCAGAGCGCTTCGCGCACCCGATTGGGCACGCCAGCAGGCTGATCAGATGCTCGTTCACCACGAGGTTCGCAGTCTGCTGCTGCTCCTTCATGCGCAGGAACTCGTCCGGCTGGTCGAGCACGACAAGGAAGTTGCCGAGTGCCGCTATTTCGCGGTATCCGCGCTCGGGCATCCGCCCGATTCGATGGGATTGAGCCCTCATGGCATCTCGCCGTACAGAGTTCTGGATCCAGTCATCTGGGCGCTGAGTGAGGACGGAGCATTGTGACTGACCCCGATTCGGCCGCCCATGTCACCTGCCTCGTCTGCGGGGGCACATTGAGCCTCGAGCGGGCGCGGGCAGGAGAAGCCTGTGCGATCTGCGGGCACACTAACTGGGATCCACCAATCGCTCGCGAGCCCGAACCCCCTGTTGAGGAAGAGGTTGTCCAACAGGTCGACCATCCGGACCCGTCCGGGGGCGACAACCTTGTCCCTCCCTACGTGCCGAGTCGGCCTCGGCGCCGCGGCCGGATGAAGTTCGTCGTGATCGCCATTCTTGTCGTGGTGATTGGTGTCGTTATTCAGCAGGTCTGGGCCTTCAACGCCGCGAAAAGGCCCTCCGGCTCAGCGCCAACTGCGAGCGATGGAATTGGATCCTCACCGAAGAAGGGTCAGTGGGTCCTCGTGCTGGAGTCGCTGTCGAAGAAGACCAAGAGCCAGAAAGACGCCTATGCGGTTGCATCCCGCCTTGCCAGGAGCCGCTCGACGACCGTGCTCGACTCGACCCGTGTGCCTGGGTTGACGAATGGATATTGGGCTGTGGTTGCGCTACCTTTCTCGGCCAGCAAGAATGCTGCGACGAGTGGATGTCGGGACTTTGGCCGGAAGATCGGCGGGAATTGTTACGCTCGTCAGGTCCAGTAGCCCGAAGCCGGGCCGCTGGTAGCCCGAACCCCCGGTCGAAACTCACGGGCAAAGTGTAATGCTACGACCGACTCGGTGGTCGCAGCACTATTCACTGTGGTAAAGCGGCTCAGCCGAGAGGGAGCTCATGGACGTGACATGCGAACGCTGCGGAGCCCGGGTCACGGGTTGGGCCTGCGACGTTTGCGGCGAAACCCAGTTCACCACTGCGCCGGCAGCACCCGCACCGCCTGCGGCGGCAACCGGCAGCGGCGCGGCAGACCGGCCGGTTGGGCCCGCGCTCGCACGGGCGCAGCCGTCCAGCACGACACCGCCGCAGCCTTTTCCCGCCGTCGTGCCTCGTGGTCGACCGCCATCGTTGCGCCGAGGATTGGTCATCGGTGCCGTGGCTGGTGGGGCCGCATTGCTCGGTGTGATTGGTTGGCAGGTGCAGGCCCGCTTGACCGCCTCATCTGCGACTAGCGCATCGATGGCGGCGTGCCACGTCTCCGACGCCACGATAATGGCCAGTCGTACGGCCCCCGACGGAACTGACAGCGCCCAGCGGGCGATCAGCTATGCCGCCGAGAACATGATCGATGGTGATCCCAGCACAGCATGGCGGGCGCCCGGTGCCGGCGTCGGAGAAACGATTGTTCTCGAGTTCCCTCAGCCGTGCAAATTGTCGGCCATCAGGTTGCTGAATGGCTATCAGAAGACTGACCCGATCGACAATACGGACCGCTGGCAACAGAACCGTAGGGTGTCGAAACTCGAGATCCGGGCAGGGGCCGGCGCCACTGTGGCTGACTTGGATATCAGTACGAAGCGATGGCAGGTGGTTGACGTGGGAACCTCGGGGGTCAGTCAGATCAGTCTTCAGATCCTCGGCAGCGCGCCTGCCAAGCCCGCTCGCGACTACACCGCCATCTCCGAGATTCAAACGGTCTAGACATCTGACATGGCTGAATGCTCTCCGTTTCGGCGACGCAGCGCCCAGGGTTCCCGGGCTCGGAAAACCGCCCATCGGCGGTCGATCGTCGTGTCCGTGGTGGTGGCCTGCTTGTTGTCAGCCTGCGCGGCGTCCTCTCCACCGGTGGAGTCAGCCCCGTCGCCTACGCTCGTGGTGACTCCATCGACGCCGGACGGGCCCAGGATCCCCTCCGCTCCCGGCCCGTCCCCCGCAGCGACCAAACCACCGTCGTCGTCGGCCGAGGCGTTGCAAGGAATGCTGGTCGACCCAGCCGCGCGCGAGGTGCCCAGCCGAAGAGGAGCGGTGCTCGCACCTCGCGGGGACGGTCCGCTGACGGGCAAAGTCATCGTGGTCGACCCCGGGCACAACGGCGTATACCGGGCTGGGATCAACTCCCGCCAGGTTTCGGCCGGAGGCGGTCGGACAAAGCCCTGCAACAGCTCCGGCACGGCTACGGAGTCCGGGTACTCCGAGCATCGGTTCAACTGGGAAATCGCCCAACTTGTCATCGGAGAGCTTCGCTCGCGTGGTGCGAAGGTCGTCTTGACGCGTCCCGATGACCAGGGGACCGGCCCGTGCGTCGACGAGCGGGCCGCAATCGGGAATCGCGCAGACGCCGACCTCGTCGTGTCGATCCATGCCGACGGCAACGTGTCGCGGACGGCTCGCGGGTTCCATGTCATCTTGTCTGCTCAGATGCTGGGTGGTGCGAGTGTGGAAGCAGCCTCCAAGCGCTTCGCACTGATCCTTCGCGAGGCGATTCAAACCGAGACTGATATGCCTCGTTCCACGTATATCGGGCAGGGTACGGCGCTCTCGCCGCGCGCCGATATCGCCGGCCTCAACTTGTCGAAGATTCCGGGTGTGATGCTTGAGGCCGGGAACATGCACCATCCGAAAGACGCAGCGCTGCTTTCCTCCTCGGTATTCCGTTCTCGACTGGCCAAGGCACTCGCCGACGGCGCTGTCAAAGCACTGGGTTGAACTACTGTCAACAGGCCATACGTCCGGTGGATCCGGCCCTTAGTCCGCCGGCTCGACGTGGACGAACGTCACCGTGCCGGGCAGCGCCGACTCCACCTCATGTTCGACCCGGTCGGCCAGATCGTGACTGCGCCGCACCGTCCACTCGCCAGGCACGGTCAGGGTGGCTTGGACGAACCGCTGCCGACCCGATTCCCGGGTACGTAGATCGGTCAGATGCACCCGGGGATCGTCGGTGAGCGGGACGAGTGCGCGCTCGATGATCGCCACCTCGTCCGGGGGCAGGGTGGCGTCCAGCAGGCCGACCACGGAGCGCCGCACCAGTCCGACACCGGTGAACACGATGTTGACGCCGACGCCGAGCGCGATCAGCGGGTCGAGCCAGATCAGATGGGTGAGCGCGACGACGATGATCCCGGCCAACACGCCGACCGAGGTCCACACGTCGGTCATCAGATGCTTGCCGTCGGCTTCGAGGGTGATCGACCGGTGCCGGCGTCCGGCCCGAATCAGAATCAGTCCGGTGACCAGGTTGCCGATGGACGCCAGCGTGGCCAGCACCACGCCGATCCCGATGCTCTCCAACGGCACCGGGTTCACGAACCGGCTGATCGCGCCGGCGATGATCGCCACCGCGGCCACCACGATCAGCGTGCCTTCGACCGCGGCCGAGAGATATTCGGCCTTGCCGTGGCCGAAATCGTGGTTGTGGTCGGCGGGCTTGGCCGAGAGTCGCAAAGCCCATAACGCCACGCCGGCGGCGAGCAGGTTGACGGTGGATTCCAGTGCGTCGGACCACATGCCGACGGAGTTGGTGATCAGCGCCGCCGCGGCCTTCAAGGTTACGGTGACAACGGCGGTGGCCAGCGAGAGCCAGAGGAAGCGTTCCAGGTACCGGTGGTCGGCGGGCGCAGCGGAAGAGTTCATCGTTTCTCGGGATCGGGGAGGCCCGCCCAGTCGTCCGGCGAGCCGGCCCAGTCTAGGGCCGCACGCCGTCCGAGCTCCCCGGCATCCACGGTGGACTCCTCGACCACCCCGTGATCGACCGGCCATCGTTCGGGGTCTGCGTCCAGCGCGACCAACTCGTCGAGGGTGAGGGGCCAGACCTCCTCGGTGAAACCTGGCAGGCCGTCCAGCGGCAGCCAGTCCCAGGCTGCGATGGTGACCTTCTCGTCCTCGGTGAAACCCGACGTGTCCAGTTCGAACTGCTCGGCGACCCGCAACAGGTAGAACAGTTCCGCCTGGCCGAGCACCTGGTCGCTGTAGCCGTGGATGACGAAACGTCGCATCAGCGGGCCGCGCAGGGCGCTCGGGTCGACCCGCAGGCCGGTCTCCTCGCACAGTTCGCGTACCGCGGTCTGCAGCGGTGTCTCGCCCGGGTCGACCCCGCCACCTGGGGTGATCCACCAGTGCAGACCCGGCACGCCCGGATCGCTGTCGCGCAGCATCAGCACGTGGCTGCCGTCGGTGACGATCACCCGGACGGCGCGACGGCTGCGCACCGGGCGGTGCTCGGGTGCCACCGCGACGTAGCTGCGGGAGCGGAACGGTTCGGTCATCAGCCGGGAACCTCCACCGAGGCGGCGGGTTCCAGCAGCTCGTCGAGCACCTCGAAGGTGACCGGCCCGCGGGCGAGTTCGAAGGCGACCTGGCCGGTATTGCTTTGGCCGGTCGACAGCGTCCGCATGGTCAGCGGGTGGTTCAGCGCCGCACCGACCGCGATCAGGTGCCGGGTGCCGCCGGGTTCGCGGACGGCGGTGAAGAACGGCCCGGTGACCACCGTGCCGTCGAGCGACTCGAAGCGGACGTCGAGCACCAGGTAGCTCAAGCCGTGGCCCGGCTGCAGGGCACCGTTGTCGACCCAAGTCGCCTTGGTCACGGTGACCTGCGCCTGACCGTCGGAGGTGCGGTAGCGGACGTGCTGCTCGATACTGCCGCCGGTCACTGCGGAGCTGGTGGTCGGCCCGGGTGTGGCCGGGGTGCGCACCACGCTGGGCTGGGCATCGGTGGGCGGGGCCATCGGCGTGACGGGGGCGGCGGAGCGCGACGGAGTCGCGGCCGGGGTGGCCGGCAACAGTTGCCAGGCGAGCAGGCCGAGCGCCACCACCGAGATCACCGCACTGGCCAACAGCGCGGTGCGGACCCCGGGTCCTCGCCCACCGGGACCGGAGGGCCCTCCGGCGGAACCGGACGCACTCAGCGACGGCGGCCCCCACGGCTCCGGAACTGCGCCGTGGTCGGTCGGCGGCGCAGAGGCGGGTCCGCCGAATCGCGGCGGCGGCACATCGGACGACCACGACGCATCCGCCGGGCGGTCGAACTCGGGCTGTCCCGGGCCGGGGCGGCCCAGTCCCGACGATGAGTCCATCGTGGGTCCGCCTCAGTCCGGCCGACGGGGCGGTTCGTTGGCGCGGATGCCGGCGCCCACCTGGAGCGGGACGGCGATCAGCAGTATCCAACACACCACCTGCGACCAGCCCGACATCACTTCCCAGGCGATAGAAAGGTCGAAGTCGCCGCTGAACATGCTGAATACGCCAAAGGCCACCACGAGTCCGGCAGCCCACAGGAAGCTTCGGCGGACCTGCGCGGTGCGGTACTTCACCCGACTGGCCAGGACGCCCGCCAGGGCGAGCATGGCCGGCGCCACCGGGTTGATCAGGGCGCCGATGAGCAGAGTGAGCATCACCCCCGGCGTCGCGCCGTGCCAGAGCTGGGCGATCGAGACACTCTGATCGGGTGGCTGCCAGCGGGACTGCGGAGGAGGTGCGAACCAGTCCGGAGTACCCGGCTGGGGGAACGACGGCGCGGCCTGCGTCGGCGGCGGGAAGTTCAGTGTCTGCGGCGGACCGGCGGGCGCAGCGGCCGGCATCGCACCCGTGCCGGACGCCGGTGCGGGCTGCGGCGGTGCTCCGGCCACGGCCGAGGTCGCCAGCGGCTGGTCGGGCGTCCACACCGGATTGGCCGTCCCGGCGGTCGAGTGCGCCGAACCCCAGGCTGAGCCGCCGGTGACCAGCGAACTGACAGTGCTGAACTCGACGCGTGGATCGCGTGGCGGAAGTCCTGCGGCGGGCACCAACGCCTCCAGCGGGACGACCGCGGCCTGCGGTGGCTGCCACTCGGGGGGCTGCACCGGTGCTCCGGCCGCCGGATTGGGAGTCACCGGCGGAACCTGCAACGGTTCCACCGAAGGCGTCTGGAAGGCGGCCGGCCGGTCGAGCGGCGCGTATTCGGGCCCGTCCGTCCAGTTCGCCATGCGGCTCATGATAGTCACCGGAGCCGGCCCGACCGGAGGGATGCTCTCGCCGAGCAGTTCCTTGGATAGGCTGAGCCATGCGGTTCACGGCGCCGTCCTCTGGCGTGTCCGCATTCGGGTTGAACAGGAGAAGGTCATGCCAACAGGCAAGGTTCGCTACTACGACGCGGAGAAAGGCTTCGGCTTCCTCTCCAAGGACACCGGCGGCGACGACGTGTTCGTCCGTTCGTCGGCGCTTCCGGCCGGCGTGACCAGCCTGAAGCGCGGCCAGAAGGTCGAGTTCGGCATCATCGACGGCAAGCGCGGCGAACAGGCGCTCAGCGTTCAGCTGCTCGAGGCACCCCCGTCGCTGTCCAAGGCGTCCCGCAAGTCGCCGGACGCGATGGCGGTCATCGTCGAGGACCTGATCAAGATGCTGGACGGCCTGGGCAATGGTTACCGTCGCGGCCGACACCCCGACCCGAAGGTGGCGGGCAAGGTGGCCTCGGTGTTGCGCGCAGTCGCCGACGAGTTGGAACTCTGAGCATGCGGGCGTCCGAGACGCTCGATCGGGCCTGCGCCGAGGCGGTCGACCTGGCGCACTCAGCGGCGGTCAACCGGGCCGGCGCGATGGGTGTCGGCGAGCACCTCGGGGTGAACGCCGTGGACACCCGGGTGGCCACCCACCGGTTCGCCTGTCCGCATCCCGGCTATCCGGGCTGGAGCTGGCAGGTGACCGTGGCGCGGGCGTCCCGGGCCCGGGTGGTGACCGTCAACGAGGTGACCCTGATGCCCGGCGACGGAGCTCTGCTGGCGCCGGCCTGGGTGCCCTGGTCGGAGCGGATCGGCCCCGGTGACCTGGCTCCCGGTGTGATCATGCCGACGCCCGACAACGATCCGCGGGTCGAGCCCGGCTTCACCGCCGCCGACATGCCACCCGACATGGAGCCGGCGGAATGGTCGGCCACGCGGGCGCTGGTCGCCGAACTGGGACTGGGACGGGAGCGAGTGCTGTCCCCGCTGGGCCGGGACGAAGCCGCCGAGCGCTGGCTCGCGGGTGCCGGCGGCCCGGACAATCCGATGACGGCCCAGGCGTCCGGGGTGTGCGAGACGTGTGCCTATTTCGTCGCCCTGTCGGGGTCGCTGGGTCGGGTGTTCGGTGCCTGCGCCAACGAATACACTCCGAGCGACGGCCGGGTGGTCAGCCGAGATCACGGCTGCGGTGCGCACTCCGACACCACTGACGTCAGCCGCGCCGAGCAGTTGCCGGTGCCGGCCTGGGACACCATGAGCGTCGACCGCGTCATCTTCTGAGCCCGGGGTGGTCCGCTCGACCGCTGGTGGCGCGGACCCGTTATCGTGTGCCCACACCGGCACCGCTGACGCGAAGGAGCTCACATGTCAGGAACCGCCCGACTCGAAGTCGACGGCGACGTCTACGAACTCGACACCTTCGTGGGTTCCGAGGGCGAACTCGCGATCGATATCTCCCAGCTTCGCGCCACCTCCGGCTACATCACCCTCGATAGCGGGTACGGCAACACCGGTTCCTGCCGGTCCGCGATCACCTACATCGACGGCGACGCCGGCATCCTGCGGTACCGGGGGATCCCGATCGAAGAGCTGGCCGGGCGCTCGTCGTTCGTGGAGACGGCGTGGCTGGTGATCTTCGGCCACCTGCCCACCGCCGCGGAGCGCGATCGGTTCGCGGGCCTGCTGGGCGAGTCGGCGATGATCGACGAGGTGATGCGGAAGCATTTCCACGCCTTCCCGCAGGCCGCCCCGCCGATGGCGATTCTGTCGGCGATGATCAACACCTTGAGCGCTCACGATCACGGTGTGATGGACATCCACGACGACGCCGGTATGGAGCGCGCCGCGGCGGTGCTGATGTCGAAGGTGCGCACCATCGCCGCGGCGTCCTACAAGGCGTCGGTGGGCGAGCCGCTGGTCTATCCGCGCTACGACCTGAAGTACGCCGAGAATTTCCTGCACATGATGTTCTCGGTGCCCTACCGCAACTACGAGCCGACCCCCGAGGTGGCCGCCGCCCTCAACCTGTTCCTGCTGCTGCACGCCGACCACGAGCAGAACTGCTCGACCTCGACGGTGCGCATGGTGGCGTCCTCGAAGGCGAACCTGTTCGCCAGTTGCGCCGCGGGAGTGTGTGCACTGTGGGGTCCGCTGCACGGCGGCGCCAACGTGGCGGCGGTGCAGATGCTGCAGCAGATCCGTGACTCGGGCATGCCGGTGTCCGAGTTCGTGAAGCGGGTGAAGAACAAGGACGCCGGGGTCAAGCTGATGGGCTTCGGTCACCGGGTGTACAAGAACTTCGATCCGCGCAGCCGCATCCTGAAGAAGGCCGTGGACGACGTCCTCGCCCAGCAGGAGAAGACCGACCCCCTGCTGGACATCGCCCGCGAACTGGAATCCGCCGCGCTCGAGGATGAGTACTTCATCGAGCGGCGGCTGTACCCCAACGTCGACTTCTACTCCGGCATCCTGCTGCGGGCCATCGGCATTCCGCTGGAGATGTTCACGGTGATGTTCGCGATCGGCCGGATGCCCGGCTGGATCGCGAACTGGAAAGAGATCAACGACGATCCGAAGGGGCGCATCTACCGTCCGCGGCAGATCTACACCGGTCCGACGAACGTGTCCTGGGAGCCCCGGGACGCGCGCTGAGGGCACACCCAGATCAGCGCAGCCGGATGCGGCGCAGGGTCAGCAGCACCGCCAGCGCCAGGACGCCGATGCCGGCGCCCACCGCGGCGGTAGAGAGCCACCAGCCCCGCCCGGACGCGGCCAAAGCCGGGAGTTGCCACCAGCAGACCAGCGTTCCGAGGATGAATAGGGCCGTGCCCAGGCCGACGATCTGCACGCCGTGCGGGTCCAGTGCCTTCACCGGAGCCTGCAGGATGGGCAGCTGGGGCTCGTGGTCGTTGGTCACGGCTCCACTGTAGAGCGCCGGGTTGTCACAGGAATGTGTCGGGTCTGAGACGCGTCCCGGCCCCGGATCGGCCGCGCCTAGGTTTCTCGGCATGGCCAACAGCTCCGTCACGCCAGCCTCGCCGCAGACCCGGGCGTCCGGGCTGGATGCGTTCTTCGAAATTACCGCCAGGGGCTCCAACCCGGCTCGCGAGGTCCGCGGCGGTCTGGTCACCTTCTTCACGATGGCCTACATCCTGGCCCTCAACCCCCTGATCATCGGCACCGCCACCGACGTCAACGGTCTGCTGCTGTCCGGCCTGCCGAAGCTGGACGCCGCCGGCGAGGTGATCGGCGCCAACGTGGCCACCTCGATCGCGATGGTGGCGGCGGCGACCGCGCTGATCGCCGGGCTGATGACCATCCTGATGGGCGTCTACGGCCGGTTCCCGATCGGCCTGGCCACCGGACTGGGGCTGAACGCCGTGCTGGCCTACGTGCTGGCTCCGCAGATGACCTGGGCCCAGGCGATGGGGTTGGTCGTCTGGGAAGGCGTGATCATCACCATCCTGGTGCTGACCGGCTTCCGGCAGGCGGTGTTCCGTGCGGTGCCGCGGTCGCTGCGGGCCGGCATTTCGGTCGGTATCGGCTTGTTCATCGCGTTCATCGGATTGGTGGACGCCGGGGTGGTGCGCAAGGCGTCCGGGACTCCGGTCGAGCTGGGCATCGGCGGTTCGCTGCAAGGCTGGCCGATCGGCATCTTCCTGATCACCCTCGGCATCCTGGTGCTGCTGTTCGTGCGGCACGTGAAGGGCGCGATGCTGATCGCCATCCTGTCCGGCACGGTGCTGTCGGTGATCGTCGAGGCGGTGGCTCACATCGGCCCGCACGACGCCACCGACAACCCCACCGGGTGGATGCTAAATGTGCCCCAGTTCACCGCGTTCAGCCTGCCCGACCTGAGCCTGATCGGACGAGTCGACCTGTTCGGCGGATTCGCCGCGGCGGACGGGTTCGGCGCCGGGCTCGGGTTGGTGCTGATCGTCTTCTCGCTGCTGCTGGCCGACTTCTTCGACACCATGGGCACCGTGGTGGCGGTGGGTGCCGAAGGGGACCTGCTGGACGAAAGCGGCAACCCGCCGCGCACCCAGCAGATCCTGCTGGTCGATTCGATCGCGGCGATGGCCGGCGGTGTCGGGTCGGTGTCGTCGAACACGTCCTACATCGAGTCGGCGGCCGGCGTGGGCGAGGGCGCCCGGACGGGCCTGGCGTCGGTGGTCACCGGCGGCGCCTTCCTGCTCAGCCTGTTCCTGGCGCCGCTGGTCAACATGGTGCCGTCGGAGGCGGCCGCGCCGGCCCTGTTCTTCGTCGGCTTTCTGATGATGTCGCAGGTGACCCACGTCGACTGGGACGACCCCGAAGACGGCATTCCCGCGTTCCTGACGCTGGCCCTGATGCCGTTCACCTACTCGATCACCGCCGGCATCGGCGCGGGCTTCATCAGCTACACGCTGATCAAGCTGGTCCGCGGCAAAGGCCGGGCGGTGCACCCGCTGATGTACCTGGTGGCCGGGCTGTTCGTCATCTACTTCGCACAGGGCGCGATCGTCTCGCTGGTGGGCTAGGCCTGGTGGCTTCGGCTACTGCGCCCGGTAGACCACGATCAGGTCGGGGGCCGGACGCCCGCGCGACGGCGCGGCCTGGGCGTAGTGATGGAACTGGGCGAGCCAGGCCGCGTACGGCTCGGCCAGCGCACGGTTCGGCGGCGACAGTCGGGGCAGCGCATTGCGCCACGCGGCCGCGGCGTCCAGCGCGACGGCGTGCGGGGTGTAGCCGGTGGACAGTCCTGGATAGGTCTGCAACGGCACACCCAATTCCCGATTCACCAGCTTGCCCAGCCCGAACCGCGGGTCGAGACCGGCCCGGGCCAGATCGAACTCGAGATCGTTGTATCGAGACACGTCGAGCACGATCCGGTGCCCGCTCCAGGCCGTGGCGGCGAGATAGGCCTCCACCAGCCGCCAGGCCACCGGCTGTCGCTCGGCGGCGATGAAGCGTCCGGCGAGCAGATCCGTGACGTCGGAATCGACCGGGCTGTCCGGGCGGATCAGCACGGCACCCGGGGGCCGGCGGAACAACGGACCGAGCTTGCCCAGCATGCCGGGTGCCTTGGGAGTCGTCTGCGGCGGGAACTCGCCGGCGACGATCTGGCGGAACTTGGCGGCGAGTTCGGCCGATGCGCAGAACAGGTCGCGGACCTCGTCCACCCCGATCGCGTAGAGCCGCAACTCGCCCATAGCGACAAGGTACCCGGCAGCACCCTGGCGCGACATAGATTGGCCTGGTGAACCCGAGGACGCGGCGCGTGATCGTGACCGGAGTGCTGGTCGCCCTGGTGCTCTTGGCGTTGCTCGGTGCGCTGGTGGCCTGAACCGCTCGACGCGTGCCCATCGATGGATCGATGCGGACCCGCCGCGGGTGTGACCGGTTAGGCTGTGCGTCGCGTTTGCGGAAGGAGTCAGATGTCGGGACGAGGGAGGGTCGGCCGCGTGCTTGTGGCCGTGGCCGCGATGCTGATGCTGGGCGTCGGGCTGAGTTCGCCGACCGTCGGGCAGGCCGTCGCGCCGCTTCCGCAAGCCACCACCACTGCGTCGCCGACTCCCTCTCCGCGTTCGTCGACAGCAAGCGACCCTGCTGACGAACCGGTCGACGACGGCAGCAACCCGATGCCGGCCCAGACCGGTACCTGGGCGGCGCTCGGCGCGGCGGCTGCGCTGGCGGTGACCGCCGGCTTGCTGGTCGCGCTGCGCAAACGCTAGCCGCGCCGGCTCTCTCTCACGACTCGACCGGCGCGCGGCGGGCTTCGGCGTTCAGCCGGATTGTCACCGCCCGGAACGCCGGCAGGCTGTCGCGCAGGACTCGCAGGTTCGGATCCGGCACCGCCAGCAGCGGCCGTTGATGCCGTGCCACGACAGGCCGCAGTGCTGCCAGCGCCGGGTCGGCGAGCACCGTCCGGACGGCCTGCGCGTCACCGCCGAGGATGATCGCCTCGAGCGTGTCGGCCGCCGGCGCGAGCAGTTCGGCGGCGTCCCGGACGGCCCGGCCGAACGCCCGCTCGGCCTGACTGTCACGACGACGCGCGTATCGCTGCTGGGACCAGCCGCCCGCCTTCGTCCGGCCTTGGACGTAGTGCCGTCCGATCCGGTGAACGATCAGTTCGGCGCCGTCGAAGATGCCGACGGCGTGGGAGTTGCGTCGCACCAGCAGCGCGCCGAGCCGGCGCGGCCGGTTCGCTCGCTCGACCAGGTCGGCCAGCGTCCCATTCGCGGACGGCGTACCCCAGGGTGTCTCGATCCAGGCGCGGGCGCCGTCGGGGCTGACCAGCTCGAGGGCGTCCAGTGCCACCGTCGGCTCGGGCAGGGGGTGACGCCGGGCGAATCCGGCCAGCCACCGGTCCAGCCTCTCGGGTGCCACTTTGACGGGTTGAACCTCGGTCATGGAGGGCAGCGTAGTGTTCTGGGTAATCTCACCTATCGAGCGGATTTGGCCTAGTCTGGCAAGCGGAAACGGAGGTAGCCGGTGAGCGATCTCATTGACACGACGGAGATGTACCTCCGGACGATTTACGAACTCGGCGAAGAGGGGGTGCCACCCCTGCGGGCGCGGATCGCCGAGCGGCTCAAGCAGAGCGGACCGACGGTGTCCCAGACCGTGGCGCGGATGGAGCGGGACGGCCTGCTGACCGTGGACACCGACCGGCAGTTGCGGCTGAGCCCGGCCGGCCTGAAGCTGGCGACCCGGGTGATGCGTCGGCATCGGTTGGCTGAGCGGCTGTTGATCGATGTGATCGGGCTCGACTGGGTGCACGCCCACGATGAGGCCTGCCGGTGGGAGCACGTGATCTCCACCGATGTGGAGCGCCGCCTGGTCCATCTGCTCCATGAGCCGGTCGAGTCGCCCTATGGCAACCCGATCCCGGCGTTGGCCGAGTTGGGTGCCAAGCCGGCGCCGGAGGCCTTTCTGGACGGGGCGGTCCCCTTGTCGGAAGTGTTGTCGCACCGCGGCCCGATGACCGTGACGGTACGGCGGTTCAGCGAGTACCTGCAGACCGATCAGCAGTTGCTCACCAGGTTCGCCGAGGCGGGCGTCCTGCCAGAGGCGGTGTTGTCGGCCAGCATGGACGGCGCGACGCTGGTGCTGACGGCCGAGGGCCATGAGACGGGACGCTTCGCGGGAATGGTCGCCGACCACCTGTTCGTGGCGAGCGGCGGCTGATCGACCTCCGTTGACGGGTTCGGAATAGCGCGCGACGGCGCGGCGTTGGACCCGGTGAACTCAGAGAGGAAAGATGCATGGCTACCCGCGCGTTTGATCAGCAGACCTTCGCCGAGGCGATTCAGGACAACGAGACGGTGATCGTCGACTTCTGGGCCGACTGGTGCGGTCCGTGTCAGCGGTTCGCCCCCGTGTTCGAGAAGGCGTCCGAGACGCACTCCGATGTGGTGTTCGGCAAGGTGGACACCGAGGATCAGCGGGCGCTGGCCGGTGGCCTCGGCATCCAGTCGATCCCCACCCTGATGGCCTTTCGCGGCGGTTACCTCGTCTACCGAGAGGCGGGCGCGATGAGTGGTCCGCAGTTCGAGGAACTCGTCCAGGCAGTCAAGGGCCTCGACATCGAGAAGTTGAAGGAGCAAGCGGTCGCCGCGGCCGATTCTTCGACGTCTTGAGATGTGGATACTTGGTCCCCTCCGTGGGTGACACAAGTCCCTTAGCTCCACTATGCTAGGGTGTGGTCCCTGCCCCATCCCCCCGGGCGGGGACCATCTCTTTACTTCCGCGCTGCCTTGGCGGCCCCAGCAAGATTCGAACTTGCGACACAAGGTTTAGGAAACCTCTGCTCTATCCCCTGAGCTATGGGGCCCGGTCGGCTCGGGCGGTTCCCAGCATAGGGGACCGGGCGCCTTCGGCTGACTTCTCGAGGTCCGCTGCCGGCAGGCGGGGCGGGCGATGCGCCGCTGGTCGATGATTGAAAATTTGTCGATCGGGAGAAAATGTCCGAACATGCGTGCATTTGGCTGACGTATCGTCTAAACTCGCTCTCGAGAGCGACGCCAGCTCGTTGATGTCTCCTGGGGGTGGGTAGACGGCTTCTTGCCCTTCGAAAGGCGTCGCTCTCGTCATGCCTGCACCCTGGTCTGGTAGCGCTGAACGGTAGACCGGCGTCTCACGGTGGGTCCACGGGGAGGCGGTTCCCTAGACTCACGGCATGAGTGAAAGCGGACTCGTCGCGGCCGTCGCAAAAATGCGGGCCGCCGACGCCAACGACGCGGCCATCGACGTCTTTGCGCACTACTACCGGCAAGCCAGCGCGGGCCTCACGGGGCTGATTCCCGAGGACACCATCGCGCCCCTCACCGACCCACCCCAGCTCAGCGCCGTCGACGTGGACGAACGGACGGCCCGCGAGGCGATCGCCCGGACCGTCATCATCAAGCTGAACGGCGGCCTGGGCACCTCAATGGGACTGGACCGGGCCAAGACGCTACTGCCCGTCCGGGAGGGTCTCACCTTCCTCGACCTGATCGTCCGGCAGATCATGTCCGCGCGCGCCAGCTACGACGCGCCCCTGCCGTTGCTGTTCATGAACTCCTTCCGGACCCGGCAGGACACCCTGGGCTATCTCCAGCGGTACCCCGACCTGCCGGTCGCGGGGTTGCCGGTGGACTTTCTGCAGAACGCGGAGCCCAAGCTGACCGCCGACACGCTGGAGCCGGTGGAGTGGCCGGCCGACCCGACGTTGGAGTGGTGCCCACCCGGCCACGGCGACGTCTACACGGCGCTGGTCGGCTCGGGGGTCCTGGACGCGCTGCTGGCCGCCGGCATGAAGTACGCCAGCATCGCCAACGGCGACAACCTCGGCGCCGGCCCGGACGCCCAGCTGGCAGGCTGGTTCGCCGCCAGCGGTGCCCCCTACGCCGCCGAGATCTGCCCGCGTACGGTCAATGACCGCAAGGGCGGCCATCTGGCGATCCGCAAGTCAGACGGGCAGCTGATCCTGCGCGACACCGCGCAGACGCCGTCGGACGAGATGGACTACTTCACCGACGAGCACCGGCATCCCTACTTCCACACCAACAACCTGTGGGTCGATCTCGAACAGCTGAAGAGCGCGTTGCAGACCCGCGGTGCCGTACTGGGCCTGCCGCTGATCCACAACGTGAAGACCGTCGACCCCGCCGATCCCAACTCGCCCAAGGTGATTCAGTTGGAAACGGCGATGGGTGCCGCCATCGAGGTGTTCCCGGGAGCGACCGCGATCGCCGTCCCGCGGGCGCGGTTCCAGCCGGTCAAGACCACCAACGAACTGCTGCTGTTGCGCTCGGACGTCTTCGGCCTGGGCGATGACGGACGGCTCACCCAGACTGTGGACGAACTGCCGCGGGTCGACCTCGACGGGCGTTACTACAAGCTGATCGACGACTTCCAGACGCGGGTCGAGGTGGCGCCGTCGTTGCGCGCGGCGCGGTCATTCGTGGTCGAAGGGGACTGGACGTTCGACCGCCCGGTGGCTGTCGACGGAGAGGGCGTCTTCCCTGACTTGGGTCGGCCCGCGGTGGCCGGGGTCGATGACGCGCCGTGAGCGCTTCTGCGCTGGCGCAGGCGGTCGAGTTTGCGCTGACCGGCTGTGCGGGGCTGTTGACCTCTGTCGACCCTGATCCGCTGACTGCGCTGGCCGCCGTCGGCTGGGGCCGTGACGAGGTGGTGGCGCACGCCGAGCAGGTGCGTGCTGATGGCGATGTCTGGCCACATCCGGTGCCGGACGAGTTGCGCGCGCAGGTGGGCAGCGCCCGGCTGATCGCCCTGCTGCAGCGGCTCCAGGTCGAGCTGGGGCTGTTCGGACGCGCGGCAGCACCGGCCGCCCCGCGTCCGTTGACGCCCGACGAGCGCCGGCTGTTGAACGAGGTCCCGCCCCACCACGGCGTCTGACGCGACGATCCCCCGCCACCGGGTGGTGACGGGGGATCGTCGATGTACTCAGTTCTTCTTGAGCAGGTCTCGGATCTCGGCGAGGAGTTCCTCGGTGGTCGGGGCGCCCGCTTCGGTCTCGGTGGGCTTCTCGGTGAGCTTCTTGAGGCGCTCGTAAGGCACCACGATGCCGAAGTAGACCACGAAGGCCATGATCACGAACGCCACCAGGGCGGTTAGGAAAGGGCCGACCGACGTCATGCCGAACGGCTGCCAGGAGTCGAAGTTGGGTGAGCCGCCGAGCATCGCCAGCAGCTCGACCACGACTTTGGTGAACGCCGTGGTCACCGTCGCGAACGCGCCGCCGATGATGAAGGCGACCGCGATATCGATCAGGTTGCCTCGGAGCAGGAAGTCTTTGAAGCCTTGAACCATTGTCATTCCCTTCGATCGCGGCTGCCCCCAGGGAGTGGGGGCAGGTCGTGAGCCGCGCGTCGGTGAATGTAGCCAAGTGCAGAGCCGCTGATCCTCTCGCTCTGGTGCTGGACAGCGCCGACGACAGACCGAGCTTCTGCCAGCATGCGGGGCGCCCGACACTGGGCGGGCGTCAACGCAGACCGAAGCCGAGCGGCCCGCGAGCCGCTGCCGCGGCGACCCGCGGAAGGCTGGCCGGTCTCACCTCGACCAGCAGAACCGGGCCGGACGTCGGCCCCGGCGACAGCGGTGAGGAGCCACCGGGTGTGGACAGCACGGCGACGACCCGAGCGGCCGACGCCAGCAGCGCCGGGTCGGAATCGGCGTCCGCTCCGAGCAGGTCGATGTGGTCGCCCACCTCGATCAATCCGATGGCGGTGGCGGTCATGGTCACCGGCAGCACCGCCATGCCAGGCGCGGCCAACGCTTCCCGAGTCACCACTGAGGACGGCAGCAGGACGGCTCCGGCAGGCACTGACACCGTGAGTGGACGACCGACCGCCTGCCCGGGGTCGTGCAGGAAGTCGGCGGGTACGGCATCGGACGGAATCTGTCGGATGGCGACGTCATCGGCGGTGACCGACTGACCGCCCTGTAACGCCCGGACGGTGACAAGTGCGGCAGTCGTGGCCGGCCCTGGCGGCCGCAACACGCTCAGCGCGGCCCACACCGCCAGGCCCGCCAGGACCGCGGCGCACACCCGTCGATACCGACGCGCGACGCGCCTCATTCGGGATCGGAACACTTTCACGTCCACATTGGACGCCCAGCGCGCCGAAAGTGGTCAGAATCGTCACGGTGACCGCGACTGATGACCCGCGATCAGGCGGCCGGTGCGCCGCTGCTGGACGAACTGGTCGTCGTGGCAGGCTTCGTGTCGCCGCCGCTCGACGGCTTGCTGCCGGAGGTGCTGTCGCCGCCCGTGCTGGAGTCGGTGCTCGGCTTTGCCTCGTCCTTCGCTGCGCCGGAGGAGGCACTGGCCTTCTTCTTGGCGGCCCGGCTGTCGGTGGCGTAGAACCCGGAGCCCTTGAACACCACGCCCACCGCGCTGAAGACCTTGCGCAGCGGGGCCAGTCGGGCCGGGCAGGTCGTCCTTCGCTGCGCCGGAGGAGGCACTGGCCTTCTTCTTGGCGGCCCGGCTGTCGGTGGCGTAGAACCCGGAGCCCTTGAACACCACGCCCACCGCGCTGAAGACCTTGCGCAGCGGGCCGTGGCAGGTGGGGCACTCAGTGAGCGCGTCATCAGTGAACTTCTGCACGACCTCGAGCTGCGACGAGCAGTCCTGACAACGGTATTGATAGGTGGGCATCGGCAACTTCCAAGGACGACGGCGGACGAACCGCAGGCATTCTAGTGGACGGACCACGCACACTCACCCAGGCGGACGCATCGCGTGCCCGCGGCCCGGACGGGCGGCCACTACCTACGGCTCCACCAACAGCAGGCGAGCACCGGTGACGATCGCACCGACCGGCCAATCGAAGGGCTCGACCGGCAGGGCAGGAAGCACCTCCGAATCCCGCAGCAGCACCGCGATCAGGGCGTCCGGCGCCGCCAGCGGCAGAGCACGGTCGTACCAGCCGCCGCCGGTGCCCAGCCGGTCGCCCGTCGGGGTGGCGGCAAGGCCCGCGCACCAGACCAGGGACGCGGCCGCGAGGGCTCTCGCTCCGAGCCCGGGCCCGGCCGGCTCCAGGATGCCGGCGTAGCCGGGCCGCAGCTGGTTCCGTCCGCTGTATTCGGCCCACTCCGGCGAGCGCCGCACCGAGCCGTCGGAGCGCCGTCCGAGCAGGGGGAGCAGCACCGTGCGGCCGGCGGAGTGCAGGGCATCGATCAGCGCCCAGGTGTCCGGCTCGTCGGCGGCCGACGCGTAGAGCGCGACGGTCCGGTGGCCGGCGCAAAGCTCCAGTGCCAGGGCGGTGCGGGCGCGGCTGACCGAGCTGGGCTCCGGGGTTGCCCGGGCCGCCCGGATCTCGGCTCGCAGCCTGGATTTGGCCGCCCGCAGCATGTCGGTCTCGGTGCCACCCCGAGGGTTCGACAAGTCGGCCGCGGGCATTGTCCTATGGTAAGTGCCATGGCGCTTTTCGGACGGAAGACGCGGGCCATGCCCCCGATCCAGCAGGCGGACGAGGCGGCGCCCGCGGAGGTGGTGCCCACCTCGTCCGAACCGGTCGGGTTGACCGATTACCGGACCGAGCTGCTCGCCGTGATCAGGCCGCTGCCGCCGATCGGTCTGGGTGTTCTGGACGCCGTCGGACGCCGGCTCTGCGAAGAGGTCGTCGCCGACATCGACCTCCCTACCTTCACCAGCGCGTCGGTCGCCGGCTACGCCGTCCGAGCCGCTGATCTAGCCTCCGCCACCGCGTCCGACCCGATCCGGCTGCCGGTGCTCGACACCCTGGACTCGCCGGTCTATCGCGGCGCCCCCTTGTTGGCGAACACCGCAGTGCGGGTGGCGTCGGGGGCACCCATTCCCGAGGGCGCGGATGCAGTCATCGGCCTCGACCGCACCGACGGCGGAGAGTCCGAGGTGCGCGTCGACGCGTCAGTGGCGGCCGGGCAGCATCTGCGACCCGCGGGCTCTGACATCGCCGACGGAACCCGGCTGCTCAAGCGCGGACACCGCTTGGACGCCGGCGCGATCGCGCTGCTCGCCGAGGTCGGCCTGGACAAGGTGCTGGTCAGCCAGCCGCCGCGCGTGGCGGTCCTGACGGTCGGTTCCGATCTGGTCCCGCCGGGCCTGCCACTGACCTCGCGTGCCCACCGCTACGACGCGACGACCAGCCTGATTGCGGCGGCGGCCAAGGCCGACGGAGCTCAGGTCTTCGCCGCCGGCACCTTCGCCGACGACGTCGCCGTCATCACCGATGCACTCACCGATCAGCTGATCCGAGCTGACCTGATCGTGGTCGTCGGTGGTCTCGACGGCGCGTTGCCCGACGTGTTGTCCCGGCTCGGCGAACTGACCACACGAGACGTCGCGGTTCATCCGGGCGGCACCCACGCATTCGCCGTTGTCGGGGACGACCGGACGCCCATCATCGCGCTGCCTGCGGGCGTCTGGTCGGCCTTCGTGGGCTATCACGCGTTCGTCCGGCCCGCGCTCAACCGACTGCAGGGCGAGCCGGACGAGCTGCCGGAAAGCCATGTTCTGCCGGCGCGGGTGGCGCTGCACGGCCGTCCCGGCGCGACCGAGCTGATTCCCGCGATCGCGACCGATCGAGGGGTCGAGCCTGCCGGTGACCTGGGCGCCGAGCTGGCCCGTGACGTGGCGCGTGCGGATGCGCTGATCGTCCTGCCGCGGGGCACCGACCTGGTCCCGGCCAACTCCGACGTCGAGGTGTGGATGCTGGCACCGCCACGCCAATGAGCGCGGGCGCCACATGGCCGGTGCGGCTCAGCCGCCCGCCGGTGACGTTACGCCCCTGGCGGTTGTCGGATCGCGCCGGATGGGACGAACTGCGCCGCCGCAACGCCTCGTGGACCGGGCCATGGGACGCGACGCGTCCGCACGACTCGATCGAGTCTCCGCTGACCTTCGCCGGCATGGTGCGTCAGTTCAATCGGAGGGCGCGGCAAGGCATCATGCTGCCGTTCGCGGTGGAGTATCTGCCGCCCGGGCAACACCGTCCGGTGCTGGCCGGCCAGCTGACCATCTCCGGCATCACCCACGGCTCGGCCGGCTGGGCGCAGGCTGGGTATTGGGTCGATGAACGGTGGGCCGGCCGCGGGATCATTCCGGTGGCGCTCGCGCTGGCCTGCGATCACTGCTTCTTCACCTTGCGGCTGCACCGGATGGAGGTCGCCATCCGGCCCGAGAACGTCCGCAGCCTGCGCGTCGTGGAGAAGCTCGGCTTCCGCTACGAGGGCACCCGCGAGCGCTACATGCACGTCGACGGCGATTGGCGCGACCACGCGATGTTCGCCCTGCACGTGGAGGAGGTCGGGGCCGGCCTGGTGGCACGACTGGACGATCAGCCCTGATCACAGCCGGATCGAGCGATGAAGGGCGACACTCCGCGGCTGGTCCGACGACACGCCGATCGGGCCCCGTAGCGTTCGGGTGTGGGTCTGACGGGAGTGATTTTCGGCGTGATCGCCGTGGCGTGGCTGGTCTATCTCTTGCCCTATTTCCTGCGTCGGCAAAACGACCCGGAATTCGACGAGTTCGATCCAGCGGCGCCGTTCTCGGCGAGCGTGACGATCGTGCGTTCCGGCATGTCGCTGGCCACCGCCGAGGAGGGCGCGGCGGTCGTTTCGACACCGCTCACCCGGCGCGCGGCACTCTACGAACTCACCCAGATCGAGCGTCAGGCGGCCACTCGCCGGCGGCGGGTGCTGGTGGTGCTGACGCTGGCGCTGTTCGCTGTCAGCGTGCCGGCCGCGCTGGGCGTGCTGGCCTGGTGGACGCCGATCGTGCCGGCCGGCCTGCTGCTGCTGTTCCTGGTCGTCGCGCGGTTCAGCGTCCGGGCGATGCGCCGCGATCTGGACGCCCGGGCGCGGCGCGTCGGCGCGGCCGGTGACGAGCAGACCATCGCGATCGCCGTCCTGACCGAAGACGAGGATGCCGCCGAGGCGTCGGTGGAGTTGAGCGCCCCCATCTCGAAGCCGGGGTCGCTGTGGGACCCGATCCCGATCACCACGCCGACCTATGTGTCCAAGCCGTTGGCGCCCCGGACCGTCCGCACCATCGACCTGTCCGCGCCCGCGGTACCGGTCAGCACGGTGCCGGTGACCGCCGATCCGCTGCCTGGGCAGATCGAGGACGACGGCGACCAGCGCCGCGCGGTCGGGGAGTGATGGCGTCCGGGCCGAGATGAACCGGCGGCTCAGGGATGCTAAAGTCGTCCGTGCTCGTTGAGCACCTGGGGCTATGGCGCAGTTGGTAGCGCGTCTCGTTCGCAATGAGAAGGTCAGGGGTTCGAATCCCCTTAGCTCCACCACCCACAAAGCCCCGTTCGACAAGGCAACGCAGTCGGACGGGGCCGTTCTATTTCCACACGCCACGCTCACGCCTAGTGAGTCAATCGGTGAGTCAACTCGACATCCGCGGTTCAGTAGACGAGCCGCGGCCTCACATCTTCCTTCATCAGCCACGTCCTGCGCTCGCGGCCGCCGGCGTGTGGTGTCCAGACGACGAGTGCGCGGTCGCTGCTGGTCCATTCGACCCAGGCGGGTCGGATCTCGATTCGGGTGGGCCATACGAGGCGGCACAGGACGAGGTAGCGGCGGGAGTGGCCTTCTTTGCGGTCTTTGCCATAGGGCGGGCGGACGGCGTTGCGTGGCGACGGGTAGAGGCGGTCGTCGTCCTGCATGCCCGGAATCGTACAGAGGTGCGGGTGGAGGATGAAGGGGTCAGGAAACGCGAAAGCGGCCCCCGCTCCGAGTTGGGAGCGGGGGCCGTTGATGCAGTGAGGTCGGTCAGGACAGGATGACCTGTCCCGGAATGGGCTGTGATGGATCGTTGGTGCCTGGGAAATCGGGACCTGCTACGAGCCATGCCGGATTGGTCGATATTTGCGGGTGGGGCCGAGCACGGACCCACGTCCTGCCGGTGTCGAGCGATATTTCCCACTTGTCCGGCGCGATGGTGACAGTGTTTCCCAACGCGTCGTTGACGGTGACGTTACCTGTGTACCAGCGACGCTCTTGCCGTTCGATTGTCATAGGGTCGACGGTGATCTTGATTGTCAAATCCCGGTAGGTAAAAACGGAGGTGCTGGTCGCCATAGCTAGGGCCAGCTCAAAGCCTGCGTCGGTCACTGCTTGCTTGCTGGCCACGGCCAGCGTGTCAAGCACAACCGCCGAAGTCGTCTCAGCTTGGGCGGTCTTCTCCGCGGCTGCGGTTAGTGCCGTGTCGAGCAGCATCACCGCTTCCGCCACTGCTTGCTTGCTGGCGACGAGACTCCCCGCGAGAGTGAGGGCAAACCCAGCGCTTGTACCGGCCGCCTTGGACAAGGTCGTGGCGGGCGTGACGCTGAGCGCGACTGCCGCCGTCCCGGCGTGGATCTCCGGCGTCATCAGTCCCGAGGCGCTGGCGTTGACCGGGCCGAGCCATCTCGAGAAAAGCGCCAGGTCGGGAGAGTAATCGCCCCAAAAGGGTCGCCGTAGCGCAGGCCACGCCTCCGCACATGCAGCGGTGGCGTCGAGCGTGCCACCGACCGGAATCTGGCCGTCAAGAGCCCGAATGTAGAACACCGGCTCAAAATGCGTTGTGCCAGCTGGCGGCGTGAATGTGATGCTGTCCTGCTGCCAGGTGTTGACGGCAGGCGGGGTAATGGTCGGCCCCATGACAGTCGACCCAACCTGCGCGCCGCCCGATACAGCATTGAAAAACATGAGGCGCCAACTGCACACATCTAACGCTCCACCCCAGCTACGGCGCCAATGAAGCTGGATGGTGTACGCGGTGCCCGCAGTGACCGATACTCGCTGCGCGTTATAGAGCGCGAACGCAACGTCGTTGGTTGACCCGCCAGACATGGTCCACGTTTTGCGAAAGAACGATGGTGCCACCGTGCCATCGGGCAGCGTAACCGGCCCCGCGACAAGCGGCGTAATCGTGCCGGCTGCCCCGGAACCGAACCAGCGAGCTTGCAGCGACCAGCCGGTCACCGGCGTGCCGCCGACCGGGTTGCCGATCAGGTTCCTGCGGACCTCGGAAGATGCCGACACCAGAGGCACGTCAGGCTCCCGTGACGGTCACCGCGACAGTCAACGAGCCCGGGTTCGCGAAAGTCTCCGGAGCGCCGAGCGCCTCGGAGCCGTTGAATACGCCGCCAGTTGCCGCGGACCACAATGACACGTGGGTGTACGCCCCACCCGCACCGGGAATGACGAACTGCACATTGGCAGTCGACGTCTTCGCAGCTGCCGCTACAAAGGCGCACGTTGCCCGGTTGACACCGGCCGCCACATTGTCAGTGCCAGCGGCGCCCGGGCTTCCGGTGTGCAGCTGAGCATGGGTTGTGGTCTGGGCGGCGCCGTCGACCGCGGCATTGATACGAGCAGTGGTGAATGGCATGGTGGTTTCCTTTAGTTATCGGTGATTGCGCGGCGGGGGGGCGTAGGAGTTGGCCCCACACCTATGGTGGTCAACCAGTCGTTGACCGCAGGGATTGCCATGATCCGGGTGATAACCCCGGACACCGCCACCACAAGTCCTACGAGCCAGGCAAGATTGGCTAGGCCATCGGCAGGTAGGTACTCGCTGAGTTGATCAGCGATTATCCCGTAGGCGATCGGCAAGACGATGCCTGCGGCGACGACGTAGGCGAGACTGGTGCGGATCGCGGCTCGCCACGGATACTGCACCTGAGTCGGGTCCCCAACTCCGTCCTGGGAATCTTGGTTGGTGGTCATGGTGTGGTTCCTTTCATCGCTTCATTTCCTTGCGGATCTTGGCCGCGAATGCGGCGACCTGCTGCGGGGTGACACCGGGAGCGATTTCCCAGTGCATTTCGTCGGGGACGACCACGCCCCAACGGAGGACGCCGCCGGCTTCCTTCTCGATCGCACGGCAGGCTGCCTCTTGGGCGGCGGCCATCGTCCCCCGCTTGCCCGCGGGGTGCTTGGTGGCGTTGATGTCGATCGCGGTGCCGCTGCTGTGGTTGCTCCATATGTCGGTGCCTGCGATCTTGCGGATATGGTGTCCCCACGAATCAGCCCGGTTGATGGGCTCGACGCGCGCGTACTGCTTGACCAACCAGTCGAACACCACCCACACGTCGCCGGCCAGGACCTTGCCGGTTACTGCAGGGAGAGCTTGGAGCCCTTCGGAGACGATGGGCCACCCGTTGTGCGACAGCTCCACAACAGGTTCCACCGGCTCAGGGGTCGGTAGGGGCTTTCGTAGCCACGCCAGGGTGTCCTTGCCGACCTTCCCGTCGACTGTGAGCCGCCCTGCGGTCTGCTCAGATCGGACCGCCCTCTCCATAGCAGGGCCAAACTGATCGGCCGGTTTCCCGACGTCGTGGCCGCGCGCCGTGAGCAGCTTGGACAGTTCGGCGACGTCCGGTCCGGAATCGCCCCGCTTCAACACGCGATCGCCGAGCTTCAACTTCGGGGGCTTCGGCTTGATGCGGTCGAGAGCTCGCAGGATCTCCGTCCAGGTGTGCGGGCCGTCAATGCCGTCCGCCGTGATTTTCCGTGACCGTTGGAATGCTTTGAGGTCGGGGAAGCCCAGGGTCTTGAGCGCGGCTTTCAGGCCGGCGGCCCGGCGCTTGTCCTTGGCTGGGCTGTACTCGCGGTGCCAGCGCTCCGAGGGGACGGTACGGCCAAAGCCGTACATGGCGGCCCGATCCGACCAGTCCGCGGTCTTCCCGAGTTGCCGGGGGCTCTTGCTGCCGTCCGTGCCGTGCGAGGCCCACAGGTGCGCATCGGAGGGTGCGTACTTCCCTGTGCCGCCGGTCCGGTAGTCCATCGCCCGGCCGTCAATGTGCGGAGCGGTCTTACTCGGTGCGGCCGCCACCGGGTATACGCGCGGGTTCGACAGGTATCGGCGGCGCAGTTCGGCCTGCTGCGCCATGGTGCGGCTGTAGACGTCGATCCCGCCGGCGGGATGACCGGCGGCGCGCATCCGCAGATAGGACGCCGCCACGTCGCCTCGTAGGGTCCACTTCTCGGTCGGGTGAGTGTATGTCCGGCTGGCCATCACGGGGCTCCTTCGGGAATGCGAAAGCCCCCACCAGATCGGTGGAGGCTTGAATGTTCTGGAAAGCTGGCGATCAGTGACGATGCCGGCCGGGAATGATTCGGATCGGGCAGATCACGGGGACTTCAGAGGTCGATGGTGGGTGCAGCGTCCTGCTGCCGGTGATGCGGCCAGCGGGAATGGAGATCGGCGTAGAAGCGGGTCCAGGACCGGTCCCGCACCTCTAGCACCTCGATGCGGTCACCCTGCGTGTCGACCTGGCCGCGTAGATCAGCGACATCCTTACGGAACGCGTCGACCATTTCGGCTGAGGCCTTCGACAAGACCGCAGCGTTTGCGGCGGCGGCGGTTTGTTCGTCGATCGGTCGGCGGCGGGCAGCGATCCGCCACGTCGCTACGACACCGGCAATAGAGGCGATCACACCGAGTACAGCGACAATGATGGGGGTGGGTTCGAGCATCAGGAGTTGCCCTCCAGGTGCTCCACGTTGCGGCGGGTGCGGCGCTCGTTGATGATGACTTCCCGGCCCCGCAACATGCACGCTGCGGTGAACGCGGCGCCCTGTGCCCACCCAGACAGGCCGAAGGGGAAGACGGTAGTTGCTGCCCAGCCGAATGCGAACCAGCCACCCCCGGCTGAGATCAGGCCTATGAGTTCCATGGTCCACCGGGTTGACCGGTATCGGTACCGGCCGAGAGACGCCAGGATCATCACGGCGCCGGACATGATCAGGACACCGACCGTCATCGTCAACCAGTCATCGACACCGGCCAGGGATAGCACTGGGGTCCATCCGATCAATGGTCCGATGATCAGTCCTGCCGCGACGATGGCCCAGTAGATGATTATTGCTACGGCCCAGGAGTGGGCGAGGTGGGAGCGGGATTCGGGCGGTGTCACGGAGGTCCCCCGTTCACGTATGCGGTGCCCCGGTTGCGTAATGTGTGGCGGTCACGTATGGTTGAGCTGTGCAAGAGGAACAATGGGAAGACCGACTCCGAGACGCACAACAAAAAGTCGCCGATGCCCGAGGCGAACTAACCCAAGTCATCCGGGATCGCGACCAACTCGTGCACCAAGCACAAGCCGACGGGATGACGATGTACCGGATCGCGAAGATCCTTGACGTCACCCAAGCAGCTGTCCGCAAGATCCTCGGACTGCGGAAATAGAAAGAAGGAACTAGCGATGACCCGCACCGCTCTCGCCGCCTTAGCGGCAGGCCTGTTGCTCACCGGCTGCTCGAACCTCCCACCACTGAGCAAAGAGCCCAAGGTTCCGAGTGCTACGCCAATGCCGACCGCCACGAGTCAGTCAGAGTCCGAGGACGACGGCGAGCCCGAGCCTAGGGAAGCTGCACCCGTGGTGTTGAGTAACTGCGTCAAGCCCACCAAGGGCGAGGCCAAGCGGGTTGCCGCCGTCGTGCAGGCGCTGGGCTACGGCGGGACGATCACCCGCACCGCGGCCGTCCGGTTCGGAGACTACGCCGTGGTGGCCACCTACATCACGAACAGCGAGACCGCGCCGGGTTATCCGAAGGCGGACCGGAAAGCCACCTGGCTAGTCAGCACCAACGCGAACGGCAGGGTCGCAGCCACCGAAGTGGCGGACGCCTGGCACAACATCAGCGACGAGGTGCAGACGCCCGGGCGCAAGGCCCAGAAGCGGGCGCTCGGCTGCATCAACTGAGAGCGCCCGCCCCTTCAGGTTTCAGTGGCTCACTGCGCGCCGTCGCCCGTCCATCGGGCGCGCGGCGTACGTCCCCACGAGGTGGTCCCGCTCGTGTAGAGCTTGATCAACGCCTGGTTCGTGTAACAGCCGCGACCAGTCGGCGCCCCACGGAAGATGATTCCGTTGAGCAGCGTCTGGAACGCCTTGCTGTCCGAACCGATCGCGCCCGCGTCAGTCGCCCGGATGCGGTTGCCGCCGTGCGGCCCGGACAACCACGCAATGGCACCGCCGAGCTTGTTGTTGGTTTGCGTGCCCCAGTTGCCGTCCACGCGGAGACTGTTCTGCCATTCCGGCGCCAGGTCGTCCTCGGTGAGGTTCCGCCAGTAGCCCTCACTGTTGAGCCACCGCTGAAGGTTCTTGCGGAACAGCGACGGGCCGATCGTGCCGACATCGCTTCCGTTGGTGAACTTGTTCACCGACATTGCGTAGGCGGCTGCGTCGCGGGTTTTCTGTCCGATGACGCCGTCGATGGTGAGACGGTCGGTCGGTTTCGAGGGAACAGCCATGGCCGTTCCTCCTTTCCTTTGTTTGTTGTTACTGGTGGAGTGCTCCGCCGGCTAAGCGCTCCCACAAGCGGCCGTCTTCTTGGCCGAGTGTCCAGACCGCTACACCTTGGAGTTTGTAGTCGTGATAAGCACGATCACGGAGCCAGGCGAGATAGTCGGCATCGGAGTAATGCAGCACACCGAAACCCATCGAGTCACCAAGAATGATCCGACCCACCCACACGGACGGATCGAGTGGCCGGATCGTGATCTGCCGGATCTGGCCCGGTGAGATCGGGTAGTCACGGACGTGGTCGTAGTCCCAATCCAGCGAAATGTCCCGAGTACGAGTGGTGGATTCCTCGACATCAGTCAGTGGGCGGAATCGGCCAGCCCCGTCCCATTGCACGTTGGTGCGGGGAATGCGGCCTACTGTCCACTTCCAATCACCCATCTCGACCTGGACGGCTTCTTGTGGCTGGTACCACCAGCCGTCACCGACACGTAAATGGTCAATCCATGCTGCCCCTGGGGACGAGATACCGACGGTGCCGGTGAGTGCTCCGGCGGGGATGTCGGCTTCGAGGCGGAGCGGCACGGCGTTCTCCGAGGACGACGCGTAGACGCGGGCGTGGGTGCCGCGGATCCGGAGCCCGACGACGGCCCGGCCCGATCCGGCGGTGGTGGAAGTGCCGGGCGCTGGCACGGTGGTGGTGGCCAGGATCGTGCCGCCGTTGCGGAGGGTGAGAGTGCCGGTGTTGGTGATGACCGCTCGGATGTTGCCGATGTGCACTCCCCACGACCCGGCGGCCGGGAGTTGCCCGCGGGCTTGGACGTGCAGGGCACGGCCGGTGAAGTTGTGGTTAAGGTCGAGTGTCCCTCCCGCCGAAGTGACACGTGCTTGGCCGTACTCGCGGTCGAAGTTATTCGCCGGCCACTGTGACCAGCTGCCCGTCTTGCTGTAGTAGCTGGTGCTGATCTGGCCCTCGGTGCGGAAGTCGTCATCCCAGATGCATGACGAATCGGGTGTGCGCTTCAGTGTTTCGATGGTTAGGGTGAGTCCGGCCTTGGGGTAGGCCCAGGCGCCGGTGCGGTCCCGGAACTGTAGCGGCGTCAGACGATAGGCGGCGCCAGCCGACGGTGCGCGCTGGTCAGCCATGGACCACAGCGGACTACCGACGGCGAGCGGGTAGCGGGTGGTGAACTGGCGACCACCCCACGTATCCGAGGCGATCCCCGATGCTGTGCCGGGCAAGAACTCGCCCGCCTGCATCGCGTCGTAGACGTGGATCCACGCATACGGGCTGGGATCATCCGGGTCCCGGTACGCCATCCAGCCGATGTGCGGTTGCGGATTCGGATCGGTTGGATGATCCACCACCCATGTGCCGTCGAGCCACAGAGCAGCGCCGGGATAGCTGGCAGTGGAGGCGCCGCGGTAGGCGACACCCATGTTCGCGAGGGTGTCGTGCAGCCTCCAGAACCGGCCGTAGGCGGGGCATCCCATGGATAGTTTGCTGGCCGGCACTTGGGAGACGGCCCAGTCGTACACCTCTTTCATCCACGACCACGGGGAGATCGGGCCGGGTGCGGACCCGGCCCAGGAGAAGTCGTAGGACATGATCGACAGGTGGTCGAGCATGGCGCCGAGTTGCGCGTAGCGGACCCAATGCTCACCGCCGATGCTGCCGGTCGAGGTGAGCGCCGGCAGTGCGGCCGATACTTTCTTGCCGCGGCTGTGGACGGTGTCGGTGATCTGCGAGAACAAGTTCTCGGTGGCGGTCACGTTACTGCCGCCTCGCTCCAGGTCGATATCGATCCCGTGCAGCCACGGCAGGGTGTCGATGACCCCGTTCAGGTCGTGCATGAGCTGGGCACGGGCCGCTGCGGAGGTTTGCAACGCGGTGAACACGGAGGCGTATCCATGGTTCATGAAGCAACCCCACCAGCGAATGTGAGGCCATTTCGTCCGGTATGGGTCGAGCAGCGCCGGGTTGAAAATCTGGGTTAGTTTCCCGGTGGCGTCGACTTCCCACCCGAAAATGCTGATGTCGGTGATCCGGTCCCCGTATTTGTCGAGGACGTCACGGACCCGCTGGTTCCAAACCAAACCTACCCAGCAGAAGAGGCCTGGGGACATTTGTTAGCGTTCGATGCGGTCGCGGAACGCGTCACCATCGGCGTACATGACGAGTTGGTCGTTGCCGTCGCCTTTGAGGACCACCACTACGAACGACGTGCCGTAGCCGTCGCCGCGTATCGACGCGTCCCATTTGCAGGACTGGCCAGGCTTGGTCAGCTCGGACGCATCCTCGTAGACGCACTGCTTGGTGGCAGGGTTGTTGAAGATCGCACGGAACAGTGCCTTCACCTGCGGCCCAGTGTTCTTCGAGGGTTTGATCTTCGCCGCCTCCCACACGTTCCACGCCTTGGATGCCTTGGAGACCTTGCCCTTCTTGCAGGTACCCCGCGCCCCGCCCTTCTCGTTGACGGGCGCGATGTACTTGCCTTTCCCGCACACCAGTTTGGTGACGGTGACCGGCACCCGCTTCTTCTTGGTGAGCTTCGCCGCGGACGGCTTCGCCGCACCAGTGGGGTACACACAAGTCGCTGTGCGGGAGTTGGTGGATAGCACGAGTCGGCTGCCGTTTTGGCAGACGATCATCTTGGGTGCGGGGGCTGCCTGGGCAGGGGTGCCCCCCAGGGACAGCACCAAGGCCACGATTGCGGCCAGCCGTGTCACCGTGTTCATTCGAAGGTTCCCTCTATTCATGGTCGGTATTCGAGGTATCGCCACGTGGTGCCGTCGTAGACACAGACGCCTCCACTGACATCAGCAACGAACGCCATACGGCCCGCGCTGGGGGTGGGAATAGCAGCATCACGGGCCGTTTCGGTGGCGAATGGAACTACGGTGAGTGCCTCCAACGAGGCAGCCATTGCGGCCATGTCTGTCCATGCGGACGGGCTGTAGGTGGGCGTGACAATTCCGGTGAGTGGGGTAGGCATGGGGGTTAGCTCCAATCCGGGTGTGCCGCGACCAGATCCGTCCAGCCGGGGTGAGCGGCGAGCGCTTGGCCCCACACCGGGTGGGAGGTGGTGACAGGACCGTCGATGTGGGCGGGTGCGGCGGGGGCGTCGATTTCGTCATCGCCGGGGGTTACGATTCCGCGATGCCACGAGCACACCAGCACCCGTCCGTCGACGTGCATGGGAATCGTGACGTCAGCTCGTTCGGTGAGGTGGGGCGGGATGCCGGCACCGTGGGTGGCGGTGTGTTTCTCGCCGTCTACACGGGCTCCGCCACCGACCGCCCCAAAGTAGTATTGGTCGATCCGCACGCCGGGACTGACTCCGCGAATGTCCCACACGGTCGGCGAGGCCGAGTCGACATCGGCAGTGATGACGAGCTGCTGATCACCCGATACGACCGCATTGCGCCAGTTCCAGCCAGCGACACCCTTAACTCCGAGGTCGGAGGGATGCAGGGTCCACCCGGTGACCAGCTTGCCGGGCTGGGCTTGGATATCGGTCACATCAACCCGGGCGCCGCCCGGTACGACTGCCCGCACCCGAAACGCGATCTGCTCAATCCGCTTGTCGGGTTCGCTGGGATGGATCCGTCCGAAAAGTCGCACCCAGGTCACGGGCCGACCACCCCAGCCGTCCACGGCATCTCGGTGACGTGCGGCACCCAACCAGTTGCGATACTCCCGGCTTGGAGCAGCAGGTCGGCGACATCTACGGCGGCTTCGGGATGGCCGGTGGGGATGGCGACCTGGATCCGGACCCGGATGGTAAGGATCCGTTTCTGCTCGCCCGGCGTGAGGTGCTGCACCCGCTGGGCGCCGCCCATCATGTGACGGCCTGGCTAATCGTTTCCGTGGTCGAGTCGTCGTAGGTGATCTCGGCGATGATCTCCACCACGGGCAACACCCCCTCGCCAAATCCGGCCGTGTCCAGCTGGAAAGAGACGGTGTAGGTGTCCCGCGTATCAACCGCCACGGTCTGCTCCAGCCAGCGGACACCGCCACCGGCGAACCGCCAATGCCGCGGACCAGTCACGCCACCGGTGACCACGGTCACCCCGGACCCCGCCCAGTGCGCCATGCCATTGTCGGCGCGGGCGTTCAACAACAAGTTGAACGGAACCAGATCTTTGGTCTCGATGTCGGCGCCGGTGGTGAGCACGGCACTGTTGGTGGCCTCCGATGAACCCAGTTCGCGCAGGGTCGAGGACAGGGTGATGCGGGAGTTCCAGGGCTCCATCAGATCCAGTTCGAGCCGGACCAACTTGTGAATGATGTCGATGCCGAGCTGTTCGTCCCAGATGGTGACCTGGTCGCCGAGGCGGAGCCGGTCCAGTTCGCGGCCGGCGAGGAACGACAGATCGGCCACGTCGGCTTCGTAGGTGGTGCGCGGCTTGGCGTACTTGCCGAGCGAGGCGCGGGTCATGGACAGCATCGTGTACGGGTTGGTGCCGGCCGCGAAGGTGAGGTAGCCGTCGATCGTCTGCTCGGTCCAGTCGTGGTTCTCGACGTAGTCCAGTCCCGTGTTGACGGCGGCGAAGGTCTGGCCGTCCTCGGTTACGGCGTGCATCCGGGTCACCAACTGGGTGGTGTCCAACACCCGCTGCACGCTGGTGAGGTTGCGGCCGACAGCGAAGAACACACCCCTGTCGGAGCCCTGAGTTGTCAGCAGGCTGACAGTGCGGGCACGGTTGTTGAATGTCAGGTCGCCGCCGTGCACTTGCTGGATCTGACGCAGCACGTCAAGCGGGTTTCCGGCCTGCCACGTCCACGTGCGGCGGGTTGACACTGTGACCGCAGCCACCGCCCAGCCGGTGCCGGCCAGCGCAACGCCCAGTTCTTCACCGGGTTGGCTATCAGCCCATGCCCGCTCGGCGAGCTTCGGCTTGCGTCCCAAGTCGTAGTAGTCGGCCTCGCCGTAGACGGTGATCACCGGCGCACCGGACCCGTCCCGGATGGTCTTGTGCTGCTTGATTGTGAAAATCTCGTCCGCTACCGACACCCGTGTTTCGTTCGCGACGAGGTGCGCCCGCGGATCGGTCGCTGACATTGTCCAGGTGACCGTGTGCTCCCCGTTGACCTCGGAGAAGATCCGCGCCTCCCACACTTCCGGCAGCACATCCACCGGGCCACCGGCGGCGTCCAGGACAATTGGCGGCTGGAAAGCGTAGTCGACAGCGTCTGGAGGTGTCCACGGTGCACCAGCAACTTGCACCATGAACTCGGCTGGCGCCGAGATTTGCCCGGAGTCATCAGCGACTGTGACCCGCACGGTGAAATCGCCGATCGCCCAGCCGGTACCGATATGCATCGAGGTGCCGGTGAAGGTCACGTCCAGCGGTGTGACGGCCGCCACCGCGAAGGAGGGAGTGCCCGTCCACGTTCCGGTGAGCGGCACAGACACAGTGCTGCCCTGTGTCGTGACGATCGGGCCGCCGCCGTCCAGTTCGGGCGGTGGGGCGTTCTCGGCGAGCCGGACCGACGCCACACTTTCACCGGTGTCGAGTGGGATGGACCAGCGCACCCATCCGGTGAAGCTGCTAGGGAGATCATCGGGAGCGGTGGCGGCGGACCATGTGGCGCCCTGGTCGGTGGACAGCAGCGCCATCGGCACACCGGTGATTGCCACCGGCGCAACCTCAACGGTTGGCGGGTAGGTCCAGGTGGCCGGCCGGGCACCCGTGAACAGGGTTGCCGCAGTGGTGGCGGTCACGAGTGTGTCGGTGACTGTGAGGCCGGCGCCGGCAGCACTGTCGCGGCCACGGGCTGGGAGACCCCGCCGAACCCCGTCAACTAGATCAGCCATGACCACCGGGGTTGTGGTTTGCCGGTAGCTGACCTCGTCGATGTAGCCGCCGGCCCAGTAAGAGGCGGTCGGCGAAAGGGTAGCCAACTCGAATGCGGCGCTGCACGCCAAGTTCGGGGTACCGGCGAAGGACCGCAGCGGCCCTACAAAACTCTGCCCCGTGTCACGTCGAACAGCCGCGACTTGGGAGGTGCGGGCGTCCAGATCCACCTGCCACAGGTAGCAGACCCATTCGTGCGGTGTCGGCTGCCACGGCAGCGTCTCGGACTGATCCAGGAGGTTCGCGCCGGCCGCGCTGTAGATCATCGCCCTGGGACGGCCGTCCGAGGTTGTCGACAGATACACCAGCGGCTGCTGACCGGGAGTGTTCCGGGTCGAGATGATCGGCGTGAAGCTCATCACAAAGCTGAACGCTGCCCAAGCACGGAACAACATCACCCCCGACGATGGCCACAGGCCCGGGAAGTGTGGCACGGTCAGCGAGGTTTGCTCGGTTGCGGGTGCTGTCCGGTTCAGTCCGAGGTTGTTGCCCCATCGGCCAGCGCTCACCCCGGCCGTGCCGGCGTAGTTGCGGATCGTCCATGTCTTCGACGGATCGGCCACATCAGGCATGGTGCGGGTCGTCCCCGACCCGTTGACAGCCTCGAAGCGTTGCAGCAGAGTCGCGCCGGCCGTCACCGTTTCGCCGGTGAAGTCGGGCCGACCTGACCAGGTCGCGAGCGTGTCCCCGACGGCCATCAGATCCACCTCGAGTGACACTGGATCGTGACTTGGGTGACTGTCCCAGTTGTCGTCCATGACACCGTTCCACCACTGGACGGGCACGGGATCCGCGACAGGGTCGACATTTTCCCGGCGAGGTTCCGCACCGGTGCACCACCTGCGTTCGTGACGACGAAGGTGTAGCCCTGGTAGTCGATCAGCAGCCGTTCACTGGCGGTGAGAGGTCCCTGGATCTGCACCGTGCGTCCCCACAGGTTCAGCGTGACACTTTGGGATCCCGACAAGACTCCGTTGATGCGGATCGTTGGCCACGACGCTTCGTTGCCGTGAATCCGGGCCACCGGCCCTGGAGCGCTAAGGGTGGCAGTGTCGTCGGTGAGGGCATAGGCGTGCGGGTCGTCAGCGATCATCACGATGTCGGTTTGGGTCCGGTAGCTTCCGCCGCCAAGCCCCCACGAGAGCGGGCCTTTCAGCCGGGCGGTCCAGGCCCGGTCGGGCAGCTCGTCAAAGATGAGTTGCTGCTGACCGTGGGTGAGCCACGTAGCTGTCGCGTCCAGCAGGGCACGGGCAGCAGCAGCGTTGGCGGCGGCTGCCCGGATATGCACCGGGAACTCACGAGCGGCCTGTGACCCGCCCATGAATAGCTGCCCATCCACACCCGGCAGTCGCACGGTCTGGTCTTCGGTGTCGCTGCGGAATACCCCCAACTTGGGAAAGCAGCGGACCCCGACTGTCGAGGCATGGATGCCGCCGAACCTCATCCGCCCACCACCGCCAATCCGAGATCGCCACCGGCACGGGCTTTCGCTGCGATGCTTTCTGCCAGCGACGAGGAGAATGTGCGGATGTCGCGTTCGTTGCGGGCCGTGAACGTGCCGATATCCACAGTCACGTTGATGTCTCCACCGCCACCGGTAGCTGCTCCCGTCGCGGTGCTGATGTCGGTGGCGAACTCGGTGATCAACCGGGGCCGGAAGTTTTCCAGGCTCCGCTGGGTGCTGTCGATCGCCGCGGACGCCATCCGTGCCCCGGACTGCGCCACGGAATTCCCGGAGCGATCCATCCCGAGAACGAACCCTTGACCGGTCATCTTGGCGATCGCAATGAACACCTTGGATGGCGACTGGATGCCGAGGGTGCGTTTGGCTGCGTTGACAGCGTTACTGACTACATCGGCGGCAGCACGAGCAATGTTTCCGGCCATTTGCTGGACACCGGAAATGAATCCGCGGATCAGGTCACGGCCGGCATTGACAAGCGCCGATCCGATCCCGCTGAGCGCCGATGCTGCCCGGCCTGGAAGACTCCGGATCAGGCTGACCACGTTGCTGATCCCGGTCGTGACGGCGGACTTGAACGAGTTCCAGGCGCTCCGGGCCACGTTGGTGATCGAGGATCCCAGCGATGACAGGGCGGAGGTGGCTTTGCCGGGCAAGGTCCGCACGAACGAGACAACAGCGTTGATGCCTGCCTGCACCGCGGCCGCCATCCGGCTCCATGCCCCTGTAGTCACGGAGATGAGCGCATTCCACGCCGCGGTCGCGGCCGACCGGATCCGCGCCCAAGCGCCCGAGAGCATCGCGGTGATCGCCGACCAGGCCGCCGATGCACCGGAGGTGATCCGTGACCATGCTGCGGCCAGCAGCGCGACCAGAGCGTTCCAGGTCGAGATCGCCATCGCGCTGATCCGGGACCAGGCCGCCGAGAGCAGCGAGAGGATCCCGTTCCAGGCTGCGGTGAGCGCTGCCCTGATCGAGGCCATTGCGGTCGTCACGATCTGGCCCATGCGTGACCAGAAAGCGCTCGCGATCGCGCCGATCTGTCCGAAATTTCCGGTGAACAGGGACACCAGAACCAGGAACCCGGCCGCTGCTGCCGCTTTAATCGCCTCCCACGTCGCGGTGAAGATCGCCTGAATGATCCTCAGCGGTGCCTGCACGATGGGCACTAGCCCGTTCCACAACGCCGTGAAGTAGGCGACAAATCCGCTCCAGATGGACTGGGCGACAGAGACGATCCCGGCCCACAGCGACGCCAGGAACGATCCGACAGCCAGCGCCCCCGCGACGATCCCGGACCATGCCGCCTGGGCGCTGGCGACCACCGCACTCCACGCCGCGACGGCGCCTGCAGAGATCGCCTGCCACCCAGCGACGAGGGTGGGGATAGCGGTTCCAGTGACCCAGGACACGACGGCTGCCACCGCAGCCTTTATCTGCTCCCATGCCTGAATGAAGAAGTTGCGGAAGCCCTCGTTGGTGTTCCACAAATATATGAATCCGGCCACCAGAAGCGCGATGGCGGTAATGATCAGACCGATGGGGTTAGCCAACAGCACGGCGAAAAGAGCGCGGGCGGCGATCATCGCGCCGTTCAGGGCGACCTTGAGCACGGTCAGGATCGGGCCGGCCGCGGACATCGCCACCTTGAACGCGGTCATCACGGCGCCACCGGCGGACAGGGCCGCCTTCGTGGCGGCAAGGGCGCCGGTCAGCAGGTGGAATCCGGCCGCTACACCGGTGACGACCTTGAACCCGACAAATCCGGCAATGATCGCGGGCAGCATCGGCGCTAGCGCGGTGATCACGGCCGCGACAGCGGACAGGACCGGTGCGAGAGCGGCGATCGCCGGGATCGCGGCATTAGCCACGGTGACAAGCTGCGGTAGGAGGGCCTGCACGATCTGCACGATCGGAGGTATGAGCTTCTCGATCGCACTCAGCAGCGGCGGCAGCAGCGGCAGCACCGCGTTCAGCAAACTGGTGACCAGTGGCGCGATCGCGGCGATGAGCCGACCGACCATGCCAAGGGAGGCGCCGAGCGCATCGAACGGAATACTGGTAGCGAGCTTCGCGAGCGCGTTGAGCGCCATCTCTATTCCGCCCTGGGCAATCGGCTGCGCCAACGCGGCAAAAATCTTGTCCAGCATTGTGGCCAGGGAGGCGCCCGCCACAGCCAACACCCGGCCCATCAGCGGCGCCAACGCAGCCAAGCTGTTCCCGATCGGCACGAGCGCAGCCCGCAATGCGGCGGCGCCATCAGCAGCGCCAATAAACACCGTCTGCATCGCGGTCTGGAAAGTGGCGCCCTCCATGATTCCCCGGATCGTTCCCAGGGTCGCAGCGAGCGATTCCAGCCCAGTCGATCGGCCGGTGTCCATCGCGGTGAACAGTGCCTTGACGATGCCGATCGTGTTCTTCGCGGCATCCTTCAAATGCCCAAACTGGACAGCGGCCGCACGGATCATTCCCTCGATGTCGGACTCATTGGTCCACACCATGAACCGGTTGCCGATGTCCTCGATCCAGCGGCCGATGTCGGGGAATACCCGGGACCCGGCCAGCCCGATATTGAGGACGCCGGCGACCATGTTCGCAATGCCGCCCTGCGCTTCACGCAGACCTCGCGTGAGGTTCGCGAAGAACTCACGCAAGCGGCCGTCACCGAGCACCTCGCCGATCGCGGCCATCGTTTCAACGCCGACCGCGGACATGGCCGAGGCGACGCTGATCAGCCCGGTGCGGAGCTGCGGCAGCAGTTGGCCGGCGAGCCGCTCGAACCCGCCAATGAACGCCGGCGTGAACATGGAGGTCTGGACCGAGTCGCGGATCTCGTCCAGGCCCTTCTTAGCCTTCTGCAACGCAGAATAGAACGACTTCGCCGACGCGTTGGTTGACTTATCCAGGTCCGCGAACGCCATCTTCGCGACGGCCGTCATCGTCTTCATCGCGCCCAGCACGGCCACATAGCCGAGGGCGAGCGGCCCGATCTGCGCCAGGCTCGTCACCAACGGTCCGAGAGCCGACAACGCCGAGAAGATCGGCGTCGTCAAACCCGCGATCGCCTGCCCCAGAACTGCCAGTTTGAGCGCCGTTTGCGGGAGTCGTTCCAGCAGGTTCGTCAACGACTGCCGCCACCGGTCAAGCATTTTGAGGCCGGTCAGGCCAGCGATGATCCGGTTGATGTCAGCAACCGCCTGAGTTGACCGAACTCTCACGATCAAGTTCACGATCCGGTCGCGGGCGACACGCATCAGCTCGGCCTTCGCCGCAAGCGTTTCCGCGTGCGCTTGGACAGTGACCTTGCGTTCCTTCTCCAGGTCTCGCAGGTCGCTGGCTGCCTGCTTCACGTCAACCTGGATGGCGACCTTTTCGGCACGGATCCCGGCAATCTTCGCCCTCAGGTCAGCGATGCCGTCTTGTGCCTGCTTGATGTCGGCCCGGATCTCAACCTTTGACGCCTTATCGGTGGTCTGCGACAGATCGGCACGCAGCTGCGCAACCCGGGCCCGGGCCTCGGCCACCTCGGCGTTGATCGTCAGAGTCTTGTTCGCGCCGGCCTCGATCTGCTTGCGCAGCTCGTCCAGCTTCGACCGGGCCTTGCTCACCTCGGCGTCGATCTTCACGATCGCCGAGTTGTCCAGCCTCTTTAGTTCACGCCGGGCCTTCTCGGCGTTGATGACAGCCTCTATGACGGTTTGTCGCCGCTTCTGCGTTACCTTGTCAATGTCCCGATCGGCGTCCCGCGTGTTGGCGAAAACCCGGATCCCTACCTTGTCGACATACACCGTGGGATTCACCGCCCTTCGGGATTGTGTGCCTGGGTGGCACGCACCAGAGCAGCCAGCTCCGGAGACATCCCGTCTGGGGTGTCTGGACCGGCAGGGAGATGGGCCGCGATTTCGGGAGGCAACTCGTTCGCGTCTGCCACTGGGGGGCCGCTCAGGAGCGGTGCTTTGACAGCGGAAGCGACAAGGTTGCGCAGACTGAGCAGGAGCGACGAATGCGGGCCCCACTCGTACCAGCCCAGCGATTTTGCCGGGTTCCCAGCCGCTGGAGGATTCTGGGTGTAGCAGGTGGCCCGCCACATCGAGTCTGGGCGAGAGTTCAATGCATGGACCAGCATCCGGGTTTCGTCAACGTCCCCGTTTTCGACCTGATCCCACCATGACAGGTGGTAGATGGCGCGGAAGTCGTGAACGATTTCTACTTCCGCGCCTGCACTCAACTCGGCGAGGTCAAGTCTTTTCCCAGATCCCCATAGATGGAGGAGAAGAATTCCATCAGGACGGAGATCTGCACCGTGGTATCGCTGATCTGCTCGATCCACTCGGTGTAGGCGGCACCACCGACAACGGCGAGTAGCTCGTCGACGTCCGCTACCGCCGCCGCCATCTCCGAGATGTCCATATCGGCGATGGTGGAAACCTCGGATACGCCGGAGGATTCGAGGCGTTGCAGCATCGCTGCGGCCCGCATCCTGACGCCGGGACGGCGAAGGCCCCGGATCTCCGGGGCCTTCTTGATCCACTTCTTGACTTGAATCTCCAACAGCTTTTCGCTGTTCGACGCAGGCTTCACCTGCTGCTGCTTCTTGCCTGCCATCAGGCTGCCGTGAAGGCCGTGTTGTCGATGTACAGCGAGTTCGGTGCGGTCGCGTTCGGCCAGGGCGCAATGCCGCCGGTGGGGTTCGCAGACGAAGCGATCGACGTGGCCGGTTGCAGCACGGTGAGCGCCATCTTCATTTCGGCGTACTGGTCGGTTCCGTTCGGCGCTGGCCGGCCGGTGAGCGCCACCTTGTTCGACGGCCGCCAAATCCCGAACCGGCGAGTCCCGAACAGCCACAACTCCAGCGCCGACACCTTCGTCCCGTTGAGCGCAACCGCAGCCGCGACAGTGGACGCGTCAAGCTGCAACAGGCTGTAGGTGGTCGTGTCGATCGACTCCTCGGTCTCCGAATCGGTGTTCATCTGCAACCAGGTGGAGAGAGTCGTAGTGTCGCCACCGTCGGTGTCAGTTTCGGGAAGGTTTTCCCGCGAGAGGTGCCCCCAATGGGTCCACACCGAGCCGGTGGGTCCGGCCAGCAGCGTGAAGTTCTGGATGGACGCCAGCGGGCTGACTCCTTCTGCGGCGGTGAACAGCCCGCCAAATTTCGGGACAAACAATCCCGTATCGACAATTGCCATCGGAGTTTCCTTTCAGATGATGTTGTCCCACAGCAGGGAATAAACGAGTACGTATTGGTGAATGTTGCGGTCGGCGCCGGAAGGTCCGCGGCTGGCAGTGTTCGACACCAGAGTGACGCTGTTGATCGGGCCCGGGGTTTGCCACCCCTCAACAACTGTGTGCATCGCGGCCACCCGATCCGCGGCCGTGTCCGGATCACACAACACACTGACGGTGAGGTTCCCCGTCCAGATTCCGAGGCTGCCCGGGTTCTCTAGCGAGAGGGACCACACGGCCGCCGGGTAGCTACCCAACCGGACGTTGTCTGCTTCGGGTGTCACCACCCAGCCGGGAAAGGCGGCCGTCAGTTGCCCCTGGATCCAGGTCCGGGCGTCATTCCACGCCACTACTCCGCCTCATCGGGCGGCGCCTCATCTGGCGCCTCGTTGTCGCCGGGCTCTATGGTCCATCCGACAGACAGGTAAGGGCCAGGATCCACCACCTGATAGGTGGGGAATCCGGAAGGGTGCATAACAGAAACCGTCATAGCGACGACCCCCCTTTCTATTTCGCGAGCCGGGAGGCGTCGCGCATGATGTGGAGACCCGGAACCCAGCCGGAACCGAAAACCTTGTCGATATGGCCCACCTCGATCGCGAGGGCCGCTTCGTGCTCCATCACCACATCGACGTCATACGACCCAATCCGCCGGATATGAATGTCTCCCGGCAGTCCGCCATGCCCGGCGGCGAGGCTGCGAGCAGCCCGATAGATACGGCCAGCAACGTCATCCACCTGTCCCTGCACACCAGGCAGGGCGGCCAGACGACCCGCCCTAGACGCCACCGCGGACCATCCTCAGGCGCACAACCGGAACCTCTGATACCCCACCGCCCAGACCGCCCACAGACCGGTCAACCAGATCTCCGACCTGCTCCCACCGGGACCCGTCAGTAAGGACGATGAGGTCACCAGAGGAGCCCCTCCAGGTCCCGACCGGCAGCAGGTCAGCGTTCGTAGCGACACGACCGTCCGAGTCGGTCGTGCTAGTCACGGTGAGCACTCCCCGGAACGGGATGGGGTCACCTGCTGAGGTGACCTGGACGCCGTAACCGGTGGCGGTGGCGGTGGTCCGGATGTGCAGGTGGCCAGCTGCGTTGCATTCCCGGACGGCGGCATGCACCCCGCCGGGACGCGACACCCAGATGTTGACCTGTTCCACCAGCCAGGCTCGGCCTCGCGCGGTGAGAGCCTCCCCAGCCTGCACGGGTGGGATGCTGATCCCGCTCCAGTAGATGTCTGCCTGATGCCCCTTCGGCGCGAGGCGCATCGCGGGCAGCGGGCTGCCATCAACCAGTCCGCAAGGTTCAACGTTCATGCCCTGCCGATCCACACGGTTGGGGTGGGGCGGCGGAAAGAACGGGCGAATCGTTGTTCGTCCGGGGTGAGCACGGCGCCACCGCTGGTGGCCCATGCCGCGAACGACGTAGTTTCACCGAAGGGTCCTTCGGTCCACGTTTTGCGGCTGATCCCGGCGGCTGCGTCCGGTGATGCAGTGAGGGCACGGACGACACTGCGCGCAACCGTTGAGCAAACCTTCGCCGGTATCGTGCCGCCGTGACTGTAGGTGACTCGCACAAACTGTGACGAGTCGAGCGGCACCGTCAGCCATTGGCCCATCTGCTGGAAGGGCACTGTCTGCCCGCCGTCAGTGGCCACGGCATGGACCGCGGTGGCCGGCTGCTGCCGGAGCCGTACCCGCCCATCGTTGACCTTGAGCCGATGCTCAGACACACCAGGAGTGAACTGCTGCCCGGACTCTCGACGGAATGCCTCCGACGCTTCAGCGAGCAGCAGTTCCACCCGCTCGAACTCGGAGGCAGTAAGACCACGCTCGAGGACTACCTCGACGTCGCTGGCTGTCGCCAACCACTCCATGATCTTCACCGCCTCCGAGGTGTCACAGCGCGGTGACGGTGACAGCTGGGGTGGTGCCACCGGTGAGCGACGAAGTGGCAGTCAGGCCGACATCCACCTTGAACCGGATCTCCTTGCTGGTCGCGGAGCCGGTGACGGCCACCTCAGACACGCCCGCGAGCGCGTTGAGCGCGGTGGCGATCGCGGCATTCGACGCGTTGTGCGCAATCGGCGCGGTAGCGACACTGCCGACGGTCAGCGTGTAGGTGCCGCCAGTCGGGCCACCGGTGATGGTCAGGGACCACACCTCGGAACGAGGGGTGCCGGTCAGGGTTCCGGTGTTGATGCCGAACACCTGCACCCCTTGGGGCTTGGTGACGACACCGCCGTACACATGCAGACCGCGGACGATGTCGGCGAACTTGTTCTGCGCCCGCAGCGACTCGACCTGAACGATCTGGCCGACGAACGACGCGGCCCGGCCATGGAAAGCGACGAACGCAGGACCGTCGGTCTCCGGCAGATCCTCGGACACCACAACCCGGTACTGCAGCAGCCGGCCGATGGTGGCGTCCCGCAGCCCGGCGGTGTCGCCGGAGGTGTCGAAGCTGGTCAGCTTCGAGTCGGCACCGAGCAGCATTCCGGCGTACTCGGCATTGGCGAGCAGGATCCGGTTGTCGTCAGGAGCCTTGGCCTTCTTGAGCCGCACCCACGACGTCTTGATCAGGTCGTAGGCCTGGTCACCGGTGGTCGGGGCGGCGCCAGGCAGGGCGGTGCCGCCAGCAGCCAGGAGACCCGCGAGGAACTCGTTGGCGTCGGTGACGAGCCCGTCGCCGGCGGCCTCGGTGTAGGCGTCCATCGAGCCGGCGGCCTGCGCCCGATCAACATCGTCGACGTAGAAGGCGAAGTCCTTCTCCTGATCGATGAGGAGATCCCAGCCGGTGTCGGACACCGCGTCGGGCGTCGAGATCCGGCCGTTGGCCTTGTAGTCGCGCACCGACGGGGCCAGGATGCCGGTGAGGTGGACAACGTTGCCTTTGGTGGCCTCGCCCTCGTGGTCACGGTTGACCAGGTTGGGCAGGACCCCGCGGTCGACCCAGCGGTCTTCGACCGCGTCCGACCACACCTCGGGAATGAAATTGGTGACTGCCATGTCAGTGGCGTCCTTTCAGAGTCGGGGCGCCTATTCGGAGACGCCCAGGAGTTGGTTGAGTCGCCCGTCTTGGCGGGCTTTGCGCCGCTCGTCCTTGGTGAGCGCGGCGTACTCCTCGCGTGTCGCGATCTGCTTGGGCCCACTGACTGGGTCGCCGACGTTGCCCTGGCCGGCGGTGGTGCCGGCAGCGGGCGGAGTTGTGGTGGTGTTGTCCTTACCAAGTCGCTTGGCCAGGTTGGTGAGGGCGTCACCGGACAGGCCGTCAAGTAGGGCCGCGTCCTCCCGGGACACACCATGCTCGGCGACGGCCATCGCGACATCTGCGCGGGCGGTAGCGGTCTTCTCCCGCTCTTCCAAGCCCGCGATGCGGCCCAGGAGTTCGTCGTAGCCGGCGACCTTGTCGGCGACCACCTTCGGGTTCTGGCGGCGTTCAGTGAGGACCTTCTCGGCGGTGTCCGGGTCGAAGCCGAGCGCCTCAAGCTGTCGCCGCTCGTGCTTGCGGGCCAGCTGCTTCCACTTCTCGGCATCAGCCTGGGCCGCCTCGGCTCGGGCCTTCCAGTCCTCACCGTTGTCACGCGGTTCCAGGGCTGGGGAAGGCGTCGAAGGTGACGGAGGAGCCGGCAGCGCGGGGGCACCCTCCGGGGCGGCCTCTTCGGCAGGATCCGCCATCATGGTCATGCCGGCCGGGATCACCGCTCTGCGGGCATTGATCACATCGAGCAGCTCCTTCGGAGCGCCTGGGATGACGAACGGCGAACGGTACGGCAGGGTCATCAGGTTCCTTCCTGTGGCAGGTTGAGGCCCCCTGGCGGGGCTTCAGCGGCAGCTGGTGTGGCTTCACGGGCTCGGGCTTCGGCGTCACGAGCGATCTGGTCCGGGGTACGACCGAGGATGTTGCGCTGGATCGACTCCCACGATTCGCCAGCGGCACGCGCCTGCCCCGCGGCGGCGTACTTCTCGGTGAGCGAAACCCGCTCGGGAGCTTCGAACAGCACCCGCACCGTCCCCGACGGCTCGATGCCTTCGACACGCATCGCCTTGACCAGCGCCGCGGCGAGCGCGATCTGCACCGCCTGGAGCCGATCGGCGGCCTTCAGATACATACCGGCGCCGAGCTCCCCGGCCCCAGCAGCCGACTGGTTCGCGCCGTCGGGAATGAGCATCGGCAGCGACGTGCGAGTCACCGCCGCCAGGTCCCGCAGGTCAGATTTGTGTGCGGACAGATGCTGGGTCACATCGGTGATCGCGGACTCCCAGATGTCCATGTCCTCCGGCAGATCCCACAGCGCGCCGGGGGCGTGCTCGAACACGACCGACCAGTCGGGATCGTTGCCTTCGCTGTCGTCATCATCGAACGGAACGCCGTCAGCTGGCCGCTTCCGCCGCAGGGCACGTTGCCGGAACGCCTGCATCGCGGTGATGACCAGCCGCTGCAGCAGGCCGTGATTGATCCGGTCGATCAAGTCGGTGTGCCGCTCGAACTCGCCGTACCCGGACGGATTCTCGTACGGGTAGATCGGGATGTCGCCGGAGATCTGCTCGAACTCGCCCGACACGACCCAACTTGCCGATTCGGCCCGGGCAATCAACTTTCCGAGCCGTGTCGCGGGACGCTCGAACCGTTGCCGGCCGCCCCTGATCCACACGTAGGCGTAGTCGGTCTTGGCGACCGGGTCCCGCCACACCTTGATCGCGGCCCTCACAACCCACGGACGGATTGGGTCCGTCGCTGCTGTCACGTAGGCCGGGGATTCAGCCGTGATGACAGCCTGCGCATCATCGTCAATACCGACGATCAGGTAAGAGTCGCGATAGGCCAGGCCGTCCCGGATCAACTTCTTGAACGCGACATCCATCCGGTTGTCCCGCCAGATCCGCTGGGCTGCTTTGGCCTCATCCGACTCAGTCGAGCCAGCCACTTCGATGCCGATCGGGATGATCCGGTCAGCAACAGCCTCCACGATCAACTCGCCCCAGTTGGTGCGGGACTTGCGCTGGAACTGCTGCCACGCCGCCCGGGTGTTGCGGGACATCTCCGGCATCGGAGCGTCGCCGTCCACGTACCGCCTCAACGCGGTAATCCGTGGCCGGCCGTTGTCGATCTGCTTGGTTAGGATCGGGAGCCATTCGGCGGGAGTTTCAGGGGTCGACACCTGGCCCCCTTTCCCGATTTTCAGTAGAGGCGCCGCGGTCGGCTTCGACGACGACGAGGTGGTGCGGCCGCGCCGGCCGCCACGGCATCCAGCCGCGCCTGCCATGCCAGGACGGCGGCGATCGCGGCGTCGATCTTGTCCGGGCTGTCCGGATGCTGCTTGTAGATGCCGTAGCCGGTGGGGTTCGTCCGGCGGCGGGCGTTGAGAATGTGGCGGGCTAGCCGGGCATCCCCGGACTGGCACATTTCACCGTCCAAGACGGCGTCGAGGAAGGCGTTCAGCGCCTTCGTGACACGGGACCGGTTACCGCCCGTCATCCACCACTCGATCGGGTTCATCCGGGTTGCTTTCACCCGCAGCTGCACGCCGAAGCGCGCCTCCCAACCGGCGACGTACCCTTCCCACCTCGCCGGGTCGGCGTAGAACCCGACGACCCGGAATGTGGCGAATGTCTCCCGGACCACGGCGTCGACTTCATCGGACGGGACGCGCCAATCGGCGCCCTCTGGGCCGTCCGGCTCCTCCCACAGCCCAACGATCCACGTGTAGCCGTCGGAGATCCGGCACGCCACCAGCGCGGTGGAGTCCGTCTTCCCGTGGGACCGCTTACGGGACCCGTCGAAACCGAGCGTGATCACGTCGCCCCGCGAAGGCGACGGCGGGGACGGCTCGACCACGGCCGCGGAACATGCGTTCCATTCCGGCCGGGTGATCCACGAGTCGGAGGCGTGCGTGATCTGATTCAGGAAGTCAGACCGCAGCCGCTGCACATCGTTGGCCGGGTCCCAGAACATGTCGGCGTTCGACTCGATCGGCGCCCACCCCGGCTTGCACGGCGGGTCATGCAGGACGCAGCCGTCAGGATGATCCGACGAACACCCGTAGGCGAACCGGAGCCCAGCGATCAGCGAGTCCCGATCCGTCAGATCCGTATCGGCGGGCGCCTCACGATGGTCATACAGCAAACCATCCAGCCGCGTCTTGCCCTCCAGAATCTTCGCCGCATAGGCGGCGGATTCCTCCGCAACTGACCCCTCACCAGGGATGAACGCGTTCGGCGACTCCAACGTCCGACCGCCGACCTTGGCGGCGTTCGTCCGCATCACCTGCGCCAGCTTGATGCCACCGTTCGACGGCACCCACTCCTCGGTCTGGTCCATGATGCCCAGCACCGTCCGCGCGCCCTTCAGCGTCCGGGCGGACGCGGTGACCTTCGTCATCTGCCCGATCGGGAAATTGATGAACGTGTCAAACGGCTCCGTGCCGGGATACGCGTCGAGCACCGGGCCGGCGCACATCGCCAGGATCGCATCCCATGTGTTCTTAGTCTGCGCCTCTGACACCGCCGCCACATGGATCAGCGGCCGGCGCACCTCTGACCACGGCTTGCCGACCGGCTGCCCGTCGGCGTCCCACCCGTCAAACAGGACCGGGCCCAGACCCTCACCAAGCCCGGCGGCACCCAGAATCGGACTGTTGTGCGTGGGCACCATCTGACGGCCGGCCAAGAACGTGCGGTCAGCGGAGTCAACCTCGATGCACTGCGTAGGCATCGTCTCAACAGGCGTGACGGCCACGATCCGTCGCGTGCGGCTGGGCACATTCCCAACCGGGGTAGAACGCTGCCGGCCCCACTTACGCGCCAGCCGGAAGACAGGCGTATCTGCGTGTGCAGTGAACTTGGTCCGCCACTTACGCCCGCACGCCTTCCCATGAAGGATGGCATCGGACTCGTACGTCCTGAACTTGATCCCGAGGGATGCGAGCAGTTCCTCGACGCCGTCCCGCAGACGCGGCGACGTTGTCGTGAACTCGCAGGTGCCCCTGTCGTAGATCGATCCGTCGGTGTCCATGAGCCCTTGCAGCAGCGCGAGCCGCTGGGCTGCCGACCCGCGAAGGTACCCGCCGGGGATGTGCTTATTGTTGAGCACTCCGATGCCACGCAGATGATCGACGATCTCGCAATCGTGGGGGTGGCACGTGATGCGCCCGGCATCGGAGTCGCCATCCCCAAGCCAAACGCCCAGCACATACGGGTCAATCAGGAGGTCAGCATCCGGGAGCGCCAACGGGCCAGTCATGGCGACCCTGAACCGATACTCGGCCCTCCCGCGGGATGAGCCCAACATGACACCACGGCTGACGAGTTCCCTCGTGGTCAGTGTCTCGCTGGCGATCCGGTTGCGGTCGCGTACAACCCACAGATGATCACCTGACGCGACGATCTCGGCACCGTCAGAGAAGCTGACCCGGTAGGTGTCGGCATACCAGATCTGGGACTTGCCGACGACGTTGCACGGCTGCCCGTCGGAACCGAAAACGACGTCCCCAACAGCTACCGACCCCACGGTTACCCATCCATGAGGCGTCGGCAGGGGCGTGTCTAGGGCAAGCGCCTTCCCCCAGCCTCTGGGGCGCCCCAGCAGGCCGCGATGGTGCGGAAACCGGCCCGTTGTCGGCGTCAGCGAATACCAGCGGAGGACAAAGTCCTCCTGCTCCCGCGTCAAGACCAGCGGGCCACCATCAGGATCATCCGGGGACGCCAAATACTCGGCGTACCAGTCGATCATGGTCCAGCCGAGCGTCGGGATCTCGCCCGGCACCGAAGGCATCCACGGCACCGTGTCGCCTCAGCCAGTCAGCGGGCCGCGCCGGCTCCTCGCCTCGCTACCCCGCCTATCCTGCTTCGCCTCCGCAACCTCAGCATCCGCGAACTGAATCCGCAGCCGAGCACGATCCTCCGGGGTCGCCCCAAACTTCGCGACCCGAAGCCGCAACTCACCGGCCAGCGATAGATTCCCCATCCAGAACCTGGCATGAATCAGGGCCGTGTCCAGCAGAAAATCCCAGTCCGTCTGCGTGTAGTCGGCCGACAGCGGCGACTCGCCCCACATCCGCCACCACTCCCGCGTCCGCGGCGGCCAACGGAACTCCTGCGACTCGACCCGACCATTCTCCGTGGCCACAACATCAAACTCGGGCAACTCCGGCTGCGACACCGGCACCGCCGTGATCACTCGCAACGCCACAGGATCAGCATTCCGACGAGCCCGCCGATCAGGATCCTTCGGGGTCGGACCACGTCCAGCCATAGCAAACGCCTCCTATGTCAGGGAGCAAAAGACCTCCCCCCGATGCCCGGGAGAAGCAAAAGTTCGCAGACCCGTACACAGCGTCAGCGACACGACCTGCCGGTATTGGTGGCTGGGTGGGGGAGGGGTTCCCCCCTGGTGGTTAGGGGAGTAGTCCGGGGTGGGTGGCGGGTGGGCGGTGTTGGGTGTTGGCGAGTTGTGCGGCTCGTCCTTCGCGTGCGCTCTTGAGTGCGTGGTGGTAGCGGCAGAGGGCTTGCAGGTTGTCGGGGTGGTGGTTGTTGCCGCGGTTGATGTGGTCGACGTCGGTGGCTGGGGCTTGGCAGCGGATGCTGTTGGTGTGCCATTGGCATTGGTGGTTGGCTGCGTCGAGGGTGGCGGCTCGGATGGTGGCCCAGTTGGGGGGGAGTTGGTCACGTCGGGTGCTGGTGGTCCATGCCATGTGGTTCAACCACCTAGGGAATGGGAAAGCCCGCCTGTTCCGGGGGGAACGGCGGGCTGCTAGATGGGAGTGTGTCGGGGCATGGCGAATGCCCGATGTGAAGATACTAGCGCATGTGTTCGATTGCGCAATCGGTGTTTCGGGCGCGTGATTTGTTGGGTCCGTGGCGGAGGTTGGCTTTGACTTGGCGGGCTTGCCACACGTCGAACAGTCTGCCGCGTTTGGCGTCGGTGGTGGGGGTGAGTGCGCCGGCTGCGACCCAGCGGCCGATGGTGCCGGTGGGGACGTCGATGGCGGCGGAGAGTTCGTTGATGGTCATGGGGGGTTGGATGGCGGTGAGGCGTCCTATTTCGGCCCAGTGGTCGATGATGCGGATTGGGTTGTGGTTGGTGCATCGGTACCAGGAGTTGTCGTCCATGGCTTCGAGGCGTTGCCCGCATTGGTCGCAGCGGGGTGTGTATGGGTCGCGTTCGCCGAGGATGGCTTGGGTGTGGGTGCGGAGTAGGCGCAGGTCGTGGGTGAACTGGTGGAGGACGGTGTCCGTGGTGTCGTCGTCACGGAGGCTCCAGGGTCCGGTGGTGATCCACAGCAGGTGGCGTAGGAGCCAGTCGCACATGCTGGTGATGGTGGGTTCGGGTAGGCCGGGGTCGTCGTCCATGTCGTGGTGGGCGATGTGGATCCAGTGGGCGAGGGTGACGGCGATCTGTTCGGGTACGTCGAGCACTGCCGCTTTGATTGGGATGCGTTGGTTGGCGGGGCTGGAGGGTGCGGGTTGGCCGTTGCTGGTGTTGGCCATGTCGGGCAGGAGTGCGACGTCGTTGGGGAGGTCGATGAGCCAGCGGCGGATCCGGTCGGCTCGGGTTTCCTTGGGGCGGATGGGTTCGCGGCGGACCACGGCGTCCGGGTCGTGCCGGAACTGGGGGCCGTCCAGGTCAATGACTCTCGCCGGCGGGCGGGGCGGTTGCTCCGGCCAGGTGCCGGGTTCGAACCGGCAGGCCATCAACTCCTGCTCTTCGGCAGTCATCGTGAACCCGGGCTCGCAGTCGGTGCACATGCAGAACACTCGGGTAATTCCGGTGGTTTCGCAGCGGGGCAAGCTCATCGGGCTTCATCCTTCTCGTCAGTGGTGGGCTGCTCCCAGCGCTGTTCCAGCGCCGTGATCCGGGCATCGACTTCGCGTCGGTACTTGGCGAGCGCTTCGCCTGCTCTGTGTTCCACGCGTTGGATTTCCTCAGTCTGAGCGGCTTTCAGATGGGGCCATTCGTCGGCCAGTTCGATGGCTTTGGTTATGCCGCGACGGCGGAATGCGATGTTTCCGAGGATGTAGCCGCCGACGAGCCACAGGATCAGGATGATCAGCAGGCCGAGAAGCGCTAGCGCGATCCATCCGGCTGCAATGAGCCAGTCGGTTGGTATCCAATCGCCCATCAGTGCACCAGCCCGTCTGGACGGTTCGCGTCAAGCCAGCCGAGCACCCCGTGAGCGATCCCGTAGCGGTCTCCGAGGTTCTGCCAACCAAGTACGTCCATTACGATGCCGGCGATTTCGTTGGCAGCCTCGCCGTCCGGGTGTGACCCGAGCGTCATCATTGGCGGCGTAGTGATTTCCTTGCCGCAGTCGTCGCAGGTGACCGTCGGATGGGCGCAGGCGGCCTGCTCGGCGAGGATGGATTCAGCTTCGGCGTGGCTGAGGTCGCACCTGTAGCAGCCGGGGACGAACTCAGAATGCAGATGGGCAGTCATCGGAGGGCTCCGTTTCCGTACTTGGTGCACATCCGGCGCCAGGAGGCGCGGCGGGCGTTTGATCGTTGGATGCGTGACCCGTGACGGCCGCGGGCTTTGGCTGGCACTTGGGGTTTCGGCATGCCGGCGAGGTAGGGGCTGTTCCAGCCGGGCAGGTTGTCGCAGCCGCATAGGATTTCACCGATGCCGCCGATGACCTGCCCGTCGAGTACCTGAAGCTCGCATCGTCGCCATCCACACCAGACGTACGTGGGTGCGGCAACGGATCGGTTGGCGGCGGCGGAAGCAATAGCGAAACTGAGCGCCATCCCCGGATCGGCTGTGTGGCTCCGGAGGATCTGCTCGATCGTGTCCATGTCGACGCCGAATGCTTCGGCGTTGAGGATGAGGATCTCCACTTGCTGGACGGTGAGGGGGGTCTCGCGGGCGAGCTGGGCGGCCAAAGCGTTCATTGAGTTCCTTGCTGGTCGGTGGGGCTTTCACGGAGAACGTCCAGGCGGGCGAGCGCGGTTCGGATCGATTGGGCATGTTTCGCGGTGGCTCGGCTGAGGAAGACCGCGGTGATGCTGCCGGTGGCCATGACGGCGGCGCTGAACCAGCCGCCGAGTATGGCTTGCAGCGCAGCGCCACCGGCTGGCCACCAGATGAAAACCCGAAACAACCGGATCATGTCCTTGGCGGCGGCCAAGTCGCGCACCATGTGTGTGTGGTGGACGCCAGCCCGGTAGCCACGTTGGTAGTCGGGGAGTCTGGTGGCGGCCTGCCAAACGGTGCCCTCGTTCGGGATCGGTCCGTGGGCGGCGCGGGAGCCGCGGCCAGTGTTTCGCGGCATACTCACTCCCATTCTCCTCGGTTCAGTGCGCCGTGGCATTGCCAGCACAGGACGCGCAGGTTGTCAGGATCGTTCGATCCGCCTGCCGCGCGGGGAATGATGTGGTCGAGAGTCAGCATCAGCTTCCCGCCTTTAGCGGCCCTGTCCCGTCGCGCCTTCTGGCAACGGACGCAGCGGTTCTGATCTCGGGCGAACACGGCGTCCCTGACGCTTGCCGGAACAGGCTCCCTGTTTGCACCGATCGGACCCATTCCCATCCTGGCGCGGGCAGCAGCCAGTTCTTCCTCGGTGTCGAAGAACGGGGCTGCTTCCCAATGGGCCTTCTTGTGGACTGGCCTACTCATCCTCGTCGTAGCTCCACATGGGTTGCGTTTCACGCCCTTGGATGGTGGCGGTGCACATGCCTGCCACGTCCCAGTAGGCGAGGTCCGGTGAGGTCAGGTCAGCTAGGTTCCGCTCACCGTTGTCGTCGATGACCTCGGCGATCAGCACCCACCGGGTCACCATGGATGCTTCGGTGATGGTGGTGATCGCGTTCTGGAGGTTGGCGTACGCGTCAGGGTTGATCATCGGTTCTCCTTGCATTCCTGGCATAGACGGCTGCCATCGCCGGGCTGGTAGAGGACGGCGACCCGATCCGGATGCTGGTCGCAGTAGATCGAGACGTGCACCCGGCTGGTCACAGCAGGGCCTCGCTTGCGTCGTTGAGCATCGGCGTCCAGTTGCCTCCGAGTGCTTGCCGCCGACAGTGTTCGTATTCGTCAAGCCGGCTGCGGCACTTCCACCGGAGATGGAAACGGGGCGCCGGGAACCCAGCCAGTTCGAGGTGTTCCTCGGGTGCGATGACGCTGGCCTGCCGGGTGGTGATGACCTCGCCGCACGAGTAGCAGCACTGGGTGTCTGATCGGCTGATCTTCTCCGCCAGATCAGCCAGGGCAGCTTTCGCCCGCTTCTCGTCCTCAGCTTTCGTGCATGGCCAGGGTTCTTGGCAGCAGGAGCACAGTGGGATGCGGGCAGGGTTCTGGTAAACCCACCATTTGCATCTTCCTTTGAAGCTGACCGAGCCGACAGGCGGCTGGTCAAATGTGAGGGTTGCTCCCTCCGGGTACCAGACGTTTCTCATCGTCGTCTCCTGATGGTGTAGCGGGTGAGGTGCCAATGGCCGCGGCACCGGTACGGATGCAGCACCCGGTCGGTTTGACGGGCGGCGGCAGCCCAAGCGGCAGCGACGGTCCGGTAGGTGATCTTGTCGGGGGTGGGGCATTTGCGATGCCTCGCGCTCACGCTGTGCGCCGATCTGACGGCCTCGAATCACATGGGGGTAGTTCGGGGCGCAACTGGGGCTGTTCGGCTCTCAGCGCCCCGTGTGGCTTCTCCCGTGTGGCAAGGAGGGCGTCGTACTCGGCGGCGAACGCGTCAATCAACGCCTCAAACTCCGACCGCAGACCGGGCCCGCTCATAACTTGGCTCGATCCACGAGAGCCCGATAGGTGCCCGGTTTCAGCCTGTAGCCGAGCCGGTCGATCCGGGCGAATACGGCCACGTCACGCCGGCACGCGGTCTGCGTCTTGTCGTAGTCGCCGCAATCGTCTGCAATCACAACCCGGCCATTCACATGCACCTCGTAGTGCCAGTGGAGTGTCGGTGTGACCGGACGCCACCACACACCCCGGCCAAGGGAGCGCCACGGTGGAAGCAGCTTGGTGGACCAGACTCGGCCTCGAACGCTGGTCATCGGGGTTCCTTTCTCGGTGTGTAGTCGTGCCAGGGTCCGAGCCGGCCGTCCCGGTCAGCGACAGCTGTGTGGCCGTGATCGGCGCGTGGCCCGTCACAGACGGCGCAACGGGTGGACGGTCTGGCAGGTGGGGTCGTCATGACCGGTCCTCTCGGTTGGCGCGGATCGTGGCGCGAATCTCAGCAATGTGATCGCTCGCCCGTTTGCTGGCGATGCGGGCATCGGCGGCACAGTCGGGACACTCCCGTGGCTGGCCAGGGTGATACCAGCAGCCACGGGTCGGTTGCGGAGTTGCTGGGCCTGCCGCACGTCCGGTGAGCCTGTCCAAGGCCTCGCCGTCGTCTTCGCCGATCAGGTGCGGCGAGTGCTGGTCGCGGCGGGTGGTGGCGTAGATGGCGGCTGCGGCGATTTGGTCGAGTGGCCGGGCCGGGTCGCGGCGGATGACGGCCAGGATTCCGGGTGTAGCCCAATCCGGCCGCAGGGCATGGATCAGGGCGGCCATAGCCTGCTCGGCTTGGGTTCTGGACGGCGCGGTCATGGTTGCCTCGAATCGGTTGGGGTTCGGGTTCGTTTTTCCGGCAAGCAAACCGATGCGTGGTTCGCGCATTGGGTAAGTAGCGATTTGCTTGCTACGTAACCACAGGTATTTATAGGGGCCGGGTCGGGCCGGGTCGGGACGGGGTGCCGTGACTCACGCGTTACGTCACGCGTGACATTCACCGTGACTCACGCGTTACGTCACGCGTGACATTCACCGTGACTCACGCGTTACGTCACGCGTTCTCGACGGCCTCATCTCGTGCTTGGCGGCGACGTTCCCGCAACTTCCGTTGTCTCTCGCGGGCCGCCTCCCGGTCCTTCTCAATCTCTTCTGACAACGGCTGATAGTCGGCCCAGTCGTGGAACTGGAACCCGGGCTCACCGTCCTTGACTACCTCTTCCCACAGCCCGACGGCGACCAGCTTGCGGGCAGCTGAAGCGCCAGCTTTGCCCCAACCATCGAGGTAGTAGCGGGGTACGAATCCGTCAGTCTTGTAGGCCATGCAGAAGCTTCCCGCCGTCACCCAAACGCCTACCGCGGCGGCTCCCGCGCGGCGTACTTTCGGGTGACTGTGGAGAGTGTCATCGACTTTCATCCATGACATCAGCGCATCGACTCTCGATCAGCGGTTCTCACAACTGCCCACTGATCCGAATCGCAGAGGGGCTGTAGCCGAACTCATCGATTTCGAAGTCCACCTCGGTCTCGTCAGATAGTTCACGGGCGTCTGCAAGGCATACAAGTCTTCGCAGGTCGCCCCATGTGAGTCCTTCCAGGTTGACCAGGGTTGCCCATTCGGCGCTCATGCTGCTCTCGTTTCTGGGTTGTCTCGGGGGCCGATCTGGTTCCACAGGTCCGTCCGCCCTGCGCGTTTCAGAGCGGTGTAGATCGACTCCGGTTTGATGCTGAACCGCTCGGTGAGGTCAGCCAGTGATGTGCCGCCGGCCTCGACGGCTTCGATCAGGTTGTCGGTTCTGCGCACTGATTCGCAGCCGGTGGATTCTCGTGCTGCCTGGTCGACTGCCGGGTCAGGGTTGTCGAGGTCGTCGTCGTCCCAGCACAACGGTGGTAGCCACCCTTTCGCGGCGGACTGTCGGCGTTGCCGGTCAGCTAGCCAGCCGACTGGGCGGACCATGGATAGCGTGTCGTAGCAGCGGGAGACGCGGGCCGCGGTGGTCGCTTTGACGATGGTCCTGCCGCCCTGCATGAGTTTGCGGACGTACTCGCTTGGGATTCCCGACTCGGTGGCGATTTGTGCACTGGTGTAGCCGAGGGCGGCCAGGGCACGCAGCCTCCGTGTGGTGCCGACAGAGTCCATGGAGCCGACCGTTGAGGGTGTTGCGGTGAGTGCCAGTAGGCGGCGGGCCGTGTCTCTTAGAACAGTTTTGTGGGCGCCGGTACGTATCCGCGTGACTGTCGTTTGGGTGACGCCTGCCATCCGGGCGGCTTGTAGGTCGGTGAGACCAATCTTTACCAGGTGGGCGGCGACCGGTTCGACGGGGATTCGCCGAGTGAGCCCGGCCCGGCAACGTTTCCCGAAAGCGTTGCCTGCCGAGCGGCAATCGTCGCAGCGGCAGCTGTGGTCCCGGTAGCAGGTGGCGGTTCCTGGCTGGTGTTTGGTGCAGGTGTGTTCGGCCATTACGCCACTCCGAGCATGTCGGCCAGGTCGGTGGCGTCATGGCGTACCAGGAGGGCTTTGGCGGAGTGGATGGTGCTGACTGGGGTGGGAGGCACAGGCCCGACCTCGGGCACTGATCGGGCCATGTCACCCCGGCCGGTGGTCTTCTTCGCCGGTTTCGGGTCGAGCCATCCCGCGGGCAGTTTCGACGGCTTCGCAACCGTCTCAGCCTTGGGTTTCGGCTTGGTACGCTTCGTCGGCTTTCGGCTCCCCGCCTTCGCCGGTGTCTGGCTACGGAACGGCGCATCCAGAGGCAACCCTTTAGCCCGCCTCCGGGCACAGGTCCCACACCATCCACCCGATTGGAGGTGCAGCCCTTCCCGTCCACAGTTGGCGCAAGGCTTCCCTTCGAGGGCCAGGAGTCGCCGCTGCTTCGCTTCCCGTTGACAGGTCCGGCAATACCGCTTTCCCCGCTTCTGGTCGTAGCCGGTGTTTGCGGGCGTCCAGCCATGCCCTCTGCTGCAAGTGTCGGCGGTCACTTGTCGTCTCCTTCCATGGCTTGTTGGGCGGCGCGGAGTACTTTCGCGGCGAGTGCGATGGCGCCTTCGTCGTAGTTGTGGTCGAGGTCGCCGGTGGTGTGGCGGCCCTTGTCGTAGGCTTCCCACCGGTAGGTGTGGCGTCCGTTCTGGCGGGTGAGGACGCGTTGCGCCGACCAGCAGCCAATCACCTGGCCGTTTACCCGAATGTCCCCGTGCAGCGCCATCAGGCGGATCCGCTCGCGAGTTCGATTAGAACGTCGGCGTGGCACGCTTGGCCGGCTGGGCACCAGCAGACGAGGTCATGGCCACCGAGTTCGGCGCGGATCTCAGTGCGGGGCGGGTAGGTGAACTCGACGTGCCCGCGGCGTCCGCCGAGGAATCGCCAGTTCGGGAAGGACAGGTTTCCGTGCCTGGCGAGTACCTCGAAGTCACGGACGATGAGGGTCGCGAGTTGGTGGTCGTTGAGGCTCGGGTATTGGCCGCCGACATCGCACGAGCTGATCGGGTTGCCCCACTTGGTTGGCCTGCCGACATAGATGGCCGGCTTACCGCAGCCGCACGTGCAGAGCGGTGTCCGCCACCCTTTGGTGCGTCGTCTCTGGATCCGGATGGGCATCAGTGGTCACCGCCGTCGAGGATTTCGGCGATGGTCTGCACCCAACAGCCGGGGCATTCAGGCTCGCCCTCGTTCGGCGGGTGGCCGTTGTGTTCGTAGCCTTCGTCGTGGTCAGTGAATGCGCGGATGCGTTTCACCTGGCTGCGGAGCGTCCGGAGTTGGCCCATGACGATGTCTACGCCTTCGGGCATGTAGGTGTCGGAAAGCCGTTGCCGATCGAGTTCGTCGCGGAGTTGCTTGACCTCGGTGTTGAGCCGTTCCACAGCCTCCACAGCCAACGGCCCGGTGATGCGTTTCCCCAGCGGGATGCTCAGCGCTTTGCCGAGTTCGTGCAGACCGTCCATTACCGGCAGTGCTTCCGTCTTCCAGCGTTGGAGCCGGCGCACTTCGGCGATCAGGGCGAGGATCGTGGCCGGCTGGGCTGCGGCGATGTACTCGGCGTCCCCGTCGCGCTCTTCTTGGCTGAAGGAGAATCCGTCTGTGGCGATCGCGATGCCGCCGTCGGGGGACACCTTGACCTTCCACGATCCTGGCGTCGCTTCTTTCGCCAGCGTTTCGAGCCGGTCGAGGGCTTCCGGGGTCAGGTCAGGCATGTGGATCGCTCCTGTCTTCGCCGAGGGGCCAGGAGGTGCCTGCTCGGGATCGGTGGGGTCCTTGGTGGTGGTAGGTCAGCCAGCACGGGTCGGGCTCGCCGTAGTTGCCGCACGCCACGGCGTGGCACCAGACGCAGCGCCAGGAGATGTGCGGCCTGCCGAAGCGTTGGTAGGTGTGGGGTCGCCAGTCGTGGTTAAGTCCGCCGCTGGCGCAGGCTTGGACGTCGAGCGAGTCGTAGGTCTGCACCTCGGGCTGGGCCTGCTTCGGAGCCGGGCCGGCCACGCACCGCTCGGTGCCGGTCATCGTGCCCTGCCGATGTCGTGCTGGTCAGGCAGGAGAGGCACCCCGAACGTCACTCCGCTGCCGGCGATCCGGTCAGTCGGGATCGGACCGGGGCCAACCGGCGAATGTCGGTACAGGCGCTCGGCGTCAGGGTGGACACAGACCGGGTGTTCGTAGACGTGCACCTCTGCGTCCAGGAGGGCATCCACCTCGCCTGCGAAGGTTTCCTCGTAGCCGGGTAGCAGCTGCTCGCGGAGCGCGCGAAGTACGGCGACCCGAGCCTCGTTGACGTCGGTCACGTGCGGGACAAACCAACGCCCGCCGTCCTCACCCAGTTCGCTCACCACCGTGTTCTGGTCAGGCATCGCGGGCACCGTCCGTGCGTGCTGCCACCCAATCGGACGCCTGCTGCGCGGTCATTCCGTTGATGCTCAACAGCGG
>JBGAJF010000016.1:0-75868 GCA_044225075.1 Micropruina sp. | reverse complement strand
TCGAAGCATTCGGGATCCGACCTGTCCTACTTCGACCAGGCCAAGGGCGAGCGCTACCTGCCGTACGTGATCGAGCCGGCCGCCGGCCTGACCCGCTCGCTGATGGCGTTCATGGTGGAGTCCTACACCGAGGATCAGGCCCCGAACACCAAGGGCGGCGTGGACACCCGGGTGGTGCTCAAGCTCGATCCACGACTGTCCCCGGTGAAGGTCGCGGTGCTACCGCTGTCCCGCAACGAGCGGCTGTCGCCGGCAGCCCGTGACCTGGCGGCGTCCCTGCGCCGGCACTGGAACATCGAGTTCGACGACGCGCAGGCGATCGGACGCCGCTACCGCCGGCAGGACGAGATCGGCACCCCGTACTGCGTCACTGTGGACTTCGACACCCTGGACGATCAGGCGGTCACCGTCCGCGAGCGGGACACGATGACCCAAGAGCGGGTCGCCCTCGACCAGGTGCAGGGCTACCTGGCGCAGCGGCTGATCGGCTGCTGACCCCGGGCACCGCACTCACCGCTCGCCTAACTATTTCGGGCTCGCTGAATTCGGCGAGCCCGAGATGGTTCGGCGAGCGATCGACGGGCGGTGGCGGGTCAGCAGCCAATCTTGCGCTGTTCTTGAGGTTCCGCCCAGGTCGCGTTGAGTGGCGTGCGGCAGAGTTCTTCTTGTGCCGGGGGGCACAGGCACCGAAGGACAGGGCCGGGATCGCGATCGGGGGACGCGAGAAACGGTGGGGGAACCGGTCGGTCGGTGAATACCGGGATCGAGCCGGGTCGTCGCCACGCAGATGGCATCCACGACCCGGCTCTCCTCATGCTCGGGGTGAGGTGACCCTCGAGCGGCCGCAAGGAGACAAGCTCGGCCAACGATCGCGAGGGCCTCGATCAGCGGATCCTTCAGGACCGCTTGTGGAACAGGTTGCGCAGCCAGCCGAGGACAGTCTGGCTGTCCATCGCCTCCTCGAAGCCGTCCGCGATGGCCTCGAAGGACGCCTTGACGTCGCTTTCGTGGTCGAGGAAGCGGTGGTTGCTGATCTCGTCCACGCCGATCAGCCCGGTGCCGGCCTCGATAGCCTCGGTGAGGCGCACCAGCACCCCGAAGGTCTCGGCAGAGGCGTTCACCGACCAGAACGGCAGCGACGCCTGATAGTCCTGGTGCGTCCAGGTCACCATCAGCCCGGACGGGTCATGGACGAGTTGCCGGGAGAAATGGTTCTGGGCGACATCGTGCGATCCCGCGGGTAGCAACTCCACCAGACGGGGATGCAGCCCGTCCCAGGTCGCGATTTCCTCCGGGGTCAGTTCGGCTGGGGCGTCGGACGTCACCTCGCCGGCCTGGAGCGGATCAGGCAGGGCGGCGGTCTCGGCCGTCACGAAATGCACCACGAAGCTCATGGCGGGCAGCCTAGTGGGCGCGCACGGTTCATGGTCGCTTCGCCGGACGCCGCGAGCGCAGCGATGGGCCGACGACAAGCTATTGCACCACTAGTGCGCCATCGTGACGCACAAATGACGCGATGTCCCCTTGAAGTGACGTCACAAAGGAGTCATACTGGCGTCATGGACCTGAATCCCTATCTGGCGGCAGTCGCGGCCGACTTGGAGAAAGCGACCGCGCTCGCCGACGACGCCACGAAGGAACTCACCGCCCGGGTGGCGGTGGCGGTCGAGCCGGCGCTGCGCCTGGCGATGACCCAACTACTCGCCGATGCCGCCGCCCAGCTGACTGGCGACCTGGCGACAGCGGTCATCACCGTGCGGATGGATGGGCGAGAGCCCGTCCTGCACGTGCAGGAGCAGGCGGCGGCCGAACCGACGACGTCCGAACCCCTCGTGGGCACGGACGACGAGGGCACCGCGCGGGTCACCGTCCGGCTGCCGGAACAACTCAAGCGACGCGCCGAAAGCCTCGCCCAAGCGGCGGAGCAGTCACTGAACACCTGGATCGTGCAGGCCGTTCGCCGTGCCGCCCAGGCCCCACGCCCCGACCATCGCAACTCGTCCCGCCGGATCACCGGCTGGGCCTGAGGAGGAACCGTGAACACCACCACCACCCACCACACCTGGGAGTTCGGCACCGACGAGGTCCCCAGGCTGCGGCTGCAGGCGCACCACGCCGACATCTTCGTGCGGCACGACGCGGCACCCGGGCAGACCAGCGTCACGCTGACCGCCGCTGCTGCGGTCGACCTGGCCGGTGTCGAGGCGCGCGCCGACGGGCGAGAGATCGTCATGACCATCCCTGCCTTGGTCGCCACCGAAAGCCCGGGCTTCGGTTTCTCGTTCCAGCTCGGCGGGTTCACCATCGGTGCCGGCAACACCGTCCGGCTGCGGTTGGACGTGCTGGTCCCCGAGGGCGCCGATCTGGAGCTGAAGATCGGCGGCGGAGACATCGTGATCGACGGTCGCTCCGGTGACCTCCGGGCTCGGACAGGTGGCGGCGACGTCCGGTTCGGCGACGCCGGTGATGTCGTCGTGCACACCGGCGGCGGCGACATCCGCGCCAACCGCGCCGCGCAGGGCAACCTTGACACCGGCGGCGGCGAGATCAGTATCGACAGCCTGGGCGAGGGACGCGTCCACAGCGGTGGCGGCGACGTCCATGTTGGGGCGATCGCGTCTGGCACGATCAAGACCGGCGGCGGTGATATCCACGTCGGACGCACCGAGGGCGACGTCACGGTGACCACCGGCGGCGGCGACGTCCGGCTCGATTCCTGCCTCGGGTCGACCGAGGTCAGCACCGGCGCGGGCGATGTCAGCGCCCACGTTGCAGGTGGCCGCTGGCAGTCCCGCACGGGCGCCGGCGACATCATCGTCACCGTGCCGTCCGGCGTTCCGGTCTGGCAGGACCTGAGCAGCCCGCTGGGCGACGTCACCAGCCGGGTCGGCGGACGCGGTGAGCCGGCCGAGGGTCAGGACCACATCGAGATCATCGCGCGTACCGGCACCGGCGACATCAGCCTCAGCTGACCTCTGGCAACCAGAAACAAGCATCGGGATCGGGCACGGTCAGCCGTGCCCGATCCCGATTGTTGTTTGCGGTCATGGGGCGTCCGAGGTCCGACGAGCTCTGCCAGTACGCAACACCGGGAAGAACCGTCCCCGCGGTTAGTTTGTCGAGCGAGGAGTCGCCGGCGATTCGTGGGTCGAGCCTGTCGAGATCCCTTTGCGGCTGCTCAGACCAGGGGTACGAAGCTGAACCGGTGCTCGGGATCGGGCTCTCGCACCCAGCCGTCCATGCTGCGGAGGACTGTCCACATCACGCCGCCAGCCGGCAGCACCATCCGGCCGCCCATGGCGAGTTGCTGCTGCAGCTCCGCGGGAATCGCGCCGGCGTCGGCCGACACCAGGATGCGATCGAATGGCCCGAGCTCAGGAAGACCAAGAACACCGCGCGCGGCAGCTTCGATCCGCGCCCACGGCAACTCGAAGCGGGCGAGATTCGCCCGACCCAACTCGACTAACTCCGGCACCACTTCGACTCCGATCACCGAACCGCTGGGTCCGGTCAGGTGCGCGAGTAGCGCGGTCGTCCACCCGGAGCCGCTGCCGACGTCCAGCACCCGGGCGCCGACGGGCACCTGCAGACGCTCCAGCATGAACCGCACCGTCCAGGGCTGAGAGTTGGTGGCACCGTGCCCAATCGGCAGCGGGGCGTCAACCGCGGCCCGGTGGCGCAGCTCGGCCGGCAGGAAACCTTCGCGCGGCGCGGCTCGAAAGGCGTCCGCCACCTGTGCCCGTTCGGTGCTCATCCTCCAGCGTCCCTCGCCCGCAGAGCCATGTCGAGTGTTGCTCTGATATCGACCCCAGAGTCGACCCGCCGGCCACGGTCGGCACGCGGGGCCGCTGCCGGCCGGGGCCCTACTCTGGTGTCGATATCAGACCGGCCTCGCTGCAAGCGGGCCGCGCCCGGGTGCCTCGTGGGTCGCGGATCGAGACCGGGCCGGCCGGTCAGAACGCCGGTGGTTGGCTACCTGGGTGCGTGAACGAATGCGGGCCTTCCTGGCGGATGTCCGCCCGCTGCATGCCCCGGACTTCCGCCGGCTCTGGGTCGCCAATATCGTCACGGTGATCGGGGCCCAGCTCACGGTGGTGGCGGTGCCTGCGCAGATCTACAGCCTCACCGGAAGCTCGGCGATGGTGGGTCTGACCGGCCTGTTCGGGCTGGTGCCGCTGATCGTCTTCGGACTGTGGGGCGGCGCACTCGCTGACCACTTCGACCGGCGCAGCCTATTGATCGTCACCACTGTGGGGCTGATCGCGACCAGCGGTGCCTTCTGGCTGCTCGCCGAGACGAACCTCGGCAACGTCTGGCTACTGCTGGTCGTCTACGCCGTCCAGCAAGCCTGCTTCGCGATCAACCAACCGACCCGGACGGCGGTGCTGCCCGCGCTGATCCCACTCGATCAACTGCCGGCCGCGAACTCGCTGAACATGACGGTGATGAGCGCCGGCGCGATCGCCGGCCCGCTGGTTGGCGGCGCCCTGATCCCGGTGTTCGGCTTCCCGCTGCTGTACCTGATCGACACGATCTGCCTGCTGGCCACCCTGTGGGCGGTGATCAAGCTGCCGAAGCTGCCCGTTCTGGAACGCAAGGGCACGCCGGGCCTGCGGTCGGTGCTGAGCGGGCTCGGCTATTTGCTGGGTCATCCGATCCTGCTCACCTCGTTCCTGGTCGACGGCATCGCGATGGTCTTCGGGATGCCGCGCGCACTGTTCCCGCAGATCGCGCACGAGAGTTTCGGTGGGCCTCCCGCGGGCGGACTCGCGTTCGCCCTACTGTTCGCGGCGATGCCGGCGGGTGCGGTCCTGGGTGGGGTGCTGTCGGGCTGGGTGTCCCGGGTGGATCGCCAAGGCCTCGCAGTCGTGTGGAGCGTGATCGGGTGGGGCGTGGCCGTCGTGATCACCGGTGTGGCGGTCTGGTTCGCGCCGTCGCTGCCGACCGCGATGCTCGCCGTCGCGGTCGGAGCCCTTGCGTTCGGCGGGGCCGCCGACATGGCGTCCGCCGCGTTCCGCCAGTCGATGCTGCTGGTCGCCGCGGACGACGCGGTCCGCGGACGGCTGCAGGGCGTGTTCATCGTGGTGGTCGCCGGCGGTCCACGGATCGCCGACGTGCTGCACGGCTGGGTCGCCGAAGGCATCGGGACGGCCGCCACGACGACGCTCGGCGGCGTCCTGGTGATCGTCGGCGTCGTGGTCGCTGCCGTGGCGATCCCGGCCTTCGTCCGCTACCGCATCTCGGAAGAAGTCGGCCGTCCCGGTTCCTGAGCGCTCCCCGAACTAAACAGGGCTCGCTGAATTCGGCGAGCCCGAAATAGTTAGGCGAGCGCGGGGGGTGAGGTTAGGGTTGGCGGATGCCCGCGTTGCAGCAGACCTCCTTGCGCCCGGCGCCGCTGCGGCTGGGGACCGTCCAGGTCGATCCGCCGGTAGTGCTGGCTCCGATGGCGGGGATCACCAATGCCGCCTACCGGCAGCTGTGCCGCGAGCAGGGTGCGGGTCTGTACGTCTGCGAGATGATCACCTCACGCGGCATCGTCGAGCGCATTCCGCGGACCTTCTCGATGCTGTGCTTCGACCCAGGGGAGACCACCCGCTCGGTGCAGCTCTACGGGGTCGACCCGGACGTGATGGCAAAGGCCACCACGATCCTGTGCGACGAGTTCGGGGTCAACCACGTCGATCTCAACTTCGGCTGCCCGGTACCGAAGGTGACCCGTCGCGGCGGTGGGGGAGCGCTGCCCTGGAAGCGGGACCGGCTGGCCGCCATCCTGAGCGCGACGGTGAAGGCCGCCGAGCCGTACGGCGTCCCGGTCACCATGAAGACCCGGATCGGCATCGACGCCGACCACGAGACCTTCCTGGACGCTGGCCGGATCGCCGGCGAGTCCGGTTGCGCCGCGATCGCGCTGCATGCCCGCACGGTGAAGCAGTCCTATGGCGGCTACGCCGACTGGGACCGGATCGCCGAGCTGGTGGCGTCCACCGATATTCCGGTGCTCGGCAACGGCGACATCTGGGAGGCGCCGGACGCGCTGGCGATGATGGAACGCACCGGGTGTGCAGGAGTCGTGATCGGACGGGGCTGTCTGGGCCGTCCGTGGCTGTTCCGGGACCTGGCGGCCGCCTTTGCCGGCGAGCCGGCGCCACCGCTGCCGAATCTCGGCGAGGTCGCTGCGATGGTTTACCGGCACGCCGAGCTGCTGGTCGGGCTGGACGGCGAGACCCACGGCATGCGCGACCTGCGCAAGCACATGGCCTGGTACTTCAAGGGGTTCCCGGTCGGTGCCGAACTGCGCCGCCGCCTGGCGATGGTGTCGGCGTTGGCCGAGCTGGCCGGCTTGCTCGAGCAGCTCGATCCGGAGGTGGAGTTCCCGAGCGCGGAACTCGGCTCACCGCGCGGTCGCCAGGGTTCGGCCCGCGAACGGGTGGTGCTGCCCTACGGCTGGCTGGATTCCCAGTGCCTGGGGAATGCCGATATCGCCGACGCCGAGTCGGACGTCTCCGGCGGCTGAAACCCGGCCAGTCGAGGTTGCCCCCGCCCGGGGTCGTCACCGCTGACGGGATGGGGCTGGTGGACGGCGAGTCATCGGCCGATGAGGGCCGCGACCACCTCTGCCGTCGACACCGCACGGACGCCGATCGCACCGAGATCGGCCACCCGCTCCGCGGACGACTGCGAGACGGCGTCCGTCACCAGGACGCCGCGAAAGTCGCGCTCGCTTGCGTCGAACAAGGTGGCGCGCGGGCAGTTGGGCAGGTTGCAGCCCGCGACGACGACGGTGTCACAGCCGTTGTCGTGCAGCCATTGCTCGACGCCGGTGCGATGGAAGGCGCTCCAGCGCGGCTTGAACACGATCGCCTCAGTGGGTGACAACTGCTGCAGGCCGCCCGAGAGCAGCAGGTCCGGGTCGAGTTCGACGGGCCTGGGCAGCAGGACCGGCGCGATCTGGGATCCGGGCGTGCCGGGAGCTGCCAGCACGGCACCGGCTTCGATGGCGGCCCTGCGCGGCAGATCGATGTCGGAGTCGCCCGGCCGATACAGCCGGACCACGTGCAGGATCGGTCGTCCGGCCTCGCGGAACGCCTCGGCCAGCCCGGCCAGATTCGGCAGGATCGCGGACGTCCCAGCGATCGGTGCGGCACCCTCGTCGAGGAAGTCGCTCTGGACGTCGATGAGCAGCAGGGCCGACCGCTGCCAGTTCGGTGCGGTGTAGTCGGACGGGACGCTCGCGGCGCCCGCGGCATCGCCGGCGAGGTAGACCCAGGCCGGCGTCCCCGACCCCAGGGTGACCGCGGTGCGCACGTAGTCGTCGACCTCGTAGGCGTCGGTCGCCGCGAGCCCGGCTTCGTCGAGCTCCAGATAGGCACCGGGGACGACGTCGGTTGCCGAGCCGGGGCGCAGGATCGGGTGCCGGTCCGAGCCGCTGGTCGCGATGACCTCCGGGTCGGTGATCGTCAGCCAGTCGATCCGATAGCCGGGCAGAGTGTCGTCCACCGTCACCACCGGACGGCCGAACAGAGCCCGTTGAACGTTCTCCTGCCGCAGCGTGCCGTAGGAGAAGACGCGGTGCAGCATTGAGGTCAGCGGGAGAAGTCGGCCAGCGTTTCCCGGGCCTGGTCGAGCCAGGTCTGGTAGGTGGCGATCGAGTCCCGGGCCTTGTCAGCGGCGCGGTTATCGCCACGAGCCTCGGCCTTGACGATCTTCTCGGTCAGCTTGTCGATCTCGTTGCTGAGCATCGCCACCGTCTCCTCCGCCCGGGAACGGGCCTCAGGATCGGTCCGCTTCCACTCGGCGTCCTCGGCGGCACGGATCGCCGACTCCAGGGACCGGACGCGGTTGTCCAGCCCGCGGATCGACTCGCGCGGCACCTTGCCGTGGGCGTTGTAGGCGTCCAGGAAGGTGCGGAAGGCGGCCCGCGAGGCGGCCAGGTCCCGAACCGGGACGACGTCGGCCTCGGCCTGCGCCAGCAGTGCCTCCTTGGCTTCCAGGTTGGTGCGGAACTCGGCGTCCTGCTCGGACAGGGTGGCCTGCCGGGCGTTGAAGAACTGGTCCTGCAGGCCACGGAACTCCGCCCACAACGCGTCGTCCACTTCACGCGGTGCCGCACCCGCGGCCTTCCAGCGCGCCATCAGGTCGCGGAACGCTCCCGAGGTCGGACCCCAATCCGTCGAATCGGCCAGGGTGCGCGCCTCGGCGATGATCTGTTCCTTCGTCCGCTTGGCCTCGTCCCGCCGCTCGGCCTGTTCGGCGAACTGGGCCTTGCGACGGCGCGTGTAGGTGGTCCGCGCCGCGGAGAACCGATGCCACAAAGCGTCGTCGGTGGCCCGGTCGATCCGGGGGAGGGCCTTCCACTCGTCCAGCAGGCTGCGGAACCGGTTGACTCCGCCACGCCAGTCGTTGCCCTCGGCGAGCCGTTCGGCCTCGGCGACCATGCCTTCCTTGGTGGCTTTGGTCTCTTCGGCCTGCCGGGCACGTTCGGCCTTGCGGGCCTCGTTCGCCTGCGCCAGCACCGGTGCCAGCGCGTCGAGCCGGGTCAGCAGCGCATCGAGATCGCCGACGGCGTTGGCGCCGGTCACGTTGGACCGGACGGTGTTGATGCTTCCGCGGGCCTCGTCCGGCGACAGCGCTCCCGAGGCGATCCGACGCTCCAGCAGGCTCACCTCGAGCTCGAGTGCCTCGAACCGCCGGGTGTAGAAGGCGAGCGCCTCCTGCTCGGACACGTCCGGGATCTGTCCGACGCTGCGCTCGCCGTCGGCGGTGCGGACGTAGACCGTCCCGTCGGTGTCGACACGACCGAAGTCAGCCGGGCTGGTAGAAGTCATGGGGACATCTTGCCGTATGCCTGCGCGGTTGTGATCGCGCTCGCGCGGGGTGCCGCCGGTCTGAGGGACGCCCGATGGCGGGTTCGTCTAGGCTGACGGGGTGTTCCTGGCCTCCTTTCCCGCGGGTCCCTGGCAGGCCAACTGCTATCTGGCCGCGCCAGCGGCGGGTGCCGAGTGCGTGGTGATCGATCCCGGGGTGGACGCGTTCGACGGTGTCCGCGCCGCCGTGGCCAATCACGGACTGACCCCCGTCGGCGTGCTGCTCACCCATGGCCACATTGACCACGTCGCCTCAGCGACCCGGGTGGCGGACGAGTGGGGCGTCCCGGCCTGGATCCACGCCGACGACCGTGAACTGCTCACCGATCCGGTGGCAGGGCTCGGCCCATCGAGCGCCGAGTTGCTGGCGCAGGTGCTCGCCGATCTCAACCTGGCCGAACCGGAGGACCTGCGCTTCTTCGAGACCGGGCTGGACGTCGCCGGCCTCAGCTTCGAGGTGATCCACGCGCCCGGTCACCGGCCCGGCTGCGTGATGCTGTCCAGCCGGCTGACCGGGCACGACCAGTTGGACGCCGTGGTGTTCTCCGGCGACGTGTTGTTCGCCGGCTCCATCGGCCGGACCGATTTGCCCGGTGGCGACCACGCCGTGATGCTGGACACCCTGCGCGGCCCGGTGCTCGCCCTGCCCGACACCGCCGCGATCCTGCCCGGTCACGGACAACAGACCGTAATGGCCCGAGAGCGGGCCACCAACCCGTACCTGCAAGCCGACTATCTAGGTGGTGCCCGCATCCGATGAGCCGTCCGAAGCCGCTGAGCGGATTTCCCGAGTTCCTGCCCGCCCAGCGGATCGTCGAACAGTATGTTCTCGCCACGCTCGCCGACACGTTCGAGCTGCACGGCTTCGCTTCGATCGAGACCCGGGCGGTGGAGCCGATGGCGCAGCTGGCCCGCAAGGGAGACATCGACAAGGAGATCTACGTCGTCCGCCGGCTGCACGCCGAACGCCACGGCGGGGGATCGGACGCCGACGAGTTGGGCCTGCACTTCGACCTCACCGTGCCGTTCGCGCGGTACGTGCTGGAGAACTCCGGGCACCTGAACTTCCCGTTCCGGCGATACCAGATCCAGAAGGTGTGGCGCGGCGAGCGGCCGCAGGAGGGGCGTTACCGCGAGTTCCTGCAGGCCGACATCGACGTGGTCGGGCAGGGCGTCCTGGCCGACCACCACGACGTCGAGGTCGCCCGGGTGATCCTGGAGGCGCTGGAGCGGCTGCACGTCGCGTTCGGCCTGCCGCCGGTGCTGATGCGGGTGAACAATCGCCGGCTCGCCGAGGGCTTCTACCGCGGGCTCGGCATCGATGACCACCTCGCGGTCCTGCAGCGCGTCGACAAGCTGGACAAGATCGGCCAGGACGCCGTCCGCGAGCTGCTCACCGGCGAGCTCGGGCTGAGCGTGGAAGTGGCCGACCGATGCCTCCAGCTGGCCACCATCTCGGCGCCGGACGAGTCGTTCGTCGACCGGGTGCGCGCGCTCGGCGTCCGCAACGACCTGCTGGACGAGGGCCTGGAGCAGCTCGCCGCCGTGGTCCGAGCGGGTGCCCAGGCGGCGCCCGGCCGGATTGTCGCCGACCTGAAGATCGCCCGCGGCCTGGATTACTACACCGGCACCGTCTACGAGACTGAGCTGGCCGGCCTGGAACACCTCGGCTCGGTCTGCTCGGGCGGCCGCTACGACTCGTTGGCCTCGGACGGCCGCACCACCTACCCCGGTGTCGGTCTTTCGATCGGGGTCACTCGCATCCTGGTGCCGCTGCTGGCCAAGGGGCTGTTGACCGCGTCCCGAACGGTGCCGAGCTGCGTGCTGGTCGCAGTCGATTCCGAGGAGACTCGGGGCGAGGCGGACGCCGTCGCGGCCCGACTGCGGGCCCGCGGCATTCCCACCGAGGTGGCGCCCAAAGCGGACCGGTTCGGCAAGCAGATCCGCTACGCCGACCGGCGCGGCATCCCGTTCGTCTGGTTCTCCTCCGGCGAGGTGAAGGACATTCGTTCCGGGGAACAGGCGCCCGCCGACCCGAACACCTGGCAACCCCCCGCGGTGGACCTGGCTCCGGAGGTCAGAGCCCGATGAAGACGCTGCCGGTGCCGCCGCTCGACGGCACTCTGGAACGTTACCGGGCCACAGTCGACCCACTGTTGACCGACGCCGAACGGGCCGCCACCGCAACCCGCATCGAGGCGTTCGCCGCCGGCGAGGGCCCGGAACTCCAGGCCGAGTTGGAGGCGTTCGCCGCCGCCGAGGACGCGGCCGGTCGCAGCTGGCTCTCCGAGGCGTGGCTGGACGGCTACCTCACCACCCGCGGGCCGATTACGCTGACTAGCAACGTGGGCCTGCTGGTGAACTGGCCCGGTTCGGCCACCGGGATCGAGCGGGCAGCCGACCTGGTCCACCGGATGGCGGTCGTCCATCTGAACTGGCTGCGCGGTGAACTCCCGGCCGAGAGCACGCCGCGCGGCGACGTCCTGGACCCGCGACAGCTTCGCTACCTGGCCGGTGGACTGCGGCACCCGCGCCCCGCGGCCGACCGGTTCATCGAGGGTCCGGCGGAGGCCGGGGATCGCGAGATCGTGGTGTTCCGGCACGGCGCGGCCTACGCACTGCGGATCAGCGACCCGGCCGGCCGTGCACTGAGCGTGCCAGCCCTCGCCTCCGGCTTGGCCGAGCTGGCCGGACGCGCGCCGCACGGCCGAGCCGACTTCACCCAGCTGTCCTACGTCGGCAGCGAACCCGCTGCCGCGCTGCTGGAGCGGCTGCTGGCCGACGAGACGAACGCCGCCACCTATCGTCGGCTGACCGGGGCACTGTTCGCGGTCAACCTGGCCGACGACGGCATGGTGCCCGACGAGCACCTGCAGCTGGCCAGCTTCGGGGTGGGCCGCACCTGGACCTACAAGCCCGCCACCTATGACATCGACCTGACCGGGAACCTGGCAACCGTCCATCTGGAGCACACTGTGGTGGACGGGGCCACGCTCAAGCGGGTCGTCGGCATGGCGCAGCATGTGGTGCCGGACCTGGCCTCGGGGCCTGCGCCGGCGTGGGAGCCGCTGCAGTGGCGGCTCGACCAGAGCCTGGCCGGCGACATCGATGCGGCCGTCCGGCGCTATGCCGAACAGGCCGACGACTACCGGGTGCGGACCATCTTCGATCCGCTGCCGGCACCCGCGCGACCGTCGTTCAAGCTGAGCCTGGACGGCGTGCAGCAGTGGGCGATGCTGTTCGCCCAGCTGGCGTATCACGGTGGCCCGCCGCGGAGCACCTACGAGGCCGTCGACATGCGCGAATACCGGGCCGGCCGGACCGAATGCCTGCGGCCGGTGACCGCGGAGGCGGTGGCGCTGGTTCGTGCCCTGCAGGCGGGCAACGCCACGCCCGAGCACCTGTTCGCGGCCCTGGCGGCGCACAAGTCGTGGGTGGTCGCCTGCAAGACCGGCAACGGTATCGACCGGCACCTGTTCGGGCTGCGGATGATGGCCGCGCGCAACGGCCGGACGCCAGCGCTGTTCACCGACCCGGCCTACGCCCGGCTCACCACCGACTTCCTGTCCACCACCTCGCTGGGCGACCCGCACCAACTGCTGCGGTTCGCGTTCGCGCCGACCAGCGCCGGGGGCATCGGGATCAGCTACAGCGCGGACGCCGGTGTCCTCGAGTTCTGCCTGAGCTACCGCGCCTCCGAGCACGACGACATCGACGTCTTCGAGCGGGCGTTGTCCGACGGCACCCGCGCCCTCGGCGAACTGATCACCCGGGCGTCCTAGCGACCCGCCGAGTGGGTTTCGACAAGCTCAACCCGCGGCGTGCCCCGGGGTGTCCATCCAACGGTCCAGGGTCGGGGTGTTGGCGAGCAGGTTTTGGGTGTATTCCTCCTGCGGATGATCGAGGACGTCGGCTGCCAGCCCGGACTCGACCAGCCGTCCGTTCTGCAGCACCAGGACCCGGTCGGCGATCGAGCGGACCAGCGCCAGATCGTGGGTGACGAAGAGCATCGAGATGTGCCGCTCGGCCTTGATCGAGTTCAAGAGTTCGGTGATCGAGCCCTGAATGGAGACGTCCAGCGCCGAGGTGATCTCGTCGCAGACCAGGATGTCCGGCTCGACAGCGATCGCCCGCGATCGCCCGGGCGATCGCCACCGGAGAGCCGGTTGGTCCGCAGCGACATGGTGGCGGACGTCGTCGCCACCGGAGAGCCGGTTGGTCCGCAGCGACATGGTCGACTCGCCCAACTGGACGTCGTCGAGCAGTTGCGCGGCCCGCTCGCGCGCCGCCTTCCCGGACGCGACACCGAACAGTTCCAGCGGCCGGACCAGGATCTGCTCGACGGTGCGCCGCGGGTTCAGCGACAGGTAGGGGTTCTGGAAGATGTACTGGACGCGGCGGCGCTGCTCAGCCGTCCGCTTGCGGGCCGCGGGGGCGAGCGGTTCGCCGTCCACCGCGATGGTGCCGTCCCAGTTGTCATGGATGCCGCCGACACAACGCGAAATGGTGGTCTTACCTGAGCCGGACTCGCCGACCAGGGCGACGATCTCTTGCACCGCGAGGTCGAAGTTGACCCCGTGCACCACGTGGCTGGTGCCATAGAAGATGTCCAGATCGGAAACCTTCAGGATGATCTTCCGGTCGCGCTGGGGGTCGGTGTCGGCGACCACCCGGTCGGTCGGATCCCATGGCGGCAGCGCGTCGGTGCGGATGCAGGCGGCGAAGTGGCCGGGCGAGACCTCCACGTCCGGCGGCTCTTCCGCCGAGCACTGGTCGACGGCGAAGCTGCACCGATCGTTGAACCGGCAGCCGGGCGGACGATTGCCCGGCGCCGGCGTGCGTCCGGGAATCCCGGTCAGGGCGAACGGACGATGCAGGTGCGGGATCGCGTTCAGCAGGGCACGGGTGTACGGATGGGACGGGTTGGTGAAGATCTCCTTGACCGGCCCGATCTCGACCAGCCGACCGGCGTACATCACCGCCACCCGGTTCGAGATGGTGGCCACCACCGACAGGTCGTGGGTGACGTAGAGGGCGGCGACGTCGAACCGGCGGCACAGCTCTTCCAGGGTGCGTAGCACCATGCCCTGGGTGGTGACGTCCAGGCCGGTGGTGGGCTCGTCCAGCACCAGTACCTGGGGTCGGGGCAGGAAGACCATGGCCAGCGCCACCCGCTGCACCTGCCCGCCGGAGAGCTGGTGCGGGTAGCGGCGCAGGAATGCCTCGTCGTTGGGCAGCCCGACCTCGGGCAGGATCTGCCGGATGCGTTCGCCGCGTTCGGAAGGCGTGCCGATGTCGTGCAGGTCGAGTAGTTCGCGCAGTTGAGCGCCGATCCGGATCGACGGATTCAGGGCCGAGCTGGGATCCTGCGGCACGTAGCCGATGGTGACGCCGCGGATGGCGCGCACCTGGGCGGGTCCAAGCGCGCGCACTTTGTACCCGGCCACTTCGATATCGCCGCCCGAGATGGCGGCACCAGTGCGGGCGTAGCCGAGCAGCGCCGTCCCGGTGGTGGTCTTGCCCGAACCGGATTCACCTACCAGGCCCAGGATCTCGCCCGCTGTCAGCGTCAGGTCGACATGGTCGACGACGTCCACGCCCCGGGCCGGCAGGCTGATCCGCAGGTCCTCGACCCGGCAGCGCAGCTCTTCGGTGACGGTCTGGCTCATCATGCCCCCTTCGCGGCCCGCTGGCCGATGCCGTCGGCAATCAGGTTGGTGCCGATGGTGAACAGGCCGATCAGGATGACCGGCGCCAGGACGCCCCACGGCTGCACCAGCAGCGCCAGCCGGTTCTCGTTGGTCATCTGACCCCAGTCGGCCGCGTTCGGGTTACTGGCGAACCCCAGGAAGCCGATCGCGGCGACGGTGCCGATCGAGTAGGTGAGCCGCAGGCCGGTCTCGGCCAGCAGCGGCACCACCAGGTTCGGTCCCAGCTCGAACGTGGCGATCCGCCAGCGGGGTTCGCCGATGGCCTCGGCGGCGGTGACGAAATCGTTGTTCACGTACGAGAGTGCGACGCCGCGGGCGACTCGGGCCACCCGGGGGGCGTGCGCGATGCCGACCAGCAGCACGATCATCCACCAGGTGGGCTGCTCGACGGCGCTGAGCACCACCAGGGCGATCAGGATCTGGGGGAAGGCCAGCAGCACGTCGTTGCCACGCATCAGCAGCTCGTCCAGCCAGCCGCCCACATAGGCGGCGGTGACGCCGACGACCAACCCGACGGCCACGCCCAGCACGGTGGCCAGCACGGCGATCGTCAGCACCGACTGACCGCCGTAGAGCACGCGGCTGAACACGTCCTGGCCCAGGTAGTCGGTGCCCAGCGGGCCGCCCTCCATGGTGAACGGCTTGCCCACGATCTCGTTCTCGCCGTACGGCGCGAACAGGGGACCGAGGACGGCCAGCGCCACGACCACCAGCGCGATGATCGACCCGGTCAGGATGCGCGGGTCGCGCAGCATGCCCTTCACTTGACCATCCCCGTCCGTGCTCGCGGTGTGAACAGGATGGACAGCACGTCGGCGATCAGGTTCACCACCACATAGACGGCGGCGATGATCATCGCCAGCGCCTGCACCATCGGGAAGTCGGAGTTACGCACCGAGTCGACCAGGGTGGCGCCGATCCCCGGATAGTTGAACAGATACTCGACCAGCACCACGCCGCCGACCAGCCAGGCCAGCTGCAGCGCGGTGACCTGGATCGTGGGCACAACCGTGTTGGGCAGTACGTGCCGGCGCAGCACCAGGCCCTCGGGGACGCCTTTGAGCCGGGCCAGTTCGACGTAGTCCGAATCCAGGGCCTCGATCATGGTCGAGCGCAGGATCCGGGACAGATACGGCACCACCGCGATGATCAGGGTGGCCACCGGCAGGATCATCGACACCGGGCTGTCCCACGGTGCGCCGCCGACCGGCAGCACGGTGACCGCCGGCAGCCAATGGAAGACGCTGGTCGAGAACAGTGCCACCAGCAGGATGCCGGTAACGAACTCGGGCAATCCGGCCAGTGCCAGGGTGACGAACTGCAGCGTGTTGTCCAGCGCACCGCCTCGCCACCGTGCCGCCAGCATGGCCAGGCCGATCGACATCGGGATCATGATCACGGCGGTGACCAGCACCAGGAAGGCGCTGTTGACGACGCGGTCGCCGATCAGTTCCGACACCGGCAGGCCGTTGGCCGCCGAGACGCCGAGGTCGCCGCGCAGCAGGTCGCCCAGCCACATCAGGTAGCGCTGCCAGGTGGGGAGATCGAGGTGCAGCAGCTGTTCCAGCGCGGCCACCCGATCGGGGCTGACGTCGTAGTCCTTGCCGAGGATCGCCCGAACCGGGTCGCCGAGGGCGTTGGTGGCGAAGAACACGATGATCGACACCGCCAGCAGGGTCAGGATCGCCAGGCCGACGCGGCGCAGCAACCACTGCGTCCAGGCGCGCGCCGGGCTGCCCACCCGGCGGGTCGGCAACTCCGGCGGCTCATCCACCAGGGCCTGTTGCTCGACGGCGCTCATGGCATCGCCGGCCTGACCCGGTTGAACCGGAAGGCGGAGACTGGTTGCTCACGGGCGGGCTCGAGGCCGGTGACGAAGTTGCTGTAGGCGTCCACCTGGTTCTGGAATCCCCAGATGATGTAACCACCTTCCTCGAACTCGATGCGCTGGGCGTCCTGGACCAGCCGGCGTCTGCGGGCCGGATCGACCTCGCGTTGCGCGGCCTTGATCAGGCCGGCGAACCGCTCGTCGAAGAAATGGGTCTCGTTGTACGGCGACGACTTCAGCGAGGAAGCCGCCGCCTGCGGTAGATAGAGCCGGGTGCTCCAGAAGTCCTGGGCGAACACCCAGGACAGGTACTGGTCGCCGAAGAACACCGCGCCGTCGACCTTGTTCAGCCGGACGTCGACACCGGCGGCCTTCGCCTGCTGGACGAACAGGCTGGCGGCCTCGACCGCACCCGCTCCGACGCCGGTGGAGGTGACCAGCTCCACCTGCAGGTTCTCGTAGCCCGCCGACTTGAGCAGTGAGCGGGCCTTGTCGACGTCGGGTCCCCGCTGCGGCAGCTCGCCGCCGATGTAGTCGGGGTCGAACGGCGCGTACAGGTCGTTCGCCACGCGTCCGAAACCGTTGAACGCCTGGTCGATGATCTGCTGCCGGTCGACGATCAGCCGCATCGCCTGGCGGACCCGGTTGTCGCTGAACGGCTTGGTGTCCACCCGCATGGTGAACGGCACCCAGCCGCCCGTCTCGGAGACCAGCGTCTTCGCGCCCTGACCCTCGATCGCCCCGGCCAGGTAGGTGGGCAGATTGTCCAGGGACTGCACCTGCCCGGCGAGCAGCGCGTTCACCTTGGCGGCGTCGTCGGTGAAGTTGAGGATCACCAACTCCTCGAAGGACGCCTTGATGTCCCAGTACTCGTCGAATCGCAGGAACCGGCTGCGTTGGCCCGGCACGAAGATGTCGAACTTGAACGGACCGGTGCCGATCGGACGTTTGATGTCGAAGTCTTCGGGAACGATACCCAGCGCGTAGCCGGCCATCACCGCGTCCAGGATGGCGTACGGCGACGTCAGCTTGAGTCGGTAGGTGCGGTCGTCGAGCATCCTGCTGCCGCCGAGGTCGGCGATCGCGGCGATGTCGGACGCCTGGGTGGCGGGATTCTTGGGGTTGAGCATCCGCTCCATGCTCGCCTTGAGGTCGGTGGCGCGCACCGGGCGACCGTCGTGGAAGCGGAGGCCCTGCCGCAGCCGGAACGTCCACTCGGTCGCGTCGGCGTTGTGTTCCACCTCTTCGGCGAGGCAGTGCTCCATCTCGAAGGCCGAGTTGAACCGCATCAACGGCTCGAAGAGCTGCCGCACGCGGGCGATGTCGGGATAGCTCACCGGGAAATGCGGGTCCAGGGTGTCTTTCAGGCCACCGCCGGTGGTGGCGTGCACCAACTGCAGATTGACCGCATCGGATGAGGGCGCTGCGCATCCACTCAGACCGAGCGTCGCACCGGCCACTGAGGCGGCCCCCAACTGCAGAAATCGTCGTCGATTCATCCCCGTTGAACAGACCTCGCCAGGATTCGAATTCATCGTCACCTCCGTCAAGGTTGCCGCCAACCTAGGCCACAACGCGCGTGATGTCACCAACCGTGAGCCGCGGCGCGTGTCGACGCCGCCCGTCAGCAGGCCATCGACAACGCGGGAATCGTCGGCCGTCAGAGGCATATTGGGTGCTTCCCGTCTTCCTCAAGATGTGTCGTATTCATACACCTGTTTGATAACGTGGTATGATCGCCTCATGGCGGTCGGTTTTCAGGCGGGTCTGTTCGGTGTGGAGCCGGTCGAGGTCCCTTCGCTTGCCGGACGGGTCCGGCGGGTCAGACTGAGCCGGGGAGCCTGGGTCGATCTGGTGCCGGGGTGGGTCCGGGGCGCCGACGTGGTGTTTCCGCGGCTGGTCGAGTCGATTCCATGGCATGCCGAGCGTCGGGAGATGTACGACCGGACGGTCGACGTCCCGCGGCTGCTGTCGATGTACGGGGTGGGGGAGGAGCTGCCCGATCCGGCGCTGACCGAGGCGCGCGACGAGCTCAACCGCTACTACGCCGCCGAACTGGGTGAAGAATTCGTCACTGCCGGCTGTTGCTACTACCGGGACGGCCGCGACTCGGTCGCCTGGCACGGTGACCGGATCGGCCGCAGTCGCACCGAGGACACCATGGTGGCCATCGTGTCGTTCGGCTCACCGCGCCAACTGTCGCTGCGGCCGGTCGGCGGCCGGCTGCACGGCTCCTATCTGCTGGGTCACGGCGACTTGATCGTGATGGGTGGCTCCTGCCAGCGCACCTGGGAGCATGCGATCCTCAAGACGGCCCGCGCGGTCGGTCCGCGAATCAGCGTCCAATTCCGCCCCTACAACGTGTTTTGATCATCGGATTCTGCTCGAGCCGGTGATCTCGGTGCGGTCCAATGCCCCGCCGAGATCGGCGATCAGATCATCCGCGTCCTCCAGGCCGACCGACAAGCGCAGATGCCCGTAGGTTTGGAAGCCGGCCGGGTAGCCCTCGCTGCCGCCGCGAGTGTCGGGGCCGACGTGCACGATCAGGCTCTCATCGTGGCCCAGCGAGAAGGCTGAGGTGATCACCCGCAGCTGGGCGACGAACCGGTTCTGGGTGTCCGGGTCGCCGTCGATCGCGAAGGCGAGCATGCCTCCGTAGCCGCCTCCGCCGAACTGGGCAGTGGCGAGGTCGTGCTGCGGATGGCCGGGGAGTCCCGGGTACTCCACGTAGGCGATCCGCGGATCGGAAGCCAGGAAGGTGGCGATCTTCTCCGCCGAGGCGAGTTGCTGCCGCAACCGCAGACCGAGCGTGACCGAACCGCGGGTGATCAGCCAGGCGTTGAACGGTGAGATCGCACCGCCGACGTCCACCAGGGCGTCGTGCCGGATCCGGTCGACCAGGTCGGCGCGTCCGGTCACCACACCACCCATCGCGTCGCCGTGGCCGTTGATGTACTTGGTCAGCGAATGGACCACCAGATCCGCGCCGTCGGCGATCGGACGGTACAGCGGCGGGGGAGTGAAGGTGCCGTCGACCGTGAGGATCGCGCCGGCCCGATGAGCGATGTCGGCCACGGCACGGATGTCGGCCACCTTCGTGGTCGGATTGGCGATCGTTTCGACGTGCACGAGTTTCGTGTTGGGACGCACCGCAGCGCGGACGCCGTCCAGGTCGGCGACGTCCACGAACGTGGTCTCGATGCCGTACCGCCGCGGCAGCAACTCGGCGAACAGCCGCCAGACCGCCTCATAGGTGACGTCCGAGACGATCACGTGGTCACCGGACTTCAGCAAGGTGAAGAACACCCCGTGCAGCGCCGCGACTCCCGAGGCGAAGCAGACGGACGCCTCGCCGCCGTCCATCGCGGCCAGCTTGCGTTCCAGGGCCTGCTGGTTCACCCCGCCGTTGCGGGTGTAGGTGAGCTGATCGGTGGCCGACCAGTCCATCGACGCCGGATCATCCGGCAGCCGGTACGAGTTCGCCATCACCAGCGGGGTCCGGATCGCGCCGGTACCGGCGTCGATGTTGTTGCCGCCGTGCACCGCCCAGGTGCCGAAGCCGACGGACGCCGGATCGTGCTTGTCGGGGGAGTAAGTCATCGGGGCTCCTGGCTGGACGGGTGAGAGATCAGCCGGCGCGCGATCGTGACGTCCGGCCCCAGCCGGGCCAGTTGGGTAGTCAGTTCTTCGACGGCCGCGGTCAGCTCGTCCCCGGTCATCGGGTCCAGGACGTCCAGAATGAACAGTGCCGCCGAGGTGGTGTCGGTCAGCTGGGTGCGGCGGCCCTGACGCCAGTTCCAGCGGCGGCAAGTGACGCCCTCGTCATCGGTCCACACCACCTCGCCGACCTCCGGATGCTCGATGGTGGTCGCGCCGTCGGCGACCGTGTCGAACGGCTCGGTGCCGTCGGCGCGGATCAGCCGAGGTGAGCCGGCGTAGCGGCGCAGGTCCTCGCCGCCGATCGGCAGCTGATGGAGTACCGAGATCGCGTTGTAGATGTCGGTGAGCCGATTGATCCGGGGCAGGCCGGCGGCCGCCCGGCGGGTCAGCGCCTCGACACTGGTCCGGGTGCGCTGCGGCTTGGCGCCGAAGCCGCGAAAGGCGTCCCGCCAGGATGCGATGTGCGGCAGATCCTCCACCCGAGTGCTGGCGGTCGCCTCAGCCGCCCACTCTTCGGCGCGGGTCAGCAGCGCCTCGCTCTCGGTGTCGCCGGCGCCGGGTTCGAGGCCGTCCACGGCGATCAGCAAGGCGCGATAGTCGGGACGCAGCGAGAACACCTCGTCGGCCACTGTCGCGGGGGCGAGGAACGCCTCGAGTTCGGTGATGTCCGGCATGGGGTCATTCCTATCGCGAACGCACTCGTTTCGACTCGCCTCCGGCGGCCGTCATAGGATCGAACGGACGCACCCGCACCGTCTATGCGGGGCAGAGAAAGGAACATCGTCATGCTGCGGACCCATACCGCTGGAACCCTGCGCGCCTCCGACATCGGAGCGACCGTCACTCTCGCCGGCTGGGTGGGCCGGCGTCGCGACCATGGCGGTGTCGCCTTCATCGATCTCAGGGACGCCTCGGGAGTCGTCCAGGTCGTCGTCCGGGACGAGGTGCTCGCCGCGTCCGGCGCCCACGAACTGCGCAACGAGTACTGCATCCAGGTGATCGGCGAGGTCGAGGCGCGCCCCGAGGGCAACGCCAACCCCGACCTGCCCACCGGTGAGATTGAGGTCGCGATCCGCGAACTCGAGGTGCTCAACCCGTCCGCGCCGCTGCCTTTCCAGATCGACGAGCGGGTCAGCGTCGGCGAGGAGGCCCGGCTCAAGTACCGCTACCTCGACCTGCGCCGTCCGGCCCCGGCGCGCGCGATCCGGCTGCGTTCCCAGGTGAACGCCGCCGCCCGCCGGGTGCTTGAGACCCGCGACTTCGTCGAGATCGAGACCCCGACGATGACTCGGTCCACGCCCGAGGGTGCTCGCGACTTCATCGTGCCAGCCCGGCTGGCGCCCGGTTCGTGGTACGCCCTGCCGCAGTCCCCGCAGCTGTTCAAGCAGCTGCTGATGGTGGCCGGCATGGAGCGCTACTACCAGATCGCCCGCTGCTACCGCGACGAGGACTTCCGCGCCGACAGGCAGCCCGAGTTCACCCAGCTCGACATCGAGATGTCGTTCGTCGACCAGGAGGACGTGATCGCCCTCGGCGAGGCGCTCGCCAAGGAGATCTGGTCGCTGATCGGGGTCGAGTTGGACGCGCCGTTCGCGCGGCTCACCTACGCCGAGGCGATGGACTCCTACGGCTCCGACAAGCCCGATCTGCGCTTCGAGGTGAAGCTGACCGAGCTGACCGCGTTCTTCGCCGACACCTCGTTCCGGGTCTTCCAGGCGCCCTACGTCGGTGCCGTCGTGATGCCCGGTGGGGCGTCCCAGCCGCGGCGCACCTTCGACGCCTGGCAGGAATGGGCCAAGCAGCGCGGCGCCCGCGGCCTGGCCTACGTGACGGTAGCCGAGGACGGCACCCTGGGCGGTCCGGTCAGCAAGAACATCACCGACGCCGAACGCGCCGGACTGGCGGCTGCCGTCGGCGCCAACCCGGGTGACTGCATATTCTTCGCCGCCGGCGCCAGGTCGTCCTCGCAGGCGCTGCTGGGTGCGGCGCGCAACGAGATCGCCAAGCGCTGCGGCCTGATCGCCGAGGGCAGCTGGTCGTTCCTGTGGGTGGTGGACGCGCCGCTGTTCAAGCCCACCGGCGACGCCGTCGCCGAGGGTGACGTGGCGGTCGGTGCCGGCGCCTGGACGGCCGTGCATCACGCCTTCACCTCGCCGAAGGACCTGGACACCTTCGACAGCGACCCCGGCAATGCGCTGGCCTGGGCCTACGACATGATCTGCAACGGCAACGAGATCGGCGGCGGCTCGATCCGTATCCACCGCCGCGACATCCAGGAGCGGGTGTTCGCGGTGATGGGGCTCGCCGAGGAGGAGGCGCAGGAGAAGTTCGGCTTCCTGCTGGACGCCTTCAAGTTCGGCGCCCCGCCGCACGGCGGCATCGCCTTCGGCTGGGACCGGATCGTGGCCCTGCTGTCCGGCTCGGACTCGATCCGCGACGTGATCGCATTCCCGAAGAGCGGCGGCGGCTACGACCCGCTGACCGGCGCCCCGGCTGCTATCTCGGTGCAGCAGCGCAAGGAGGCCGGGGTGGACGCCAAGCCACCCGCACCCAAGGCCGCCGAACCGACCGGGGCCTGACCGATCCACCGCCGGTCGAGCTTGTCGAGAACCCTCGGGAGGAGACAAGCTCGACCGAGGGTTCCGGCGTAGATTGTCCGCACGGGGCCGGTAATAATCCGGCCGCCCGGACGATTACGGAATGTGAGCACCAGTACACCCTCGACCGATACGGCGTTCGCGCAGCTGTATCGCGCCAACGCCGATCGGGTGATGGCGTACTGCCTTCGGCAGGTCGGTCACACGGACGCCGAGGACGTGGTGTCCGAGGCGTTCCTGATCGCTTGGCGACGGCGGCACGTCCTACCTGAACCCCCGCTGCCCTGGCTGCTGGTCACGGCGCGCAACCTGATCGCCGACTCCCGGCGACGCTACGCCCGGGCCGTCTCCGGCGATGCCCAGGTCGCCAGGCTGCTCAGCTTGGCCGCGTCGGACGCGGTAGGCGAGGAGGTGTCCCGACGACAGGCCCTCATCCGGGCGCTGGCCAGCCTCACCGACCACGACCGGGAGGCCCTGCTGATGATCGCCTGGGACGGCCTGACTGCCGCCCAGGCGGCTCAGGTGATGGGCTGCTCCACGGCCACCTTCAATGTCCGGCTGCACCGGGCTCGCAAGCGCCTGGAAACAGCGGCCGACGACACCGCAAAGCGGGGTGCACGATGAGCGACATTCTTGAGGAACTGACCCGGGCTCGCCCGGTGGATCTGGACCGCACCGCACCCGGATGGGATCTCCGCCGGGAACAGCTGTTGGCCGAGTTGGACGACAAGGTGAGCGCGCAGCCCGAGCGCGACAAGCGATCGACCGGTCGGCACGGCCGGGCGCTGGTGGTGCTGGCCGCTGCGGCTGCCGCCGCCGTGGTGGTGATCGTGGGCGCGGCCGTCCAGTCCAGCCAGCGGGTGCAGCCGGAGCCGGCTCAGACCGTGAGTGCGCCGAGCGTCGATCCGAATCGGCCGGTTCATCAGCTGAACCCGGGGGAGTTCTTCCTGCGCCGGACGACGACGACCGTCGACGTCGGCCAAGGCACGCAGGCTTATCAGCGCGCGGTGTGGTTCGACGACAAGGGCACGATGTGGTCGTTCAGCACCGATCCGGACGGCACCACCAGCTCCGCTGGGCCCCTCGCCGCGACCGATTCGGCCAACCCGCTGAGCTTCACCCAGGCGATCGGGGACGACCCAGGTGCGGCAGAGAAGGTGCTTGCGGCGCAGCCGTCCGGGCTCACCGACGCAGTACAACAGGCCGTGGACGCCGACCTGTCCCCCCGGCAGCTCCGCACCGTGCAACAGGTGCTGCTCCGGCAGGTCGGGGCTCATCGACTCCCGGACGGTGCCGACACGCTGTCCCGGCCGGCGGTCGTGGTCGAAACTCCGGGTCGGTCGGGGACCGTGCTGCGGTTCTATTTCGACCCGGGCACGTCCGAGATCCTCGAGGTGCGCACCTTCCAGATCCGTTCGGGCAAGGAAGCGGAGCTGGGCCGGTCGATCCGTGTCGGCGAGGTGGTGCCCAAGACACCTGCTCCACCGTTCGATCCAGTGGCGCCGGGTCCGACCACGCCGCAGACAACCCAGCTGAATCGGCCGCTGGCGCCTGGGCAGTACCTGCGGCGTTCGGTGACGATGGAGGCGTCCGACGGCTCGTCGACCCGCGGCAGCCAATGGGTCGATTCCGAGCAACGTCGCTGGCTGGGCACCGAGAAGCAGGTGGAGGGGCCGGAGAGGCTTCCGCTGCCCACCGGAATGAGTGCGCAGCGGTACCTGGCCGCGATGCCGACCCGGTCCGACCGGATCGAAGGCTGGCTCGCCAAAGGGCTGGATCCGTCCTGCGGCGAATGCCTGTTGTCGCGGGCGGACGGCCTGATGCTGGGCAACCTGGACGCGACGCAGCGTGAGTGGGTGATCGCCGCACTGGCCCGGGTCGAGGGTGCAACCGACTGGCCGACCACCGATCAATTGGGACGGCCGGCCCGGGAACTGACCGTCCCCGCTGAGATCGACGGGCGCACCGTCGAGCACCTGTACCGCTACGACGCGGAGACCAGGGAACTGCTGGAGTGGTTGGTCGACGACCCCGACGGTCGTCCGTCCGGCGTGGTCGGGCTCACCTTCGCCGGTTCGGAGGTGACCAGCCAGCCGCCGCGGTGATCCCGGCCGGCGAAATCCCGAGGCATGGCCGCACCGCCATGGCGCGCTCTGTGGAGGGCACGACGCCCGGCGAGCGGGCCGACGTCCAAAGATGGCGCGCCATGTCGCGTCCGCGGAGGCCACGAGGGGCCGCCCGATCGCTCGGACGGCCCCTCGGCCTGGTGTGAAGCGGTCCGCGGGTGTCTTCCCTTGGACCGCGGTCCACGCATCAGCGCAGATCGTCGGGGTTGGCCAGATCCTGGTCATCCTCGGTGTCGGCGTCGCTGGCCAGCAGTCCGTACAGGCTGCGCCGGGTCTCGGCGAGGATCTGCGCGGCTTGCTGTTGCTGGGCGCGGCTGCCCGAACGGGTGAGTTCCTGGGCGGCCATCGCCACCGAACTGAACTCCTTCCACATGCCGCGCAGCGCCTCGGGGTGCTCCGGGGCATTCTCGGTATTGAACGCCTCCCACGGCTTCGGGTCGATCCCGGACGCCACGTTCTGGCCGGCCTCGGTCAGCCGGTACGCCTTGGCGCCGTTGTTGTCGAAGGGTTCGATCAGTTGCTCGTCCTCCAGCTGAGCCAGCGCCGGGTAGATCGCTCCCGGGGACGGCTTCCAGCCGCCTCCGGTGCGCTCCGCCATGGCCTGGATCATCTGGTAGCCGTTCATCGGCTCCTCGGCGAGCAGCGCGAGGACGGCCTGCCGGACGTCGCCGCGACGAGCCCGACCGCGACCGCGAGGTCCCATCGGACCACGCCCGCCGAACGCACCGCCCGGTCCGAACGCGCCATGAGGGCCGAACGGTCCGCCCGGACCGAAGGGACCGCGTGGTCCGAAGAAGTCGCCGCCGAACGGCTGACCCCCTCGGGCATGACCTTCGCCGCGGGGCCCGCGACGGGGTCGATGATCATCATTCCTGCCGCGGAACTCCCGCGGCTCAAAATCCTGGTTCCACATGAGTGGACTCCTTTCGTGTGTGTCTCGTTGTGTCAAAGATATATCGCGAGTGTTCGCAATGCAAGTCGGGATCGGCGCGAAGCGGCGGGTCTCGTTGGTCGAGCCTGTCGAGAGCTCGGACGGCCGAGGTCTGACCGGGTTTCGACAAGCTCAACCAGCGGTGCTGGGCGGCCTGGCGGTTTCGATGTAGCTCAACCAGCGGTGGCCGCTGCGCGGGGTCGGCAAACGCCGGCGGGTGGACGCAGGAACTGTCGGCGTCCACTCGTAGACTCGGCGCAGTGGAAGACCTCTTCGGCAACACCGACCCCGTGAACGCACCCGCGGGAGGGTCACTGAGCACGCCGTCCGCGGACGCCCCGCTCGCCGTCCGGATGCGGCCGCGCACCGTCGACGAGATCGTCGGTCAACAGCATCTGCTGGGCCCTGGGTCGCCGCTGCGCCGGCTGGCCGAGGGGGACGCCGCCATGTCGGTCTTCCTGTGGGGCCCGCCCGGGGTCGGCAAGACCACCATCGCGTCGGTGGTGTCGCAGTCGGCGAAGCGCCGGTTCGTGGAGCTTTCGGCGGTCACCGCCGGCGTCCGCGAGGTGCGTGCCGAGTTGGACGCCGCCCGCCGCGAACTGGCCCGGGGCCGCTCCACGGTGCTCTTCGTGGACGAGGTGCATCGGTTCTCCAAGGCCCAGCAGGATGTGCTGTTGCCCGCGGTGGAGAACCGGCTGGTCACCCTGATCGCCGCCACTACCGAGAACCCGTCGTTCTCGGTGATAGCGCCGCTGCTGTCCCGCTCGCTGTTGCTCACCCTGAAACCGTTGACCGACGCCGACCTCGGCGTGCTGATCGACCGGGCGCTGAGCGACGATCGCGGGCTGGGCGGCGTGTTCACGCTCACCGACGAGGCCCGTGCCGACCTGCTGCGGCTCGCCGGAGGGGACGCCCGCCGCGCGCTGACCTATTTGGAGGAATCGGCGGCCGGCACCCAGTCGGCCGGCCTCGACACCATCACCCCGGACGCGATTAGTCGCGCCGTTGACCGGGCCGCCGTTCGCTACGACAAGGACGGCGACCAGCACTACGACGTGATCAGTGCCTTCATCAAGTCGCTGCGCGGCTCCGATGTGCAGGCGGCGTTGCACTACCTGGCCCGGATGATCGAGGCGGGGGAGGATGCCCGGTTCATCGCCCGACGGCTGGTGATCCTGGCCAGCGAAGACATCGGAATGGCGGCGCCGTCGGTGCTGCAGACCTGCGTCGCGGCCGCGCAGGCCGTCCAGCTGATCGGTATGCCGGAGGCCCGGCTCAACCTGGCCCACGCTGTCGTCGCGTGTGCCCTAGCCCCCAAGTCGAACGCGGTGACTCTGGGCATCGACGGGGCGCTCGCCGACGTCCGGGCCGGACGGATCGGGCAGGTTCCGCCGCATCTGCGCGACGCGCACTACGCCGGAGCGAAGGCGCTCGGCCACGGCAAGGGCTACAAATATGCCCACGACCATCCACACGGGGTCGCGGCCCAGCAGTACCTACCCGATGAACTGGAGGGTGCGCGCTACTACGTGCCCACCGATCACGGCGCCGAGGCCGGCATGACCGAGCGGATGGACACCCTCGCCGAACTCCTCGGCCGCACCCACTAGAGGCACCCCCGACACCCACCGCCGGTCGGGTGGAACGCCGGGACGGTTCTCTTGGTCACTGGGGACGGTTCTTTTGGTCACTGGGGACGGTTCTCTTGGTCACCGGGGACGGTTCTCTTGGTCACTTCGCCGGTCGAGCTCGTCGAGACTTCAGCCACTTTCGACAAGCCCGACCCGCGTTTCGTGACCTCAGCGGCTCGTGGCGGCAACGGAAATCGCAGGTCAGGCGGCGTTCCGAACTCGTACCCCGAGCTCGGATAACAGCTGGCCCCGCAGTTCGACGAACTCCGCGGCATCCCGCCGCCGTGGCCGCTCCAGATCCACCCGGACGTCGAGCGAGAACCGCCCATCGGTCAGGACGACCACCCGGTCGGCCAGCGTGATCGCCTCGTCGACATCATGGGTCACCACGAGAACGGCGGGCGCGTGTCGCCGGCACAGATCGCCCACCAGATCCTGCATGGACAGCCGGGTCAGCGCGTCCAGGGCCGCGAACGGCTCGTCGAGCAGCAAGAGGTCTGGCTCGCGGACCAGGGCTCGGGCAAGGGCAGCCCGCTGCGCCTCGCCGCCGGAGAGCGTGGACGGCCAGGCGCGGGCATGCCTGCTCAAGCCGACCTCGGCCAGCGCCTTTCCGGCGGCTGCTCTGGTCGACGTCGTGCGGCGCTGACCGAGTAGGACGTTGTCGATGATCCGCTTGGACGGCACCAGACGTGGCTCCTGGAACACCACGGTGCGGACCGGCGGAACCAGTACCTCGCCGCCGTCCAGCGTCTCCAACCCGGCCAGGATGCGCAGCAGTGTGGTCTTGCCGGTACCGCTCTTGCCCAGCAGTGCGACGAACTCGCCGGCCCGGATGTCGAGGTCGATGCCGTCCAGAATGGTCCGCTGACCGAATGACTTGCGGGCGCGGCGCACCCGCACTGCCAGCTGATCACTCATCTCGCCGACACCCGCCGAATGCCCTTGTGAGCGTGGTTCCACGGCATCAGCGCCCACTCCAGCAGGCGGACGCTGAGATCGGCGATCAGTCCCCACAGGGCGTACACGACCAGGCAGACCACCATCACGTCGGTCTGGAAGTATTGCTGAGCGGAGATCAGCAGGTAGCCGATGCCCGCGGTGGAGTTGATCTGCTCGGCGAAGATCAGCGCTAAGAGTGAGACGCCGAGCGAGATCCGCAGGCCAACCAGCAGTGAAGGCAGCGCTGCCGGGACAACGATCTCCCGCAGCAGTGGCAGCCCGCCGAGCCCGTAGCTGCGAGCTGCCTCGACAGTCTTGCGGTCGACGTCCCGGACGCCGCCGCGAACGTTCAGGTAGAGCGGAAAGGCGGTCGCGACAGCAATCAGGACGAGCTTGGGCTTCTCGTCGATGCCGAACCACACGATGAACAGCGGCGACAATGCGATGAACGGCACCGTGCGCAGCATCTGCAGGGTCGGGTCCAGCAGTTCGTCGCCGAGGCGGACGAACCCGGTGAACACGGCGAGCATGATGCCGATACTGCCGCCGATGGCCAGGCCGGTGAAGGCCAGCCGTAACGAGGCGGCCAGGTTTTCCCACAGCACACCTGAGGAGGCCAGCTCGGCGAACGCGCCGGCCACCTGTCCGGGCGAGGCCAATACCTGCGGGTCGAGCCAGCCGGCGCGTGAGGCGTACCACCACAACGTGACGGCCGCCAGCGGGCCCAGGACGCGCAGCGTCACGCCCACGCTGGTCCGGCGTGGCGGACGGTGCACCAGGGTGGGCGGCGCGAGCGCCAACGGTGCGGCGTCCGCCCGATCACCGGAGACGGCCCGGGTCGTGCTCTCGCGGGAGGCGACGGATGCCGCTGTCATGAGCCCGCCCGTGCCGAGGCGGTGGGTGTGAACGGAACCACCCAGTCCTTGATGGAGAACGGTTGCTTGGCGGTCTTCTGGTCCAGCAGGAATTGCAGGGTGTCCTCTTCCACCCGGATCGCCTGAGCGGTCACCGGCTCGTTCTGGTGGACCAGGACGGTCACCCGCTTCGCGATCTCGTCGCTGACTCCGGAGTTCCCGGCCACCCAGGCGAGGTAGGCGTTCGGGTCCTTGTCGATCAACTTCTGGCCCTCCTGGTAGACGGCCCACCAGGCTTCCTGGATCTTTGGGTGCTGGTCGAGGAAACTCTGGTTGACCAGGGTCGTGGACGCCGAGAAGTAGTTCGGGTAGTCGACCTCCGCCTTGCTGATCACCGTGATGCCCCCCTTCTCCTCCCAACTGGCGACCAGCGGGGAGTTCATCGCGTAGGCGTCGAGTGCACCGGAGGTGAGTGCGGCGTACGCATCGGCACCGGTGAGGTTGACCAGCTGAACCTTGTCGAGCAGTCCGTGGTCTTCCAGGACGTATCGCACGTAGCGGTCGAAGTTCGACCCGAACTGGGTGCCGATCTTGCTGCCGGCCAGGTCGTCGATCGACGTCGGACCACCACGCCGCGCGGCGATCCAGGTGCCACCCGGCGTGGCGGTGAGCAGGATCGCCCTGTTCTCCTGCCCGGACGCCCGCGACAGCAGGGCCGGAGCGTCACCGAGGATGGAAAGCTGCACGGAGCCTGAGGCCAGCGCCTGGGCGGCCGGCGGGCCGTTGGGGAAGGCGGCGAAGCCGTCGTAGACGAAGCCGTACTTCTTCAAGATCTCGTTGGCGATGCCGTTGTGGATCGCGTAGCCGGCGGCGCCCAGCGGCTCGGGGTCGGTGAGGCCGGGCGCGGATGGCCCGCTGATCCGCAGCTTCACCAGGTCGCCGGCGTTGCTCGGCGCGGGCACGCCGGCGCCGGAGCAGCCGGTGAGCGCCAGCACCAGCGCGCCGGCCAGGACGGCGAGGGTTCGGACGGGACTGCGCCGGAATCGGCGCGGATGGGTTCTCATCGAGCGGGTCCTCTCGGGTCTTATCGGTGGATCTTGGCTGGCGGGAGCGGGATAGACGGGTGGAATCGGGCGGCTCTTCATGTCGTCTCCACGGACCCGCTGGCCGGCCTGTCGCGCTGAATCGCCAGGGAGCCGTCCAAGGGCAGCACGGAGGTGTCGACGTGGACGCGTTCGGGGCGCATGGGCGCGAACTGGCCGATTGCGGCGCGCCGCATCAGGGCAAGCGGACGTCTGGAACTGGGCGTGCGACCCGGTCCCCAGCCCTCCAGTTCCCGGTAGCGGCCGAGCAGACCGGCCTGGGCCAGCGCCTCCTCGTCACGCCACGGCGAGTCCTCCGGCACCGGCGTGGTCACCGGGGCCACGAACAAGGCATCCGCGGGGCAGTAGACCTCGCACATCGAGCAGGTCTGGCAGTCCGATTGGCGAGCGATGACGGGAACCTCGCCGACTGCGCCATCGAAGACGTTGGTCGGGCACACGTTGACGCAGATTGCGCACTCGACGCAACGGGCGGAGCTCACGATCTCGATCACGAGGCACTCTCCAGAATCTCGAGGTTTCCGGTATCCACCGGTTCGGGATCAATGCGCACCCACACTTCATCCAGCCCGCCGGACAGCAGCCGGTGCCGTTGCCCGGGGTCCTCGTCGGGGTAGTCGGCGCGGTAGTGCATGCCGCGGCTCTCCGGCCTGGCCAGCGCCGAGCGGTAGGCCCAGCGGCCCATGGCCACCATCGCCGCGACCTCGCGGCCACGCAGTAGTTCGGCGTCCGGTTCGCGAAGCTGGTCGCGGACGGCGACCCACACCTCGTCCAGGACCCGCAAGGAACCGATCAGGATCTCTTCGGTACGCAACGCATTTTTCTCCAGCGGAAGCAACTCGCCCTGGACGGCGTCCAGCAGCTCCCGCCACAGACCGGGGCGGGCGCCGGCACGGCTCGGACGAATCCCCCCGCGGCCGGCGGGTGTTCCTGGCGGACGTCGCCGCTCGCGCCGGGCGAAGTGAGCGGCTGCCCTGCCGGACCAGGTGCCGCTGGACACCGCCCAGGCCGCGTTCGGTGCGCCGGCGCCGGTGGAGGCGCCGACGATGCGGTCACGGGCTGCCACGTCACCTGCCGCGTAGAGTCCCGGAACCCCGACGCCACAACTGTCGTCGCGCACCTGCAGCCCGCCGGTGCCGCGGACGGTGCCTTCGTTGAGCAGCTCGATCTCGAAGCGCTGGGTGAGCGGATCGATGCCGAGTTTGTCGAAGGTCTGGCGCCAGTTGACCATTCGGCCACGCACGTTGGTGACCATGTCGTCGGGCACCCGGTCCAGTTGCGCGTACACCGGTCCGTCCAGCAGGTGGCGGGCCAGCAGGGGGCGTTCAACCATCAGGTTGCCGACCAGTGGTACTCCGTCGGCCCGGGTGTACGTGGCAAACATGTACAACCCGTTCTTGTCCATCGAGGTGCCGGCGGGAACCATGCCCCAGTAGTTGGAGAACTCCATGCTCGACAGCCGCGCCCCAACCTCGACGGCCATCAGTTGGCCGTCGCCGGTGTCGACGTGTGAGCCCAGAGAGTTGCTCTTCCAGGTGCAGCCCCCGGTGGCCACCACGACGGCGCCGGCGTGGACGGTCCACGGTGCCCCGGTCTTGCGTTGGATGCCCGCGGCCCCGACCACGACCCCGTCGTGCGTCAACAGCTCCAGTGCTGGATGGTGGTCCAGGACCTGTGCGCCCGAGCGTTTGACCTGGCGGCGCATGGTGCGCAGGTACTCCGGGCCCGAACCCGTCACCAGCACGGGCTCGCCGTGCCGGTCGATCGCGAACGGGTAGCGCCACTCGACCAGCCGCGGCAAGCGTCGCCAGGTCTCGTCCAGTACCCGCAGTTGCCACCGGCTGTCGGCCAGCTGACGAGCCTGTTCGGCCCGTTGCTCGATGGCGGCCCGTCTGGCCTCGGGTGGCACCATCCAGTGCCCGATCCCGGCGGCCGCCGCGACCCCGCTCGCGCCGCAGTATCCCTTGTCCACCAGGACGACGTCAGCGCCGGCTTCCCGGGCCGCGATCGCGGCCCAGGTAGCGGCGGGTCCGCCGCCGATGATGAGGACATCGGTGGTCAGCTCCAGCGGCGAGGTGGAGGTGCCGTGCGCTGCGGGGCTCTGCCGTCGCGGTCGCTGAGCTGTGGACCGTTCACGAACGTTGGTCATCGTCAGTCCAATCCGGACGCCGGCGCGCGGCTACCGGGGCGCGTGACGTCCTATGAGGAGGGTGTGCCGCTACAGAGTCGCGGCGAAGACGGCGATCGCTGCCGGGAGAGACCGGCGCGCTCAACTACCGGATGTGATCGGGCTCAGCCGATGGGCATTCGACAACACGACATGCCTCGACCCGGTGCCTTCACGGCGGGCGTCGACACGGTGAAGCAGTACATAGTTAAACCATAGGAGATATAGGAGTATCTGTCACATCGCAGTTCCCAGCTGAGACGGCCGAGGTGGCCCCACCGTTTGACCGGCTTCTCTTGGTCACTGGGGACGGTTCTTTCGGTCACTGGGGACGGTTCTTTCGGTCACTGGGGACGGTTCTTTCGGTCACGGGGGACGGTTCTCTTGGTCACCGGGGACGGTTCCTTCGGTCACCGGGGACGGTTCTTTCGGTCACCGGCGGGCGAGGCACTCGCAGCTCAATCGCGCAGATAGTGCAACTCGGGGAGCGCGGCGCGGTAGTCCTCCAACAGCCGGACGGCGATCGCCGCGGAGTCGACCAACGGGTGATGGGTGAACGCCAGCCGGGCAGCGCGGGCCGACCCGGTGGTGGCGGCGTCGATCGCCCACCGCTCCACCTGCTTGATGGTGGTGACCGGGCCCCGGGCGTAATCGGGTAGCGGCGCCACCGGCAACGGATGCAGCCCACGTCCGTCGACCCGGCAGGGGGCCTCAATGACTGCGTCGTCGGGCAGTTCGCGCAGCCGTCCTGCGTTGGGCAGGTTGAGGATCAGCGTCGCCGGCTCGTCGCGTCCGATGGCCCTCATGATCGCCAGCGCCACCCCTTCGTAGCCGCCGGAGACCAGGTCGGTGGTGGCCCGCTCGAAGCCGCCGGCCGCCTCCCGGTTGGCTGCGCCGTAGGTCTCCTCCCGCTCCCTGCGGACGCCGTGCCAGGCGGCCAGTGCGGCGTCCGGATCGCTGGGACAGCAGCGGTAGAAGCGGTCCTGCTGGTCAGCCAGGAACGCGCCCCGGTCACCGCCGGTGCCGCCCTCGCGGCGGAAGTAGAACCAGTGCAGGTACTCGTTCGGCAACGCCCCGAGGTCACCGATCAGCTGCGGACCGAACAGCCAGCCCTCCTCGAAGGACGCCAGCCGCGTCGGGTCGGCGAGCAGCTCCGGCAGCCTGTCTTCGCCGTCCGCGCGCAGGCCGCGGAGCCAGCCCAGATGGTTCAAACCGACGTAGTCCGGTTCAACGGACGCCGGATCGATCCCGAGCGCCACCGCGGCCCGTCGGGCCAGCGCGATCGGCGAGTCGCAGATGCCGACCACCCGCGGATGCACCGCGCTCAACGCCTCGGTGACCATGCCCGCCGGGTTGGTGAAGTTGATCAGCCACGCCTGCGGCGCCACTCGGGCGACGGTTCGCGCCAGCTCGAGCGAGACAGGAATGCTGCGCAACGCGTAGGCGATGCCGCCCGCACCGACGGTCTCCTGGCCGATCAGCCGATGCTCGGCGGCGATCCGTTCATCGAGCACCCGGGACGCCGTCCCGCCGGCCCGCAGCGCCGAGAAGACGAAGTCGGCCCCGTCCAGTGCTTCGGTGGGATCAGTGTGCACGCTGTGCCGCAGCCGGTTCGACGCGCCGGACTGGCCGGTCAGCACCCGGTCCACCACCGCCAGCCGGTCGCCATCGACGTCCAGCAGCGCGACCTGATCAATCAGATCGTCGTTCAGCAGTGCAGCGTGCACCAGAGGCACCCGGAACCCGCCGCCCCCCACGATCGTCAGCTTCACCCGTACAGCCTAAGCCGTCTCTCGGGGACGGTTCTTCTGGTCACTGGGGACGGTTCTTCTGGTCACTGGGGACGGTTCTCTTGGTCACTGGGGACGGTTCTTGGTCACCGGCCGTCCAACTTCTGGCCAGCGCAACGCCCCGTCCGGCAGGAACCAGAGGACCCGAGAACCGTCTCTCCACACGCGGTCGGCCGCCTCTGCGGGCGAAGCGAGTGACCGAAGGAACCGTCCCCGGTGACCGAAGGAACCGTCCCCGGTGATCAAGGGGACGGTTCTTGGTGACCAGAAGAACCGTCCCCGGTGACCAAGGGGACGGTTCTTGGTGACCAAGAGAACCGTCCCCAGTGACCGGGGGAACCGTCCTCGTGAGTCACAGAGCTCACACCCCAAGCGGTCAGGCCGGCGGGCCGGACGGCGTGCAAGCATGCGGTCATGACCAGCATCCTGTGGTTGCGTCGCGATCTGCGCCGAGGCGACCATCCGGCTCTGGCCGCGGCTCACGCCGATGGGCCGGTGGTGCCGCTGTTCGTCCTCGACCCGGCCTTCTTCGATGACGCCGGAGAACCTCGGCAGGCGTGGCTGGCGCACACGCTGCGCGCCCTCGACGAGGCCTATGACGGACGCCTGTGCCTGCGGTACGGCACCCCGGAGCAGGTCGTGCCGGCGCTGGCGACCGAGGTTGGGGCCAGCTCGGTCCACGTCTCCGCCGAGACCGAGCCGGACGGCGCCGCTCGCGACGCCCGCGTCGAAGAGGCCCTGATCGAGCTCGACATCGCCTGGGTGGGCACCGGCAGCCCCTACGCGGTCGCCCCCGGACGGATCCGTAACCAGCAGGGCAACCCGTACCGGGTGTTCACCCCGTTCAGTCGGGCCTGGCGGGAACACGGCTGGCGCCCTCCGGCCTCCGAGCCGCGTGGGCTGGCCCTGAGCCGTGCCGAGTCCGACGATGCCGCTTGGAAAAAGCTGGACGCGGCCACGACGGCGTCCGGCCTGCCCGAGCTGCCGCCGGCGGGGGAGCAGGCCGCGCACCAGCGATGGCGCGAGTTCCTCGACGACGGACTCGCCGGCTATGCCACCGATCGCGATCGACCCGACCTGGACGGCACCTCGCGACTGTCGCCCTACCTGAAGTTCGGCGTGCTACACCCACGCACCCTGCTCGCTGACCTGCCCGGACGCCCACCCCGCGGGGCGGACGCTTTCGGCACAGAACTCGCCTGGCGTGAGTTCTACGCCGACGTCGTCCATCACCACCCCGATTCGCTGTGGCATGACTTGCGGCCGGAGCTTTCCGCCCTGGCCTACGACGACGACAGCGATCTGGTGGACGCCTGGCGCACCGGCCATACCGGCTACCCGTTGGTGGACGCCGGCATGCGACAACTGCTGGCCACCGGCTGGATGCACAACCGGGTGCGGATGGTGACCGCAAGCTTCCTGGCCAAGGATCTGCACGTTTGGTGGCTGGTCGGTGCCAGGCACTTCCTGCGGCATCTGATCGACGGCGACCCGGCGTCCAACAACCACGGCTGGCAATGGGTGGCCGGCACCGGAACCGACGCCGCGCCCTACTTCCGGATCTTCAACCCCGTCCAGCAGGGCAAGAAATTCGACCCGGACGGTGACTACGTCCGGCGCTGGATTCCCGAGCTGCGACAGCTGAGCGGCGCCGCCGTCCACGAGCCGTGGCGCAGTGCCGACGGTTACGCGAGCGGCTACCCGGAGCGGATCGTCGACCATGCCGAGCAGCGCGCCGTCGCCCTGGAGCGCCTGGCAGTCGCAAGGAGCACGGGCTGACTCACCCTGGGGGTGGAACACCCTCATTGCAGGTGCGTTAGGCTGCGTGGATCACCATCACCACGTGAGGATTGCCCATGTCCACTGGAGAGATCGCCGGCCTGATCGCTGCCATCGCCGCGGTCGCACTGGTCGCCTTCTGCGCGGTGCCGCTGCTCAAGCTCGGGCGGGTGCTCGAGGAGCTCAGGCTCGCCGTCCGGGACGTCGGCCACAGCTCGGTGCCGATTCTGCATGAACTCAAGGGCACCGTGACGGCCACCAACGACGAGCTCAGCAAGCTCAGCCTGGTCACCGAGGACGTCTCCCGGGTGAGCCGGCACGCCGTCGTCGTCAGCGAGAACGCCGCCCAGCTGTCCACGCTGTTCTCAGCCACCCTCGGCGGCCCGCTGGTGAAGACCGCCGCCTTCACCCACGGCGTCCGGCAGGCCATCAAGGGCAAGCGGAAAGCGGCCAAGTGATGGGACGCGGACTGTTCTGGTTCGCGGTCGGGGTCGGTGCCACCGTCTGGCTGGTGGTGAAGGGCCGCGAATACTACGAGCGGTTCACCCCCAAGGGGATCACCGAGCAGGTCGAGAAGTCCGCCCGCAACACCCGGGGCTGGGTCGACGACTTCCTGAACACCATGACCAGCGCGATGGACGAGCGCGAACACGAGTTGCGTGAGGCTCTCGGCCTGGACGACGACAACCTTCCTAGCCGGGAAGGTGTTCCCGTCCAGGAGAGCACCCGCAACTGACCACTCCGCCGGCGCGCGCCGGCGTTTCCGATCGGACACACACATCATGAAAACCGCCGAGATCCGGCGTCGCTACCTCGACTTCTTCGTGCGTAACGGCCACACCGAGGTGCCTTCGACCCCGTTGGTCTACAACGACCCGACCCTGCTGTTCGTCAACGCCGGCATGGTGCCGTTCAAGCCCTACTTCACCGGTGCCGAAGACCCGCCGTTCGCCCGCGCCGTCAGCGTGCAGAAGTGCGTCCGCACCCTCGACATCGAAGAGGTCGGCAAGACCACCCGGCACGGCACCTTCTTCCAAATGAACGGCAACTTCTCCTTCGGCGACTACTTCAAGGCCGGCGCCATCGAGTACGCCTGGGAGCTGGTCACCGGTAGCCAGGCCGACGGCAACTACGGCTTCGATCCCGATACGGTCTGGGTCACCGTCTACCTCGACGACGACGAGGCAGCGGCCATGTGGCGCGAGGTCGGCGTCCCCGACGAGCGCATCCAGCGCCGCGGGCTGAAGGACAACTACTGGCACATGGGCGTCCCCGGACCGGGCGGACCGTGCAGCGAGATCTACATCGACCGCGGCCCCGAGTTCGGCCCGGACGGCGGACCGATCGTCGACGAGGACCGCTTCCTGGAGATCTGGAACCTGGTGTTCCAGACCGAGGAACTGTCGGCCGTGCGGGCCAAGGACGATTTCGACGTCGCTCGTCCGCTGCCCAGTAAGAACATCGACACCGGCATGGGCCTGGAGCGCACCGCGTACCTGCTGCAGGGCGTGGCGAACATGTACGAGATCGACGAGATCTTTCCGGTGATCACCGCCGCGGCCGAACTGGCCGGCACCCGCTACGGCGCCGACCGTGAGGCCGACGTCCGGCTGCGGGTGGTGGGCGATCACGTCCGTTCGGCGCTGATGCTGATGACCGACGGCGTCACCCCCGGCAACGAGGCGCGCGGCTATGTGCTGCGCCGGCTGCTGCGCCGCTCCATCCGCTCGATGCGGCTGCTCGGGGTCAACGATCCGGTGCTGCCCGAGCTGCTGCCGCTGTCGAAGGGCCTGATGGAGCAGTCCTACCCCGAGGTCACCAGCCAGTGGCAGCGGGTCTCCCAGGTGGCCTACGGCGAGGAGGAGGCGTTCCGTCGCACCCTCGCCGCCGGCACCCAGATCTTCGACCTGGCGGTCGCCGAGACCAAGCGGGCCGACACTCGCGTTCTCGGCGGTGACAAGGCGTTCCAGCTGCACGACACCTACGGTTTCCCGATCGACCTGACCCTCGAGATGGCGTCCGAGGCCGGCTTGGAGGTCGACTCCGACCGGTTCCGCGTGCTGATGCAGGAGCAGAAGGACCGGGCCAAGGCGGACGCCCGCGCCAAGAAGGGCGGCACCGTCAATACCGAGGCCTACCGCACCCTGCGGGCGCCCGGCGAGACCCGGTTCCTGGGCTTCACCGACCTCAGCGTCGACTCTCGGGTCCGCGGCATCGTGGCGGACGGCGAACTGGTGCAGAGCGCGCGGCCCGGTGACGTGGTCGAGGTGGTGCTCGACGAGACCCCGTTCTACGCAGAGGCCGGCGGTCAGGACGCCGACCAGGGCGTGCTGACCGGCAACGGTTTGGCGCTCGACGTGCTCGACGTGCAGCGGCCCATCCAGGGCCTGGTGGTGCACAAGGTGCTGGTCAATGAGGGCGAACTCGCCACCGGCGCGCAGGTGCTGGCTCAGGTGGACGGCCCGGCCCGGTTCGCGGCCTGCCAGGCGCACACCTCGACCCACATCGTGAACGCCGCACTGCGGCAACTGCTCGGCCAGGGCACCCACCAGGCCGGCTCGTACAACAAGCCGGGCTACCTGCGCTTCGACTTCAACGCCAGCCAGGCCTTGTCGCCGGCGCTGCGCAGCGAACTCGAGGGCGTGGTCAACGCCGCAATCCGCGACGACTTCGCCGTTACTGATCGGGAACTGCCGCTGGACGAGGCGAAAGCGCTCGGTGCGCAGGCGATGTTCGGCGAGAAGTACGGCAACGTCGTCCGGATGGTCGAGCTGGCCGGACCGTGGTCGCGCGAGCTGTGCGGCGGCACCCATGTGGCGCGCACCTCGCAGATCGGGCTGGTCAACCTGCTCGGCGAGCAGTCCGTCGGTTCCGGCATCCGCCGGGTGGAAGCCCTGGTCAGCACCGAGGCGTTCGAGAAGTTCGCCGCTGAGCGGGCCCTGGTGGCGACCCTGTCGGACACCCTGAAGACCCAGCCCGAGCAGCTCACCGACCGGGTTGACAAGCTGCTGGCCCAGCTGAAGGCGGCCGAGAAGCAGATCGAGGAGTTCCGTACCCGCGAGCTGATCAGAGTCGCCGGCGACATCGCCCGCCGGGCGGTCGTTGTCAACGGAATCCGCGTGGTCCTCGACCGGATCAAGGGGGCCGCCGGAAACGACCTGCGGACGCTGGTGCTTGCGGTCCGCACCGAGCTGGGTGACGAGGCGTCGGTGGTGGCGATCGTGAACGCCTCGGACGACAAGTCGGCGATCGCCGTAGCCACCAATGAGGCGGCACGGACGCGGGGCGCCAAGGCTGGTGCCCTGGTCGGCAGCGGCGCGGCAGAACTCGGCGGACGCGGCGGCGGCAAGGACGATTTCGCCCAGGGCGGCGGCCCCAAGTGGGGCCCAGCCGTCACCGAGGCGCTGAATGCCGTGCGCACGGCGGTGGCCGCCCTTTGAGCAGGGAGACCCCGGACGGGCCGCCGCCAGTCGAAACTCAACCGTCGCCGGTCGAGCTTGTCGAAACCCAAGCACCGCCGGTCGAGCCCGGAGAAACCACAGGCAGTCTCGGCACGCTCGACCAACCCACATTCCGGCGTGGTGTCCGGATGGCGCTCGATTGGGGCAAGGCCCGGATCGGGGTCGCCGCCTGCGACGCCGACGGCGTGCTCGCCTACCCCGTCGAGACCGTGCCCACCCAGGCGTCCGCACGGCGGCTGCCGCAGCTGCTGGCCGAGTACGAACCGATCGAGGTGATCGTGGGGCTGCCCCGCACCCTCGCCGGCGACGAGGGCCCGGCCGCGGTCCACGTCCGGGCCCAGGTGGCGTCCGTCGTCGCGGCACACTCAGCGATCAGCTGGCGTTTCGCCGACGAAAGGCTGACCACCGTGGATGCCGGACGCCGGCTGCGTTCGGCGGGCAAGGACACCCGCCGCCAGCGCGCCATCATCGATCAGGCGGCTGCCGTGGCAATCTTGGAGCAGGCGCTGGCCGTGGAACGAGCCACGGGCCGGCGACCGGGCGAATCTGCGTGACGAACGAAGGACACTGAAGCATGGCGAATCTCTTCCGCGAACTGCGCGATCCGGAGACCGGCCGTTGGATACCCAAAGAGGTCTGGTACCGGGTGCGCGGTGCGATCGCGGTCGTTTTGTCGCTCGGGGTGCTGATCGGCGGCGGCTGGTTCGTGTATGCCAAGGTGCACGATGCCTGGATCGGCTACCGCACCGTCGAGGACTACCTCGATCCGGCGGGCACCGCCGATGTGGTGGTGGAGATTCCGCGGGGCTCGTCGACCAACAAGATCGCCGACATCCTGCTCGCCGCCGACGTGATCCGCACCGGGAAAGCGTTCGACCGGGCCGCCGGCTCCGATCCGAACTCGCGCAAGATCCAGTATGGGCTGTACAAGCTGCGCACCCAGATTCCGGCAAAGACGGCGCTGGCGATGCTTCTCGATCCGGCCAACCAGGTCAAGAACCAGTTCCAGATCCGCGAGGGCCTCCGGCTCTCTGAGGTGCTGACCTCACTGGCGGCGTCCACCAAGGTTCCGGAGCGGGACCTCGAGGCGGCGCTGAAGGACCGGAAGCAGTTCGACTTGCCCAGCTGGATAGGCAAGAGCAACGAGGGTTTCATCTTTCCCGACACCTACAACCTGCCGCTGAAGCCGGGCGCCGCGTCGGTGTTGACGCTGCCCATCGACGAGTTCAAGAAGACCGTCCAGGATCTGGCGTTCGAAGAGCGTGCCCAGGCGCTGGGCCAGAAGCCCTATGACGTGCTGATCATGGCCAGCATCATCGAGCGCGAAGTCTTCCGCAACGAGGATCGTGCCAAGGTGGCACGGGTGTTCTACAACCGCCTGGAGAAGGGCATGCCGTTGCAGTCGGACGCCACGGTCGCCTTCGCGGTGAAGAAAACCGGGACTGTCTGGACTACCCCGAAGGAACGCCGGAGCAAGTCGCCCTACAACACCTACCAGCACACGGGCCTGCCTCCCGGCCCGATCACGGCGCCCGCCAAGAAAGCCATGGAGGCCGCGCTCAGCCCGGCCGACGGCAAGTGGTTGTATTTCGTACCGATCAACCTGGACACGGGCGAGACGGTGTTCTCCGAGACCCTGGCCGAGCACAACGCGGCGAGAGCTAAGCTGCAGCAGTGGTGCCTGGCCAGCCCGGAGAACCGGAAGAAGTGCGCGTGACGCCACGGGCCGCGGTCCTCGGCTCGCCCATCGCGCACTCGCTGTCGCCGGTCATCCACGCCGCCGCCTATGAGTGGCTGGGCTTGGACTGGGAGTACGGACGCGTCGAGTTGCAGCCCGCCGAGTTCGCCGGGTTTGTGGACGGCCTTGACGAGTCCTGGCGCGGGTTGAGCGTCACGATGCCGCTGAAGGAGGCAGCCGCGGAGTGCGGCATCCCGGACCCCGACGTGCTGCTGACCGGCGTGGCGAACACCGTGATCCTGGGCAGGCAACGTCGCGTCTACAACACCGACATCGCCGGGTTGACCGACGCCCTGCACGCTGCGGGCCTGGGGACGCCGCGGGTCGCCACCCTGATCGGCAACGGTGCCACCGCCCGCTCGGCCCTGGTCGCAATGGTGCGCTCCGGCGTCCGGCTGATCGAGGTGCAGGGACGCGACCACGGACGCCTCGCCGCTTTCCGCGACTGGGCGGAGGGCCAGTTGGAGGTCGAGGTCCAGCCCCGCACACTCGGCGCGCCGCTGGATCCGGCCAGCGAGGTGCTGGTCTCCACCGCGCCCTCCGCGGCATTGGACGGACGGCTGGACAGCCTGCAAGTCGAGCACTGCCCGGCGCTGCGCGGAGTCTTCGACGTGATCTACCACCCGTGGCCGACGCCACTGGCGGCGCGGGCCGCGTCCGCCGGCCGGATAGTGGTCAGCGGGCTGGACATGCTGGCTCACCAGGCGCGCTACCAGGTGCGGCTGATGACCGGTCAGGACGTCCCGGCCGAGGTGCTGCTGTCTGCCGTGCGGGCAGCGGCGGGCGTCGCCGTCGCTTCGTGACAGACTCGCAATCATGCTGCGCTACCTGACCGCCGGGGAGTCCCATGGCCGCGCCCTGGTGGCGACCATCGAAGGCATTCCGGCGCACGTTCAGGTGGCGACCGCCGACATCGCCGAGGCACTGGCCCGTCGCCGGTTGGGTGCCGGCCGCGGCGCCCGGATGAAGTTTGAGGCCGACGAGGTGACCCTGCTGACCGGCGTCCGGCACGGCGAAACGCTGGGTTCGCCGATCGCGATCATGATCGGCAACACCGAGTGGCCCAAATGGGAGACCGTGATGGCCCCGGACGCCGTGGACGCCGACCTGCTGGCTTCGCAGGCCCGCAACGCCCCGCTGACCCGGCCCCGACCCGGCCACGCCGACTTGGCCGGCATGCAGAAATACGACTGGGACGAAGCCCGACCCATTCTGGAACGTGCCTCCGCGCGGGAGACCGCGGCCCGGGTCGCGCTGGGCCGGGTGGCCAGCAACTTCCTCCAGCAGGCCTGCGACATCACCATCGTCAGCCACGTCGTCGAACTCGGCCCGATCCGTTCGACGGGCACCCGAGTGCCGACCTTGGACGACCGCGACGCGATCGACGCGGACCCCGTCCGGTGCCTGGACGCCGCGTCCAGCGCAGCGATGCAGGAAGAGATCGCCGCCTGTCAGAAGGACGGCGACACCCTTGGCGGCGTGGTGGAGGTGGTGGCGCACGGCGTCCCGGCCGGTTTGGGTTCGCACAGCCAGGGCGACCGCCGGCTGGACTCGAAACTAGCCGGTGCGCTGATGGGCATCCAGGCGATCAAGGGCGTCGAGGTCGGCGACGGTTTCGACCTGGCCCGCACCCGCGGCAGCCTGGCCCACGACGAGATGGAGCCGGGTGACGGTGGCGTGGTCCGGCTGCGCAACCGTTCCGGCGGCACCGAGGGCGGCATGAGCAACGGCGAGCCGCTGCGCGTCCGGGCCGCGATGAAGCCGATCGCCACCATCCCGCGGGCGCTGCGCACTATTGACGTGACCACCGGCGAGCCCGCCGTCGCCCACCATCAGCGCTCCGACGTGTGCGCCGTCCCGGCCGCCGGCGTGGTGGCTGAGGCGATGGTGGCGCTGGTGCTGGCCGAGGCCGTCCTGGAGAAGTTCGGCGGTGACTCCCTCGCCGAGACCAGCCGCAACCTGGCGGGCTATCGTGAGCGCCTCGCGCAGCGAGGGCTGAGGTGACGTCGGGTCGCACCATCGCACTCATCGGCGCACCGGGGGCCGGCAAGACCTCGGTCGGCCATGCCCTGGCCGGCCGGCTGGGGCTGCCGTTCGTCGACGTGGACGCTGCGATCGAAGCCGAGCAGGGGCGGCTGATCCGGGAGATCTTCGCCGACTCCGGTGAAGTCCACTTTCGTATGCTGGAGCGCGACGCGACCGTCGCGGCACTGGAGGGGCCCGGCGTGGTCGCGGTGGGCGGCGGCGCTGTGCTGACCTCGGAGGTGGCCACGGCACTGCGCGGGGCGACGGTCGTCTGGTTGAAGGTCTCGGTTGCGCAGGCCAGCCGACGACTCGGGTTGAACCAGGCCGGCGTCTTGGTGCTCGGCAACCTGCGGGCCACGCTGATCCAGCAACTCACGGGGCGGACGCCCGTGTACCAGAATTTGGCCACGCTCAGCGTGGACACCGACCATGCCGATGTAGGGGCGATCGTGGAACAACTCATGGCAGGACTGAAGGAGAACGATCGGTGAAGATCTCGGCCATCGATGTCACCGCCGAGCACCCTTACCAGGTGGTCGTCGGCACGGGGGCGCTTGAACTGCTGCCGCAATACGTTGCCGAGCAGCGCCGGATCGCGGTGATCCATCCGCCGATGCTGCGCGAGCAAGCGTCTCGGGTGCGGACGGCCTGCGACTGCCAGGTGCTGAGTATTGAGGTGCCGGCGGCCGAGGCGGCCAAGACCGGAGAGACGCTGCAGCATTGCTGGGACGCGCTCGCCGAGGCCGGTTTTACCCGGTCGGACGCCATCATCGGGCTGGGTGGGGGAGCCACCACCGATCTGGCCGGATTCGTCGCCTCCACCTGGCTGCGCGGCGTCACCTACGTGTCAGTGCCGACCACCGTGCTGGGCATGGTGGACGCCGCGGTCGGCGGCAAGACCGGGATCAACCTGAGCGCCGGCAAGAACCTGGTAGGTACCTTCTACGAGCCGTACACCGTGCTGTGCGACCTGTCCTTCCTGGAGAGCCTGCCGGTGGAGGAAATCCGTTCCGGGATGGCCGAGGTGGTGAAGGCGGGCTTCATCGCCGACCCGGCCATCCTGTCCCTGATCGAGGACGACCCCGCCGTCGCACTCGACCCCAGGGGAGAGGTGATCTGTTCCCTGGTCAAGCGTGCGATCACGGTGAAGGCGGCCGTGGTGGGCGATGATCTGCGGGAGCGCACCTCGGTGGGTCGCGACATCGGACGCGAACTGCTCAACTACGGCCACACCCTGGGCCACGCCATCGAGCGGCATCAGCGGTACAGCTGGCGGCACGGCGAGGCGATCAGCGTCGGGATGAGCTTCGCGGCGGAGCTGAGCAGGCGGCTGGGTCGCCTCGACGACGACACCGCCGGACGTCACAGCCGCCTGCTGCGGGCGCTCGGGCTGCCGACCAGCTACCCGGCCGCAGCCTGGCCGGAGCTCCGCGAGGCGATGAACCTGGACAAGAAGACCCGGGCCAGCACACTGCGCTTCGTGATTCTCGAACGGCTCGCGCAGGGCGCCATCCTGGAGAGCCCCGACGAGGATCTGCTGCGGGCCACCTTCGAGAGCCTGAGCCGAGCAGAGACACTGGACTGATGTACACGCCGCGCCACTTCACCATGCCGCCGGAACTGCAGGCGCGGATCCTGGCCACACCCGGCGTCGGCGACCTGATCACCCACGGGCCGTCCGGCCTGCTGGCCACCCACCTGCCGTACATCTTCGATGCCGATCTGGGGGACCACGGCAGCCTGGTGCTGCACGTGGCGCGTCCGAACGCCCAGTGGCGCGAGGAGACGTCCGGGGAGTCGCTGTTCATCATCACGGCAGCCACCGACTATATCTCGGCGCTGTGGTACCCGAGCGCGCCGGCGTCCGGGAAGTACGTGCCGACCTGGGACTACGTCACCCTGCACATCTACGGCGACCTAATCCCGCACGACGACTTCGAGTGGACGTCGATGGCGGCCGAGCGCCTGATGGCCGCCCATGAGACCACCATCGGCATGGACGACATGCCCGCCGATTACGTCGCCGGCCAGCTGCGCGCCATCGTCGGCCTGCAGTTGCAGATCACCCGGATCGAGGCGAAGGCCAAACTCAGCCAGAACCGGACCCCCGACGACGTCCGCGGCGTAATCGCCGGCCTCACCGAGGCCGGCGCCGACGACAGCGCCGCCCTGGTCGAGGAGTTCGGCCTGCCGCCCGCCGAACGCCGCGCCGCCCTGATCGCCGACGTCGCCGCCCGCCACCGCCCCGGCCCCGACAGCCTCTCCGCCGGCCGCATCATCGACACCCCCACCCCCCGCTGACCCCGGGGACGGTTCTCCCGGTCACCGGGGACGGTTCTCTTGGTCACGGGGGACGGTTCTCTTGGTCACTGGGGACGGTTCTCTTGGTCACCAAGGACCGTCCCCCTGGTCACCGGGGACGGTTCCGTTGGTCACCGGGTGCGCGTGTCGAGTGACCACGAGAACCGTCCCCATTGGTCTGGACGCCAGGCGCGGGCCTCGATGTCTCGTCCGGTTTCGTCGTCACAGCCGCTCCGCACTACACTGAGCGGTCGGCTCGCAATCGGTGAACGAAGGGTTTTCACGTGGCTTCCACCAACGATCTGAAGAACGGCATGGTGCTCGACCTCGACGGTCAGCTCTGGCAGGTGCTGTGGTTCCAGCACCACAAGCCGGGCAAGGGCAACACCGTGGTGCGCACGAAGCTCAAGCACGTGCTCAGCGGCAAGGTCGTGGACCGCACGTTCAACTCCGACACCAAGGTGGACACCGCCAACGTCGATCGCCGCGAGATGCAGTACCTGTACCACGACGGCGACGGGTACGTGTTCATGGACACCGCCACCTACGACCAGCTGACGATCAGCGACGACACCATCGGTGACGCCAAGAATTACCTGCTGGAGAACCAGAACGCCACGGTCGCGCTGCACGAGGGCAACCCGCTCTACGTCGACCTGCCGGCCTCGGTCGAACTCGAGGTCACCTACACCGAGCCCGGCCTGCAGGGCGACCGGTCCACCGGCGGCACCAAGCCGGCCACCGTCGAGACCGGACTGCAGATCCAAGTGCCGCTGTTCATCACCACCGGCGAGCGGGTCAAAGTCGACACCCGCGACGGCGGCTACCTCGGCCGGGTCTGACCACCCGATGGCGGCCGACCCTGCGGTAACCACCCCGCGCAAGCGGATCACCACACCGGACGGCACCGTCGCCGAGCTGATCGAGACCCGTCCGTACAGCGCGCCCGGACGCGGATCGTCCCGGACCAAGGCGCGCAAGCGTGCCCTGGACATCTTGTTCGAAGCCGATCTGCGCGGGGTGGACGCCACCGGGCCGCTGGCGCTGCACATCGCCGAAGCCGACCCGCCGGTGCGTCCGTTCACCGTCGCCCTGGTCGAAGGGGTCTCTGCTCGCCGCCCGGAGATCGATCCATTGATCGTCGACTGCCTCGCCACCGGCTGGACGATGGAGCGGATGCCGCGCGTCGACCGCTGCCTGGCCCGGATCGCGTTGTGGGAGATGCTGGACGGCTCGGTGTCGGCCGAGGTAGCGCTCGAGCAGGCCGTCAGCCTGGCTCAGGAACTCTCCACGGACGGCTCGGCCACTTTCCTCAACGGGTTGCTGGCCCGCGCCCGGGAGAAGATCGCCGCCGGCCTCGACTGAGGCGTCCCACCTGACGTAGTGGCTCTCGTTAGGCTGCGCCTGCCGAAAACCTCTCACCCTGCGGCCTGACAGCGATCGCCCTGGGCCGACCCCGATATCTGCGGTCTGGTTGCCGCACGCCCACTGCACACGCCGGACTTGTCCACAACTAGAACGCAATTCTCGTTGACCGTCACAAACGGGGTGTGGACAACTGCCTTCTAGGGTATGGAACACATTGAGGAATTGCTCCGCAGCGAGAGCGGTCTACTCGCACGCCGCGATCACCGCGCTATTGCCAACCAGCTTGATCACTGCTTGAGGCGCGGCCGGCTACGCCGGGTGTTGCCCGGCATCTATGCCGCTCCCGATCCCGAGTGGGACGTCCGGGTTCGGGCCGCTCAAGCATTTCGGCCCGGCTGCGTGATCGGCGGTGCCGCGGCTGCGCGAATGCTGTGGTGGCCGGATTGCCCGATCGATACGGTGAACCTGGCTGTCGAGCATCAGGTCAAGGGCAGCTACCCGGGCTTCCGCTTCGAGCAGCGCCGGGTGCCGTTGGAACTGGTCGTGGATCGGGCCGGCATGCGGATCGCCAGCCCGGCCCTATCTGTTCTCGACCTGATACCGGCCATGGGTGGCGACGCGATCGATCAGGGCCTCCGTCGCGGAGCGGTAAAGCTACCCCAGCTGTGGCGGTCCTTCCGGCTTACTCCAGGCCGAGCTCACAACGAGGTCCGCCGACAATTGCTTCATGACTCCCGGGACGAGCCGTGGTCAGAGGCTGAAAGGGGCACGCATCGGCTGCTGCGCTCGGCCGGACTGACGGGGTGGCACACGAACTTTCCGATCGTGGTCCACGGCGTCACCTACCTCGTGGACGTCGCCTTCCCGGCACAGCGGGTGGTGATCGAGATCGACGGTTGGGAGTTCCACCACACGCGAGCAGCGTTCGCCAAGGATCGCTGGCGATACGCCTGGCTGGGAGCGTCGAACTGGAAGGTACTGCCGATCCCGGCCGTTTCGGTGACCGACCACCCGGACGACGTCCTCGAGTTGATCCTGGAGGCACTGGGCCAGCGACGCTGAACGAAACCCGCGGTCTAGTTCGTGGCCAGTCGGCGTGTCGTGCCCTTCGCCGCCGGCTGGACCGCGGATTTCGGGGTCAGGCCCCGAGCCCCTTGTGGAAGTCGAAGCCGACCAGCCGCCGGTACATGCCCACCGACTCGTACAGGTGGGTGGCACCGGTCGGGCTCTCGGCATCCACATGCAGCTTGACGGCGACTCGGCCGTCCGCGGCGTAGCGGGCGAAGCTGGTGTGCAGCAGCGCTTTAGCGACGCCGCGTCCGCGACCCTGACGCAGCACCCCGAGGTTGGCGATGTAGCCGGCGTCGTCGACCTCGACGTAGGCGTTGTGGCCCATCAGTCCACCAACGGCCTCGCCACCGATCTCGGCGAGATACCAGTGCCCGGGATCGGCATGCGGGTCGGAGTGCTTGGCCTCGACCCAGTCCTCGAAACCGCGCAGCTGGAAGTCGAAGTGGTCGCGGAACGAGTCAGTGATGACCTCGTACATCGTCCTCAGATCGGTGGCGCCGTCGTCAGCAACCTCGGCCTGCCTGACCACCACCGGAGAAGCAGGATCCGGCTCCGGCGCGACATAGCCGTCCAGATCGATCTGCATCTCAATGAAGGCGCGCACCTGCTGGAACCCGAAACCCTCCGCGTGCCGTCGGGTGAGCGCGTCGTGTTCGTTGACCCACAGGTCCAGTCGCGGACCGGCGACGCCGAGACCTGCAGCGACGGTGAGCGCGACCCGTTCCGCCCACTCCAGACCGACTTCCCACAGCTCGTCGACCAGTTCGGTGGGCAGCGACCTGTCGATCGCCACCTGCACCCAGTACTTGTCGTCGAAGTTGCGGAACACCCGCCACACCCCGACCAGGACGCCGTCGCGCTCCAGCACCAGCGCGGTGTTGCGGTCCCGGGCACGGGGCGTGTCGAACCACTCGGCGATCTCGCTGGCGCTCAGGGACGTCTCGCCCATCGCGGCCAGTTCGTCGGCACGCAGCAGTTCGAGAAGCGCCGGGACGTCGTCCGCGCCGGCCGTCCGGACGGTGATGCCCTCGGGAAGAGGTCCCGGAGTCACAGGCTTCATGACAGCACTGGTGTTGTCGGTCACGTCCAACGACCCTACCGGGGAGGCCGAACGGCGGTCCGGCGAGGCCGGAGCACAGGTCTCGACAAGCTCACCAACGGTGTCGCCGGCAGTGACGCAATCTGAAGCGGGGTGCAGCCCACTGCGCGGAACCAAACCCGACCGCGAAGACCCGAGCACAGAAGGGTCTCGACAAGCTCGACCAGCGGGATGGCGCGCCGTCCATACGGACCTCGGCGGTCAGGAGGACCCTCCGGCTTTGCTAGTCTTTCGTGAGTTTGAGCCCGTCCCGGCGGGGAAAGGACTTTCATGCCTTCAGGCTTCTTCGATCACGAACAGACTCCGGCTTTGTTGGTTCTCGAAGATGGGCGGTCCTTTCGCGGCGTGTCCTTCGGGGCTGCCGGCGAAGCCTTCGGCGAGGCGGTGTTCTCGACGGGCATGTCGGGCTATCAGGAGACGCTGACCGACCCGAGCTATCACCGCCAGGTCGTGGTGGCCACCGCACCGCACATCGGCAACACCGGCTGGAACGACGAGGACGACGAGTCGTCCCGCATCTGGGTCGCCGGCTACGTCGTCCGGGACCTTTCCCGGATGCGCTCCAACTGGCGCTCCAACCGCTCGCTCGACGACGAACTGCGTAGCCAGGGCGTGGTCGGCATCGCCGAGATCGACACCCGTGCACTGACCCGGCACCTGCGTGAACGCGGTGCGATGAGGGTCGGCATCTCCACCGTCGAACTCGACCCGACCAAGCTGCTGGCCAAGGTGCGCGAGGTTCCGGCGATGGCCGGCTCCGACCTGGTCGCTGACGTGACGCTGCCGCAGGCCGAGGTGGTCGCGCCGGTCGGCGAGAAGCGGTTCACCGTGGCCGCGATCGATCTGGGCATCAAGGACATGACGCCGACCCGGATGGCCGAGCGCGGCATCGAGGTGCATGTGCTGCCGGCCACCGTCAGCCTGGACGAGTTGACCACTCTGAACCCCGACGGCGTCTTCTTCTCCAACGGTCCCGGCGATCCGGCCACCGCCGACGCCCCGATGACCCTGCTGCAAGGCGTGCTCGACGCGGGCATCCCGTACTTCGGCATCTGCTTCGGCAACCAGATCTTCGGACGCGCCCTCGGGTTCGGCACCTACAAGCTGAAATACGGCCACCGCGGGATCAACCAGCCGGTCAAGGATCTGCGCACCGGGAAGGTCGAGATCACCGCCCAGAACCACGGCTTCGCCGTCGACGCGCCGCTCGACAAGGCCACCGCGACCCGCTGGGGCAACGCCCGGGTCAGCCACATCTGCCTCAACGACGACGTGGTCGAGGGTCTCGAGCTCACCGACGATGCCGACAATCTGCTGTCTTTCTCGGTGCAGTACCACCCCGAGGCGGCCGCGGGACCGCACGATTCGGCCTACCTGTTCGACCGCTTCGTCGACGTGATGACCCGACGCCGAGACGGCGCCAGCGCCGAGCACAACACCACCACGAGCACCACCGATCAGGAGAACTGATGCCCAAGCGGACCGACATCTCGTCGATCCTCGTCGTCGGCTCCGGCCCGATCGTGATCGGCCAAGCCTGCGAATTCGACTACTCGGGCACCCAGGCCTGCCGGGTGCTCCGCGAGGAGGGCTACCGGGTGATCCTGGTGAACTCCAACCCGGCCACGATCATGACCGACCCCGAGTTCGCCGACGCCACCTACATCGAGCCGATCCAGCCCGACTTCCTGGAGAAGGTGATCGCCGCTGAACGTCCGGACGCCCTGCTCGCCACCCTGGGCGGACAGACCGCACTCAACGCGGCCGTCGCCCTGCACGACAACGGGGTGCTGGAAAAGTACGGCGTCGAGCTGATCGGTGCCTCGTTCGAGGCGATCCAGAAGGGCGAGGACCGGGAGAAGTTCAAGGAGATCGTCCAAGCGCTCGACATCCCGGGCACCAATCCGGAGGTGGCGCGCAGCCACATCTGCCACTCGATGGACGACGTGCTGGCCGCCGCCGACGACCTCGGTTACCCGCTGGTGGTGCGGCCGTCCTTCACCATGGGCGGCGTCGGCTCCGGCTTCGCCCACGACGAGGACGAGCTGTGCCGGATCGCCGGCACCGGCCTGTCGGCGTCCCCGGTCACCGAGGTGCTGATCGAGGAGTCGATCCTGGGCTGGAAGGAGTACGAGCTCGAGGTGATGCGCGACAAGGCGGACAACGTCGTGATCGTGTGCTCCATCGAGAACCTCGACCCGATGGGCGTGCACACCGGCGACTCCATCACCGTGGCCCCCGCAATGACGCTCACCGACCGCGAATATCAGGCGATGCGGGACGTCGGCATCGGAGTGATCCGCGCCGTCGGCGTCGACACCGGCGGCTGCAACATCCAGTTCGCGATCAACCCCGACAACGGGCGGATGATTGTGATCGAGATGAACCCCCGCGTCTCCCGGTCGTCGGCGCTGGCGTCCAAGGCGACCGGCTTCCCGATCGCCAAGATCGCCGCCAAAGTTGCGGTCGGGTACACGCTGGACGAGATTCCCAACGACATCACCGCCGAGACCCCGGCGTCCTTCGAACCCACCTTGGACTACGTGGTGGTGAAGTGCCCGCGGTTCGCGTTCGAGAAGTTCCCGACCGCCGAGACCACGCTCACCACGCACATGAAGAGCGTCGGCGAGGCGATGGCGATCGGCCGCAACTTCACCGAGGCGCTGGGCAAGGCGCTGCGCTCCCTGGAGGATCCGAAGTCGACCTTCGACTTCACCGGTGAGATCACCCAGTCGGTCGACGAGCTGCTGACCGCCGCCTCGCGTCCGCACGACGGCCGGCTCGGCCTGGTGATGAAGGCATTCCGGGCCGGCGCCACCGCACAGCAGTTGTTCGACGCCACCAAGATCGACCCCTGGTTCTTGGACCAGCTGCAGCTGATCGCCGAGGTCGCCGAACACATCCGGACGTCGCCCGAACTGACCGCGGATGTCCTGCGGCTGGCCAAGCGGCACGGCATCTCCGACGAGCAGATCGCCCGGCTGCGGCACCTGAGCACCGACGTCGTCCGCGGGGTCCGTTGGGCGCTGGGGGTGCGTCCGGTGTTCAAGACCGTGGACACCTGCGCCGCGGAGTTCGCCGCGAAAACGCCCTACCACTACTCCTCTTATGACGAAGAGACCGAGGTCGCGCCGCGCACCAAGCCGGCGGTGCTGATCCTCGGCTCCGGCCCGAACCGGATCGGACAGGGCATCGAGTTCGACTACTCGTGCGTGCACGCCGCCCTCACCCTGTCGCAGCACGGCTACGAGACGGTGATGATCAACTGCAACCCCGAGACGGTGTCCACCGACTACGACACCTCCGACCGGCTCTACTTCGAGCCGCTCACCCTGGAGGACGTGCTCGAGGTCTACCACGCCGAGTCGCTGGCCGGCCCGGTCGCCGGGGTCATCGTCCAACTCGGCGGGCAGACGCCGCTGAAGCTGGCCCAGGCGCTGAAGGACGCCGGCGTCCCGATCGTCGGCACCTCACCGGAGGCCATCCACCTGGCCGAGGAGCGCGGCGCGTTCGGCCGGATCCTGTCCGACAACAAGCTCACCGCGCCGGCTTACGGCATGGCCACCTCGGCCGACGACGCGCTGGAGATCGCCCATGACATCGGCTACCCGGTGCTGGTGCGGCCCTCCTACGTGCTGGGCGGACGCGGCATGGAGATCGTCTACGACGATGACTCGCTGGTCGGCTACATCGAGCGCGCCACCCACATCACCCCGAACTCGCCGGTGCTCGTCGACCGCTTCCTGGACGACGCCATCGAGATCGACGTGGACGCACTGTTCGACGGCACCGAGCTTTACCTCGGCGGCGTGATGGAGCACATCGAGGAGGCCGGCATCCACTCCGGCGACTCGGCCTGCTCACTGCCGCCGATCACGCTGGGCAGCGAGACCGTCGACCGGATCCGGCTGGCCACCGAAGCCATCGCCCGCGGGGTGGGCGTCCGTGGCCTGATCAACATCCAGTTCGCGCTGCTCGGCGACGTGCTCTACGTGCTGGAAGCCAACCCGCGGGCCTCCCGGACCGTGCCGTTCGTCTCCAAGGCGACCGCGACCCCGCTGGCCAAGGCGGCGTCCCGGATCATGCTGGGCGCCACCATCGCCGAGCTGCGGGCCGACGGCACGCTGCGGGCCGACCGGGACGGGACGGCGCCGCTGGCGTCCGCGCCGCTGGCGGTGAAGGAGGCGGTGATGCCGTTCAACCGGTTCCGCACCGCCGACGGCGCCTGGGTGGACAGTCTGCTCGGCCCCGAGATGAAGTCGACCGGCGAGGTGATGGGCCTCGACCTGACCTTCGGGGTGGCGTTCGCGAAGAGCCAGACCGCCTCCTACGGCGACGTGCCGACCGAGGGTTCGGTGTTCGTGTCGGTCGCCAACCGGGACAAGCGGCACGCCATCTTCCCGGTGAAACGCCTTGCCGACCTGGGTTTCAAGGTCTACGCCACGGAGGGGACGGCGCAGGTCCTGCGCCGCAATGACGTCGAGGTGACGGTGCTCCGCAAGGAGACCCAGGGCCCCGGCGAGGACGGCACCCGCACCGTCGTCCAGGCGATCATGGACGGCGAGATCAGCCTGATCTTCAACACCCCGCTCGGCGTCTCCGAGGGCGGCGACCCACGCCGGGACGGCTGGCAGATCCGCTCCGCGGCGATCCTGTGCGACGTGCCCTGCGTCACCACCGTGCAGGGGCTCTCAGCGGCGGTGCAGGGAATCGAGGCACTGCGCCGCGGCGGGCTCACCGTCCGTCCACTGCAGGACTGGAGCGCCGACATGCGCAGCGAACTGGAGGCCGCGCAGCGATGAACCCGCGGCTCAGCCTGGTCGACGCCGGCTATCGAGGCGTCGTCCGGCCGCTGCTTTTCCGCTCGCACCACGGCGACCCCGAGGGTATCCACGAACAGATGATCGGCACCCTGGCCCGGTTCAGTCGCTCGCCGGGCTGGGTCTCTGTCGCGAAACTGCTGGCCGGCAGCCGCGGCGCCCCGGTCACCGTCGCCGGGATCGATTTCCCTGGACGCGTCGGGCTCGCCGCGGGCATGGACAAGGACGGCCGAGCCGTCCTGGCCTGGCAGGCGCTGGGCTTCGGGTTCGCCGAACTCGGCACCGTCACCGCCCAGGCCCAGCCCGGGAACGACAAGCCGCGAGTGTTCCGGCTGAGCAGGTCCAGGGCGCTGATCAACCGGATGGGCTTCAACAACGCCGGTGCCGCCCGGCTGCACCACGAACTGTCGCTGCTCGGCGTCTACCGCAACAACGACGGGGCCGGCATCCCGATCGGCATCTCGATCGGCAAGACCAAGATCGTGGCCGTCGAGGACGCCGCCGACGACTACCTGACCTCGCTCGACCTGGTCATTCCGCACGCCGACTACGTGGCGATCAACGTGTCCAGCCCGAACACGCCCGGGCTGCGCAGCCTGCAGGACGGGGGGGCGCTGCTCACCCTGCTGAAGGCGCTCGTCGAACGGGCGGCCGGACGTGCGCCGCTGTTCGTCAAGATCGCTCCGGACCTGACCGCCGGGCCCGCGAAGTGGTCGGCTATCTGGTGCGGCACACCGACCTGCCGGTGATCGCCGCCGGCGGCATCATGACCGCCGACGACGCGTCCGCGATGTTCGATCTTGGCGCCCCGCTGGTGCAGCTGTACACCGGCTTCGTCTATGCCGGACCGGCGCTGCCGGCCCGGATCAATGCGCTGACCAGGAGGAATGCATGACCAGCTACCACGAGCGGCTGACCGCGGCCATCGCGCAGCGGGGCGCGCTCTGCGTCGGGATCGACCCGCACCCCGGGCTGCTGGAGTCCTGGGGACTGAGCGTGGACGCCGCCGGCGTCGAGGCATTCGCCCGCCGCGTCGTCGAGGCCGTCGGTGCCGAGGTGGCCGTGTTCAAGCCCCAGTCGGCCTTCTTCGAGATCCACGGATCGACCGGAATCGCCGTCCTGGAGAGGACCCTGAGCGACATCGCGGCCGTCGGCGCGCTGAGCATCCTGGACGTCAAGCGCGGCGACATCGGCTCCACCATGGACGCCTACGCGGAGGCCTACCTGGCCGACGGCTCACCGCTGGCCGCCGACGCCATCACCGTCTCGCCCTACCTCGGGTTCGGTTCTCTACAACCGGCCTTCGACCTGGCGCACCGGTACGGACGCGGCGTCTACGTGCTGGCCCGGACGTCCAACCCGGAGGGCGACCAGGTGCAACTGGCGTCCGCGGCGACCGGTAGCCCGGTCGCCCAGGAGATCATTGATGCCGCGGCTCGGCTGAACAGCGAGACCGGGCAGAACGCGATCGGCCTGGTGGTCGGCGGCACCCACAGCGATCTCGGCTGTGACGTCACGGCCTTCAACGGCTCCATCCTGGTGCCCGGGATCGGCTTCCAGGGCGGCCGGATCGACGACCTGCCGGCACTGTTCGGCGACGCGTTGCGAAACGTTCTGCCCGCCGTCAGTCGCGACGTCCTCGGCGCGGGGCCGGACGCCACGGCGCTCGCAAACCGGGTGCGGGCGCTGCTCTGACCTCGTGAATCCCCTGATCGCAAGGGTTTTCAGCAAGGGACTTGGGCGGTAAATTGTCCCGCACCAAGACATCCGGAGGTCACCGTGGCGATACCCCAACTGACGACGGAGCAGCTACAGGCGGCCCGCGCGGCCGCAACGGAGGCGCGCCGCGCCCGCGCGGCGTTGAAGGCGCGCGTGCGTTCCGGTGAACTGAGCCTCGCTCAGGCGCTCGATGAGGCCGCCACCGACGAGGTGCTCGCTCATGTCAAGGTGATCGACCTGCTGAAGGCGCTTCCCCGGGTTGGCGACAAACGGGCCACCTTGGTCATGGAGCGTTACGACATTGCCGCGAACCGGCGGATCCGCGGACTCGGACGGCACCAGCTCGCCGGCCTGAAGGCCGAGTTCGGTGAGCGGTGACGTCACCGTCATCTCCGGCCCAACGGCCGTAGGCAAGGGAACGGTCGTTCGTGCGCTGAAACAGGTCCACCCCGAGGTGTGGGTTTCGGTCTCGGCGACGACTCGTCCACCCCGTCCGGGCGAGGTCGACGGCCAGCACTACTGCTTCGTCAGCAACGAAGACTTCGACGACCTGCTGCAGGGCGACGGTCTGCTGGAGTGGGCGGTGGTGCACGGACGCGACCGCTATGGCACCCCGTCCGCCCCGGTGCGGGCCGCGCTGGAGCGCGGGGAACGAGTCATCCTGGAGATTGATCTGCAGGGCGCCCGGCAGGTCCGAGCCCAGCTTCCACAAGCCCGTTTGGTGTTCATCGCGCCACCGGACTGGGATGAGCTGGTGGCCCGGCTGGTCGGTCGGGGCACCGAGACCGCTGAGCAGCGGGAACGCCGGCTGTCGACGGCGAAAGACGAACTGGCGGCCGCCGACGAGTTCGATCACATCGTCGTCAACGACGATGTGGGCAGGGCGGTCGATGAGTTGGTAGACTTGTTGAGCTTGTGATTTCTCCACCCGTCGAAACCTCGACGGCGTGGCGTAGGTCACGGGCCGAACCACCCGCAGGCGCCCGGACCGTAGCTGGGCCGCGCGTGCCGCATCAACCGTGAGGTCATCTTTTGAGCACACATGCCCCCGAAGGCATCATCAACCCGCCGATCGACGAGCTGCTGGAGAAGGTCGACTCCAAGTACCGTCTGGTGCTGTTCTCAGCCAAGCGTGCCCGGCAGATCAACGCGTACTACAGCCAGCTCGGCGAGGGCCTGCTCGAGAACGTGGGTCCGCTGGTCGACACCGGCGTGCAAGAGAAGCCGCTGTCCATTGCGCTGCGCGAAGTGAACGCTGGCGTGCTGGAGTGCACCGAGATCGACCCCGAAGCCGAGGCCGCCGCCCGCGCCGAGGCTGAGGCCGACCCGCAGTTCAATGAGCTCGACCCGTTCAGCGACGACCTGGCCTGATTTCTCGATGAGCCGGATCCTGCTCGGGGTCGCCGGTGGAATCGCCGCGTACAAGGCGTGCCTGTTGCTGCGGCTGTTTGCCGAGGCCGGCCACGAGGTGACCGTCGTCCCGACGCCGAGCGCGCTCGAGTTCGTCGGCGAAACCACGTGGGCGGCGCTGTCCGGGCGTCCGGTGCACACCCAGGTGTGGCCCGACGCGCAGGCCGTACCGCATGTGGCGCTGGGCCGTGCCGCCGAACTCGTCGTGGTCGCCCCGGCGACCGCGGATCTGCTGGCTCGGGCGGCGTCCGGGCGGGCCGACGACCTGCTCACCAACGTCCTGCTGACCGCGACTTGCCCGGTGCTGATGGCCCCCGCGATGCACACCGAAATGTGGGTGCATCCGGCCACCCAGGCCAATGTGGCGACGCTACGGTCCCGCGGTGTGGTCGTTCTCGATCCCGATTCCGGACGTCTCACCGGCGCCGATACCGGTCCGGGACGGCTGCCCGAGCCGTCCGAGATCGAACAGGTGGCGCTGTCACTGCTCAATCCTGCGGTCGTGGCCGTGGCGCGCGACCGGGACCTGGCCGGCGTCCGGTTGACCGTGAGTGCCGGCGGAACCCGCGAGGCGCTCGATCCGGTGCGCTACCTGGGCAACCGATCCTCGGGACGGATGGGTATGGCGCTGGCCCGGGCAGCCCTGCTGCGCGGCGCCGACGTGAAGGTGGTCGCCGGCGCCATCACCGCGGCGGTGCCCGGAGGGGCCGATCTCGTCGAGGTGGTCTCCACCGCCGACCTGGCCGAGGCCATGACCGCGGCCGCGACGGACTCCGACGTGCTGATCATGGCCGCCGCGCCGGCTGACTTCACCCCGGCGTCGCCCAGTGCCGGCAAGCTGAAGAAGGAGGGGGACGCCGGGCTGACCGTGGCGTTCACCCAGACCACGGACGTGCTGGCTGGCCTGGCACGGCGGCGGCGCCCGGGCCAGGTGATCGTGGGCTTCGCCGCTGAGACAGCGGGGTCGGCGTCCGAACTGCTGGAGTTGGGCCGCGCCAAAATGGCCCGCAAAGGCTGTGACCTGCTGGTGTTGAACGACGTCAGCGGGGGAGCGGTCTTCGGATCGGCCGACAACACGGTCGCAATCATCGATCCCGACGGCGTGGTTGACACCCTCGCCGGAGATAAGAACCTCGTCGCGCATCGCATCCTCGATGCCGTCCTCGCAAGGAGAAAGAGCAACCGATGAGCCGCCTGTTCACCTCGGAGTCCGTTACCGAGGGTCACCCCGACAAGCTCGCCGACTCGGTCTCGGACGCCGTCCTGGACGCCCTGCTCACCCAGGACGCCGACAGCCGGGTCGCGGTCGAAACCCTGGTCACCACCGGCACGGTCGTGGTGGCGGGAGAGGTCAGCACCACCGGCTATGTGGACATCGCCAAGCTGACCCGGGAACGCATCCTACAGATCGGCTACGACTCGTCGGAGAAGTCGTTCGACGGTGCGTCCTGCGGTGTGCTGGTCTCGCTCGGCGCCCAGTCTCCTGACATCGCCCAGGGCGTGGACGACGCCGGCGAACACCGCGAGGGTGGGTCCGGCGATGCGCTGGACGCCCAGGGCGCCGGGGACCAGGGCCTGATGTTCGGCTACGCCTGCACCGACACGCCGACGCTGATGCCGTTGCCGATCGACATCGCGCACCGGCTGGCTGAGCGGCTCACCGCGGTCCGGCGGGACCGGGTGCTGCCGTTCCTGCTGCCCGACGGCAAGACCCAGGTCACCATCGCCTATGACGGCGACCGAGCGGTCGGCGTGGACACCATCGTGGTGTCGTCGCAGCACACCGGTGCCGCCTCCTACGACCGCGACATCCGGCCGGGCATTCTGCACGAAGTGGTCGAACCCGTGCTGGCTAGGTATGACGTCTCCACCGATGGGTTGAAGGTGCACATCAACCCGACCGGCAAGTTCGTCATCGGCGGCCCGATGGGTGACGCCGGACTGACCGGTCGCAAGATCATCGTCGATACCTACGGCGGCATGGCCCGGCACGGCGGCGGCGCCTTTTCGGGCAAGGCCGGTTTGGCTACCCGTTGCGAGGTGCAGGTCGCCTACGCCATCGGACGCGCCCACCCGGTCGGCTTCTACACCGACTGCTTCGGCACCGAGAACGTCCCCCTGGAGCAGATCACCGCCGCGGTCCTGGAGGTCTTCGACCTCCGCCCCGCGGCCCTGATCCGGGACCTGGACCTGCTGCGTCCGATCTACTCGCTGACCACCAACTACGGCCACTTCGGACGCGAACTCCCCGAGTTCACCTGGGAACGCACCGACCGCGCCGACGCCCTAGCGAACGCCGTCCGCGGATAAACTTTCTCCGCTGGTCGAACCCGCCGCACGTCGGGAACGGTTCTTCTTGGTCACTGGGGACGGTTCCTTTGGTCACTGGGGACGGTTCCTTTGGTCACTGGGGACGGTTCCTTTGGTCACTGGGGACGGTTCCTTTGGTCACTGGGGACGGTTCCTTTGGTCACCACCGATCGCGCGATCGACCACTGATGGCGGAAGCGGCCGAGTATGCGTGCCACTCCTGCGTGAGAACACGCCCCACCGACTCGGCGACCCAGTCGACCTCCGCGCGGCTGGTTGCAGTGGCGGCCGCCAGCATTGGGCCGGTGCTCCGTTCCGGGTGCACCTGCGTGTACGCGAGAGCCAAGGTGGACTTCCAGGAGCCACCGGTGAGGAGCCATTGGGCGATTCCGAGGTTGTCTGCAGAGTTCCTCCAGGTCGCGGATGAGGTCCTGCGGGTCAGCGTTGCACGGTCGAATCCCGGCTCTGTGGCGAGCGGTCGGCTGCGGCCGCAGCCGCGTTGATCCCACTCCGGCGGTCAGCCAATCCTCCGGATTGGCGGTGCTCGATATGGTGAGCAATCCGCTGTCGAAGCGCAAATACGGGGATGCAGCATTCGGCAGGCTACCGAGCCTCACCGGCCGCCGCGCCGGGGTGACGTCAGGAACGTCAGTGCCGGCCTCTAGCATCAAGTCCGTGAACGAGCCGAGAGTTGCGCGGGTGGCGGTGGATCTGCCGCTGCCGCATCTCGATCGACCGTTTGACTACGCCATTCCCGATGAGTGGGCGTCTGAGGTGGTGCCGGGTTGTCGGGTCAAGGTCAGGTTCGCCGGACGGCAGCGCGACGGCTACGTGCTCGATGTCGCCGAGACATCGGACGCCGATCGCGAGCTCTCTCCGTTGTTGAAGGTGGTTTCATCCGAGCCCGTGTTGCGGCCTGAGATCGCCGCGGTGATCCGGGACGTCGCCGACCACTACGCCGGCACGTTCGCCGATGTCGTCCGGCTGGCGGTGCCACCACGGCACGGCATGACCGAGACGGCCGACCCACCGGACTATCCGTGCCCGCAAACGCCCGAGGAGGATCCGACGGTGTTGCCGGCGTACCCGCATGGGGCGTCCCTGCTGACCGTGCTTGGCGCCGAGGCTGCACCGCGGGCGACGCTGTGCCTGGCGCCGGTGGCGCGTCCGTTGGGGGACTGGATCACCGCGGCGGTCGAAGCGGCAGCGGCGACGCTGGCTGGGGGGCGCGGCGTCCTGCTGCTGGTTCCGGATGCGTCCGACCTGGCCCGGCTCGAAACGCGTTGCGTCGAGGTGTTCGGACGGGGCAGTTTCGTCACCCTGACCGCCGAGAAGGGACCGGCCGCTCGGTACCGCGCGTTTCTCGCCGCGTCCCGGGGACAGGTCCGGTTGGTGTTGGGCACCCGCGCGGCCGCATTCGCTCCGGTCGTCGATCTCGGCCTGATCGCACTGTTCGACGACGGCGATGATTCCTGGGCGGAACCGCGGGCACCGTATCCGCACGCCCGGGTCGTGGTCGGGCTGCGGGCTGCCCGGCAGCGCTGCGGACTGCTCTATCTGGGCTACGCCCGCAGTGCCGAGACGCAGGCGATGGCTGACCGAGGATGGCTGCAACCACTCGAGCTGCCCGGCGGGGCACGACGCGAAGCCTGTGCGGTCGTTCGCGCCACCGACGACGGGACGGCGCAGGCCGGCCGCGACCCTGCGGCACACTCCCGACTCCCGCACGAGGTGTTTACCGCGATCCGGGCGGGTCTGGCGTCCGGCCCGGTGCTGGTGCAGGTTCCGCGCGCCGGGTACCTGGCGGGATTGACGTGCGCCCACTGCCGGACTGTCGCGCGCTGTGCCGCTTGCGGTCACCCGCTGGCGGGCGATCGGACGGACCACGGTTCGGTGCCGGTCTGCCGAGTGTGCGGCGTGAAGCCCGATTGGCGGTGTGGGGAATGCGGCAGCAACGAGTTACGCGCGCCGCGGGTGGGCGTGGTTCGCACCGCCGAGGAGTTGGGACGAGCCTTTCCCCAGACGCCTGTCGTGCAGTCCAGTGGTGATCATCCCGTCGCAGAAGTAGGCGCCGAGCCCGCGTTGGTGCTGGCGACTCCCGGTGTCGAGCCAGTCGCGGCGGGTGGGTATGCCGCTGCAGTGTTGCTGGATGCTGAGCTGCTGTTGGCTCGGGCCGACCTGCGGGCCGGCGAGGAGGCGTTGCGGCGCTGGCTGGCTGCGATTGCCCTGGTTCGCGGGGGTTCCGATGACGGGAGTGTGGTTGTTGCCGGGCCGGCGTCCGCGCGGGCGATCCAGGCGCTGGTGCGGCTTGATCCGGTGGGTTTCGCCGAGCGGGAGTTGGCCGACCGGGCGGAGGCAGGCTTCCCGCCGGTCACCCGTCTGATCAGCCTTGAGGGCGGCGTCCAAGTGGTTGAGGACGCGGCGCGCGCGTTGCACGCCGACACAGGAGCCGTGCCACTCGGACCGGTACCCATAGCCGACGGTGAGGTCCGGGCGCTACTTCGGGCGCCGCTGACCAGAGGCAAGGCATTGGTGGCCGCTGCGAAGGCAGTGCAAGTGCGGAGGACCGCGCACAAGGAGGACGGGTTGCTGCGGGTTCGGGTCGATCCGGCCATGCTGTAGCGGGGGAGCGCCGTCGGGTCTCGACACGTTGCGATCCCTGCGTTGGCCGGCTTGTCGAGACCTGCTCGGCGATGGCGTCGTCTGGTCCGACTCCTGTGAGTTCGACCGCAGAAACTTAGTCAGGCTGTGGATAACTCTCCACGGACGTTCGGTTCATGCAAGACTCGGCGCACCGATCCCTAGGAGGAGACCGGATGAGGTGCCTGGTTGTCATGTTGTTGCTCGTGCTCGTTGGCTGTACACAACCAGTGTCACCTCCGCCCAGTTCGCCTGCGGTGGCGCCCTCGTCGCCCTCAGTGAGCCCAACCCCAACCCCCACGTGTTCGCCGATGGGTGGTACGTCGCGGCCATGTTCGCGGGAGGAGTACCAGAAGGTCGAGGAGCAGAACCGGCTCACCGAAGAAGCGATTGCTCTGTATCGGAGATGGATTAAAGAGAGTACGCGGCTGTATCGAGCCGGTGGAACGGATAAGCCGACGAAGGAAATGCTCGCGACCACTGCGGGCGATTTCCAGAGGAGCGCATTGGGTGTCTTCCAGGATGTGAAACGAGCTGGGGTCCGAGCAATTTCAGGTGAGGTCGAGATCGAAGTGGTCGAGCCAGATAGAACCGCCAGCGTCCAACCCGGCACCGCAGCGATCACGGCATGTCTGGATGCTCGATCGCTCCGACTGTTTCGACGCGACAAGTTCATCAAGCAGGGGACCTGGGCCGTCGAGCACGTGGTGGCACAGACCGTTGATGGGCATTTGCGCTTGTGGTCGGCCCGGTCCGGTGAGGTTGCGTCATGTTGAGGCGCGTACTCGGTGGAGCACTTGTTGCGCTGTCCTTGATCGCAGTGGCCAGCGCGGAGCCAGCAGATGCTCAAGACGAGAAGCGGCCGAAGCCAAGTCCATCAAAGACACAGCGGGCGAGCGTCAAGGTCAAGAGCACGAGTGAGCACACGCGAGGCATATTCAGCTTTCTGTCTACGCGAGCGCATAATCCTACGGGTCAGCAGAAGTCGTGGGATGGGCATGGCAGCAGCAGACAAGAAATCTCCACCGATGCGCGTGACCAGGCGATTGATCAGTGTCTGGCGCTGGCTGACCCCTCGCTGTGCATGGGTTCTGACGACCTGGCGAGCTCGGGGGGCATGCTTACGGGCGCGCTCGCCCAAGCGATGGCGGTCAGGCTGGTCACCGAGCTGCGCCTTCCGACACCGACGCCGAACTTCGGACCGAATCCCAACAACAACGAGTGGAAGATGCTCGCGGTGGGATTCCCGATCTGGCTGTGGACCGAAGGTCCGACAACGGTGTCGACCTCGGCTTCCGCGAGTGGGTTCACGTTTCAGATGACTGCCCGCTGGCAGTCGACCACCTTCCACATGGGCGACGGCAATACCGTCACGTGCACGTCGGCGGAGAAGTACTCGGCGTCGGTGAAGCCAGCAACTCCATCACCCAACTGCGGCTATGCCTATTCGAAACCCTCGCTGCCGAAGGGAAAGTATCGGGTTCGCGCAGTCGCAGATTGGGAGGTGACCTGGTCGGTGGCCGGATTCTCCGGTGTGTTGCCTGCCTACAACGAGGCGTCGGCAAGCATCCCAATCGGTGAGTTGGTCGCACTGAATCGATAGGTCACCAGGGGTCTGGACGACCGAGTTGGCGCGCCCGATAAGACGACCGAGTTGGCGCGCCCGATTAGCGGAGGCGCAGCCCGAGTCGGGTCTCGACAAGCTCGACCAACGGTGGTGGCCCCGACCGTCGAGGCCTGACCGCTAGGCTGTCGCGGTGCGTGTCGTCTTCGCAGGTACTCCCGAGGTTGCACTGCCCGCCCTGCGGGCAGTCGCCGCTTCGCGGCACGAATTGGTGGCTGTCGTCACTCGTCCGGATGCCCGCCAGGGACGCAGCAAACGTCTCGTGCCCAGCCCGGTGGCGAGCTGGGCTGAGACGCAAGGTATCGAAACGCTGAAGCCGGCCAGCCCACGCGCACCCGATTTCGCCACGCGGCTGCGTGAACTGGCTCCCGACTGTTGTCCTGTGGTGGCCTACGGGGCACTGATTCCCGAGGACGTCCTGGCGATCCCATCGCATGGATGGGTAAATGTGCACTTCTCGCTGCTGCCAGCGTGGCGGGGCGCGGCACCCGTCCAGCGCGGAATTCTTGCCGGCGATAACGAGACCGGCATCACGATTTTCGACCTGGTGCCGGCGCTCGATGCCGGCGACATTTACCTGCAGGAATCCTCTCCACTGGCTGACACCGAGACCTCGGGAGAGGTGCTCACGCGGCTAGCTCACCGGGGTGCCGGGCTTCTAGTTCAGGTTCTCGACGCCATAGAGAGTGGCGCCGCCACCGCCGAGCCTCAACCCACCGCAGGCATCACTCTGGCCCCCAAGCTGACGGTTGCCGATGCCCAAATCGACTGGACGCGCTCGGCAGTCGAGATCGATCGACTGATCCGCGCGTGCAATCCCAACCCCGTCGCGTGGACGACTCATCGCGGCGAACGATTCAAGGTCCACCTCGGTCGTGCCCAGGCCGGCACGATCCTCCCCCCCGGCGTGATCGACGTCGGACGTCACACCGTCAATGTCGGCACAAGCCGTGGCGTCATTGAGCTGATCACGGTTCAGCCGGCCGGAAAACGAGCCATGCCAGCGGCCGATTGGGGCCGCGGCCTGGGTGGTCACCCGGGGTTCTTCGAATGAGTAGAAACAAGCATCGGGATCGGGCACGGACAGAGGTGCCCGATCCCGATCGTTATCTCAGGTCATCGGCAAAGCCGGACGGCAAGGGCCGCAGAACCAGCTCCGACCCGGCCCGGGCCGCGGCCTATCGGACACTTCGCGCCATCACCGCCGACGACGCGTACGCCAACCTTGCGCTGGCCGAGCACACGGCCGGTCTCTCCGCGCGCGATGCCGCCTTCGCCACCGAGCTTGTCGCCGGCACCTGCCGTGGGATGGGCCTCTACGACGCGATCATCACCTCGGCCGCCGGACGCCCCTTGCGCAGTCTGCAGCCGGCTGTCGTCGATCTGCTCCGGCTCGGCACGCACCAGTTGTTGGAACTGCGTGTGCCGAGCCATGCCGCCGTGGCTGCCACCGTCGAACTGGGTCGCGAGATGGTCTCCCAGCGGGTCACCGGTGTGCTGAACGCGATCCTGCGCAAGGTGGCTGCGCTGGACGCCGACGGCTGGGCCGCCCGGCTACGAAGCGACAACGCCAACGCGGAGGCGCTGCTCACCCGCCACCCTCAGTGGATCATCGACGCCTACGCCGAGTTGCTTCCCGCCGATGAAATCTCGGCTGCGCTGGCCGCCAACAACGAGTCACCGACGCCGCACTTGGTGGTTCGCCCCGGACTGGCCGAGGTCGCCGAACTGGGCGGACGCCCCCTGCGCTGGTCACCGTTCGGCGCGGAAGCGTCCGGGAATCCTGCCGAGCTGCCGGCGGTGGCGCAGGGCCGCGCCGGCGTCCAGGACGAAGGGTCGCAGCTGGTCGCCTGGGCGCTCGCCCGGACCGAAGCCCCGGACGGTGCATGGCTCGACCTGTGCTCCGGCCCCGGAGGCAAGGCCGCGCTGCTTGCCGGATTGGCTCGCGACAAGGGTGAACGCTTGCTGGCCAGCGAACTTCAGCCGCATCGGGCGGTGCTCGTCGCTCGCGCCCTGGACGCCTACCCGCAGCCCAAACCCATCGTTATCGCCGCCGACGGAATTCATCCCGCGTGGCCCGAGAACCACTTCGCCAGGGTGCTTGTGGATGCCCCCTGTACGGGTCTGGGCGCCCTGCGCCGGCGTCCCGAAGCGCGCTGGCGCCGAAAGCCCACCGATCTGGACGCTCTGATACCTCTTCAACACCAACTCCTCGCCTCGGCGATCAGGGCGGCCGCGCCGACTGGCGTCATCGCCTACGCCACCTGCTCGCCGCACCGCCGCGAGACCAGCGAGATCGTCGAGGCCGCGTCCGGGGTTGAGGTGCTGGACGCGCCGGCTGTCCTGCCCGACATCCCGGACGCCGCGCGCGGGCGCTATCTGCAGCTGTGGCCGCACCGCCACGGCACCGATGCCATGTTCCTCGCCTTGCTACGAAAGGCCAGGTAAACCCAATAGGGTGCCAGGCATGACGATGCGGATCACGCCGAGCATTCTGAACGCCAATCTCGCCAACCTGGCGGGCGAGATCGCGAGGATTCCCAGTGCCGACGGGGTGCACGTCGACGTGATGGACAACCATTTCGTGCCCAACATGACGTTCGGGCTGCCGGTGGTCGAGTGCATCCGGGCAAACACCACCGCCTTCCTCGACATCCATCTGATGATCGCCGAGGTGGACCGCTGGGCGCCCGCCTTCGCGGACGCCGGTTGCGAGTCGGTGACTTTCCACGCCGAGTCGTCCCATGCTCCGATCAAACTGGCCCGCGAGTTGCGGTCGCTGGGGGCTCGGGCCTCGATGGCGCTGCGTCCGGCGACCCCGATCGAGCCGTACGCCGACATGCTGGGCGAACTCGACATGGTGTTGCTGATGACCGTCGAGCCCGGCTTCGGCGGTCAGAAGTTCCTCGACCTGGTGCTGCCGAAGATCCGCCGGACCCGCGAGTTGATCGAGGCCCGTGGCGGCGAGATCTGGCTGCAGGTCGACGGCGGGGTGTCGGTGGACACCATCGAGCGCTGCGCGGAGGCGGGTGCGGACACCTTCGTCGCCGGCTCGGCGGTGTACAGCGCCGAGGATCCCGACGCCATGGTGATCGCCCTGCGCGAGCAGGCGATCGCCGCATGCGCACATTGACCAGGCAGCTGGTCGCGGTCCTGGGCCGCGGCGTGGTGCCGACGGCCGAACCGATCGCGACCGCCGACGATGTCGGTCTGGTCAGGGGCGATGGCTGCTTCGACGCGATGCGGGTGCTCGGCGGCGGTCCGGACGCCGTGGTCGAGAACCTGGACGCCCACCTCGTCCGCTTCGCCAAGTCTGCGGCCACTCTTGACCTGCCGTTCGACACCGACGCCTGGCGCGCCCTGATCGCGGACGCTGTCGCCGCCTGGGAACCAGCACCCGAGGCGGTGCTCAAACTGGTGCTGACCAGGGGTCCCGAGTCGACACCGGGAGTGCCGACCGGCTTCCTGACCATCACCGAACTCGACCTGCCGGCGATGCTCCGCGCACGGACGATCGGCCTCGCCGTCCGCACCATGAACCGTGGCTACGACAGCGACACCTTCGCAGACGCGCCATGGCTGCTGGGTGGTGCGAAGCTTCTGTCGTACGCGGTCAACGCGGCCGCGAAACGTGAGGCTGGACGGCGCGGCGACGACGATGCGCTCTTCGTCAGCGCAGACGGCTACGCACTCGAAGCGCCCACAGCGGCGGTGATCGTGCTCCGGGGCGGCGTGCTGACCACCACCCCGCCCGGCGCGACCGGCATTCTCGACTCGATCACCGTCCGGCAACTGTTCGCCGGCGCTGCGGCAGAAGGCGTGGACACCCAGTACGAGTTGATTCCGACCGATGACCTGTTCACCGCCGACGGGGTCTGGCTGGCGTCCTCGATCCGCGGCGTGGCCCCCGTGCGGCGCCTCGACGGGCGCGGACTCGCTATCGATGTCGACTGGCACCGCCGAGTTACCGACTGGAGCGGCTTCGGTGGCATCGCGGTCGCGCGCGAGGAACTGCGATACGCGGTGTCGTTGAGCACCCATTCACCGGACGCCGCACGCACCGTCCGCGGTCTGGTCGCTGCCCGCTGCCGCGCACATCTCGCAGCCGGCGGAACGGTGGATGAGCTCGCCGTGATCCTGGGCGTCGGGCTGGCGGCTACTCGTCAGCTGGCGAACGGCGAGTGGCCGGATTCTCCGACGGCATGACCCCGGAGACCAGCATCGGGCCCTACCCGCTCGGGAAGCACTGATTTCGTGGGTCGAGCCTGTCGAGGCCGGGACCCGGTGTTGCTGGAGGTTTCGGCACTCCACCCGCGGAGGCCGGTCTCGTCCGGCCGGTCCTGCGGTGATGCAACCCCAGCAAGGGAGCGTGTCTCCGGTGAGGATCGGCCGGCGTGGGACTTCGACGTTCAGCGCGGACCACGCCGCAGCGATGGATCCTCAATCTCGGCGATTCGCGCCGCGACGATCGCGCGGATGGTGTCGTCCGTCAACGGCTGATCCGGCTGGAAGCGGATGGTGCCCTTGTCGAAGTCGAGATCGCTGACCGACTCCGCGACAACCGCCGGGACTCGTCCGCTGTAGGGGTAGACGCCGATGTGCTTCTTCGTTCGCATCACTGAGATCAGGGCCTTGCCGCGGTACAGCAGCGCCGGCATGCCGTAGCTCGTGCCCTGCGCGAGGTCGGGAACAGTCGCCCGCACCACGTCGTACACGTGCCCGACCACCGCCCGATCGCCGGGTTCGAGGTCGTCCAAGTAGTCATCGATCGTGCCCATGTCGGTATCGTGCCCTCTTCGCACGGAGGCCACCAGGTCCTTCCACGGCCAGAATAGGGAAGCGCTGACTCTCGTCGGGCCGCACTGCCGGCGCGGACGTCGACGTCCCTCGTGCCGAGCGATTACGTGCTCTCGAACTGGGACTGGCTCCGGCCGCTACGGTCACCGACGCGAGCGAAGATCGGCCTCGACTTCGCTCCAGAGGCGGGCATCGGCGGGGTTATCGGTGAGACCGACGAGACGGTCATCGATCATCGCCCGTTCGGCGTCGGTGACGGGAAGGTCGTCGGGACTGAGCGAGTCCCACAGGGCGCCGATCAGTTCGAGGCGATCGGCGGGGGCGAGGTGCGTCGCCTCCTTCAGTCGTCCTGGATTGACCAGGGATGAAGGCTACTCTCCGGTTGCGTCCGGTCAGCGGCACGGTGCGCGACGGAATGCCGGACGGAGCGCATCGGTTAGCCAGTCCCGCGCGTGATCGAGAGCCGCCCACGACGCACACACAACCGAACCGTCGCCGGACACCTCGACCCAGTCGCTCTGCACAGCGAGCCCCTCGATACCGACGTCCATCAGCGAACGGCGTCCGAGTTCGTGCTCGAGTTCGGTCACCGCCTCCAGCACAGGCAGCGAAAAGGCCGGCTCCCGGTACCGGTCGACTTCACGGACGTGTTGGGCAACCCACTCAAATGGCTCGTTGCCCAGCTGGTCCAACGCCTGGGCAAGCCCGGCGGGGGCGAGCGAACGGGGGTCCCACGCCGCCCAACTGTCACTGGCGGCGAGGGCCGACCACCAGGCCTCCCAGTCGGTCGCGCTCACTTGCACCGGTGCGGGTGGGGGAGTCATCAGCAGCAGCGGCGGTGCCACATCGTGGGTCACCGGCACCCCACATGCCTCACGGACGAACAACGCGCTGTGCAACGGCAACGAACTGGCTTCGAACCGCACTTGCCACGATGCCTTGCCTGGGAACTGCACAGGATCACCTCTCGCGGCGGGCGCTACCAGCTCAGCGCAGACCGGACGCCGGGGGGTTGCGGCGCCGCCGCAGGTACCGCTGGATCTCGGCGGCGATCGCCTCACCCTGCGGCTCCGGCTGATTCTCATCGCGTCGCTCTTCGAGCGCGGTGATGTAGGCCGAGATGTCGGTGTCCTCGGACGCCAACTCGTTGACCTGGCTCTCCCACAGCGCCGCCTGCTCGGGCAGCTCGCCGGTGTCGAGCGGGGTGTCCAGCAGGTCCTCGAGTCGGTCGAGCAACGCCAACGTCGCCTTCGGGTTCGGCGGTTCGGCAACATAGTGCGGCACGGACGCCCACAGCGAGGCGGTGCGCAACCCCAACACTGTGCAGTCGGCTGCGATCACACTGAGGATGCCGCACGGCCCTTCGTAGTCGGAGACCTCGACCCCCAGCTCTGCCGCGACGTCGTCGGTGGTGGCGGACGCGTTGACCGGTACCGGCCGCGAGTGTGGGGCGTCGGTGAGCATCGCGCCCAGGAACACCACGATCTCGGGCCCGACCGTGCGGATCGCCGAGAGCAGTGCCGAGGAGAACGCTCGCCAGTGGAAGTTGGGCTCGGGTCCACCGATCAGCACCAGATCGCGTTCCGGCAGCGGCGCCACCAGCACCTCGGTGGTGGGCCATTGCAGGGTCCGCTCACCACCGGATGTGGTAGCGATGGTCGGCCGGTTCACCTGGAAGTCGTAGTACTCGTCGGGGTCGATCGCGAACGCCAGCTTGGCCGAGGTGATCTCCGCAAGGTGATCAATCACCCCGCTGGCGGCGTCGCCGGCGTCGTTCCAGCCCCCGAACGCGGCCACCACGGCCGGGCTCCGCAGGTTCTTCAGCGACGTCACCTGAGCCATAGCGGCCATGCTACTCACGGCCACAGGTCAGCCCACGTGGTAGTCACCGGTGTGGCGAGCTTGGCCTCAGCGGTGGGATGCGGGTCGAATGGATCGGGAAGGATCTTGGCTTGGTAGGCCGAGCACGGGCCGATTCGTTCCTCGGACTGGACGGCGCCCTGACCAAAGGACCACTTTGTTGTGTATGAATGCCCACGAAGTCCGGCGTCTAGCGGTGACTTATCGCTTCGCGCTGATCGACGGGCGGGGCAGAAAGCCGTCGCCCTCGGTGTCTGTTGTAGACGGAGGCCACCGTGGGCGCGATTGAATAGAGAAGTCAGAGGCACCAATGGCCCCGTTTGGTTCGTGATTGCTGCGGTGTGGATCTTGGTCATCGTTGTCTGGGGGTGTTCGGCCGGGGTGCCTAGTCGCGTAGGCGGAGGGGCCCGTCACCTGAGAGCCTTAGGCGGATGCGGTCGATGCGCTCGCGCAGGCCGGAGTCGTCGATCAACTTTGGCGTGAATCGCGTGGAGTATGCGGAGGCGCCTCCGTAGAGCCAGCCCAGCACGGTGCCGGCGCGCCGATAGAGCTGCTGAGCGCGATCGGCGTCGCTAGCGAAGTCGTCTCCGGCGAGTTCCGTTAGGTTGAGCAGTTGCATGGTGTGCAGGGTGGCAAGCAGCACATTCCGGTGGTAACAGGTGAGGCCATTCCGCTCCGCCGTCGTCGCGCTGCGGATGGGTGACCATGTCGCCTGGGATCGTTGCCCCGCCGCCCGGATGGTGCCCGAGAAGTTCCCGGTGCGGTTGGGAAAGATCGTCGTCCGGCCTGGTTGCTGGCCGGGGTAGCACAGTTGCTTCAGGGTTTCGGTGGCGGCGCCGGTCTTGGTCTTCCCGGTCGATCCGGCGATCGTCGTCATGGTTTGCTGCTGGCTGCGCACCGGTGCCGAACTGGGATTTCCCAGCACCTCGTTCTCCAACTCTTCCAGGACGTAGGCGAGGATGCCCTTGATCCGGCGGGCGACTCTGTCCGAGCCGACGAACACCGGTCCCTGGCACAGCTCGCTGTGCAATGAGAGTGCTCCCGGCAGCGGGAGTTCCCCGTCGAAGGTGGCGGTGATCGCGACGCCAACCCCGGACGGGTACAGGAAGCGTTCGCACCCGACAATGACGGCCGAAAGCTCCGTCCCCGGCGTGTACCCATCGGCGCGTCGCAGCGGCACCTGCTTCGTCCAGGCGGAGAGGGTGTCGGCTCGCGCGTAGGCCGAGCCGAGCAGGTTCGACCAGTACCGGTGGCCGCGGGAATAGTTGCCCCACGGCTTCATCCAGGCTGCTCCGACGGCTGGGGCGGCCGCGAAGGCAGCGGAGTACTCGTTCAGCTCGCTGAGCGATGGGGTACCCGCCCCGCCGGCGACGAATTCAGGCACCGCCGATGTCTGCAACCAACTCACATGGAAGCGCGTGACGGTTGTCACCAGTCCCTCCCCCTGCTTAGATGATCCCGACTAGTTTCTTCTACGGAAGAAAGGGCCGCCCGATGGCGGGCCGTGGCCGGGTGCATCGCACCCGGCCCCTCAAATTCCAGGCAGATCATGACTTCAGGTCGACGATCCGGCCGGAACCAAAGTCCGAAAGTTCGGTCGCCGGTACGCGGCTGAGCGAGCCGGCGGCTGTTCGATAGACGACGCTGCCCGCGGCCGCGCGCTTGCGGATGAGCCGGTACAGTTCGCGGTTCCGCTGGTCCTTGATGAGCTCGTTGAATTCGGCGGCGAACTTCGTGTCGGAGTCGTTCTGTGGCGCCGCGAGGATCGGCGGGCAGACCAGCACACCCGCCCGGTCGGTGCGCAGAATGAACACCGTGGAGTCCACGCCAGCGGCGGCCTTCGCCGCGTGCTGGGCGCTCGATACCTGGGCAAGGTTTCGGCCACGACGCGTGATCTTGCGAAGCACCTTGAGGGCCGGATCGCCCGGAATGAGGCGAAACTGGCGGACCACGCCCCGGATGGCCAACCCCGCACCCCACGCCACGACGCCGAGGCCGACCCCGAGCAGGCACATCCGGCCGATGTCGACGAAGCCGTAGACCGCGCGGTAGTCCCGTTGCCAGAGCAGGGTGTAGAGGGGCGGCAGTGGCACTGAGAACAGGACGCCGAGGATCGCCACGGCGACGGCCGAGGTGACGGCGGACGGCGGGGTCAGGTCGACAGCGAAGCTGCGTGGATAGACCCGTCCCCAGAGGAACCAAAGGACCAGGACGAACAGCACCCCCGGCACCACGAACAGGGCGGGAGCGAGCGCCTCGCCGAAAGCTCCCAGGACTGCGGCTTCCCCAAAGACAGTGAGGGCCAGCGTGTGGCTTCCTGTGGTGAAACCGGTCGTCCTGGCAGCGGCGTCCTGGTACGAGATCGACAACACCAAACGTGCGTTCCCCGGCTGGAGTCCGTCGGGAGTGCGCACGTGCAGGTGAACAGCGGCCCCGTCCCCCGTGGTCAGCGTTTCGTTGAGCGACAACTCAAGGGTGCCTGCATCGCGCTCAGATTCGAGGCCGCTCTCGGGAAGCTGTACTCGAAGGAAGCTCGGGAAGGTCAGGGTCGCACGGCTGAGATTCAGGTCGGAGGCGCTGGTGTTGGTGATGGTGAAGTAGACATCGGCAAACTGGGTGTCGACGAGCCCGTCATCCCCCGCGGAGGTGATTGTGAGCGGGCTGGCTGGCGCGCTCGGTACCGGGCCGGCGGTGACGGCCAGCGACGCGACCACGGAACCGGTCCGGGCCGCGACCTTCGACGTCCGGGGCGGCACGGTCGTGTAGTCGACAGTAGTGAGGGCGGTGACCTTGGACGACGGCACAGCGCTGAGCGTCACCGTCGTCTTGAAGGCCGCGGAACCACCGGGCGGGATGGCGATCGGGCCGGTCGTGTCGAGGCTGAGGTCAACCCGGCTGTCACCCGATAGCGGCGTCAGGCTGTTAATCCGCACGGGGAGGCTCATGGGGTTCTCCACCAGCAGGACTGCGGTCCGGGTCTCCCCGGGTGCCATGGTGATCTCGTTCGGGGTGTAGGTCGCGGTGATCGTCGGGCCGGCAGCGGTTGCCACGGCGGCGGGCGCCACCAGCGCAGCGAGCGCCACCATGGCCAGAATCGCGATCCTCAGTAGGCGGAGATCCGACCGCCTGGACCTCCAAGGGGTAGCCATGCGACTCCTCATGCGCGGGTGCACCGCGGTCATGATCGCACACCGAATCGCCCGGTCGGAAGCAACCCCACAGCGATCTAAGGCTCAAACCGGCGTTCCTTGGAAGCCAAGGTTCACGGGACGCCAACCGACAAGGCTCAAACAACCACTGACTAGTGCGCACCCCGAGGCCAAATACCCTAGCCAAAAGCTGCTTCAACAGCCAGAACCGATAGTGGCGCAGGTCACGTTGGGCTGGCGCAAGACAAGCTCGGCCGGTGGGAGGCCACCGAGTTCAGGCAGAGCGGAACGCTCACTCCTCGGGCTCGTAACCCAAGTTCGGGGATAGCCACTTCTCAGCCTGGGCGAGAGTCCAGCCCTTGCGCTCGGCATAACTTTCGACCTGGTCACGAGCCAGGCGTCCGACCACGAAATAGCGGCTGTCGGGATGCGAGAAGTACCAGCCGGAGACGGCGGCACCGGGCCACATCGCCATCGACTCGGTGAGTTCGATGCCGGTCCGGCGCTCCACGTCCAACAGGTTCCACAGCGTCTGCTTCTCGGTGTGGTCGGGGCAGGCCGGGTAGCCGGGGGCCGGGCGGATGCCGCGGTACCGCTCGGCGATCAACGCGTCGTTGTCCAAGGCCTCGTCAGGCACGTAGCCCCAGAATTCCCGCCGCACCCGCTCATGCAGTCGCTCCGCAAACGCCTCGGCCAGCCGGTCTGCGATCGACTCCAGCAGGATGCCGCTGTAGTCGTCCAGCGACTCCCGGAACGCTTTCACCCGCTCCGGCGCACCGAGGCCGCCGGTGACGGCAAAGGCTCCCACCCAGTCGGACAGTCCGGTCGACTTCGGTGCTACGTAGTCGGCCAGCGACCGGTTCGGGACGCCTTCGCGGTGATGGCCCTGCTGCCGCAGATGGTGCAGCCGCAACCGCACCTCACTACGTGATTCATCGGTGTAGAGCTCCAGATCGTCGCCGACCGCAGACGCAGGGAAGAAGCCGATCACGCCGTTCGCTTTCAGCCAACCCTCGGCGATCACCTGATCGAACATCGTCTGCGCGTCGGCCCACAGCTTCCGCGCCGCCTCACCAGAGGCCGGGTTGTTCAGGATGTCGGGGTAGCGTCCCTTGAGCTCCCAGGCGTTGAAGAACGGCTGCCAGTCGATGTAGTTCCGCAACTCGGCCAGCGGGTAGTCGATGAACTCCCGCACCGGCTCTGCATCCAACATCGCCGGACGTGGCGGCATATACCCGCTCCAGTCGATCGGCGTCCGCTCGATCAACGCGTCGGCATAAGGAATCAGCGGCCGGTCGTTGCGCTTCGCAGCATGCCGTTCCCGGATCGACTCGTAGTCGCGGAACACCTCGGCCATGAAGTCGGGACGCTTCTCGTCGGACAGCAGCGCGGCCGCGGTCGGTACCGAGCGGGAGGCGTCTTTCACCCACACCACCGGTCCCTCGTAGCGCGGCGCGATCTTCACCGCGGTGTGGGCCCGCGAGGTCGTCGCACCGCCGATCAGCAGCGGTAGCTTCAAACCGAGCCGCTGCAGTTCGGCGGCGAAGTTCGACATCTCGTCCAGGGACGGCGTGATCAGCCCGGACAGCCCGATCATGTCGGCGCCGACCTCGTCGGCGGTGGCCAGGATCTTCTGGGCCGGCACCATCACGCCGAGGTCGATGACGATCAGGTGGGCGACGGCCTTCTTCATCACGCGGGCCGACTTCACCACCTGCGGCAGGAACATCCGGCCAGCACCGAACAGGTCGCCGACCACGCCCATGCCGTCCATCAGCGGACCCTCGATCACATCCAGCGGACGCCCCCCGGACGCCGCCAGTTCCACCCGCATCTCCTCGGTGTCGGCGACGACGTGCTCGTCGATGCCCTTGACCAGGGCGTGCGTGATGCGCTCCCGAGGCGGCAGCGAACGCCATTCCTGCACCGCCTCCTCGACCGCGGCGCCCGCGACGTTGAAGTCGGCGGCGATCTCGAGCAGTCGCTCGGTGGCGTCCGGACGCCGGTTCAGCACCACGTCCTCAATACGCTCCCGCAGCCGCGGGTCGATCTCGTCGTAGACCACCAGGGCACCGGCGTTGACGATGCCCATGTCCATGCCGGCGGCGATCGCGTGGTAGAGGAACACAGCGTGAATCGCTTCGCGGACCGGATTGTTGCCGCGGAACGAGAACGACACATTCGACACACCACCCGAAATGAGTGCCCCGGGCAGGTTCTGCTTGATCCACCGGGTGGCCTCGATGAAGTCGACGCCGTAGTTGGCGTGCTCCTCAATGCCGGTGCCGATCGCGAAGATGTTCGGGTCGAAGATGATGTCGTGGGCGGGGAAGCCCACCTCGTCAACCAGAATGCGGTACGCCTCGGCGCAGATCTCTTTCCGGCGCTCCAGGTTGTCGGCCTGACCGTCGGTGTCGAAGGCCATCACCACGATCGCGGCACCGTACTTGCGGCACAGCCTGGCATGCTCGACGAATTCCTCCACACCGGACTTCA
>JBGAJF010000015.1:0-82613 GCA_044225075.1 Micropruina sp. | reverse complement strand
TCGGTGAAGGAGTCGGTGCCCTGCAGCCGCAGCACCTCGGTGACCGGGGCATCGGTGGCCAGGAACTCGCAGAACTCCGAGATGCCGCCGTCGTGCTTGAACACCTCGGTGGTCGGCTCGTCGCCGCGGGCGTCGGTGACTACCAACTCCAGTCCCGGAACCAGGAAGCTGGTCTGCCGCGCTCGGGCCACCAGATGGCTCAGCGAAAGCTGCGCATCTGGCAGGAAGATCTGTCGATCCGGCCAATACCGGACGCGCGTCCCGGTGCGACCGCGCGGCGCCCGTCCGATCCTGGCGAGCTGACCGCCCGGGGTGAAGGCGGCGTCTGGTCCGGGACCGTCGAAGCTGCCTGGCACGCCGCGCCGGAACGACATTCCCCAGGTAGCACCCTTGCGGTCCACCTCGACGTCGAGCCTGGACGCCAGGGCGTTGACCACCGACGCACCCACACCATGGAGGCCGCCGGTCGCGTTGTACGAGCCGGCGCCGAATTTGCCGCCCGCGTGCAGCTTGGTGAAAACCACCTCGACTCCGGACAACCCGGTCCGTGGTTCGATGTCGACCGGGATGCCGCGAGCCACATCTGTCACCGCAATGCTGCCGTCGTGACCCAGCTCGATCCGGACGGAGTCGCCGAACCCGGCGAGTGCCTCGTCGACGGCGTTGTCGATAATCTCCCACAGGCAGTGCATCAGGCCGCGGGTGTCGGTCGAGCCGATGTACATCGCCGGCCGCTTGCGGACCGCCTCGAGCCCTTCGAGCACGAGCAGATGACGCGCCTCGTAGTCACGCCCCTCAGCGGCGGGCTTGCCCTTGATCGTCACGCGACGAGGCTAGCGTCAGGGACCGACACAATCCCGCAACCTCACGACGGCGTGCCCGGCCTAGCCCGGGTTGGCGTCCCGGGGTAGTCTCGCGCCACGGAACAAACCGATCTGAATACGAGTTGATATTGATAGACTCAACCCGGACAGAAGGGAACGCGGATGAGCACAACAGCTGTTGAGGAACTGACCGCAGCGGACCGTTGCGATCGTTGCGGGGCACAGGCCTATCTGAGGGTCACCCTGCATACCGGCGAGCTCCTCTTCTGTGCGCACCATGGCAAGGCCCACGCCGATCGGCTGAAGCAAGTGGCGTTGACCATTCAGGACGAGACCAACAAACTGAGCTGACACAGCAAATCTCGCGAACGCCCCGGACCTTGGTCCGGGGCGTTCGTCGTTCTCCGTCCCCCAGTGGTGCGGAGCTCTCGGCCAGCAGCAGTTCCTACAGGGTCGTCCCCGGGCTCAGCGTGCCGCTGATGTTGCTGATCCGGCCCTGCTCGTCGAAAGCCACGGTCAGCACGTCGGGCCCGATATGCACCTTCAGTTGCCGGTCGTCGCCAACCACCCGCAGGTTGTGGACCGCCGCGTAGGTGAGCACTTGAGCCCGTGGATTGCCGGGTTGCAGATCGACCGCGGCCATGATTCGGCGCGGGAAAGTGACGCCCTGGGCCGCGGGGCGCGGGACCGCGGGGTCGACGATGCCGAAGTAGGCGATGCCGGCGCCGTAGTCGGCCGAGTAGAACGCGGTGGCGCCGACCAGCGGCGCGGCCACCAGGGCAACGCTGGCCCCGGCGCCCAGTCCGGTGTCGAGCACGCCGGTCAGGCTGAACTGGGGTTCGCCCAGCTCCCACAACCCCCACGGTCCGGCCATCTCCGCAGCACGGCGAACGGGTGCGATGGCGGGCAGCATCGACGCGAAGCCCTGGTTCGCCCACGACCACAACCAGGTGCCGGTTGCCTTCGAAACCGTGCCGAGCAGCACCACCCGCAGCGGACGCCCGGCGATGGTCACCACGCCTTGTTCGATGTCGGCCTGGTAGGCCCCGTTGAGGTCGACCACTCCGGAAAGCGCCTCCTGGGCTTCCATCGCGATTGGAACGTGCGCCACCACGGCCTCGTTGAAGCGCTCATGGGTGAGATCGGGCATGGCGGCCAGACTACTTGCCCACCGCAGACTTCAGCGCCATCCGGACGCAAGCGCGGCCGTCCCGGGTTGCCGCCGCCCCTGGGCAAACCGGAGCGGCGCTGCAATGGTGGAGAGATGACAACGATCGAAGCTGTGCAGGGCGACATCACCGCAGAGCGGGTCGATGCCGTCGTCAACGCCGCCAACGCGACATTGCTCGGTGGGGGCGGCGTCGACGGCGCCATCCACGCCGCGGCCGGTCCGCGTCTGCTCGAAGCCTGCCGCCGGCTGCGCCGCACCGACTGGCGCGACGGACTCCCGGTAGGCGAAGCGGTCGCCACGGATGCCTTCGACCTGCCGTGTCACTGGGTGATTCACACCGTGGGCCCGAACGCGCACCGGGGACAGACCGATCCGGAGTTGCTGGCGGCGTGCTTCCGGAACAGCATCGACGTCGCCGCCGGTCTGGGCGCCAACAGCATCGCGTTCCCGGCGATCAGCGCCGGCGCATACGGTTGGGACGCCGCCGACGTCGCTCGGATAGCCGTCGACACCGTCCGCAGCCACCAGGCTTCCGGCGTCGACCGGATCCGCTTCGTGCTGTTCGACAGCCGGCTACTGGACGCCTTCCGTTCGGCGCTCGATTGACCGCCAAACGGGCGGTACGTGCAGCCGCCGCGGGCGCACTAGAATGCTGCCGTGGCCAACCCGGGCAGGTACGCGAAGGGCATTGCCAAACGCGAAGAGATTCTCACCCGCGCGCTCGAGGTCGTGGGGCGCGCAGGTCCACGGACGGCCTACTTGGCCGATATTGCCGACGCTGTCGGACTCACCCCGGCGGGCCTGCTGCACTACTTCGACTCCAAAGAGGAGTTGTTCACCGAGATTCTGCGCAAGCGCGATGACGTGGACCTCGCGCAGTACTGGCCCGAGACTGCAGAGGCGGCTGATCTCGCCCATCTGCGCACCGGGTATGTGAAGGCGATCAGCCACAACGCCGAGGTACCGGGGCTGGTTCAGCTGTTCACCCGGATGTGTGCCGACGCACCCGACCCTGCGCATCCGGCTCATCGGCTGTTCCGTGAGCGCGGCGAGACACTGCGTTCCTACTTCGTCTCGGGCATCACGAAGTTGCAGGCGACCGGTGAGCTCGACGACCGGATCGACCCCGAGATGATGGCACGCATCCTGCAGGCCGTCTCCGACGGTCTGCAATTGCAGTGGATGATCGAGCCGGACGTCGACATGGCCGCCGGCGTCGATGCCCTGTTCGCCCTGCTCACGCCGTCTCCGGACGCCGCGGCGGGCTCGGCAGACCCATCCGCCCCGACACCCGCCTGACAAGCGAAAGCGCCCGTCCCCTGGAATCAGGGGACGGGCGCGCCGTCATGGTTCAGTCCAGGTAGTCGCGCACTAGGACTGGCTGAGCACTGTGCCGAGATGCCTTGTGAAGCGAGCAATGAGCAAACGCTGTGGAGGTCGATATCACCGACTGACAAGGAGCCTCCAATGACCACCCACACCCACGAGTTCCGCGCCGGCGAGGTCAACTGCGCCGTGTGCCTGGAGCACCGCCAGGACTGCGACTGCTGGCGCTGCGACCGGAACATCACCCTGGTGATGCCCGACACACTCACCTCCGACCAGCGGCGGGAGATCAACGCCCGGATCCGGGCCAGCTTCGATATGCACGTCGCTGAGTTCGTGCGCCGCAACAAGGCCGAGGCGGTGACCCGATGACCGACCCGATCGCCGCGCTCGACCTCATCGGTCTGCGACCCGTCATGGTGCCCGATCTGGGGCAGGACGCCATCATTCTGTTGCGATCCAAGCTCATCCTGATCGATTCCCACGTAGATCTGGGTCCGATCGCAGACAGAGCGCTCGAGGTCGCAGCGGATCTCTTTCTCGCCGAGGTGGCCCAGTGACCACGCCCGGCCAAGAACTGTCTGACCCGGCTGCCACAATGGCCGCCACCATCAACGTCGATGAAGGGAACAACGCCATGACTACACCCACCTACCCGTCTATTAGGTCGATCATCGAGGCCGCGCTGCCGCCATGCCCAAGTTGGTGCGTGTCTCCTGCCGGTCACTTTGACCCAAGGGACGCGTTCGAAGGCGAATCGTTCGGACGCGTCCACGAGGGCGCACGTCGCTTCATCGAGCTGGACCGCCGCGGACACTCCCTGAATCTTGCAGCCGCGGCCGAGGAGACAGTGGGGCTCGTAGATGGGCGGGTCACCACCAAAGGGCCTCTTCTGCACATCTACGGTGACATGGACGAGCTGACGGTAGCTGACTGTCGTCGCCTGATCGCGGCATTGAGCGAAGCGCTCGGTGAACTCAATCCTGAGGTTCAGCCGGCCTGAGGCTCAAGATGTGTGCCAGGCGCACACCCCCGCGGTGGAGTGATTCGAAGTCAACCCACCCCGACAACAGATTGCCGCGGACCCTCCTGCCCATGGAGAGGGCCGCGGCAATCTGCTGTTCCCAAGGCTGGGTGGCGCTGGCTGGGTCTCTGGCCCCCAAGGTTGAGAGGCCTCTCCAGCCATCCGTTCCGGTCCTCACGCGTGGTCAAGGAAGCCGTTGCGTGCGGTGTGGTTGACGCCCCCGTTGCCCAGGCTCCTACCAGGCCTTGACCCGGTAGCGGTCCAGTGTGATGCGCTCGGCGAGTGTCAGATCGCCGGGTTTGAAGCGGGTGACGGTGAACGGTCCGGCCGTCTCGCCGGCGAGGCCGTGCGGGTTGCTGAGGCTGCGGGCCGCGGTAGCGACGATCACCGCGAGCAGTTCCTCGTTGAGCAACCGCATTGGCTGTTCGCGCACATAGGCGCGGACGAACTGGGCGGCGACCTCGACGTGCTGCTCGGCTTGGTCCCTCGCCTTGCTCGACGTCGCGGTGCGGCCGAGGTAGGCGAGGACCCGGTCGGTCAGCTCGGGTGTGTGGAGGTCCATCGTCAGGGCCGGGTGATGCCGGTGAGGGTCACGGCGGCCTGCGGGTTCAGCGGCGCGGCGTCGTACCGGGCGGTGACCCGGATGGCCTGCTGGTCGTAGTGGCCGAACGTCTGGTCGAGGATCTTAACCGTGGGTGCGGCGTCGCGGGCGACAGCGACCTGGGAGAAGTCGAGCAGCGCGGCCCGGCCGGTGGGTGAGCCGCCCGTGGTGTTCGGGACTCGGGCCGTGACCAGGACGGGAGCACCCCAGAGCCGGAACACGCCATCGGCGGTCGGGTCGGGCTGCAGCAGGTACTGGCCGGTGGTGTCCTTCACCTTGCGGAGCTTCACGAAGTCGCCGGGCTGCATCAGCCAGCGCAGGCCGGCGAGGTTGACGTTCGCGGCCAGCGCGAGGCCCCATGCGTCGAGCAGGACGTCCAGGGTCAGCGGTCCACCGACGGCGATGGTCTGGGTGCCTGACCAGGCGAACAGGCCCCGAGGTGTGGTGGCGCCGTCACCGGAGGCGGACAACAGCTGTGTGTCGATCGCGGCCGCGACGTCGCCGACGAGGCGGTCCTTGAGCGCGGCGTCGAGCGCGACGACCGACTGGCGGGCCAGCTCGTTGCTGTACCGGGTGAGGGTCTTGAGCGACTTCATGGTGGACGGCATCAGGCTGACTTCGCCGAAGTCGGGATCCAGCTCGGGGATCTCTTCGTTCTCCCCCACGAAGCCCACCGTCTGGATGGTCGGCGCCTTCGGGATGCGGAGCGGGCCGGCCGTGTCGAAGATGCGGGGTCCGGCGGCCAGGAAGACCGATGCCTGCTCGAGCGGCTGGACGAGGATCTTCTGGACCTGGGTGGCGGTCAGTTCGGTGGTGGCAGTGGCGGAGGCGTTGCTGGTTGCGCCGAGAGCCATGGTGGTCTCCTTACGGATGTTCAGCGGTGTGTGAGATGTTCCGCTGGCCGCCAGGACCACAAGCGTGAGGCGCCGGGCACCGGGCCCGACGCCTCACTGTACCTCAGAATCCCCTGGTGGAAGGGTTGAACTCAGAGGGGTCCTCATCGAGGTGCCGCGGCAACGACGCCTCTATCAACGCCGCCACGTCCCTAGATGTCGGCGGCTGGCTCGGCGTCGGCTTCGGGTATGCCCGTTCCAGGGCGTCGGCGATCCGCTCGAGTGCGCGTTGCTGCGCGAGCAGCACTCGGAGTACCTTCTGGCTGGTCAAGCTGTCGGTCATGTCGACCCTCCCCTTCAGTTCGCGCCGGCTCTGAGCAGCGCGGCGAGATCGACGGTATCGGCCGGGTCCGACACTCCTTGGCCGATGTCCCCGCGGGGAATCCGGCTGGCCAGATGCGGTTTCGCGGTGATCAATGCCTCGATCGCCGCTTCCATGGCTCCGGGATCGTCGAGCAGCTGCTCGTCGTAGGGCAGGTCGGCAGGGTCGACCAGGAGGCCGGTGGCAGCGACTCGGGCGCTGAACAGCTGCTGGGCGAGGTCGTCAGCGCGGCGGGCCTTCACCCGGGCGTCTGCGGCCTCCTGGCGGAGCTGCTCGACGTAGGCACGCGGGAACGTCTCCTGCTCCCCCTCAGCCGCGGTGGCGGTGGACGGGCTGTCGACTGCCCCAAATGAATCAGTCGACTGTCCAGAACTGGACAGGTGGTCCTCCGCAACCGGGGCACCTGTTGCATCTGCAACAGGCTGCAGGTCGTGCGTCTGGCGGACCCCATCCTCGGGTTGCTTCTGTTCCATCTTGAGTTTCCTTTCGGTCGGCGGCATTCAGCGGATGCCGGACGCCGTGGGTTGGTTGTTCGATGGCTCGGCGGGGCTGTCGGCCTCGCGTGCGATGCGGATGGCCTTGATGTCGTCCTCGTCGTAGCCGAGGCGCTTCAGTGCGTAGCTGGCCGGCAGGAGGCCGGCGGCGTGCAGCTTGGTGACGGCGTCGGCCTCCTGGGCGATGGACCTAGTCGACGCGTCGGCCCACTGGACGCGGACGGTGACGGTCAACGGATCGACCCCGGTGCGGGTCGCGACCATCAGCTGAGCGACCCGTTCCCACGCTGTCCCGAAGGCAGCTTGCCGCGCTTCGGCACGGGCCGTCAGGGACGCCTCAGCGGCCCGCAGGGCGTCCGCTGAGGCCGGTTGGTTGGCCAACACCCCGACGTAGTGGGCAGGCAGCGCGGAGACCGCCATGATCTGCGACACGATCACCCGAACGGCCGCCTCATAGCCGGCGAGGTCGGCCGCGGGTAGCTGCCCGAACTTCGTCTCCGGGTTCTCATGGAGCATCATCCGGCTCCCCTCCGGGTACGGATTCACCAGCGTGGTCTCGCCGGTGGGCGTGCCGGTGTTGGGATCCACGGCAGGCTCTTCCTTGAGTTCGACGCCGGTCGCCCAGCGGCGCGGCCTTCCCGCGTACTCGGATGAGACCAGCATGTCGGCCAGGGTCTTGTTGAGCGCGTCGACCAGGGGCACGAGGTCGTCGAGTTCGGACGCGGCCGGTCCGAGCAGCCGATCAGCGTTCCGCAGCGGCACGACGGGCACCAGGCCGAACGGGTTGCGGATGGTGGCCAGGGTGCGGAAGCCGGTCGTGGCGCCCAGCGCGGAGCTGGTGAGACGGGTGATCCGCTCGGGCTCGAACACCGTCACTTCGGTGCTGGACTCGGTTTCCCACTTCTTGACCGCTGCGACAACCTCTCGCGTTGCCGGGTCGCGTAGAACCGCGACCTGGGTCGCCGATTCGACGGTGACGAGCGGGTCACCGGCCTTGTTCGCCCACACGATCACGTACGACTCGCCCAGGGTCAGCGCTTCCCTGTGTGCGACGCCGGCGAGCTGGTCGAGGTTGCACCCGATCCAGTCGGTCCACAAGGCGGGCGTGGCACCGGCGAATCCAGTGACCCGGAGTCGTTCGGTCAGCGCGGTCACGGTGAGCCGGCACACGTTGACGGCGATTCGCGCGAACCGGTTCCCGATGGCGGTGCGCGCCTCGGGCGACAGGAACGCCAGCGGTTGCGTGCCGGCGTAGTACTGCTCGAGCAGCGCTCGCCGGGCGGTCCCCGCGTCGAGTGCGCGGAGCAGTTTGGTGAGGAGATCGTTCATTGGTTCGGCCTCTTTCGGTCAGAATCCTGCGGCGCGGTACCGCGGTGTCTTGGTGTGGTGGGCCGCTCGATCGAGCGCCACGATCGCGGCGACCGCGGCGTCGATCTTGCGGGGTGAGGACTTCTTGTCCTTGCTGATCAGGTCACCCATCGGAGTGCGCTTGGCGATCGCGTGAGCCAGGTGCGCGGCGAGCCGGGCGTCGCCGTCGTGGGTGAGGGTCCGGTCGATCACAGCGGCGTAGAACCTGTCGGTGGCGGGTGCCATCCGTTGGGCGTGGGCGGTGTTCCACTCGACGACGCGCCTTTCGCCGTGACGCTTCGCCCACGACTCCAGCTCGGAGCGCCAGCCCCACGGATCGGCGGCCAGCTCGACCACGTCGTAGGTGTCGAACGCCATCGCAATCGCGTTGTCGACGTCGCTGCGCGGCACCCGCCACTGAGGATTGCCCGGGCTCTCCCACAAGCCGGCCATGAACAGGTGCGGCACCGCGGTCAACGTGCAGCCCACCAGGGCCGTCGAGTCGCCGGATGCTGACCCGTCGAACGCCAGGACGATCCGGCTGCCGGATGGAACCTCGATATCGGCACGTCCACACTCGGCCCAGGCACCGAACGGGAGCCAGGCGTCAGCGCCTTTCACCCACTGGCCGAGGCGCAGCTGGCGAAAGACGGACTCGCGCAACGTGCGGCGTGCTGCCGCCAGGCCGTCGATGCTGAGGAAGTCGCCCAGCGCCGGGTTCGCAGCGGCCCAGGCGTCCCGGTCGTCGAGTGCGCACCCATCCGGTGCGGCGAACTCGGCCAGGTAGAAGCTCTGGTCGTCGCCGCGGCGTCCGTGCTCGACCAGCTTCCACATGACGCTGTCGATCGAGGTCGACGGCGTGCTGATCGCCAACGTGAGCGACTCCGGCCGCTTCCCCGTCACCGAGGTGACCGCCTCCCACACGGCCTCGGTGACCACGTGCAGCTCGTCAACGATCAGCAGTGACGGATCCCAGCCGTGCAGGGCTGCAGGATCGGCGGGCAGCGCAAGCATCTTCGCGTCGTTGTGCGGTACGACGATGCGATCGGCGTAGATCAACACCCGCTCGGCCAGCTCGGGATTCAGCTCAATCATGCGGCGCGCCATGCTCAGCACGATGTTCGCCTGTCGCTGGTCGGACGCCACCACCAGCACCTCACTCGACGGCGGCCCGACGAACAGCTCAGCGACCGCCAGGGCAGCGGCGAGAGCGGACTTCCCGTTGGCGCGAGGCAGGCTCACGACCGCGGTTCGGACGCCGGCAGCGAACGCACCGCTGATGATGTCCCGCTGCCACTGGCGGAGCCTCATCGGCTTGAGTGCGCCCACCCCTTTCGGCACCCGCACGTACTTCCCGATGAACCGGGCCCGCCTGGCGCCACGATCGCGCGGCCAGCGCCGGAACGACAATGGCGCGACGGTGATCTGCCCCTTCGGCCCTGCCTTCACTGGACCGCCTCCCGCGGTGTGTGACCGAAACTCGGGCTACCTGTGGGGTCGCCAGCCAGCCCGGTGACCCCCTCCCCCCTGGGACTCGCACCGCTCGGGTGGCTGCCGGCCGCGGCGCGGGCACCGCGTGCGGCTCCGCGTCGGCTGTTGCAGCCACGGCACACGACCACGACGTCTTGGAGCCGGATGGGCAGGCCGGCCTCCACCCGGGCCCAGGCCCGGGGGGTGTGGTCGGTGGTCAGGTCGTCACGCGCTCCGCAATCGCTGCACCAAGGCTGCTGTCGACGCGCACGCTCCGACAGCCTGCGCCAACGGCTGTCGTAGCCACGCCCGGCCGTCGACGCCCTGTCGACCGGCTGAGGCGCGTGCTCTGAACAGCGCGCCTCCTCGGTCAGCTCTCCGCACTCGACACACGGCTTGAGCAGGCTCATCGGACGAGCTCCCGCCACTCGGGCAGCGGTCGCTTCGGGCTGTCGATCGGGAACGGTTCCCACTCGTGCGGGTCACGCTCACAGATGCGCTCGTGGATGGTGGCCGGCTTCGAGCAGTGGTAGCACAGGGGCCCGTCCGGCTCGGTGGGTGTGGCTGCCGGCGAGGTGGGGTCCTGGTAGTACTTCCCCCACCGCAGTGCGGCCGGGGTCTTGGCAGTGGGGTCGTCCAGGGCTCGGCGGGCTGCAGCTGCCACGTCGAGTGGTGCCCGGCCGTCAACCTCGATGGCTTGGCGCACGAGGGCGTAGATGCCCTGCGATTCCCACCCCCGGTTCATCCGGGTGGCCTGCCGGGTCACCAGGTACGCGACCGCGTTGATCTCCTTGTCGTCGATGCTCATGCTCGCCGCCCGTCGGCCGGCTGGGCATCGAGTCGCCAGGGATCGTCATCATCATCCGTCGCGACGTCGTCGCGCGCGGTCTGTACGTAAGAGACCAACGATGATGAAGACTGCTCAGAAGGAACTAACTGCTCGTAGTAGGTCTGTGATGTCGGTTCACGGACTCCGAGATGTCGGTTCACGATCTTCTGTGAACCGTCACTGGTGTCGGTTGCTGGCTTCTGTGAACCGTCACTGGTGTCGGTTGGCGTGATCAGCCGCCACACGGACCCGCGCGCGATCTGGCCGTTCCTGAAGCCGCGCTTGACCCTGAGCAGGTAGCCGTGACGACGTAGCTCGTCGAGGGCCCGCTCGACGGTCTTGACCCCAACGCCAGCAAGCTCGGCAAGGTGGGCATGAGTGCTGGAGAAGCACCTACACGCAGCTGGGCATCCGCAGTTGAGCGCGGGCACCTTCCGCGGCTTTCCAGGGGCCTGCGTAACCAGGACGGCAGCGATCACGAGCGAGCGCCTGCACTGCTTGCCACGCACGACGCGTCGCTGCCAGTCCAGCGGGCTCGCCGCTGGAAGGTCACAAACTGGTCGCAGCCGGTCATTCATCTCGCCCGCTCTTGCGGCGGCGGGCTTGCGCCGACTTCAGGGCGAGTCGCTGGTAGTACGCCCTGCGTAGGTGCTCGGCGCGGACAGGGTCACCGTCAGCCTGTTCAAGGAACTTGGCGCCGAGAGCGCGACGTCCAGGCGCGGTGCGTGCGGATCGGTCGAGAGTGGCTGCCCATGATTCGTTGGCAGCGATTTTCGCGATAAGGGTTCGCTCGGAACCGGAGCGTGCGGGCACGGAAACCTCGTTAAGTGGGTTTCCGGCCGCCCAGGACCGGGAGCTTGCTTACGCTGGGCTAAGCACTAAGGAGGGAGTCCAACCCTCCGCCTAGGACATAGCGTACACAGGCGCCGGATCGCAGCACTGAACGTTCCCATGCCGGCGCGTCGAACTGACAAGCGCGCTGACCCATGTCTTCGGAACGAGCACCCAGCCGTGGGCCGGGCAGCGGACCATCGCGTGGTCCCCGTCGAACTCATCGAGGCCTTGTCGGGTACCGCCACGGTAGATCTCCACCAAGATCTGGCCGTCCGGTATAAGCCAAACGTTGGAGACCAGCTTCTGTGACATGGCGCAACGCAGAGTTCGCGTGGGGCCCTGCTTGTCCATCCACGCGCATGGATCGGCCTCGTAGTCTTCCTGGTCCCCCGCGGCCCATTCGCCCAACGGCTCGAGTGGGATCACGTGGGTCTGGCCGTCATGTCGGCTGATGTACGTGTGCCCGGTCATGGCTCTCCCCGATGATTGGTTGGCGCCTATTTTGCGTGACCACTCCGACAAATCTAGAGCGCCCCCAGATCCAGCCGCTGCGCTTCCTCGGCTGCACGCTGGCCGGCCTGTGCCCTGGTGTACCGCAGCAGCATCTCGGGCCGCGTCCAGCCCGCTATGGCCATCAGGCCGCCCTCGGAGCCACCCTTGGATAGCCAGCGGTGCGCGGCCGTGTGCCGGAGGCGATGCGGATGGAACCCGGTGACGCCGGCCTTCTCGGCGCGATACCGCAAGGTCTTGTGCAGCGCGTCGTAGCTGAACGCCTTGCCGCGGTCACCGAGCCACAGGTCGCCGGTGCGGGCGAGGCGATGGCCCTTCCGCGCTCGGATGTAGCGGTCGATCGCGGCCGCGGCCTCCAGGGCCAGCGGCACGACGCGTCCTCGGCCACCCTTGCCCCGGCGGATGGTCACCGTGGGCGGGTCGGCCTTCAGCTGCAGATCGTCGAGTTGCAGAGCGACCACCTCGCCGGCCCGGGCACCGCTGGTGTACATCAGGCTGAGGATCGCCTCGTCCCGCTTGTCGCGCATCTCGGGGCCCTTGCAGACCTTGATCATGGCCCGGAGCTGTTCGTCGGTCAGCGGCTCCACCACGGGTTGGTCGAGCTTGGGTGACTTCAGCCCGAGTAGCGGGTCGGCGTCCTGCTCGCCCTCGTCGGTGAGCCAGGTCGAGAACCGTCGCATGGCCAAGTGTCGAGCCGTCGCGGTCGCCGGCTTCGCGCCGTTGGCGAGCAAATGGTCGACGAACACCCGCAGCTGGTTCCGGTCGATCACCACCGGTGCCTCGGTGTCGAGGCAGAACCGGACGTAGGCCCGGACGCCGTCGCCGTAGCTCTTCACGGTCTGCGGGCTCTTCCGTTCGGCGCGCAGGTGAAGCTCCCATGACGCCAACAGTTCCTCGAGTGCGGTGACCGGCTCCGGTTCGGGCTCAACCCTGGCGCGCTCGCGTGCCGCCTTGCTCTGGCACGCCCGACCGCAGTAGAGCGCGAGCGACCGACGGCCGTCCATCGCTCCACCGCAGACCACGCAGGTACGTTCCGTCACGCCTCGCAGACTAGCGAATATTCTGGACTAGAGCGCTATGCCGTGTAGCATGTCGCCCAATACCTCCGATCGACCGCTCAGAAACAGCCAATCGGCACGGATTCTCAGTCCAGGTAGTCGCGCAAGACCTGAGAGCGCGACGGGTGCCGCAGCTTGCTCATCGTCTTGGACTCGATCTGCCGGATCCGCTCGCGGGTGACGCCGTAGACCTTGCCGATCTCATCCAAAGTCTTGGGCTGGCCGTCGGTGAGCCCGAAGCGCATCGAGACCACACCCGCCTCACGCTCGGACAGCGTGTCGAGGACGTCGTGCAGTTGCTCCTGCAGCAGCGTGAAGTTGACCGCCTCGGCCGGAACCACCGCCTCGGAGTCCTCGATCAGGTCGCCGAACTCGGAGTCGCCGTCCTCGCCCAGCGGGGTGTGCAGCGAGATCGGCTCGCGGCCGTACTTTTGCACCTCGACGACCTTCTCGGGGGTCATGTCGAGTTCCTTGGCCAGTTCTTCCGGCGTGGGTTCGCGGCCGAGATCCTGCAGCATCTGGCCCAGCGGGGTGTGCAGCGAGATCGGCTCGCGGCCGTACTTTTGCACCTCGACGACCTTCTCGGGGGTCATGTCGAGTTCCTTGGCCAGTTCTTCCGGCGTGGGTTCGCGGCCGAGATCCTGCAGCATCTGGCGCTGCACGCGGGCGAGCTTGTTGATCACCTCGACCATGTGCACCGGGATGCGGATGGTCCGGGCCTGATCGGCCATGGCGCGGGTGATCGCCTGCTTGATCCACCAGGTGGCGTAGGTGGAGAACTTGTAGCCCTTGGTGTAGTCGAACTTCTCGACCGCACGGATCAGTCCCAGGTTGCCCTCCTGGATCAGGTCGAGGAAGAGCATCCCGCGGCCGGTGTAGCGCTTGGCCAGCGAGACCACCAGACGCAGGTTGGCCTCCAGCAGGTGGTTCTTGGCGCGCCGTCCGTCGATCACGATCCACTCGTAGTCGTCGAGATCGGCGGCCGCAACGTCACGCCCCGAGGTCATCGACTCTTCGGCGAACAGACCCGCCTCGATCCGCTTCGCGAGGGTGACCTCCTGCTCCGCGTTCAGCAGCGCGACCTTGCCGATCTGCTTGAGGTAGTCCTTGACCGGATCCGCGGTGGCGCCGGCGACCAGCACCTGCTGCTCGGGCTCGTCTGCGTCGTCGGCGTCCGAGACGATGAAGCCCTCGTCCTCGGTGAGTTCCTTCTCGGTCTCCGCCTCCTTGGCCTCTTCGAAGGTGGAGTCGTCGACGTCGTCGAGCGATCGGCGCTTGCCGCCCACCGTCAGCACGACATCATCGCCTTCGCGGGCGAACTTGACGTCGACCGTGGTGGGCGCGGCGAGCACGTCCTCGACGGTCGGGGCGGCGGCGTCGGTTGCGGCGACGGCCTTAGGTTTGCGTGCGCGGCCGGACGTCGTCGACGCGGTCGAAGCGCGGCGTCGGCGGGGAGCCGCCGCCTCACCGGCTGCGGACTCGGATCTGGCTGCGGCAGTGGAGCGTGGTGACACAAGTAGCCTCTCGGATTCTTGGTTTTGGGCACACGACAACCGGGGGTTGTCAATGGCCAGCGCCTGAGCCATTCTGACACGCCGCCCACCACATTCCAAACCGGAGGCCCCACTCGTCGGTTCGTCACGTGTCGTCCACCAAGAATCGGTCGCGACGCGCAGCTGGAGCGCGGGCCTAGGGTGTCGTCATGCCGCAGCCACCGCACCCGCCGGCGCGTCCGGTCGTCCGCAGCCACCACGGCGATGACTTCGTCGACGACTTCGTCTGGATGAGCGACAAGCACGCCGAGGAGTTCCTGGCCCACCTGGCCGCCGAGAACGCCTACACGGTGCAGCAGACCGCCCACCTGGAGGCACTGCGCGAGGAGCTCTACGGCGACATCCTGGCCCGCACCAAGCAGACCGACCTGACCGTGCCCGACTTCGTCCGGCACAGCGATGGCTCCACCTGGTGGTACTACAGCCGCTCGGTCGAGGGACTCGACTACCCCATCCATTGCCGGCTGGCCGCGGACGACCCGGAACAGATTCCCGATGTCGCCGAGGCCCCGGCCGACGAGCAGGTAGTGCTCGATGAGAACGAACTGGCCCACGGCCAGAGCTTCTTCGCGCTTGGCCTGTGCGATGTGTCGCCGGACGGCACCCGGCTGGCCTGGAGCGAGGATCTGACCGGCGACGAGCGGTACCGGCTGCGGGTGATCGAGCTGGCCACCCGCACCGAACTAGCCGCACCGGATGTCGACGTGGCCGGCGGCGGCTGCTGGTGCGGCAACGATCGGCTGGTCTACCTGACCGTGGACGCAGCCTGGCGTCCCGACCGGGTATGGCTGCATGCCCTGGACGGCGGCGCCGACGACGTCCTGCTCTGGCACGAGCCGGACGAGCGGTTCTGGGTGGGCGTGGACGAGTCCCGCGACCGCACCCGGGTGCTGCTGGCGGCCGAGAGCAAACAGTCCGGCGAGTACCGGCTGCTGGACGTCGCCGACCCGTCCGCCGGTGCCCGGGTGGTGGCACCCCGCCGCGACGGCCTGGAGTACAGCGTCGAGGTCGGCACCGACGCCCTCTACATCGTGCACAACGAGGCCGCCTCCGAGTTCCAGCTGGCCCGGGCGTCGTTCACGGCGTCCGATGTCGACGCCTGGCAGCCACTGGTGCCGCAGCGTCCGGGTGTCCGGATGCTCGGGGTGCAGGCCTACGCCGGCTACCTGGTGCTCAGCTCCCGGCGCGACGGGCTGCCGCTGATCGAGGTCATCACGCGCACCCCGGACGGCGGCTGGGGCGAACCGGCGCCGATCGCCTTCGACGAACCGCTGTACAGCGCCGGCGCGCTGTCGGCCGACGACCCGGCCACCGACCGGATACGACTGGTGCACGAGTCACTGGTCAGCCCCCGCCGACTGGACGAGTACCGGCTGGACACCGGCGCCCGCCGCACCCTGAAGCAGAGCGAGGTGCTCGACCATCCGGTGCACGGCGGCTACGACCCCAGCCGCTATCTGCAGCGCCGGGAGTGGGCGATCGCGCCGGACGGCACCCGGGTGCCGCTGTCGATCGTCCACCGCGCGGACGTCGTCCCCGACGGCAGCGCCCCTGCCCTGCTGTATGCCTATGGCGCCTACGAGCACTCGCTGAACCCGTGGTTCTCGATTCCCCGACTGAGCCTGCTCGACCGGGGTTTCGTGTGGGCGATCGCGCATGTCCGCGGCGGCGGCGAGCTGGGCCGGGCCTGGTACGAACAGGGCCGGCTGCTCGCCAAGCCGAACACGTTCAGCGACTTCGTCGCGGCCGCCCGCCATCTGGCCGAATCCGGCTGGACCAGCGCCGACCGGCTGGTCGCCCAAGGGGGCTCCGCCGGCGGCCTGACCATGGGTGCCGCGGTGAACCTGGCCCCGGACGCCTTCCGCGCCGTCCATGCCGACGTGCCGTTCGTCGACGCGCTGACCACCATCCTGAACCCCGACCTGCCGCTGACCGTCACCGAGTGGGAGGAGTGGGGCGACCCGCTGCACGATCCCGAGGTGTACCGCTGCATGAAGGGCTACACGCCCTACGAGAACGTCCAGCCGGCGCGCTACCCGGCGGTCCTCGCCACCACCAGCCTCAACGACACCCGGGTTGAGGTCACTGAGCCCGCGAAATGGGTAGCCCAGTTGCGTCGTACAACGATCGCGGACGAGGCGCGCCCGATTCTGTTGCGCACGCAGTTGGCGGCCGGCCACGGCGGTGTGTCCGGCCGTTACCAGGCCTGGCGCGATCTGGCCTTCGAGCTGGCCTGGATCATCGACCAGGTGGGCTGACTCTCGTTGGTCGCGCCTGGCGAGACCCGTTGACCGTTGGGCTTGTCGAGACATCGTCGCCCTGTGGGTCGAGCTTGTCGAGACCACGGACGTGACCCGTCGTCCACGCGTGGCATCCTGGGAGAAGGCACCGGCGCGACCGGATCTGTGAGGCTTGCGGCATCGATAGCCTCCGCGGTCGGCGTCCAGGTACGACTACGGTCTTGGTTTGCTCGTCCGGGCTGCGCTCAGGGTTCATTGGGGGCCGTCAACGGAAACAACGCCGCTCGCGCTGCGTTGTACTGATGACGGAGCGAAAGGACACACATGATCTCGACTGCGCACCGCATCCGGAGCACTGACGGAATCGATGGCAAGGACGCCGTTGGCCTGTATCTGGACGGAATCGCCAAGACCGCATTGTTGACCGCCGAAGAGGAAGTCATCCTCGCCAAGCGGATCGAGGCGGGGCTGTTCGCCCGGCAACTGCTCAACGGCACCGTGGACGCCGAGGCCACCCGCCCGCACGGCGCCAGCGCCGAGGAACTCGAACAGATCGCCACCGAGGGCGAACAGGCGCTGCAGCGCTTCATCACCGCGAACCTGCGGCTGGTGGTCTCGGTCGCTCGTAAGTATGGCCGAGCCCAGATGCCGCTGCTTGACCTGGTGCAGGAGGGCAACACCGGACTGATCCGCGCCGTGGAGAAGTTCGACTACAGCAAGGGCTTCAAGTTCTCCACCTACGCCACCTGGTGGGTCCGCCAGTCCATCTCGCGCGGCATCGCCCAGCAGGGCCGGATCGTCCGGCTGCCGGTGCACGTCGCCGAGCAGGTGAACCAGGTGTCCGCCGTCCGCCGCACCCTGGAGCGCCGCTACGGCCGCGAGCCGGAACTGGTCGAGATCGCCGACGAACTCGGACTCACCGAGGAGCAGGTGATCGACCTGCTGCGGTTGGCCCGCGATCATGTCAGCCTCGATGCCCCGGTCGAAGAGGACGGCGACACCGCACTCGGAGACCTGCTGGCCCGCGAGATGTCCCCCGGCCCCGACGAGATGGTGCTGGACGCCGAGGACCGCGCCCGCCTGGACGGCATGCTGTCCGCGCTGGACGACCGCTCGGCCGATGTGGTCCGTCGCCGCTACGGCCTTGTCGACGGCCGTCAGGCCAAGCTGGCCGACATTGCCGCCGTCTGGGGGATCACCGCCGAGCGCGTCCGCCAGATCGAACGGCACGCGATCGCCAAGCTGCGCAGCGCCCACGACCTGGCTGCCTGACCTCCCGAAACGGAAGCGGCCCGTTCCCCATCCCCCCGGGGCGGGCCGCTTCCTTGTGCCCGGACCCGGTTCGACAGATCAGGCGTCCAGGACGCGGATCAGGCCCTGTTGGGCGCAGGACGCGGCCAGGGTGCCGTCCGCGGTGAACAGGCGGCCCTGAGAGAAGCCCAGGCCGCCGGACGCGGACGGGGAGGCCTGGTCATACAGCAGCCACTCGTCGGCACGAGCCGAGCGGTGGAACCACATGGCGTGGTCGATCGAGGCAGCCTGCATCCGCGAGGACATGAACTCCACCGGGTGCGTCAACGTGCTGACGCTGAGCAGCGAGATGTCGGACAGGTAGGCCAGCACCATCTGATGCAACCGAGGGTCGTCCGGCAAACGCGACTCGGCTCGGATCCACAACTGCAGCCGAGCCGGACCGGGAAGCTCCGCGGATGGCTCGGTCGCGTAACGGACGTCCAGGGCGCCCCATTCCGCTTCCCAGAACGCGGCCCGGCGTGCCGAGCGCTCCCCCAGCACCTCCGCCGCCGGGCGGCAATCCTGCGGCGCCGGGACGTCGGCGGGAAAGGAGTCGGCGTGGTCCAGCCCACCCTCGGGTACGTGGAACGAACACACCATGGAGAAGATCGGGCGGCCGTCCTGCCGACCCACCACTCGACGCTGGCTGAAGGTCCGGCCGTCCCGGGTGGGTTCCACCAGGTAGAGAATCGGGCTCGCCGGCGACCCGGGCCGCAGGAAATAGGCATGCAGCGAGTGGGCGGAACGCTCGGGATCGACCGTCCGATAGGCGGCGCCCAGCGCCTGGGCGAGCACCTGGCCGCCGAACGAACGCTGCAGGACGGTTGCGGGCTGCGTGCCGCGGAACAGGTCGGTGTCGATCTGCTCCAGGTCAAGCGATTCCAGCAGTTCGGCTGCGCTCCGCGGCACCTCAGCCCTGCCCGTTGGACGAATCGTCCTGCTCGGCGAGGAACTGCTCGACGGCCGCGCCGATCTCGTCGGCGGTGGGCACCGACGTCCGGCCCGACTCCGACAGCTGGTCGTACTGCTCCTCGAGCGCGGCCAGGACGGCGGGGAATTCCGCGTCCTCCTCGACCTCGGACGCGATGGTCGCCAACTGCTGCTCGGCCTCGGCGTCCAGGTCGCCCAAGGGGATCTGCAGGCCGGTCGCCTCGTTCATCCGGCGCAGCACAGCGGCGGTGGCTTGCGGAAAAGTCGACTGCGCGAGGTAGTGCGGCACGTGCGCCACGAAGCCCAGCCCGGTCAGCCCGACCTGACCGGCGCGGAACTCCAGGGCCGCTGAGAAGCTGCCGGGAATCTGAACGCGATCGATCCACAGCGGATTGCCGGTCGCCAGGTTCGGATCGGTGGAATGCGAGGTGACCAGGGTCGGCCTGGTGTGCGGAACGGCCATCGGCACGCCGGTGCCGGTGAGCAGCATCGCCGAATCGAGCCGCTCAGCAATGCCCAGCACGGCTTGTGTCATCCGGCGCCACTGGCTGTCCGGCTCCGGGCCGACGAGCAGCAGGAACGGCGCGCCTGCGGCATCGGTGACCTTGTACAGCAGCAGCGAGAAGTCCTTCATCGACACCCAGCTGTTGGTGTCGAATACCATCTGCGGACGGCGGCTGCGGTAGTCGTGCAGTTGGTCGTGGTCGAACTCGGCCAGCACCTCGTGCTCACAGTTCTGCAGGATGTGGGCACCGAGACCGCGGTTGATCGCGGCCGCGTCCACGTACCCCTCGAACAGGTGGATCAGCACCGGACGGACGCCGTCCAGGCTCGACCAGACCTCGGGGTTGAGCGTGTACAGCAACCGGGGATCGATCACCCGGCCACCCTAGCGCGGACGGCTCGAACCGCCGAGTGACTACGCCGACGGCGTACGCCGGCAGTGCCGAACAGGTACCGGCGGGTCCATTCTGATATCGACCCCAGAGTGCTGGAACGCACCGGTGGACCAAGGCGAGACAACACCGCTTTGGAGCCGATCAGCGACCTCTCTGGGGTCGATATCAGACTCCCGCGGAGTACCTCTTAGGGCAGCGTCACCTGGCTCATCGCCGTCCGGACGCGTTTGGCGGAGACCGGCGCAGCCGTCCCGAGGGTCTGCGCGAACAGGCTGACCCGGAGTTCTTCGAGCAGCCAGCCCACCTCGGCGACGTCCACGGGCAGCGGGCCGGCCGGATAGCGGGCGCAGAGCGCGGCGTATTCGTCCTCGAGCTGCTCGATGACCTCGGCGCCGGCCCGGTCGCGTCCCGGATTGTTGCGGGCCGCGGTCAGCCGCAGTTCGACCGCATGCAGGTAGCGGGGCAGCCGCGACCAGTGCGGCTCCGGCGTGCCGGCGATGAAACCCGGATAGATCAGTCCGGCGAGCTGTTCGGTGACGTCGGCGCGCACCGGTGCGGGCGCCGACGGCAGCACCAGCTGGATCCGCTGGTGGCGCTGCAGGACCTCACCGGCGGTCGTGACGACAGCCAGCATCCGATCTGCGGTATCAGTGCGGACGCGGTCGCGCAGTGCGGCGAAGGCGTCCGGGTCGCGAATCAGCCACGGGTCGCCGGGTGGAGGGTTCGACGACCGCGCCGGACCGGGAGTCCCGATCAGGGCGCCGGCCGCGGCCAGCCGGGCGTCGGCGAGCAGCGCCGGCACGGACGGGTAAGGAGAGGCCGCGAGGGCGAACTTGACCGGGTTGCTCAGTCGCGACACCACCCAGTTCGTTGGGTCCGGGCTGGTCAGCACCACCAGTCGGCGCAGACCGCGCAGCTGTGACCGAAGAGCTTCGTCCGGGGTGGCGTACACCGTGACAGCAACCGCATTTCCCTGGTCCGACAAGGCCGGATAGCCGACCACTGCGCCGTCCACCCGGTCGGCGATGGTGCCGAAGTCCCACTGCTTGGCGCCGGCGTGGGTGTGCTCGGCGGCGCCGGCGTTGAGTTCCCGTCGCACCTGCGCGCCGAGTTGCTCGGCCAGCGCCGGCAGGTCCTTGCCGGTCGCCACCTGGTCACCGTCGCGGGTGACGACGAACCGGACCCGCAGGTGGTCGGGAACGGCGTCGATGCGCCAGGCGTCGTCGGGCACCTGGATGCCGGTGAGCATCCGCACCGCTCGACCCAGTCCGATCGGCAGCGGCTCCCCCGCCACCGGATTCTCGGCGAGCCAGGCCAGAGCACGTTTCGCGGTGTCCGGCGCGGGGACCAGCCGGGCCCGCCACTGCTTGGGCAACGTCCGGATCAACTCGGTGGCCAGATCCTGCCGCAGGCCCGGAATCTGCCAGCCGAAGTCGTCCGCGGCCACCTGGTTCAGCTGGGCGAGCTCGATCTCGACGGTGACGCCGTCCTGGCCCGAGCCGGGGTCGAAGACGTAGCTGACCGGCAGGTCGAGGTCGCCGGTGCTCCAATGGTCGGGGAACTGCTCGGCGTCCACCCGGTCGTCGGTGAGCAGGTCGGTGGGCGCCAGGTCGAGCAGGTGGTCGTCGCGGCGGCGGGCGTCGCGCCACCACCGGTCGAAGTGGGCCACCGAGACCACATCGGCGGGAATCCGTGCGTCGTAGAAGGCGTACAGGGTGGCATCGTCAGCGAGCAGATCGAGTCGCCGGGTGCGTTCGGCGAGCTGTTCGGCGTCCGACCGGACGGCCTCGTTGCGCGCCCAGAAGTGGTGCCGGGTGTGCCATTGCCCCTCGACCAGCGCGGACTGGATGAACAGCCGGCGGGATTCCTCGGGGTCGATCCGGCCGTAGGAGACGGTGCGTCCGACGACGATCGGGATGCCGAGCAGGGTGACTCGTTCGGTGGCGACCACTTGCCCGGAGCGGGCCGACCAGCGCGGCTCGGAGTAGGTCCGGCTGAGCAGATGGCTGCCGACCTCCTCGACCCAGGCTTCTTCGATCGGGGCGACCGTGCGGGCCCACAACCGGGTGGTTTCGACCAGTTCGACGGCCATCACCAGCGGGGGGTTGATCCGGGCCGCGGCCGAGCCGGGGCTGATCGCGAACCGGCTGCCACGGGCGCCCAGGTACTCCCGCGGGCCGCGTCGACGCTTGTCAGCAGGCCGTTTGTCGCCCGGCTTGGACGTGGTGCGTTCGTCCAGCAGGCCGACGTGGGACAGCAGGCCGGACAGCACCGCGATGTGCACTCGGTCGACGCCGGCCGGCTCGGCGTTGCGGGACATCCCGAGGTCGCGGCAGACGGTCTTCAACTGCTCGTTGAGGTCCTCCCATTCCCGGACCCGCAGGAAGTTCACATATTCGGAGCGGCACATCCGGCGGAAGGCATTGCCGGAGCGCTCCACTCGGGCATCGCGCAGGTAGCGCCACAACCGCAGCAGTGCGGCGATGTCGGACGGGTCGCGCGGGGCGTCCTTGCCCTGTTCGGGAGACTCGCTGAAGAACCGGCGGTGCAGTTGGTCGGCCTGTTCCTGCTTGTCAGCGGGCCGTTCCCGGACGTCCGGGACGGTCAGCCCGGCCACCACCGCCTGCGCCTCCCGCAGGCAGCCCTGGCGTTCGGCCTCGACCAGCATCCGGCCCAGCCGCGGGTCGACCGGCAGTCGAGCCAGCTGGTGCCCGATCGGGGTGAGCCGGACGTGCTCGTTGCGTCCGGCCCGTCGCCGGCTCCCGCTGGTCGAGCTTCCACCAGCCGCCCCACCGGGTTTCGACAAGCTCAACCCTCGATCGGTCGAGGCCTCACCACCGCTGGCCGAGGTTGTCGATACCCGTCGAGCCGCAGAGCCCGGTTTCGACGAACTCAACCCTCGTGATTCGGATTCGATCGCGCCCAGCTCGGTGAGCAGCCGCAGGCCGTCGCCGATCTGGGCGGCGTCCGGGGGTTCGACGAACGGGAACCGCGCGATGTCGCCGAGCCAGCGTCCGGCGCGCTGGTTGGCGGAGGCCTGCGAGATCGGCTCGATCGGCAGCCGCTGCACCTTGGTACGGGCCGACCAGCGGGAGATCCGGGCGAAACCGGGATCGATCACCGAGCGGATGCCGGGCACGGTCAGCGACGTCTCGGCGACGTTGGTGGCCAGCACCACCCGCATCGTGGTGTGCCGGGCGAACACCCGGTGCTGTTCGTGGGCGGACAGCCGGGCGAACAGCGGCAGGATCTCCACCTCACGCCGGGTCAGCTGCGACCAGTCCAGGCCGGCGATGGCGTCCGCGGCGTCGCGGATCTCGCGCTCGCCCGAGCAGAACACCAGGATGTCGCCGTCCGGGCCGTCCAGCATCAACTCGGTGACGGCGTCGCAGATGCCGTCGATCAGGTCGCGGTCGGTGCCCGACTCGATCACCGGACGCCAGCGCACCTCGACCGGGTAGGTGCGGCCGGAAACCTCGATGATCGGGGCGGCGCCGAAGTGTTCGCTGAACCGGGCGGTGTCGATGGTGGCCGAGGTGACGATCACTTTCAGGTCCGGACGCCGCGGCAACAGTTGTTTCAGGTAGCCGAGCAGGAAGTCGATGTTCAGGCTGCGCTCGTGCGCCTCGTCGATGATCAGGGTGTCGTAGCGGCGCAGGTCGCGGTCGTGGCCGATCTCGGCGAGCAGGATGCCGTCGGTCATCACCTTGACCTTGGTCTGCCGGCTGGTCTTGGCCGTGAACCGGACCTGGTAGCCGACCACCTCGCCCAGCGGCGTCCCGATCTCTTCGGCGATCCGTTCGGCCAGGCTGCGCGCGGCGATCCGACGCGGCTGGGTGTGCCCGATGCGTTCGCGTCCGGCGGCCAGGCAGAGTTTGGGCAGCTGGGTGGTCTTGCCCGAGCCGGTCTCGCCGGCCACGATCACCACCTGGTTGTCGCGGATGGCGGCGACGATGTCATCGGCCCAGGCGGCGATCGGCAGCACGGCGTCGACCGCCAGCTTCAACTGCTCCCCGGACACGATCGTCCAGCGTATACGCAGGTCGCTCTGCGACCGGAGTTGAGGAGCGCAGCGACTATACGGAACAGCTTTCCGGTGACCAAAGGAACCGTCCCCAGTGACCAAAGGAACCGTCCCCAGTGACCAAAGGAACCGTCCCCAGTGACCAAAGGAACCGTCCCCAGTGACCAAAGGAACCGTCCCCAGTGACCAAAGGAACCGTCCCCAGTGACCAAAAGAACCGTCCCCAGTGACCAAAAGAACCGTCCCCGGCGTAGGGCTTCGCGTCCCCTTCAGACCGCGGCGATCGATCGCCCCGCGTAGTGGTCGGGAAGAATCCCCACGACGATCGGACGGTCTCCCGGCGGCCAGGGGAACGGCATGTTGTCCGGCAGTGAGGTCACCATCGCCCCCGATGTGCCGTGCACCAGAACGCTCCAGCCGGTCGAGGTTTCCGGATCCAGGTCATCGACCTGGAAGGAGACCTCGACCGGCTGAACCAGTTGAGCCAACGGCGACCCGGCGGCGGTGCGGAAGACGATCAGATCGTCGACCAGTCCGTAGCTCACCGGCAGGATCTGCAAACCGGAGGCGGAATGCCAGCCAACCCGGCCGAACGTCCGGGTCGCCAGCAGCAGTCGGCACTCCGCCGCATCCAGGGTGGTCAGGTGCCCATACTGCGCCATAGAGACGACCCTACTGCCTTTCGGACGCCTCCCCCAGTTTCCAGTCCCGCACTTCCGGCATGTCTTCCAGGTGTTCCACGATGTAGCTATGGTGCCGGTCCAACTGGCGCTGGCAGAACCTCATCAGGTCGCCCGATCCACGCCTGGTGACCTTCATGTTGTTCAGCACATCCATCACCAGGTGGTACCGCGAGGCTCGGTTGCGCACCACCATGTCGAACGGCGTGGTGGTGGTGCCCTGCTCGATGAACCCACGGACCCGGAAGCGGTCGGCATCCGGACGCCCGTGCACCAGCTGATGGATGGCGCCCGGGTAGCCGTGGAACGCGAAGATCACGTCGCGGTTGTCGGTGAACAGCTCGTTGAAGTCGAGTTCGCTCATGCCGTGCGGATGGTCCTTAGGCCGTTTCAGCGTCATCAGGTCGACGACGTTGACCACCCGCAGCCGGATGTCAGGAAGGTGCTTCTTGATCAGCTCGGCCGCCGCGACCGTCTCCATCGTCATGATGTCACCGGCGCAGGCCATCACGATGTCGGGCTCGGCGGAATCCTCTTCGGTGCCTGCCCACTCCCAGATCGAGGCACCGCGGGTGCAGTGCTCGACCGCCTCGTCCATGGTCAACCACTGCGGCTGCGGCTGCTTGTCCTGGACGATCAGGTTGACGTAGTTGACGCTGCGGAAGCAGTGATCGGCCACGCTGAGCAGGCAGTTGGCGTCCGGCGGCAGGTAGATCCGGGAGTGCTCCGAGCCGCCATTGAGCACCACCTGGATCAGGCCAGGCCCCTGATGGCTGAAGCCGTTGTGGTCGTTGCGCCAGGCGGTCGAGCTGACCAGGATGTTCAGACTCGGGACGGCGGCGCGCCAGGGCAGGTGTGCGGCCTCCTGCAGCCATTTGCCGTGCTGAATGGTCTGGCTGGCCGACACCATCGCGAACGCCTCGTAGGTGGCGAACATGCCGTGCCGTCCGGTCAGGTTGTAGGCCTCCAGCCAGCCGTGGCAGTTGTGCTCGCTGAGCACCTCCATCACCCGGCCGTCCGGGCCGAGCTTGCTGTCGGTGTCGTTCACTTCCTCCATCCAGGTGCGGTCGGACGCCTCGAAGACGGCACCGAGCCGGTTGGAGTTGGTCTCATCGGGACAGAAGAGCCGGAAGTTGTCCGGGTTGCGGCGGTACGCCTCGCGCATGAACTCGCCCAGCTTCCTGGTCGACTCGAGCTTCTCGGTGGCGCGCTGCTCGACCGGCACGGCCAGGTCGCGGAAGTCGGGCAAGTCGAGCGGCACCGACAGCAGACCGCCGTTGGCGTACGGCGTCCCAGACATCGACTTGGGCTTGTCGGGGTTGGCACTGCGGACCAGTTCCACCGGGTGGCCGTTGTCGTCGAACAGTTCCTCGGGACGATACGACCGGAGCCACTGCTCCAGCTGCGCCAGATGGTCGAGGTCGGTCTTCACCCCCGACAGCGGCACCTGATGAGCGCGCCAGGTGCCCTCCATCAGCTGCCCGTCGACGATGTGCGGGCCAGTCCAGCCCTTCGGAGTGCGCAGCACGATCATCGGCCAGCGCGGACGTCCCGGCTCGGCTTCACCGGCGCGAGCCTTTCCCTGAATCTCCTTGATGGACGCGTAAGCGCGGCCGAGCGCCTCCGCGAAGCGGTAATGAATGCCGGGCAGGTCGTGGCCCTCGACCTCGATCACCTCGTAGCCGTGGCCCTCGAACAGCTCACGCACTTCTTCACGCGGCTTGCGGGACAGCACGGTGGGGGCGGCGATCTTGCCGCCGTTGAGGTGCAGCACGGGCAGCACCGCGCCGTCGTGGGCGGGATTGACGAACGAGATGCCCTTCCAGGAGCCCTCCAGCGGGCCGGTCTCTGCTTCGCCGTCACCGACCACCGCGATGGTGAGCAGGTCGGGGTTGTCGAAGACCGAGCCGAAGGCGTGGATCAGCGCGTAGCCGAGCTCGCCGCCCTCGTGGATAGAGCCGGGCGTGGTCACCGAAACGTGACTGGGGATGCCGCCGGGCGCCGAAAACTGCCGGAAGAACTTCAGCATGCCCTCGGTGTCCTGGGTGATCTTCGGGAACGCGTCGGTGTAGGTGCCCTCCAGGTACGAGGCGCCGACCAGCGCGGGACCGCCGTGGCCCGGGCCGGTGATGTACAGGCAGTCCTGGCCGGTGTGCCGAATCAGCCGGGAGACGTGGGCGTAGACGAAGGCGAGACCCGGGCTGGTGCCCCAGTGGCCGAGCAGGCGCGGCTTGATGTGCTCGGGAGCCAACGGCTGACGCAACAGCGGGTTGGCCATCAGGTAGATCTGCCCCACGGTCAGGTAGTTGTTGGCACGCCACCATGCATCGATGCCGGCAAGTTCGGATTCAGTGAGTTCGGGGAGGGTTGCTGACATGAACTCCACGCTAGCCACCGGCGCCGGGGCGCAGATGGAGTTTGCAAGAAGTTCACCTTTGCCGCCCTGGCCGGTCGAGCTTGCCGTCGAGGCCCCTCGGAAGGATCCCAACAGGCTCGACCAGCCGGTGCGCTAGGACTCCGAGGCGAAGGTGGTGCGGCCGCGCAGCTTGGTTGCCAAGTGCTCGTCGATCTCGTCGGCGACTACCGACACGGTCCGCAGCGCCTGCTGCAGGTGGGCGGGCACGAACGGCTGGGCGAAGATCGACAGCGAGACGAACACCCGGTCCTTGATCAGCATGAACCGGACGAACCGGGCCTCGGTGTTGAGGTCGCTGAGCACCTCCATCGCCCGGCTCCGTCCTTCGACGTCGTGGACGACGGCCGAGAACACCAGCACCTCCTGCGCGTCGGTGGTGGCCCGGACGAACACCATGGTCGAGCCGACCCGCAGCGCGAAGTCGCCGTCGGCGTCCTGCAAAGGCTGATGCCCCAATAGTTCGGTGAGTTCGGCTCCGATCAGCCGGTCCAGGCCGGACTTGGTGGCCACCAGCCGCGCCGCGAGATCGTCGTCGTCGAAGGTGGTGGCGGGCGCCTCGCGGGCCCCGGGCGGGGTCAGGATCTCGGCGAGTTGATCGGGTGCCAGGAAGGCCGGATGCGGTACCTGGTACACCTCACGCAGCACCTGCGCGGCGACCAGGGCCAGCTCGGTGGCGTTCTCCTGGCTGCCGGAGCGCCAGAAATTCGCGGTCGGATGGCTGCCGTCGACGTTGGGCGGCTCCCAGCCCAACTCCTCCAGCGCGGTCAGCTGGTCCGCGGTGAGCTGGAACTCCTCACTCAACGCCGCATTCCCCGCGGCCTCCACGACGAGGACGTCGCCGCCGGAACAGCGGAACACCACGAAAGGCGCGGTGCCCTCCTGTTCAGTGGCCAACGACCCGATCCGCAGCGACGCGCCTGGATCCATGTGCGAGATCACCTCGCCCAGGCGTCCGGCGAACTCCGCCCAGGACTCGTCGGTGCTGCGCTCCAGGTCGAAGCCGTATACCTCACTGGCGTTGTTCGAGTCGTCCACGCGTCCAACCTAGCCCGGCGCGCGGCGGAGGGTCACGTAGCATGACGGCCGATGTTCGCGCGAAACCACCTGATCGACTTTGCCCGGGCGCTGTCCGTGGTCGTGGTGGTCACTTTCCATTGCCTGCTCTACCAGATCGTGGTGGTGGACGGTCGGCCGCAGGTGGTGCCCTGGGCGCCGCAGCCACACGCGGCCTGGTGGACCGCGAGCTGGTTCGTGATGATCATTCCGCTGTTCTTCATCGCGGGCGGGTTCGCCCACGCGCTGGTCATCGACCGAATGCGTACCGAGGGCCGCGGCTACCCGTACTATCTGGCCGCCCGGGCACGCCGCCTGGTCGGACCCCTGCTGCTGTTCACCGCCTTCGCAACCGTGCTGAGCACTGCCGGCGCCTGGCTGTATGCCGCGGACGTGAGCATCGGCCTGAGCGTTCAGTTCGCCCAGTTGTTGTGGTTCGTGGCGATCTATCTGGTGATCGTCGGCGTGGCGCCGATGATGGTCACCCTGCACGACCGGTTCGGAATCTGGCCGCTGCTGGCGCTCACCGCGGGCGCTGCCGCGGTGGACGCCTGGTCATTCGCCACCGGCGACCCGCAACTGCGCTACTGGAACCTGCTCACCGTGTGGCCGATGTGCCACCAACTCGGCATCGCCTACCATCGCGGCTGGTTCCGGCGCGGCCCGCTGTGGGTCCCAGTGGTTGTCTTAACGGCCGCCGCCGCAGCCATCCCTGTGCTGGTCTTCGGACTCGGCTACCCGGCGTCGTCCATCGGCCTGGGCGACATCCCGATCGCGAACGTCCTGCCACCCACTCTGGCGATGATCGTGCTGGCCGGCGGCCAGGTCGCCGTCCTGGGATTGTTCGAGCGTGCCGGGGTGGCTCGCGGGTTGCCGCCGCGGGTGCAGCGCGGCCTCGGTGCGGCGAATGCCCTGGCGGTGACCACCTACCTGTGGCATATCCCCTGCATCACGGTCGCCGGCATCCTGCTGCTCGGCTTGTCCCGGCTAGCGCCGGGGTTGACCAGCCTGCTGGTTTCGCAGCTGGCCGTGGTGGTGGTCACCTGGCTGCTGATCCTGGCCGTGATCCCGCTGATCGGACGCCTCGAGTACGCCCTGATTCCCGCACTGGCCCGGACGCCCGGGCGGCAGGCCGTCGGCGCCTACCTGCTGCTCACCGCCGGCACCGGGTTGATCTGGATGCACGGCACCGTCCTCCACCCGGAGGATCCATGGTCTGTGGTCGGGTTGCTGCTGCTCACCACCGGCATGATCTGGCTCACTCGGACGATGAAGGCGCCGGCGCACCACGTCGGACCACTGGCCGGGGACCCGGCGTCCGACCGTTAGCGGCCCCGCCGGACCGCACCTCGGACCGACGAGCGGCCCACCGTAGACTGAAGCCGCGGCGACGGAAGGTGGTGCAGTGGACCCGACCCAGTGGGACGCTCCATATCCGCTGATCGTCACGGCGCTGTTCGTCATCGTGTTGACCCGGACGAACGCAACCTACTGGGCCGGCCGACTGGTGGCGCGTGGAGCATCCCGAACCCGGGCGTCCCGATGGATGGAGACTCCCGGCTACCGACGCGCCGCCGCCCGGCTGAACGACTGGGGAGCCCCGGTGGTGGCGCTGTCCTTCCTGACCATCGGCGCCCAGACGCTGATCAACCTGGCCGCCGGCGCGAATCGGATGCCTTTGCTCCGTTACATTCCGGCGACCGTGGTCGGGTCGATCGCCTGGGCGTTCCTGTATGGCTCCGTCGGGTTCGTCGGCTTCGAGGCCCTGACCCTGCTTTGGGAGCACTCCCCCGTGGTCGCAATCGGGGCCGGGCTGGTGGCGCTGGGTGGATTGGCCTGGTTTGTTATCTGGCAGGTGCGACGCGGCCGGGCCGACGAGGCTCTGGAAGCCGCAACCGACGAGCACTGATCTCCTCGATCGAGCGTGCATCTTTGAAAATACTCGGTATATAGTGACTGACCAGCACCTATACCGAGTATGCAGGAGTCGCTCATGTCCGTCCGATTGGGATTGCTGGCACTGCTGGCCGAAGGCCCGCGCTATGGCGCGGAGCTGAAGGCGGGCTTCGAGCAGCGCACCGGGGGCACCTGGCCGGTGAACGTCGGTCAGGTGTACACCACCTTGGACCGGCTGGAACGAGACAGCCTGGTCACCGCCGAGTCGCCGGACGCCGAGGGTCGCATCCGCTACTCGCTCACCACGTCCGGGCAGGACGCCGTCGCGCACTGGTGGCGCACCCCGGTCGACCGGCAGTCCGCGCCCCGCGACGAACTGGTGATCAAGCTCGCCATCGCCATCACCTCACCCGGAGTGGATTCGGCCACGGTCGCCCAGGCCCAGCGCGCGGCCAGCATGCACCGACTGCAGCAGCTGACCCGGCTGAAGCAGTCGATCGATCGGGCCGCCGACCTGGCGTGGCTGATGGTGGTCGAGCATCAGCTGTTCGCGGCCGAGGCCGAGATCCGCTGGCTCGACCAGGTGGAGGCCAGCGTCGCCCGGTTCGGCGCGCTCACGCCCGCCTCCACGGTGGACGCCATCGACGGCGAGACCGTCGAGGCCCGGAGGTGAGCGCGCCCGCCCTGCGGCTCACCGACATTGTCCGCACCCACGGCAGCGGCGAGACCCTGGTGCACGCCCTGCAGGGTGTGTCGATGGAGGTGTGGCCTGGCGAACTGGTCGCGGTGATGGGGCCGTCCGGAAGCGGCAAATCGACCCTGCTGAACCTGGCCGGGGCACTGGACCAGCCGACCAGCGGTCAGGTCAGCATCGACGGCGTCACCCTCAGCGGGCTGAAACCCGAACAACTGGCGCAACTGCGCCGTCGTCGGGTTGGTGTGGTCTTCCAGAGCTACAACCTGATTCCCGCCCTCACCGCGGCCGAGAACATCGCCCTCCCGCTGGAGTTGGACGGCCAAGCGGCCTTGGCTGCCCGGCAGGAGGCCCGTGCCGTCCTCAAAGACCTCGGCCTGGGCGGGCTGGCCGACCGGTTTCCTGACCAGCTCTCCGGTGGGCAGCAGCAGCGAGTGGCGATCGCCCGTGCTCTGGTCGGCGAGCGCCGGCTGGTACTGGCCGACGAACCGACCGGCGCGCTCGACTCGGTGACCGGCGAAGAGGTGCTGGCTGTGCTGCGGGCCCGCTGCGACGGCGGCGCGGCCGGGCTGCTGGTGACCCACGAACCACGCCACGCCGCCTGGGCCGACCGGGTGGTCTATCTGCGCGACGGCGTCGTGGTGGACGGCACCGCTGTCCGCGCCGAGCGGGTACCGGCGTGAGCACCGCCGTCGTAGCCCGGACGGCGTCCGGCGTCCCGCTCGGACCGGCCCAACCCCGGGCACGCTCCTGGTGGACCGGGTGGCGGCTGGCTCTGCGGATGGCACGCCGCGACGTCCGGCGCGACCGGGGACGGAGCTGGTTCGTCTGGCTGATGATCGCCGTGCCGGTGGCGATCCTGGCTGCCACGCAGGTACTGGTCGGCTCGTTCGACCTGTCGCCGATCGAACGGGCCAGGCTGGCCACTGGCGGGAATCAGGCCGTCATCGACTGGTGGGGGCGTCCGTTCGAACCCTCGCTGAACAGCTACGGGGACGTGGTTCCCGAGGACGAGCCGACATTGGCCCGCGCGCCGGCGCTGCCCGGCTGGGGAAAGTCGCTGGCCTCGCGCCAGGCCGCGGTGGCACGATTCCTCGACCGGCCGGTCAGCGCGATCACCTCGTCCAGCCCCACCTTCGGCGTCGCCGAGGTCGAGCTGATCATGGTGGGCGTCGATCCGCGCAGCCCAGCGATGGCCGACGTGATCCGGCTGACCGAAGGACGGCTGCCGGCCTCACCCACCGAGGTGCTGGTCACCGCGCGCGGCGTCCGGTCCGGCCTGCCGACCAGCGGGAACGTCCGGCTCACCCTCGGCGACACTGCGACCGGCTACACGGTGGTCGGACGCGCCGACCTGCAACTGCTCGGCAGCTACGACCTGCTCGGCTACCCGCAACAGACGAGCGACGAACTGGGGTTCCTGGTACCCGGCGCTCAGCCCGTGACCTGGGAGGACGCGACCCGGCTGGCCGGCCACGGCTTCACCACCACCAGCGTGGAGATCGTCGCCCACCCGCCGCGGGCGCTGCCGCCGTCCGGGCCTGGGTTCGGAATCGGCGACGTCGCGCTGGTCGTCGGCCTGGCGGAGGTCGCGCTGCTGGTCGGACCGGCGTTCGCGATCGGCGCCGCACGCCAACGGCGCAGCCTGGCACTGGCCGCCCTCAACGGTGCCGATCCACGGCAGTTGCGCCGGGTCGCGCTCGGGCAAGCTCTGCTGCTCGGTTCGACGGCGACCCTCATCGGCACCCTGGTCGGCACGGGGGCGGGCATCGCACTGTGGCCGGCGATGGCGTCCGGCTCGACCGAGACCCATGGCCCGCTGGACGTGCCCGTGTTGGCTTTGGCGCTATTGCTCGCATTGGGGACACTGACCGCGCTCGGCTCGGCGCTGGTAACCACCCGCGGCCTGGCCCGGCTGTCACTGCTCTCGGCGTTGAGCGGCACCACCCGTTCGGCTCCGCCCGGACGCGGCGCGCCGATCGCCGGCGTGCTGCTGCTCGCCGCCGGCGTGTCCGCGACCTGGTGGTCGATCACGCTGCCCCGTGATGGGAACTCGATCATTGCCTGGGTCGCCCTGGGCGGCGGGCTGGCCGCGCTGGCCGGCCTCCTGCTCAGCACGCCGGCGCTGCTGCGCGTACTGGCCCGGCTGGGTGCCGGCGCCCCGGTCACCCTGCGCATGGCGCTGCGCGACCTGGCCCGGCATCGTGGCCGGGCGACCGCGATCGTTGCGTCGGTGGCCGGCGGCGTGGTGATCCTCACCGCCGTGTGGACGGCGATGGGCAGCGTCGACGCCGACCAGACCCGGCGTTACATCCCGGTCACCGCGCCGGCCAGGCCGTCATCACGGGTGTGGAGAGCGAGTCGGGCCGGGCCGGCGTCGCGGCCACCGTCCGTTCCGTCGACCCGCGGCTGCGCACCACACCGGTGGCGGGCGTGTCCGTGCCCAAGCCTGGTGGCGACGAGGGGGGCACGCTCAACATCGCAGGGTTGCGGAAGGGTTGCACGGCCGCCGACCTGTTCGACAGGCAGGGTCGGGCGACGCCGCGCTGCCGCTCGGTGTTCGCCTACCCCGGCTCCGGCATCCTGGTCGGCGCCACGGCCGACCTGGTGCGGCTGTTCGGGTTGGACGCCGCGCAGGCCGACGCCTTGACGCACGGCAGGCTGCTGGTGAACACCCAGCCGGTACCTGGATTCGAGGGCACCTCGGTGAACGAGTTGGACCGGGGGCGCCTGCACGTCGCCTATGTCGACTACATGGTGGGGGCGAAGCAGCGAACCGAGTGGCTCCCGGCCCTGGCGATCAGCACCGAGGTAATCGGCCGCGGGGCGCCGCCGGCCCGCTACTCGGTGCTGACCAGCACCTCCACCGCCGCCGCCCTCGGCTGGTCGGTGGAGTCTTGGCAGCTGCTGGTCGACAACCCGGACGGCCCGATCACCCCTGCGACCGAGGCGGCGCTACGCGAAGCGTTGGCCGCCCCTGGCGTCCAGGTTCAAGTTGAACACGGCTTCGTGTCGGAGCCACAGCCCGTGCTGTGGCTGATCGCCGGCACCCTCGCCCTGCTGGCAGTGATCGGCGCGGCCATGTCGACGATCCTGGCCGCAGCCTATTTGCGCCCGTTCCTGGCCACCTTCACCGCGGTCGGTGCGCCGCCGGCGTTGACCCGCCGGCTGGCGATGGCACAGGCCGCCGTGCTGGGCTTGTTGGCATCCGGTCTGGGATCGTTGCTCGGGATGGCGCTCGGGGCACCGCTGGCGGTGATCTCCACCAGCTGGGACGACGCGGAACCGGTGGTGGTGCTGCCGTGGCTGGCTGCCGGACTGTTCACGATCGCAGTCCCGTTGATCGCCGGCGCTGTGGCGGCGCTGGCGACCTCGAAGCAGGTGTCGGCCACCGCACTCGCGGCTGATTGAGGAGGCATCGACCAACGCTGGATCAGCGTGCGGGTCACGGGCTTGGCCAGGACGTTCGCATCCAGGAAGACGATCAGCGGTTCATGCACTGGTCGCCGAACAGCTCCGCCTCGACATCCGGCGCGGACACACGTGCGAGCCTGTCGAGCACACTGTCACGGAACCGCTGAAACTCCGAGTACGGAATGCGGTGCCGGTTGCCGACCTTCACAGCCCGAATCTCACCGGCGAGGATCTTGCGCACGACGGTCGATCGATGCATGTTCAGCCGTCGCCCCACCTGTTCAGGGGTGAGCATCCGCTCCTGCACGGACACGGTCACTGTCTGCCCCGAGGCGGCAGCCTCCATGACCTGATCGACCAGGAGCCGCGCCCACTCCGGCAGTCCGGCATCGGTCGTGCTGTCGCGGATGTCGTCAGGATCGAAGGTGACCAGCGGGTGGGACATACCAACATCGTAACCCGTTGTGCACAGATGGACCATCGCCATCTGCGCACCCAGGAAACGCTGATCAACGCAACGATCGCGGTTGAGCTTGTCGAAACCCTTGCCAACGCCGGGTCGTTCAAGGTTTCGACAAGCTCGACCAACGAGAATCAGCGTTTCCTAGACAGCCAGAAGGCATCGGCCACCAGCCCACCCAAAGACTCTTGGCTAGCCGCGCGGGGGTTCCAGATTCGCTACTTAAGTCAACGGGTTGAGAGCGAGATCGCCTCTGTGAGCAGGGCGCCTATGTCGCCAAGCCGGTGAACGCGGTCGCGGACGATCGGGCGTCCGTCGACGATCACGTCGGTGACGTCGGCAGCGGTGGCGCACATCACGATCTGGGCCGGGTCGGCGCCGGCCGTCCGGACGCTGGTCAGGTCGATGGCGACCAGGTCGGCGCGGGCACCAGGCTCGATCCGGCCGGCATCCGTCCAGCCGAGGGCGTGGTGGCCGGCCTCAGTCGCGAAGCGGAACAGGTCGTCGGGGGCGAAGGTGCCACGGCGTCCGGAAGCGAGGCGTTCATGCTGTTCCAGGCGGCGGGCCTCGCCGATCAGGTCGATCTCGACGTGCTGATCGCTGCCCAGGCACAGTGGGCTGCCGGCCCGTTGCAGCGCGGGAAACGGTCCGATGCCGTCGGCCAGGTCGGATTCGGTGGTCGGGCAGGCGCAGATCGCCGTTCTCGACGAGCCCAGCAGGTCGATGTCCCGCTCGCTCAGGTGAATCGCGTGGACGGCGGTGGTGTCCGGTCCGAGGGCGTCGGCGGCGGCGAGCAGTTCGGTCGGCGTGTGGCCGTAGTGGCCGATCGTGACCTCGTTCTCGGCCGGCTGCTCGGAGAGGTGGACGTGCAGCGGCAGCGCGTTTCGCCTTGCCGCGGCGGCGACCACCGGCAGCTGATCGCGGGGAATGGCACGGACCGAATGGATCGCGGCACCCAGCCGGGCATGGCCATCGAGCGGCGTCGCTCCGCCGGGAGCCATCCGTTCCACGCGGGTCTGCCAGTCCGTCGCGGTTCCGTCGCCGAAGCGAATCTGCGGCCCGTCCAGCGCGAGATGACCCTCAGCGCTCAGCCCGCCGGCCAGGTAGCAGGTGTCGAGCAAGGTGATCCTGACGCCGGCCGCGGCGGCCGCCTCAACCAGCGCCAGACCCATCGCGTTAGGTTCGCCGTAGGGGGTGCCGTCCGGCCGGTGATGCAGGTAGTGAAACTCCCCCACGCAGCTGATGCCGGCGGCGGCCATCTCGGCGTAGACGGCGGTGGCGAGCTGCCGGTAGCTGTCGGGGGTGAGCCGTCCGGCGATGGCGTACATGCGTTCCCGCCAGGTCCAGAAGGTGCCGCCGTCGCCGTGGGTGCGGCCGCGCAACGCCCGGTGGAAGGCGTGCGAGTGGGCATTGGCCAGGCCGGGCAACACCAGGCCGCGAAGCACGATCGCGTCGGGTGGCGCGATCCGGACATTCGGCACGACCTCGGCGAAGCGACCGTCACGCTCCTCGACGAGAACGCCGTCGACCACGCCGTCCGGAAGCCACGCATGCTCGAGCCAGTAGCGCGTCATGCTGACTCCCCGGGCCTTGTCTGGCGACCGCCACTACCGGTCTCGAGGCGGGGCCGCACGAGGCGGACCGGATGTTCAGGGCAGATCGTGGTCATGCCGGCTCTCCTGCCAGGTTTCGACCACCCGCACCAGGGCGTCCACGCCGGCGTGGCAGTCGGCGGTCTCGGCGTGCTCGTCGGGTGAGTGCGAGATGCCGGTGGGGTTGCGGACGAACAGCATCCCGGCCCGGACGCCGGCGGTGGCCAGGATGCCGGCGTCGTGGCCGGCGCCGGTGGCCAGCACGGGCGCCCCGTCCAGCAGGTCGGAGAGTTGCCGGACCAGCGGGGCGTCGAAGTCGGTGGCGTCCGTCCAGGACTCCTCGATCGCCGTCCGTCCTACCGTGCTGGCGAGATGGCTGACCGTGTTCCGGACGGCGCGCGCATCGGCTCCGCGGGCGTCCAGCCAGGTCTGCACCAGCGACGGGATCGCATTGACCCCGTTGGGCAGCACCCGGAGCTTGCCGACGGTGGCGACGCAGCCGTGGCTCTGCGCGGAAGCCCGAGCCTGCTGGATCACCCCGGCAGCGATCAGCATCGGATCGTCGCGATCCTCCAGCCGGGTGGTGCCGGCATGGTCGGCCCGTCCGGCGAGGTCGAAACGCCAGCGGCCGTGCGGCCAGATCGACGAGCCGACCGCCACCGGTCCCTCGGCGGGATGGCTGGGATCACCGAGCGCGCGACCCTGTTCAACGTGCAACTCGAGGAAGGTGCCGATCCGGCGCAGGGTTTCGTCGTCGCGGCCGACCGCGGCCGGGTCGTGTCCGGCGGCTCGCATCGCGTCCGCCATGGAAGTGCCGTCGGCGTCGATCAGGGCCAGTCCGCGCTCCGCGGTCATCGCCCCGGTCAGCAGTCGTGAGCCCGCGCAAGCGATCCCGAACCGGGCGCCCTCTTCGTCGCCAAAGCAGGCGATGCCCAGCGGGCGGGCGGAACGGAAGCCTGCGGCCTCCAGTTGATCGAGGGCGGCGAACGACGACACGACGCCCAGCGGGCCGTCGAAGGCCCCGCCGTCGGGAACCGAATCCAGGTGCGATCCCAGCACCAGCCCGGGCGTTCCGGCGGCTGCCGCGGCGTCCGGATCGCCGCGCCAGGCCCATAGGTTGCCCACCCGGTCGGTGACCACGTCGAGTCCCCGGCGGGCGGCCTCGGCGGTGAACCACTCGCGCAGGGTGTCGTCCTCGCTCGTCCAGGCGAACCGCCGGTAGCCGCCGGTCGCAGCGTGCCGTCCGACCGCCCCCAACTCGGCCCACATCCGGTCGAACGATGCGTGTCCGGCAGCGTGGCGGGGTGTGGTCGGCAACGAAGTCACGGCTCCTCCAGAGATGAATGTCCTACCCCATGTCACACCGAGTGCGCGCCACCCTCGAGGCCATAGAGATGCACGTCTGGAATCCGAGACGCCATGCCGTCCCGTTGGTTGAGCTACGTCGAAACCCCCTTGCCGAGTCCGAGTTTCGCAGCGAAGTCAGCCGAGTGCGGCGAGCCAGTTCTCCCACAGCACCAACGTGTCCGGCACGAAATCCGCCGGATCCGATCTGATTCGGTTGCGCAGTTCCGCCACGCTCACCCAGTCGCCCCAGGCCACCTCTTCGGGCTGCAGGGTGACCGGGTCGTCCGAGACCGCCGTGTAGCGGAAGGCGTGGTAACGCGAGCGCTCGTCGGCGTAGTCGGCCTCGCCGATGACCTCGAGTTCGGCCCCGACGATGCCCAGCTCCTCGGCCAACTCGCGGACGGCACCCGAGTACGGATCCTCACCAGCAGCCAAGACGCCACCGGCGGCGAAGTCGCACAGCCCGGGAAACATGTCCTTGGTCATCGTCCGCCGATGCAGGAAGATCCGGCCCGCAGTGTCCCGCAGCACGATGCAGGTCGCCGCATGCCGGAGGTTCTCCGCCCGCATCCGCGAGCGCGGCGCAGACCCGCATTCCCGTCCCTGCTCGTCATAGAGCGCAACGATCTCGTCGGCCATAGCACCTTGTCCTTCCCGCGAAACAGCGGAGCGGGGCGAGGGAACCCGTCCCTCGCCCCGCTCCGAGAGCTCAGCTGCAGCCGCTGGTGCTGCCGCAGCCCTCGCAGATGTAGCAGCTGCCGCTGCGCCGCATCTTGGTGCCGCAGGTGAGGCACAGCGGAGCATCGATCGCCATGCCGGAGATCTTCTCCAGCACCTCGGCGGTCGAATGCGGACGGGCCTCCACCAGAGCCGGCTGGATCGGTCCCCCCTCATGGACCTTCACGTCGTCGCCGGCGTCGTTCTTCAGTGCCTCGGACTCGATCAGGTTGGCCTCGTCCTCTTCGGAGATGTACGAGCCGGTCTCGACGTAGCGGGCTCGCTCGGTCGAGGTGTAGATGCCCAGCTCGGCACGCTCGTCGAAGGACAGGTAGTCCAGCGCCAACCGCCGGAAGATGTAGTCGATGATCGACTGTGCCATCCGGATGTCGGCGTCGTCGGTTATCCCGGCCGGCTCGAACTTCATGTTGGTGAACTTCTGCACGTAGCTCTCCAGCGGCACGCCGTACTGCAGCGCGATCGAGATCGCGATCGAGAAGGCGTCCATCACGCCGGCCAGGGTCGAGCCCTGCTTGCCGAGCTTCAGGAAGACCTCGCCGAGGCGCCCGTCGTCGTAGGCTCCCGCGGTCATGTAGCCCTCGGCCCCGCCGACGGCGAACGAGGTCGTCCGGCTGGCCCGCGACTTCGGCAGCCGCTGCCTGCGCGGCCGGTACTCGACCCGTACCTCAGGCTTCGGCGCGGCCTCGACCGCCGCGGGCTCTTCCTTCTTCTTGGCATCGGACAGCGGCTGGCCAACCTTGCAGTTGTCGCGGTAGACCGCGAGCGCCTTCAAGCCGAGCTTCCAGCCCTGCAGATACACCTCGGCGATCTCGTCGACGGTGGCCGTCTCGGGCAGATTGACCGTCTTGGAGATGGCGCCGGACAGGAACGGCTGCGTGGCGGCCATCATCCGGACGTGGCCCATCGGCTTGATGGCGCGCTCGCCCATCGCGGTGTCGAACACCTCGTAGTGCCCAGCCTTCAGGCCGGGTGCGTTCACCACATGGCCGTGCTCGGAGATGTACTCCACGATCGCCTCGACGGTTTCCTCGGTGTAGCCGAGTCCGTGCAGCGCCCGCGGGATCGTCTGGTTGACGATCTGCATCGACCCGCCGCCGACCAGCTTCTTGAACTTGACCAGCGAGAAGTCCGGCTCGATGCCGGTGGTGTCGCAGTCCATCATGAAGCCGATCGTGCCGGTCGGCGCCAGCACCGACGCCTGCGCATTGCGGAAGCCGTTGGACGCGCCGAGCGTGACCACCTTCGCCCACTCCTGCGTGGCCAGCTCGTGCACGATGGCGTCGAACTCGGTGAACACACGCACCTCGTCGTTGGCCGCCTGGTGCTTGCGCATCACCTTCTGATGTGCGGACGCGTTGCGGGCGTACCCGGCGTAGGGGCCAACGATGCTGGCCAGCTCGGCCGAACGCCGGTAGCTGGTCGCGGTCATCAGCGAGGTGATGGACGCCGCCAGCGCCCGCCCGCCCTCGGAGTCGTAGCCGCGTCCGACGGCCATCAGCAGCGCACCCAGGTTGGCGTAGCCGATGCCCAGCTGACGGTAGTCACGGGTGGTCTGCCCGATCGCCTCGGTCGGGAAGTCGGCGAAGCAGATCGAGATGTCCATGGCGGTGATCACCAGCTCGACGGCCTTCACGAACGTGGCCGCGTCGAAGGTGTCGTCGTCGCGCAGGAACTTCAGCAGGTTGAGGCTGGCCAGGTTGCACGAGCTGTTGTCGAGGCTCATGTACTCCGAGCACGGGTTGGACGCGGTGATCCGGCCGGTCTCGGGGTTGGTGTGCCAGGCATTGATGGTGTCGTCGTATTGGATGCCCGGGTCGGCACACTCCCAGGCGGCCTTCGCCATCTTGCCGAACAGCGCGCGGGCGTCGACGGTGTCGATCACCTCACCGGTCATCCGGGCTCGCAGGCCGAACTCGGCACCGTCCTCGACGGCACGCATGAACTCGTCGCTGACTCGGACGGAGTTGTTCGCGTTCTGGTACTGGACGCTGACGATGTCCTTGCCGCCCAGATCCATGTCGAAGCCGGCGTCACGCAGGGCGCGGATCTTGTCCTCTTCGCGAGCCTTGGTCTCAATGAACTCTTCGATGTCGGGGTGGTCGACGTCGAGCACGACCATCTTCGCCGCCCGCCGGGTGGCCCCGCCGGACTTGATGGTGCCCGCCGAGGCGTCCGCGCCGCGCATGAAGCTGACCGGGCCAGAGGCCGTCCCGCCCGAGGACAGCAGTTCCTTGCTGGAACGGATACGCGAGAGGTTGAGGCCGGCACCCGAACCGCCCTTGAAGATGAAGCCCTCTTCCTTGTACCAGTTCAGGATCGAGTCCATCGAGTCGTCGACGCTCAGGATGAAGCAGGCGCTGACCTGCTGCGGGGACTTGGTACCCACGTTGAACCACACCGGCGAGTTGAAGCTGAAGTACTGGCGCAGCAGCATCCAGGTCAGCTCATGCTCGAAAATCTCGGCGTCGGCCGGCGTGGCGAAGTAGCCGTTGTCCTCGCCGGCACGCCGGTAGGTGGTCACCACCCGGTCGATCAGCTGGCGCAGGCTGGTCTCGCGGGCCGGTGTGTTCAGGGCACCACGGAAATACTTGGTGGTCACGATGGTCGACGCGTTGACACTCCAGAAGTCCGGAAACTCGGCACCGCGCTGCTCGAAAACAGTCTCTCCGGTCTTCCAGTTGGTCTGAACGACGTCACGCGACTCCCAGGTGACCTGGTCGTAGGGATGCACACCCTCGGTGGTGAATACGCGCTCGATGCTGAGCCCCGGCCGCTTGCCGGAGCGACGGCTTCCTGCGCGAGCAGTTTCGGTCATGAATGGTGCCTTCTCTCGGGTGTGGATCGCGCTGGCACTGCCAGCATCGGGCGGTGCTCAGCGAGGTGCGACGAGTTGGCCGCGGAGGTTCTCGATCTCGGCCGCAAAGTCGTCGACCGAGTTGTAGTGCTTGTAGACGGAGGCGAAGCGAAGGTAGGCCACGGCGTCCAGCGTGCGCAGCGGGCCGAGGATGGCTAGGCCGACATCGTCGGCGGGGATCTCGGCCTGCCCACTCGCCCGGAGTGCCTCCTCCACCTGCTGACCCAGACGGGCCAGATCGGCTTCGGAGACCGGCCGGCCCTTGCAGGCCTTCCGCACACCGCTGACGACCTTCTCGCGCGAGAAAGGCTCGACGACACCGGAACGCTTCACCACGACCAATTGCATCTGTTCGAGTGTGGTGAACCGGCGCTCACACGAAGGACACTGGCGCCGACGACGGATTGCCGCGCCATCTTCGGCTACACGCGAGTCCAGGACGCGCGAGTCGGTGTGGCGGCAGTACGGGCAATGCACGAGCGCCGACCCCCTCTCGTCTTCGTCGATGAACGACCGCTCTGTGGAGCGACGTGTGTACGGGCTGTGGATGAGACTGTGGACAGAACCACAATCTGTGGATGAACCACAGGTCTGTAACTACTACATATAGACGATAGGACGCCGGACACCACTACGCAACAGCGGCGCGGCGTGTCGCCCGGAGATCCCCGAGCACCCGCTTGTGGCGGCCGCCACGGTGATGCCGATAGCCATCTGAACCCGTCCCTGGGCGGGGAATCGGCTCCTGAAGCGCCGGCGGGACGCCACCTAGATAGCGCTCCGACGCCTTGCTGCGTCGGCTCAGCCCAGTCGCGACATTGCCGGCGCCGGCGGAACCGCCGCCTCATTCGGAACTGCCATGAAACCGGCCACCAGGGTGAGCACACCCGCCGCCACCGCGCCGAGGAACACAGTCATCACCACGGCCAGGCCACGGCGGGTCAACTGCAGGCCGTGCCCGACGGCGATCGCGACCGGCTCGGACACGCGCGCCCGTAGCACCGGCGCGATCGCGGCGGATGGCTTGCCCACCGGCGTCCCGGGATGATTCGGACGGGCGATCGGCCCCCGCCTCTGCGGGACGTGCCGCCACCGCGGCCGGGCGGTCGTCGGGGTGATCACCATCTCCTCAACCAATACCGCACTCATCTCGCGCTCCCTTCCTCGAACATACGTTCGATGGCTATTCTTACCCGCGATGGACGCGGGCGCAACCCTTATTCGTACTGTTGTTCTCGATCGTTCGATCGATGCCAACGAGTCAACACGGCCCCACTGACAGTTTTCGATGGGCAGATCGGACCGACCCTCCGCCAGCACTGGCGCTCCCGCGCAAACCGCTCCCGACGATCCCGGCAACTTTTCACGACACGCTCGAACAGACGTATGAATCACCGCCATCGTGGCCTAATCTGGGCGCATGGCAGGCAGGAATCCGTTCGACAAGACCCCGCGGCGCGGCCGCCCACCGAAGCAACCGCCGAAGATGAGCGTCGGGCGGCCCAGCAATGCCGAGGTGGCCCAACAACTCGAGATGGCCAAGATCGCGCAGCTCCCCGACGGCCCCGCTGACGTCGAGGGTCTCACCCCGCGCCAACGGCGCATCCTGGAACTGATTCACTTGGCGGTGAGCACCCGGGGCTACCCTCCGACGATCCGCGAGATCGGCGAGGCGGCCGGCTTGGCGTCACCATCCAGCGTCTCTCATCAGCTGCGCGCGCTGGAGGCCAAGGGCTACCTGCGTCGCGACCCCAACCGACCACGGGCGATGGAAGTCCGCCTGCCCGAGTCATTGTCGAAGGTTGAGTCGGCGCCCGAGCCCGAACAGGACGTCGTCGACGTGACTGGAATCGGCGACGCGCTGCCGGAGGCGGTGAACGTGCCAGTAGTCGGACGGATCGCTGCCGGCGGTCCGATCCTCGCCGAGGAGCGCGTCGAGGACGTCTTCCCGCTCCCCAGACAGCTGGTGGGCGAGGGCACGTTGTTCCTGCTGGAGGTCAGAGGCGATTCGATGATCGAGGCGGCGATCTGCGACGGAGACTTCGTTGTTGTACGCCAGCAGCCGTCGGCCAACAACGGCGACATCGTGGCGGCATTGCTCGAAGACGAAGCCACCGTGAAGACGTTCAAGCGCACCGACGGGCAGGTGTGGCTGCTGCCGCACAACCCCGCTTACTCACCCATCGACGGGAATCAGGCATCCATCCTGGGCAAGGTGGTCGCGGTCCTGCGCCGGATCTGAGCAGCCTCGGTGCGGCCAGGAGGAGCCCCGCTTGAAGCCCAAGTCGCGATGGCGACTCCTAGGAAGCGAGACGCTCCCGTGATCGACGACCAGCCACCTCCGGCTCGGCGTCGGTCCGGTGGACCTCCGCCCAGATCGCATCCAAGGAGAGGCCAAGCACCCCTGCGATGGCTGCAATGGTCGAGAATGCCGGCGTTGCGACTCGTCCGGACTCGATCTTGCGGAGGGTCTCGGGCGAGACGGCGGCGTCCAGCGCGACCTCGAGCATGGAGCGCTCTCCCCGCGCCTTGCGCAGCAACGAACCCAAGCGGCGTCCGCGCTCGATCTCGGGGGGACTCAGTGGCAACCGGACCATGTCCGAGATACTAATACCGGTATAACATGACCGGGATAGTTATTGGACTCCAGCCAGGAGAGGCATCGCATGATCGAGATCCTGAACCCGGTTCGGCTCGCCCACGCCAGGGCGACCGGAGCCGTGGTGGCCAACACATTGCAGGCTTTGAAGGATCGCTGCACGGTCGGCACGAACCTGCTCGACATTGATCGGTGGGCCAAAGAGATGATCCTGGACGCCGGCGCGCAGTCCTGCTATGTCGACTACGCCCCGTCGTTCGGACGCGGACCCTTCGGTCACTACATCTGCACCGCGGTCAACGACGCGGTGCTGCACGGATTGCCGCACGATCGCGCGCTCGCCGACGGCGACCTGGTGACCCTCGATCTCGCCGTCGTCAAGGGCGGTGTTGCCGCAGACTCCGCGATCAGCTTCATCGTTGGGCAGGCGCCACCAGCCGAGAGCGTCGCGCTGATCGATGCGACGCAGCGTGCGCTCGATGCCGGGATCGCGGCGGCGGGGCCTGGTGCTCGGCTCGGCGATATCTCCCACGCCATCGGCACTGTGCTCACTGAGGCCGGCTATCCGATCAACACCGAGTTCGGCGGTCACGGGATCGGATCGACCATGCATCAGGATCCACACGTGCCAAACACCGGACGGCCCGGCCGAGGCTATCGCCTTCGGCCCGGCCTACTGCTCGCACTGGAACCCTGGGTGATGGCGGACACCGCCGAGCTCGTTACCGACGCCGATGGCTGGACGCTGCGCAGCGCGACCGGCTGCCGGACGGCACACAGCGAGCACACCATCGCGATCACAAAGACCGGCGCCGAGATCATGACCCTGCCCACGACGCCCTGAGAAGCACTTGGTGAGGTTTCGACAAGCTCAATCACCGTTGATCGAGCTTGTTGAGATCCTTGGCGATGGTTTCGACAAGCTCAACCACCGTTGATCGAAGGAGAATTCAGCTCGTGGCGGTCCGAACGACCAGGTAACCGCGCAGCCGGTCCAGGGAGGGCCGAAAGCCGGTGACCGTCAGGGTGACGCGGCCTAGCTTGATCCTCGATCCGGCCTTGACCGGCAACAGGACACCCGCCTCCCCGGGCTTGGACAGGCCCGGCCAATGCCGGATCACCGCCGAGCGGGCGGTCAGTTCCACCAACGCCATTCGGTTCCCGGTGCCGATCCGGGCCGATGTCACGGCGTCGTCCGGGCCCGCCGGAAGGTAGATCAAGACGGCATCGGACGCCGGCGACTCGACTTTGGTCAGCACCGGGTCGAAGCCGATCCTGGCCCGGCCGTAGGCGGGTGGCAGCCGGCTCATCGTCCAGCATTCACCGCCGATGAATGCTCGGTCGCCGTCGCCCAGGCTCACCGTCGACTCGAAGCCAGACTCGTCGTTGCCATCGCGCCAGATGGACACCTGATCGACGCTCTCCGCCCGGTCGACGTAGCCGACGCGGGCGGAGCCAAGGGTGCCGACCGTGCCCTGCACGATGGTGAGGTACGGCTCCCGTCCGGCCGGCGATGTCGTCGGCGAGGGTGACGGGGTCGGTTCGACAGGTCCGATGCCGCAGCCAGCGGCGAGCAACGCCACAGTGATACCCGAGCCGAAGAACAGTAGGTCGCGCCGTCCGATCGAAGTCATGGACGTCATTGTCCGACGCAGCCGGCTCAGTTCGCCGTCCGAGTCTCCTGGAGTCGCCGCAGTGCCCCGATCGCCGTCTCCCGATCGGTGGTCATCCAGAAGTCCGGCATGGACGCCCGCAGGTAGCTGCCGTACCGGGCGGTGATCAGCCGCGGGTCGAGCACCGCCACCACCCCCTTGTCGCTGAGCCGGCGGATCAGTCGTCCGGAGCCCTGGGCCAGCAGCAGTGCGGCATGGGTGGCCGCAACCGCCATGAACCCGTTGCCGCCGCGGTCGGCGACCGCGCGCTGCCGGGCCTGCATCAGCGGCTCATCGGGCCGCGGGAAGGGGATCTTGTCGATGATCACCAGCTCGCAGGTGTCGCCGGGGACGTCGACGCCCTGCCAGAGCGACAGCGTGCCGAACAGGCTCGTCAGCGGGTTCGCCACGAAGGTGCGGGTGAGCTCGCCCAGTTGAGCATCCCCCTGGCAAAGGATCTCCTGGTCGGGCAACTCGCGACGGCAATGAGTCGCGGCGGCCTCCGCGGCCCGCTGCGAGGCGAACAGCCCGAGGGTGCGGCCACCGGCAGCCCAGACCAGCTCGGCCACCTCGGCGAGCGTGGCCGGAGCGATCCCTTCCCGGGTTGGGGGTGGTAGCGATTTCGCCACATAGAGGATGCCCTGGCGTCGATAGTCGAAGGGCGAGCCGACATCGAGCCCCCGCCATTGGGGTCGTTCCGGTTCGCCTCCGTCATCGCCTCCGTCCTCGTTGCGGTCGCGGGAGAACGGCTCGGTGAGCCCGACAGAGGCGGCGACCGCATCGAAGTTCCCGCCGATCGACAGGGTGGCTGAGGTGAGCACCGCCGGCCGCTTGGCGAAGATGCCCTCGCGCATCAGCCCGGCCACCGACAGCGGAGCCTGGTTGAGCTGCCGGCCGAACCGTTCCCGCTCGGACACCCAGATCACATCGTGCGGGGCCAGCGCCGCCAGCTGCTCGGCGATGTCGAAGACCTCTTTGGCCGCGGCGGCCGCCTGTTTGCGCTCGTTGTCTGAGTCGTCGCCGCCGGACATGCCGGAGACCACCCGGCGGGCCACGTTGCGTACCAGTTGCAGGGTTTCGGCGAGCGGGCTTTCGGCGTCCTCGATGCGGGCCAGCGGCGCTGCGTCCAGGGCGGCCCGCAGCGCTTCGCCGGCGTCCAGGAACTCCAACGCGACGTCGTCGTCGAGCCAGGGCAGGCAGCGGCGTCCGACCCGTTCGATCAGTTGCGGACTGAGTTCGTGCGAGGCCGCTCCGGTGACCCGGCTGACCAGCTCGTGCGCCTCGTCGACGATCACCGCGTCGTGCTCGGGAAGGACGGTGCCGCCGTGCATCGCGTCGATCGCCAGCAGCGCGTGGTTGGTGACCACCAGCTGCGACGTCCGGGCCTGGTCGCGGGAGCGTTCGACGAAGCACTCCGAGCCATAGGGGCAGCGCTGGGCGCCGAGGCATTCCCGGACCGGGATCGACACCTGTGCCCAGGCCGGGCCGGTGTGGGTCGGGGCGTCGTCGCGGTCGGCGGCCCCCTTCGATTCGGCCTGCTGCTCCACCCATTCCCGCAGCGCGACCACCTCGGCACCGACCTTGGAACTCGCGTCGGTCGCCACCGCGGTGAGCGCCTCCGCCAGTTCGCTGCCGCCGAGCAGGCTCTCCTGGTCGGAGCCGAGGCTGTCACGGACCCGGTACAGGCAGGCGTAGTTGGTGCGGCCCTTCAGCACCGCGTGGCTGACCCGTTTGCCGGTCACCCGCTTGCAGGCGTCCAAGGCGGTGGGTATGTCCTTGTGGGCCAGCTGCGACTGCAGAGCGAGCGTCGCCGTGGCGATCACGATCCGCTCGCGCGGCGACTGGACGAGCCGGGCCAGCGCGGGCGCGAGGTAGCCCAGCGACTTGCCGGTGCCGGTGCCGGCCTGCACCAGGAGGTGATCTCCCCCGGCCAGCGTCTCGGTGACAGCGGACGCCATCTCGTGCTGGCCCGGACGCTGAGCGCCCGCGATGCCCTCGACCGCTGCGCCGAGGATCGCTTCGGTCAGTTCGGTCTCGGGCATTGGATCAACCTACCGCCCGCGACGGACCGGCTTGGTGAGCGACGGGTCCGCTGGGGAGATGGGTCTCGACCTGGTTCACCGTGCGAACGGGGCGAGTTCTCCCGCCAGGCCCCGGTTTACCCGGGCGGTGATGGCGGTGCCGTCGGCGGTGTGTTCCAGGGTCATGATCTCGCCGCTGGTGTGGATCTTGTCGATCAGGTCGCCGCGCGCATAGGGAACTAGTGCGTTGACCTCGACCGCCGGACGGGGTAGCCGCTCCTCTACGCGTCTCGCGAGGTCGGGCATCCCTTCCCCGGTCCGCGCCGACACGAAGACGGCGTCCGGGTAGCGGGTGCGCAGACCCGCGAGCGTGGTCGCGTCCGCCCGGTCGACCTTGTTGATCACCAGTTGCTCGGCGATATCGGCGGCGCCGATCTCGGCGAGCACGGTACGCACCGCCTTGATCTGACCTTCCGGGTCGGGGTCGGAGCCGTCCACCACGTGCAGCAGCAGGTCGGCCAGCACCGATTCCTCCAGGGTGGAGCGGAACGCCTCCACCAGGTCGTGCGGCAGGTGCCGGACGAAGCCGACGGTGTCGGTCAGCGTGTACACCCGTCCGTCGGTGCTCTCGGCCCGGCGGGTGGTCGGATCGAGGGTGGCGAACAGGGCGTCTTCGACCAGCACGCCGGCTCCGGTCAGCCGGTTCAGCAGCGACGACTTGCCCGCGTTGGTGTACCCCACGATGGCCACCGACGGGATCTCGTTGCGCTGCCTTTCCTGGCGCTTGGTGGCGCGCACCTCGTCCATCGCGCGGAGGCGCTTGCGGAGCACCGAGATCCGGGTGCGGATCCGGCGCCGGTCAGTTTCGATCTTGGTCTCACCGGGGCCGCGTCCGCCGATGCCGGCACCGCCGGCGGCGCGTCCGCCGGCCTGCCGGGACAGGTTGCCGCCCCAGCCGCGCAGCCGCTGCCGCAGGTACTGCAGCTGGGCCAGTTCCACCTGCGCCTTGCCCTCGGCGCTCTTGGCGTGCTGCGCAAAGATGTCCAGGATCAGCGCGGTGCGGTCGATCACCTTCACCTTGACCCGGTCCTCCAGGTTGCGCAGCTGAGCCGGCTCGAGTTCTCCGTCGCAGATCACCGTGTCGGCGCCGGTGGCGATCACCACCTCGCGCAGTTCGTCGACCTTGCCGCGCCCGATGAAGGTGGCCGGGTCGGGGTGGCTGCGGCGCTGGACGAGCGCCTCCAGCACCTCCGATCCGGCGGTCTCGGCAAGCAGTTTCAGCTCGGCCAGCGCGTTCTCGGCGTCGCGCTGGCTGCCCGTCGTCCAGACGCTGGCCAGCACCACCCGTTCCAGCTGCAGGTCGCGGTACTCGACCTCGGTGATGTCGGCGAGCTGGGTGGACATGCCGGCCACCCGGCGCAGCGAGAGCCGCTCGGCCAGATCGAGCTGGTCGCCGTCGAAGTCGGTGGTCTCTGGATCGGCGGCGTCGTCGTAGCGGAGGTCACTCACAGGTTCACTGTGCCACGAGCGACGACGACGGCGGGCCCGGTAAGTCTTGCCCCGGCCGGGTCCAGATCCACCAGCAGGGTGCCGCCGGGCGGGTCGACGCGCCAGGTGCCGCTGACTTCACCGGTCGCGTGGGCGGCCGCCGCCGCTGCCGCCACGGTGCCGGTGCCGCAGGAGAAGGTCTCACCCACGCCACGCTCCCAGACCCGCATCCGGACGTGGTGATCGCCGACCGACTCGACGAACTCGACGTTGGCCCGGTTCGGGAACACGTCGGCCGGGTAGCCGGGCTCGCGGGTCAGGTCAAGCCCGTCCAGCCGTCCAGCGGGCAGCAGGACGGCGGCGTGCGGGTTGCCGACGTCGATCGCGCGACCCTGAAAGCTGTCCGTCCCCACTGTCACCGTGACCGGCTCCGGGGATACAGCCGGAATGCCCATCTCGATCCGGATCTGGTCGCCGTCCAGGAACTCGCCGCGCAGGACTCCAGCGCGGGTCACGATGTCGATCGGGTCTGCGTCGATCAGTTGCTCTTCGAGCAGGTAGCGCAGGAAGACCCGCAGCCCGTTGCCGCACATCTCGGCGATCGAGGCGTCGGCGTTGCGGTAGTCCATGAACCAGGCGTCGCCGTGCCGCTCGTACCCCCGGACGTGCCTGGCCCGGACGGCGCGCAGCGTGCCGTCGCCGCCGATGCCGGCCCGCCGGTCGCAGAGGAACCTGAGCTGTTCATCGGTCAGGTCGAGAGCACCGTCGGGGTCGCTGAAGCACACGAAGTCGTTGAGCGTTCCGTGCCCCTTGGCGAAGGCGAGCATTCCGGAATTGCACCGCAGTGCGGCCGAGTGGTCAAACCGAGGCAGCAGCGCGGCTGTGGGAGCCGACACCGACGAGGCTGGTCACAACTCGGCGACAATCGCCTCGGCGAGCCCGGGTGCGTCCGCGGACAGCCAACTGATCCGCGGGTCGCGGCGGAACCAGCCGAGCTGCTTGCGGGCGAACCGGCGGGTGCGCACCACCGTGGACTCCTGTGCCTCGGACTCGGTGATCTCGCCGTCCAGGTAGGCCAGCACCTGCCGATAGCCCAACGCCATCGACGCCGTCCGCCCCTCTCGTAGTCCGCGTCCGACCAGCGTGCGCACCTCCCCGACGAACCCGTCGGCCCACATCTGCTCGACCCTGGCCTGGATCCGTTCGTCCAGGACCTCGCGAGGCAGCGTCAGGCCCCACTGCCGGACGTCGTCCAAGGCATACGACCAGTCGGGCAGGGACGAGTTCCACTCACCGGTGAGCTCGATCGCCTCCAACGCCCGGACGATGCGGCGTCCATTGCCGGGCTGGATCGCCGATGCCGCCCGGCTCGAGCGGGTGGCCAACCGCCGATGCATCGCCTCGGCGCCGACGCGGGCCAGGTCGTCCTCGAGCCGCGCACGCACGGCGGCGTCCGTGGCGGGGAACTCGAAGTCGTCCACGATGGCGTGCACGTACAGCGCCGACCCTCCGACCAGGATCGGCACCGCCCCCCGCTGCCGGCAATCGGCGATCGCGGCCCTGGCCAGCCGCTGAAAGACCGCGACGCTGGCCGTCTCGTCGATGTCCATGATGTCGATCAGATGATGCGTGATGCCGCCCCGCTCGGACGGGGTCGGCTTGGCGGTGCCGATGTCCATGCCGCGGTAGACCAGCATCGAGTCGGCGTTGACGATCTCGGCGTGCCGTCCGCGCTCACCGAGCAGCTGCGCGACTCGCACCGCCAGCGCGGTTTTGCCGCTCGCGGTCGGACCGTTCAGGACGATCACGGGAGGCACGTTCAGCACGCCGACATTGTGCCTCAGTGGCTGCCTCGGCCGGTCTGGTCGCGGTGCGCGGAAAGGAATGATCAATCGGCCGCCCCTGATTCAAACCGCTGCCTGCTCTTGGCAGTACGGTCTCGGCGAGGTAAGAATGGGCACGGAGCCGGACAAGATCCGGGCAGAGCGACAGAGAGGAGGCCGAATGGATTTCGTCGAGAAGATCAAAGCGGCCACGGCCGGTCACGAGGATCAGATCGAAGGAGCCATCGACCAGGTGGGCGATTTCGCTGATTCAAAGACGGACGGCAAGTACGCGGCCCAGGTCGATCAGGCTCAGGACTTCCTCAAAGATCAGGTCCGGTCGCGATAGGCGTTCCGGAGTATCCGCAGAGTTGATCGACCGATCTTTCGTACGAACAACAACGCTATTCGGTGGGGTCGGGCATGTGCCCGGCCCCACCCGCTTGCTATGAGGGTTTGTGCGTCCCGATCGCCGCTGCGTAGCGGCTGGCTCAGCGTTGCTGGCCGCTTCCCCACTGCCCGGGCTGACCAGGTCCATACGGAGGCTGCTGCGTGGGCTGCGCCTGGCCGTAGGGAGGCTGCTGGACGTAGGGAGGCTGCTGTCCATACGGCTGCTGCGGGTACGACTGCTGCGGATGGTTCGGCGGCGGGACGGTAGGCCGCGCGGCTCGTCCGACTGCCACGATCAGCAGCACCGTGCCGGTGATGTGCAGCGCCAACACCACCACGTTGATGATCTGGACGACGCTCAGCAACGATCGCTGGATCGCCAGATACGGGGTGACGATGCCCACCAGTTGGGCGACGCTGAGCACCCCGATGCCGCTCCACAGCAAATTGCGAGCCGGCGCATTGACTCGCGGGCCGACGATCGCTCCCGCAACGACCAGCGCGACAATCGTGGGCAGCGCATAGAACAGGCTGAACCAGTTGAGCATGGAACCTCTTCCTCAGGCTCCGGAAAGGCTAACCGATCCCAGGCTCGCCGCCGGCGTGAGCAGTCAGCCCGCGCTGAGGGTCGCTCGCCGCGGAAGTCCCAGCCCGATCAGCTTCTTCTGTGGCGTGTGCCGGGCGTCCCAGGAGTCGCCGCCGCGGGTTCGGCGCAGGCCGCTGATGCCGCCGTCGGCGACCAGGTGGTGGGGCGCGGCGTAGCTGATCTCGACCATGCCGATGTCGCCCGGACGCGGCCGCTCGGCACCCTCGGGGATCGCGACGTGAACGAGTCGGTTGTCCCGGGCTCGGCCCGACACCCGCGCGGTGGCGGCATCCTTGCGGCCCTCGCCGGCGGCGAACATCACCTCGACATTGCGGCCGACCAGCGCTGAGTTCTCCGCCCAGGCCAGGTCGCCGACCAGTTCGACCAGCCGCTCGTAGCGCTCCTGGACCACGGCCTTCGGCACCTGATCCGGCATGGTCGCGGCCGGTGTCCCGGGCCGGATGGAGTACTGGAAGGTGAAGGCGGCGGCGAATCGGGACGCCTCGACCACCCGCAGGGTCTCGGCGAAGTCCGCCTCGGTCTCGCCGGGGAAGCCGACGATGATGTCGGTGGTGATCGCGGCCTGCGGCATAGCGGCCCGGACCCGCTCGATGATGCCCAGGTAGCGCTCCGACCGGTACGACCGTCGCATGGCGCGCAGTACCTTGTCAGACCCTGATTGCAGGGGCATGTGCAGGCTCGGCATCACGTTCGGCGTCTCGGCCATCGCAGCGATCACGTCGTCGGTGAACGCGGCCGGATGCGGCGAGGTGAACCGAACGCGTTCCAGGCCCTCAATGCCGCCGCAGGCGCGCAGCAGCTTGCCGAACGCCAGCCGGTCGCCGAACTCGACACCGTAGGAATTCACGTTCTGGCCGAGCAGAGTGATCTCCTGGACGCCCTCGTCGACCAAGGCCTCGATCTCGGCCAGGATGTCGCCGGGCCGCCGGTCGGTCTCTTTGCCGCGCAACTGCGGAACGATGCAGAACGTGCAGGTGTTGTTGCAGCCGACACTGATCGACACCCACGCCGAGTAGGGCGACTCGCGCCGGGTGGGCAGTGCCGACGGGAACGCCTCCAGCGCCTCGACGATCTCGACCTGGGACTCCTGCTCGATCCGGGCCCGCTCCAGCAGCACCGGCAGCTTGCCGACGTTGTGGGTACCGAAGACGACGTCCACCCAGGGCGCCTTGGCGACGATGACGTCCCGGTCCTTCTGCGCCATGCAGCCGCCGACGGCGATCTGCATGCCGGGGTGCCCGGCCTTCACCGGCGCCAGGTGACCGAGGTTGCCGTATAGCCGGTTGTCGGCGTTCTCGCGTACCGCGCAGGTGTTGAACACCACCACGTCCGCCTGCTCGCCGTCGACGTGCCGGGCATAGCCGGCGTCCTCGAGCAGTCCGGCGATCCGTTCGGAGTCGTGGACGTTCATCTGACACCCGTAGGTGACCACCTGATAGGTGCGGGGCTGCGCGGTAGTCGTCATCTCGGGGCGACAGCTTACCGGCTGAATCGAGGAGCGCCGTGGTCGGTGCGCGAGGCACCGGTTGAGCGTGACGTCAAACCCGTTGCGGGTCTCGACAAGCTCGACCAACGAGAAAGGCAGCGCTCCTAGTTGCTGAACTGATCGATCCAGCCAACTGACCGCTCACTGCTCGGCCAGGTACTGGCCCGGAGTCATTCCGGTGACCGCCCGGAAGTCGTGGGTGAAGTGGGCCTGGTCGACGTAGCCCAACTCGGCGGCCAACTCGGCCAGCGGCCGCTCCCCCGCCTTCAGCCCGGCAACGACATCGTGCAGTCGTCGCCGCTGGATCAGCCACTTGGGGGTGAGGCCGACCCGATCGACCACCAACCGCTGCAGGCTGCGTTCGGTCAGTGCGAACGCGTCCGCTACCTCGGTGACCCGGGTCACCTCGAACGCGTCCGCTACCTCGGTGACCCGGGTCACCTCCGGGTGCTCGGCCAGCCAGTCGATGATCCGGTTGATCAGCAGGCCCGCGTCGTCCACCGGCAGCAGCGGCGCGACCGCGTCCTCATAGGCGGCGATCGCGGCCCGGTGCGCGGCGGGCTCGTGCGGATCGTCGCTCATCGCCGTCCTGATCTCACCGACCAGAGCGGGCCCGTCGATCGACGAAACGGTCGCCAAGTCGACGTGGGCGTCCACCAGATCGCTGACCGGACGTCCCAGCAGCAGCCGCCCGGCGGACGGCCGGAAGAGCACGCCGACCGCCCAGCCGATGCCGTCCAGCGTCACCTGCGACAGCCCGCGGCTCACCCCGTAGCAGCGCGCGTAGCTGTTGCTCACCACAATCAGGCAGACCGGGTACTGCAGGGTGCTTTGGGTGGTCGGCTCCGACAGGTTCCACACCGGGATCCAGTACCGACCGATCAACTCAGTCAGCCCCGGTGACGGGCCGTACCGGTAGATCGGCGGCGACGGCCGGACGACGGAAGTCAGGTGGGCGCGGTCGACCGGATCGGTGAGCCGGCCGGTCGAAGACGGATCGGGCATGTGTCGGATTATCACAAGGCGAGCGGGCCATCGCTTCCTAGCCTGGTTCCATGACCAACTCCATCACCACATTCACCAAACGCGCCGACCGCTTCAGCCGCATTGTGGCCGGGGTCGGCGACCGCTGGGATGCCCCGAGCCCCTGCGAGGACTGGACCGCCGCCGACCTCGTCCGGCACGTCATCGACACCGAGCACGACTTCCTGGTCAAGCAGGGTCTCGTCGATGGCGACGCCCCGAGCGCCGACGACCCGGCGCAGGCCTGGACGGAGCATCGGGATCAGGCGACCAACGCCCTGGCTGCGGACGGCGTGGCCGAGCGCACCTATGACGGCTACTTCGGCCCGACCACCGTCGGCGACACCATGGCCGACTTCTACGGTTGGGATCTCACCATCCACGGCTGGGACCTGGCCCGGGCCACCGGTCAGGACGGTGCCATCACCGACGACGAGGCGTCCCGGCTGAGCGAGATCGCCGACGGCTGGGGTCCCGCCCTGCATTCGCAGGGCGTCTGCGGGCCGGAGTTGCCGGTGCCGGACGGCGCCAGCCCGACCGAGCGCCTGCTGGCCCGGCTGGGCCGCGATCCGCACTGGACGGCGTAGCTTCACCAGTTCTCCAGGTACGCCTTCAACTTGCGCAGGTGTCCGCCGTCCTCTCGCTTCATGATCGCCGCGATCACGGGCAGCATCATCCGGCGCAGGCCGGCGGCCTGGAGTTCGCACGCCCAGCTGAGCCGGGTGCCGTGGGCGTCCGGAGTGAGCCGGTAGTGGTACTCGACGGTGATTCCTTCGGCCTCGGTGCTGATGCCCAGGTGGGTGTTGGGCTCGTGGGCGGTGACCAGCAGGTCGGCGCTGGACTCCTTGCCGCCCACGACGCGGGTCTCCCGGAAGACCGTGCCGACACCGGTGGGTCCGTCGATGAGCTTCGTGCTCTGGGTGATGTTGTCGAGGAAGGCGGACGCCCTGGTCGGGTCGGCGAGGACCTCGAAGACCCGCTCTGGCGGCGCGGCGATGTACTGATCGAACTCGAACCCGTTCACGATGCTCCTGTCGGCTGCAGTTTCGTCGGTTCCAAAGGGACGTAGGCGTGGGTCGAGGTCCGCCGGCGCCGTCCCTCGACGACTTCGCAGTGGTGGACCTCGAACGGCGGCGCCGCACGCAGGCCGTAGTCCTGCGGGGGCAGCCACTCGACGCCGATGTAGGCGAAGGTCCGGGCAATCTCCTCGACCCCACCGGTGTGACGCCGGACCACGCACAACCCGGGCGGCTGATACCGGTAGCCGGCGGGATAGCCCACCTTGAGCGGACCGTCGAGGACCAGGCAGGCGTCGAACCTGATCTGGTGATCCTCGGTGACGTACGGATCGTCATGGCTGACTCCGACGACCGCGTTCGGGGCGTAGGCGATGCCGTGGGCGTCCGCGTACTCGAAGACCGCCTCCCACGGCTGCAGCGGATAATCGCACGCCGCCGTCAGGCTCTGAAAGCCGTTGTGCCGCAGGAAGAGCAGGTGCCGACCCGGCGCGCGCTCGACCCGGAACGGGACCTTTCGCATGTCGAAGCGCAGGGTGAGCGGCGTCTCTTCGGTGAAGCCGGCGGCAGTGTCGCCGGAGAGGTCGTCGCCCGCGCACGCCCGGTAGGCCCGCAGCATGGCGCGGAACTCCGACGGCGTCATGCCGAACTGGCGGGCGAATGCGCGGGTGAAGGTTTCATGGGTGGTGAAGCCTGCATCGAGCGCGATCTCGAGCACGTTGTCCGGGCTGACCTTGAGCCGGTAGACCGCCCGCTCCAGACGCAGCCGTCGCAGGTACGCCTTGGGGGTCTCGCCGGTGACCTGCCGGAAAACCCGATGGAAGTGATGCGGCGCGAAACCGGCGATCGCGGCCAACTCGGCCAGCTCGAGTGGCTGGTCGAGATGCTCCTCGCAGTGGAACAGCACCGGCAGGACGCGCTCGCGATGCTTGTCGGTGGTCGTCGAGCGTACGGGCCGGAACACCCCCTCAACGTACAAGGCGGCATGGGTCGGCTCTCGACCTTCTTTGCGAACTCCGGTGCGGACGACGAGCCATCTTCCTGGACGCCTGCTGCGGCGACGGGCCGGATAGCCTCCTGCCATGACCCAGCGCGTCCCGGACGGCCCGTTGCGGATCGGCGAGGTGTCCCGGCGCACCGGTCTGACCGTGCGGGCGCTGCACCACTACGACCGGCTCGGCCTGCTGGTGCCGAGCGAACGCAGCTGGGGCGATCACCGGCTCTACACGCCGGCCGATCTGCAACGGCTGCTCGCAATCCAGCACCTCCGCGCGCTCGGCTTGACGCTGGCCGAGGTGGGGTCGGCGCTGGACGACCCCGGCTTCGACCCGAACCGGGTGCTGGATGAGCACATCGACCAGTTGCAGGAACAACTCGCGCTGCAACAGGAGCTGCTGCGGCGGTTGCGGACGTTGCGAGCCGGCAACGAGGCGGGCTGGCCCGACCTGCTGGAGGCGATCGCGCTCACCGAACGGCTGCAACACCCGGACGCCACCGTCCGGGTCCGCGCCGTGCTGGACGGCGAAGCCGTCCCGCTGCCAGCGCTGCTCGACCGGCTCGCCGCCGAATCCGACCCGGCCGTCCAGGACATGCTGGCCTGGGCCGTCGTCCAGCACGGCCGCGAGGCCACTGCGCCGCTGATTGAGCTCCTCGTCAGCCGACAGGCCGGCGTCCGACTGCACGCCGCGCGGGCGCTAGCCAAACTGGGCGACTCGGCGGCCGTCGAACCCCTGCTCGCACTGTTGGACGACCCGGTCGAGCAGGTTCGTGCCGCGGCGGTGATCGCGCTGGGCAGACTGGCCGACGAACGCGCTTTGCCGGCCCTGATCGGGCTGCTCGGCACCACCCAGGACACTCTCGCCGCGGCGGTCACCGATGCGCTGATCGACTTCGGCGACACCGCCGCCCAACGCTTGGCCGCCGATCCACCGGCCGCGCCGCCCGCCCGGGCGCAGGCCGTCGAGGTGCTGGCCCAGCTCGCCGGTCCCCTCGCCCGGGAGGCGCTGCTGGCCTGCGCCGCGGACCCCGATCCGCAGGTCCGGCTGGCGGCGGTGTTCGCGCTGGCCGACGTCCCCGGCGAGGCGACCGACGCCGCACTCGCCGACGCGGCCGCCTCCGGGGACCGTCAGCTGGTCGCCCTCGCCGAACGGATCATGGCCGACCGGCGACGCTGAGCCGGCGGAAGCCGGTCAGCCGGATGCCGCGTCCGTAGAGCAGCCCGTCGATGGTGACGCCGGGATCGGCGATGCTGACCTGGTTCAGCAGCACGTGCCGGGTCGCATAGTCGGCTGCGGCGCCGGCGGCGACGCGTTGCTCCAGAGCCTCGGGAAGGCCCTCGGAGCGCGCCCGACGCAGGCTCGCCTGCCGCACCCCCTCCCACTCATCCGCCGAGACGTCCGCCGCGGCGAGCTGCAGGGGGTGGCCGAGTGCGACTTGCAGGCCCACTCGGGCCACGATCCGGTCCGTCTCGGGTCCGGGTGTACCGGTGTGACCGATCAGGACGCCGATCCGCGGTACGCCGTCCACCCGGTGCAGGTAATGGCTGGACGGGCCGTCCAACCGCTCCACCGACGCGATCGCGACCGCCTCGCCGGACAGCGCCGAAAGCTGGTTCAGCGCGTCAGCAACCCTGGTCCCGTCGGCGAGGACGGCGGCCGGCAGCCCAGCAGCGTCGAGCCGGGGATCGCCCGCAGCCAACTCGGCGATCCGGCCGGCGAGGCCGAGCAACGCTTGGCTCTCACCGAGTGCCGCGTTCTCGCAGGCCAAGCCGACCAGCACGCCGGGAGCCGCGGCCACCACGCCGTCCGCCAGATCCCGGCCCTGTGCCGGCACTGCCTGCATCGGCGGCTCGCTACGCTGCCGCCGGGTGAGCTGTGCGGCCAGCCCGCGCAGCCGGGGATGTTCGGCGTCCGTGGCAGATCGGACGGCGTCCCTCGCTTGGGCCGAGTCCAACTGCCCAAGTGCGTTGAGCGCCGCGAACCCGACCTGTGGATCGGGGTCGTCCAGCGCTTCCCGCAGGGTGAGGACGGCCGGGTCGGCCGCCGGCGATCCGATCAGCCCGAGGGTGTCGGCGGCATGTTCGCGGACCGCCACCGCATCCGCACGACGGAGGCGCCGGGCGAGCGCCGGAACGCCGAGGTCACCCAAAGCCTCGAAGGCGATGCTGAGTGAGTTGCGCAGCTCGCTGTCACCCCGGCCCAGCTGGTCCGCCAGCGCCTCCACGACCCGCGCTGAGCCGGTCTGCCCGGCCGCCCACCAGGCCCGGGACGCCACGGCCTCTACCGGATCGGCGATCACCGGCAGTAGCAGGTCGGCGTCGCCGGCATCACCGAGCTTGCTGAGCACGTGGCAGGCCTGCATCCGGGTCATCCAGTTGGCGTCGCCGAGGGCGCCGAGCAGCAGTGGGCGGGATGCCTCGGCGACCCGCAGCAGCGCCCAGGTCAGCGTCTCTCTGATGGCGTGGCTCGGTTCGGTGCCCATTCGGGCGACCAGCGCCGGGGCGGCCTCCGCGGCCCGCCAGGTGCCCAGATCGACGGCGGCGCGCAGACGCACCTCGGCGTCGGCGTCGCCCAGTAGGACGGTGGCGGTGATGATGTCGGGTCGAGTGATGGTGTCGTTCATGTCGGGAACTCCACCACCTGACGTCGCGTCAGGTTCAAGCCGGGCTGATCAGCGACCTTCAGTGTGCGGTCTCGGTGACCCGCGATTCGCGTACCACCGTCACCTTGATGCTGCCCGGGTAGGTCAGTTCCGTCTCGACCTGCTTGGCGATCTCTTTGGCCATCACCTGGGTGGCCGCGTCATCGACGCAGTCGGGTTGCACCATCACGCGGATCTCGCGTCCGGCCTGCATGGCGAAAACCTTGTCGACGCCCTTGTGGGCGCGGGCGATCTCCTCCAGCCGTTGCAGCCGTTTGACGTAGACCTCGAGGCTTTCGCGCCGTGCGCCCGGGCGTCCGCCGCTGATCGCGTCCGCGGCCTGGGTGAGCACCGCGATCACCGTTTGGGGCTCCACCTCGTTGTGATGCGCCTCAATCGCGTTGACGATGTCGGGGTGCTCGCCGAACCTGCGGGCGAGGTCGGCACCCACCTTCGCGTGCGAGCCTTCCACCTCGTGGGTGAGCGCCTTGCCGATGTCGTGCAGGAACGCAGCCCGTCGAGCCGATGCGGGGTCCAGATTCAACTCCGACGCCATCAAGCCGGCCAGGTGCGCGCACTCGACGAGGTGCTTGAGCACGTTCTGGCCGTACGAGGTCCGGTACTGCAGTGCGCCGATGATAGGCAGCAGACCCGGGTCGAGGTCGGTCAGCCCGACCTCCGCCACGGCGTCCTCGGCGGCCCGCAGGCAGATCTCATCGATCCGCCGCTTGCTGCGCTCGTAGACTTCCTCGATCCGCGCCGGATGGATCCGCCCATCGGCGACGAGTTCGGTGAGCGTCAGGCGGGCCACCTCGCGGCGGACGGGGTCGAACGACGACAGCAGCACGCTTTCGGGGGTGTCGTCGATCATCACGTTGACCCCGGTGGTCTGCTCGAAAGCACGGATGTTGCGGCCTTCGCGGCCGATGATCCGGCCCTTCATCTCGTCGCCGGGCAGCGGCACCGTGGTTACCACCGACTCCGTGGTCTGATCGGTGGCGAGACGTTGGATGGCCCCCACGATGATCTGCCGGGCCCGTTCGTCGCCGTCGCGTCGCGCTTCGGCTTCGATCGTCCGGCTCAGGTGGACGGCGTCCAACCGAGCCTCGTGTTCCACCTGAGCAAGCAACTCCGCCTTCGCGGCCTGGGGAGTCATTCCGGCAATCCGGGCGATCTCTTTGCGTTGACCCGCCTCGGCCTCGTCAAGGGCCGCCCGCCGGGCATCGAGCTCGGCCAGGGTCAACTCCAGATCACCCAGCCGCTCGTCGAGCTTCCGCTGCAGGCCGGCGTGCTGATCCTCGCGGTCGCCTACCCGTCGTTCGCGGCGTTCGACCTCCTGGAGCAGCATCTCGACCCGCTCACGCTCCAGCCGGCTGGACGTGTCGCTCTCCTGCCGCGCCCGCTCGGCGTCGGCACGGACGCGCTCGGCCTCGGCGCGCGCCGCGGCGATGATCTCATCGCCCTCGGCCTTGCGCGCCAACGGGTCGACCTTGGCGACCAGCGACTGCAGCCTGGACCGTTCCTGCTTCTCGGCCTCGACCGCGCGACGGGCGGCCTGCTTCTGGGCCTGCTGCTGGTTGCGCACCATGGACACCACAACGAGCGTCAACCCGACCAGGACGACGGCCAGAACGACGGCGACGATCGCGAGCAGCTGCATCGGATCCATCGGATACCTCCCGTCGTCGGTGAACATGGGTACGCCGAACGGGTCAAATCACCATGGCAATCAGGCGACGCCGGACATGCCGCCAGCACCGCCGTCCGCTCCGCCTGTGGGGATGGACGGAACTCCAATCACGAGCCGTTTGCTAAAACGCTGAAGAAGTCGATCGCTTAGTTGGGATAAATCGTTGACACACCTGTGCTGAGGTTAGGCGTCGGCGGCGCCGTGTTCAAGCGCCGGTCCTTGTGGCGGTGGAATTGGCTACCCGAAGTCAGGCTCTGGCGGGCCATCGTCAACGTCATCGGAGGGCAGTTCGCGCAGTGCGGTGGCGATGACCGACGACGAGAACCCGCGGCGGGCCAACTGGCCGGCCATTCGGCGGTACCGGACCTGGTGCGGGAACCGCTCGAGGGAGCGGGCCCTTTTGGCCACCAGTTCACGAGCGACGCAGAGGTCGGTTTCGTCGTCGACCTCGGACGCCGCCTGCTCGATCACCTCGGCATCGACACCTTTGGTGCGAAGCTCCTGCCGCAATGCCCGGGTGGAGCGCTGCCGCCGCTGCTGGCCATCGAAGGTGGCGCCGGCGAACCGACGATCATCGATCAACCCCACCTCGGTCAGCCGGTCGAGCACCTCACGGGCAGCCTCATCGGGTACCCGGCGCTTGGCCAATGCCCGCTCGAGTTCATGGCGGGTCCGGTCACGGACGTCGAGCAGCCGCAGCGCGATCTCACGCGCCACCGCGACCGGATCGGCGTCCGGACCGTCGGGAACCTCGGCCGCCACGCTCAGAACTCGACCTCGCCGGTCACCGGGTCGATGCCGGGCGGAACCTCGGCATGCTCACCGATGCCCAGGTGCTTGAGGATGCGGGTCTCAAGCTCGTCGGCCACCTCGGGGTTCTTCCGTAGGAACTTGCGGGCGTTCTCTTTGCCCTGGCCCAGCTGGTCGGCCTCGTAGGTGAACCAGGCGCCCGCCTTGCGCACCAGGCCGGTCTCGACACCCAGATCGATCAGGCTGCCCTCACGGCTGATGCCCTTGCCGTAGAGGATGTCGAATTCGGCCTGCTTGAACGGCGGAGCCATCTTGTTCTTGACTACCTTCACCCGAGTCCGGTTGCCGACCATGTCGGAGCCGTCCTTCAGGGTCTCGATACGGCGCACATCGAGCCGCACCGACGAGTAGAACTTCAGCGCCTTGCCGCCGGTGGTGGTCTCGGGCGAACCGAACATCACGCCGATCTTCTCGCGCAGCTGGTTGATGAAGATCGCGGTGGTTCCCGCCCCGGAGAGCGCACCGGTCATCTTGCGCAGCGCCTGGCTCATCAACCGGGCCTGGAGGCCCACGTGGCTGTCACCCATTTCGCCCTCGATCTCGGCCCGCGGGGTGAGTGCGGCCACCGAGTCGATCACGATCAACGCCAGCGCGCCGGAGCGGACCAGCATGTCGGCGATCTCGAGGGCCTGCTCACCGTTGTCGGGCTGGCTGACCAGGAGTGCGTCGGTGTCGACGCCGAGCTTCTCGGCGTAGGCCGGATCGAGCGCATGCTCCGCGTCGATGAACGCGCAGATGCCGCCGGCGGCCTGGGCGCTGGCGATCGCGTGCAGCGCCACCGTCGTCTTGCCGCTGGATTCGGGGCCATAGATCTCGACCACCCGGCCCCGCGGCAGCCCGCCGATGCCGAGCGCCACGTCGAGCGCGATCGACCCCGTCGGAATCACCTCGATCGGCTGCCGGGTCTCTTCGCCGAGCCGCATCACCGACCCCTTGCCGTGCTGCTTCTCGATCTGCGCGAGGGCCGCATCGAGCGCCTTTTCGCGATCCGCAATCGCCATGTTCGCTGTCCTTCCTCATCCGGCCGTCGCCGTCTCTCAAGCCTTCTGTTGTCACCTTACGAACGGGCACTGACAAAAACGTCAAACTCGCTTCAGGCTGTGGGTAACCGGCCGAAACACCCCCGGCCCACCGAGAAGAACACTACCGAACAGATGTTCGATACACGCCCGACACGCCGTCAGCGTTCGGACGCCGGAAGCTCCAGATTGCGCCACACCGCGCGCCAGATCTCCTTGCACGGCACACCCGCCGCAAGCGCTTCGCGCACGGTGCGGCTGCCGAGTTCGGAGACCACATGACTTTCGGCCCAGATCAGCGCCGGCACTCGCCCCATCTGGTGGGACAGCCGCGCCCAGAGCTCTGCCTCGCGCACCTCAGGCGGCGACCCGGCCGCGCACCGGAAGGTGTGCCACCACGTCGCGATCGTCGTATTTGTCGCTCACCCGTCGAAGCACCAGCGACAACGGAACCCCGAGCGCCCCGCAGATGGCGTTGAGCAACTCGCTGGAGGGCTCTTTCTGACCTCGCTCGATCTCGGAGAGATAGCCGAGGCTGACCCGCGCCGACGACGAAACCTCGCGCAGGGTGCGCCGATCCGCGTTGCGCAGTTCACGCAACGATTCCCCCAGCAACTCTCGCATCAACTGCGGCCGGTCGGTTTCGGCGGCGATCATGCCCACGACTCTACCCATCCATAGCTCTCATCGACGTCCTGCCTCAACACGCGTCGCGCAGGAAATGTTCCGGACCGCGCCGGCGGTGTCCGTGGCACGGGTTGGGCAGCCGCTGGTACTACGCACTCCCGACGGGGCGTCACTCCCGTTTGATCGGGTCGAGCAGATCCAGCAGCATCCGCAGCGCGGCCTGCACGGTCTGCTCGCGGACCGCCTCCCGCTCACCCTCGAACTGGAAGCGCAGCGCCGTCGGCCACGGCTGCATGGTTCCCACCCGCGGCCCGATCACGGCGATCCACACCTCGCCCGGCTGATGTCCCTCCTGCGGCGCGGGGCCAGCCACGCCGGACGCCGCCAGCGCGTAGTCGGCGCCGGTCACCTTCTGCACGCCCATCACCATCTCGACGGCGGTCTGCTCCGAGATCACCCCGTGCTTGCGCAGCACCGCGGGATCCACCCCGCCGATTCGGGCCTTCTGCTCGGTGGCGTAGACCACCACGCCGCCAACGTAGTACCGCGAGGCGCCGGGCACCCCGGTCACCGTCGCCCCAAGCAGCCCGCCGGTCAGCGACTCCGAGGTGGCGAGGGTGAGATCACGCTCGCTCAGCGTCCGTCCCACTACTTCGGCGAGCGAACGCTGGGTCATCTACTTCTCCTGTTCGGCCAAGCCACGTCTCCGCAAAGCGATCGCCTCGCGGATGTAGTCGACCGCGGTCACCAGGGTCACCACGACAGCGGCCGTCATCACGATCCAGGCCGTCCACTGTAGCCAGGACGGCATCAGCGGCAAGCCCGGCAGGTACAGCAGCAGCGCGATGCTCTGCAGCACCGTCTTCAGCTTGCCGCCGGCGTTGGCGGCCATCACCCCGTACTTCAACATCGCCACCCGCATCCAAGTGATCCCCCACTCGCGGGCCAGCACCAGCGCCGTCACCCACCAGGGCAACTCGCCGACGATGCTCAACCCGACGAAGGCCATGCCGGTGAGCGCCTTGTCGGCGATCGAGTCCCACAGCTTGCCGAAGTCGGTGATCAGGTTGTAGCGGCGGGCGATCCGGCCGTCCACGGCGTCGGTGGCGATTGCGAACGCGAACACCGCGGTGGAACCCAGCCGCCAGGCCAGGTCGGAGGGATGACTCAACAGCATCCAGGCGAAGACCGGCACCAGCACCAGACGCAGGATGGTGAGTGCGTTGGCAGCGTTCAGCCGGCTCGGTTGACTGGTCATGAGACCTCGGATGCGGTCGGGTCGACGGTTGCGTTCGCGCAACCCACGCCGGCTGCACGCCGGCCCGGTGCGGAATAGCCCGGTAGCGGTTCGGAGACGACATCACCGCACGCACAACTCAGCATCGACAGATGTACGCACGCGGTCACGCGGAGCAATCTATCCCAGCAAGCTGGGCGCGCGGCCGCCATCGTGCGCTCGGGTCGAATCGGGTCTGGCCTGGGTTGGGGGAGGCCGCGCGGATTCTGTCAGCTCATTGCCTAGTAGAGGTTGGGATTGGTTAACTGTCCCGAATCGGCCGGTTCCCACTCGGCCGGAACTGGAAGGCAAGGGTGCCGTGAGTAACAAATCTGTCAGCGATCTTCCGACGGCCGAGGCCGCCGGCGTCGTCCCGTCCGGAGCTTCGATTCGCCGGGTGGTCACGGGTGCGTCCTGGTCCGAGGGACCGGTGTGGCTGCCGGATCGGTCTGTGGTGCGTTGGAGCGACATCCCTGGCAACCGCATTCTGGAGGTGAATCCTGCCGACGGCGAGCTGCGGGTGCACCGCGCGGATGTCGAGTTCACCAATGGCCGCACCCTCGACCTGGACGGCAACGTCATTCAGGCCTCCCATGGCAGGCGTGGGATCGAGCGCGAGACGGCTGACGGCGAAGTCAGCATCGTCGTCGACAGCTGGGACGGACGGCGGCTGAACTCGCCCAACGACGTCATCGTCGCCTCGGACGGCGCGATCTGGTTCAGCGATCCGCCCTACGGCATCGTGCAAGCCCACGAGGGGCATCTGGGCGACCCCGAGTACGGCGGCTGTCACGTCTTCCGCTACGACGAGTCCACCGGCGAACTGACCGCCGCGATCACTGACGTCGAGGAGCCCAACGGACTGGCCTTCTCGCCGGACGAGAGCGTGCTGTACGTCACCGATACCTCCTGCGTGCTGCGCACCGACGGCACCGGCAATCACCACATCGTCGCCTACGCCGTCGCGGCCGACCACAGCTGCTCGAACCGGCGGGTGTTCGCGGTGATCGACAACGGTGTCGCCGACGGCATCCGGGTGGACGCCGAGGGCCGGGTCTGGTCCTCCAGCGAGGACGCCGTGCTGGTGTACGCACCCGACGGCGAGTTGCTGACGGCCATCCCGATGCCCGAGCGGGTGGGCAATCTCTGCTTCGGCGGCGCGTCCGGCTCGACGCTGTTCATCGCCGCCCACACCAGCATCTACAGCATTGAGACCACCACGACCGCGGCCGGCCGGCCGGGTCGCTGACGGTTCCACCGTCCTGGCTTGGGCCGGGCGCGCCGTTGCTGTCGGTCAGCCTTCGCGGAGGTTGACCAGCACTTCGTCCAGGTCGTCCGGCTTGACCAGCACCTCGCGCGGCTTCGAGCCCTCGGACGGCCCGACGACACCGCGGGTCTCCAAGATGTCCATCAGGCGTCCGGCCTTCGCGAAGCCGACCCGAAGCTTACGCTGCAGCATCGAGGTCGAGCCCAGCTGCAGGTTGACCACCAGGGTGGCCGCCTCGAGCACCAGTTCCAGGTCGTCGCCGATGTCCTCGGCGACCTTGGTCGAGGACTCGGCGGCCGCCTGGACGTCGTCGCGGTACTGCGGCTGCAACTGCGTGGTGACGTGCTTGGCAACCTGACGGATCTCGGCCTCGGTGACCCAGGCGCCCTGCACCCGGATCGCCTTGGACGCGCCCATCGGCAGGAACAAGCCGTCGCCCTGGCCGACCAGCTTCTCGGCACCCGGCGAGTCCAGGATGACCCGGGAGTCGGTCATGGACGCTGTCGCGAACGCCAGCCGGGAGGGCACGTTGGCCTTGATCAGGCCGGTCACCACGTCGGTGGACGGACGCTGCGTGGCCAGCACCAGATGAATGCCGGCGGCGCGGGCCAGCTGGGTGATCCGGACGATGGAGTCCTCGACGTCGCGCGGGGCCACCATCATCAGGTCGGCCAGCTCGTCGACGATCACCAGCAGGTACGGGTAGGGCTCGAGCACCCGCTCGGAGCCCGGCGGCAGCTTCACCGCACCGGCCCGGACGGCCTTGTTGAAGTCGTCGACGTGCCGGAACCCGAAAGCGGCCAGGTCGTCGTAGCGGGTATCCATCTCGCGGCACACCCACTGCAGCGCCTCGGCGGCCTTTTTCGGACTGGTGATGATCGGCGTGACCAGGTGCGGAATGCCCTCGTAGTGGGTGAGCTCCACCCGCTTGGGGTCGACCAGCAGCAGCTGGACCTCGTCGGGGGTGGCCCGCATCATGATGGACGTGATCAGCGAGTTCACGAAGCTGGACTTACCCGATCCGGTGGCGCCGGCCACCAGCAGGTGCGGCATCTTGGCCATGTTGGCGACCAGGTAGCCGCCCTCGACGTCCTTGCCGAGACCGACCGTCATCGGGTGGTGGTCGTTGCGGGCGATCGGACTGCGCAGCACGTCGCCCAACGACACGATCTCCTTGTCGGCGTTCGGGATCTCGATGCCGATCGCCGACTTGCCCGGGATCGGCGACAGGATCCGGACGTCGGCCGAGGCGACCGCGTAGGCGATGTTCTTGCCCAGCGCGGTAACCTTCTCCACCTTCACGCCGGGACCGAGTTCCACCTCGTAGCGGGTAACCGTCGGGCCACGCATATAGCCGGTGACCATGGCGTCGATGTCGAACTGGCGCAGTACCTCGGTGAGCCGTCCCACCACCGCGTCGGACGCCTGGGTGCGCGCCTTCGGCACCGAACCGGCCTTCAACACCATCGGCTCCGGCAGCAGGTACTGGACGTCGCCGCTGAGCTGCAACTGCTCAGCGGCCACCGGCCGGTGGGTGTGCTCGGGAGCGGGAAGCTCCGCCGGTTCGGACGCGGCCGCCGAAGGAGCCCTGCCCGCGGTCACCGGCGCGGCCGGCTCGGCATCGGGCTCGTCGTCGGCGGGCCAGTGATCGATCTCGGCCGGCTCGATGTCGCCGACCAGCGGGGTGTCGTAGGCCTCATCGACCCCGTACTTGAGTTCGGGCGCCGGGGCAGGTTGGGGTTTGCTCGGCAGCTTCGCCCTGAACTCGGCGAATCGGTTGGCGAGTTCGTGCAGCGGGATGCCGATGATGACCAGGATGCCGAACAACAGCAGCAGGATCAGCAGCGGCACCGCGACCCAGACAGTGACCAGGTCGGCGAGAATGGTCGAGGCGATGAAGCCCAACGCTCCCCCGGCCGCGCGGACGGCCTCGGCGTCCGGGAAGCGGGGCATGCCCTTGGAGATGTGGATCAGCCCGAGCAGGCCCAGCAGTGCGCTGCCCCACCCCACGACCTGCCTGCCGGCCGGGCCGTTGTGGTCAGGGTGCCTCAGGGTACGCCACGCCATGGCGAGGGCGAGCAGCGGCAGCGCCACGCTGAGCGTGCCGAACACCGTGCTCACGCCGACGTGGATCCAGCGGCCGAAGGTGCCGGGGATACCGAACCAGAACTCAGCCGCGATCAGGATGGCGAGCCCGATCAGCGCCAGGCCGGCACCGTCGCGGCGCAGCGCGGGATCGAGGTCGCGGGCGCCATGACCGATACGACGCGTCAGCGCGCCCACGCCCCGGGCGAGCCCGTTCCAGACAGCGGCGATGCCGCGGCCCAACGCCGGCAGCACGCCGGTGCGCTTCTTGGTCTTGGAGCGCCCGCGCGCGGACGAGCGGGCCGGTGGTTTCTTGCTTCCGGACGACCGCGGTGCGGAACTGCGCGTGGCGCTGTTACGCGACCGCGATGGGGAAGACGCGCGGGTCGCCATGGTCGCCACCCTAGGACATCGGGTGCCCCAGCGCCCAGACTCCACGCCGGTTGGTGCTCGCGGGGTGCCGAAGCTGCAAATAGGGATCGGGATCGGGCACGGCTGACGGTGCCCGATCCCGATGTTTGTTCATCGGGCGGCGGCCAGGAGTGTGGCAGACCCTCGATTCGGAGGCGTGGGTGACTTCTCCAGCTACGGCGTGCAGTCGGCAACTGGCCCGAGCAGGGCGTAGATGCGGCTCAGGTCGGCCCCGGCGCGGTCAGAAGTGGCGCCAGCCGACCGCGTCGCCCTCCCAGGTAGCGCCGTCGACAGTGACCGCAGGCGCGCCGTCCGACACGGCGCCGATCACTCGCCAGCCGTCCGGCACATCGGAGGCGGCGAAAGTGGCCAGCAGGGCGTGGTCGTCGCCGCCGGTGAGGATGAAGGTGAGCGGGTCCCCTCCCCCGACCGCCGCGGCCACCACGCTCTGCGGCTCGGCGACGTCCAACTTCGAGGTGTCCACGTCGATCGCGACGCCGGACGCCTCCGCGATGTGACCCAGGTCGGCCAGCAAGCCGTCGGAGCAGTCGATCATCGCGGACGCCCCGGCCTGTTGCGCGACGATGCCCTGGCCGTAGGGCGGCTCGGGCACCCGGTGGGCGACCACGACAGCACGCGGTGAACGGAAGCCGCGGTTCAGCACCGTCAACCCGGCGGCCGCCCAGCCGAGCCGTCCACACACGGCGACCAGGTCCCCCGGGCGGGCGCCGGAACGGGTCACCGGTGGGCGTCCCTGCAGGTCGCCGAAAACCGTCACCGATGCGGTGATGTCGCGGCCCCGGGTGATGTCGCCACCGAGCAGCAGTGCGCCCGACAGGTCACACTCGGCGCGGACCCCGGCCTGGAAGCCCTCCACCCAGGAGATCTCCAGTTCGGCCGGAATCGTCAGCGCCAGCACTACACCGATCGGACGCGCCCCCATCGCCTCCAGGTCGGCGACCGCTGCCGCGACCGCCTTGCGTCCGACGTCCTCGGGAGCCGACCAGGTGCGGCGGAAGTGGACGTTCTCGACCATGGTGTCGGTGGAGACGGCGACGTCGCCGTCCGCGGCGAACACCGCGCAGTCGTCGCCGGGACCGACCCGGACCGCTGGTCCGGTCGGCAGTCCCGCGGTGATCGAGTCGATCAGATCGAATTCGGAAGTCTCGGCAACCGTGCGTCCCGCCATGGAAGTTGAGCTTAGGACCTCGGTGGTGGAAGCATCCCTGGGTGCCCACCGAAGCGGTCCGTTAGTGTCCGAGATCAGTAGCAAACAGGCGTTGGCTGCGGCGTCCGCCGCCTATGTCACCTGGGGCTTCCTTCCGCCGTTCCTCGCCGCACTGAGACCGGCCAACCCGCTGGAGATCCTGGCACATCGGATCGTCTGGTCGTTCGTGCTGGTGTTGCTCGCCCTGGTCCTGCTGCGCGGTGGCTGGAGTTGGCTGCGCACCTCAGTGTTCACCCGGCGGGCGCTGCCCAGCCTGCTGGCGGCGTCCGCTCTGATCGGCACCAACTGGCTGATCTACATCTGGGCGGTCAACAACCAGCACGTGGTCGAGGCATCGCTGGGGTACTTCATCAATCCGCTGGTGATCGTGCTGCTCGGGGTGCTGCTGTTCGGGGAACGGCTGAGCCGCGGCGCCCAGGTCGGTGGCGCCATCGTGCTGGTCGGCGTGTTGATCATCTCGGCGGGCAGTTGGCAGGGCCTCGGCATCTCGCTGGCCCTGGCTGTCAGCTTCGGCTTGTACGGGGTGGTGAAGAAACGTTCCCGGCTGACCGCACTGCAGGGCCTGCTCGTCGAGTCGGCCTTCCTGAGCCCGCTGGCGCTGCCCTACCTGCTCTGGCTGGGACCGGCCGGTCAGTTCGGACACAATCCCGGCGTCACCGTCCTGCTGGTGATGGCCGGCGCCGTCACCGCGCTGCCGCTGTGGTTCTTCGCGGTGGCCGCTCCGCGTCTGCAGTTCGGCGTGCTGGGCGTGCTGCAGTACGTCTCGCCCACCATTCAGTTCCTGCTCGGCATCACCTTCTTCGGCGAGCACGTCAGCCTCAGCTACTGGATCGGCCTGGTCGGAGTTTGGATCGGTTCGGCGATCTACCTGGTTATGACGATCCGCAGCCACCAGCAGCCCGAGGCGCTCGAACCGACATAACGCGGGCCTACAGCCAGCCGTTCTCCCTGGCCAGCCGGGCGGCCTCCACCTTGTTGCGGGTGCCGGTCTTGCCGATCGCGCTGGACAGGTAGTTGCGCACCGTGGCGGCCGACAGATGCAGCCGGGCGGCGATGTCGGCGATCGTCGAGCCGTCCTCGGCGGCGGCCAGCACGCCGCGCTCGCGTTCGGTCAATGGGCTGGACGCGTCGCGCAACGCATGCCGGGCCAGCTCGGGATCGACCACCGTGCCGCCGTCGACCACGCTGCGGATGGCGTCCGCCAACGACTCGACCGGGCCGTCCTTGGCCAGGAAGCCGCGGGCGCCGGCCGCCATCGCGCGTTGCACGTAGCCCGGCCGGGCGAAGGTGGTCAGGATCAGCACCCGGCACTGCGGCAGTTCGCGGGCCAGGTCGGCGGCGGCGTCCAGGCCGCTGCGTCCAGGGAGCTCGATATCGAGCAGGGCCACGTCGGGCCGCACCCGCAGCGCCTCGGGCACGATCTCGGTGCCGTCGGCGACCTGGGCGACGACGGCCAGGTCCTCCTCCAGGTCGAGCAGCACCGCCAGAGCGCCGCGCATCATCGCCTGGTCCTCGGCGAGCAGGATCCGGATCGTCGGCTCAGTCGGCATCGGGCACCCACGCGATCAGGGTGAACCCGTCGGTGCCGGGTCGGGTCTCCAGACCGCCGCCGGCCGCCTGCAACCGGCGGCGCAGCCCGGCCAGCCCGCCCAGGCCGTCCGCGCGTTCACCGAGGTGTCCGACGCCGTCATCGGCGATGCTGAGCCGCACCATGCCGTCGACGCTGCCCAGCTCGATCCGGCACCGGCTGGCACCCGAATGTCGCAGCACGTTGGTGACTCCTTCTCGTAGCGCCCAGGCCAGCGGCTCACCCAGCTTGGGGTCGACGGCGAACTCCGGCGATGCGGTGACGGCGATACCGGCGGCGGTCAACACGTCCCGGGCAGCGGCCAGTTCGGTCTCCACACTCGGTGCGGCGGCGTCATGGACGACCTCGCGCACCCTGGTCAGCGCCGAGCGTCCGACGGATTCGATGTCGCCGGCGTGCTCGGCAGCCGCCGTCGGGTCGACCGCGAGCAGCCTGCGCACCGCGGCTGCCTTGACCACGATCACCGACAGGGTGTGGCCGAGCACGTCGTGCAGGTCCCGGGCCACCCGTTCGCGTTCCTGGGCGACTGCCGCGGCCGCCAATTGTTCACGGGTGCGCCGCAGTTCGCGGTTGGCGATCAGCAGCCGATTCAGCACGGCCGCCGTGGTGCCGGTCAGAGCGACCACGAACACCCTGGTCAGAGCCTGTTCCATGACCGGATCGAAGCGGTACTGCAGGTAGGCGGCGACCACGGCGGTAAGCGGGATGGCAGCCCAGACGGCACGCACCGGCAGCGCCAACCCGGCGACCATGGCCACCAACAGCCAGGCCGGCGCCCAGCCGTTCCAGAGCAGCGACCCGGCGGTGACCGACAGCGCGGCCAACAACCAGGCCGTCATCGACGGCCCGGTCGGGTCGGGCCAGCTGAGCAGCACGCCGGCGACAGCGCCCGCCGCCGCCAGCAGCACCAGCGCAATCCCGCCCAGCCGGACGGGTGCTGCCGGCAGGTTGAGCAGCGGCGCCAGCAGCAGCACCGGAACCCAGATCAGTACCGCCGCGTTGCGCGGCAGCACCGGATCCTGGGTTCTCATGGGCCTCACGCTACGCGGACGGCGTGCCCGTGGCTGACGGCGACTCGGTTCAGCGCCGGGACCGGACGCCGACCGCGATCACCACGGCTGCCACCAGGGAGTGCAGGCCGATCAGCGACCACATCGCGGCGGTGTTCGTCGCCATCACGGCGCCCGCGTAGGACAGCACCAGCACGACCAGCGCGGTGATGGTCCAGATGGTGCGTGCCTTCGGGGTGAACCTCTCCAGCACTCGCAACGCGAGCAGCCCGATCAGGCCGGCGCCGAACGCGGTCAGTCCGACGTCCAGGGCACCGATCTGCTTGACGCTGCCGCCCATGTCGGCGGACAGATCGACGCCGCCGAGCGGCACCAGCGTCGTCCACAGCACGAGCGCGCAGACGACGGCCGCGCCGGCGCCGACCAGTTCGGTGGACCAGGGGACGCGAGTGGGGCTGGTGGTGGTCTGGGGCGTGAGTTCGGTGGTGTTCATGATCGATCTCCTTCACGGCCGGGGACCAGTTCTTCGGCCTGTCTTCACGCTAGGCAACCGACCCCGCTGCGCCGCAGGGTGCAGTGTCACGGATCCGATGGGACAGATGTCACATGGGGCCGCCCGAGAGCTGGAAGTGGCCTCAGAGGTCGAGCGGTGGCGGACCGAAAAGGACCGTCCCCCCGGTGCCCAGCGAGGCGTGGTGCTGGGGTGTGTCGACGGGCTCGACCGGCGGTTCAGACGGTTCAGCGCAGGCCGACCGGGCGCTCCAGGGCTTGCTCGATCAGGTCGGTGATCAGCGTGGTGTAATCGATCCCGCTGGCCGCCCATAGTGACGGGAACATAGAGATGTGGGTGAAGCCCGGCATCGTGTTGATTTCGTTCACCAGGACATCGCCGTCCGCGGTGAGGAACAGGTCCACCCGGGCCAAGCCCTCGGCACCCATCGCCTCGAAGGTGCGCGCGGCGACGTCAGCGGCCCGCTCGCGCACGTCGTCGTCCATCTCGGTGGGCACCTTCAGAATGGCGTCGTCGTCGGAGACGTACTTGGCCTCGAAGTCGTAGAAGGCTCCGTCGCTGCGCATCACGATCTCCCCGGGCAACGACACCCGCGGGGGGCCCCCGCGTCCGCCGAGAACAGCGAACTCCACCTCGCGAGCACCGAGTACACCCTCCTCGATGACCAGCTTCGGATCGAACTTCTGCGCGAACAGCACCGCCTGCTCAAGCTCGCCGAGCGTGTCGACCTTGGTGATGCCCATGCTGGAACCGCCGCGGGCGGGTTTGACGAAGATCGGGTAGCCCAGTTCCGCGACCCGCGCCAGCGATGCCTCACGCTGCTGGCTCCACTCCCGCGCGGTGATCGTGACGAACCGGCAGCCCGGCAGCCCGGACGCCGACAGCGTCCGCTTCATCAGATCCTTGTCCATGCCGTTGGCGCTGGCCGCGACACCCGAGCCGACGTAGGCGACCCCGAGCATCTCGAACATGCCCTGGATGGTGCCGTCCTCGCCGAACGGCCCGTGCAGCAGGGTGAACGCCACGTCGAAGGGCCGGACGTCGACCAGCCGGTCACCGTCAATGGTGGCCACCCGGGCACCGGAACCGTCCGCGCCGGGCAGCAGCACGGCGGTCGGCCGGGACTCGTCCAGCCTCGGCAGCGCATCGCCCTGCTTGTGGAGTTCACGCAGCTCGTCCGGTTCGACCTGGACCCAGCGGCCCGCCGGAGTGATGCCGACGCCGACCACCTCGAAGCGTTCGGCGTCGATGGCACGACTGACGCCGCCGGCGGTCAGGCAGGACACGTCATGCTCGGAGCTGGTGCCCCCGAAGATGATGCCCACCCGGGTGCGCTGAGTCATGCTTCCTCCTGCGTTCGGCTTTCCACCGAACCCTAAGAGATTCCGCAGGTAGGCGAAAGTCGACTGACAGCCCTGTGCGAAAGCCCCGACCGAAACGCTCCTCACCGCAACCACCACGGGTTGAGCTTGTCGACGGCTGCGGACGGAGCTTGTCGACTTGTTGCGGGTTGAGCGTGTCGAAACCCCTTGCCCGGGCACACAGGCGCAGGTCTCGACAAGCTCGACCAACGATGATCGGAACTTCGAGGTGGCGACCGCGACCAAGCACGAACGCGGCCGGTCAGACCACCTCGCCGGCCCAATCCCGAGGGATCCGTTTGCCGGCCCGCCGGTCATAGCGATCCTTCGGGGGTGTCTCCTGACGTAACTCGCCGACCAGGGCCGTGATCGCGTCCATGATCCGCATGCTGCCCTCGGCGGCGGCGGTCGGCGAGTCGCTTGCGTCGTACAGATCGTCCAGATCGACCGGATCACCGACCAGCACCTGCATGGTCGAGCGTGGCAGCAGCCGTGGTACCGAGGCGCGGCGTCCGGGCATCACCAGATGGGGACCCCACTGCCCGATCGGCACCACGGGCGCTCCGGTTTGGAGGGCCAGTCGGGCGGCGCCCGGGTGGCCGGTCATCGGCCAGCCGTCAGGGTCGGCGGTGATCGTCCCCTCCGGATAGATCACCACGCACTCGCCGTTGGCCAGCGCCGCAGCGGCCGCGGCGAGCGAGTCTCCGGCGCGCGGCGTCCGACGTTCGACCGGAATCTGGGCCAGCGACCGGGCCAGCCAGCCCACCAGCGGAACGTGCCACAGTTCGCTCTTGGCCAACGCCCTCGGCCAACGGCCGTGCCAGATCAGGAAGTGGCCGAGCGCGACCGGATCGAAGTTGGAGATGTGGTTGGTGGCCACGATGACCGGCCCGGTTCGGGGCAGCTTCTCCCCACCTCGCCAGTCCTGCTTGGTCAGCACCCGCAGGAACGGCCCCACCACCCGGGCGAGCGTTCGGAACAGCGGCTCCGAGGGCGCATCGTTCACCGCCGACAGAGGCAGTGCTGCGCGGGACATCGTGGGGCTCCTCGGGGCTGGTCGGCCTCAGGTTACTGGCCGGACGGCGAGCCGGGCAGCAGCCCTGAGCGCGACGTGTCCAAACTGCAACAAAGCACCCCGATCACCCGCGAACCCGGACGTGACTAGGGACGGTCCCGCCCTGCGCGGAGTTCATCCGCGGACGGCGACCACGCCGGTCGAGGTGACAGCCCGACGCCTCAGCCAGCGGTGCGGGCCGGCTGGGTGCGCGGCAGGAAGGACGGCCGGCGCGCCTCGAACGCGCTGATCAGGTCGGCGTGCTGCAGGGTCAGGCCGATGTCGTCCAAGCCGTTGAGCAACCGGTGCTGGGTGTAGTCGTCGATGTCGAAGTCGTAGGAGTTCTCACCTGCGATGACCAACTTGTCGACCAGGCTCACCTCGACACCCGCGCCCGGGTTCGCCTCGACGAAAGCCCACAGCTGCTCGACGACGTCCTGACTGACGGCCGCGATCAGCAGGCCGGCCTTGCCCGAGTTGGACCGGAAGATGTCACCGAAGCGCGAGCCGATGACCACCTTGAAGCCGTAGTTCTGCAGCGCCCAGACGGCGTGCTCCCGCGACGAGCCGGTACCGAAGTCGGGTCCGGCGATCAGCACCGAGCCGTCGGCGTAGGCCGGGTTGTTGAGCACGAAGTCGGGATCATTGCGCCAGGCGGCGAACAGGCCGTCCTCGAAACCGGTCCGGGTGACCCGCTTGAGGTAGACGGCCGGAATGATCTGGTCGGTGTCCACGTTGCTGCGGCGCAGCGGTACGGCCACCCCGGTGTGGGTGTCGAATTTGTCCATCGTGCTGCTCCTTACAGATCCGCGGGGGACGACAGGGTGCCGCGCACGGCGGTTGCGGCGGCTACCGGCGGCGACACCAGGTGGGTGCGGCCGCCCTTGCCCTGACGGCCCTCGAAGTTGCGGTTCGAGGTGGACGCCGAACGCTCGCCCGGCGCCAGCTGGTCGGGGTTCATCCCCAGGCACATCGAGCAGCCGGCCTCGCGCCATTCGGCGCCGGCCTCCTTGAAGACCTGGTCGAGTCCCTCTTCCATGGCCTGCAGCCGAACCCGTGCCGAACCCGGCACCACCAGCATCCGGACGCCGTCGGCGACCCGGCGTCCCTTGATCACCGAGGCGGCCAGCCGCAGGTCCTCGATCCGGCCGTTGGTGCAGGAACCCAGGAAGACGGTGTCGACCCGGATGTCGCGCATCGGCGTCCCGGCCTGGAGTGCCATGTACTCCAGCGCGCGCTCGGCGGCCGCCCGGTCGACGGGGTCGGTGAACGTCTCCGGGGTCGGCACGGCAGCACCCAGCGGGACGCCCTGGCCGGGGTTGGTGCCCCAGGTCACGAACGGGGTCAGCTTGTCGGCGTCGATGTCGACCTCGACGTCGAAGACGGCGTCGTCGTCGGTGTAGAGGGTCCGCCAGAACTCAACGGCGGCGTCCCAGTCGTCGCCTTCAGGGGCGTGCGGGCGTCCCTTCAGGTAGGCGAATGTGGTCTCGTCGGGCGCGACCATGCCGGCCTTGGCGCCCCACTCGATCGACATGTTGCAGATCGTCATGCGGCCTTCCATGCTCATCTCGCGCATGACGTTGCCGCGGTACTCCACGACGTAGCCCTGACCACCGCCGGTGCCGACCTTGGCGATCAGCGCGAGCACGACGTCCTTCGGGGTGACCCCGTCGGCCAGCGTGCCGTTGATGTTCACCGCCATCGTCTTGGGCCGGGCCTGCGGCAGCGTCTGGGTGGCCAGCACGTGCTCGACCTCGGAGGTGCCGATGCCGAAGGCCAGTGCGCCGAAGGCACCGTGGGTCGAGGTGTGGGAGTCGCCGCAGACCACCGTCAGGCCGGGCTGGGTCAGGCCCAGCTGCGGACCGATGATGTGCACCACACCCTGGTCCTTGTCACCCAGCGAATGGATGCGGACGCCGAACTCCTTGGTGTTGTTGCGCAGCGTGTCGACCTGCAGCTTGCTGACCGGGTCGGCGATCGGGCTGAGGATGTTCAGGGTCGGGGTGTTGTGGTCCTCGGTGGCCATCGTCAGGTCGGTGCGGCGGACGCTGCGCCCGGCCATCCGCAGGCCGTCGAAGGCCTGGGGAGAGGTCACCTCATGGACAAGGTGAAGGTCGATGTAGAGCAGGTCGGGCTCGCCCGGAGCGCTGCGGACGACGTGGTTCTCCCACACTTTGTCACTCAGGGTCTTGCCCATGCTGCCTCCCAGATTTGGCATGCGGATGAACGGCTCGCGCAACGATACGCCGCAAACGCTTGCATATCATGATTCGAGACGGCAGTATCGTACTATGGACAACTCTAGCGGCGTGGGAGTACTCGACAAGGCGGCCTTGGTGCTGACCGCTCTGGAACAGGGTCCGACGACCCTGGCCGGACTGGTGACGGCAACAGGGCTGGCCCGGCCGACCGCGCACCGACTGGCTGTTGCCCTTGAACATCATCGTCTGGTCAGTCGCGACCTGCAAGGGCGTTTCGTGCTGGGACCGCGGCTCACCGAGTTGGCCTCCGCAGCCGGCGAGGATCGACTGCTGGCCACGGCCGGCCCGGTGCTGGCCCGGTTGCGCGACATCACCGGCGAGTCGGCCCAACTGTTCCGTCGCCAGGGTGACATGCGCGTCTGCGCCGCCGCCGCCGAACGGCCCGCCGGACTGCGCGACACCGTCCCGGTCGGCTCACAGCTCACCATGTCGGCCGGCTCCGCCGCCCAGGTGCTGCTGGCCTGGGAGGATCCCGAGCGGATCCAGCGCGGCCTGCTCAGCTCCTCCTTCTCCGCGGTGGCGCTGGCCACCGTCCGACGCCGCGGCTGGGCACAGTCGGTCGGCGAGCGCGAGAACGGCGTGGCCTCGGTGTCGGCGCCGGTGCGCTCCCCGTCCGGCAAGGTGATCGCCGCGGTGAGCGTCTCGGGCCCGATAGAGCGCCTCTCTCGCCAGCCCGGACGCCTGCACGCCCCCGCCGTAATGGCCGCTGCCGAGCGCCTCAGCGAAGTCCTGCGCCGCTCCGGCGCCGAAGGCTAACCCCGGGGACGGTTCTTTCTATTCGAATTTCGCACGCCGGGGACGGTTCTCTTCGTTCGAAACTCGCACGCCGGGGACGGTTCTCTTTGGACACCCACGGCCGGGATGAGACGGAACCTCGCGGGAGTTATCCACAGATTGCCGCCGACCACTCGTCCGCCGGGCCACGCCTCCGTAGGCCAAGGACGCGTCAGGATGTGTGGTGCTGGCCTACTGCTTGATGACCAACCATGTCCATCTCGTCGTCCGCACGACCTGCGAGCCGCTCGCCATCGTAATGAAGCGCCTCGGCGTCCGCTATGCGGGTTGGTTCAACCAGCAAGTACGGACGGGTCGGGCACCTGTTCCAGGATCGCTTCCGAAGCCGTCCGGTAGACACCGACGAGTACCTGCTGACCCTTCTTCGGTATGTGTGGGCCAATCCGGTGCAGGCGGGCCTCGCGACTCGTCCGGAGGACTCCGATGGAGCAGCCGGCGCCAGCTCGATGAAGGGTCCTGTTGAGTTTCACGATCTCCCACTGTCGGTTCGCCGACGCACAGTCAGCGAACTCCGGACGCGTGGCGTCCGGTATACCCAGATCGCCGCGGCCACCGGCCTGACGCTCTACGCCGTCCGAAAACTCCAAGCCGCGGCGATGTAGGGCACCTCGCACCGCAGATACCCGCCCGCATGCAGACGCACGAGAACCGTCCCCGGCGTGCGAATTTCGAACGGAAAGAACCGTCCCCAATGTGCGGAGCTCAACGTGCCGAGCCTGTGCGGGGATTCTCAGACGGTCGCCTTGGGCGAGAAGATGTGCACCTTGGCGCCGATCGGGGTGTTCTTGAAGATCCAGATCGCTTGGCTGAGCTTGCCGATGTTCACACACCCATGACTGGACGCGGCATAGCCCACGCTGTTGAAGCCGGGCGAGTAGTGCACGTACATGTCCGGGTAGAACATCGTGCTGTAGGGCATGGCGCCCGAGCCGTAGTTCTCCGAGTACGGGTCGACCTGCTTGTCGTAGACCTTCCAGGTGCCGTTCGCGGTCGGGAAGTTGCGCCAGATGTGGGTCTTCGCCTGCTGGGCGTACCCGCCGAGCCGAACCTTGAAGGTCTTCACCACCTTGCCGTTGCGCAGCCAGGTGAGGGTGCGGTGCGCCTGATCGACGCACAGCACGACGCCCTTGGTATAGCAGGTCTTCGGCAGGTCGGCCGAGACGGTGGGCGCCTTCGTGGCCAGCGCCAGCCAGGTGGCCTTGCCGACCCAGCCGTCGGCAGCGAGGCCGCGCGAACGCTGGTAGTTGAGGATCGCGTTGGCGCCCGCCACCGAGACGTAGCTGCTCTTCTTCCAGGGGTAGAACCCGGCCTTCTTCAACTCGCTCTGCAACAGCGTCGCGCATTTGCCGGACGAGCCGGCCCGCAGGGTCCTGGGGATACACGCCTTGTACTGCTTGCGCATCTTGGCACTTAGCTTTGCCAGCGGGTCCGGGGGCGGCGTCGGTGTGGCCGGCGGCGCGGACGTCCCAGCGCTCGGCTGCTGCGCCGGTTCAGTGCCGGCGGGGGCCGGGCCGGCGGTGGGAGTTGCCGCGCAGCCGCCCAACAGCAGCAGGGCGGTGATGACCGCAGCACCACCTCGAGCACCACGATGCGGTGCGCGGGCGAAGTCAGCGGCGAGTGGGAGGTGGGTTGATCTCACCACGGTCCTTCCAAGAAGTTGAATCGGAGAGAATCTTACCCTTTCCAGCGGCATGCTCTGACCATCACCCTGAACGCGGCCGTCCGCCCTTCCCCGCGGCGTCTGCCCACGGCTGTGAGAGCAGGCATCGATACCGGTACCGGTGGTGCGCACGGAACCCGAGTCGCTCGTACAGCCGGACGGCCGTGACGTTGTCGGCGAACACCTGGAGCGCGGTCAGTCGCGCGCCGGCATCCGCCCCGCGCGCCGCGAGAGCCTGGGTGATCATCGTGCCGAGACCACGCCGGCGCTGCCTGGGCGAAACCTCGATCCCGGTCAACACCGCCAGGTCCTCGGCGAGCGCGACCCGGCCGATGCCGGCCAGCCCGCCATCCAGCCATACCGAGAGGTAGTCCGCCGGCGCGGCCGTGATCACCCGTCGAGCGTCGGCCGGCAATTCGGCGCCGGCCCGGTGGTAGAGACTCAACCAGGCGTCGTCGGGCTGCTCCGACCAACACAGCGCAGCACCCCGGACATCAGCCACAATCGACGGTGCGGAACTCCGCAGCATCACCTGGGTCCACGGCTCGACAGCCCAGCCGCGGACGTCGCACTCGTCGTCCAGTCCGGGGGCGGGATCGTCGTCGACCACGCCGGGCAGCACCGCGGGCACCTGCAGCCGGGGCGGGAGTCCGCGCGCCGTGTACCACGCGGCCGCCCGGTCCAGGGCATCGGGCAGCGGCAGGCCGGCAGGCCCGAGCGGCAGTGCGGAGTTGGCGCGAGCGGTGAAGCCGCCGGCGGCCCGCAACTGCCACTCCCCCAGCCGGTCACGCTCGAGACCGGGCCAGGTGCGGGCACAGAGCCGCTGCAGCGTGACGATGTCCACCGCACCACTCTGCCCTCCCGAGGCGAGGGTGAGCGCTCAGCGGGCCTCTTTGAACTCCACGTGCCGCCGGACGATCGGGTCGTATTTGCGCAGCGCCATACGCTCCGGATCATTGCGCCGGTTCTTGCGGGTGACATAGGTGTAGCCGGTGCCGGCGCTCGAACGCAGCTTCACGACCGGTCGCAGCTCCTTTGACTTCTTCGCCATCAGAGCCGCTCCCCTCGCGACAGCAGCGTTGCGACGACTGCGTCGATGCCCAGCCGGTCGATCGATCGGATGCCGCGCGGACTGACCCGCAGCGTCACCCGGCGACCCAGGCTCGGCACCCAGTACCGCTTTGACTGAACGTTGGCGTCGAATCGGCGCCGAGCGCGGCGGTGGGAATGGGAGACGTTGTTCCCGAAGCCCGGACGGGCGCCGGTGACCTGGCAAATGCGCGACATGGAGCGAGCCTAACTCGAATCGATAATCGTTTTCATCTAAGCTAACAGCACCATGACCAAGCACCCACATCCTGACTACCGACCGGTCGTCTTTCGCGACAAGTCGGCCGGGCTCGTCTTCCTGACCCGCTCGACGGCGAAGACCACCCACACCATCGACTACGAAGGCGTCCGCTATCCCCTGGTGGACGTCGAGATCTCCAGCGCCAGCCATCCGTTCTGGACGGGCCGCGACCGGCTCGTGGACACCGAGGGCCGCGTCGAGAAGTTCAACCGCCGCTACGGACGCCGCGGAGCCGCCCAGTGAGCGCCCGTGACCGCGTCCCCGTCGTCCTGGTCAGCGGCATCGCCGACGCGCCGATGTCCACCGTCACCGCTGCGCTGCAGTGGGATCTGCCTGCGGCGGTGGCCGTCCGGCACGAGATCGACCCGCGCCGCGAGGTACTGATCCGCTCGGTCTCGGACGCCGACGGCCTGATCGACCGGATCGAGATCGACGTCGCCCACGCCTGCGTCAGCTGCGCGATCCGCGAGGACGTCGTCCCGACCCTGGAGCGGCTGGCGGCAACCGGCAAATGGGAGGCGATCATCGCGCACCTTCCGGTCAGCGCCGAAGCCACCCAGGTCTGCCGGGTGATCGGGTACCAGCCGGACGCCGCGCCGCATCTGCGGATCGCGGCCACCCTGGTCGCGCTGGAAGGCCCCACCCTGCGCGCGGATCTGCTCGGTGACGACCTGCTGGTCGAGCGCGGGCTGCCGGTCCGCGACGACGACCTCAGCGGGGTCGCCGAGACCGCCTCGGCGATGGTCGAGTACGCCGACCTTGTGATCGCCCACGACCTCGACGACGACGGACGCGACCTGCTCACCGCGATCGCCCGGCCGGACGCCCGGATCGTCGGTTCGGCGTCCGAAGTCGACGCACAGCTGCTGCTGCCGGGAGTGCACCGTCACGATGACAGCGAGGACTGGGTGCAGGCCGTCCGGCGGGGCCCGCTGCCGACCCGAACCGACGGCAAGGCCTGGGTGTTGGACTTCAGTTCCGAGCGGCCGTTCCACCCCGAGCGGCTGCAGGAACGGATTGAGGCGCTCGGACGCGGCCACCGCCGTTCACGCGGCTGCTTCTGGCTGCCCAGCCGCCCCACCCAGGTGTGCCGCTGGGACGGCGCCGGCGGCATGGTCAGCATCGGCCCCGAGCAGATGTGGGACGAGTCCGGCCCGCTCACCCGGATCGTGATCGTGGGAGTCGACCAGGACCGGGAGAAGCTCGCGGAGGCGTTCCGGTCCTGCCTGCTCACCGATGCCGAGCTCGCCGAACGCGGCCGGTACTGGGAGGTCGCCTCCGACGGCCTGGAGCCCTGGCTGGGACCGGTTCGCAGCGGGATCGGCATCCAGGAGTGGTCGTGACACTCCCGAGCCCCTCCCCGTCCGAGTCCGCATCAGCACCCCTCAGCCCACCTCAACGAAACGGAGACCGTCGATGAACACCCAGGAACTCGCCGCCGCACTGGCCACCCGCACCGGCCTCACCCGGACGGCAGCCGAGGATGCCGTAAGCACCCTTCTCGACCTGATCGCGACCGAGGTGACCGACGGCGAAAAGGTCACGCTGCCGCGCTTCGGCGTTTTCGAGGCCAGGCATCGCGCGGCACGCGCCGGACGCGACCCACGAACCGGGGCTCCACTCACCGTCGCCGAACGGCGGGTGCCGGTGTTCCGTCCGTCGAACGCATTCCGGGAGCTGGTGGACGGGCGGTCCTGACGCAACGACGCCCAGCGGCGGCGGGGGCTACTCCGCGGCGACGGTCGCGGCGGGACGCCGCGGGGCCAGTCGCTGCCGCCAGGCCGGAAGGCGGACGATCAGCAGTCCCACCAGCCCCGAGGCGGTCAGGCAACCCACCAGCGTCCAGAGCAGGATCCCGCCGTTCGCCTCGGCGACGGCGGGCACCACCAACAAGAACGCCGCCGCGCCGGCGCGCGCCACGGCATAGGTGACTCCGACAGCGGTCGAGCGCACCGTCGCGGGCAGCAGCAACTGGCTCCACACCTTGTAGATCGCCTCTCCCGCGAACACGTTGGACAGGCTGTAGAGCAGGATCAGCGCCACCATGCCGCCGATCGCCGTGCCGCCGGAGATCGCGCC
>JBGAJF010000014.1:0-91093 GCA_044225075.1 Micropruina sp. | reverse complement strand
TTCACGGTAGGCCCGCAGCGTCTTCGGCCTGGCCGCAACCAGCAGCCCGCGGATTCCCAGACCGGCCATGGCCCCAATCACGATGCCGGTGCACAGCAGTATGAGCCCAACCCAACCCAACCCGGCGCTGGTCCCGGTGCCCACTCAACGGCAAAGCCGATAATAAGGAAAGTCCAGGCACCCAATGCCAGGTACAACGGGCGTGGGCTCCGCCGCACCTCTCGATTGAACTCGGCACGACCGAGAATCCCGATCTCAGCTTGTCGGACCTCTCGCCGGCCTTCGCACTCCTGACCCAGAGACGACAGAACTCGGTAAGCGTTCTCAGCAGCCACCAACCGCTCAATACGGCGGCGATAGGGAGCGGTAGGGCCGTCGACGAACCGCCAGACCAGAGCGATGCCCGGGGTCAGTGTGATCGCTACGGTCGCCAGCAAATTGGTGAGGCTCAGTTCATTCATTCGGATGTCCTTCTAGGGGCGACCCTCGTCATCGCAGCTCGCGGGCGGTATTGGGCACGAGTAAGTTGCGACCGGCGGCGCGCATGGCTCGCATCAACTGAAGTGCCTGATCGGCACCAAGGTCACCGTCGGCCACAATCATCCGCATCACATCGATCGTGCGGTAAGTGCGGATCCCTTGATGGCTCGCGTACTCGAGAGCATCGCGGTCGTCGGACACCCACCACGAACCTGCGAAGTCTGCGACCGTCTGGATCAGATGGCACGTCTGCGCTTCACCAAGGTGCTGCAGCGGCCGCGTCGGGTCGCCACCCATCACCACTCGCCGGATGAGGTCCACTGCGGCAGCCTGATGCTCGTCTACTTCAATGGGTTCGCCCAGCCATCCATCAGCGGCGATGGTGGCCAGCTGAGTCAGGACGGCCGCCGACCGCGCAGCCTCGTAGGCAACCGCTTCACACCAGCGACCCCGACCCCGCAGCCAGTCTTTGAGCAGGTCTAACCGATACACGGCGGCGAAGTTGCACAGCACCGTGTTGTCCGGAAAGACCGCGTAGCTCATCAGGCATCCGCCTCATCGAGATCGAGGCTGGCCCGCAGGGCATCGGTCGTTGTGCCCGAAAGTCCGGCGAACAACCGGAGGGTCACGCCACCGGCCTCGTACGCCGCCCAGGCGTCGCGCAGCAGAAGCCCCGGGGGCCTGACCGACAGTGACTCAGCAGCCAGCTGCGCGTCGCCGGCCTGGAGCCCCGCGAGGTTTGCCGCATCTCGGCCACTGATCCGGCTCCATCGGTCGCGGGCGCCCGCATCGATCAGCCGCAAGCCCTCAAGGCGAATCGCGAGAGCCGAGGGCGACACTCGCAGCGTTGTCGAGAGACGGCAGAACTGCTCCTCGGCGAACCCCGGCCCTACCGCGTCGCGAAGCACTGCCTCAGGCATCAGCAGCGTTGCCGCGAATGCATTCGCTCGAATCTCACTCTCGACTCGATCAGTGCGGTAGATGTTCTGGTCGGTGTGGATCTGCTGATCATCACTCGCCAGCAGATGGCCCAACTCGTGCGCGATCGTGAACCGGAGCCTGGCTGGCACCGCCTGAGGGGCAGCAAGGATCAGCTTCAGATCTGCGGTTGCGATGGCCAGGCCGTCGAAACCATCACCGAGCGGCTTGATGGCCACGTCAATACCGAAGGTCTGTTCGATCAGCGACGGCAACGGCTCGGTCACGAGATCGCCGACCGCGGCGAGTTGGGTGGCCGCTGACTCGGCCAGCGCCGCTCCCTGCTCCTTCCACAAACCACCCAACGACGGCGGAGCGGGAAGACGCCACCCCTGCGAATAGCCCAGCGCGGTGAGGTCGGACCGAATGGTCATGTAGTTGCGGGCCAGCGCCAACGCCGCACCCGCCGCGCTGCCTGCAGAGGCTCTGGCAGCAGCGGCCAGCGGCGGCTCCTCGCCAGTGACCAGCCAGTCCACGGTCACCCCGCAGGCCTCGGAAATCAACGCCAGATCGAGCGAGGAGAATCGCCGCACGCCCGACAGCGATTTGGACAACTTGGTCGGCTCCAAACCGATCGCCGCCGCAAAGGCACCCTGGGTTTCACCACGTTGGCCGATCAGCTGGCGCACCCGTTCAGCAATCGTCATGGGCACCACGATAGAGGCCTGTTGCGATAATCGCAAGATGCTGTTCCTGTCATCGCAACACCCGGACGTTGGGTCGTTCGGAGCGACCCAGTCGTGGTTGAGTACCGTCATCCCCCCACCCAAGCAGGAGGCTCAGACAATGCTGCGGGAGCCGTCCGCCGTGCAGGCCTTGCCCGGGTTGCCCACCCCGGGGCGCGTCGTGGAAGTGCGCGGGTCGACCTGGGCCGTGACCGAGGTCGTCACCCAGGGCCTCTTGCGCAGCCCCGCGGACGAGTCGGTCGGGACGAGGCAGCATGTGGTCGTCGCCCTGCAGTCCCTGGACGAGGACCGCCTCGGCGACGAACTGCGCGTCATCTGGGAGTTGGAAGCCGGCCACACCATCGCCCCCGACCGTGGGCTGCCCGCGAGCATCCAGCCCGAGGGCTTCGACGACCCCGACACGCTGGGCGCGTTCGTGGACGCTGTGCGCTGGGGTGCGGTCACTTTCGCCGACGACGATGCCTATCAATCCCCGGGCTCGCCGCCGACCGTCTGCAACCTCGCCAAGCCTTGCCAACGGCGCATTGCTCGCCTCGCCTCGGCATCATCGCGGTGAAACTCCCAGCGTGAGTGTCCACCTTTGCCGAGCCGGTGCTCAGCTGTTGAAGGAGTTCTGTGCCGCTTCCAAGCCACTGTTGAGCAGTGTCTCGACGGCGTCCGCGGCTCGATCGACTTCGAGAGCCAACTCTTCCCGCACCGCTGCGGGAAAGGGTGACAGCACGAAGTCGGACGGTGCCTGCCGGCCGGGTGGACGTCCGATACCGAAACGGACCCGGAGGAAGTCGCCGGTGCCCAGCGATGACCGGATCGATTTCAGGCCGTTGTGACCGTTGTCTCCCCCACCCCGCTTGAGCCGGAGGCGTCCGAAATCGAGGTCGAGTTCGTCGTGGACGGCAATGACCTCGGCGGGCTTGACCCCGTAGTAGGCGCACGCCTTGGCGACGGCGGCGCCGGAGTCGTTCATGTAGGTGCGCGGCTTGGCCAGGATGACCCGCTGCGCATCGGCACCGACGGCCCCCACTCCGAGAGGGGTGATCCGGGTCTCGCAGATATCGCTACGCATGCCCCGCGGCGCAGTGAAACCGGCTCCGGCTCGGCGAGCGAGCTCATCGGCCACCATGAAACCGACGTTATGTCGGTGAGACGCGTAGGTCGGGCCCGGATTACCGAGCCCGACCACCAGCCAAACAGCCATTTGTTCGCGTTACTCGGCCTCGGCCGCGGCCTCCTCGGGAGCGGCCTCATCCTCGTCGCCGGAAACGGCCAGCTCAGCGTCCAGCTGCTCTTGGGTCTTCGCGGCGCTGATGCTCAGGATCAGGTCGTCCGGCTCGCCCGGGAACACGGCCCCCTCGGGGAGGTTCAGGTCCTTGGCGGCGATCGAGTCGCCGATCTCCAGGCTGGTGACGTCGATCTCGACGGACGCCGGAATGCGGGTGGCTTCGACTTCCAGCACGATGGTCTGCTGGTCCATCACCACGATGCGGTCGGCGCGCTCATCGGCACCCAGCACGACCAGCGGCACCTCGACGGACACCTTCTCACCGCGCTTCACGATCACCAAGTCGACATGCTCGATGGTGCCCCTCACCGGGTTCCGCTGCACCTGCTTCGGCAGCGCCAACTGCGCGGTGTCGCCGTCGATACTGATCGACAGCAGAGCGTTCGCGACGCGCAGCGCCAGCAGCGTCTCGTGTCCCGGCAGGGACACGTGCACCGGGTCGGCGCCGTGCCCGTAGAGCACCGCCGGCACCAGCCCGGCGCGGCGCGTACGACGGGCGGCACCTTTACCGAATTCGGTCCGAGCGACCGCGGGAATCTTCACTTCAGCCATGGATGGCTACTCCTCATACCTCGTCTTGCAACTCAAATCTCGGACGAGGGAGGGCGCGCGGATCGCGCACACACCTTGTCGATCACGGGCCCTGGGCCCCTCGCCGAGGCAACCTGAATAGCTTATCGCGTCGCGCCGGGGGCGACGAAATCGGCATCGATCGCGGACGCCGCGGCCGCCGGTCAGCTCGCGACGTCGGCCTCCTCGTCGCAGAACACCAGCCGGCCGTCGCGGATGACGATCGGGCGCGGGTCGGTGATGCCGCCCAGGAAGTGTCCGTCGGGAGCGTCGTAGCGGAACGCCAGGAAGACCCATCGGCCGGAACGGTCGCGCAGGATGCGGCCGACGTAGTGGGAGCGGTCGGTGACCATCTGCGCGCCGGCGATGTCGTAGGGACCGAGCGCCGAATCGGCGCGGGCCAGCCAGACGCCGCCGGAGACGCCCGCCGCCCGAAGCCCCGTGGACAGCTCGGTATCGAGGCAGTTGAACAGCAGGTAATGGCCGCCGTCGATCTCGACGGTCTGGCACACCTCCAGCTGCCCGAAGCCCTGCCCGGGCGCGGTCAGCGGCGGCCGCAGCGTCCAGTTCACCAGGTCGGACGAGGTGGCGTGGCCGACCACGCCACGATCGTCGACCGGGCCGCGGTTGGCCCGGGCGGTGATCAGCATCTGCCAGCCGTCGCCGTCCGGGTCAGCAAACACCCAGGGGTCACGGAACGCCTCGTCTCCCCACTGCCGGTCGTCGGTCAGCGGTTCGTACCAGCGCGGATCGGCCGTCAGCACCGGAGCGGCGGCCTTCGTCCATTCGTAGAGATCGGACGAGGTGGCGTAGGTGATGGTCTGGACGTTGCGCCCGCCGGGCGCCCCGGTGACCGCTGTGTAGAACATGTACCAGCGGCCGTCGGCGCCTCGGGTCACCGAGCCGGTCCAGGTGGCCATGTCGTCGATGCCCGGAGCGTCGGAACGGACCAGCGCGTCCGTCACCCGCGTCCAATCCGTCAGATCGGTGGAGACCGCATGACCGATCGAGGCGCGGAAGTGCCGGGCGTCGGGGTCCCTCAGCGCGCGCGAGGCGTACAGGAAGAACAGGTGGAAGCGATCGCCATCGTCCACAATCCAGAAGTCCCACACCCACGCCTCGGGTAGGTCGAACATCGTCTGCCAGCCTCTCCTCATGTGACCACTCACCGGCAACCCGCCGCGAATCGGGCGGGGCACGCGAACTGCGCTAAACGCTTTTAGCTGGCTCAAACCTAACATCGGGCCGACCGGCGGACAAACCGGCCGCCATCCCTTGCCGCCCCGCACCGTCGATCGCCCATGGAAGACTGACGGTCGAAAGCAGGTAGGAGTTGAATGTGACGAAGCGCGTGACGCTTGCTGACGTGGCGGCATTGGCCGGGGTGTCGCAGACGGCAGCGAGCCTGGTGCTGAACAACCGGCCGGGAAGCCGGCTGTCCGCCCAGGCCTCGGAGCGCATTCGAGCGGCCGCCGCCCAACTCGACTACCGGCCCAATCCCGCGGCCCGCAGCCTGCGCAGCGGCAAGACCCAGACCGTCGCCTTCCTCTCCGACGACGTCACCGTGACCCGGTATGCGTCAGCGATGATCCGCGGGGTGCTGGATGTCGCCGAGCAGCACCAGCACACGGTGTTGATCGCCGAGACCGGAAGCAATCCGCGACGGACCAGGGAGGCGATGCGCGCCATGTTGGATCGCCAGCCCGACGCAGTGCTCTTCGGATTGATGAGCGCTCGCGAACTCGACGTGCCGAGGGTTTCCGCCGAACTCCCGGTGGTGCTGATCAACGCCACCAGTCCGCGCGGCTACCCCAGCGTGCTGCCGGCCGAGTTCGACGCGGGCCGGGCGATCACCCGCACCCTGCTGGAGGCCGGTCACCGCGACATCGCGGTCATCGGGCTCGACCGGGAGGCGGCCGCGGACCCGCAACAGTCGGTGACCATCGCCAGCCGCTACGACGGCATTTTCGCCGCGCTGGATGCCTACGGCGTCACCCCGGTCTGGACGTCGCCTGGTCTGCGTTGGGAGCCTCCCAACGGGCACCAGGCGATCCAGGAGCTGCTGGCGGCAGGCGTCCGGCCCACCGGCCTGATCTGCCTCAACGACCGGCTCGCATTCGGGGCCTACCAGGCGCTGAACGAGGCCGGGTTGCGCGTCCCCGACGACATGTCCGTGGTCTCCTTCGACGACGATGTCATCGCCGCCTACCTCCGCCCCGGGCTGACCACGGCCGCCATTCCCTATGAGGAGATGGGGCGCCGCGCGATGGCGATGCTGATGTCGGACGCCGAACCCGAGCACATGCTGGTGCACATGCCGCTGCACCTCCGGGACTCGGTCCGCAACCTGGCTTGACGCCGCTAGCGCACCCGGTCACCGGCGGTGTCGGGGTGCGGCGTCACCGCGGCCAGCCACCGCTGCAACCGGCACCGATGGGCGGCGGCGCGCCACCAATGGCGGGACGCGGTGGCGCGCAGCACCACCGTGCGGTCGTCGAACTCGCAGGTCACCACGTAGAGCCGCAGCCGTCCGAACCTGCGGGCGGCCAACTCGAAACCCTTGATCCGGTGCCTCCACAGGAAGCGCCCCACCGACGGTCGGACGCCGTCCGCGTCAGCCCGCAACCAGAGCCAGGGCAGCGCCAGTGTCATCGAGCCAGCGAAGCCGAACAGGCAGAACAGCAGGCGGACGAACAACAGCGGGTGCTCATCGACCCGCGCGTGGGCCGGCGTGGTCAGCAGCGCGAGCAGCAGTGCCGCGCACCACAGCGCGGACGGCACCGTGATCGGATTGACGATCGACAGGCGGGGAGCGCGGCGCATGCGGCCATGGTGCCCGCGCGCGGGACCACCACCGAACTCGGTTACTCGACCCCGTCGAACAGCGAGGTCACCGAGCCGTCCACGAAGACCTCCTGGATGGCCTGAGCCAGCAACGGTGCGATGGACAGCACCGTCAGTTTCGGAATGTGCAGGTCGTCGCGGATCGGCAGCGTGTTGGTGACGATGACCTCTTCGAAGGCGGACGCGTTCAGCCGCTGCGCGGCCGGACCGGACAGGATCGGGTGGGTGGCGGCGGCGATCACCGTGGAGGCACCGTGATCGCGCAGCGCGGCGGCGGCCTGGCAGATGGTGCCGGCGGTGTCGATCATGTCGTCGACCAGCAGGCAGACCCGGCCGCGGACGTCGCCGACCACCTCGCCGACGGCCACCTCGTTGGCCTTGTTCGGGTCGCGGCGCTTGTGGATGATCGCCAGCGGCAGCCCGAGGCGGTCCGACCAGTTGTCGGCCAGCTTGACCCGTCCGGCGTCCGGCGAGACCACCGTCATGTTGTCGAGCGGGTAGTTGGCCGCCACATAGTCGGACAGCACCGGAATGCTGAACAAGTGGTCGACGGGGCCGTCGAAGAAGCCCTGGATCTGCGAAGCGTGCAGGTCGACGCTCATCAGCCGGTTGGCCCCGGCCGTCTTGTACAGGTCGGCGATCAGCCGGGCAGAGATCGGCTCGCGGCCGGCGTGCTTCTTGTCCTGGCGGCCGTAGGGATAGAACGGCGAGACCACGGTGATCCGCTTGGCGGAGGCGCGCTTGAGCGCGTCGATCATGATCAACTGCTCCATCAGCCACTCGTTGACCGGCGCCGGATGGCTCTGGATGACGAAGGCGTCCGCCCCGCGCACCGACTCTTCGAAGCGCACGTAGATCTCCGAGTTGGCGTAGGTCACCTGCCGGGTCGGCACCAGCTCGACACCCAGCAGGTCAGCGACCTCTTCGGCCAGCTCCGGGTAGGCGCGACCCGTGCACAGCATCAGGTGCTTCTCGGTGGGGCGCTTGATCCCGCTCATTCGGCGCCCTCCGCGGCGGCCTCGCCGGTGGCCTGGGCGGCCGCGTCCGTCCGGGTGCCAGCGCGTTTTCGGGCCACCCAGCCTTTGATGTTGCGTTGCTTGCCGCGGGCGACGGCCAACTCGCCGGGACCCACCGCCGAGGTGATCGTAGAGCCGGCGGCCACATAGGCGCCGTCGGCAATCTCCACCGGGGCGACGAGCACCGAATCGCTGCCGACGAAGGATGCCTTGCCGACCGTGGTGTGTGCCTTGTGCACGCCGTCGTAGTTGGCGAAGATCGTGCCCGCCCCGATGTTGGCACCCTCCCCCACGCTGGCGTCGCCGCAGTAGGTGAGGTGCGGAACCTTGGCGCCGGCGCCGATCTCGGCGTTCTTGGTTTCGACGAAGGCGCCGATCTTGCCCTTGGCGCCCAGCTGCGTGCCGGGACGCAGATAGGAGAACGGGCCAACCTCGGCACCCTCGCCGATGACGGCCAGCGTCGCGTGAGTGCGGACGACGTGCGCACCCTCGCGCACCTCGACGTCGATCAGGGTGGTGTCCGGGCCGACTACCGCGCCGGTCGCCACCGAGGTGGCACCCTCCAACGAGGTGCCGGGCAGCAGGGTCACATCGGCAGCCAGGTCGACCGTGTCCTCCACCCAGGTGGTCGCCGGGTCGAGGACGGTGACGCCCTCGGTCATCCAGCGGCGCAGGATCCGCCGGTTGAGTTCGGCGCTCAACGTGGCCAGCTGGACGCGGTCGTTGACCCCCTCGGCCTGCAGCGAGTCGGCCAGCACGCTGCCCCCAACCCGGCCGGCCCGGCCGCGGGCGAATGCGATCACATCGGTCAGGTAGAGCTCGCCCTGGGCATTGTCGGTGCTCAGCGCCGCAATACCGGCTCGCAGCGTCTCGGCGTCGAAGACGTAGATGCCGGCGTTGATCTCGGTGATCCGTCGCTCGTCATCGGACGCGTCGCGCTGCTCGACGATCCGGACCACCTCGCCACCCTCGCGGACGATGCGGCCATAGCCGGTCGGATCGCCGGCGATCGTGGTCAGCAGGGTGACCATGTTGCGCTCGGCACGGTGCGTCCGGATCAGGTCGCGCAGCGTTTCGCCGGTGAGCAGCGGGACATCGCCGCTGGTCACCACCACTTCGCCGGTGAGCTCGCCAAGAGCGGCGAGTCCGGAGCGGACGGCGTCACCGGTGCCGCGGGGCTGCTCCTGGACGGCGGTGACCACCTGCGGGGCGACATCGTCCAGGTGGGCCTGCACCTGTTCGCGCTGGTGGCCGATGACCACGACCAGGTGCTCGGGCTCGAGTGCGCTGGCCGCCTCGACGGCGTAGCTGAGCATCGAACGGCCGCCGAGTTGGTGCAATACCTTCGCGGTGGCCGACTTCATCCGGGTACCCGCACCGGCCGCCATGATGACGACGGCAGCGACACGGCCCTGGTCGGTAGTGGACACGTCTTCTCCAAGAGGTCGATGGGCCACACGGGCTCCGGCTCGAGGTTCACCCGAACCGAGAGGTTCTGGGAGCAGGCTCCCCGATCAGCCTAATGGACGCCGCAGACAGCGCTGGCACCGGATGGGGACTACCCGTGGCCCTCCGCTCCGCGCTCACCGAACTATTCAGGGCTCGCCGAGTTCGGCGAGCCCTGAATAGTTCGGCGAGCGGGGGGTGCCCGGCGCGGCCTCGGCGGGCGGGGTGGTGGCTCAGGAATCGCCGTAGGACAGCGCCTCGGCCTCGGTGACGGAGTTGACCGGCTCGGCTTCGTGGCCCTCGGCGTCCACGGCCAGCAGCCGGTCCCGGGCCAGGGTCAGGACGGCGATCGCGGCGGCCACCGCCACGGCGCCGACCCAGAACGGCAGGTGCAGCGAGAACTCCCCGAGCACGCCGGCCAGCCAGGGCGCCACCGCGCCACCGGTGAACCGGACGAAGCTGTAGGCGGCGGACGCGGTACTGCGCTCGGCGTCCGAGATCTTCATCACGGCCTCGGTGATCAGCGTGTTGTTGACGCCGAGGAACAACCCGGCGATCACCACGCCCGAGGCCAGCACGGCCTTGTTGTCGGTGAACAACGCCATCATGGCCAGCACCAGCGCGAACCCGGTCAGCGCCGCAACGATGCCACCGAAGGTGCCGATCCGGCGCTGCACCCAGGGGGCCAGGAACACCGAGGACAACGCGAGCAGAATGCCCCAGCCGAAGAAGATCAGGCCGATCGCGAGGGCGCCCATGGCCAGCGGAAACGGCGTGAAGGCCAGCAGGGTGAAGAAGCCGAAGTTGTACAGCAACGCCGTCATGCCGACGGTCAGCAGGCCTCGGTCGCGCAGCGCCCGCAGCGGAGCACTCAGCGACGTCGGTTCACCGCTGGGGCGGTCCGCGGGAAGGCTGAGCAGGGTGGCGACCATGGCGAGCGCCATCAGCACGGCGACGCCGAAGAACGGCAGCCGCCAGGACATGCTGCCCAACCAGCCACCGAGCAGCGGACCAGCGGCGATGCCGACGCCCAGCGCGGCCTCGTAGAGAATGATCGCCTGACCCACCGAACCGCTGGCGGCGCGCACGATGGTGGCCAGCGCGGTGGCGATGAACAGGGCATTCCCCAGCCCCCACAGGGCACGGAACGCGACGATGCCGGCCACCCCGTCCTGCATACCGGCGGCGGCGGAGCCGATGATGATCAGGGCCAGCCCCGCCAGCAGTGTCCACTTGGCCCCGATCCGGCTACTCACCCAGCCGGTCCCGAGCATCGCGATACCCATCACCGCCATATAGCTGGTGAACAGCAGCGAGACCTCGGACGGCCCGGCGCCGAGTTCGTCCGCGATCGGCTTCAGGATGGGGTCGACCAGGCCGATCCCCATGAACGAGATGACACAGGCGAATGCGACGGACCAGACGGTCCTTGATTGACGCAGCATGGGCGTCATTCCTCTCCGGCCCCCTGACGGGCGGCCTGCAGCAATTGATCGAGTAGGTGGGCGGCATCGCGGACGCGCTCCGCGGGTAGGCCGGTCGCGTCCATCAGGCGTCCGACCGCATCGCCACGGGCTCGTCGTGCGTCGGCGAGCGTGGCCCGTCCGGCTTCGGTGACGCTCACCAGGGTGGCCCGGGCATCGGCCGGGTCGGCGATTCGCTCGACCCAGCCGAGCTCTTCCAGACGACTCGCCTGCCGGGTGACCGCGGGCTGACTCGTCTGATCGGCGTGGGCCAGATCGCCGATTCGGATCGGTCCGTGTTCTTCGACCGTCGCCAGCAGGCGCAGCACACCCGAGGGGACGCCAAGGCCCGCTTGGCTGCTCGCCCAGCGCGAGAGCGCACCAGCCGCACGCAACAGGTCATTCGCGACCTCGGAATCATCCATGCCTTAGTTATATACCTATGGCATACAACTAGGCAAGTGGTCGGACGAGGCGACAGCGAGGAGCGCCCAGCCACCTGCGTCGCGCCATCCGGGAGTTCCCCGAGGCCCCGCCGGCCAGCCGGACGGCGCGACGGGCGCATCTTGACGCATCCGCAGAACGGTTGCTAGCTTACGTGTGCTAAACCGGTTCAGCACACGATGGAATCGATTTAGCTCGCAACGCTCGGTCGCCGGCCGAGCTGACCCGGAGACCAAAGGAGTTCCTTCCCATGCCGAAGCGCGGCAACCTATTCAAAAACGGCGCCTATTTGCAGAGTTCGGCCACTCTGTTCATCTTCTTTGCCTCGTGGGGCATCTGGTGGTCGTTCTTCTCGACCTGGCTGGACAAGAGCCTCGGGCTCAGCGGCGGCGAAATCGGCACCGTCTATTCGGTGAACTCGCTGACCACGATCGCGGTGATGTTCTTCTACGGCATGATGCAGGACCGACTCGGCCTCAAGCGGCACCTGGTCATCTTGTCGTCGGCGGTGATGGCCAGCCTGGCGCCGTTCGTCATCTTCGTCTACCAGCCGCTGCTGCAGAACGCCTTCGGCTGGGGCGTGCTGCTCGGCGCCATCTACCTGCCGTTCGGCTACACCGCCGCGGTGGGCCTGCTCGAGGCGTTCTCCGAGCGGATGAGCCGCACCTACGGCTTCGAATACGGCCAGGCACGCGGCTGGGGTTCGCTCGGCTACGGCGTGGCGGCCCTCGGCACCGGGTTCATCTTCACCATCAACCCGCAGATCAACTTCTTCCTCGGTTCGGCCTTCGGCATCGCCTGCCTGCTCATCCAGATCTTCTGGAAGACCGACAACGTGCCGCTCGCGCCGGGTCACACCGCGCACCCGCACACCCCCGGTCTTCGCGAGATGGCCGACGTGCTGAAGCTGAAGAGCCTCTGGGTCGTCATCGGCTTCGTGATCTTCAGCTGGACGTTCTACAACCTCTACGACAACCAGATGTTCCCGAACTTCTACCGTGGCCTGTTCGCGAACGAGGACGTCGGTCTGCACACCTACGGCATCCTCAACTCCGTTCAGGTGTTCGCCGAGGCCGGCTGCATGATGCTGGTGCCGATCCTGATGCGCAAGGTCGGCGTCCGGAACATCCTGCTGATGGGCGTCTCGGTGATGTGCCTGCGCATCCTCGGCTCGGCGGTGTTCCACGACCCGGTCATCGTGTCGATCGTGAAGATGTTCCACGCCATCGAGGTGCCGCTGTTCATCCTCGGCATCTTCCGTTACCTCACGCTGCACTTCAACGCGGCGCTGTCGGCGACCCTGTATTTGGTCGGCTTCGAGGTGTCGGCACAGGTCGGCAACACGATCTTCGCCATTCCGTTCGGATACATCCGCGACGCGATCGGGTACCAGCCCACCTTCCTCGTGATCGCGGCCGTGGTGGCCTGCTCCGGTGTCTGGGCGTTCTTCGCGCTCAAGAGAGACGACCAGGACATCCAAGGCGATCCGTTCATCCGCGATTCGCAACGAGAGAAGGCGCTGGCCTGACCAGGCTGTCATCTCCCGCGTGTCAGCGCCCCTGCGGGGGCGCTGATCTGCGTTGCGAGGCGCGGCGGCCCGGCTCGCGCGCCAACCGCCAACCTTGGCACGCGATCTCGACATCGGTAGCCACTGGCCGGAAACCTCGCCGATTTCGTGTTGCAGGCCGACATCGGCGAGGTTTCCCGAAATCGGTGAGCGATCTCGACATCGCCATTCCCGGCGGGGCCCCCACCCGACCTCCCCAACAGCTTGCGAGCGTCGCCCGTCGAACCGGACGTCCAGCATGCGGGGCTCTGGGGCACGGCTTCGAGCGTCGCCACCGAACCCGCCTGAGGCACATCGCGCAGCCGCGATGATGGACCGTGTGGAGTCTTCGATCACCGTCCCCGCGGAATTTCGCGCGCGTCTGATCAGCCAGAGCCCGGCGGCACGACCATGGCTGGATGAGCTTCCGGGACTTCTGGTCCAGACGTTGGGCGCCTGGCGGCTGTCCCTCATCGGTGCGCCGAGGTTCGGCGGAACCAGCGTCGTCGTCCCGGTGCAGCGTGCGGAGGGACGAAGGGCGGCACTCAAGCTGGTGTCCCCTGTGGCAGACGCCGCCCACGAGGCGAAGTCTCTGCAAGTGCTGAAGGGCGCGGGCGTCGTTGAGCTCTATGAGTACAACCCGCGGCATTGCGCCCTGCTTCTCGAGCTGCTCGACGGAGCGCGGGGATCGGAACGGGCCGATTCGCGGCGGATGGCGGAGATCTGCGGCGGTGTTGCTGCCGAGATCGCCTCGGTTCCCGCGCCCGCGGACGCACCGAGTCTGCGTGCGGGCGCACCCGCCTGGCGCGTGGAGTTCGGACGGCAGCACGCCCGAGCCGAGGCGGAAGGCCGAGGGCTGCCGAGAGCCGTGTTTCGTCGCGCCGAGGACGCCATCGCCGAACTGGAGGGCGCTTCCGACGCGAGGATGACGCACGGAGACCTGAGCTTCGACAACCTCATCCAGCGCCCGGACGGAACCTGGCTGTCAATCGATCCCAAGTACGTGTGCGGGCCTGCGGAGAACGAGGCGCACACGGTGGTCCGCAGCGTCCCCTGGTGTCGCCTGGACGGCACCGATCCAGTGACATCGTCACGCCTCCTAATAGAGGCGTTCTGCTCCGCCGGCGGGCTGGACGCCGGACTCGCCATGCGCATCTCCCATGCGCGATTCGCCGCCTCCTACTACTGGGAGACCGAGCACGGCGGAGATGCGCGGAACGTCGAATGGCTCCGGTTGATGACCGGCGGCACTTGATCGCCGGCGAGCCTGGGGCCACCGGCGCCGCGCACGCGCTCCCCGGGTAGGAGTCGAACCTACTTCGCTAATCCTGATTCAAAGTCAGGCGGGCCCTGCCGGAAGACCAACCGGGGATCGATGCCACACTCTACGTCCCCGGTATGCGCCACCGCATCTCGCCAGGATTGGCACGGGGACCCGCGGGACGCCAGACTGGGCGAATGCCATCCTCGTCAGCCGCCGCCGGACGCGCCCGGCGGGTGCGCGTCCGGATGACGAGGGCGGAGCGGCGCGAGCAGTTGATCGAGGTCGCCCGCAGCCTGTTCGCCGAGCGCGGCGTCGAAGGCACCTCGGTCGAAGAGATCGCTGCGCACGCCGAGGTCAGCAAGCCTGTCGTCTACGAGCACTTCGGCGGCAAGGAAGGCCTGTATGCGGTGGTCGTGGACCGTGAGGTGCGTGCCCTGCACACCGCGATCCGAGCTGCACTGACGACTCCGCGAGCCGGCGCCCGCCGGCTGATCGAACTGGGCACGCTGGCCTTGCTCGATTACATCGACGCTTGTCCGGACGGTTTTCTGATCATCTCGCGGGGGTCGTCCGCGACTTCGCCGGAGGGTTCGTTCGCGACCATCCTGTCTGATGTCGCGGGCCGTGCCGAGGACCTGCTGGCCGCCGAGTTCTCCAAGACCCATCTCGATCCGGCACTGGCACCGATGTATGCGCAGATGCTGGTCGGTCTGGTCGCGCTCACCGGCCAGTGGTGGCTCGACAACCGTGACAGCGGCCTGTCCAAGGACGTGGTGGCGGCCCACGTGGTCAACCTGGCCTGGAACGGCATGCGTCACCTCCAACCCGCACCCCGGCTCGACCGCCCGCACCAGTCGGAGAGCCGGCCGTCGGGAACCGAGTAGGGCGCGACGCGGCGACACTCGACGGTGCGTCTTGATCAGCCCGGGCCGACGACGTCAGGCAACCGGTACGGGACGAGGCAACTCGCCGGCCTGTGCCCGCTTCAGCACGTGTCTGCGGAACAGCTCGGCTGCCGGCAGACGCCGCCGGCCCTCGCTCCAGGACAACCCGACGAGGCGTTCGGCGTCCGGATCGGTCAGTTCGAGATAGTGCACCCGCGGTGAGGACGGCTCGGTCGCTCCGGCGTCCCAGCGGGCCGGGATGATCGCCACCCCCAGACCGGACGCCACATACCCCCGTAGCGTCGGCAGATCGTCGGCCACCAGGGCGATCTCGACCTTGATGCCCACGTGTGCACAGAGCAGATCGAGCTGAGCACGAAGCAACGACGAGCTTCGCAGCGTGATGAATGGATCCTCGGCCACCTCGGCGATCGACATCCGCCGGTGATCCGCGCATCGATGTTCGCGCGGCACCAACAGCCGGATCGGTTCGCGGACCAGCGGGTGCCAGACCAGGCCGTCCCCGGCGACCCGGAGCGTGGACAACTCGAGATCCACCACGCTGCGGGCGCCGAGCGCCGTCACCTGCTCGTCGGCCTTGGAACGCAGGTCGAAACGCACCTCGGGGTAGCGCTCGCGAAAACTGCCGATCAGATCGGGCACCAGCCAGGTGCCGAGCGATGCTTGGAAGGCGACGCTCACCACGCCGGTCTCCGGACTGACCAGTTGCTGAACCGCGGCGATGCCGTCGTCGAGCCGATGCAACGCAGTTCCGACGTGCCGATGGAATGCCGCACCCGCCGGGGTGAGGGACAACAGCCGTCCAGAGCGTTGAAACAGCGCCGCGCCAACCTCGGCCTCGAGCCGGTCGAGAGCCCTGGAGATTCCTGGCTGGGAGCGCATCTCCAGCTCGGCGACCTCGGTCACGGTCGCACCGTCGGCGACCATCTCGAACCACCGCAGTGCGTCGGTATCCATCACCTCACCTCAGAACGCATGACACATGCATGCTGCGCATGGATTATATGCAATCAGTTCATTGGACGCATCGAATGAAAGCGCGAAGACTTGATGTCGTCCCCAACACGAGTTCCAACTCAAGGAGAACAGATGAGCTTCAGCAAGATCGCCGCCGCCTTCGGCCCCGTCGTCCGTCGTGGCTCGGCCGCCCTCCTGGCCTTCCCGTTCGCGGGCATCGTCGCGCCGTCGCACCGCACCGTCCAACTGGTCGCGGACACCTACTTCGAGAACCGCTGACCATCGCTGGTTGAGCTTGTCGACGCCGTCGGTCGAGCTCGTCGAGACCCGGACGACACCGGGGGTTTCGACAAGCTCAACCCGCAAGCGTCGACAAGCTCAACCCGCAAGCGTCGACAAGCTCAAACCCCAAGCGTCGACAGCCAATCAGCAACCGTCGGCAGGCAAACCTCCGTGGTCCGCTCAGGTGGTGATCAGCCGGGCACCCGGAACCGGCCCGGTGACCCGGCGGACGGCCCGGCACATCCCCTCGCTGGAAAGCCGCACCGACAGGTCGACGGCGTCCGCCTCGTTCGCGGCCAGGAAGGCGCAGGTGGGTCCGGCGCCTGACACGATCGAGCCCAGCGCACCTGCCTCGCGGCCGAACTCCAGCACCCGCACCAGTTCGGGGCGCAGGGACGCCGCGGCCGGCGCCAGGTCGTTGACCAGCACAGCTCCCAAGGCGGTGGAGTCGCCGGAGACCAGGGCATTCATCACGCCCTTGGGCATCGCGAGTTCGTCCGGCGCGTCCGGATTGAGCTCGTCGAAACGGCCGAATACTGCCGGCGTGGAGAGCTCATCGGCGCTCAGCGCGAGCACCCAGTGATAGGTGCCGCGGCTCAGCACCGGCACCAACTCGTCCCCGCGGCCGGTACCCAGCGCGGTGCCCCCCATCAACTGGAAGGGCACGTCCGCCCCCAACCTGGCGCCGAAGACCCGCAACTCGTCGGGCGAGATGTCCAGATCCCACAGCACCGAGCAGGCCAGCAGTGCGCCGGCGGCGTTCGCCGAACCACCGGCCATGCCGCCAGCAACAGGAATCGTCTTGCGGATCACCAACTCGGCACCGAATCGGTGCGGCCCGTACTCGTCGGCCAGCAGCTTGGCGGCCCTCACGGCCAGGTTGGTTCCGTCGGTCGGCACCAGCGCGGCCTGGTCGCCGACCACCGTCACCGGGAACCTGCCCGGCTCTGCCCCCCGGACCGCCACCTCGTCGAACAACGACACCGACTGGAAGACCGTGGACAAGGGGTGATAGCCGTTCGGGCGAGGGGCACCGACCCGGAGAGCCAGGTTGATCTTTCCGGAGACCCGGACCCGGACCCAGTCGGCCTCGGGGGCTAGGGGCGACGCCACGTCCGCAAAGCTAGCCGATGCTCAGCCCGTTGGCATCCGCGACCACAGCCAGCCGGGCGAAGTCACCGACATCGAGCACCTCTCCCCTGGCCTGTGGGTCGATGCCGGACGCGACCAGCGCTTCGGCGGCCGCCGCCGATGATCCGAAAACGCCTGCCAGCGCCGAGCGCAGCATCTTGCGACGCTGCGCGAACGCGGCATCGACGAGGGCGAACACCTGCTCGCGACGGGCGGTGGTGACCGGCGGGTCGCGGCGTTCCAGCCGGACCAGCCCGGAGTCCACGTTGGGTACCGGCCAGAACACCGCTGGAGGCACCGATCCGACCCGCCGCGCGGCGCAGTACCAGGCCAGTTTGACCGACGGCACCCCGTACACCTTCGACCCGGACGGCGCGACCAGCCGGTCGGCGACCTCGGCCTGCACCATCACCAGCCCGTGCCGGATCGTCGGGAACCTCGCCAGCACGTGCAGCAGCACCGGCACGCTGACGTTGTAGGGCAGGTTGGCAACCACCGCGGTGGGTTGCGGGTCGTCCAGCCGGTCGACCCGCAGGGCGTCCGCTTCGAGAACGGCGAGCCGCCGCTCATGTCCCGGCAGCCGCTCGGCCACCGTGGCAGGCAGCCGACGGGCCAGCCGGTCGTCGATCTCGATGGCGTGAACCCAGGAAACGACCTCGAGTAGACCCAGGGTGAGCGAGCCGAGGCCGGGGCCGATCTCAAGCACCACCTCGTCCGGGTCGAGTTGGGCTGCCGCCACGATCCGGCGGACGGTGTTGGCGTCGTGGACGAAGTTCTGGCCCCGCTGCTTGGTCGGCCGAAGGTCGAGTTCGGCCGCCAGTTCGCGGATCCGGCGCGGGTCGAGCAGGCCCCCGCTCATCGCTCCCCCCAGCCCGCCGGTCGAGCGTCTTGAGACCGCTGGTTGAGCTTGTCGAAACCAGTCGTCAGCGGCGGCAGATTCAGGTCTCGACAAGCTCGACCAACGAGGGGCAACACTTCCTCAGTCATCGCGTCCCCAATCACCGAACAGCGCGGACGCGTTGGCGTCCAGCAATGCGCAGAACTCGGCGAGGTCGACCCGGCGCCGCGACGCCAGGAAACGCACCGTGTGCGGCAGCAGGTAGGACGCGTTCGGCTTGCCGCGCAGCGGCACGGGAGTCAGGTAGGGCGCATCGGTCTCGACCAGCAGCCGGTCGTCCGGGGTGAGGTCGAACGCCTCCCGCAGCGGCTCGTTGGGCTTGAAGGTGACGGTGCCGGGGAAGGACAGCCAGGCGCCCCGGTCCAGGCACTGCCGGGCGAACGCGGCGTCACCGGAGAAGCAGTGCATCATGAACCGGTCGGGGACGCCCTCGGCGTCCAGCACATCGAGGACGTCGGCGTGGGCGTCGCGGTCGTGGATGACGATCGCCAGATCATGCTCGCGAGCCCAGGCCAGGTGCGCAGCGAACGACTCGCGCTGCCGGCGTTTCCCCTCGTCATCGGTGGTTCGGAAGTAGTCGAGCCCGGTCTCCCCGACACCTCGGACGCGCCCACTCGAACCCACCAGCGCCGCCAGGGCGTCCAGTTCCGCACCGAGCCGGGCACCGGCCCGGGCAGCATCATTGGGGTGCAGAGCCACGCAGGCGATCACCCCCGGATTCGCCCCCGCGATCTCAATAGCGGCGCGCGAACTGGCGACGTCGCAGCCCACCTCGACCAGCCGGCTCACCCCGACCGCGGCCGCCCTCCGCACCGCATCGGCCACCGCCAGCCCGGAGTACTCGCTGGTGCTGAGCAGGTGGGTGTGGGCGTCCGTGACGGACGCCGGCAGCGGTTCCGGCGCCATGGGTAGTTCGCGACTCATCGGTCGAGAGGTCCTTCCGCGTCACTCGCACCACGCGCGCGATCGGAGCGGTCCTTCAGTGCGGCGTCGTACAACTCGCGCCGGGAGACGCCGTGCGCAGTAGCGGCCTCGGCAACCGCCTCCGACAGCCGACGCCCGGCCGCGGTGGCGAGCCGGACGCTCTCCAGCGCCTCCGGCAAACTGCCGCCGCCATCCGCGGCACCCTCGATCACCACCGTGATCTCGCCACGCACCTCGCCCCGCGCCCACGCGGCCAACTCAGCCAGCCCGCCGCGCAGCACCTCTTCGTGAGTCTTGGTCAACTCTCGGCAGACCACCGCGCGACGTGCGCCGCCGAAGGCCTCGGCCGCGTCGTCGAGGAAGGCGTGCAGCCGGTGCGGGGCCTCGAAGAACACCATCGTGCGCTGCTCGGCGGCCAGTCCGGAGAGCCTGGTGCGCCGCTCGCCGCGCTTGCGGGGCAGGAACCCCTCGAAGCAGAACCGGTCGGTGGGCAGCCCGGAGACGGCCAGCGCGGTCAGCACCGCGGACGGCCCAGGCACCGCGGTCACCTGCACACCCGCCGCGGCCGCAGCCGCGACCAACCGGTAGCCCGGGTCCGAGACCGCCGGCATGCCGGCATCGGAGACCACCACCACCCGGCGTCCGTCCAGCAGTTGGGCCACCAGACCGTCGACCCGGGCCGCCTCATTGCCGTCGAAGAACGACACCACGGACGCCTCGGGCGTCACTTGGAGCCGGCGGCACAGATCGCGGAATTTGCGGGTGTCCTCGGCGGCGATCAGGTCGGCCTCGGCCAACGCGGCCAGCAACGCGGGCGCGGCGCCGGCGGCGTCCCCGATCGGGGTGCCGGCCAGCACCAGCACGCCGGGTTCGCTCATGCCGCCCACCCTTCCACATCGCAGCCGTCGGAGTTCCCGTGATCTCCTAGGATGGCGCGGTGACCGAAGCCGCACCCACGTCCTTGGCGGGCAGCGCGCCCGCCCCCGCGACCGTGGTGCCGAGCGATACCAGCAGATGGAATCCGCCGCCGATTCGGCCGGGGAGCCGCTGGCAGCCGCCCAACTCACGCGACGACCTGAGCACCGTCGAACGGCTGCGCGACGGCACCATGCGCGACGCCGCAGCGGGCTGGACAGTCACCCTGTCGATCACCTTGCTGGCGTTCTTGATCCGGATCCAGAACCTGGGCTACCCGAAGAACCTGGTCTTCGACGAGACCTACTACGCCAAGGACGCCTGGACGCTGCTGCACTTCGGCTACGAGCGGTCCTGGCCCGACAACGCCAACGACGCGATCCTGGCCGGCGACGTGACCGGCTGGTCCGACTCACCCGCCTTCATCGTCCATCCCCCGCTGGGCAAATGGCTGATCGCGCTGGGCGAACACTGGTTCGGGATGAACGCCTTCGGCTGGCGGTTCATGGCCTGCGTCTTCGGCTCGCTGCTGGTCTTCGCCACCATCCGGCTGGCTCGGCGGCTCTCCCGGTCGACGCTGATCGGTGGCATCGCCGGGGTGCTGCTGACCTTGGACGGCCTGGCCTTCGTGATGAGCCGCACCGCCCTGCTGGACATCTTCCAGGCCGTGTTCCTGGTCGCCGCGGTGGCCTGCTGCGTCGCCGACCGGGACTGGTACCGGCACCGATTGGCCAACCTGCTGGACCGCTCCGGCCGGCCGGACTTCGGCGGCACGTTCGGGCCGATCGTGTGGCTGAGGCCGTGGCGGCTGGCCGCCGGGGTGATGTTCGGCGCAGCGCTGGGCTGCAAGTGGAACTCGATCTTCGTGCTGGCGGTGTTCGGCGCACTCGGGGTGCTGTGGGACGTCGGCGCCCGCCGGCTGGCCGGCGCCGACTGGCGCTCCTGGCTGGCGGTGCTGGTGGACGGCATCCCGGCCTTCATCCGGATGGTGGTGGTGGCCGTCGCGGTGTATCTGTCCACCTGGACCGGCTGGCTGATGACCACCGACGGCTACGACCGGGGTTGGGGCCAGAACAATCCCGACCACCCTTGGGTGGCCGCATTCGGTGAACGGTTCGCCTCGCTGTTGTGGTACCACAAGGAGATTTACGAGTTCCACACCGGCGACTACATCAACAAGGCCACCCACCCCTACGACGCCCACCCGGCCGGCTGGCTGGCAATGCTGCGGCCGACCGGATTCGACGCGGTCAACGACATCAAACCCGGAACCGACGGCTGCGTCGGGCCGGAGAACTGCATCCGGGTGATCACGGCGATGGGTACCCCGGTGCTGTGGTGGATGGCCGCGATCGCCCTCGTGGTCTGCGTCGTGTGGTGGATCGGCGGACGCGACTGGCGCTTCGGCGTCCCGGTGCTCGGCGCCCTGGCCACCTACCTGCCCTGGTTCAACTACACCGACCGGCCGCAGTTCTTCTTCTACGCGATCACCATCGTGCCGTTCACCGTGATCGGCCTGGCGATGGTGCTAGGGCTGATCCTGGGCCCTGCCGACGGTCCTGGACGACGGCAGGGTGCGGTCATCGTCGGCGTCGCGGTCGCACTGGTCGCGGTCAACTTCGCCTGGATCTATCCGATACTCACCGACGAGTTGCTCCCGTACTCGCAATGGCTGGCGCGAATGTGGCTGCGCTCCTGGATCTAGCGCCCGACCGCCAGGCGGTCTAGAACTTTCCCTGCGCCCATACCGCTCCGGTCGGCGCGACCAGCTCGACGGCGACCGGTGGGTCGCCGGTGATCGGCACCAGCCAGGAACCCGACGCCGTGCCTCGTCCGTACTCATCGGACAGCGTCCAGCTGCCGCCGGAGCGCCGGCCGCCGTCGGGCTGGACCAGGATGCAGTCGTAGCGGACGCCGCTGCGACCGGCGGTGACGTTGAGCAGCAGATAGGCCCTGCCGTCGCGTCGGGTCAGTCCGACCGAACCGACCGCGGCGCCGTCGGCGGTGAACAGCGGGGCTGCGGTCGGCGCGGGCAGCGTGCTGCTCGCCGGCGGCCGGTTCATCCAGGCGCTGACGCCGATTGACCCACCGACGCCGATCAGCAGCCCGACGAGCACGCAGGCGACCATCAGCAGACGCGTCCGGGGTTGAGCACGGACGCCGGTGGCCCCGGAGTCCGGTGTCATGGCGGCGAGCACCCGGCCGGAGAAGCCCGCCGGCGGAGCGATCGAGACCGCGGCGGTCAACGTCTGCTGGACGCCGTCGGACAGTTGGGCGTAGTCGTCGCGGCACGCCGCGCATCCGGCCAGGTGCGCGACCAGCCGTTCCTGCTCGTCGGCCCTGACGTCGGCCAGCGCCAGCGCCACCAGCTGGTCGGGATCGGGATGCCAGTCGGTCATGTCTCGGCCTCCATCGCCTGTCGCATGCGCAGCAGTCCGGTGCGAATCCTGGTCTTGGCGGTGCCCAGCGGTATGCCCTCGTGCTCGGCCACCTCGTTGGCGGTACGTCCGCCGATGACGGCCAACACCACCGCCCGGGCCTGGTCGGCGGGCAGCCGTCCGAGCCGCTCGACCGCGGCCAGGGTCTCCACCCTGCCGCCGACGCCGTCCGGCACGGCGCCCTTCAGCGTGGTCGCCAACAACAGTTCCAACTCCCCCGATTCGATGGGCGTGACCCGGCGGGCCCGGATGGCGTCGATCGCCACGTTGCGGGCGATGGTGAGCAGCCAGGTGAGGACCGATCCGCGTCGCCGGTCGTAGCTGGCCGCCGCCCGCCAGGCACGCAGGAATGCCTCCTGCGCGACATCCTCGGCCAGCACGCGGTCACGGGTGATCGACACGGCCAGGCCGAAGACCGGCCCTTGGAAGCGCCGGACGAAGGCCGTCGCGGACGGCTCGTCGTTCAACGCCATGCCGGTGACCAGCGAGGCGTCGGACACGCGGTCGGACAGCGAGAAGAGACCCACATCAACCGATACGGATGAACCGCGCCGAAAGATTGCGGAGGACCGCAATCCACGCAGCCATTTCGCCCGTATCACCTGCAAGACCACCCGATCCAAGGAGGAACCCATGGTCACACGTTTCCGGCCGGCGGTCACGATGGTGCCCGCTGCCGCCCTTATTCTGCTCAGCGCCTGCACCGCTGGCACCCCGGCGGCGCCGTCGTACAGTTCACCGGCGTCCAGCGCCCCGGCGTCCAGCATGCCGGCGTCCAGCGCCCCCGCGTCCGCTCCGCCCGCGGCGGACGCGACGACCCTGACTCTCGCGATGGCCGACAGCAGCCTCGGCTCGATCCTCGTCGACGGCAAGGGGATGACCCTCTACCTGTTCACCAAGGACACCCCGAACACCAGCAATTGCACCGGCCAATGCCTGATGGCCTGGCCGCCGCTGCTCGGGAAGCCCACCGCGGGCAAGGGTGTGGACGCCACCAAGCTGGGCTCCTTCCAGCGGGCGGACGGCAGCACCCAGGCGAGCTACAACGGCTGGCCGCTCTACTACTGGCAGCAGGACGCCAAGCCCGGCGATGTCACCGGCCAGGACGTGAACGGCGTCTGGTACGTGCTCGACCGGAACGGCGCCGCGGTCAAGGGCTGATCATGGACGTCTTCGGCCTCCCCCTGCACCCGCTGGTGGTGCACGGGGCGGTGGTGCTGGTGCCGCTGGCGGCGCTCGGCTCGCTGGCGATCGTGTTCTCTTCCTGGGCGCGCACCCGCTACCGCTGGTTGACCGTGCTGGTGGCCGTCGCAGGAGCGGGCGCCACGCTCGCGGCTCGGCTCTCCGGCCCGGCGCTGGCCGAGGCGATCAGCGCCGGCGGGCCGGCGTTCCAGGCGCACGAGATGTGGGGCCAGCTCGCGGTGTTTCCGGCCGTCGCATTGGCGCTGCTGCTGCCGGCGGCCCTGATGGCGGAGGCCCGCTCGCGGGCCGGGTGGTTGGTGCTGGCGGGACTGACCGTGCTCGGTGCCGTCGCTGCCCTGGTGCTGGTGGTGTTGACCGGGCACAGCGGCGCGACCGCGGTCTGGGGCGGCTGAGGCCGTCGCTGGCAGCACATCTGGCTGACAGGATAGGGACATGATCACCGTGGCGGATGTCCGGGCCGTGCTCGCCGGACTGCCGCGCAGCACCGAGGTCATAGTGCACGGCCGGGTGAAGTTCCGAGTCGGGCAACTCGTCTACGTGGCCTTCAGCAAGGACGAAAGCATCATGGGTTTCGCGATGCCGAAGGAGGAACGGGCCGTACTGGTGGGCATCCGCCCGGACGTCTTCTTCCTGCCGCGCGAATCGGAGTTGCGATTCAACTGGATCGAGTCGCGGTGCGATTCGCTGGACGCCGACGAGATGCGCGAGTTGGTGCTCGACGCCTGGCGAATGGTGGTGCCGCAACGAGTGGCCCGCGAGGTGCTGGGTCCGGAGGCCGTCGACTGAGCGGTCGGACGCGGGAGCTTCTCGAACACCGATGTGATCAGCCGCCGAGGTCGGGCCTGCCGGCCTCTCTCGCCCAACTCAACCAGTGAAGCGCCTTGTCGGCGCCGAGCTGGCAACTCGGTCTCAGTGCTGGCCGTAGACGTTTTGGTAGCGCTCGTAGAGCCGGTCGATGAACTCCTGGGGGATCGGGATCGGCTTGCCGAGTTGCACGGTGGCGTGCACCGTCCGGGCCACCTCCTCGCACATCGCGGCGGCCTTCACCGAGGCTCGGGCGTCGCGTCCGATGGTGAACGGGCCGTGGTTCTGCATCAGCACCGCCGGCGAGCGGGAGCCGCGCAGGGTTTCGACGATGCCGCGTCCGATCGAGTCGTCGCCGATGATCGCGAACGGCCCGACCGGGATCGGGCCGCCGAACTCGTCGCCCATCATGGTCAGCACGCAGGGGATCTCCTCGCCGCGCGCCGCCCAGGCCGTTGCGTAGGTGGAGTGGGTGTGGGTGACACCGCCGACCTCGGGCATGTGCCGGTACACGTAGGCGTGCGCGGCCGTGTCGGAGGATGGTGCCAGCCGTTCCGGCGTCCCGTCCACGATCTTGTTGCCGTCCAGGGTGCAGACCACCATCTTCTCGGCGCTCAGCTCGTCGTAGGACACCCCGGACGGCTTGATCACCATCAACTCGGCGCCCGGCACCCGCGCGGACACGTTTCCGGCCGTCCACACCACCAGTTCGTAGCGGGTCAGCTCGGCATGCAGTGCGGCGACCTCTTCACGGGTGCGCTGCACGGCTGCCTGCACCTCTTCCGGCAGGTCGGTCAAGCGGATCGTCATCGGTGGCTTCCTTTCTTGCGTGGGCGAAAACGCGCTTTGCGCCGCACGAAACACACTGGCTCAACGCGGCATTTCGCCGGTTGAGCTTGTCGAAACCCCTTGCGAGAGGTCGCGACAAGCTCAACCAGCGAGATCAGCGCTGCTGGACTCAGTGGCCCATTGCCTGGCGCTTGATGTCCTTCAAGCGGTACATCACCTTGTTGCCGCCACGGCCGAAGTAGTCGTGCAGCAGGGTGTACTCGGCGAACAGCTTGTCGTACTGCGCGGACGCCTCTTCGTTCGGCGTGTAGGCGTTGGGGATCTTCTTGCCCATCGCCGTGGCCGCGGCGTGCACGTTCGGGTAGGCCCCGGCCGCCACCGCGCCATGGATCGCCGAACCCAGCGCACCCGCGTACCCGGTGTCGGCCAGCGACAGCGGCTTGCGGGTCACGTCGGAGTACATCTGCATCAGGAACTTGTTCTTCAGCAGACCACCCGCGGCGATCACCTCGGTGATCTCGACGCCGTTGGAGGTGAACGACTCGATGATCGTCCGGAAGCCGAACGCGGTCGCCTCCAGCAACGCCCGGTACTGATCTTCCGGGGTGGTGGTCAGCGTCTGGCCGATCATCAGGCCGGACAGGTTGGTGTCGACCAGGATGGACCGGTTGCCGTTGTGCCAGTCGAGCGCGATCAGGCCGTGCTCGCCGATGTTCTGCTTCTCGGCCTTCTCGGTGAGCAGCTGGTGCAACGAGATGCCGCGTCCGTCGGCCTCGTCCTGGTAGGACTCCGGAACACAGTTCTTCACGAACCAGGCGAAGATGTCACCCACCGCCGACTGGCCGGCCTCGAATCCCCAGGCACCCTTCACCAGGCCACCGTCGACAACGCCGAACATGCCCGGCACCTCGCGCAGCTCGGAACCGGAAACGACATACACCGCAGAGGTGCCGAGGCTGGCAGTCAACTGGCCGTTCTCAACGCCCTGCACGGCCGGGGTGGCCACGTGCGCGTCGATGTTGCCGACCGACACCGGGGTGCCGGCCTTCAGACCGGTCCAGGCTGCGGCCTCGACGGTGATCTCGCCGGCCTTGTCGCCGAGCTGGCCGACCGGGGCCTCCAGTTTGTCGAGTGCACCGGCGAACTCCGGGTCGAGCTCCGCGAAGAAGTCCCGGGACGGGAAGGTGCCGTTCTGGTAGAGCGCCTTGTAGCCGGTGGCGCCGGCCGAACGGACGTAGTTGCCGGTGAGCTGCCAGACGATCCAGTCCACGGCGTCGACGAAGTAGGTCATCTTGTCGTAGATCTCGCGATCCTTGTGGAAGGTCTCGAGCAGCTTCGGCAGCATGAACTCCGACGAGAGGGTGTCGCCGTAGCGGGGCAGCCAGCTCTCACCGCGCTTGCGGGCGACCTCGATGATCTGGTCGGCCTCGGCCTGGCCGCCGTGGTGCTTCCACAGCTTCACGTAGGCGTGCGGACGGTCGGCGTACTCCTGCCACTGGCACAGCGGCCAACCATCTTTGTCAGTCGGCATCACGGTGGCCGAGGTGAAGTCGGTACCCACGCCGACGATGTCCTCGGGCTTCACGCCGGAGTTGCGGATCGCCTCCGGGATGGCGATCTTCAGCACCTCGATGTAGTCCTCGGGGTACTGCAACGCGAACTCGGGGGGCAGCGGCTCATCCTTGTGCGCGCTGAGCACCCGGTCCATCACCGCGTGCCGGTATTCGTGGACGGCGGTGCCCATCTCCTTGCCGTCGCTCACCCGGACGATGATCGCGCGGCCGGAGAGCGTGCCGTAGTCGATACCGCACACGTATTTCTCGTCTGACATCCTGCGTGTTCCTTTCTCGGCCGCATCGTCGCGACCTGGGTTCTGGGGTGGGCGGCGCTCAGAAGCGCTCGGCCCAATAGCCGCCGGGGGCGAACAGCTCGTCGACCAGCGGATCGATGATGTTGGCCTCGGTCAGCAGGTCGGTGAGCACGTACCGGGCACGAATCCAGCGGGCACGGTGATAGGTGTCCCGGAAGCGGTCGCGGTCCATGCCGATCTGATCGGGATGGGTGATGGCGCCGACCACGTCCAGCTTCTCCTGCAGCACCTTGGCGGGCAGCAGTTGGTCGCGCAGCCGCGCCGAGATGGACGGCCAGCGCTCGACGGTCAGCTGCAGCCGGGCGCGCAGCGCGTCGGCGTCGATGTACTTGCCCTTGGTCTGGGCCAGCGCGGCGTCATGCAGGTCAGGGGTGAGTGCGGCGCGCAGCTTGGCTTCGGTCTCCTCCCAGCTGGGCCAGGCGGCGACGGCGGCGTCGATGTCGATCATCGCCGGGATGTCCTTGGCCAGCACCAACTCGTACAGCGCGGCCACCGAGACCGTGCCCAGGCCCACCTTGAAGCCGTGCGAGAGCGGCGGATCCCAATCGAGTCCGTAGTGCTCCATCTCCCACAGGTGGCTGAAGTGGTGGCCGCCGCCCGAGGCCGGACGCGAGGACGCGAACGCCTGCATGGCCAGACCCGACATGATCAGGCCCTCGGCGAGGCCGCTGAGCGCGTCCGGGTTGCCGTCCTTGCAGCCCTGCGGGTCAGAGAGCGCGTCGCGCAGCGGACCCTGCACCAGATCCCAGACAGCCGGGTCGATCCGCTCGATGCCCAACTCGTCGGCGATGATCCAGTCGCCGCCGGCCGGCACCTTCTCGATCAGGTCACCGAAGCCGGTGGCGGTCAGCCGCTGCGGCGCGCCGGCCATGACGTCGAGATCGGCGACCACCGCGGCCGGGGCCGGGCAGCTCAGGGTCTGCTTGAAGCCGTCCTTGGTGATGGACGCGCCAAAGGAGGCGTAGCCGTCCATCGAGGCGGCGGTGCCGACGCAGATGTAGGGCCGGTCGAGTTCGCTGACGGCGCGTTTGGCGATGTCGTTGAGGGTGCCGGAGCACACCGCGATGACGACCGCGTCGATTCCGTTGATCGCGTCGCGCAGCTTCTCGATGTTGTCGTAGCTTGCGTACAGCGTCGGCGTGCCGGGAAAGATGTAGGGCTCCGCCTGCGGGACGCCGGCGGCGGTCAGCGAGGCGATCACCTGCTCACCGGCCACCCGCCAGTGATTCTCATCGGCCACGATGATCGCGGTGCGCCCCGGGAACAGCCGGGCGAAGACCTCGCCGGTGCGGGTCACGACACCGCGTCCGGCCTCGATCGCCTTGGTGTCGGTGGCGGTGCGAAGCGCGCGTTCGATGAGGGTTTCGGGCATGACACTCCTTCGGGCCGATGCTGCAGGTATCACGAGAGGCTAACCCACCCACACCCGTTGTGGTGATTTCCCAACCAATCTTCTCATCGCGGAACGCGAGTTGGTTGGGCACGCAAGGGCACATACCCGCCGCCAACGAGGCATGTCTCAACGATTCGGAGCCACGGCTCCGCCGGCGCCGCCAGGCATAGGGTGCTGTCGCCGTCCGGGCTCATACGAGAGGGATTCGCGATGCCGCTGTGGAAACTGCACGGGAACGGGACACTCCAACCGGGCGGCGTGGTCGCCCCCGGCGAGCGGTTGTCCTGGGGCAAGACCATCGGGCTCGGCGCCCAGCACGTGGTGGCGATGTTCGGCGCCACCTTCGTCTTCCCGCTGCTGATGGGTCTGAATCCGCAGCTGGCGGTGATGATGTCCGGCATCGCCACCCTGGTGTTCCTGCTGGTGGTGCAGGGCCGGGTGCCCAGCTATCTGGGCTCGTCGGCGTCCTTCGTCGGGGTGGCGACCGCGATCTACGGCGCGGGCGGCAACCCGGCCGACCTGACCGGCGCGATGCTGTGGGTCGGCGTGCTGCTGTTCATCGTCGGTGTGATCATCCACTTCGCCGGCTCGCGAGTGGTCCACGCCGCACTGCCGCCGGTGGTGACCGGCGCCGTGGTGATGCTGATCGGCTTCAACCTCGCCCCGGTGGTGGCCGGCACCTACTGGCCACAGGACCAGTGGATCGCGCTGTTCGTGATGCTCGTCGTGGTCGTGCTCAGCGTCGGGATGCGTGGCTTCCTGGGCCGGATCGCGATCTTCCTGTCGCTACTGATCGGGTACCTGGTGAGTTGGCTGGCTGATGTGGTCGCCGGACCGATCACGTCGTTCAGCCCGGCCGCCGGTGAGGTGACCACCCATCTGCGGGTCGACTGGAGCGCGGTGGAGGCTGCGCCGCTGATCGGCTTCCCGCCGCTCACCGATCTGGCCCACTGGCAGTTCCAGGCCGCCGGCAATGTGGTGGGACTACATGCCCCGAACTTCAACTTCGCCTTCGCCCTGATCGCGCTGCCGGTGGTGATTGCGCTGATCGCCGAAAACACCGGGCACGTCAAGGCGGTGGCCGAGATGACCGGCACGAACCTGGACCGCGACATGGGCCGGGCAATCGCCGCGGACGGCGTCGGTTCGGTGCTGGCGACCGCGGTCGGCGCCGGCCCCACCACCACCTATGCCGAGAACATCGGTGTGATGGCGGCCACCCGGGTCTACTCCACGGCCGCCTACGTGGTGGCGGCGGTGGTGGCGATCCTGTTCGGCTTCTCACCCAAATTCGGCGCCATCATCTCGGCGACCCCTGGTGGGGTGCTGGGCGGCATCACGGTCGTGCTGTACGGCATGATCGGCCTACTCGGCGCCAAGATCTGGAAGGAGAACCGGGTCGACTTCGGCAACCCGATCAACCTGGTTCCGGTGGCGGCGGGCATCATCATCGGCATCGGCGACGTCTCGCTCGAGATCGGGCCCGGGTTCGTGCTGAGCGGTATCGCGCTGGGCACCATCGTCACGGTGGCCGTCTACCACCTGGCGCGAGCGCTGGCGCCGACCGAGCTTCGAGCCGAGACCCACGGCGCCGTCCTGATCGTCGACGAGCCGGGCGCCTGGGAGGACTCGGGCGAGGACCCGCCGGGTTAGGCTGCCCCGCGTGCCACGTCCGACTCTCACCCCGGCCGTCCGCTCCGGACTGTCGATCGCGGCCGCTGTCGGCATCTACGGGGTCTCGTTCGGCGCCCTGGGCGTGACGGCCGGACTCACCGTGCCGCAGACCTGTGCGCTCAGCCTGCTGATGTTCACCGGCGGCTCGCAGTTCGCTTTCGTCGGCGTGATCGGCGGCGGTGGGACCGGCTTGAGCGCGTTGACCGCCGCCACCCTGCTCGGACTGCGCAACGGCGTCTACGGCATGCAGTTGGAGGCGTTGCTGCGCCCGCGGCGTCCGATGGCACCGGTGTACGCGCAGTTCACCATCGACGAGTCGATGGCCAACGCCACCGCTCAGGAGCAGCCGGACGAACAGCGCCGCGGCTTTTGGACGGCCGGTCTCGGCGTGTTCGTGACCTGGAACCTGTTCACCCTGATCGGGGCGCTGGCCGGCAACGCGATGGGCGATCCGGCGATGTGGGGTCTGGACGGCGCTGCCTGCGCCGCCTTCCTCGGCCTGCTCTGGCCCCGGCTACACGGACGCGACCCGATCGCGATCGCCGTGGTGTGCGCCTTCGTCACCGTGCTGTTCACACCGCTCACCCCGCCCGGCCTGCCGATCATCATCGCCGCCGTGGTCGCCGCCGGCGTCTGGGCCGTGCAGCAGCGGAGGGCCGCCTGATGGAGCTGTGGATCTGGGTGCTGCTCTCCTGCGCCGCGGCGTACGCGCTGAAGGTGTCGGCTACCTGCTGCCCAAATCGGTGCTCGACCGGCCGTTCGTACCGTCCCTGGCAGCGGCGCTGACGGTGGGCCTGCTGGCGTCCCTGGTGGTCAGCAACACCGTCGCCAAGGGCCAAGCCCTCGTCCTCGACTCACGCCTGCTCGGCCTCGCCGCCGCCGCTCTGGCCCTGAAGCTCAAGTGGCCCTACATCGTGGTGGTGATCGTCGGCGCCGTCGCGACCGCCGCCGGCCGCTGGGCCGGCCTCCCCTGACCCCGGGGCGTCCACCTCGGCCACTGACCTCCGGCATCGTTCGAACATCGGGGACGACCAGCGACGGCGTCGGGCTGAGGTCAGGCGGCGAGCATCGCGGAGCCGAGCCAGTCGACGGGGATGCCGAAGCCCTCGACCAGGGCGATGGCGCGGGGGCGCAGGTCATGGCAGACCTGGTTGATCTGGCGCCGCAGCGCTTTGGCCCGGGCGTCCGACATGCGGTTGTGCGAAAGGAACCAGCCGGCGTCCGATTCGAGGCTGCTCAGCGCGAACAGGGTGCAGAGTTCTTCGAGGGTCTGCCGGGCCGCGCCGTCCGCGCAGTTCTCGATACCGGCGATGAACGAGTCCAGGACGACCCGTTCCATGTGGGCACGGGCGACGAACAGCACGTGGTCCTGCATGGCGTTGACCGCGTCGAAGGAGTCCCGGTCGGCGGCCCGCATCCGGCGGGCCAGCGAATCGATGCTGTGCCGCTCACGCTCCTCGAACATCCAGGCGTGCCAGCCGCGGTCGTAGAAGGCAGCCGAATCTCCCTTACGCCGCGCGGTCGTCACCAGGCGCTCGGCCAGCAGGCCGGCCCCTGTCCGCTCGATCACCGCACTCCCGACCATCCGGGCCGAGGCCTGGACGAGGCCGAGCCGGTCCAGCCCGCCCCACACCTCGCGGTAGTCGGTGAGGACGCCCTTGGCCACCAGCTGCAGCAGAACCGTGTTGTCACCTTCGAAGGTGGCGAAGACGTCGGTGTCGGCGCGCAACTGGGTGAGCTGGTTCTCAGCCATGTAGCCGGCGCCCCCGCATGCCTCGCGGCAGGTCTGGATCGCGGCGTTGGCGAAATCGGTGTTCAGTACCTTCATGCCGGCGGCCAGGGTCTCCAGCGCCCGCTGCGCCCGCGGGTCGTGATTCTTGTCGGAGCTGACCGTGCCGTAGGACCCGATCAGCTCGTTCTGGGCGAAGCCGAGCGCGTAGGCCCGGGCGATCGCGGGCAGCAGCTTGCGCTGGTGGGCCAGGTAGTCCAGCAGCGGGGTCTCGTCCTCTGAGTGCGGATGCCGGAATTGGGCGCGACGGTCGGCATACCGAGTGGCGATCGACAACGCTCGCCGGGACGCGATCGCCGCTCCGCCGCCGATGCAGATCCGGCCACGGACCAACGCGCCCAGCATGGTGAAGAAGCGCCGGTTGGGGTTCTCGATCGACGAGACGTAGCGACCCTGATCGTCCACCGAACCGAACCGGTCCAGCAGCATCCCGCGCGGCACCCGGACGTGATCGAAGGCGATGCTGCCATTGTCGACACCGAGCAGGCCGCCCTTGTGGCCGTTGTCGCCGATGGTCACACCCGGCAGAACGCGGCCGTCGGCGCCGCGCAGCGGCACCAGAATGCAGTGCACGCCCCGCTCCACCCCGTCGACCACGAGCTGGCCGAAGACGGTGGCCAGCTGGCCGTGCGCCGCGGCGCTACCGATGTAAGTCTTCGCCGACGACTCGCGCGGCGAATGGACGACGAACTCGTCGGCGCCCGGTTCGTATTCGATGGTGGTCTCCAGCGAGGCGACATCGCTGCCGTGTCCCCGTTCGGTCATCGCGAAACAGCCCAGGGTGCGCAGACTGAGCGCATCGGCGAGGAAGCGCTGGTGATGCTCGGGGGTGCCCAGGCCGGCGATCGCGCCGCCGAATAGCCCATGCTGCACGCCCGACTTGATCGCCACGGACAGGTCGCCGTACGCGACCGTCTCGAAGTCGATCAGCGACTGGATCTGGGTGTCCGCGGTGGCCCGCTCCACACCCACGATCGCCTGCCCGATCCCGGCCTCGACCAGGGCGTACAGCCTCGCCAAGGTCCAGGCGCGCGCCTGCTGCATGTCCAGCGCCGGGTCGCGCAGCATGCCGTCGGCCGGGAAGGACTCCCGGCCCGCGGCCCGACGCTGATGATGCGGACCCTCGAAAGCGGCCAACAGCGCGGCACCCAGATCGCCCTCGACGGCAGCGGGGTCGGCGGCTCGGGTGGTGACGGCGGTACTCATCGGTGTCCTTTCGCGGTGGTGGCCAACAGGGATGGGGTGTGGGCGGGCGCGAGCAGCAGGCAGAGGTCGTCGGCCACGACGGCAGCCGGACGGTTCATGCCGGCCCTGATCCATTGGTCGGTGGCGGCCCGGACACAACCCACCAGCCCATGCCCCCAGGTGGCGGCCCGGTCGTCCGGCAGGCCGCTGGCGCGCAGCAGTTCGGCGATCCGTTCACCGATCCGCATGGTGAGCCCGGTGACCGGGTCGTCGTTCAAATCGCCCTCGACCAGCGGTCGCGACATCACGAAGCGGTAGATCTCCGGGTCGCGCTGCACCAGTTCGAGGTAGCTGTGGGTCAGGTCGCGGATCAACCTGCCGAGGTCGTCGCCCTGCCTCCAGTCGATCGGGGTCTCCCAATCCACCGACGCACGCAGGTCATCGAGGATGAACTGGGCCACCTTCTCCACGACCGCCCGATAGAGGCCCGGACGGTCGCCGAAGTGCCGGTAGATCACCGGCTTGGACGTGCCCGCCTCGGCGGCGATCTCGTCCATTCCCACGGTGGCGCCGTGGGAGCGAATGGCGCGCAGCGCCGACTCGACCAGTTCGCGGCGCCGCTTGGTCCGGTGCTCGGCCCACCGCGTGTCGCGCCCGTCGACCGGTGGCTTGGGCAGCGGAGTTTTCACGACACTCACAGTACCCGGTACTTTTCGTACCTGCTACTGTGAGTAGCCATAATCAGCGCGTCCCGACGAAGGAGCTCCGATGGCCGACCTGCGCAACGCCGTGATCGTGGGGAGCAACCGCATCCCGTTCGGAAAGGTCGGCGGCGCCTATGCCTCCGCCACCAACATCGACATGCTGACCGCCGCGCTGGACGGCCTGGCCGCGCGCTTCGGGCTGGCCGGGGAACGGCTGGGCGAGGTGGGCGCCGGCGCGGTGCTGAAACATAGCCGCGACTTCAACCTCACCCGGGAAGCCGTGCTGTCCTCGGCTCTGCACCCGGCCACGCCCGCGTACGACGTCCAGCAGGCCTGTGCGACCAGCCTGACCGCGGCCGTTCAGCTCAGCAACCGGATCCGGGTGGGCCAGCTCGACGTCGCCATCGCGGGCGGGGTCGACTCGGCGTCCGATTCGCCGGTGGCGGTGAGCGACCGGCTGCGCAAGACGCTGATCAGGCTGAACTCCGCCAAGACCCCGCTGGACAAGGCCAAGACGCTGGCGCACGTCCGGCCGTCCGATCTGGCGCCCGAGGTGCCCAAGGCCGCCGAACGCCGGACGGGGCTGAACATGGGCCAGCATCAGGCGCTGACCACCGCGCAGTGGGGCATCACCCGCGAGGCCCAGGACGAACTGGCCGCGGCCAGCCATCGCAATCTTGCGGCCGCCTGGGAGTCGGGCTTCTTCGACGACCTGGTCACCCCCTACCTCAGCCTGACCCGCGATCAACCGCTGCGGCCGGACACCTCGGTCGACAAGCTCGCGAAGCTGCGCCCGGTCTTCGGCGACGGTCCGGACGCCTCGATGACCGCCGGGACGGCCACCGTGCTGCTCGAGGACGGCGCCGCGACCGTGCTGCTCGCTGATGCCGAGACCGCGGCTGTCGACTATGTGCTGGGCGGCGAGGGCCTGCTGATGGCCCCGGTGCACGCCACCTCTGCTGCGCCGCAACGACCTGGCCTTGCAGGACTTCGATTACGAGATCCATGAGGCGTTCGCGGCCACCGTGCTGGCGCTGGCGCCTGGGAGTCGGCCGACTACTGCCGCCACGTGCTCGGCCTGGACGCCCCGCTCGGCTCGATCGACCGGGCCAAGCTCAATGTGCACGGCTGCTGGCGACCGGGGCATCATCGGACACCTCTTCGGCGAAGCTGAGCCCGGCTCCGGACGGTCCGGACGCCTCGATGACATCGGCGCCGCGACCGTGCTGCTCGCTGAGGAGGGCCGCCTCCCGTGCTGGCCCGGATCGTCGATGCCGAGACCGCGGCCGTCGACTATGTGCTGGGCGGCGAGGGCTGGCGAAGATGCTCGCCCAGCCATGAGGCGTTCGCGGCCATGCTGTGCGCGCAGCGGCCGACTACTGCCGCCTGACGCCCTCTCGGTGACCGGGCCAAGCTCAATGCCGTCGCTGGCCGCCGGGCATCCGTGGTCGCGATCGAAGATGGCCCAGCGCGGATCCGCTGATGAATCGTGGACTCGACGACCTCATCTCGGGTGTACTCGATTCCCGCGTCGGCAGGTCGGTGGCCGCCAAGGCCGGCTTCCCCGAGGCGACCGTGCTGCGCCGCGGCGAGGCCTTTCCGAGTGGGGCGGTCGCGCTGGGCAGCGTCGAGCCGTCGTCCGGTTCGCTGGTGCAGGACGCGCTGGCCGCGCTGGGTGTGACCGTGCAGCCCGCGCTGGCCGACACCCCGGACGCCCGCAGCACCGAAGCCGACGGCCGGCAGCGTCCCCCTGCCTACCCCGGACGGCTCGGCGCGATCGTGGTGGACGCCACCGCGGCGAGCCGGATCGAGCACCTGGAGCAGGTGCGCGCCGTGCTGCGTCCGGCGGTTAAGGCGCTGGAGCCGTCCGGACGGGTGCTGATCGTGGCCGCCGACCCGGCCACGGCGTCCGAGGTGGAGACCGCGGCCGTCCGGCAGGCGCTGGACGGCATCATGCGCAGCGTCGGCAAGGAGCTGCGCTTCGGCGCCACCTGCAATCTGATTCAGATCGCCGACGGCACCACGGCGTCCGAGCTGGCCCAGGTGCTGCGTTTTGCCTTGTCCGGACGGTCGGCGTATGTGGACGGCCAGCCCTTCGTGTTGTCCCCGCTGCCGCCGGTTGAGCCTGTCGAAGCCAGCGAGGGTCTCGACAAGATCGACCAACGAGCGGGACGGATCGTGGTGGTCACCGGGGCGGCCCGCGGTATCGGCGCCGCCATCGCACGTCGCTTCGCTGCCGACGGCGCCCGCGTGGTGGCGATCGACGTCCCAGCCGCCGGGCAGGCCCTGGCCGGGGTCGCCAATGAGGTCCACGGCACCGCGCTGCAACTCGACATCACCGCCGCGGACGCCGGCGAACGTATCGCCCGGCACGTCGTCGAGCGATACGGTCCGGACGCCCACATCGACGCCGTGGTGCACTGCGCCGGCATTCTGCGGGACAAGCTGCTGGCCAATCTCGACGAGCAGCGTTGGGCGGCGGTGTTGGAGGTGAATCTGGCGGCTCAGTTCCGGATCAACGACGTCCTGCTCGACCCCGACCGGCCCGGAGGCGTGGCCGACGGTGGCCGGATCGTCGCCATCGCGTCCACCAGCGGCTGGGCGGGCAATCGCGGCCAGACCAACTACGCGGCGTCCAAGGCGGGCGTGATGGGCATGGTGCGGGCGTTGTCGGCTCAGCTGAGCGACCGCGGGATCGCCGTCAATGGGGTGGCCCCCGGCTTCATCGAGACCGACATGACCGCGTCCATCCCGGTGATCGACCGGGAGATCTTCCGGCGTTCGTCCAGCCTGCTGCAGGGTGGACGTGCGGTCGATGTCGCCGAGGCGATCGTCTTCCTGGCCGACCCGGCGACACCGATGAATGCCCGTCGCCGTCGCCCAGTACGCCCGGGCGCTGTCGCCGCGGCGGCGTCCGCCGCTGGCCGAGGGACTGCCGGACCGGGTGGTGAACCTGCTGCATCACCGCTGCGAGGTTGCCGAGGTCGCCGCCTACGGCCGGGTCTGCGGTTTCACGCTCACCGATCGACTGCCTGCCACCTGGCTGCACGTGTTGACCTTCCCGCTGCAGCTCACGCTGATGACCGCGGAGGATTTCCCACTCGCCCCGCTCGGCATGGTGCACGTCGGCAACACGATGAGGCAGCTGCGCCCGGTAATGATCAGCGACCCCCTGGAACTGCGGGTCCGGACGGAGGGTCCGCGGCCACACCGCCGCGGCGTGCTGGTCGATCTGGTGGGTGAGGTGCTGGTGGCCGGTGAGCGGGTCTGGCAGGGACGTTCCAGCTACCTGAGCCGGGCCGCGAGGCTGGACGACGGCGAGACGGGGTCTCCACAACCTCGACCGACGGTGAGTGCGGAGGGGTCTCGACAAGCTCGACCAACAGAGGGCCCGTTGCCCGCCGCGGGGCTGTGGCGACTGCCGTCCGACCTGGGCCGGCGCTATGCCGCGGTCTCCGGCGACACCAACCCGATCCACCTCAACCCGCTGGCTGCTAGAGCATTCGGCTTGCCGCGCACCATCGTCCACGGCATGTGGACCCACGCGCGAGCGTTGGCCGCGTTTCAGCCCCGGCTGCCGGACGCCTACACCGTGACGGCACGGTTCACCAAGCCGGTGCTGCTGCCCTCGTCGGTCCGCTTCGGCGCCGCGCAAACCGAGCACGGGTTCGCCGCTGAGGCCACCAACCGGGCCGCCGACAAGGTGCTTTTCACCATGGAGGGCACCACCGACTGATCGACCCGGCAATCTGATCCGTCGCCGGTCGTGGGTCGGGCCCGATCGACACTCAGTCCCTCAGCGCCCGGCCCAGGGCGTCCAGCTTGGCCTCGACGGCGGACAGCCGTGCCTCGGCCTCGCCCGGCAATACGCTGCCGCCCCCGGACGCCGGCGCCGCTCCCGCGCGCCGGCGGCTGAACTTCCACCAGCCCACCCCGACGGTGATCACCAGGGCGGCCGCGATCACCAGAAACCGCGGCCATTGCTGCCCGGCCGAGATGCCCATTCCGACCGCGTAGATCATGGTGAATAGGCCGCCGAGCAGCGCTCCGTTGGCGAGCACCGGCCCGGTGTTGGCGATCGCCAGCGAGAGCAGCATCACCACGGTGGCGCAGGTCAGCAGAATGATCGAGGTCGTCAGCTGGTAGGTGTTCCAGTCGCGGTCCGCATCGGGCGAGTACCGCGGCTCGGGGTAGACGGTGTTCACGCCGATCCCGATGAAGGCGGTCACCACCAGCCCCAGGAAGAAGCTGAAGATCACTTGCAGCATGGACTGGCCGAGGTCACGTTGCGCGCTCATGCCTCCAAGCGTGCCAGGATCGCGTCCACATACAGCCGTTCCGCGCCCGGAGCCAGCTCGAGAAAGAAGCTCGGCTCGAACAACTCCAACTCCGAGACCACCGGACGCCCGCGTCCGTCACGGGCGATGTCCACCCGGGCGTGCAAGGGCCGCTCATCGACCCCCCGCACGGCCAGCAGGTCACCGGCGACGGCCAGGGCCTGCGCGGCCAGGCCCAGTTCATCGCGGTCGGGAAGCACCGCCGAGATCCGGCCACGGCTGGTGCCGAGCAGGCCGCCGCCGAGCGCCAGCAGCGGGCTGCGGCGGGCAGCGTGCACGAACCGACCGTCGAAATGGACCAGCGAACGCTCCCCCACCCGCGCAACGGACTCCAGGGCCGGCTGCACCATGACCTCTTTGCCGAGGCCGAGGATGTGCCGGGCCAAGTCGAGCGCGGCCGGATCGTCGGGCTGGAACAGCCCGGTGTCGGCGGACGAGGCCGACACGGTCGGCTTCACCACCAACTGGCCACCGATCGCCGCCACGGCGGAACGCACCTCATCCATGGTCCGGCAGAACTCGGTCGGGCACACCGCGAGGCCGTGCTGCCCGAGTTGGCCCAGATAGCGCTTGTCCAGGTTCCAGCGGATCGTCTCCGGATGATTCGCCACCCTGGTCTGGGTCTCGATCACGCCTAGCCAGCTCACGAACTCGGCGGCCCGCTGCGGATAGTCCCAGGGCGACTTGATCACCACCAGCTCGCTTCCCGACAGATCGGACGCCGCGCGCCAGTCCGCCAGCTCGCAGCCCACCCCGCGCTGGGCCAGCGCTCGCTGCACCAGTTCCAGTTCGGGGTCGGCCATCGCCGGGCTGGCCAGCACCCGCTGCGAGGTGACCAGGGTGACGGTGGGCATGTCCCCATCTAACCGGAGCCGTCCGGCGGGGCATGATGGTCCGGTGGCGAACCCGACATCGGAAGACCTGGCGGCCGTGCTGCGCTGGCAGGCCAGCGGCGGCGAGGTGCGCGTGCTGGCCTGGGGTCCCCCGGTCGTGGTGTCGCTGATCACCTGCGACGGCGGACAGGAGATGCAGCGGATCGTCTCCGACGAGGCCGACCTGCGCGCCGAGCTGAGCCTGTGACGCCCACCCGGGTTGGTTGCGAAATGATGACAATCCGCCAAAGAGCCATCAAATGTGCTTGTGCGACGCCGATACGCACCGCTAGCGTGCCGGAATGCCAGAGCCGCTCGTCGTGATCGAAGGCGTCAACAAGCACTTCGGTGATCTGCATGTGCTCAAGGACATCAACCTGTCCGTCGCCAAGGGTGAGGTGGTCATCCTGATCGGCCCGTCCGGGTCGGGCAAATCGACGTTGTGCCGCACGATCAACCGGCTGGAGACCTACGAAACGGGCTCCATCTCGATCGACGGCAAGAAGCTGCCCGACGAGGGCAAAGAGCTCGCCAACCTACGGGCGGACGTGGGCATGGTGTTCCAGTCCTTCAACCTGTTCGCGCACAAGACGATCCTGGAGAACGTCACGCTGGGACCCATCAAGGTGCGCAAGACGCCCAAGGCCGAGGCCGAGAAGCGGGCCATGGAGCTGTTGGGCCGGGTCGGCGTCGCGCACCAATCGGCCAAGTATCCCGCTCAGCTCTCCGGCGGCCAGCAGCAACGGGTGGCGATCGCCCGATCGTTGGCGATGGACCCGAAGGTGATGCTGTTCGACGAGCCGACGTCCGCACTCGACCCCGAGATGATCAACGAGGTCCTCGACGTCATGGTCGAGCTCGCCAAAGAGGGCATGACGATGATCGTGGTGACCCACGAGATGGGTTTCGCCCGCAAGGCCGCGGACAAGGTGGTGTTCCTGGCCGACGGCGAGATCGTCGAGTCGAGCACGCCGACCGAGTTCTTCTCCAACCCGACCTCTGCCCGCGCAAAGGACTTCCTCTCGAAGATCCTGACTCACTGACCGAGCAAAGACCCGACCAACAAGGAGCTCGTCCCATGTCACTGAAGAAGATCGGCGCCGTTGCAGCCGCCGCGACGCTTGCCCTGACGTTGTCCGCCTGTGGAGGTGGGGCCGGCAGCACCAACCTGTCCGCCCTGAAGATCGGCATCAAGATCGATCAGCCCGGCATGGGCCTCAAGGACGGCGACAAGTACAGCGGCCTCGACGTCGACGTCGCCACCTACATCGCCAACAAGCTTGGCACCACCACCGACAAGATCACCTGGATACCGGCACCTTCGGCCCAGCGCGAAACGCTGATCGAAAGCGGACAGGTCGACCTGGTGGTGGCCACCTACTCGATCACCGACACCCGCAAAGAGAAGGTGAGCTTCGCCGGGCCATACTTCATCGCCGGCCAGAGCCTGCTCGTCCGGGCCGACGACAACTCGATCACCGGCGTCGATTCGCTGAAGGGCAAGAAGCTGTGCTCGGTGACCGGCTCGACCTCGGCACAGAACGTGCAGAAAGAGGTACCCGGCGTCAACCTGCAGGAGTTCGCCACCTATTCCGAATGCGTGGCCGCGCTTACCTCCAGCAGCAAGTCCATCGACGCGCTGACCACCGACGACACCATCCTCGCCGGGTACGCGGCGCAGCCGGCCAACGTCGGCAAGCTGAAGCTGGTCGGCGGCACCTTCAGCACCGAGAACTACGGCGTCGGCCTGAAGAAGGGCAACACCGATCTCTGCACCAAGGTCACCGCGGCGATCAACGACATGATCAAGGACGGCTCGTGGCAGAAGGCCGTCGACGCCAACCTGGGTGCCGCCAACTACAAGCCCAGCGACAAGAACCCGCCGACCCCGGGTGCCTGCTCCTGATCTCTCAACCGGACGGAGGGTGTCGCCTGCGGCGGCACCCTCCCGCACAGTAGAAGGGGGTGACCCGTGGGAGCCATCTTCGCCAAGTACGACATCCTCGGGGCCTTCGTGGTCACCATCGAACTCGCCGTGCTGTCGGCCATCGGAGCGCTGATCATCGGGACGCTGATGGCGATCCTGCGATTGTCGCCGGTGCCCGTGCTGCGACTGGTCGGCACCAGCTACGTCAACCTCGTGCGCAACACTCCGTTGACGGTGCTGATGGTCTCCAGCATCCTCGGCATCAGCTTCATTCTCGGCCTGCGTTGGTCCGAGGACTCCCGGACCAACGCGTTCATCTGGGCGGTGATTGTGCTGAGTGTCTACCACGCCGCGTTCGTCTGCGAGGCATTGCGCAGTGGCGTGAACACCATTCCGGTCGGCCAAGCCGAGGCGGCCCGCTCGATCGGGCTCACCTTTCAGCAGTCGCTCACCGAGGTGATCCTGCCGCAGGCGTTCCGCGGGTCCATCGCGCCACTGGGCTCCACGCTCATCGCATTGATCAAGAACACCACCGTGGTGGCCGTGATCGGCGTGGCCGATGCGGCCAACCTGATGGCCGTGATCATCGAGAACGAGACCGGCGGCGTCCTCGTCTTCGGCATCTTCGCGCTCGGTTTCGTGATCTTGACCCTGCCGGTCGGGATCTGGTTCACGTCGCTGTCGCGCAAGCTGGCGGTGAAGCGGTGAGCGCGCAGGCGGTGCTGTTCGATGCACCGGGGCCTCGGGCCCGGCGCCGGCACCTGATCCTGACGATCGTCGGCGGGCTTGTGATCGTCGTCGTGCTCGGCCTGGTGATCTTCCAGTTGAATGCACAGGGTCAACTGGAGGCGGCCAAGTGGCTGCCCTTCCTCGGCAGCAGCGCGTGGCTCAACTACCTGATTCCCGGCCTGATCGGCACGCTCAGCGCCGCCCTGGTCTCAGTGATCGCCGCCGGCATCCTCGGGCTGCTGCTCGGCATCGGCCGGCTCTCGGGAATCGCCTGGGTACGTTGGCTGAGCGGCATCGTGGTCGAATTCTTCCGGGCCGTGCCGGTGCTGATCATGATGATCTTCCTGTTCATCCTCTTCAGCCGCAACGGGGTGTTCCTGCCCAGCGTCAACCCCTTCATGGCGGTGGTGATCGCACTCACTGTGTACAACGGTGCGGTGATCGCCGAACTTGTGCGTTCCGGGGTGAACTCCCTTCCCAAGGGCCAATCCGAGGCGGGCCTGTCGATCGGCCTCACCCCTGGGCAGACCCTGCGGACGATCCAATTGCCGCAGGCGCTGGTGGCCATGCTGCCCGCGCTGATGGGCCAGCTGGTGGTGGTGATCAAGGACACCGCCCTCGGCTACGGCATCACCTACAGCGAACTGCTCAACCAGGCCAAGAACCTCGGGTCGAACTACTCCAACACGCTGCCCGCCTACATGGTGGCCGCCGTGCTGTTCATCGTCCTGAACTACGCCATGACCAGGCTCGCGGGTGCCGTCGAACAACGGCTCCGGAAGCGTCCGATCACTGCCGGCCCGCTCACCACGACGGCGCCCAACATCATCCAGGGCTCTGCCGAGCCGGGCGGCCCCACCGACGATCTGATCGAACCGCCCCACGGGACCGCGCCCAAGGACTGAGCCCGCGCTGACCGACCCCGTCGTTTTGACAGACACCCCAACTCGCCTGAGAATGATTGTCATGAAGATGCTCAGAGCGATGGTGACGGCGGTGGCGGCTCTCGGGCTGGCGTTCACCGCCGGATGTTCCACAGCTAGCCCGTCCACGTCGACCAGCCCGTCCGCCCCGACCGGCATGACGGCCACCCCGCTCCAGGTGACGGCATCCTTCTACCCATTCGAGTACATCGCGCAGCAGGTCGGCAAGGATCAGGTGGCCATCACCGATCTGACCCAGCCGGGTGCCGAACCGCACGACTTGGAGCTGTCCCCCAAGCAGGTGGCCGGCATCGGCGAGTCCGATCTGCTGATCTTCCAGAAGGGTTTCCAGCCGGCGGTCGACTCGGCACTGCAGACGGTCAGCCCGAAGCGGACGGTCGACGCGGCGTCCTTCCTGACCCTGCGGCCCGCCGACCATGAGGAGGACGGCCACGCCGACGAGCACGGCGACGACGGTCACGATCACGGCGCGCTCGACCCGCACACCTGGCTCGACCCGACCAATATGGTGACCGTCACCGAACACGTCCGGGACGCGCTCGCCGAGGCCAGGCCGGACGCCAAGGCGACCTTCACCGCGAACGCCGACGCGCTGATCGCCCAGCTGAAGCAGCTCGACACCGACTTCAAGACCGGTCTCGCCTCGTGCCAGCGCAAGGTGTTCATCACCTCGCACGAAGCCTTCGGCTACCTGGCCCACCGCTACGGCCTGGAGCAGGTCGGCATCAGCGGAATCGAGCCCGACACCGAGCCGACCGCCGCCCGGATCGCCGAGGTGCAGAAGGTCGCGAAGGCGAACGGCGTCACCACGATCTTCTTCGAGACCCTGGTCTCACCCGCGGTGGCCAAGTCGATCGCCGGCGACCTGAAGCTGACCACCGATGTGCTCGATCCGCTGGAGGGGCTGACTCCGGAGTCCCGCGGGTCGGACTACATTGAGGTCATGAAATCCAATCTCACCTCGCTGCAGAAGGCGAACGGCTGTTCATGACGGCTGAGCCGCGGCAACCGGCCTCGGCCATCTCCGCGCGCCAGGTCGACGTGGTGCTGTCCGGCGTCCCCATCGTCCGGCATGCCGGCTTCGAGATCGGTGTCGGGCAGACGGTCGCGGTGACCGGCAACAACGGGTCGGGCAAGACCACGCTGATGCGGGCCTTGCTCGGCCTGGTGCCACATCGGGGCACCGTGGAACTGTTCGGCACCGAGCTGAGCCGGTTCCGCGACTGGCGCCGGATCGGCTACGTGCCGCAGCGCAGCACCATCCTGGTGCAGCAGGCCACCGCCCGCGAGGTGGTGGCGTCGGGCCGTCTCGGGCTGCGGCGTCCGCTGCTGCCGGCGAGCGCGGCCGATCGCCACGCGGTGACGGACGCCCTCGCCCGCGTCGGCATGGCGGATCGCGCGCAGGCTCCGTTCGTGCGGCTCTCGGGCGGGCAACAACAGCGCGTGTTGATCGCCCGGGCGCTGGCCGGCGCGGCCGACCTGATGGTCTGGGACGAGCCCCTGGCCGGCGTCGACCACGCCACCCAGGGCGTGCTCGCCGAGATTCTGGCCGAGCTGCGTCGAGCCGGCACCACCGTGGTGATGGTGCTGCACGAGCCGGGTCCGTTCGAGCCGTTGATCGACCGGGCGATCACGCTGGCCGACGGACGGGTGGTCGCCGACGGCCCGTTCCAGCCGGCGCTGGGCGGCCACGAGGTGCACGAGTTGCCGCGCAGCCACGTCCACGAAACCGGGCTCGAGGTGGTCTGAGATGGAATGGCTCGCATTGGAGTTCATGCAACGGGCGCTGCTGGCGGCCGTCATCACCGGACTGACCGCCCCGGCGATCGGCACCTACCTGGTGCAACGCCGGCTCAGCCTGCTCGGCGACGGTCTGGGTCACCTGGCGGTGGCGGGCGTCGGGCTCGCCTTCCTGACCGGCACCGCCCCGCTGCCGGTCGCTGTCGTGGTGTGCGTGGTCGGCGCGATCGTTATCGAGTTGCTCCGCGAACTGGGCCGCACCAGCGGCGACGTCGGGCTGGCGATCCTGTTCTACGGCGGACTGTCCGGCGGCCTGCTGCTGGCCAGCCTCGCCGGCCAGGGCACCGGCACCCTGTCGGCGTTCCTGTTCGGATCGCTGCTGACCATCAACGCCACCGAACTGTGGATCATCGCCGGGCTCGGCGCGGTCGTCCTGCTGGTCTGCCTCGGCCTGCTGCCGCAACTGTTCGCGGTGAGTGCCGATGAACCGTTTGCGCGCACCATCGGCCTACCCGTCCGGGTCTACAACATCCTGATCGTGGCACTCGCCGCGGTCACCGTCACCGTCTCGATGCGGACGGTCGGCCTGCTGTTGGTGAGCGCCTTGATGGTGGTGCCGGTGGCGACCGCCAACCATCTGGTCATCGGTTTCCGCCGCTCGATGATCACCGCAATGCTGGTCGGGGTGGTGGCCGCCGTCAGCGGCACCATCGGCTCGTACCAGTTCGACACCGCGCCAGGCGCCCTGATCGTGGTGATCGCGATCGGCATGTTCGCGCTCAGCTGGCCCGCCTCGCTGCTGCTGACCCGCCGCTACGCACCACCGGTCGAGTTGACCGACAATCAGCCGCCGCGCTCGCACGAGCTGACCGAAGAGCATCCGCACGTCCATTCCGAGACCTGCGGACACCCCGCAGTGCCACACGGTGGCCATGTCGACTACATTCACGATGGTCACCGGCACGCCGCGCATGAAGGTCACTATGACGAGCACTGAACGAACGCCACGCCGCACGCGGCAGCGCACCGAAATCCGCGACGCCGTCGAGGCCAGCAACTCCTTCGCCACCAGCCAGGAGATTCACGACCGGCTGCGCCACGACGGCTCGACGGTCGGCCTCGCCACGGTCTATCGCGCCCTGCAGGCGATGGCCGCCAATGGCGAGGTCGACGCGATCCGCACCCCGGACGGCCAGATCGCCTACCGCACCTGCACTCCGGGCCACCACCATCACCTGGTCTGCCGCTCCTGCGGACGCACGGTCGAGATCAGCCTGCCCGGCCTGGAAGAGCAGACCCGCACGATCGCCGGTCAGTACGGCTTCGCCGAGATCGACCACGAGGTGGAGTTCTTCGGCACCTGCGCCGACTGCAGCAAGTAGGGCTGCCCCCGTCGGTCGAGCTTTCTCTGTGGACCGAGGGGACGGTTCTCTTGGTCACTTTCGCCGCCGCCGGTCGAGCGTGGACCGAGGGACGGTTCTTTCGGTCACCCTCGCCACCGCCGGTCGAGCTTGTCGAGACCTCTTTCTGGTGGCTTGCGTTGGGTGCCGCGGAGTGGGCTGCACCCCGTCCCGCCCGTGCGCAGCTCGTCCTACTTCTGCTTTCGTCCTGCAGCCCCTGGCAGGGGACTCGCGCGCTTTACGCCCGCCACACCAGGACGGGGTGCAGCCCACTCCGCTTTCTGGTTGCGTCACTGCCGGACCACCGTTGGTCGAGCTTGTCGGCCAACCCGTCGGACGAGCTTGTCGGCCAACCCGTCGGACGAGCTTGTCGGCCAGCCCGTCGGTCGAGCTTGTCGAGACCCCTTCCGGACCTCTGCGTGCACAGACGGGTCTCGACAAGCTCGACGGGCGAGTGCGCAGCCCGTCATCCCGGATTTGGAATGTGCGTCAGACCACGCGGTACAGGCAGCGGACGAGTGCGTCCAGGTTGGCTTCGATGGCCTTGGTGGCGGCCACGGTGAGGTCGCAGAAGACGTGGGTGTCGGGCTGGTCGTCGAGTAGTTGCCTGGCGGCCTCGAGGCCGGCCTTGTCGGCGTAGGTGTAGTAGTTGATCTTGCGGACGCCGGCCTCGATCGAGGCGCGGTACTCCTCGCAGGCCAGGCCCGAGCCGCCGTGCATCACGATCGGGACGCCGCCGGCCCGGCGCAGTTCACCGATCAGCCGGTAGTGGATCTTCGGCTCGGCCTTGTACAGGCCGTGCACGGTGCCGAACGAACAGGCCAGCGCTGTGACGCCGGTGGCGGCGACGAACGCCGCGGCGTCCTCGGGCCGGGTGTAGAGCAACTCGTCGGCAATCCCGGTGGATTCGACGCCGTCCTCGCGTCCGGGCATGACACCGAGTTCGCCCTCGACCCCGTAGCCGCGGGAGGTCGCCAACTCCACCACGGCGCGGGTCTGCGCGACGTTGTCGTCATACGACAACCGCGAGCCGTCGAACATCGCCGAGTTGAAGCCGACCGCGAAGCCGCGCTCCACGTAGTCGACGGTCTCGCCATGATCGACATGCACCACCAAACCGGTGCTGGAGCGCCGGGCCAACTCGACCATCACCGGCCCGATGTCCTCAATGGCGTTCACCGGCTCATGCACTTGGGCGTGTTGCACGATCAGCGGCACCTGGTACCGCTCGGCCACCTTGATCGCCGACAGCAACAACTCCAAGGTCGGCGTGTTGATGGCCGCGATACCGCAGTTCCTGCTCTCGGCGAAGTCGAGCGCGTCGCGCAGCCCGATCAGCATCGAAGACCTCCTCAGTCGGCGATCGGGGCCACGTCGCCCCGAGCGGTTCAGTCTATGAGGGACGGCCGGCGAGGCGGTGATTGTCCGGCCGCACCCGGCGTTGACGCTCGGCGGCAGGTTGGAGCATCATCTGCCGTCCGACCGGCGGCTTAGCCGAGTTCGAAGCGCGCCCGTTCCCGCCACCGAACCCCGTCGAAGGCCAGCAGGTGCAAGGCGCTGACTCGGAACGGGATCGGCAGCAGCGGCCGCAGCTGCTCGGCGACGGCGTCCAGCACTGCGTCCGGCTGGGACTGGGCGATGGTCAGGTGCGGGATGGGGTCGTCGAACTCGCCCTGGTACGGCGGGGCCTGCGGCCAGCGCGTCCACACCGCGGTGGTCAGCGCCTTGAATCGCGCGGCGGGCTCTGGAGCAAGCCACCCGACCCCGCCCGGGAATCGATCGACAGCGGTGAGCGCCGCGTCGAAGCCGGGCAGGCTCGCGCACAGCGTGGCCAGCTCGGCCAGCGTCTCTTCGTCCAGCTGGCCCTGCGGCAGCCATGGATAGAGCACGGTGACATGAGCGGGGACGCCGGCCACGACCGCCGGATCGTAGCGGGAACGCACCTCCGCCAGGATCTGCTCGGCGGCCGGGACCGTCACCACCAATGCGGTACCGCCGAGAATGTAGGGATCGGCCACGAAGTGAGCCTACGCGCGGCTCGCTCGCCTGGACCGGCGCTGCTGTTGTCGCAATCGGCCACCGCGAACCCTGCAGGCACGGGAAACTTGGGCTGGACCGCGCCTACCGAGGAGCACAGTGGAACGATTCACGATCGGGGACGCCGCCGAACTCGCCGGCGACGTCGGCCCCGACCCGCGGCTGATCGCCGTGCTGGCCGAAATGGACGCCACCATCGACACCGGCGAACTGCGCGCGATGGTGGCCGAGCGCGCCGCAGGCATTCCCCTGCTTGCCCATCGCTTCGTCCGGCGCGACCGCATCTATTGGGAACAGGTCGCCATCGATCCTGCCGAGCACGTACTCGACGTCGCCACCGACGACCCGATCGGCACTGCGACGGCTCTACTGGTGGCCGGGCTGTCCGAGACGATCCCGATGTGGCGGCTGCTGGTCCTTCGTTCCTCCCACACCACCCACCTGCTGTTCGTGGCGCACCACGTGCTGCTCGACGGGGTCACCGCGCTCACCGCGGTGAGTGCCCTGTTCGGCAGCTCGCCTCAGGAGTTTCCGGCAGCCGCTGCACCCTGGCGGGCCTGGCTCGCCCCGCTCGCCGCGCTGGCGGCGCTCAACGCGCCGGCCTCGGCGACCTCCCTGCTGACTCCGCTGACCTCCGGTTTCCGGCTGGTGATCGTCGAGGAGGACCTGGAGCAGCTGCGCGACATCGCGCACCTGGCCGGCGCCACGATCAACGACCTGCTGCTGCTGGCCGTCGCCGAGGCCCTACGCGCGGCCGCCCGGCAACGCGGTGAGTGGTTGCGGCGGGTCGTGGTCAGCGTCCCGGTCACCGCTGGAACCGCGGACGGCAAGCCGAGCCGCAACCGGGTGGGCGGCTTCCTGGTGTCGGTTCCGGAGCGGCGCGACGGCGAGACCGACACCCAGTTGCTCGGACGGCTCGCGGCGCGAACCCGCCGGCGGAAACGGCTCGCCCGCGCGCCGTCCGGGTCGACGGCACTCTCAGCGACATTGGTCGCACTCGGCAGGACCGGCTGGTACCGGCCGCTGTTCGAGCGTCAGCGGGCGATCACCAGCCTGGTCACGAATCTGCGTGGGCCCACCGCCCCGTTGACCGTGCTGGGCGCCCGGGTTCGCTCGCTGACGCCGATCAGTCCGACCCTGGGCAACGTCGGGGTGGTGGTCGCGGCTCTGAGCTACGCGGGACAGCTCCGGATCACCGCCCGTTTGGACCGGGCGGCCTGGGATGTGGAGGACGCCTTCGTCGACGCGCTGCGCTCGGGGCTGTCACGATCGACCGCCCAGGCCCAGAACCACCGCTCAGTCGGCGACAGGCGGCAACCGTAGCTCTGCATGCTGGGCTGCCGCGGCACGTGCGGCGTCGGCGTCCCCGGCCGCGACGGCGTTCACCAGGTCGCCGTGGGCGACCGCGCAGGCGGCACCGGGAGCGACATCGAACCGGATCCGGCCCTCGATGCCGGCCCTCAGATCGGACAACAGGCTGTTGCCTGCCAACCGGAGCAGGAGGTCGTGAAAGCGACCCACCGCGGCCCGGTCACCGTCGTTCCCAAGGCGCTCCAGCGCACGGAGTTCGTCGATGTCGGCCTCACTGCGATTCTGCGCGGCGGCTGCGGCGACCTCGGCGTCCAACGAGCGCAGCAACGGGCGGATCTCGTCGAGTTGATAGCCGACCGTGAACTCCGACAGTGCCGCCGGCAGCGCCGAGCGGGCCTGGACGAAGGTGCCCTGGGAGGGCCTCGGCTCCAGCATGCCCAGATGGACCAGCGTGCTCACCGCCTCACGCACGGTCGAGCGGCTGACCGACAGCCACTCACTGAGCTCCGCCTCCACAGGAATCTTGCTGCCCTCGGGCCAACGGCCGGAAACCACCTCGTCTTGCAACACCCGCAAGACCTGCAGCGAACGAGTGCCGCGGACGTGGTGTTCCGCCCAGCGAACCTGGCGCGGGCGGTAGGCGATCCGGGCGCCGACATCGCCCAGCTCGGACGGCGCCGGCCGGGCCTGGGCGCGGCGGAGCTGATGCATGCGTCCATCGTGGTCGGCGCAGGCCGGGAAGCATCTCCCCAAAACTGGGGGGTGAAGCCTCGATACAGCGGCAGCGGAGCATTCCCGGGCCCGCGAGGTAGGGTGGAATCCGAACCCAGCCATCGAACAAGGGCTTCATCGTGCTGATCTACGAGCTTTCCGCCGCACATCCTCGTGCGCTGACCTCGTAGACGCCTCCTTCGGCTCCGCTGTCAGCGCCTCCGCTGACAATCCTGGAGCCACATGTCATTCGCTCAGAATCCTGCCGTCACGCTGACGAACGTTTCCTTCGACTGGCCGGACGGCACCGCCGCGCTGCACAACCTGACAGCCACCTTCAACCGCGGCCGAACCGGCCTGATCGGTGACAACGGCACCGGCAAGACCACGCTGCTCCGGCTGATCGCCGGCGAACTCCGGCCGAGCTCAGGCTCGATCACCGCCAGCGGTCGGGTCGGCTACCTGCCGCAGCAGCTGACCCTGCGCACCGGCACGACCGTCGCCGAACTGCTCGGTGTGCACTACCGCCTCGACGCGCTGCGCGCCATCGAGTCCGGGGACGCCGACCCGGGTCACTTCGACGCACTCGCCGACGACTGGGACGTCGAGGCGCGCAGCCTGGCGACGCTGGACCGGATCGGCCTGCCGGAGATTGCCCTCGACCGACCGGTCGGGACGCTGTCCGGCGGTGAGACCATGCTGGCCGCGCTGGCCGGCTTGCGGCTGGCCGGGAACGAGATCGTCCTGCTGGACGAACCGACCAACAACCTCGACCGGCCTGCCCGGCAGCGGTGCTACGAGGTGATCGAGGCCTGGCGAGGCGCGCTCATCGTGGTCAGCCACGACGTCCGGCTACTGAACCTGATGGACGACACCGCCGAACTCCGAGGCGGTTCGCTCGCCGTCTTCGGCGGAGCCTACGACGCCTACCGCGACCACGTGGATGCCGAGCAGACCGCCGCCGAGCAGGCGCTCCGCACCGCCGAACAGCGGCTCAAGACCGAGCAACGTCAGCGAATCGAGGCGCAGACGAAACTGGCCCGCCGGCAGCGTTATGCCCGCACCGACTTCGAGAACAAGCGCAAACCAAAGATCATCATGAACAACCGCAAGCAGGAGGCGCAGGTCTCGGCGGGGAAGCTCCGCGGCGAACTCGACGCGAAGGTGGAGGCTGCGCAGGCCGCCGTCGACGCGCGGTCAGCCCAGGTGCGCGATGACGTCAGGATCGCTATCGACCTCCCCGATCCTGCGGTGCCCAGCAGCCGGAGACTGGCCGAGTTCCGCGACGACCGCGGCCACGCCTTCATCGTCCAGGGACCCCAGCGGCTGGCCTTGACCGGACGCAACGGCGTCGGCAAGACCCGCCTGCTGGAGACACTGGTCGATCCCGGCGCCCTGCCGTTCCGAGGTGTCCGCGCGATCCCTCGCGTCGACCGCATCGGCTATCTGCCGCAACGCCTCGACCATCTCGACGACGACTCGACGATCCTCGACTCGGCGCGTACGGCCGCACCGCGCGTGGCACCGGCACGCGTGCGGGCCGGTCTAGCCCGCTTCCGGCTGCGCGGCGACGCCATCCACCGCACGGTCGGCGACCTGTCCGGCGGTGAGCGTTTCCGCGTCGCACTCGCCCGCCTGCTGCTCGCCGACCCGCCGCATCAACTGCTGGTGCTCGACGAGCCGACCAACAACCTGGACCTGAGCAGCCTCGACGCACTCGTCGACGCGCTGACCGGCTACCGAGGCGCGCTTATCGTGGTCAGTCACGATGACAGCTTTCTGTCGCGGCTCGGCATCGACACCAGGATCGTCTTGGACGCCGACGGGTTGCACCTCGACCAGCGCCGGTGAAAAGACCTCAGCTCTGGCCGGACGCCCCATCCGCCCGCGCCGCTTCGACATGGGTCTTGGTCCACCAGGCCAACACGAGCCAGCCGCCGAACAGCGTGGCGAGCCACAATCCGAGCCAGGTCGAGATCAGGCCGATGAGCCCGATCAGCAAGGGCACGACCAGTCTGGCCGCCTTGAGTACCAGAGGACCGAGAACCGCCTGACCCAGCACGAACACCGCCACTGCGATGACGAAGCCGACGGCGCTCACCCTCACCCCGTCCAGCACCCAGGCCGCGATGAGCAGACCGGCCGCGGAGGTCACCAGACTCACGGCCAGATGGGTAAGAAGACGAACCACGATGACTTCTCCGCTCTCTCATTGCCCGAGTGCCGGCAGGCGCCGCTGGCCGGCTCGTATGCGCATACCCACAAGGGGCTTGCGTCGAGCCTCGCACTCGCGCCGGTCCGCATCCCGCATCCTCACCCGCTGCGGATGAGTGGTCACTTTCGCCGACGACGGCCGGTGCGAGGATGACGATGACAGCAATCCCGACATATCGAGCGAAGGAAATCAAATGTCATTCTGGGAATCTCTGTGGACGGTTTTCCTGTGGTTCCTGTGGGCCACGATCTTCATCGCCTACCTCATGGCACTCTTTTCGATCATCGGCGACATCATGCGCGACCACGCCCTCAACGGGTGGGCCAAAGCAATTTGGATCGTATTCTTGATCTTCCTGCCGTTCCTCACCGCGCTGGTCTACCTCATCGCTCGCGGCGACGGCATGAGCCAGCGTGCCGCTCGCGAAGTCCAGAAAAGCCAACAGGCCGCCGACGACTACATTCGCTCCGTCGCGGGCGATTCCGATCCGGCAGCGAAAATCGAAAAGGCCCACAAGCTTCTCGAATCCGGCGCAATCAGCCAGGCCGAGTTCGAGCAGCTCAAGGCCAAGGCCCTGGCGGCCTGAGCTAAAGGAGCATGGCAATGAACGACGGATTCTCCCAGACCGGATTCGGGCCGGTCGAACTGGACGTCATCTCGCTGGACCGGCCCACGGTGTCACCGGCGTTGCTGCACGCCTTGGCCAAGCAGGTGGATGCCGGGGTTGTTCAGCTGCTCGACCTGATGGTGGTGGCACGCAGCGAGGACGGCGAGACCATCGAGACGGTCGAGATCGATCCTACGGAGTTCGGCTTGGGCAACCTCGAGCCGCTGGCGCCGGGCCTGGCCGCTGACGAGGACGTCCTGGCCCTCGCGAGTCAGCTGCCACCCGGCGGGGCGGCCGCCGTGGTGGCACTCGAGTTGGTCTGGGCGCGCGAACTCGCCGCGCAACTGGCGGCCGACAACAGCTTCGTCGTCGCGACCGAACGCATTCCCGCTCCTGTGGTGAATGCGATCGTCGAGCTCACCGCAGATCTGTGATCCGGACCGAACAACAAAGGAGACACACGTGTTGAGAAGAGTAGGCAGGCCCGGGCTGATCGGGCTCGCGGCACGCACCGCGGTGGTCACCGGGACAGCGAACGCGATGAACTCCCGGGCGGCCAACCGCCAGCAGCAACAACAAATGGCCGCGGAGCAGGCCTACCAGGAGTCGATGGCCCAGCAGGCTCCGGTCGCTCCAGCCGTGGCGCCGGGTCCGGCCATGGATCTCACCGCGGAGCTCGGCAAGCTCGCCGACCTGCATTCCTCGGGTGTGCTCACCGACGCCGAGTTCGCGGCGGCCAAGGCACGGCTGCTCGGCTAGCGAAGCGCTTCTGTAGTGCCCGGCCCTAGCCGAAGCGCCGGACGGCGTCCCGGCGGGACGTGACCCCGAGCTTGCGGTAGACGGCGCGCTGGTGGGTCTTGATGGTGTTGATCGAGACCCCCAGCGCATCGGCGATTTCCTGAATCGTCCGGGTACTGCGCAGCTGCTCGAACACCCCCCGCTCCCGCTCTGAAAGCTGGCTCAGCGGGCCGTGCGGCTCGTGCTGCGCCAGGCAGGTGACCGCCAGCTCCTCGTAGCGGGTGCCCCACGCGAGGTGCTCGGTGAGCAACTGCCGAAGCTCAGGCTCGGCGTTGCACAGCGAATGACGCACGGCCTCCTCGGCGGCACGCTCCAACGCCAACTCACAGAGTCGATGCGCCTCCTGCTCGTTGCCTTCCCGGCGGCGCACCAGCGCCGCCGAGAGCAGCAGCGGAACCCGCACGTAGCCGAACTGCGCGACCTGCTTCAGCGCAGCGAGCATCTTCAGTGCGACCTGCGGACTGCCCGCGCGGCGGACGATGTCCGCCATCAGCACGGTCGTCATCGGTGCACCCGGCCGCTGACCGACCCGCTCGGCGATCCGGGCAGCCCGACTGCGCTGGCCGTTACCCTCGTACAGCGAGGCGAGCGCCGACTCCCGATAGGTGCGCCAGGGCAGGCCGCGGGAGTCCTCCGTAGGGATCGCCTGCATCTCGCGGGCCGCCCTCGCCCGGAGCGCCGGGTCAGCCAACGCCGTCGCTGTGAAGGCGAGCAGCCAGCGAGCCACACCCGCGAACGAATCCTCGGTGCTGCCGCCTCGGATCACCCGGGTGAAGGCCTCGGCGGCAGTCTCGAAATCACCGTCCCAGAAGGCGACGAAGCCCTCGGAGAACTCCTCGCTGCCGCCTGCGTAGGCGCGCCACGGCGCCGACTCGCTGCCGCCGGCCATGGCTGTCGCGCGGTCGAGGGCGGCCCGAGCCTCACGTGTCCGCGACGCCCAGCAGAGCAGGCAGGCGAGATGTCCCAGCACCCGGCGTGCCACCTCGGTCTCGCCGAGCGCCTCGGCCTCGTCGGCGGCGGTCGAGAGCACGGGGATGAAGAACCCCGGATCGGTCCGCATCCGCAGGCCGGTCCAGCCGATCAGGTAGAAGACGGCCATCCGTTCCCGGGGCGTGATGTCCTCGCTGCGGGTGGCCCAGTCGTAGAGCGCCCGGCAGGCCGTCCGCAGGTCGGCGCCGTCGTGGATGATCAGCAGCTGCGCCGTTTGCCACAGTTGCTCGAACCCCTCCGGAGCACCGTGCTCGGCGACCTGGCTCTCCGCCTTCTCCATCAGCACCACAGAGCTCTGCCGGGCGTTGATCACCGCCTGGGCACAGGCCCTCATCAGCAACACCCGCGGGTCGCGGTGGTACGGGGCGGGCAGCGCGGTGCAGACCTGGTCGAGCAGGCGCGGGTCACCTCCGACGTGCAGCCACACCCAGTGCCGCAACAGCACCGCCACCGCGCCCGGAGGGTCTTCCGCTGCGAGCAGCTGCGCGATGGCGCCCAACGGGTCCTCGGCCTCCAGAAACGCCGCCGCCCGGCGATGCGCCCGGCGCAGCCGCTCAGGATCGGACGCCTCGAGGATGGCCCGGCACTGCCTGACGAAGATGCCGTGCCAGCGGTAGACGATCCCATCGGAGGTCTCCACCCGATCGAGGAACAGCCCGAGCCCCGCGCACTCCTCCAGCAACGCTTCGGGCCGCTCGGCCCCCGCAATCGCGGCGGCGAGTCTCGGGGTGAGGTCGATCCCAATAGCCGTGTCCAGCGCGAAGTCCTGCAGCTCGGGCCGCAGCGTGCCCAGCACGTGGTCACGGATGTAGTCGCGTAGGATCGCCGTCTCACTGATCCCGCGCTGTGCACTGGCGTCACGGCTGAGGCAGAGCAGACGAACCGCGATCGGCCAGCCCTGGGTGAGTTCGAGCAACGCCCGCGGCGTCCGCGGATGATCGGCACCGGCCAGCTCAGTGACCTCATCGAGGTCGAACGCGAGCTGCGAGGCTCGAATCACGCACTCGGGATGACTGACCACCAGCCGGCTGAGTTCCATCTCGACCACCGAGGTGCCGACGATCACCAGCCGGAGGTGTTCGGGGCCGGCGTCGATCAACGCCCCCAACAGGCCCGTACGCAGAGCGTCGCCGGCCCGCTGCGCGTCGTCGATGATCAGCGTCACCGGCTCGGCCAGACCATCGCGCACCTGCTCGAAAAGCCGGGCCGCCCCGCGCGAGTCGCTCTCGCCCAGCAGACCGCTGCGATGCGGAGGGACCGCGAAGTCCGGAATCACCGAACTCAACGCGCGAATAATGCCAGTGCTGATCTGCACGTCGTCGGCGTCGAAGGGACCAAGTGACAACCAGGCCACGGGCTCACCGAGTCCGGCCGTCCATTCACTGACGGCGGAGGTCTTGCCGTAGCCGCTGGGGGCCACGACGACCATCACGCGTCCCGACGACGACGCCGCCCCGAGCAGCGCCGTCACTCGGGGCCGGGCCAGATGACCGTGCTGGACGCGCGGCGACCGATACCGGGCAAGGCCCCTGGTACGACGATCGGTTGGGCTCACGGAAACCTGACACGTCTGCCCCACCAAAGAATTCTCCATTACCAGGACCCCCGCTGTCGGAGAGACCGCCTCACCAGTGCCGACGGGCGACACCCAACAGCGTTCCCTCGGGGACGGCTCGAGGAATCCACGGCGCCCAGCACCCACTTTAGCGCAATCGCCACACCCGAAGGGCGGTAGTCGAATTTCATCAGTAGCCCGGCCGGGGACCGAATGCGGCCCGCTCAGGGCCGGGTCAGCCGTCCCGGTCAATCGGTTCCCTTCGCCGGTCGATCACGGCGAACGCCGCCGCCAGGGAGTCGCCCAGCCGCCGCTGCGCCGGCAACACATTCTCGGGGCTGAGCCGCTCTGCCAAACCGGTGGCCCGCAGCTGGTCGGCGAGTCGCGGGTTCACCCCCACCAGCATCAAGGTGGCGCCGCCGGCGGCCAGCTCGTCGGCGTAGCCACGCACCATGGTCAGGAAGGTCACGCCGAGTTCCTCGGTTCCGCGCAGCCGGATCACCACGTGCGCGCCGGCGGCCCGTCCGAGTGGGGTGGGCAGTTGGTCGCGGAACGCCCGCGCCGATGCGAAGAACAAGCTGCCGTACGGCGACAGCACCACCGTGTCGCCCGCCCCGACGGTCGCCGGCGGTGGCGACTCCAGCGGCCGGCCGCTCGGTTCGTCGAACTCCCACTGCACGATCCGGACCCGATTCGACTGCCGGGCGACATGCAGAATCACCAGCACCAGCGTGGGCAGCAGCACCGGCAGCGCGGCCGCCGCCACGAACCCGACCGCCACCCACAGCCGCGCCGTGGCAGAGAGCGGCGAGCCGAGCAGGTTGAGCGCGGTGGCGGCGACCAGCGCCACATTGGTCGGGTTCAGCCCGAAGACGCCCGCGCCCAGCAGGTAGGAACGCGCAGCGTGTAGTGCTCGGTTGAGCGCAGCAGGCCAGGCAGCTGCGGCGTCGCGGCCACCAACTCGTCAGGAGTCCGGGCCGCGGCGAGACGCTCGAGCATGCCTTGCGCCCGCCGGTAGACGAACACCGCGCCCGCCCAGCAGCACAGCCCGACTCCGACGTGCAGCACGCGTCCGATCAGGTGCGGGCCACCGGCGAATCGGCACCCAGCGCGGTGAACAGCGCCGCCCAGAACACCAGCAGAACGGTCACCGAGCTGACCCAGCCGAGCGTGAAGGCGACGGCGTTGTGCCGGGCATCGTCCGACAGCATGATTCCGAGCAGCGCGAGCACCGCTACCGGACTTGCGACCACCCCCAGCGCGATCGGGAGGATTTCCCAGACGACGCCGAGCACGCCCGGCTACTCCTGCTTGGCGGGGGATTCGCCGGCGCGCCGTGCTGCCGGCTCCTGCGCGTCCAGCGGGAGGGTGTCCGCCGCCGCTGCACCACCCGGCACAGGCAGGACGAGAGTGTCGCCCGCCGACGGGCCCGCCGGTGCCGGCTGGACGTCCGGCCGCCGGACGAGTTCGACGATCAGCAGCACGAGCAGGACCACCGCCAAGGTGCCCAGGACGTTCGCCATGCTGGCAGGATGGCCGAACGCCAGCGTTCGACGGCCCGTCCCAAGCTACCGGTGCCGAGATTGTTGCGGTCGGCGGCAGCCCGCACGGCTCCGAAGACGCGGTCGCCGGCCGAGCGGATGGCGATGGCCGGCCGAGAGCGACCGAACAGCCAGCTGCCGACCGCGATCAGCGCCGAGAGCACCACCAGAGCGGACACCGCGGGGTGGATCAGCATGGTGACCTGATCGAACAGCACCTCGGCGGTGGCCGCAGGCATGACCGCGGGGCTCACCGAACTGATGAAGAACTGATGCCCGATGCCGAGGCCGGCGGCCAGCAGCAGGAAGGACGCCGTGTAGCCGGCGCCGGCCCAGGCCAGCGCCCGCAGCCGGCCGGGAGCGGTCGCGATGCCGGCGGCCAGCAGCCCCAGCACGATCCAGGGCAGCCAGTACCCCAGCGCGGTGGAGATCTGGTAGAGCGAACGAACCAGCGCCAGGGAGTCGGCTGCGACAATCGGGATGGACCGCTGGATCTCGGGAATCCTGCTGGCGAACTGGAAGCCTTGGTCGATCAACGCCTGCTTGACCTGCCGGATGACGGTGCTGAGCTCGAGCGACAGGGTGCCGTCCTGCGAGAGTTGCAGGGCCCTGTTCGGGTCGCCCTGGATGATGGCGATCGCCCGGGTGTGAGACTCCCGCAGGGTGAGTTCCCACAACTGGGCGAACTGAGGCGACGACACGGTGCGCTCGACCGCGGAGCGGACCAGGGATCGGACGCCGTCGACCGCGGGCCGGGTGAGCAGGCCCACCGCCTCCTTCGCGCGCGGCGGCAGATCGAGCCGGCTGAGCCCGCCCATCAGGTCGTTCACCAGGGTGTCGATGTCGACCTTTTCATTGATGGCCTGGGTCACCTGATCGGTGACGAAGGACTGCACCGCAGGCTCCGACGCCAGCGGCGCGAAGGTTTGGGCGAAGGTGTCGGTGTTGACCAGCTGCGCGCGTGCCCAGGTGCCGATCACGGCGACCGGGGCGAGAATCACGCTGATGGCGATGAGTAGGGCGGCGATCGCGACGCGAAGCCGTGAACGGCCGCGCGATCCGGACGTGGCGACTTGCTGGGTGGCCTGCTGCAAGGCAGCATTCTGTGCCTCGAGTTCGGAAACCCGGGTCCGAAGTACGTTCAGGTCCTGATCCTCGGTCATTCCATCTTCCTCACATTTCGATTCATCAATGCGACGAAGTCCGGGTGATCGGAATGACCGCCGCCGCTACCAGCGGCACCGCACTCGGGGAGCCCGTGGCCGTCGCCTCGCCCGGCCGACGGGGAATCGGCCCCGCGATCGAGTAGGGGTAGCCTCCCACGCACCGTTCGGGCCGACTTTGGCCCCTCATCCGGGACGGGTGACGGCCGCCACGGACACAATGGCGAACGGTCGATAGGAGTTCCCCGGCAAGCGCCGTAATGTGACCTCGATGAGAGAGAGACCGTCGCCATCGTGACCACCCCCGCACCCTCCCGGAACGGCCCACCCGCGGCGGCACCGCTCGGCATCGGCACGGCCCACGCCAAGACGATCCTGATCGGGGAGCATGCGGTCGTTTATGGAGCGCCGGCGATCGCGTTGCCGGTGCACGGCCTGCGGGCGCGCGCCGAGCTGCACGCCGGACACCTGTGGTCGCTGGACTGCGACCTGCACCACGGAACGGTGCACGATGCGCCGACCACGGTGGCACCGGTGATCACGGCCTGGCAACAGGCGGTGGGCCAACTGGCGTCCACCCGCGCCACCGGACGGCTGGTCGTGACCAGCGACATCCCGATGCAGCGCGGCCTCGGCTCCAGCGCAGCCGTCGCCGCCGCGGTCGTGGACGCCGTCGCGTCGGCGTCCGGGGTGTCGCTGGGCCTGCCCGAGCGGATCGAGCTCGTCCAGCAGGCCGAGATGATCGCCCACGGCAAAGCCAGCGGAATCGATACCGCCGCGGTGCTGTCGGAGGTGCCGATCCTGTTCGAGCAGGGCGCGATCTCGCCTGTAGCCGTGGGAGGGCGCTTCGTCTTCGTGGTCGCCGATACCGGGGTGACCGGCTCGACGGCGCGCGCGGTCGGCGGCGTCCGATCATTGCGTGAGGCGCAACCCGGGCTGGTGAACGGCCTTGTCGATGGGTTGTCCGAGCTCAGCCGGGTGGTCGTCCACTGTCTTCAGCAGGGTGATCTCGACACGCTCGGCGCGGCGATGAACGACGCCCACGAGGCGCTGAACCGGCTCGGCGTCGGCGCGGACGTCCTGGACCATCTGGTGTCCGCGGCGCGGCGCGCAGGAGCACTGGGGGCCAAACTGACCGGTGGCGGTCTCGGCGGCTGCATCGTGGCACTGTCCCGCGCCGAGGACGTCGATAGGCTGCAATACGAGCTACAGCGGGCCGGCAGTCACGGGAACTGGACGACCACCCTGGAAGGACCAGCATGAATCAGGCGAGTGCGCGCGCATTCCCGAACATCGCCCTGGTGAAGTACTGGGGCAAGCAGGACACCTCGCTGATCCTTCCCGTCGCCGGCAGCCTGTCGCTGACCCTCGACACCTACGCGACCACCACCACCGTCCGGCTCGATCCGGACGCCACAGCCGACAGCTTCACCCTCAACGGCGTCCCCGGTGCCGTCACCCCGACCCGGCGGGTGACCCGCTTCCTCGACCTGATCCGCGAGCTTGCCGGCTCGGCCACCCGCGCCCGGGTCGACTCCCGCAGCGAGATCCCCACCGACGCCGGACTGGCCTCCTCGGCCGCCGGGTTCGCCGCGCTGGCGGTCGCCGCTGGCGCCGCCTACGGGCTGGAGCTCGACTCCCCCGCGCTGAGCCGGCTGGCCCGGCGGGGCTCCGGCTCAGCGGCCCGCTCGATCATCTCCGGCCTGGCGGTGTGGCATGCCGGCGACGACGCTCAGTCGTTCGCCGAGCCGATCGGCGGGCCCGAGTTCAAGATGATCATCCTCACCCTGGACCGCTCCGCGAAGCGGGTCTCCAGCCGGGACGCGATGGTGCGCACCGCGGACACCTCGCCCTTCTACGCCGGCTGGATCAGCTCGACCGCCCAGACTCTGGACGCCGCCCTGGCGGCCTGCCGCGCCGACGACTTCACCGCGCTGGGCCTGCTCACCGAACTGCACGCGCTGCGGATGCATGCACTGATCCAGTCCGCCGATCCGCCGATCCGCTATCTCAAGCCGGCCAGCGTCGCCGCGTTCGACCGGGTGGAAGAGCTGCGCGCCGCGGGCCTGGAGTGCTACGCGACGGCGGACGCCGGGCCGAACGTGGTGGTCATAGCCCGGCCCGCCGATGCCGATCAGGTGGCCGAGGAGCTGTTCACCCTGGGCGAGGCCACCGTTGTCGGCGCCGGCCCCGGCGCCACCCTGCTGCACCGCGGAGCCGCCGGATGATCGTGACGCGGGCGCCCGGCAAGCTGTTCCTGGCCGGCGAGTACGCCGTCGTCGAACCCGGCGAGCCGGCAGTGCTGATCGCTGTCGACCGCTACCTGTCGGTCGAACTGACCGAAGGCAGCGACGTCGGCCGGATCCGCTCCGGCGAATACGGCAACGCGCCGCTGGAGTGGACCCGGGGTGCCGGCGGGGTCGGCGTGGTGGTCGAGCATCGCCCCTCCGACTACGTGCTGAGCGCCCTCGATGTGGTCGACCGGCTGCGCGACGAGCTGGGCATTGCCCCGCGCTACTTCGACCTGAGGATCAGCAGCGAACTGGACGACGCCCAGGGCCGCAAATTCGGCCTCGGCTCGTCGGCGGCGGTGACCGTCGCGGTGATCGCGGCCCTGAACGAGTTCTACCGGCTCTCGCTGAGCCGCACCGAACGGTTCAAGCTGGCCCTGTTGGCGACCATCCGGGTCAGCCCGAAAGCCTCCGGTGGTGATCTGGCCGCCTGCACGTTCGGCGGCTGGGTCGGCTACAGCGCACCCGATCGGGGCGCCCTGCGCGCGGAACTGGTCAGCTCCGGCGTGGCCGGCACGCTGCGCTCCGAGGCCTGGGGAAGCTATCGGACCACCCGGCTGGCGCCGCCGTCCGAACTGGAACTGCTGGTCGGCTGGACCGGCTCACCGGCCTCCACCGAGCGGCTGGTCGACGGCGTCCGGCATGGCCGCGAGGACTGGTCGGACTCCTACGAACAGATCCTGCAGGCAAGCCGCCGCACCGTGGAGGCGCTGGAGCGCGCCCTACAGGCCGACGACAGCGCGGCGGTGCTCGACTGTCTTCGAACCGCCCGCCGGGTGCTGCAGGACTTCGGCCGGCTGAGCGGAATCGTGATCGAGACGCCCGCGCTGCGCGCGTTGTGCGACGCCGCCGAACGCGGCGGGGCGGCCGGCAAGCCGTCCGGTGCCGGTGGCGGCGGCGCACGACATTCGCCGCCTGGAGCTGCACGTCCATCCACCCGAGGGGGCAGCCGCATGACCGCTGACGCCGGCAACGAGCACCAGCGCCGCAAGGACGACCACATCGCCCTCGCGGGACAGCAGCAGGTGAAACCGGTGGCCCGCAACGACTTCGACGAGGTCGAGTTCGTCCACCACGCGCTGGACGGCATCGACGAGTCCCGCGTCCGGCTCTCCGTGCGCCTCGGCGAGCTGACCTGGCCGGTCCCGCTGTACATCAACGGGATGACCGGCGGCAGCGACGCCGCGACCCGGATCAACCGCGAACTGGCCATCACCGCCCGCGAAACCGGGCTGCCGATGGCATGCGGGTCGATGAGCATCACGCTGCGGCTTCCCGAGACCGCGGACGGCTTCCGGGTGCTCCGCGACGAGAACCCGGACGGCTTCATCATGGCCAACCTGGGCGCCGGACGATCGGGCGACGACGCCCGGAAGGTCGTCGACCTGATCGGCGCGAACGCCCTGCAGCTTCATCTGAACGCCGCCCAGGAGACTGTGATGCCGGAAGGTGAGCGGGCCTTCTCCGGCTGGGCCCGCTCGGTCGAGCAGATCGTCGCCGCGGCAGGGGTGCCGGTGATCGTCAAGGAGGTCGGGTTCGGGCTGAGCCGGCGCACCCTGCTTCGACTGTCCGAGCTGGGCGTCCGGATCGCCGACGTCAGCGGCTCCGGCGGCACCGACTTCGTCAGCATCGAAAACTCCCGGCGCAGGTTCGGCGACTACGCCTTCCTCGCCGGCTACGGACAGTCCGCGCTCGCCTGCCTGCTGGACGCCCCACGCGAGAGCGGCCCCGAACTGCTGGCCTCCGGCGGCGTCCGGACCCCCTTGGACGTGGTGAAGGCGCTCGCCTTGGGCGCCCGGGCGGCCGGCGTGGCCGGGGTGTTCCTCAAGCCCGCCACCGAAGGTGGTGCCGAGGCGCTGGTGCCGCTGGTGCAGCGCTGGCTGACCCAGCTGCGCCAGTTGCACGCCCTGCTGGGCGCCGCCGAGCCGTCCGAGCTGCGGCACACCGACCTGCTGCTGCGCGGCCGGATCAAGGAATTCTGCGAACTGCGCGGCATCGACCCCAGCGGTTTCAGCCACCGGCGCGACGAGGCGCCCCTACCCCGGGCGCCCCAGCCCCAGGCGTCCGAAACCACCTCAGGAGGACCGAATGAGCGATGACGACAACACCGTGATCCCCACCCGCTGGGTGGGTCCGATCCGGGTCAGCGGCGACACGGTCGCCGGCGAGTTCGAGGTGCCGCTGGCCACCTACGAGACCCCGCTGTGGCCGTCCGTGGGTCGTGGCGCGCGGATCTCCCGGCAGGTCGAGGGCGGCATCCAGGTCACCGTGCTGGGCGAGCGGATGACCCGCTCGGTGCTGTTCATCGCCCCGGACGCCGCCACCGCCGACCGCGCCGCTCGCGCGATCGCAGCCCGCAAGCCCGAACTGGACCAGGCCGTCGGCGGCACCAGCCGGCACGCCAAGCTGGTCGATATCCACGACGAGATCGTCGGCAACCTGCTCTTCGTCCGGTTCGCGCTGGAGACCGGGGACGCGTCCGGGCACAACATGGTGACCCGCGCCGCGGACGCCCTGATGGAGCGGATCCTCGGCTGGAATCTGGGGCTCAGCTACGGCTCAATCTCCGGCAACTACTGCATCGACAAGAAGCCGAGCGCCGTCAACGGCATCCTCGGCCGGGGCCGCAACGTCGCCTGCGACATCCTGATCCCGCGCGAACTGGTCGCCAAATCGCTGCGTTCCACCCCCGAGGCGATCACCGAACTGGTGATCCGGAAAAACTTCGTCGGCAGCACCATCGCCGGCGCGCTGCGTTCGGCCAACGCCCACTTCGCGAACATGCTGCTGGCCATCTACCTGGCCACCGGGCAGGACGCCGCGAACATCGTCGAGGGCTCCCAGGGCTTCACCTACGCCGAAACCCGGTCCGAGGGGCTGTACTTCTCCTGCACGCTTCCCCACCTGATCGTCGGCGCGGTCGGCAACGGCAAACACCTGGCGCACACCCAGCGCGCGCTGGAGCGGCTCGGTTGTGTCGACCCGGAAGCCCCACCCGGCGGCAACGCCCGCCGACTGGCCGGGCTGATCGCGGCGACCGTGCTCTGCGGCGAGCTGTCGCTGCTCGCCGCCCAGACCAACCCGGGCGAGTTGATGGCCGCCCATATTCTGCTCGAACGTCGAGAGAGGAACCGCTGATGACCCCCGTCGGCATTCACGATCTGTCGGTCGCGACCGCCCACTACGTGGTCGGCCTCACCGAACTCGCCGAGGCCGCCGGGGTGCCGCCGCAGAAGTACCTGACCGGCCTAGGCCAGGAGGCGATGAGCTTCCCGGCACCCGATGAGGACATCGTCACCATGGGTGCCGCCGCAGCGCTGCCGATCCTGGAACGGCACGGCATGGAACGGATCCGGACCGTGCTGTTCGCCACCGAATCGGGCATCGACCAGTCCAAGGCGGCCGGCGTCTTCGTGCACACGCTGCTCGGGCTGCCCAGCGGCGTCCGGGTGGTCGAGTTGAAGCAGGCCTGCTATTCGGGCACGGCCGCGTTGCAGATGGCGGCCGGCATGGTGGCCCGCGATCCGCGCGAACAGGTGCTGCTGATCATGTCCGACGTGGCCCGCTACCAACTGGACACCCCCGGCGAACCGACCCAGGGCGCGGCGGCCGCGGCGATGCTGGTCAGCGCCGACCCGGCGCTGCTGGAACTGGAGCCGACCACCGGCATCCACACCGCGGACGTGAACGACTTCTGGCGCCCCAACGACTCCACCACGGCAATGGTGGACGGCGGGCTATCGCTGCGCGCCTACCTGGCCTCACTGATGGGCGCCTGGGACGACTTCCACGCCCGCGGCGGTGCCGGGTTCCACACCATCGAGCGGTTCGTCTACCACCAGCCGTTCACCAAGATGGCGCAGAAGGCGCACGCCCGGCTCTCCCAGCACACCTCACACGCCGTGTCGGTGAACGCGCTGAAGGGTTCGCTGGACTACAACCGGGTCCTCGGCAACAGCTACACGGCTTCGCTCTACATCGGTCTGGCCGCGATGCTGGACGGCTCCGACGATCTGGCCGGAAGCCGGGTCGGCCTGTTCAGCTACGGCTCGGGCAGTGTGGGCGAGTTCTTCACCGGCGTCGTCCAGCCCGACTACGCGCAGCATCGTCGGCGCGAGACGACACTCGCCGCCCTGGAAGCGCGCCGTCCGCTCGACCTTGAGGGGTATCGCGCGCTGCATTCGGCGCACACCGAAAGCAGCCAGGACCGCGAGACCCCACGGGTCACGTCCGGCCCGTTCCGGTTCGGCGGCATCCAGGGCCAGGCGCGTCAGTACGAAGTGAACTGACGACCGCTGGTCTAGACCTCACGCGTGGGCGGCGGGGACGGTTCTTTCGTCCCACCGTTGGTCGAGCTTGTCGAGACCTTCTTTCTGTGATCGGGTTCTGGTGGTCTTTCTGTGGTCGGGTCCTGGTGGTCTTTCTGTGGTCGGGTCCTGGTGGTCGGGCTTGGGTTCCGCGGAGTGGGCTGCACCCCGTCCCGCCCGTGCGCTGGCTCGCCCTACTTCTGCTTTGTCCTTGAGACCCTGGCAGGGGGCTCGCGCGCTTTACGCCCGACCTACCCGGACGGGGTGCAGCCCACTCCGCTTTCCGGTTACGTCACTGCCGGACCCCACCATCGTCGCGAATACCGTCATCCCGGGCTCCGACCCCGGGATCTCGGTGGCGATGAACCGCCGGCCAGCGAGGACCGAGTCCCGCAGCCCACGTGAATTCTCTACGCTCTTCGCAAGAATTCACGGCAAGTTGCGGTTCATGAGGATCACCCCGTGATCAACCGCACCATCCGGGAGCGAATCGACACGCTGCTGGACACATACCGCGACCTGGCGACTCGTCACCCCGAAGCGCTCTACCAGGTCGCGCTGGCCGAACTGGCCGAGACGGCTTAGCAGTCGAACGCCATCGAGAACTCCACTCTCACCCTCGAAGACACCGAACAGGTTCTTGCCGGACGGCTGCCGTCCGGACGCCATGACCTGCGGGAGATCTACGAGGCACGAAACCTGGCCGCGGTCACCACCTACCTGCTGGCGAGCACCGAACCGCTCTCGACCGAGCTGATCCTGCGCTGGCACGGGATGCTGCTGGCCGGCATCCGCGATGACGCAGCCGGCCGGTTCCGCCGGGCAGCTGAGTGGGTGCGGGTGGGCAATCATCTCGGCGCCGACCCGGAGTTCGTGTCCGGGCTGATCTCCGACGCGCGCGCGCCGTTCCGGGTCGACGTCGCGCCCTCTCCCCTCGATGCGGTCGCCCGGTTCCATTGCGAGTTCGAGGTGATCCACCCCTTCGTCGACGGCAACGGACGGATCGGGCGCGTCCGGATCAACAAGCAGCTGCAGGACGCCGGTCTGCCCCTGTCATCGTCCGGGCAAAGAGCCGGCACACCGACTACTACCCGCTGCTGGAGCGTTACGCGGCCACCGACGCACACGACGGCATGACCCGGCTCCTGGCGTTGCTGCTGCTCGAATCGCTGTACAAACGCTTCGCGCTGATGATCACCCCAGCCGGGCGCGTTGCACGGCAAGCGCGATCTGCACGCGGTTGGTGGCATCCAGCTTGCCGAGCAGTCGGCTGACGTAGGTCTTGACCGTGGGCAGCGACAGGTACAGGCGGTCGGCGATCTCCTGATTGCCGAGGCCGTCGGCGATGAGCAGGGCGACTTCGAGTTCGCGCTCGCTCAGCTCGGCGAGTTGGTCGGCGCCGTCCGGACGGGGCGCGCGGGCGGCCAACTGGGTCACTCGTCGGAGCACGGCCGGGGTGAAGGGCATGGCGCCCGCCGCGGCCTGCCGGACGGCGTCGGTCAGCTCCTCCGGTGGGGCGCTCTTCAGCAGGAAGCCCTGCGCACCGGCGTCCAGGGCGTCGGCGATGAAACCCTCGGTGTCGAACGAGGTGAGCACCACCACCGCGGCGCCGCGCCCGGTCCCGACGATCTCGCGGGTGGCAGCGATCCCGTCCAGCACGGGCATCCGCAGGTCCATCAGCACCACGTCAGGACGCAGCGCTGCAGCCGCCTGGACGCCGGCACGTCCGTCCCCGGCCTCGCCGACGACCTCAACGCCGGCGGCGCCGTCGAGGATCATCCGCAGCCCGGCGCGGATCAGGGGTTCGTCGTCGACCAGCAGGGTGCGCACCACGGGCGTCAGGTCCATGGCACCCACGCTCGCAGCACGAACTCCCCGCTGTGCCGTCCGACCTCGAGGCGGCCACCGGCCAACTCGAGCCGTTCGCGCAGACCGACCAGCCCGTACCCGCCGGCCAGCCCGGATCCTGCGCCGATCGGGTTGCGGATCTCCACCTGCACGCCGTCGCCGGGCGTCCCGCTGAGGGTCACGGTGACGGGCCGGCCCGGCGCGTGCTTCACGGCGTTGCCGACTCCCTCGGAGACGGCCCGCATCAGCGCTCTGGACGCCGACGGCGCGAGCTGGCCGAGCCGGTCGGCAAGCGACGGATCGACGCTGAGCCGGACGTCCGCGCCCGACACCGCGACGACCGTCTCCACCTCGGCCAGCGTCGGATCGAGCCGGAGGTCGTGCTGGTCATCGCGCAGCACGGTGAGCACGGCATGGAGCTCTTCGGACGCCGTTTGCGCCGACTGCTGGATGAGCCGTGCGGTCTCCTCGACGCGGCCCGGTCCGCCGTCGGGGTGCACGGCCAGCCCACCCGCGTGCAGCGAGATCACCGACAGCCGGTGCGAGAGCGTGTCGTGCATCTCGCGGGCGATCCGGGTGCGTTCGGCGAGCCGGGTGCCGGCCACGACCGCGGCCTGCTCGCGCTCGAGGGCCTCGGCACGATCGCGCAGCGACACCACCAGTGCCCGCCGCCGGCCCACCGCGAGTCCCGCCATCACCACGGCTCCGCCGACCAGCAGCGCACCGGCGACCCCGAGCCACAACCCGTTGTCGATCGCGATGACCGTGACCTGCACCGCCAGCCAGGCGGCGCCGACCGCGGCCAGCCAGCCGCGCCGGAGCCAGGACGCCACCGCACCCAGCGCGACCACGGCCGCGGGAAGCGCAAGCGTGGACGCCGACGCCAGCGTGATGACCAGCGCCGCGACGCCGGCCCGCCGCCCGGGCCGGGCTCGGGCTCCGATCACCAGCGGCAGCAGCGCGACCGCCAGCACCCCGAGCAGCAGCTCACCGAGCACGAGTGCTGCGACCCGGCCGGCCTCGGCCTCCGGAATAAGGTCCAAGTCGGGATACAGCACCATCCAGGTGCCGACCTGCAGCGGCACGCCGATGACGATGACGGCCACCAGCACCGCCGCCGTCCGGGCGCCCCGCGCAATCCTCACCCGGCGCAATCTACCGATTGCGGGCGAACCGCCCTGTCGTCCGAAAGGATGGCGATGGACGCGACCTTCGGCGCCGGATGCGCCCCGATCGGCCGATCCCGGGCGGGGGGTGCCCGCAACCAGGCTGAAGGCCATGACAGCTTTGTTGGCTTCCACGCCGTCCACCACCCCCGCCCCCGAGGCGCTGACCTACTTCCGGCTGAGCTGCCGCTGTTCGTGCTCGGGCACGACTACGACGCCTGGGGCCTCGCCTCGGTCGGGGTGTTCGCGGCGGTGACCACCTGGCTGACCTGGCGCACCGGCGGCCTGGAAGCCGCGGTCGCCCTGCATGCGGTGAACAACACGATCGCCTTCGCGTTGGGCGCGATCGGCATCGCCGACCTCAACGCGACCACCACCACCTGGGTGGCTGCCCTGATGTCGTCGATCATCCCGATCGGGTTCGCGGTGGTGTTCGACGTGTGGTGGCGGCGCCGCGGCTGCCGCCTCTACTCCTCGGTGAGCGCGACGAGCCCGCGAGCGATGGCCGCGTTTCGCCAGCCCAGGATCGACCTCCGGCGGTTCCCGACAACAGCGAGGCCGTCGAGATGAGTGACGAAGCACGGACGCCGGACAGACGCCGCAGGCGGCGGCGCGGTCTCCGTATCACCCTGGTCTCGGCGCTCGCGCTGGTCATCCTCCTCGCGATCGCCATCGGACCCCGGATCGTCGGAGATGCGGCAGAGCAGCACGGGCTCGCCGAGTTCTACGCTCAACCGGCCGGGGCCACGTCCGGCCGTCCCGGCACGATCGTGCGCAGCGAACCCCTCGAGGGTCATCCGCTGGCCGCGAAGGCGTGGCGGATCATGTACCGGACCACCGATCTCAACGGACGCCCCGTGGTCGCGACCGGCGTCGTGGTCACTCCCGACGGGAGCGCGCCGGCGGGCGGCCGGACCGTGCTCGCCTGGGGGCATCCCACCACCGGGGTCGCCGACCAGTGTGCGCCGTCGCGCGGTTTCGATCCGTTCATCGACATCGAAGGCCTGCGGATGATGCTCGACCGGGGCTACACGGTGGTAGCCACCGACTACGTCGGCATGGGCACCGAGGGCCCCGACTCCTACCTGATCGGGGTGACCGCCGGGCACAGCGTGCTCGACTCCGTCCGTGCCGCGCGCGAGCTGGACGCGGCCGAGGCCGGCAGCTCGGTGATCCTCTGGGGCCACTCGCAGGGCGGGCAGGCCGCGCTCTTCGCCGCGGAGTTGGCGCCGGCGTACGCGTCCGAGCTACGGATCCAGGCGGTGGCCGTGGCAGCGCCCGCCGCCGACCTGAGCGCCCTGATCCAGAACCACCTGGACGACGTCTCGGGCGCCACGATCGGCTCGTACGCGTTCCAGGCCTACGCCGAGATCTACCGGGATCGCGGGGCACAGCTCGACCAGGTGCTCACTCCGCAGGCCCGCCAGATCCTCGGCGAGATGAACGCGCTGTGCCTGTTGAGCAACCTGAGCAAACTGCACACCATCGCCAAGCCGGTGGTCGGTGACTTCTTCGTCGTCGACCCCACCCGGGTCGAGCCCTGGGCCACGCTGCTACGCGAGAACTCGGCCGGTGCGTCGGCCATCCAGGCTCCGCTGTTCGTTGCCCAGGGGATGCAGGATCAGCTCGTGGTGCCGAGCGACACCGAGGCTTTCGTCGACCACGAGAAGCGGCTCGGCGTGCAGGTGACCTTCGAGACCGTCGAGATCGCCGACCACGGCACCGTGGCCTATCTCGCCCTGCCTGCGCTCAACCGCTGGCTCGACAACCTCAAAGTGTGACGAACGAGGCAGCCCGGTCCACGATGACCCGGCGCCGGTCTTGATCGACCAGCCCACCGAGCTGCAGCCAAGCCAGGCCCGCTCGGACGACCAACCGTGCGAGTTAGCGCGCGTCGCCCGAATCTGAGTCGGTCCGGGCCGGACGCGCGTCGCTGGGAGTCACCAATCGCTCCAGCAGCCAGTCGCACCAGGCGATGGTGTCGTGGACCCGCATGATGCCGAACCGCAGCGTCGCATGCTGCGCGAACCACGGTGACGAGGGCTCGTCCACCGCGTCGCCGTGCAGGATGAAGTCGGCCTCCTCGAACGCGTAGGTCTCCAGCCGCCGCCGGTAGCGCTCGCGCTGGCCCTCGATGAAGCGCCGCGCCCGCTCCGGCGAGACCAGCCATAGGCAGCGCACGCGCAGCATGAACTCCGAGCGGCTCACCTCCTCGAGCGGGGAGTCCGTCCACTCCCGCAGCGCGGCCAGGCCGTCGTCGGTGATCCGGTACCGCTTGGTGTCCCGGGGGCCGGGGCCGTCGATGACGGTCGCGTCCACCTGCCCGTCGTGTTGAAGGCGTGCCAGTTCGGGGTAGATCTGGCTGTGCCCGGCCGTCCACAGGTAACCGATCGGGGCCTTCATCGCCTGAGCCAACTCGTAGCCGGTGCGCGGCTGAACCGCCAGCAGGCCGAGGATCGCATAACTCAGCGTGCTCATCGCAGCCGATCCTGCAGGTCACCCACGTCAATGCCCCTGAGCAACGATGTCACCTTCGACATAGTAGGCCACTGCCGCGGACCCACGACTTGCGGGTGGCGCGTGGCCTCAGGAGATTGCTGATCTATGTCACTATAGACATATACGACCCTTCGTTCTATGCTCGACAAACCGGCATCGCCGGCAGATCCACCGACGGCAGACAGCAGCGCGGCTGAGGAGGCTGAGATGAGCATCGTTCAAGCACAGGCGATCATGTCGCTGGACGGGTATATCGCCAAGCCGGACAACACCATCGGCAGCCTGTTCGACTGGCTGCAGAACGGCGAGGTCGCCATCCCGACCCCGGCCGGCGACTTCACCGTGCACCTGAGCGCCGCGAGCGCTCCGCACTGGCGGCAGTGGACGGCCTCCCTCGGCGCACTGGTGTGTGGCCGCACGCTGTTCGACGTGGCCAAGGGGTGGCAGGGCCGGCACACCCTCGACGTCCCCGTCGTGGTGGTGACGCACCAGATTCCCACCGACTGGGTCGAGCAGCACCCGGACGCCCCATTCACCTTCGTGACCGACGGAGTCGCGTCCGCCATCGCCCGGGCCAAGGAACTCGCCGGCGATCGGGTGGTGTCAGTCGCGGGCGGGACGATCGCCCGGCAGTGTCTGGAACTGGGCCTGCTCGACGAGGTGGCGATCGACCTGGTGCCGGTGGTGATGGGCGAGGGCAACCGGCCGTTCTTCGGCAAGTTGTCCGCCGAGGAGGTGCCGTTCGGCAATCCCACCACCTGCCTACAGGGCGATCGGGTCACCCATCTGGTCTTCCCACTGACGCGCTGAAGCAGGACGCCGCTGGCGATGCTGATCATCGTTGGTCGAGCTTGTCGAGACCGCTTCTACAACGGGTTGGACAAGCTCAACCAGGAAACGCCGCACTGATCTGCGACGTCGCGTCCTCGACATGTGAATCATTGATGCTGATAGCCTGAACCACAGATGCTATCGTCGCGGTATGCGGACGACGGTACGACTGGACCCAGAGGTCGCGGCAGCAGCCGAGCGTTTGCGCAGGGAACGCCACATCGGCCTCGGCGAGGCCGTCAACGAACTCGCCCGCGCCGGCCTCGCCCGTGGCGACAAGGCCGTCCCATTCCAGCAGCGCACGGCCAGCATCGGGCTGAGGATCGACGTCACCAATGTCGCCGATGCGCTTGAGTTGCTCGACCAGTACGACTCCGAGGACGCGCGTTGATCGTCGACGCCAACGTGTTGCTGTACGCCGTTGACGACCGGTCGCACTTCCACACCACCGCGAGAAGCTGGCTGGAGGGGGCGTTGAACGGTTTCGAGCGGGTGGGGCTGCCATGGGTTTCGTTGACGGCGTTTCAGCGCATCATCACCCACCCGCGTGCGACGGCAAACCCGCTCTCACCTTCGGATGCGTGGAGCTACATCACCGATTGGCTCGACGCCGCACAGGCCTGGGTTCCCGCACCCGGTGCCCGCCACCGCGACATCCTCGGAAAGCTCCTGATCGACGGCGACCTGCACGGGAATCTCGTGACCGACGCCCACCTCGCCGCGCTCGCCATTGAGCACGGAACCAGCATCTGCTCCTTCGACAGCGACTTCGCCCGATTCGCCGGGCTCCACTGGGTCCACCCCGGCCCTCGGTGACGCTGAGCAACAACTCGCTTCGAGAGCTGGAGGCAGCCGTCGACTCGACGCGGGCGGCACCATGCTCCGGATCCAGAAGACCCAGGGGCACACGCCGCCGCCGTTCACCGTCCTGGGATGGCGCGTCGACGACGTCCACGCCGTTATCGACAGGCTGACCGCCGTGGGTGTCGAAATGATGCGCTACCCGGGATTCGGCCAGGATGACGCCGGCGTCTGGACCGCCCCGGGCGGAGCACAGATCGCCTGGTTCCGCGACCCGGACGGCAACGTCCTCAGCCTGACCGCTTTCGCGGAATAGGTCGCCCAAGCAAGCGCCTACGTTGTTGGTCGAGCTTGTCGAGACCTGAACCCATGCCCCGCAGGGGCTTCGACAAGCTCAACCCGCGAGGTTTGCGCTGATTGGCATTTCTCGCTCGCCATTGAGCACGGAACCAGCATCTGCTCCTTCGACAGCGACTTCGCCCGATTCGCCGGGCTCCACTGGGTCCACCCCGGCCCTCGGTGACGCTGAGCAACAACTCGCTTCGAGAGCTGGAGGCAGCCGTCGACTGCATCCTGGATACGGGTAGATTCGCCCCATGGGCGAGAATGCCGGTCTGGGCGACCAGGAAGTCATCGCGTTCGCGGCAACCACTGAGCCTCAGCGGTCGAAGCAGTTCTACGAAGCCGTCCTCGGGCTGCGGCTCATCGCTGACGAAGAGTTCGCGATCGTGTTCGACGCGGGCGGCACCATGCTCCGGATCCAGAAGGCTCAGGCACACACGCCGCCGCCGTTCACCGTCCTCGGCTGGCACGTCGACGACATTCACGCCACCATCGACAGGCTGACCGCCGTGGGTGTCGAAATGATGCGCTACCCGGGATTCGGCCAGGACGATGCCGGCGTCTGGACCGCCCCGGGCGGAGCACAGATCGCCTGGTTCCGCGATCCGGACGGCAACGTCCTCAGCCTGACCGCTTTCGCGGAATAGGTCGCCCAAGCAAGCGCCTAACGTCGTTGGTCGAGCTTGTCGAGACCTGAACCCATGCCCCGCAGGGGCTTCGACAAGCTCAACCCGCGAGGTTTGCGCTGATTGGCATTTCTTAGCTTCAGCCGGTGGCCGGCATGCCGAGCGACGCTTCCTCGAACGGCGACTCAGCAAGCTGGGCTGTAGGGAACGGTGAAGATCGAAACGAAGTCCTCCAGCAGCCTCGCATCGCCATCGACGGCCACCGCACCTTCGGAGATCGCGGTCGCCGGCTCGAGAGTGCCGGCCAGCAGATCGCGAAGCCCGGGTCCGGCGGTGATCACCAGATCGGCGTCCGGGTGCTCGCCGGCGCCGACCTGCACGGCGCCGCCACCCACGATGGCGTGTGCGGCGGCAGCCCCGACCCTGACGGTGAAGACGAGCCGCCGACCCGTCGCGGTAGCGCCCTCCCCAGCCACCCGCAGGGCGGAGACCAGGGAGGCTTCGGTGACGATCTCACCCTCCCGCGGTTCGCGCATGCCGGCGGCTCCCCAGCGCGACAACGTGTCCAGCGCGGGTTGCAGTTCAGCGCCTCGGTCGGTCAGCGCGTAGACGATCGAGCGATCCGCACCGCTGCGCGCCCGGCGCATGATCACCCCGTCCTGCTCCAACTCCTTCAGCCGCGTGGAGAGCAGGTTGGACGGGATGCCGGGGAGGCCCGCAGCAAGGTCGGAATAGCGCCGCGGGCCGATCAGCAGGTCACGCAGGATCAGCAGGGTCCATCGCTGGCCGAGCACCTCGGCGGCACGCGCCAAGCCACAGAACTGCCCGTACTCACGATTTCGCACGAAGCAAGCGTAACACTTGACTTCATTTGTTGCAGTATGCTTTATTATTTGAAGTCTTTATTATTTGAAGTAATGCGCCGGAGCCACCGACGTCATCGAGAGACAAGGACCGCTCATGGAACTCATGGTCGACTACATCACTTCGCTCGACGGCTACGGCGCCGCGGAAGGCTGGCCCGGCTGGTGGGGGCTGGAGGGCCCCGAATACCTCGGCTGGCTCGGCGAGGACTCCGCCGCCCACCGCACGCTGCTGATGGGTGCGAACACCTACCGGCTCTTCCACGGCTTCGCAGAATCGCGGACCGACGGCGTCGACGCTCTCGGAGCAGTACCGAAGATCGTCTTCTCGAGCACGCTCGACGATCCGCTGGCGTGGGAGAACAGCCGGCTGATCCGTGGTGACGCGGTCGAGGCCGTGCGAGAGTTGAAGGAAACCAGCGAGCACCCGCTGTCGACAATCGGCAGTCTCTCGCTGGCGCGATCGCTGCTGGCCGCCGGCCTGGTCGACCGCTTCCGGGTGGTCATCTTCCCGGTGATCACCGGGAAGACCGGGCAGGAGCGCATCTACGACGGCTATCCCGATATCGCCCTCGAGCTGGTCGAGACGCGCACCTTCGACGGCGGCACTCAACTGCTCGACTACCACCCACGCGTGCTGGATGCGCCCCTTCCCCCGGGGCCGGGCAGCGCGTAACCATCGTCTTCAACAGCAGACCATCGACTGAGGAAGCGGGACTCTTATGGACACGTCCGACACCGCACCCGCGGACAACCCGATTGCCGACGGCGGGTTCCGAACCTTCCTCCATGTGCTGGTGAATACTGCCGTCGCCAACGTGACGACGAGCTTTCTGTGGTTCGCGCTGACCTTCTGGGCCTATGCCGAGACCCGCAATGTGCTGGTCGCCGGGGTCGTGGCGGCCTCATACATGCTGTTCGTCTCGCTGTTCAGCATGTTCTTCGGCACCCTGGTCGACCGGTTCCGCAAGAAGGCCGTGATGGCGTGGGCGACCCTCATCGCGCTGATCGTCTTCATCCTGGACGCCGCCCTCTTCTTCGCGATCGGCCCGACCGCGATCATCGACCTGAACCGCCCCTGGTTCTGGATCTTCGCCGTCGTGCTGTTGGCGGGCGCCGTGGTTGAACAACTGCGCGGCATCGCGCTGTCGACCACGGTGACGCTGCTCGTCCCCGTCGAGCGCCACGCGAATGCGAACGGCCTGGTCGGCACGGTGCAGGGCGTCGGGATGATCGTCACCAGCGTCTTCAGCGGCTTGTCGGTCGGGTTCCTCGGGATGGGCTGGACGCTGCTGATCGGCGTCAGTGCGCTCGCCCTCACACTGGTCCACCTGGTGCTGCTGCGCATCCCGGAGCGACAGATCGTGGCCACCGAGCAGGGCACCCGGTGGGTCGATGTGCGTGGCGGCTGGCTGGCCGTGCGCGCCGTGCCCGGCCTGCTGGCGCTGGTGTTGTTCACCACGCTGAACAACCTCTTCGGTGGTGTCGCGATGGCGGTGATGGATCCCTACGGCATCGAGATGTTCGGCGTCCAGGGCTGGGGCATCTGGTTCGCGGTGATGTCGACGGGATTCATCGTCGGCGGCGCTCTCGTCGCGGCGAAGGGCCTGGGCAGGAATCCCATCCGCACCATGCTGCTGTTCGCCGCCGCCATCGGCGCCGCCGGTGCGCTCAGCACCATCCGCGAGCAGGGCTGGGTGTACATCGTCGGCGTGTGGCTGTTCATGGCGATGATCCCCGCTGTGGAAGCGGCCGAGCAGACCGTGATCCAGCGGGTCGTCCCCTATGAGAAGCAGGGACGCGTGTTCGGCTTCGCCAGCACCTTCGAGGCCGCCGCCGCGCCGGTCACCGCCCTGCTGATCGCTCCGCTCGCCGAGTTCTGGATCATCCCGCTGCTGCGCACCGAGGAAGGGCTACGCACCTGGGAGCCACTGCTCGGCACCGGGCACAACCGCGGCATCGCCCTGATTCTGCTGATCTCGGGCATCGCCTGCGCGGCGGTCGCGGTCCTCGCGATGTGCACGCCGCAATACCGCCTGCTCTCGGATCGGTACCTGAACTCCGCCGTCGGCGACCCGGACGCCGACCAGCGCACACAGGAGACCGATCCGGTCGAGCACATCGCCTGAAGGAGGGCCGCGAGCGGCGCCGCAGGCTAGCGGTGCCGTGCCTCATCCCTCCGCAGAAATGCGCTAACATTGTTAGCAGACGAGAGGGCGTGCCGATGTCGACGACGAAGCGGGCAAGCATGACCGAAGAGGTTGCCGTGCCGGCGAGTTGGGTCGATGATCCACGTGACCCCCCTGCCCAGGATCGCAAGATCCGGGTGAGCAAGCCTTTGGCGGCAATGGTCAGGCAGTCGCAGAGCCAACGCGGGGACGATCAGCACATTGTCGCCTTGCTGGTGAAACTCGAGCAGTCCGGACACGGCTCCTCAGTGGTGCAAATCCTCACCGACCTCACCGAGTCGGCCGCCGAGCCGGAGCCCAATCGTGCATTCACCGAAGCCCAACAAGAGGCGTTGGCCCGGAGCGGGTCGCTGGTGATCGAAATGCCGCCGGTGAGTAGACGTGCATCGGTGCGCACGAAGCTAGCCGCGCGGCAAGTGCTGGACGGCGCGCTCACCGTCGCCCAGGTGGCCCAGAAGTTGGGTGTCACCGAGAGCCGCGTGCGGCAACGGGTGGCACAGCGCAGCCTCTACAGCGTCCGCTCGGCGCATGGCACCGTGTTTCCGGTGTTTCAGTTCGAGGATGAGGGAACCATTCCCGGCTGGGACGAGGTGGCCCCACACTTTCCGGCGGACGCCCATCTGGTCTCGGTGGCACGCTTCATGGACGCCACTCATGAGGATCTCGACGTGGACGGCGACGTGGTGAGCCCTCGCGAATGGCTGGCGTCGGGCGGATCGGCGGAGGCAGTCGCCGAACTGGTCGACGATGCCTATCAGATCAATTGAGGCCCGCCTTGTCTGAGCGCCTTCCGGCACGCCCGGACACCAGTCGCTTCCCGGCGCCGTGCGATCGTTGGTGCTTCGCGCTGCCGGCCGGGGCGACCGTCGGGCGAATCTATGCCGCCGGCGGCGACTATCCGATCCAATGGAACGAGTTCCGCGCCTGGGGGCCAACCTGCGCGCGCTTCGACCATCAACCCTCACCGAGGCGCGTCCATCCGACCCGACGGGTGTCGTACGTCGCTCCCGTCGTGCTGGATCGACGAGGTGACATCTATCCCGTGCTGAAGACGTGCCTGGCAGAGTGCTTCACGAACCGCAGGATCGTCGAAACGAAACGTGATGATCCGTATTACTGCCTCTTCCGCATAGCGCGCCCGTTGAAGTTGCTGGACCTGTCCGACACAGATTGGGTGTCCTGGGCAGGGGCCAATGCGGCCATCGCCAGCGGCCCGCACGGGGCAGCCCGGACCTGGAGCAGAGCGATCTACCGCACCTACACCGACATCGACGGAATGATGTACGCCAGTTCCAACACGGCTGCAGGGCGGGCAATCGTCCTCTGGGAACGAGCGGAGGACGCCGTCCCGACCTATCCCGATTTCAACGAGCCGCTGTCGCACATTGGGCTGAAGCCGGCAGTGGAGACCTTCGCGTTCGAACTCGGGCTCGATCTGGACTAGTGCAGAGCTGTGAATTTCATCAAGATAGAACGACCCGCCTCCCAGGGCAGCATGTTGCGGATGCCACACTCACGCTCCCTGGGCGACGGGCTGTACGAGCTGCGGTTTTCGTGCCAGAACGTCAACCGACGCATCACCACCTACGTGTTTTGAGCCTGATCGCCGGCCGTGACGTTGACGACGTTCCGCAAGCAGCGTCAGAACGAGCGAGGTGAGGTTCTGAGGGCTCGACGCGCACAGGCGGCACGCAAGGCCACCGGCAGCACCGACAAGAAGCGGAGACAACGATGAGCACCAGCACGTCGTGGGAGCAGGTTCGGGACGAGTCCCTGGCCGCCATGTCTGAGACCGAGCGGGCCGAGCACGACGCGGCTTCCATCGAAGCCGAGGCACGGTTGCAGATCGCAGAGCTGGTCTACAACGCCCGGGCCAAGGCGGCCTCTCCCAGACCGAACTAGCCTGGCGGGCAGGTACGGGTCAGTCTGTCATCTCCGCTATCGAGAACGGAGCCCAGGCCCCCGGCGGCATCATACGAAGACCTGATCTCGTCAAGTTGAACGTTCGTGTCACCCGAGGACTCCGGCGAGCGCGAGACATACAAGTCCGCCAATGCTGGTGACGGTACGGGCCAGGTTCCATCGATTCCAAAGTGCTTCGAATCGTTCGCGCGCGACCCGATACTCGACTTGCGTTCTGGTTGCGGTTCGGTCGAGCTGTGTGTTGAGCGGCACGTTCCTGGCGGCGGTGATGATGAACGTCAGCGCGGCGCATGCTGCACCCGCCCACGCCCACGATGTCGGCACGGCCGTGGCTGACCTTGTAGCGATGAGGGCGTAGGCGAGAGCGGCGAGCGGGGCGGTGAAGAAGACAAGTAGGAACCAGTAGTTCAAGATCGCGCGGTTGATCGCGTGAAAAGCCCGCACGTAGGTGGCGTCATCGACGCGCCGGAATCCGGGTGTGATCGCGCAGGCGAAGACGAAGAACAGCCCGGCGAGCAATCCGTTCATCACGATCGCAGTGACGAGCAGGGCATCGATGAGGACAGGCATGGCCGCTCACCGTTCAACGGAGCGCGAAGACGCGCTCGATGGTTGCTTCGACCGGAGTGTGTACGTGCACGCTGCGGTCACCGCGCGGAGCGAGCAGTCCGTGCTCGTCAGCTCGGTGCAACTCGGCGAGGCTCTCGGCGATGTGTGGGCGGAACCCTCCTTCGGTGAGGGCGCCGGCCCAGGCTTCCTCGGGAACCGTCACGACCTCCAGGTCCCGCCCGAGAGCCTCACCGAGCAGTGCAGCGATGGTGCGCTCGGAGTAGGCGGGACCGACGACATCAATGCTCTCACTCACAGCGGGCGGCAATTGGAGCGTCTTGGCCACGAGCACGCCGAGGTCTGCGGTGGCGACCATCGGCAGCGGGACGTCGGCTGAGGTGGCGAACACGGGGTATACGCCGCTGTCGCGGGCGACGTCGATCACGTCGCCGACCTTTTCCTGGAAGTGTCCCGAGCGCAACGCGGTCAGCATGGTGCCGGTCGCGCGCAGTGCTTCTTCGAGGCGGTGCAAGCCGGTGATCGGGCCGGTACCGCCGGCGAGATCCGCACCCCCGGAGGACAGCATCACGACATGCAGCACCCCCGCATCTGAAACCGCGCCAGCGATGGAGGCGATCAGGCGATTCGCGTGTTCGTCGAGATCGTCTGCGGTGAGGTCGAATGGCAACAGGGTGAAGAACCCTACGCACCCGCGCAGCGCCTCGGTGAGCGCGGCGCGGTCGTCGAGCGCGGCGATGCGTACCTCGGCTCCCCGTGCTTCCCACTCGTCGGCATCCGACTGGCGACGCACGAGCACCCGCACCTTTGCACCAGCGCCCAGCAGCGTCCGTGCCGCCACTGACCCGACTCTGCCTGTTGCTCCTGCGATGACGTACATGATGATTCCTCTCGGTGAGGTGTCTTGATTACGGGATCGACGCTACGGATGCTCTATCGGTAGCACCATGCCGCCGCATCCGGGTTTCTTGCTCATTCGTCCGATATGGTCGGCGAAACGGTGTCGAACAATGGCAGGCGGAGGCTATGAGACCAGGACTCCCGGCTGAGACCACAGACCGGCTGGCGCGCGTGCTGCACACGCTACGGATGCGCAGCACGTTCTACTGCCACGCCGAACTCGGCGAGCCCTGGGCGCTGGAGATGCCCGCTATCCCGGACTCGATCAGCTTCCACGTGCTGACCACCGGCACCTGTTGGCTTCGTCTGCCTGACGCCGATCCACTGGAACTGCGCGCGGGCGACCTCGCCCTCGTGCCGCATGGACGTGGCCACGACCTCGCCAGCACGCAGACCAGCGCAGCGGGGCCACGTGTCGATCTACTGCCGCAGCAGTACCTCACCGAGCACTACTCGGTGCTGCGGCACGGAGGCGCCGGTCGTTCGGCGCAGCTGATCTGTGGCGTGGTGTCGTTCGATGATCCCGCGGCCCGTGAGATCGTGCGCGCGCTCCCACAGGTGCTCTTCGTCGGCGGCGACACCCTCTCAGCAGCATCCGCGATCCGCGACACTCTGCGCCTCATGGCTGGAGAACTCTCCTACCCGCAACCCGGCGGAGAAGCAGTCGCCACTAGGCTCGCTGACATTCTCGTCGTCCAAGCGATCCGCTCATGGCTCGCCGACAGTCCAGACACCGGCGCAGGTTGGCTCCGCGCTCTGCAGGACGAGCGGATCGGCTATGCCCTGGAAGCTATCCACAACGAGCCAGGACACGAATGGACGCTGGAGCGCCTCGCACAGCTCGCCACCATGTCACGGTCGTCATTCAGCACCCGCTTCACCGAACTCGTCGGCGAAGCCCCCATCGCCTACCTCACGCGCTGGCGCATGAACATCGCCCACACCAGACTCCGCCACGAGAACACCACCGCAGCAAGGCTCGCCACCGAACTCGGCTATCAATCAGAGGCCGCCTTCAACCGTGCCTTCAACCGCATCATCGGACACACCCCAGGTACGATCCGACGCCAACGCTGACGCTCAGCGCAGAAGTTTAGGAGCTATTCATACCAGTCCGCACGGTTGGCACTGCGTGCGGCCAACTAATGCTAGGTGTTCTAGTACGTCTGAAATTGTGGAGCTAAGGGGATTCGAACCCCTGACCTTCTCATTGCGAAGGACTGTTGACGCCCTGTCCAGCACTTGTCATGCCTTGCATTGGCTTCTCGTGGTGCATTGGCCGCTTCAGGATGGCGCAGCGGAGGCACGTCGGGGGCACACGTTCCACCCGCCCACCTTCGAAGTCGGCGGTTCATGTAGGAATCTGCGCGTCACCCGCCTGTAAGTGTTGGCGGGCCAGACTGGCAGACGCTCACGAACAGAGCCAACTTGGAACAAGAGCCAACTTATACCGCTCGCGGCTCCATGCGGGGACCCGAAAACGTTAACCATCGCTATCCTCGCTGTGGCGATGCGACGTAGTCAATTGGATTTCGTTGTTACCTTCGTCGACTAGGAATTGGTTAACAAGGGCCACAACTCCTTGAACCACGCCGAGGAGAACGTCGCTTGCTGACGCGTCGACAACGGGGTTAGCGCTTGCGTCCAAGGCGTCTCGGATCAGGAATCTAAGCTCGCGCTTGGATGGATTCAATGTCCCCATGTCTGCGCTGCCTGGGGGGTCTGCGGCAACCGACCAGTCGTCGATCGTCACCCTGTAGGCCGTAGCGATTCGAACCGTTAGGCGGTGCTTGTCCTCATTGCTTAGCCGTCTCAGATTCCCTGTCCAGCCGACGCCGCAAAAGGGCTGCACGGCACGAATCCAGTCCTTGTGTGTCGCACTCACCCCCTCTAGCCAACGGCCCCTCATCGCGTCTCTCCACTGGCGGTTCGTTTCGGCGAGAGGAAACTGTGAATACTGGTTCGGAATTCCGGAGTCACGCCACGAGGCCAAGTGGACGCAGAGGTCTAGGGCAGCCCGCGCGTGGTGAAGCAGCTCACTGGCAACGATGCTGAGGCGGTTCTCCACATTGATCTGCTCGGTTCGCACACCCGGGAAGTCCATCCGAGGCTGGCCCGCGCTGGTGACCTTGATGGCAAGGTGGTTTTGCCAATCAGAAGGGATCTGATGAGTTAGCTCCGTGAAGGCTGTGAATCGAGCACCGGCGGCAACCGCTCTCACCGCTGCCCAGGTATACGTCGGATTGGGCTCGGCCGACACAAGCTCAAACTCGACCGGCTTGTTTTGGCGGATCAACTCACCAAGTGGTTCCATGCGCTGATCTTGCCACCCGGCTAGAGGTCGGCGTGCCATTGGGTCGCGAGGACCGGCCCGCAGCGAGCGCAAGCGAGTGAGGACACGGACCGCAGCGTGCGCGGCGAAGCCGCGCCTTGATCGAGAAGAGCCGTATTCAGCAGCGATTGGCAGGGGCGCGCTGTCGTGTCTCGGTAGGTCGGACCGGGTGCGAGCGTTTCCGATGAGCTAGGCCCCCGCTCGTGCGCTACGCATTGGGTGACCGACGGGAGCTTGCGCCTGAACGGGGGTCCCGAGCCACCTCCGAGTCCGTTGGCTCGGCCGGCAAGGCAGGTGGTGACCGGCTGTTCGTTTCCGAATCGGCCCATCAGCTGCACGCGAGCGCGTTGAAACGGACGACCCATTGGGCCGAGACTGCGGATGGCCGGCGGATCCACGATCTGCGTCACACGGCAGCCTGCCTGTGGCTGGCGAGGGGCGTCGACCCGGTTACGGTTCAGGCTTGGATGGGGCACGCGTCGATGGCCACGACGAATCTGTATTTGCACCACCTGGGTACTAGTGCTGATCTGGCCGGATTGGGGCTTTTGAATGCTGCGGGGCACACATAGGGGCGTGCCGGTCGACGCAAGGGGGTCAAAGAGCGATGAATCGGCCTGAATACCCTTGTCAGAGAGCTAGCCGACTGGTGGAGCTAAGGGGATTCGAACCCCTGACCTTCTCATTGCGAACGAGAACAGTGCTACGCTGACAGAGCCGTCAATCCGGCCTTGACTACGCTATTTGACCCAGAAAGATAGGTCATGCATGGTCTAGTTACGACTCACCGAAAGACTCACTTTGCGAGGGTGTTTGAATATGACCATCGAGAAGGTCCGCCGACCACACGGAACCGGCAGCATCTATCCCCTACCGGGCGGCGGGTACCGCGTCCAGGTCGAAGCCGGATGGACAGCCAAAGGCACCCGCCGGTACGTCCGCCGGAACATCCGCACACCCGGACGCCTCGGGCTCAAGGAAGCGAAAGCGACACTCGCCAAGCTCCAGCGCGACAGCGCCCCCGCCGAGGGAACCGGCTACCGGACGGTAAAAGCGTGGGCCGACGAGTGGCTCGACATCCATGTGCGCAAGGTCCGGCCGAAGGCATATGCCACCGACAAATCCCAGGTGACCCGGTGGATCGTCCCCACGATCGGTCACAAACGGCTCGACAGGCTCACCCCCGGCGACGTCCGGTCAGTCACCCGCGCCATACTCGACGCCGGCCGGGCCAACTCAACCGCGCAACGCGCGCACCTGGTCCTCGTCAAGATGCTCAAGGACGCCATCGTCGAGGGCTACGAGGTGCCCGCCCGCCTGCTCAAAATGGACGCGCCCAGCCGCGGCGAATCCGGCCGCGCCGAGATCCCGCTGCTCGACGCCCTCAAGATCCTCGCCACCGCCTCCACCCGACCAGACGCGTCCCTATGGGTCGCTGCGCTGCTGCAGGGCATGCGGCCAGCAGAGTGCCGCGGGCTCACCTGGTCCTGTGTGGACCTGGATGTCGACACGATCGACGTGTCCTGGCAGCTGCAGCCGCTCCCCTACAACACCCCGCGGGACCGGTCATCCGGCTTCCGCATCCCCGACGGCTACATCGCCCACCGGCTGGTCGACTCCTACCACCTCGTGCGGCCCAAGACCGAGAAGGGGCAGCGGACCATCCCGATCGTGCCGTGGATGCACGACGCGCTCGTCCAGTGGCGGGACGACAGCAAACCCAACGACCACGACCTGGTCTGGCCCGGCCAGTACGGCCGGCCCATGCGCGAAGAGACCCACCGAGCGGCGTGGCGCGACCTGAGCGCCGCCGCCGGCGTGCCCGCCCACGACCTGTACAGCTGCCGGCACACCACCGTCACGCTCCTCACCGAAGCCGGCGTCCACCCGTCCGTCATCCGAGCAATCGTCGGCCACGCCTCCGACCGATCCACCCGCGCCTACACCCACGTCCAACTGAAATCGATCCGCGATGCCCTCGACGGGCTCGCCACCACACTCAAGCTCACCAGCAGCTAATCGCCATCGAGACGGCCACGCAGGTAACGCAACTCCGCAGGATACAGATGCGCGAGACGGGCACGCAGGGTCGGAACGTCCACCCAAAGTTCCTCAGCAGCCTCGGACTCGTGACGGGCCCACGCCAGCGCCTCCCCCAGGGCATGCAGATCGACAAGCTTCCGCGCCGCCGCGGCGTTCACGGCAGCCTCCTCCTTCGCCCGGGCGTGCCGCGGGAAAGGACCCCGGTGGACATGCTCAAGCTCGTGGGCCAACGCCGAGCGACGCTCAGCCTGCAGCAATCGGCGATCCATCAGGATCAGCCGCCTCGGCCAGTGACACTCAGCGCGGATACCCCGCGGCAGGGTCACGAAACGGATGGTCCAGCCGGTCAGTCGTCGCAGCTCGCGCCAGGGGTGATGCACCCATACGAATGTAATCGAACAACCGTGTTAATCCATCCGGCCACGGTCACCCGCACGAGTGACTAGCTCCGGCGCTTGATGACCCAGACGACGAACAGCAGCCCGGCCACCGGGATGATCAGGTCCGCGAACGGAGCACCGGCGAGCACTCGAATGATCGCGAACAACAGAGCGGCTGACGTGATGATGGCCGCGGCAACACCCAGGGCTCTACTCGTCCCCTTCGACTCCGTCCGAGCTGTCAGCACTTCACCGAGCGCCAGGCGGAAGCCGGCGCCGATGTCGCCGCCGCTGAAGCCTGGCGAGCGGTGAAGCTGGTCACCGATGGGCGCACCCTCAAGAGCGCTTCCACGGAGCCCTGCGGGACGTGGAAGTCCCTCGTTAGGCGATCAACAGGTAGATCGACACCCAGCTCAATGACCTCCACACCGACAACCATGCCGAACTCATCCAGGTCGACAAGAACCCCCGGAGCGATCTGCTCTGTCCTCACCACGGGCTTGTCGCTGACCCAGAGGTAGGCGACATCAGCGTTGAAGTCAACCTCGATACGTAGCCCAGCCATACCTCAATCCTTCCACGCCGCGGACTTAACTACTACGGTTCTTCCAGGTTTCGGTGGCCATGGCGCCACAACCCACACCTTCAGCAGCCGGCCATCAACCTGCGCATCCAGCCTCACGCTGTCTTGCGAGGGATCATTATGCGTCGATGTCGGCCCTGATAGAACAACCTCCAGGTGCTCATGCCAAATCCCTCGCTGGTTCATCCGGTCGTAGGTGTGCTGACCACACCGGTATCGCGGCACCCCCACCGCTCCTACTCCTCCGGCGAGGGATGCGAGATCGTGACGATCAGCGTACGGACGGCGACATTGTCGATGCTGATCTCGACCACATACTCACCCTGTTCGCTCACCACGGTCGTGTTCAGCGCGAACAGGACGTGCCGACGAGTGTCCGCGTACGTCGTCGGCTCCTCGGCGCGTACATGCGTCACGAAGTCCAGGCGGCCGCCTGACGGCGATCTGAACGCGACGGCGAGGTCAGCCTCGTACGGCTCGGACAAGAAGCGGATCCGACCCGCGACCGCGAGCGATACGCCGGCGCCAGGGTCCGCGATCAGCCGGAGGAAGCTGGCGTTGAGCGCTGTCAACGTGCCGTCAGGATCCACCCTCGCAAACTGCGCGAGGTAGGCGTAGTCCAACTCAACCGTCACGATCCCATATCCCTTCTCTCAGTACTGCGCCGGAGCCGGCAGCACGAACGCACCCTGCTGGCGCTCTCATACCTTCATCCTCAGTTACTCCACGTCGGCGGCAGATCATGGTCGGAGTGTCTGACTATCTCTCCTGTGGGCGCGAGGTGTGTGCCGATCCAGTCGGGGTCGAGGTCAGCAGATCTCGCGGCATCGAGCACGACATCCGCCTTGGCGGCGTTACCCGCAACAACGGCTCGACAGGCAACTACCTTCTTGGCGGCTTCGCCGGAGCGAACGATCGGCAGGAAATGGTCCGACATGGTCGGGCTGAGCACACCTACTGATTGCCCACCGATCTGCACGGCCACACGACAACGAGTGGATCGACCCACGAGCGCCTGTTCGTGCAGGGTGGCGACAACCTGAACCTCCGCCCGCCGGCCGAGGATGCTGGTCAGCGTGTCAAGGAACGCCTCCTCGCCTGTCACCTGAACCTTGCTGCCGTGTGGCAGCACTGCGTGATCGCCGGCGGGGAGCGGCATTGGCGGCCAAATCAGATCAGGAGGCGGTGCCTTGATTGTCACTCGACTTCGGATCGTCCCAAGGTCATCCACTGCCCACACTCGCGCCCGCACTGGTACGTGCGCATGCTGGGCGTCAGCCTTCTTCACCGCAGCCCGATATCGACGCGCCTCGCTGATGGGGAGCGTTCCGACAGTCTGGTCTTCAATGACCACGAGGATCGTCGAGGTGTCGATCGAGAGATCTGGGTCCGGCAGTGCAAGCACGCCTGGGATCTCGACAAGCTCGGAGCCGCGCTCATAGCCGTCGTCGCCTGCGATCGTGACGCCGCAAGCGGCGAACACCGCGGTGATATTGCTGCGACGGAGCGCCTCGCCTTCCACCTCGATCACTTCCGAGAGCCGCCCCCACGCGGTCAACGAGGTGGGCCAGAGCATCGGGAAGTCGTCGTCGGCCTGGTCGTCGCCCGCATCAAGACCCGGCGCGTAGGCCTGCGGAACCAGGACGGCGCAGCGGCCAGCGCCGTCGGTCCTAGCCTCGACGGCCACCCGGCTGACTCGACCGATATCCATATGGGTGGCGACGGTGATGGCGTCGTCGGCGCGGATATAGCCGGTCATTCGCGGCGGCATACCGACCCACACGGCGACAGCATTCAGGTCGTGGCTATTGTGCGGTTCTCGGCGAAGCTCGGCGGGGTGCGCTCCCGGGCGTAGGTATCGCATGCCGTTGTGGTACCCAAGCCCAACCACAGCCAGCCCGACCACGCCGACCCCCGGCGTTGCGCGCGGATCCCGTTCGGCTTGAGTCGTCACAGGTACATTCCCGGCCGCCCAGGGAGGGGCGGCGTACTGCACTCCAGTGCCAACAGGCGGGATGAGTTGCTGGGCCGTCGGTCGACCCGCAAGGGTTCGCTGACGCTCACCGTTCCGCCAGATGAGTACTGCGATGGAGCTAACCACCCAGGTCAACGCTGCGGCGTCGGGAATCCAGCCGCCAAACAAGATGCCGTTGACCAGCAGCAGGAGAAGCACGGTCACCCACCAGGGCTTCTCGATGATGAACCGCTTCATACTTCCGTGCCTTACTACTCCTCGCCCCGCTCACCATCGTCGGGGTCTTGCTCGTCACTCGTCTGGCCGCGGCCGTCGGCCGCCTGATCGACCGGCTGGCCGCCCTCAATCAGCCGCTTCCGCCTGAGGTCGCGGACGCGCGTCCCGCGCGGGTACGACCCCGGCGGGAAGCTGGTGGCAACGTCGACATCCGCGCCGACTGGGTGCGCCAGTTCGGCGTCGCGCCGCAACTGCACGATCCGGTAGCCAAGCTCGGCCAACAGCTCCTCGTCGGTCGCTTCGCGCAGACTCGGCGTCTCCCGTCCGCGGTCTCCCGGCGTCGCCGGCTCGGGATCTTCTCCAGCGTCCACGAGCGTGCCAGGCGTCAGGCCCAAGGCGCCCTCGATCCTGGCGAGGGTGCGTCGAGACGGATTCACGGTCCTGCCCGACAGGAAGTCGCTGATCGTGTTCTTGTTGATTCCTGTCGCCTCGACCAGGTCCGACTGATTCCAACCTCGCTCGGCGAGGTGGACAGCAACCCTGCGCCTTGCGTCCTCTGTCATTGGTGCATCCCATGCCGTCGATGGTGGTGGGCTGCCGCGAGAAACATCAAGGCGGCCTTCGGTCAGCCTAGGGCACAAAATCCGGGAAAACACGCGGGTAGTTACGTGGATGTACCGGTGGCTCACTAGGTGTTTCGATAGAACTCAGGACTGTTTCCTAGTTCCTCCCTTGCGTGTTCCTAGTTGTATCCCGTACAGTCTGGGACATGCCCGTAACTGTTCCCACCTCGGATGGACTCAATCCGGAAGACATCCGGATCGGCGCCACTGTCAAGGCGCTCCGTGAGGCCCGTGGCTTCACCCAGGACCAGCTCGCGAACGCCGCGCTGTTGTCCCGCCCGTACCTCGCCAACATCGAGACCGGTCGGAAGCGGCCGTCAATGAAGGCGATCGCTCGCCTCGCTGCGGCTCTCACCGTCCCTCAGGTCGCGTTGATCGCTCAGCCCGCCGAGGCGGTCGCGTGATGAGCAGCGTTGAGTCGGTGCGGGTCGACGTGTTTCCGATGTCGTCAGTTGTCGGGGAACTCGACCCCGCGCGCTTCAAGCGCCAGCACCGCCCGCGTCAACGCACTGATGGCCTCCCAGAAGGCTCCGCCGGGGTTGTCGCTGGAGGTGGCGAGGGCGAGCTGGTCGAGCAGGTCAGCGCTGACTGGGAGCCGCTCGCGGAACTCGATGCTGCTGGTGTCGATGACACGTCCACTGCTGAGCACGATCTCGGGGTCGACGTGCATTTCGTCGGGCATGGTGACTCCTCTACTTCTGGCGGCGAGGGCACGCCGCTGGATCACACGGTAGAGGCAGGTGAGTGCGGGGGTGGCGACTCCTCCGACCCCCGCACTCCCGAAGGCGGTGCCCGATGAGCGCCACCGATCTGATCCCGTTCGTGTACGGCGAGCATCCCGTGCGCACTCTGTCGATTGACGGCGAGCCCTGGTTCGTTCTCGCTGACCTGTGCGCCGTGCTCGCGATCGGCAACCCGTCGATGGTCACCCAGCGTCTCGACGGTCTGAACCTCAGCCAGGCTGAGGTTCAGAACTCCCGCGGCCAGATGCGCCAGACCGTCATCGTGTCTGAGGCGGGCATGTATGAGGTGGTGATCCGCTCCGATAAGGCTGAGGCGGTCGCGTTCCGTCGGTGGATCACCAGTGAGGTTCTGCCGGCGATCCGGAAGCACGGCGGCTACCTGACTCCGGAACTCACTGAGCAGGTCCTGACTGACCCGGACACGATCATCAGGCTCGCGACAGACCTCAAAGCTGAGCGTGCTCGTCGTGCCGAGTTGGAAGCCAAGGCGAAGGCTGATGCGCCGAAGGTGCTCTTCGCCGATGCGGTCGCCACGTCCGAAACGACGATCCTCGTTGGTGAGTTGGCGAAGATCCTGCGCGGTAACGGTGTCGAGATCGGTCAGCAGCGGCTCTTCGCGGATCTGCGGCGTGACGGCTACCTCATCCGGCGTGAGGGCACCGATTGGAACATGCCGACGCAGCGGTCGATGGAACTGGGCTTGTTCCGTATCAAGGAGACCGCGATCACTCATTCGGATGGTCATGTGACCGTCTCGAAGACGCCGAAGGTGACGGGGAAAGGTCAGCGGTACTTCGTTGATCGTTACCTGAAGGTGGCGGCGTGATGACCGCTTGCCCAAGCCCACTCCTACCGAACTGCGAGGCCAGCTCATGACCATCGTGCAGAAACCGAAGCTGGCGTACTCGCGTGACGAGGCAGCGGCCGCGACCGGCTACTCACCGGCAACCATCAAACGGGCCTGCGACTCGGGAGACCTCCGCGAGTCCCATCCGCTGATCAAAGGACGTCCCGCCGCGAAAGGCGTCATCACCCACGACGAACTCACCAGATGGATCGGAGCCACCACATGATCGCCGTGTCGCCTTGGAGGCTCGGCAAAGCAACGCCGACCGCAGCACCGACGCCGAGTCACCCGCAAGTTCGCGGTTTGGGTCGCCGCGCATGATCGTCCCCTGCTCTCCGATCGGGGCGGGGTGACCAACAGGGTGGCGGGCCCCCATTCCCCCGAAGGGGCCTGCCACCCGCCAAAACACAGATCCGAAGAAATGGCCGAAGCGGGCCACACCCGACAGCAATCAGGGGCCCGCCTCTAGCGAAAGGAAAGCGTACTTCAATGTTGACCACGCACACCACAAGCCGACCGGGCGGGGCTCCGACCCCCGTCGTTGAGCAGCAGGACGTCAGGGCAACCTCCTGCGACCGCCCGGTCTCAATCACCACAACTCGCACCAAGTACTTCGCCGACCACAAGGTCCTGATCGACGGTGTCCTCATCGGGCAGGTTGCTGAGTCGCTCGGAGTCCCTGCCGATCAGCATCCGTTCGCTGCTGTTGGGCAGGCCATCATGCTCGGCTGGCACCGCACCCGGGACCAAGCCGTCGACACGATTCTGGCCGTCCATGAGGCGATCCAAGCTGAGCGGAGGACACGATGACCACCCATGTGTCTACCGAGGTCCGGCAGCATGCCGACCGTAAAGACCGCCGCCGCCGCACCCGTAAAGCCCAAGGATGGCTACTAGCCATGGTCGCTGGTGTCGCCTTCTGGCTGATCGCCGTCCACGCCTTCCTAGTCGCGATGGAGGCCATCGGATGATTATCCACGAGAACCGTCCGGCCAGAACCGTCCGTGGCTTCTTCTACGGCGCCCTGTTCACCGCTGCACTCGTCATCCTGATGATGCTGCTCATCGTCGGCCTCCGAGCCGTGATCGGTTCCCTCGAAGGGTTTGACGAGTGGTTGTCGGTGATCCCATGAGCCGACTCATATATGCCGATCAGATCGTGGCCGGGAACCGGATCATTCTACCCGGCCGGAAACGGCCCGTCACTGTCATAGAGAACGGGCAACTGTCTGATCCGGGCCGAGCTGACTATTTCGAGTTCGCGTGTGAGTCGCCGCAGGGATACTCAGCGGTCCGGCTCCACCGATCACAACAGGTGGAGGTCGTCGGATGAGCAGACGACGATCCCCACGGGACACTCCACCGATCGAGGACGGTAATCCTCACGACACCCGGGTACTCGCACAGGCCCCGTCAGACATTGGGAGAAGTGCGTCCAGCCCCGA
>JBGAJF010000013.1:0-90660 GCA_044225075.1 Micropruina sp. | reverse complement strand
TGAACTCGGGACGTGGCCAGTCGTCTTCGCCACGGGCCGGGTTGAAGTCTGGGGCGGCGATGCGGACGTGGCGGAGTCTGCGCTCAAACTGCCGCAGTCGACAAGCCATCGGTATCTGATGAGGGTGGCGCGCGAACGCAAGGACGTTGGCGAGCAGGACTTCGACGACTACACACTCGCCTGCTACGAACGTGACGGTGAGCCGACTCGCGACCTGGAGCGCTTCATCGTCGACTTCTGGCCAGCTTCTTGACGCGTTCGCCACTTGTGCCGCTTCGACGTCGGTGTTCTCTCACCTATAAGGCTCTGATCATCACTGATGTTCCGTCGATCAGCGTTCTCAAACTGGCGGTCACTGCCGGGCCACGCGCCCCCTAGCGGCCAGCACCTTCCGCTGCTAGCTGCCTTGAAACCGTCACCCTCGTCACCCCAAACCGCTCTCCGATAGCTGCATGCGTCCACCCAGCCTGGCGCAGCCGCTGCATCTCAGTTCGGTCAGCTGCCGTGACCTTGCTGGGTGGCCGCAGAACGACCCCCGAGCGTCGTAGCAACGCCAGCACGCCGTTCTCCGACAACCCGAAGGCTCGCGCCAGCATGGAACTTCCCTCGCCGGCCAGGTACCGCTCGACAAGTGACGCCTTCTGCGTCGCGCTGAGTCGACTGTCTAGGGCGTGGGGGTGCCAGTCTCGGCGGGAAACTGGGTCCGTGTCCGAGCGTCCGGCCTGGGCCTCGACAAGCGCCTGCGCCACCCGAGCGAGCCGCCCTGCGATGGACTTGTCGTTGGAATACCGTCCCAGCACCCCCGCCGGCGTGGAACCTGGCTTCCACAAGCCCATATAGGCGACATTTCGTCTCCAGGCGTATCTCCGGCCGAGATTTCATGCCCCGAATATGCCCCCAATTTTCGGGCGCCGGAGCGCCGGCACACAGCAATCGGGGCGGCTCTCGTATCCACTGGTGGACATGAGAGCCGCCCCGAAGAGCTCGTCTGGCTGGTGTTCAAGAGGCGCGCCGGCGCCTCAGCCGGTTCCCGAGCGGGATCGGACGGACGAGGTTATCGAGGTCTTCGATCCGGATCTTGATGAGGCGTTCGCCGAACCGATATGCGGGTAGCTTGCCGGCACGAATGCGTCGCCGCAGGGTATCCACACTCACTCCAACCAACTGGGCCGCCTGTTGGAGGGACACCCATTCCGACGTAGGCGTTCCCTGTCGCTGCTCACTCGGGAGCGGACGCGGTAGAGGCATTGTCGTCGTCCAGCAGACCCCCATCCAGCCGTGATCCCGATCGCCTTCCGATGGTGCCTGCCATGGCTGCTCCCCTCGATGGTTCTACCTCCCCAGGTCGAGAAGCGCGCTGATGAGGACAAGCACCCTGATCGTCGTTTCGCCGCACGAGTGCCCGGCCGGTCGCCACTGCTTCGCGGACCGGTGGCGTCTACGCTCTAGAAGCAGCTGCCCGTGTCCACCCCGAACGTTCCGGGCGGGCTGATGGAGGCCTCAAATGGTTGAGACGGCGACGGTGTTGGTTACCGTGAAGACCTATCCGAGCCCGTCCGATCGATACGGCGAGACTGTGTGCGTCGCCGGAGCCCGCTTGGACGGCGACGGGCCCAAGTGGGTTCGCTTGTATCCAATGAAGTACCGGCTGGTCGACTACGAGCAGCACTTCGCGAAGTACGAGATCCTCGAGATTCCGGTGACGCGGCACGGGAGCGTTGATCCGCGTCCCGAGTCCGTCCGGCCCGACCAGTCGCGAATGCGCTCGATCCGGAAGGTCGGCACATCCAAGAACTGGGCAGAGCGCCGAGAGCTGATCCGACCACTGATCGGAGCAACCACCACCTGCGAACTGATCGCCGCCAACAAGGCCGTGGACTACTCGCAGCCCGCGCCATCGCTCGGTCTGATTCGGGTCAACGACGCCCAGGTGCGGGTGACCGATGGTGAACCGTGGGAGCCCAACCAACTCGCCAAGGTGATCAAGGCCGCACAGCCGGACCTATTCAACCCCGACGGATTCCGCGAACTACAACCCGCGCCGTTCCGAGTGACGATCAGATATCGCTGCGCCAGCTCGGATTGCAACGGACACCAACCCGCCCTGCTGGACTGGGAAACCGGCCAGGCAGGACGGCGATGGTCACGCGAGAGTGGACCGGCACGAGCCAAGCAGATGCTTCAAGGGAAGTACGAGTCCTTGTTCGGCGACGACATCGACACTCACATGTTCGTAGGCAACCTTCACCAACACCGCACGTCGTTCTCTGCGCTTGGAGTCTGGTCTCCCAAGGTCGAGCCTCCCGATCCCTACGAAGGCACCCTGTTCGACTGAGTTCGGGTTCAAGCGTGGGTGACCTGCAGGTCCTGACACCGTGCGCCAAGCTCGTCTACGACCTGATGTCGGTGGCAGTCGGCGTGATCTCGTTCGAAGCACAGCAGGGCGACAGCCCCTCCGTCCAGCAGCTCGGTGACGTGCCGTAACGCCGACTGCCCACCGTCGGAACTCAGCACCGACCGATAGAGATCAAAGGCCGCCGACTCACCAGCCCGGTAGCCGGGCCGGTTGGCCTTGGGGTTACCCAACTCACGCAGGTGCACGTACTCGATACCGGCGGCACGGACAGCCGCAGCCAGAGCGGTCTTGGATAAGCCCGGCTTACGTGAGATCGGGGTCAACCGGATGTCTACCAAGACCGCGACCCGCTGAGCACGCAACACCTCGATCAACTCGGCTGCGCTCCGGCCCTCGTAACCGATACTGACCAACTGGGGGGAAGAAGGACGCGTCATGCCCACAGTATGACCGCGATCGCCCAGAAGCACCTCTGTTGTCGCCCGGCGATGGGCTTCATGGACAGACGCGCGGTCCACCACGACCTGCGGCCCTTACAGCGGGCCCATCATGCCGAACGGAACTGTGCTCGACAACGGGCACTGGAGGCCAGTCCTCGGTCAGCGAGGCTCTGGTCCGCGTCGTTCGGGCTAGTTCGCCAGCAACCTCATCCGAGACGCCGCAGCCTCCCGAACCTGCCTTCGCGCTGCCTGCCGCGCCGACTGCACCACCCCTCCACCTCCCTCGGCTGCTATCGGTCTCACCTCCCTAGGCGTCACCAGATGCACATTGGGACACCACTGGCACCTGGTCGATCGCACCCGACCGAAGCTGAGTCGGTGACCAGTCAGCCGGCGGACCGCCTCCCGAGCACGGTCACTCCATACCCCGGGCCTCGGTGGCGATCGCGATCGCGCGGTGACATAATCAATGCACCACGAAGCACCATTGGAAAGCCCTTAGTAGGCACGCTCCGCCGATGCAGGGTCACCGACTGCCAGCTCGAATGCCATTTCCGCCACGATAGCTGACGTCAGACTAAACATGACGCTCAAACCAGCTATCGAAAAGGCTGGGGCGACAATCACTCTTTCGACGAACCCGGCTGCGTCGGTCGGTAGCCGAAGGAACACGGGCAGCATTGTGGTAGCCCAGCCGCTCAGTTCAGTTGGGAGATCACCTCGCTCACCAGCCCGGATAGGGGAGCTGCTCCGGCCTGTTGCCAGGCCCGGCCCGGATGGGAAGCGCGGCCGGTTCAAGCCGGAGACAGCCTGGGACCAGCACCCGGACGGCGTGCCAGCCGCCCCGCCGCACCGGCGGCGGGGTGAGCACAACAACATGGACTGGTGCACCGCGGTGCACCAGTTCCGCGACACCGGGCCAGGACGGCGGACGGGCAGGCGGCGGATCGCCCAGCCGCGTGCGGAGCCGCCGCTGCAGGCGCGGGTCGAGCCCGACCTGCAGGTGTGCCATCGCGTCGGTGAGCGCGGGACGGACGGCGATCGCGGTTCCGGACGGCCGGGCCGGGGCGCAGTCGAGGTAGTCGCGCCGCGGCCGGTGAGGCAGCAGGCCGGGCGCGGTGCCGGCGCCCAGCGCCGCCGAGTGCCGGATCAGCCCGTCTGGGTCCAGCAGGTCCCGGGCCGAGGCGAGTTGCACCAACGCGTCGGCGGCTGCTTTCATCGCGGCCTCCGGTGCGTCGCCCGCGGCGTGGCCGAGTGCGGTGATCGCCCTTTCCTGATCGCGCACGGCCGCCAGCACCACCGGCACCGCAAAGCGGGAGGGCAGCAGCCGGAGCTCGAGTGCGACCGTGGCATCGCGCCAGGCGTCCCTCAGCCGGGCCGGCACCGCGAGCGCCGGAGGGGCAGGGGCGTCGGAGTCGCGCCACCAGCGGGCGACGGCGTCCAGGCTAAGCACGTGTCGTAGGCCCGCGCTCACCGCGGTCGGGACCGTCCTTGCCGCGGCGGCGCCGGCCAGGTTGTGGTAGCCGAGCACCGGTTGGCCGGGCAGCGCCGGCGGGTCGGAATAGGTGTGGGTGAAGGCGATCGGTGCCCAGACCGGCCAGGGTCGGCCTAGTCGCTGGGCGGGCACCCACCACTGCTCCTGGTCGCCGCGGATAGGCGGCAGCGGCGAGTCGGGGTGAGCGCCGAGCGCCGGGTCAGCCACCGTCAATAGCGCCGGGTCGAGAACGCGGACGCCGGCGGCGCGCAGCGCGTCCGGGCTCCCCCGCCTGGCGACCGTCGCCCGGCACCACGGTCCGGCCAGGTGCGCGACCGCCGAGGCCACCGCCCGATCGCGCAGCTCACCGTCTGCGCAGTTGGGGGCCACCAGCAGGGCGGCGGGCGCGAGCCGGTCGGCCTGCCATTCGGGCCAGTTCAGCTCGGTTCGCGGCAGCGTCGCGTGCAGGTGCCGGAAGGTGCTTGGAAACCCGGGTTCGGGCGGGCGGTGGCTGATCCGTCTGCAGATGCCCGTGATCGGGTCGAGATCGGGCCAAGGCGCAAGCCGGTGCCGGGTCACGGCACCGTCGCCGTTGCGCAGCATCCAGCCCCGCTCCAGGTCGTCGACGGCCTCGGCGAGCCGCTCGATCCGCACGTCCGTCAGCGTGGGGAGTCCGATCCACAGCGAGGGCGACTCCCACGTCTGCGCCACCGCGCGATCGGGGGCGCCGGTGCGCAGCACCGCCATCGCGGCGTCCACGTCGTTGCCGCGGGCGGCGTACCAGGCTCCGCCGTACCACCAGATCGCCGAGCAGGTGCGGCGCCGCAGCTGGCCGGGCAGCAGGATCTCTGCCCGCGGCGCTGCCGACTCCGGCTCGGGTGGCGCCCAGCCGACCGGGTCGTCGACAACCTCGGCGAGCGCTTTGCGCAGCGCCGCCCGGGCGCTCGACGAGGCGAGTCGTGCTGTCGGCAAGTCGATGGCGAACCGGGTGTCGGCGGTGGTCGCCAGTAACCCGCCGTCGGCCGCCGCAGCGAGATGGAGGTGGGTCATGCGTGCGGCAGCGGGAAGTAGTTGAGTTCCTGCTCCGGTAGCGGCGTCGCGCGCCAGCCCAGTTCGACCGCCAGATCCTGCACCCGGCCGCGGCCCAGGAACGGGAAGGCCGCGGGCGCGTTGCCGACGGTGCCCGGGACGATGACCCGGACCACCCGCAGCCCGGCGCTGGCCACGTCCGGCGAGGTGATGTCGACAACGATCACCTCCAGCCCGAGTGCCTCAACCCGCTGCCGGTAGGCGTCCACGCTGCGCTCCGGCACCGACGGCACCTCCGCCGCCGCCCGTGTGGCCGGACGCTCGATCAGGTGCCGCACCTGCTCGATGGCCCGCGGATCGAGGTAGACCTGCTGCTGCACCATCAGGTCGTCGCAGTCGTGCATGTCGGGACGGAAATCGTCCAGGTAACGGCGATCGGCGCGCCACGGCTTGAACGATCGTCCGTTCAGTTCGCCGCGTCGCATCGCCGCCCAGTGCCGGCCGTCGGCGGGCAGCAGGTCACGGGCACCCTCCTGCAGGGTGAGCGACTCCGTCCAGGCCTTCAGCGAGGCCGCCACGATGCCCGGACGCGCCGAGAATCCGATCGTGAGCAGGCGCTCGGTGTCGTTGGCGAGCACACCGGCGGCCACCGGGACACCGAACTCGTTCTCCAGCGGAATCACCGAAGGACGCTGCCCCGAGTCGGTAACCGACTCCTGCCAGGGCGCCAGCAGCTCGGTGGTGAGCCGCAGCGCCGGCAGGGGCTGGGCGTTTAGCCACCAGACCATGGTGGCGTGCCGCTCGATCACCTCCTCCAGGGCGCTGCAGACGGCGTAGTCCAGGGTCGGTCCGGCGGCGATCCCGGCGAAGGGGCAGAAGTTGGTCACGGCGGCGCCGGCGTGACCGGCGGTGAACCAGTTCACGTACACCATCGACGCCGGCACCCAGACGTCCTCACCGCGGGTCAGCGACTTGCCGGGCACCCAGTGCACCGGCAGGTCGGCGGTGAGTTCGACGAACGGGAAGCCGGGAGCCGCGTACTGGTCGGCGGAGTACAGCACCAGGTCGTGCGGGTCCAGCAGCCGTCCGATCGGACGCCGCGACAGCGCCGTCCACGACCCGTGCTCGATCGGCAGGGTGTCCAAGATGTTGCCGCAATAGCGTTCCGCGGCCTCCCCGATGGCGGCGGCGCGGGCGGCGTCCGGGTCGCCGAAGGAGCTGCCTTGGCACGACGTGTTGTTGGCCCAGCGGGAAACCCGGCGCAGCGTGCAGACGTCCGCCTGCACGGTCTGCAGCGAGGCCGGCACGCTGGGGTGGTGGGCGATCCGGCGGGTGCGCAGGATCAGGCCGGTCTCCGGGTCGATCAGATCCTCCGGACGGTGCGTCCGCGGCCGCGCGGTGCTGTCGGGCAACGGCAGCACCGGGTGCTGCCGCACCTGGCCGGGCTCGACCTCGATGGCCAGGTCGCCGGCCCGGAAGCCCGGGTCCGCAAGCCGGCACATCACCTGGTCGAAGAGCCCGGTCAGCCGGTCGGGGTCGGCCCCGCTGTCGCCCGTCAGCGACGGACGACCCAGGGCCTGGTGGCTCTCCGGGTCGTCGGCGGCGGCCAGCCGGCGGGCCGCCAGATCCTCGTAGCCGGCGCCGTGGCCGGGCGTCACGAAGGGGCCGAGCCAGATGCGGGAGCACTGCAGGGTCAGTGGCACCCAGCCGACCCGGGCGTCGGAGCAGAGCCGGTCGAGGGCGACCAGGCCGTCCTCGTCGCCGCCCCGGACGGCGTGCAGCAGGGTCGCACCGGTGGCGAACGCCTGATGGACGGCGGTGCGCGAGTCCGGATCGGCCGCGACCCAGCCCGCTACGCCGAGCCGTCCCGCGGCGGCCAGCAGCTCGACCACGATCTCCGCGTCACCGCCGACCAGGACGTCGCCCAGCCCGGCGACGGGCGTCCCTGCGGTGGTGGTGATCGCCGCGGGCTCCGCGTCGAATGCGCCGTCCGCGATCAGCACCCGCTCCAGGTCGGCGGCGGCCGCCTGCCAGCCGGCGGGAAGCAGCGGCGAGGGCCGCTCGGGCGTGGCGATGGCGTCCAGCAGTCGCAGCACGTCGGTGCCCGCCAGGTCGACGGTGTAGTGGCGTCCCCGTGGCGTGCTGATCAGCGTCCGGTCGCCGCGCAGCGGGCGCACCTCAGCGCGAACTTTCCGGACGGGGGCGGGAGTGAGGGTCATGGCTTTTCCAAACCGGTAGGGGGCTGACGAGTGGCGGGAGAATGAGGGACGGGTCCGCTGCCGGTGTCCGCGGCAGCGGACCCGCCATCCTTGGGCTGGGCCATCCGCGCCGTGGCCCTCGGTCCTACCTCAGTTGGCCCACGCGAACGCGGTGGACACGTGGCCGTGGTTGTGCGAGTTCGGCGCCAGGATCTTGTCCTCCGCCTGCTGGGTGGCCACCTCCTTGATGGTGATCTGCATCGGTTTGCACCTCCTTTCCGGATGTCGGGGGTGGAACCGGGGCCGGACGGACCCGGTCGAATCAGGCATGCCGGGTCAGGACGTCTCCGGTTTGGCGAGTAGGTCGGCGTACGCGGCGGACGCTGCCAGCAGGTCGTCGTGAACGCCGTCGGCCGCGACCCGTCCGGCGTCCAGCAGCACCACCCGGTCGGCGGAGCGAATGGTCGAGGCCCGATGGGCGATCAGGATCGTCGTCCGGCCCCGACGCAGCTCACGGACGGCGGCGTTCAGCTCCGCCTCGGCCAGCGCGTCGAGGTGGGCGACCGGCTCGTCCAGGATCAGCACGGCGGGATCGAGCAGCAGCGCGCGGGCGATCGACAGCCGCTGCAGCTGGCCGCCGGACAGCGTGGCGCCGCCCTCGCCGATCGGCGTGTCCAGCCCGTCCGGGAGGGCGTCGAGCAGTTCGCCGAGGGCCGCCCGGCGCAACGCGGCGATCATCGCGGCGTCGGTGGCCTCCGGCCAGGCCAGGGCCAGATTGCTGCGCAGCGTGCCGCGCATGGCGTAGGCGGTCTGCGGGACCAGCACCACCCGGCGCCGGACCTGGGTGGAGTCGACGGTGCGCAGGTCGCGGCCGCCCAGCCGGACGGTCCCGCGGGTCGAGTCGGCGAACCGGACCAGCAGGTGCGCCAGCGTCGATTTGCCGGCGCCGCTCGCCCCGACCAGCGCGAGCGTCTGGCCCTCGGGGACGGCCAGGTCGATGCCGTGCAGCACCGTGGCGTCCCCGTAGCCGGCGTCCACCCCGCGCAGCTCGAGCGCGCCGCGGCCGTCGAACGGCTCGGCGGACGCCGCGGCCTCGTCCACCGGGGACGGTGCCTGGGAGACGTCGTGGACGCGGCGGGCCGCGGCGGACAGCTCGCCCAGCCGCTGCCACATCGCGAAGACGCCGGCAACCGGGGCGAAGGTGTGGAAGACCAGCACGACCGCGACCGGCACCACCTCGGGGGGCAGCTCGCCGGCCCGCACCTGGCCGCCCAGGACGGCCAGCATGCCGAGGTGGGCGGCGGCGATCACGCCGTCGGCCAACGCCGATTCGGCCCCGGCGCGCAGGTTGAAGGTGCGGCGGCGGCGCTGCAGCGTCTCGGTGCGGCGCACAAACCGGGCGATCTGCCGGTCCATCGCGTTCAGCGTGAGCAGGTCGCGCAGGCCCTGGGCGCCCTCCAGCGTCTCCGCCTTCAGCGCCGAGAGCTCGGCCCGGATCGCCTCGCCCTGCCGGGCCTGCAGCGGCGCCAGCAGCCACAGCGGCACCAGCAGCACGAGCAGCCCGGCCAGCAGCATCAGTGCCGGCGGGCCGACCAGGGCGACGCTCACCGCGGTGAGCACCAGGGGCGAGATCACGGCGGCCAGCGAGGCGCCCGCGGTGTGCGCGTAGAACCATTCCAGCTGCTCCACGTCGTTGACCGCGGCTCCAGCCACCTCCCCGGTGCGCCGGCCGGCCAGGCCACCGGGCGCGATCCGGCCGATCGCGGCATGCACCACCAGCCGCAGCCGGGCCAACACCCGGTAGGCCAGGACGTGCGACCACCAGGATTCGAGCCAGGTGAGCACGCCAAGCAGGACCACCGCGATCGCCAGGATGGCGATCCAGAGCCCGAGCCTGTCCAGGTACTCGACGGCGATCCGCGCCGAGAGGTACGCGGTCAGCGCCGACACCGCGGCGGCGCACAACTGCATGCCGACGATCAACGACACCGAGGCGACGAACAGCGGGCGCTGGTCGGCCAGCACGCCGCGCAGCGACAGCACGCCGTCGAGCAGCTCCCGGCTGCCGGCGGGAATCCGCCGAGTCTGGGCATCCCGGATCAGCTGCGCGTTCACGGGGCGGTCACCGCCTCTGCGCCCTGCCTCCGCGCCATCGCGGCGAACAGCCCGTCGGCGGCCAGCAGTTCACCGACCGACCCCTGCTCACGGACGCGGCCGTCGGCCAGCACCACCACCCGCGGCAGGTCGGCCACCGCGGCGAGCCGATGCGCGATCACGATCAGGGTCTGCCCGGGACGGAACTCGCGCAGCCGGTCCAGCAGCGCCGCCTCCGATCGAGGGTCGAGCGCCGAGGTCGCCTCGTCCAGGACGAGCACCGGCGTCCGGCGCAGCACGGCCCGGGCGATGGCCACCCGCTGCCGCTGCCCGCCCGACAGCAGCGCGCCACGTTCGCCGATCGACCGGCTCAGCGCCGCGGCGGCGGTGCCGTCCGGGCCGAGTTGCTCCAGGCCGGTCAGCCGGATCACGGCCAGCAGGGCGGCATGGTCCGCATCCGGATCGGCGTCCAGCAGGTTCTCCCGCAGCGTGCCGTGGAACAGCACCGGGGTCTGCGGCACCACGGCGACCCGATCGACGCACTCGGCGGCGGTCAGCCCGGTGGTCGGCACGCCGCCCAGCCGCACCTCGCGGCCCTCCGGCAGCGCGAACCGGGCCAGCAGCGCGGCCACGGTGGACTTGCCGGAACCGCTCGGCCCGACCAGCGCGATCCGTTCCCCCGCCCGGACGCGCAGGCTCACACCGTCCAGCGCAAGCGTGCTCGCCCCCGGGTAGCGGTAGCGGACATCGTCCAGCTCGACGTCGATCGCCCGGGTGCCGGCGGGCAACGGCGCGGCCGGGCGGGACGGCTCCGGCGGCACGGGCTCGCCGAGCACGTCGAGCAACTGCTGCCCGGCGAAGACACCCAGGTAGCCGGCGTGCCAGTAGCCGGAGAGCTCCCGGAACGGCCGGAACACCTCGAAGGTGAGCAGGGTGACGGCGAAGATCGCCAGCGCCGGGAGCGCCCCGGCGCCGATCCGCTGCAGGCTGACCAGGATCGCCACCAAAGGGCCCAGGACGAGGGCGAACGCGCTGATCCCGGATTCGATCAGAGAGACCTTCAACTGGGTCATGGTGGCGGCCAGCAGCCGGTCGGAGGCCCGTTCGAGTTCCTGCTGGCGGCGGTCGACGGCGCCGAGCGCCTTGAGCGTCGTCATCGCCTGCAGCGAGTCGACGAAATCGGCGTGCAGCCCGGAGTAGGCGGCCCAATGCGAGGAGCCGCGCTCGGCGAGGATCCGGTCCCACAGCCGCGGCAGCACCGGCACCAGCAGCGCGGTGGCACCGACCACCAGCGCGACCGGGAGGTCGATGGCGGCCAGCAGCGCGACCACCACCACGGTGTTCACCACGACGATGCCGACCTGCGGCAGGTAGCGGCTGTAGTAGGCGTCCATGTTCTCGACGCCGTCGACCAGCAGCGACTGCACCGTGCCGCTGCGTTCCCGGGTGAGCGAGATCGGGCCGCGCCGGGCCAGCCGGGTGAGCACCCGCTCCCGGAGGTCGACCTTGATCGCGGTCATCGCCCGCACCGCGGTCAACTCCCGGACGATGCCGGCCAGCGGGCGGACCAGCAACAGCACCGCCAGCAGGCCGAGCCAGCCGGCCAGTCCGTCCCCCGCCCTCTCGGCGGGCGCGAACAGCAGCACGAAGATCTGCGAGGTGACCATCGCCTGCGCCAGCAGCAGCCCGGAGATCGCCAGTCCACACAGAAAGGGCCAGGCCAGCAAGCGCAACCGGCCACCTGGCAGCCCGAGCAACTTCAGGTGAACGGACGAACCCACCACGCCTCCTGTTCCGGCCGGCCCACGGCCCGCCCGAGTCCCGCCCCGCCGCGGCCGTCTTGCCGCCTCTCAATGATAATGACTATTATTTGCTTCCATGTTTGTCCACCCCGCACCGAGGACTCGCCCGCGCGTCGCCGGCGCCGTCCTGCTGCCCGCGCTCGGCGTGGCGCTGGCCGTGTCGATGGTGATCAGCGTGGGTGTAGGGCCGGTCTTCATTCCGCCGGAAACGGTGGTGGGCGTCGTTGCCGCCAAGCTCGGGATGCTCGCCGATCCGGGCACCTGGACGGCGGCGGAGAGCAACATCGTCTGGCTGCTGCGCCTTCCCCGGGTGATCGCCGGCACCTTCGTCGGCGCCGCGCTCTCGGTCGCCGGCGCGGCCATCCAGGCCCTGGTCCGCAACCCGCTGGCCGACCCCTACCTGCTGGGCATCTCGTCGGGGGCCTCGGCCGGCGCCGCCACCCAGATCCTGTTCGTGGCCTCCGCGGCCGGCGCGACCGCCCTGGCCGGGAGCGCCTTCCTCGGCGCCCTGCTGGCGATCGTCCTGGTCTTCGCGCTGGCCCGGATCGGTGGCCGGTTGGTGCCCAGCCGGCTGGTCTTCGCCGGCATCGCGGTCGGCTTCGCTCTCGGCGCCCTGACCAACCTGCTGGTCTTCCTCTCCAACTCCCGCGACGGCGTCCGGGCGGTGCTGTTCTGGATGCTCGGCTCGCTGGGCCAGTCCCGCTGGGACACCCTGGGCCTGCTCTGCCTGAGCACGCTGGTCACCTTCGTGCTGCTGCTCGGCTGGTCGCGCCGGCTCGACGCGATCGCACTGGGCGACGACACTGCCCGGACGCTGGGCACCCACCCGATCCGGTTCCGCGCGCTCGCCACCGGCACCGTCGCCCTCGGCGTCGCCGTCGCCGTGTCGGTCTCCGGCGCGATCGGCTTCGTCGGCCTGGTGGTACCGCACGTGGCCCGACGGCTGGTCGGCGCGCCGCACCGACTGGTGCTGCCGGCGTCCGCGTTGATCGGCGGACTGGTGCTGATCTGGTCGGACGCCCTGGCCCGCACCGCGTTCGCCCCGGCAGAGCTGCCGCTGGGCGTGCTGACCGCCCTGCTCGGGACGCCCCTACTGATCGCCCTGGTGCACCGGATGTCCGCCGTCCTCTAGCCCCTCTGTTCACCACAAGTCTGTTTCACCACAAAGGAAGACCTCCTCATCGAAAGGAAGCCCGTGATCACATCCACCAAGCTCGCCGCCCTCGGGGCGGCGACCCTGCTCGCGCTGGCCGGCTGCTCGAACTCGGCACCCCCGGCGGCCGCCCCGTCCGCGGCGCCGAGCGCGGCCGCCGTCAGCTACCCGCTGACCGTCCCGGACTGCGGCAAGCAGGTCACCTTCAAGGCCGCCCCGACAAAGCTGATGACGATCGGCAGTGACGCCATCGCCCTGCTGGACGCGGCCGGAGCCGCGGACAGGATCATCGCCCGCTCGGGCGAGTTCGGCGCCGAACTGCCGGGCGGACTGAGCCATCCGCCGACCGGTGCGGCCATCGTCGATCCGTCCGATCCGACGACGGAGAAGATCCTAGGCAGCGGCGCCGAGACCGTGATCGGCTACGGGTTCTTCAAGGCCGATCCGAAAGCGCTCGCCGACGCCGGGATCACGCTGCTGACCATCAGCGGCGAATGCGGCCACGACGCCGACGCCGAGGTGAAGCCGGTCACTTTCGACGTCATCCTCGGCGATGTGACCCGCTTCGGCCAGGTCTTCGGCACCACCACCCTCGCCGAGCAGTCGGTGAGCCGGCTGAACGCTCGGATCAAGGCGGTGCAGGACGGCAAGCCGGCCGGCACCCGCAGCGCGGCCGCCGTCTACTATTTCTCCTCCTCCGCGCCGATGAGCGCCTACGGCGGCGCCGGCATCCTGCAGACCCAGCTGACCGCGAACGGTCTGAGCAATGTGTACGGCAAGCAGCCGAAGACCTACCTGGAGGTGTCCACCGAGTCGCTGCTGAAGGCCGACCCCGAGGTGATCGTGCTCGCCTACGGGCTATTCGGCGAGAGCTTCGAAACCGCGAAGAAGCGCCTGCTCGCCGAGCCGGGCGCCAAGGACCTGCGGGCGGTCAAGGCCGGCCGGGTCATCCCGCTGCTGGCCAACCAGACCTCGGCGTCCCCGGCCGCGGTCGACGGGCTGGAGGCACTGCACCAGGCCGTGGCCGGGCTCGGGAGCTGACCGGGGTGCTGCGTGGCACGGACCTACGGGTCCACTACGGGCGGAATCCCGCCCTGGCCGGGGTGAGCTGGACGGCTCACCCCGGCCGGGTACTCGGGCTGATCGGACCGAACGGCAGCGGCAAGTCGACGCTGTTGCGGGCCGTCCTGCGGTCCGTCGACTCCACCGGCGAGCTCTTCATCGACGCCGACGACCTGCGCCGGCTGTCGACGCGCGAGCTGGCCCGCCGCACCGCGGTGGTCGCCCAGCAGGAGGAGGGCGTGCCGGAGATCACGGTCGCCGAACTGGTCCTGCTCGGGCGCAGCGTGCACCGCTCGGACTGGGCGAGCTACGCCGACGAGGACCGCGCCATCGCTGCGGAGGCGATGGCGCGCACCGGGGTCACCCAGTTGGCGGACCGCACCCTCGGCCGGCTCTCCGGCGGCGAGCGGCAGCGCGTGCTGATCGCCCGCGCACTGGCGCAGCGCAGCCGCTACCTGCTGTTGGACGAGCCCACCAACCATCTGGACGTGCACTACCAGCACGAGGTGCTGACTCTGGTCCGGCACCTGGGGTTGGCCAGCGTCGTCGTCCTGCACGACCTGAACCTGGCCGCCCGCTACTGCGACGATCTGGTGTTGTTGCACGACGGCCAGGTCCGGGCCGACGGCCGGGTCGACGACGTCCTCACCCCGGAGATCCTGGAGCCGGTGTATGCGGTGCGGGTGACCCAGATCCGGGTGGACGGCGTCCTGCAGCTGGTACTGGCCCCCAGATGCAGCGCCAACCAATCATGACGGCCGACGTGAGCGGCAGCGCGGCCAGCACCAGCCAGGGCGCCGCGGCCGCGGGCTGAGGAGTGGCCGAGGCACCCAAGAGTCCCAGATGCCGAGTTCGCCGAGCAGCAGGGCGACGCCGCCGAAGCTGGCCCCCAACGAGTTGACTGTGCGAACTATGGATGGCGATCGCCGCCAAGCAGCTCGTGAGCGGGATGGAGCCCTTCGACCGGTTCGTCATCCCGCAGACCTAGCGCAACGGCCGAGAGAAACACCTAGGACTCGGCGAACCCTCGGCGGCACTGGCGTAGAGGCTCCCATTCGGCGCCAGCGGCCGCTGTCGAGTCGGGCCTACACCCTGCTCAAACTCTGCTGGGGCTAGGCTGAACACGTCACCGGCGACCGAGGAGGCGGGGATGTCTGCGGCTATGTCCTATCAGGTGCGGACTGTCCTGCTGGGATTGCTCGGCGTCCCTCTGCTGGTCAGCCTGCCCACAGCCCTGCTGGGGCTGCCTTTCAAGGGGGGCCTAGGGCTGTCCGTCGGAGCCATCGTCGCCTTGACGATTTCCTTCGTGGTCTGGATGCGGCGAGGGCGGAAGGACGACCGTCCGGACGGCTGGCTCGCGGCGATCCTCCCGGTCGCGCTTCCGCCCGGCGCGTTTCTGCTGGCGTGGGTGGTCACCTTCGCGGTCACCGGATCGCTCGGCACCACTCTCGACATCGCCGCGTGGGCGACCCTGCCGTACCTCCTGCTCGGCTTTGCCGTCGCCCTCGGCGGTTTTCCGCTGCTGCTTCCGATCACGCTCGCCGCCGTCCTGATCGGCTCGGTCGCGGGGTTCGTAGCCGGCGCCCGGCGACCCCCGGCACCGAGGGGCGGCGCGTCCCTGATCGGCGTTCTCGCCGGCAGCCTCGCCGTGGTGATCGCGGCGGGGGTCCAGCTCGCACCGCAGATCTCCCAGCAGCTGCGGCCGCCGTCGATGTCGGCGGAGGTCGACCTGTACGAGTACCGTCCGTTTAAGCCACACAATCGCCTGGTCACCCCCGATACGCGGCCGTCCCTGACCATCTCCGGCAACCATCCGCGGCTGGACGGGGCAACCGCCCTGTACCCGGTGTACGCGGCGATCGGACAGGCGACCTACCGACTCCCCGATGGCCTCGGCGAGGAAGAGCGATCCGGCTTCGTCGACGAGTATCTGGACTGCAACACCACCACGATCGCCTACGAGGGGCTGATCGAGGGCGACACGGATGCGATCTTCGTGGCACAGCCGTCGAAGGGTCAGCTGGCCGCGGCCAAGGCCGCCGGGGTCACCCTGAAGCTCACCCCGATCGGCCGCGAGGCGTTCGTGTTCTTCGTGAACACCGACAATCCCGTTCGGAACCTCACTCTCGACCAGATACGCAACATCTATTCCCGGACCATCACCAACTGGAACCAGGTCGGCGGCAAGGACGAAGAAATCCTGCCGTTCCAGCGTCCGGACGACTCCGGAAGCCAGACGGCGATGCTCGCCCTGGTGATGAAGGATCGTCCGATTGCCGAGCCTATGCGCGAAGAGGCCGCCACCGGCATGGGCAGCATCATCCAACAGGTCGCGGAATACCGCGATCTCAGCGGCGCGCTCGGCTACTCGTTCCGCTGGTACGCCACGGTGATGAACTCCAACCCGAATATCCGGCTGTTGGCCGTCGACGGCGTCGAGCCGACCGTGGAGAACATCCGCAACGGCAGCTATCCGCTCACCGCCGATCTGAACATCGTCACCACGGACAGCTCCAACCCGAACGTCTCGGCGCTGCTCGACTGGGTCGTCGGCGCCGAGGGGCAAGCCCTGATCGAGAAGGCCGGCTACGTCGGACGATGAAACCTAGGGGCTGGGGAGATTCCGGGATCCAGCCTTGTCGAGAGGAGGAATCCACGCGGCAGGAGCAGCGACCCTGTCAGGGCGTCCAAGGGGACGGGGTGGGGGCAGCCGTGTCGATCCTCAGGCCGGTGACTCTCTCGAAGTTCTCAGGTGTCTTCACTTCGCTCAGCAGTCATTCTACGCAGCGTCTCTTGCCCCCGTCGCCACGATTCGCGCAACAGCGGGAATCGTCACGTTCGGCAACGGCTACGCGTCGCGGCGCTTCCACCACTGCCAACCGGCGGTCAGTATCACCGCACCGACCAGCGATCCGATCAGGCCGGAGGCGCGCAGTTCGAGACCGTCGCCGGAGAGCAGGCTGATCAACAGCCCGCCGACGAAGGAACCGAGCAGCCCGGTCACCACGGCGAGCGTCCAGTCGACGGACCGGCGACCGCGGCCGAGGATCAACTGGGCCAAGACCCCGACGAGCATGCCGAAGAGCAACAGAGCAAATGACCAATACCGTCGCAGGTTACCGAACGTCGCTGAAGGTCAGCATCATTCCCCGCAGTTGATAACCCTCGATCAGGTTGTCCCAGCCAATCGCCGGTTCGGCTGCGATCCGGGGGGACAGCGCCAGCAACCGGGTGAGCAGCAGGTCAGTCTCGAGCAGCGCCAGCGGCTGTCCAGGGCAGCGATGGGCGCCGTCGCCGAAGCTCAGCGCGGCGGCGTTCACCCCCGCGGGCATCGGACGCCCCGGGCACAGATCCAGCGGGTCGTCACCCACCGCCGTGACATCCGCGTTGCCCGGCCGGATGCATACGTCGACCAGATCGCCGGACGGGATCGTCCACGACCGGTCACCCTCGGTCACCTCGATCGGCTCGGACGTCCGTCGGTACAGGTGGCCGACCACCGGCTCCAGCCGGATCAGCTCGTTCAGAATCGCGAGACGTTCGCCCTGGCCGGCCGCCAGATACCGCTTCCGCAAGGGACGATGCTGCAGCAGATGCCAGGCGCACATCACGATGAACTCCCGGGTGGTGACCATGCCGGCGGTGCCGTAGGTGACGCACTCGACCAGGATGTCGGCGTCGGTGTAGCCCTCGTCGAGCAGGTGGCTGATCACGTCCCCGCGCCGCTGCCGGCGCCGCGTCCGGATCGCCGGCCGGACATCTGCGAGGTAGAACCGACCGATCGGCACCAGCGCGTTGACCGCCGCCTTGGCCCACATCGCCTTGGTGCGGCCGAAGTCGGGACGGGTGACGTCCACCGGCGGCTGATTGAAGAAGCTGACCAACCGCGGAGCCATCCGCGACGCGGGCGCATGGGTGAGTCCGACGACCTCGGCGGTCACCTCGACGGTGTACAGCAGCGCCAGGTCGTCCAAGCAGCATCCCCCGGCTGCGAGCGCCGAGTCGAGCAGCCGATCGGCACACGCCGCCGCCATGTCGGCGTACCGCTCCTCGACCACCTTCGGCGCGAAGAATCGGGCCACCTTGCTGCGCTGCTCGTCGTGCAGCGGGCCGTCGGAGACCAGGATCGGATGATGCCGCAGGTACCCCTTCGGGATCGCCTCCGCGGTGAACCCGGCCTGGGTGGTGGCGTGCCGGGCGCGCAGCACCTGCCGGGCGACGGCCAGCGAGCGAATCCTCCAGACACCGTCGGCGGTCTCGACCCTCGGCGCGTCCCGCTCTCCCACCCGGATGGCGCGGCGCCGATTCGTCCCGCTCACCAGTCTACCCCTTCACCTGGTTGGGAGGTTGCCGAGCCGCCCGTCGCCTGACAGGCTCGCCACACGACCAGGAGGCCCGGATGACCGAAACGGACACCACCCATGCAGGTCTTGCCGACGCGTTCGACCGTGCTGCCAGCCGCTACGACCTGCTGACCGGACTGAACCCCGGCTACCACCGCCACCTGGACGCCGCGGCGCGCCGGCTGGCCGACCGCCTCAGCTCGCCACCCGAACTTCTGCTGGACCTCGGCTGCGGCTCCGGCTCGTCCAGCGTCGCATTGCTGCGCCGACTGCGTCCGGAAAGGCTGGTCGGCATCGACGCCTCGGCCGGCATGCTCGCGCAGGCCCGCGCCAAGCCCTGGCCGGACGGCGTCGAGTTCCGGCAACTGCCAGCGGAACAGCTCGGCGAACTCGACCTGCCGCCCGCCGACGGGGCGATGGCCGCCTATCTGCTGCGCAACCTGGACGCCACCGACCGCGACGCGGCGCTGGCCGGCATCCTGGCGGCCCTGCGTCCGGGCGGCTGGCTGGTGATCCAGGAGTACTCGGTGGCCGGACACCGAGTCGCCGGCCTGATCTGGACGCTGGTCTGCTGGCTGGTGGTGATTCCGCTGAGCTGGGTGGTGCGCGGATCGCCCGGGCTGTACCGGTATCTGTGGCGCAGCGTCCGCGAGTTCGACAGCACCGCCACCCTGCGGGATCGGCTGCACCGCGCCGGCTTCACCGAAATCGAGCAGTTCCCGGTCACCGGCTGGCAGCGCGGGATCCTGCACACGATGCTGGCCCGGCGGCCGGAGCCAAAGGGCTGAGCGCCTCATCGAGCAGCCAGGTCATCGGCCACCGCGCGGGCAGCTGCCGCGATCCGGTGACCCAGCCGCGGACAGGACGCCGGGGCGAGATGCTGAAATTGGCCGCCCACAGCCAGCGGGACGCCGGGATGGTCGGCGGTCAACCGCTCGGCCAGCACCGCCACCCGCCGGGCGTCGGAGCGGCGCGGAATCGCGGTGACGCTCACCGCGGAACCGGTGGTCGCCACGGCGTCCGCCCATGCCAAGACGGGGACGTCCGGGCCGAGGTAGATGGTGGCGACGCCCGCGCGTCGCAGGGCGACCGCGAACGCCATCAGCCCGAGCTCGTGGGTGATGCCGGACGGTGCGCCGACGATCGCCGGCGGCCTCTGGGGGTTGGGTCCGACCGCGTCGAAGGCGGCGGCCAGCCGGCGCATCACCACGTGCGCCACCAGATGTTCACCCGCCTCCGAGATCTCTCCGGACGCCCAGGCCGTGCCCACCCGGACCATCGCCGGCATCAGCCAGTCGTCGACCACCGCCTCATAGCTGCGCCAGGCAAACTGCTCGTCGATGATCCGGCTGGCGGCGGTGGCATCCAACCGGGCCAGCGCGGCGATCAGCTCGACGGTTGCATCCGGTTCGGGGGATTCGGGCGACACGCCCCGGCGCACCTGCTCCGACGCCTGCCGGGGTGACAAACCAGCCGCGACCAGGTCTTTCATGGTGCGGATAAGGTCCAGCACGTCGTCGCCGTAGACCCGATAGCCAGCACGCGTGCGCGAGGGCTGGAACACGCCGTAGCGGCGCTCCCAGGCCCTCAGCGTGTGCTCGGCAACGCCGGTGAGCAGCGCCGCCTGACTGATCGTGACCATCGCCGGTGATTCTAGGCTTCGGGAGCCCCGCTGAGCGATGGCTGCACCCGAAAGTGTTCAATGTTTCTGGTATGACTTGTCCAAGGTTGAGCCATCAGGCAGTCTCGGTGTCCAGCATGAAGGCGCGTCAATGGGAGGAAGTCTTGACATCCATCCGGATCCGGCGGGCGGCGATCGTTTCCGCTTGTGCGGCAGTCATGGCGCTCGGCACCCTGGCCGGTTTCGGCCTGCTTGGCACCCGCGTCGAGGAGTCGTCGGGTGGCGCCTTTGCCGCAGACGCGACCCTCGTCACGCCTGCCGGCCCGGCGTTCTCGATCTGGTCGCTGATCTATCTCGGCCTGCTGGCCTACGTCGTCTGGCAATGGCGGCCGAGCGAACGGGCCGACCGGATCTGGTGGCTGGCCGGCGCCTCGATGTTGCTCAACGCCCTGTGGCTAGGGGTGACGCAGGCAGGTTGGCTGTGGGCCAGCGTGCTGGTGATCCTGACTCTCGCCCTCGTGCTGGGCCTGCTTGTTCGCCGACTTGGCGAGCGCGCGCCGGCTTCGCGGGTGGAAGCAGTCGTAGTCGACGGCACCTTCGGGGTCTATTTGGGTTGGGTCAGCGTGGCCGCGGTGGCGAACGTCGCGGCGGTTCTGGTCGCCACCGGCGTTGATCCCGGGCCGGTCTGGTCGACGACTCTCGCGGTGACTGTGGTGGCGGTGGCAGCATTGTTGGGTGCGTGGTTCGCTCGGAAGTTGGGCGGCCGCTGGGCGGTCGCGGCCGCCATGGCGTGGGCATTGTGCTGGGTCGCGGTCGGACGCCTCACGGATGCTGCGAGGTCGATCGTGACGGCGTGCGCCGCGATCCTGGCGGCACTTGCGATCCTGGGGGTCGCCGCCGCGCAACGACGGGTGGTCCGCCATGGCTGACCGAGTCGTGCTACGCGACGCCGCCACGTCTGCCGCGCCGCAGGCCGGGAAGGGAGTCCGATGAGTCTGCCCATCACCCGTACGACCGAGGATGTCACGACGACCGTCGATCTGAGACGGCACCCCGCGTACGACGACACCGACACCGTGGAAGCGGTGCTGGCGTTGTTGGAACAGACGCTGGACGAGTTGACCGGACAGTGGCGGGCGCTGTCGAGCGCCGTCGTTCCCAGACCGGATGTGCTGCACACCGACTCGGTGCTTGCTCTGGTCCGCGACTTCGCCGCCGCCCCCGGCAAGCTGCTGCGTCCTCGGATGGCGCACTGGGGCTGGGTGGCGGCCGGTGGCCTCGACCATGGGGGCGGCCACCACGACGTGGTCCGGCTGGGCGCCGCGCTGGAGTTGCTGCACTGCTTCGCGCTGGTGCACGACGACGTGATGGACGCCTCGGACACCCGGCGCGGGCGGCCGTCCGTGCACGCACTGGCACGCGCCGAACATCGCGAACTGGGCGGGCTCGGCGACCCGCAGCGGTACGCCGAGAACATCGCCATTCTGGTCGGCGACCTGCTGCACAGCGAGGCCGACCTGCTGGTCGGCGCGCTGCCATTCCGGCTGCGAGTGGCGTGGCGCACAATGACGATCGAGTTGATGATGGGCCAGGGCCGCGACCTGGTCGGGGCGGCCAACGGACGCCGTGACCTGCAGCACGCTTACGAGGTGGCCCGGACCAAGTCGGGCGCGTACACCGTCTGGCGACCGCTGCAGCTGGGTGCGCTGGCCGCCGGCGCCGGGGACGACCTGCTCGGGGTGCTGCAGGAGTACGGGCATCACGCCGGCCAGGCGTTCGCCCTGCGCGACGACATCCTCGGAGTCGTCGGCGACCCAGCGCACACCGGGAAGCCGGTGGGTGACGATTTGCTGGCCGGCAAGCCCACCGTGCTGCTCGCGCTCGCCGAGCAGCGGTTCAGCCCGGCGCGTCGGCTCGAGTTGCGCCGGATGGGACGCGAACCGGTCACTGCCGCTCAGGTCGCGGAGCTATGTGACGAACTGCGGCGATCCGGCGTCATCGACGAAGTCGAACAGTTGATCGCCCGCTCTGTGGTCTCCGCCGAGCGGGCGCTGACCTCGCCGCTGGTCGACCGCCGTGCCGCCGAAGGGCTGCGTGCCTTGGTCGCGCGGCTGGCGTGGCGCGAGTCATGAGCCGGGTGATCGTGATCGGTGCCGGGCTCTCCGGCCTGAGCGCCGCCTGTCACCTGGTCGCCGACGGTCACGACGTCACCGTCGTTGAGCGCGAGTCGTTCCCCGGCGGCCGCAACGGCCTGCGGCGCGCGGACGGCTTCCGTGCTGACCATGCCGGCGTTGCTCGAACATCCGCTGCGGCGGATCGGGGGCAGCCTGGAACCGTTGCGGCTGCGCCGGCTCGACCCCGGCTACCGGGGCTTCTTCGCGGACGGCTCGCGGATCGACGTCCGAGCCTCGGTGGACGCGATGGCCGCCGAGATCGCCGAGCAGGTGTCGTCCGCCGACGCTGCGGCATTCGGCGGGTTCGTCGGCTGGCTGGAGCAGCTGCACGAGGTGGAGCTGCCGAACTTCATCGCCCGCAACTTCGACAGTCCGCTCGACCTGCTGAGCCGTCCGGGTGCGGCTGCGCAGCTGGTCCGGCTCGGCGGTTTCGGACGCCTCGGACCCACCATCCGACGGCGCTTCGCCGATGACCGGCTGGTGCGGTTGTTCACCTTCCAGGCCATGTATGCCGGGCTGGCCCCGGACGACGCGCTCGCTCTGTATGCGGTGATCACCTACATGGATTCGATCAGCGGGGTCTGGTTCCCGGCCGACGGCATGCACGCCGTCCCGCTCACCCTGGCCGCGGCGCTCGAATCGGCAGGCGCCGAGCTGCGCTACGAGACACCGGCCGAGCAGATTCTCACCGACGGGCAGGGCCGGGTGGCTGGCGTCCGCGCCGGTGGTGAGCAGTTGGTCGCGGACGCGGTGGTGCTGACCGCCGACTTGCCCACCGCCTACCGCACCCTGTTGCCCGACCTGACTCCCCCGCGGGCCGCCCGAAGCGGCGACTTCTCGCCGTCCGCGGTGGTCTGGCATCTCGGCGTCCGCGGGGATCTGCCGGCAGAAGCGGTCCACCACAACATTCACTTCGGGCACGCCTGGGGCGGGGCGTTCGAGCAGCTGATCAAGCGCAAGGAGCTGATGAGCGACCCGTCCCGGCTGGTCACCATCCCCACTGTGGACGCGCCGGCGATGGCGCCGGAGGGGCACAGCGTTCTGTATCTACTGGAGCCGGTGCCGAACCTGGCCGGCGGCCAGGACTGGGGCGTCGAGGGGTCGCGGTTGCGCGAGCGGCTGCTGGCCTTCCTACAACAACACGGGTATCCGACTGAGATCGTCACCGAGGCCCTGGTCACCCCGGCGGACTGGGCCACCCAAGGGATGGCGGCGGGGACGCCGTTCAGCCTTGCGCACAGCTTCGCGCAGACCGGGCCGTTCCGTCCGCCGAACGTGGAGCGGCGGCGTCCAGGGGTGTTTCTGGCCGGCACGGGCACCACGCCCGGGGTCGGCATTCCGATGGTGCTGATCAGCGGCGAGCTTGCGGCGCTCCGCGTCCGGGACTATCTCGGAGCCGTCCGATGACCGCCGAACTGACGCGTGGCTACGCCGAATGCACTCGGCTGACCCGCAGCTACGGAACCACCTACTACTGGGGCGCGCTGCTGCTGCCACGCGCGAGCCGGCGTCATGTGCACGCGGTCTATGCGCTGTGCCGCCTCGCCGACGACATCGTCGACGCCCCGGGCGCGACCCTCGGCGACTCCGCACCGACCCGAACGGCGCTGTCCGGCTTCCGGAACCGATTCGAGGACGCGCTGGCCGGCGCACCGCGTCCCGGCGACGACGTGCTGGCCGCGGTCGCGCACACGGTCGCCGCCTGCGGCATCGAGCACGAGTGCTTCGACCGGTTCTTCGACGCGATGGCGATGGACCTCGACGTGACCCGCTATGAGACCTTCGATGATCTGTGCGGCTATATGGAGGGGTCGGCGGCGGTGATCGGCGAGATGATGTTGCCCGTGCTCGAACCACTTTCGCCCCGTGCGATCGCCCCGGCGCGCGCCCTCGGACTCGCGTTCCAACTGACCAATTTCCTGCGCGACGTCGGCGAGGATCTGGACCGCGGGCGGGTCTATCTGCCGCAAGCAGATCTGCGCCGGTTCGGCGCCGACCCTTCGCGCCGGGTGGTCGACGATGCCTGGCGAGCGGTGATGCGGTTCGAGATCGAGCGGGCCCGCGAGTTGTATCGCGAGGCAGAGCCCGGGATCGGGTTGCTGCCGCCGGCGTCCGCACGATGCGTGGCGACCGCACACCGGCTGTACTCGGCGATTCTGGAGCGGATCGAGGCCCGCGATTACGACGTCTTCACCGGACGCGCCCGGGTGCCGACGGTGCACAAGATCGCAACGGCGTTGGGTTCGCTGGTCCATCGTCCGCAGGTGTCCCAGCCGGCCGGCGCGGGCGGCTGAACGTGGACCGGTTCCAGTACCTGGCCCTGATGGCCGGCTGCCTGCTGCTCACCCTGCCGCTGGAGTTCTGGCTCGCCGCCCGGGTGTACCGGCGTCCGCGGCGGATGCTACTGGCGGTGGTGCCGGTGGCGCTGCTGTTCATCGCCTGGGACGTCTTCGCGATCCGCCGCGACCATTGGACATTCTCGCCCGACTACACCACCGGGCTGCTGTTTCCTGGTGGGATTCCGCTGGAAGAGGTGGTGTTCTTCCTAGTGATTCCGATCTGCGGGTTGCTCACCTACGAGGCGGTCGGGACGATCCTGCGCGGTCGGTCTCGGCGGAAGGCGAGCGATGCTTGAGTACACGCTGGGCACGCTGCTGGCCATGCTGATCGTGGTGCTGGTCGAGTTGTTGTGGGCGCGGACCGGCATCTTCACGCGGGTGCAGTACTGGCTGGCGCTGGCCATCATGTTCTTCTTCCAGGTGCTGGTGGACGGCTGGCTGACCAAGCTGTCGGCGCCGATCGTCAGCTATCACCCGGAGCAGTTCTCGGGCATCCGGTTCCCGTGGGATATTCCGATCGAGGACTTCGGCTTCGGCTTCGCGCTGATCACCGCCAGCCTGATCGTCTGGGAGGTCTTCGGACGCCGCGACTCGCGGAGGGCGTCGTGAGGCCTTGGCGGCCCGGACGCGACCGGCGCGCCGTCCGGATCGATCCGGTCGTTCCAAGTAGCGGAGGACCGAGTTGGCGCAGCTCGTTCCAGACCCGCTCTCGGTCACCTGCCCGGTACCGCGCCAGAAGGTCCATAGCAAGATCCTGCCAAGCGATCCACAAGCTGATGCTGGAGTTATCCACAGGTTGGCGACGCACCGGGCGCAAGTGTCAGTGGCCGCCCGCATCATGATGCGATGTCGAACTCAACTGAACTCTTCACCGGAACTGAGGACCGCATCCGTGTCCTCACCGAGATCCTCACTCACGGACCCGCCGTGCCGGGCGTCACCCTGGTCGCCCATGTCGATCGCGCCACGTTGGCCGTGCTCGAGGTGCGCAGCCTCCCGACGTTGCCCGCTGTCATCGACCAGAACGACTACTTCGACGACGAGGCGATCCATGAACTCAGCCAGGTGCTACACGCCGTGGCGATCGATTGCGTACCCGCCCGTACCTGGGACGGTGTTCGGAACGTGCCGATCACCGGCGAGTTGATCACGGTGGTCTGCCGCCACGGGCACCCGGTGATCACACCGACCGAGAGCCAGTACTTCTTCGGATGGCGCTACAGCAATCATCTGACGGCGGCATTCGACGGCGATGTATTCGTGGTGACACCGACGGGTTGGGCGAACCTCCTGGGCGACTGGGGCGGTACGTCGCCGGCCCTGCCGGTGTCGGTCCCCAGCCGTCGGTACTGGGACGACCTCTGACCCTCAGGAGGCGACACCCTGACGGCGCACCATCTCGGCGATCCAGCTCGGAGCGAACGGCGACGTGCAGTTCGGCGGTGTCGGATAGTCCTTGAGGACTTCGAGCCGCTCACCGATCGCGATGGCCCTGGCGCGGCGTTCGGGGTGGGAGGTGCCGATTTGCGCCAGACAGTGATTCATCGCCCACTGGAGTCGTTCGGGTGCTTCCTTCATCCGGGCTTCGATGGTGTCGAGCAGGCCGTCCAGGTCGAGACCGTCAGGCTTCTTAGCCACCAGTTCGACGGTGAGTGCCCAGCCGGCACTCTCGACCACCGGGCTCGGGTCGGCCAGCCAGGCCTGCCGCAGTTCGTCGGAGTGCCGGTTGACCTTCACCACGTAGTTGACCAGCCAGTCATGCACCTTCGGGGTGCCGGCCCCGCGCAACATGGCGTCCAGTTCGCCGGCGGTAAAGGCTCGCGGCCGGCAGATCAGGATCGACAGCAACCGCGCGGCCGGATCGCCGGTGGTCCACAGGTCGCGGGCTAGGTCGGGCTGCACCTTGAGTTGCTTCGCGAGCGCCCGCAGGTCGCTCAGCTTCGCCCCGTGGTCGTCCCCGTGCTGGCGATTGACCTCACGCAGCTTGGGATCATCCAGCGCTGCCAGTTCAGCCAGAACCGCAGCCGTCGTGTCGTCGGTCACAGATGCTCCTTGTCGATGATCTGCTGCACTGCCACCAACAGTCTCCGCCATCCCACGATGATTGGGCCTATCGCTCGCAGGCCTGTCGTTGGCACGGAAGCCGGGATCTCCATCGACCGGGACGCGGGGACGGTTCTTTCGTACCTCAGCGTCGTCCGCCAGCCCAACTGCGCTCCCACTCCTCATGCCCCGCGGAAGCCGATCTCCATAGACCTGACGGCTCGGCAGACATACATACGACGGCGCAGCAGGCGGACGGACCACGGCAGCAGCACGAGAGCCGGGCGAGCGATGGCGCAACTGGGCGGCAGGTGAGCGAGCGACGGCGCGGCTGCGGTCTCGACATCGGTGACCGGTGGCGGGAAACATGTGCCGATTTCGTGTTGTAACCCGAAATCCGGAAGGTTTCCCGAAATCAGTAAGCGATCTCGACATCGGTACACCCCGAATTCTGCACGATCTTGACCATCCGATGATCCGGTGACCCCGGCTGGTTGAGCTTGCCGAGACCTTCTCCGGTAGTGATTTCCGCAAGCAAATCTCGACGTAAAGGTGTTGTCACAGTGTTGTCAGGAACCATCCCGGTGTTGCCAGTTCCAGAAACCATGCTGGTGGCGGCAACTGCCGACGAAAAGTGTCAGACCCGGTCTCTATCGTGGTCTTCATGAATCGCATCACCGGTGTGGCTACGGGATTTATCCCTGACCAGTTGGTGAACATTTTTGTCAGTGGCGACGTTTAGGGTCAACGGTATGAGCATCGAGGTAGAGCTGGGGACGACGGTGGCGGATTTCGCCACCGTGGTAGCCGACCTGCTCGATGATCTCAACGATAACGCTGTGACGGTACTGGCGGATCGGAAGCAGCTTGATCTGGTTGCTGACCTGCTCACGGTGCAGTCGCGGTCACCGACCGAGAGCCAGTACTTCTTCGGATGGCGCTACAGCAATCATCTGACGGCGGCATTCGACGGCGATGTATTCGTGGTGACACCGACGGGTTGGGCGAACCTCCTGGGCGACTGGGGCGGTACGTCGCCGGCCCTGCCGGTGTCGGTCCCCAGCCGTCGGTACTGGCACGACCTCTGACCCTCAGGAGGCGACACCCTGACGGCGCACCATCTCGGCGATCCAGGTCGGAGCGAACGGTGACGTGCAGTTCGGCGGTGTCGGATAATCCTTGAGGACTTCGAGCCGCTCACCGATCGCGATGGCCCTGGCGCGCCGTTCGGGGTGGGAGATGCCGATCTGCGCCAGGCAGTGGTTCATCGCCCACTGGAGTCGTTCGGGTGCTTCCTTCATCCGGGCTTCGATGGTGTCGAGCAGGCCGTCCAGGTCGAGACCGTCAGGCTTCTTAGCCACCAGTTCGACGGTGAGTGCCCAGCCGGCACTCTCGACCACCGGGCTCGGGTCGGCCAGCCAGGCCTGCCGCAGTTCGTCGGAGTGCCGGTTCACCTTCACCACGTAGTTGACCAGCCAGTCATGCACCTTCGGGGTGCCGGCCCCGCGCAACATGGCGTCCAGTTCGCCGGCGGTGAAGGCTCGCGGCCGGCAGATCAGGATCGACAGCAACCGCGCGGCCGGATCGCCGGTGGTCCACAGGTCGCGGGCCAGGTCGGGCTGCACCTTGAGTTGCTTCGCGAGCGCCCGCAGGTCGCTCAGCTTCGCCCCGTGGTCGTCCCCGTGCTGGCGATTGACCTCACGCAGCTTGGGATCATCCAGCGCTGCCAGTTCAGCCAGAACCGCAGCCGTCGTGTCGTCGGTCACAGATGCTCCTTGTCGATGATCTGCTGCACTGCCACCAACAGTCTCCGCCATCCCACGATGATTGGGCCTATCGCTCGCAGGCCTGTCGTTGGCACGGAAGCCGGGATCTCCATCGACCGGGACGCGGGGACGGTTCTTTCGTACCCCTGGTCGAGTTCGTCAGCGTCGTCCGCCAGCCCAACTGCGCTCCCACTCCTCATGCCCCGCGGAAGCCGATCTCCATAGACCTGACGGCTCGGCAGACATACATACGACGGCGCAGCAGGCGGACGGACCACGGCAGCAGCACGAGAGCCGGGCGAGCGATGGCGCAACTGGGCGGCAGGTGAGCGAGCGACGGCGCGGCTGCGGTCTCGACATCGGTGACCGGTGGCGGGAAACATGTGCCGATTTCGTGTTGTAACCCGAAATCCGGAAGGTTTCCCGAAATCAGTAAGCGATCTCGACATCGGTACACCCCGAATTCTGCACGATCTTGACCATCCGATGATCCGGTGACCCCGGCTGGTTGAGCTTGCCGAGACCTTCTCCGGTAGTGATTTCCGCAAGCAAATCTCGACGTAAAGGTGTTGTCACAGTGTTGTCAGGAACCATCCCGGTGTTGCCAGTTCCAGAAACCATGCTGGTGGCGGCAACTGCCGACGAAAAGTGTCAGACCCGGTCTCTATCGTGGTCTTCATGAATCGCATCACCGGTGTGGCTACGGGATTTATCCCTGACCAGTTGGTGAACATTTTTGTCAGTGGCGACGTTTAGGGTCAACGGTATGAGCATCGAGGTAGAGCTGGGGACGACGGTGGCGGATTTCGCCACCGTGGTAGCCGACCTGCTCGATGATCTCAACGATAACGCTGTGACGGTACTGGCGGATCGGAAGCAGCTTGATCTGGTTGCTGACCTGCTCACGGTGCAGTCGCGGTTGTCGGGTGTGGTGCACACCGTGCTCAGCACGGTGGATCGTGGCGAGGCGGCGATGACCGCGCATGGTGTCCCGACGGTGTCGTGGTTGGCGTCGGAGTTGCGCTACACCCGGGGTCAGGCGTCCGCGATGCTGCACCACGCCCACGACCTGGACCGGTTCTCCCAGATCGGTGACGCGTTGCGGGACGGCCGCGCCAACGACCGGCAAGCACAAGCCGTCACCCAGGTACTGAAGAAACTCCCCACCGACCTGGGCGTCGAAGCCGAAGCCACGGCCCAGGCCACGATGGTCGGGTTCTGTGCGGAGTTCAACAGCCACGAACTCGCCGGTCTCTCTCGGCACCTGTTGGAGGTTGTCGCACCCGAGGTTGCCGAAGAAACCGAAGCGAAACGTCAGGAACGTGAACTACGAGATGCGCAGCAGGCCCGGCATCTCAACTTTGCCGACGACGGGCACGGTTCCACCACCATCAAAGGCTCCCTCCCCACAGCGGATGCGGCGTTGATCAAGGCCCAGATTGAGGCGTTGGCGCAGCAGATGCACCGCACCGCCCTAGAGCTGCGTGATCCGACAGTGGCGCAGCCGTCGTGGCCGCAACGCCGTGCTGATGCCCTGGTGGAGCTGGCTCGTCGGGTCGCGATCCAACAAGCAGCACCCAAGCATGGTGGGGACCGGCCACACATGGTGGTGCTGATCGACTACCACGACCTGCTCAGCGACTGCCACGCAGCTGGCCTAGCCGACGGCACCATGCTCACCCCGGGCCAGTTGCGGCAGTACGCCTGCGATGCCGGGATCCTGCCCATCATTCTGGGCGGCCCCTCCGGGGTGCTCGATGTGGGCCGCGAACAACGCCTCGTCACACCCGATATCCGCCACGCCCTGCATGTGCGGGACAAGGGTTGTGTGTTTCCGGGTTGCGACCGGCCCGCTGCCGATTGCGACGCTCACCACATCGTCCCGTGGGCTCAAGGTGGCGACACATCGCTGTCGAATCTGTGTCTATTGTGTAAACATCACCACAGCCTGTTGGAGCCAGATACGAAACGGGCACCGGAGTTGCAGTGGCAGATCCAAATCTCAACCGATGGAATCGCGGAAGTGATTCCACCACGGTTCGTGGACAAACATCGACGACCGCGATGCCATCAACGATTCCGACCACCCGAATAGCTGGGAATCGTGAGATGCACTTAGGTGGAACTTGGGCGAGAAATGTATGCACACCCATAGTGGAGTTCGCCGTGCGCGACCGAAGCCACCGAGGACGCTCCCAACTTCGGCCCGGCCCCGCCGACCGCCGGACGAGGGATCGCGCCGTAAGGCGGGGCCCGCCCGTTCCCAGTAGGGTGAGCCATGGTTCCGGTGCTGTTGGTGATCGGCGGCCTGGTGGGGCTCATCGTCGGGGCCGAACTGGTCGTCCGCTACGGCTCGTTGCTTGCACGCCGGCTCGGCATCCCGCCCATGATCATCGGACTCACGGTGGTCTCCATCGGCACCAGCGCCCCAGAACTCGCAGTCGGTATCGACGCCATGAAAGTGAACGCCGGCTCGCTCGCGGTGGGCAACATCGCGGGCACCAACATCGTCAATCTGCTTCTCATCCTCGGCCTGTGCGCGGTGCTGAGGCCGATCGACTTCGAGCGGCGCACGTTGCTGATCGATCTGCCCGGCATGGCGATCGTGGCCGTGCTGGTGTACGTGCTGAGCCTGGACGGCGCTCTGCAGACCTGGGAGGGCATCCCGCTGGTGATCGCCGCCGTCGCCTACACGGTGCTGCTCGGCTGGTGGACGCGCCGCGAGAGCGTCGCCAAGAACGGCGAACTGGCCGCCGAGATGGCGGTGGAGGCGCGGGTGACAGCGCCTGCCGAATACGCGCACGGCCGCGTGTGGTGGTTCGGCCTGCTGCTGATCGTGGGGATCGCGATCATCGTTGTCGGCGCGGACGCCCTGGTGCGTGGCTCGGTCGAGCTGGCCCGGCTGGTCGGCGTATCGGACGCCTTCATCGGCCTCACCGTCGTGGCGATCGGCACCTCGGCACCAGAACTGGTGACTGCCCTGGTGTCCACCTTCCGCGGCGACCGCGATATCGCCGTGGGCAACCTGATCGGATCCAGCGTGTACAACCTGACCCTGATTCTTGGCGTACCCGTCCTGGTCGCCAATGGGTCGGGTCCGATCGAGAACCTCCTGCTGCACATCGACCTGCCGATCATGGTGGCGGTCTGTCTGTTGTGCGTTCCGCTTTTCCTCACCGGAAAGCGGCTCTCCCGAGCGGAGGGCATCCTGATGGTGAGCGGCTACGTCGCCTACCTCAGCTACCTGCTCATCGCTCGCACCTGATCCGGTGCCGTCGCAAGAGTGCCGGCCTACGGCCCTATCGCTGCTTGTGCTGCTCTGCCAGCTCCGCGACTCGTGCCACGGCGTCGGACGTCACGGCGCCGCGTCCGACCGCGACCCCGGCCAGGAAGGCACTGAGCGGGGCACCCGGACGGGACGGCCCGTGCGCCACCGACGAGACCATGGCGAGCAGTTCCTGCTCGTGATCGAGGACGACCTCCGGCTCCACGCCGAGTTCCACGGCAACGCGGGTCAGCCACTCCCGCATCCGGTCCATCCTCACCGGATCATCCCTGTGCATGGGCTCATCCTCCCCCGCCACCGGCCTCGCGCGGAACCGGGGCAGCAGCACTAACGTGTTGCCATGCCAGCCGCTCCGTCCGCCTCGCCCCCGTACCCCACCGCCCACTCCGTCGAGGATTTCCGACGCAGCCTGGACGCCGTGCGTGGTCGGATCGCGGCGGCCGCTGTGCGCGCGGGCCGCTCTCCCGACGAGGTCCGACTGTTGCCGGTCAGCAAGACCGTCCCCGAAGAGCGGCTGCACCACGCCATCGCCGCTGGCATGCATCAGCTCGGCGAGAACAAGGTCCAGGAGGCCAAGCGCAAGCACACCAACCTCATCGACGAAGACGTGGCCTGGTCGGTGATCGGGCATCTACAGACCAACAAGGCCCGCGATGTTGCCGCCTTCGCGGCCGAGTTCCAGGCGCTGGACAGCCTGCGGCTGGCCGAAGCCCTGGACCGGCGGCTCCAGGCGGCCGGGCGCTCGCTCGATGTTTTCGTCCAGGTGAACACCTCCGCGGAGGAGTCCAAGTACGGGCTGGCCCCCGAAGAGGTGCCGGCGTTCCTGCGTCAGCTCTCCAGCTATGCCAGCCTCAATGTGCGGGGATTGATGACCCTCGCGCTGTTCACTTCGGATGTCGAACGGATCCGCGCCTGTTTCGTCCGGCTGCGAGAGCTGCGCGATCACGCCCGTGCCGCCGATCCGGAGCTGATCGGTCCGGGTGAGTTGTCCATGGGCATGTCCGGCGACTACGAGGTCGCCATCGAGGAGGGTGCGACCTGCGTGCGGGTCGGTCAGGCGATCTTCGGTGCCCGCGCCCTGAACGAGGACCACTATTGGCCCGCGAGCGCCGAAGGCCGCTGATTCACAGGCCCAAAACGGGCGCCCGCTGGGAGCCGGGAAGTCTCACCAAAATGTCAGGTGCCAGATAGACCCTGTCGAAGCACTGCTCTTGTCCGCGTATGCGGAGTCTAGCTGTCATTTCATACTCATCTGCGGGTCGCCATCAGACCCTCGCTCACGCGCGCTCTCAGGCTCGCCAACAAGTTATTCGCAAGACTTTCGTCAAAAAAAAGACAGCCGTTCGCCGGCCTTGATAGGCAAGCGTCATGACGACTGGGCAGGCACACCTGGATGGTCCGGCAGCCGATGCGCTGCTCAAGCTGGGCCGGTTCTTCACCAAGTGGGACGAGACGGCCGACGGCCGCGCCGTCTTCCGTGAGGGCGGCCGTCAAGGCGACGTCTTCTATCGCGACCGATGGAGCCATGACAAGGTGGTTCGCTCCACCCACGGAGTGAACTGCACCGGTTCCTGCTCCTGGAAGGTGTACGTCAAGGACGGCATCATCACCTGGGAGTCGCAGCAGACCGACTACCCCAGCACCGGCCCCGACCGCCCCGAGTACGAGCCCCGCGGCTGCCCCCGCGGCGCGGCGTTCTCCTGGTACACCTACAGCCCGACCCGCGTCCGCTACCCGTACGGACGCGGCGTGCTGCTGGAGATGTACCGCGAGGCTAAGAAGCGGCTCGGCGACCCAGTCGAGGCCTTCCGCGAGATCTCCACCGACCCGGTCAAGCGCCGCCGCTACCAGCAGGCCCGCGGCAAGGGAGGCCTGGTCCGGATGAGATGGGCCGAAGCGGTCGAGATCGCCGCGGCGTCCTACGTGAACACGATCAAGAACTACGGCCCCGACCGCTGCGTGTCGTTCAGCCCGATCCCGGCGATGTCGATCGTCAGCCACGCCATCGGCACCCGGTTCAACCACCTGATCGGCGGCGCGATGGCGTCGTTCTACGACTGGTACGCCGACCTGCCGGTCGCCTCGCCGCAGGTCTTCGGCGACCAGACCGACGTGCCCGAGTCCGGCGACTGGTGGGATTCCACCTACCTGATGATGTGGGGCTCCAACATTCCGGTCACCCGGACGCCGGACGCGCACTGGATGGCCGAGGTGCGCTACCGCGGCACCAAGGTGGTCACGGTCGCCCCCGACTACGCCGACAACGTGAAATTCGCCGACGAATGGCTGCCCGCCCAGGCTGGCACCGACGCCGCCCTGGCGATGGCCATGGGGCACGTGATCCTCAAAGAGCACTACGTCGAGAAGCAGACCCCGTTCTTCCGCGACTACGTCCGCCAGTACACCGACCTGGGCATGCTGGTGAAGCTCGTCGAACACCCGGACGGCCACGGCCTGACCGCGTCGAAGTTTTTGACTGCCGAAGATCTGGGGATGGGCTCCGGCACCAAGCACGACGCGTTCAAGACGGTGATCTGGGACGCCGCCAGCAACGCCCCGGCGGTGCCGAAGGGTTCGATGGGCTACCGGTACTCCGAGGACGCGCCCGGCAACTGGAACCTCGTGCTGGGCGACCTCGATCCAGCCCTGTCCCTGTTGGAGACCGACGAGTACGAGCCGGCCGAGATCGCGCTGCCCTGCTTCGAGGACCCCCGCGGCGAGGGCAGCATCATCCGCCGCGGCGTCCCCACCAAGCGGGTCGGCGAGCATCTGGTCACCACGGTGCTCGACCTGATGCTGGCCCAGTACGGCGTCGGCCGCGACGGCCTGCCGGGTCTCTGGCCGTCCGGCTATGACGACGCCGACACCCCTTACACCCCGGCCTGGCAAGAGGCAATCACCTCGGTGCCGGCGGAAGCCTGTCTGCGGATCGCCCGGGAGTTCGCCAACAACTCCGAGGTCTCCAAGGGCCGCACGATGATCCTGATCGGCGCCGGCATCTGCCACTGGTTCCACGCCGACGTCACCTATCGCGCGATCATCGCGCTGCTGATGCTGACCGGCTCGATCGGACGCAACGGCGGCGGCTGGGCGCACTACGTCGGCCAGGAGAAGTGCCGTCCGATGACCGGCTGGTTCAACCTGGCCAACGCGCTGGATTGGAGCCGTCCGCCGCGCACCGTGATCGGCACCGGCTACTGGTACATGCACACCGACCAGTGGCGCACCGACGGCTACTCGGCCGACACCATCACCTCGCCGCTGTCCACCGGCAAGCTGAACGGACTACACACCGCGGACGCGTTGGCGCTGTCGAACCGGCTGGGCTGGATGCCGTTCTACCCCCAATTCGACCGCAACCCGCTCGACCTCGCCGACGAGGCCAAGGCGGCCGTCGAGCGCGGCGAGGCCGACACCGTCCAGGGGTGGATCGCCGGCAAGCTGAAGTCCGGTGAGCTGAAGTCGGCGATGGAGGACATCGACGCCCCGGAGAACTGGCCGCGGACGATGATCGTATGGCGCTCCAACATCATGGGTTCCTCAGCGAAGGGCAACGAGTACTTCCTCAAGCATCTGCTCGGCACCCACAACAACCTGATGCCGAACGACCATGGCGCCGACCGGCATCCAGCAGTGGTGAAGTGGCGCGACGAGGCCCCCGAGGGCAAGCTCGACCTGCTGATCAGCGCCGACTTCCGGATGACGTCCACCACGCTGCTTTCGGACATCGTCTTCCCGGCCGCCACCTGGTACGAGAAGCACGACATCGCCTCCACCGACATGCACCCGTTCGTGCACGCCTTCACCCCGGCGATCGATCCACCGTGGGAAGCGCGCACCGACTTCGAGACCTTCCATGCCCTGGCCCGTGCGGTCAGCACGCTGGCCAAGAAGCATCTGGGCACTCGTTCCGACCTGGTCGCCGTCCCGCTGCAGCACGACACCCCCGGCCAGATCGCCCAGCCCGGCGGTGTCGTCCCCGACTGGCGCGGCACCGACCTGCCCTGCGTGCCGGGGCAGAACGCACCGGTGCTGGCGGTGGTCGAGCGCGACTACACCGCGATCGCCGACAAGCTGTCCAGCGTCGGCCCGCTGGCCGACCGGCTCGGCTTCACGGTGAAGAACATCAACTACGACATGAACGGCGCCGTCAACCGGCTGGCCCGGCTGCACGGTGTGATGCCGGACGGCCCGGCCGCCGGGCGTCCGGCGATCGACACCGACCAGCGTTTCGCCGAGGCGATCCTGACCTGCTCGGGCACCACCAACGGCGAACTCGCCACCCACGGCTTCCGCGACCTGGAACGCAAGACCGGGCGCAAGCTGGCCGATCTGTCCGAGGGCTCGGAGGAGAAGATCATCACCTTCGCCTCCACCCAGGCCTCGCCGCAGCCGGTGATCACCTCACCGGAATGGTCCGGCTCAGAGACCGGCGGACGCCGCTACGCCGCGTTCACCATCAACACCGAACGGCTCAAACCGTGGCACACCTTGAGCGGCCGGATGCACTTCTTCATCGACCACGACTGGATCATCGACGCCGGCGAGCAGCTGCCGACCTTCCGTCCGCCGCTGGACATGAGCCGGGCCTTCGGTGAGCCCGAACTTGGCCCGAACGGCGAGAAGGCGATCGTGTTGCGCTACCTGACGGTCCACAACAAGTGGTCGATCCACTCCGAGTACCAGGACAACCTGTTCATGCTGAGCCTGGGTCGCGGCGGCCCGCAGGCCTGGCTGAGCGTCAACGACGCCAACTCCATCGGGGTCAAAGACAACGAGTGGATCGAGCTGACCAACGCCAACGGTGTCTTCGTCGCCCGCGCGGTGGTCAGTCACAAACTGCCGGACGGCGTCTGCTTCGTCCAGCACGCCCAGGAACGGACCATCGATGTGCCCAAGTCGGAGGCCACCGGACGCCGCGGCGGCATCCACAACTCGGTCACCCGCATCTTGATGAAACCCACCCACCTGATCGGCGGCTATGCCCATCTGGCTTACGCGTTCAACTATCTCGGCCCCACCGGCGTGCAGCGGGACATTGTCTCGACCGTCCGCCGCCGCTCGCAGGAGGTGCAGTACTGATGCCCAAACCAATCAAACGGGTGATGGCTCAGGTCGGCATGGTGATGAACCTGGACAAATGCATCGGGTGTCACACCTGCTCGGTGACCTGCAAACAGGCCTGGACGAACCGGGCCGGCACCGAGTACGTCTGGTTCAACAATGTGGAGACCCGGCCGGGGCTGGGTTATCCGCGCCGTTACGAGGATCAGGCCAAGTGGCGCGGCGGTTGGACGCGGACGGCGTCCGGCCGGCTGAAGCTGCGCTCCGGCGGCCGGTTCCAGAAACTGTTCAGCATCTTCGCCTCACCGGTCCAGCCCGAACTGGACGACTACTACGAGCCGTGGACCTACGACTACGACAACCTGGTGAAGGCGCCGCTCGGCGACGACTTCCCGGTGGCCCGGCCGAAGTCGCTGATCACCGGCAAGAACACCACCATCGAATGGTCGGCGAACTGGGACGACTCGCTGGGCGGCACCTACGCCACCGGCGACGTCGACCCGGTGATCGAGAAGCTGCGTGCCGAGGCGAACCAGCAGATCAAATTCGAGTACGAGAAGAGCTTCATGTTCTTCTTGCCCAGGATCTGCGAGCACTGCCTCAACCCGTCCTGCATGGCCTCCTGCCCTTCGGGCGCGATCTACAAGCGCGCCGAGGACGGCATCGTGCTGGTCGACCAGGACCGCTGCCGCGGCTGGCGGCAATGCATCACCGGTTGCCCGTACAAGAAGATCTACTTCAACCACCGCTCCGGCAAGGCCGAGAAATGCACCTTCTGCTACCCACGCCTCGAGGTAGGGCTGCCGACGGTGTGCTCGGAGACCTGCGTGGGCCGCCTGCGCTACATCGGCATCATCCTCTACGACGCGGACGCCGTCACCGCGGCAGCCGCGACCAAGGACGAGAAAGACCTCTATCAGGCGCAGCTGGACGTGATCCTCGACCCGCACGATCCCGCCGTCGAAGCGGCCGCGCGGGCCGCCGGCATTCCCGAGGACTGGCTGGACGCCGCCAAGCGGTCGCCGATCTACGCGCTGCTCAAGGAGTACAAGGTCGCCCTGCCGCTGCATCCGGAGTATCGGACGATGCCGATGGTCTGGTACATCCCGCCGCTGTCGCCGGTGGTCGACCTGCTGAAGAGCCAGGGCCACGACGGCGAGCAGGCCAACAACCTGTTCGGGGCGATCGACGAGCTGCGGATTCCGGTGGAGTACCTGGCCGAGCTGTTCACCGCCGGCGACACCGAGACCGTCACCCGGGTGCTACAGAAGCTGGCCGCGATGCGTTCCTACATGCGGGGGGTCACTCTCGACCTGGGCCGTGACGAGGAGTTGGCGAGCGCGGTCGGGATGACCGGCGCCGAGATCGAACGGATGTACCGGCTGCTGGCGATCGCCAAGTACGACGAGCGCTACGTGATTCCGAAGGCGCACATCGAGCAGGCCCACAACCTGGAAGAGATGGGCTGCTCGCTCGACTTCGAGGAGGGCCCCGGCATGTTCGAGTCCGGGCCGTTCGGTGAGGCGTCCGGACGCCCGGTGCCGGTCGCGCTGGAACTGTTCAATGCCTCTCGGCTACGGCAGACGGCCGACGACAACTCGGAGACGGGACAGCCGTCATGAGCACGCCGGTCGTCTATCAGGCGGCATCGCTGATCCTGAGCTACCCGGACGAATCACTGCTGGATTGCCTCGACACCATCGAGTCGGCGCTGGCCGGTACCCCGGCCGCGGCCGAGTTCGCCGACGTGGTAGGCCACCTGCGCGGCTCGGACCTGATCACCCTGCAGTCGTTCCACGTGCAGGAGTTCGACCTGTCGCGCCGGCACGCCCTGCACCTGACCTACTGGACCGAGGGCGACACCCGTCGCCGCGGCGAGGTACTGGCCCGGTTCAAAAAGGTGTACCGGGATTCTGGGCTAGTGGTCGACACCGGCGGCGAACTACCCGACCACCTGCCGATGGTGCTCGAGTTCGCCGTCCACGACCCGGCGCGGGGTGCCGAACTGCTGCAGCAGTGGCGTCCCAGTCTGGAACTGCTGCGGATCGGCCTGGAAGAGGACGACCTGCCGCACGCCGGGGTGCTGCGCGCTGTCTGCGCGACGCTGCCCGGCCAATCGCCCGCCACCCGCGTCGAGGTGCAGGCCCTCGTTCAGGCCGTTCAACCGGTCGAAACGGTCGGCCTCGAACCGTACGGCGCCGAACCAAACGCGGCCTTCCTCGGCATGCCCGCCATGCCCACGCCCCAACTTCCCACGCCCGAACTGCAGAGGAGTTGAGATGGACCTGCTGTTGTGGGGCGTGCTGCCCTACCTGACCCTGGTGGTGCTGATCGGCGGACTGATCTGGCGCTACCGCTACGACCAGTTCGGCTGGACGACCCGCTCGACCCAGCTGTACGAATCCAAGTTGCTGCGGATCGCCTCGCCGCTGTTCCACTATTCGCTGTTCGGCGTGCTGGCCGGGCACATCATCGGCCTGCTAGTCCCGAAGGCCTGGACCGACCTGGTGATCAGCCAGGAGACTTACCACGCCTTCGCTCTGTACGGCGGCGGAGTGGCCGGGCTCGGCACCGTGGTCGGCATCGCGATGCTGATCTACCGGCGGCGCACCACCGGGCCGGTGTTCATGGCGACCACCGCCAACGACAAATTCATGTACGTGATCCTCGCCGGCGCCATCGTGCTGGGCATCTGGGCCACGGTGACCGGTGATCACACCCCCGATGGCCACCATCACAACTACCGCGAGACCGTCTCCATCTGGTTCCGCTCGCTGCTGATCTTCCAGCCGAACATCGACGCGATGGCCGCCTCCACCATCCAGTTCAAGATCCACATCCTGATGGGTTTCGCGCTGTTCATGATCCTGCCGTTCACCCGGCTGGTGCACGCCTTCACCGTGCCGTTCCACTACCTGTTCCGGCCCTACATCGTGTACCGCACCAGGGACGCCAATCCGATGACCCACACCACCGGCATGAAGCGCGCCGGGTGGGATCCGATCGGCACCGAAGACCGCCACAAGACCCGCAAATAGCTGAGTCCCTCACCGATCACCCATTCCCCGAGAGGAATCCCGTGACCACAACCGCTGAGACCACGACCCCGTCCCAGCTCAAGGGACAGCTGGGGCAGGTGCTGCTGGCCACCCTCGCCTCGACCATCGGCTTCTGGGCCTGGATGTCCATCGCCCCCCTGCAGAAGACCTACGCCACCGAACTGGGTCTCTCCGAGGGCCAGATCTCGCTGATGCTGGCCACCCCGGTGTTGGTCGGGGCGCTGGGCCGGGTGGTCGTCGGCGCTCTCACCGACCGGTTCGGCGGCCGGAAGATGTTCGCCCTGGTGCTGCTCGGCTCGGCACCGGCGGTTCTGCTGGTCGCCCTGGCCGGGGTGATCAAGAGCTTCCCGCTGCTGATCGGCGCCGGTTTCTACCTGGGCGTCGCCGGCACCATCTTCGCCGTCGGCGTCCCGTTCTCCAGCGCCTGGTACGAGCCGTCGCGGCGCGGTTTCGCCAACGGTGTCTTCGGCATGGGCATGGTCGGCACCGCAGTGTCGGCCTTCTTCACGCCGCGGCTGGCGCTGGCGATCGGGTTCTTCCCGACCCATCTGCTGATCGCCGGGGCGATGGTGGGCATGGCTGCCCTGGTCTGGTTCTTCCTGCGTGATTCGCCGGCCTGGACGCCCAGCCACCAGCCGCTGGTGCCGAAGGTGATGGGCGCCCTGAAGCTGGCCGTCACCTGGCAGATGTCGTTCCTGTACGCGATCGTCTTCGGCGGCTTCGTGGCGTTCTCCACCTACCTGCCGAAATACCTGACCACCGTCTACCCGACCGAGGTGGACCCGGTGGGAGCCGGTACCCGGACGGCTGTCTTCGCCGTCGCCGCCGTGATCGCACGCCCGATTGGCGGCATCCTGGCCGACCGGTTCGGGCCCAAGGTGGTCGCCCTGGTCTCGCTGGCCGGCGTGTCCATCCTGGCCTACGTGGTCGGAGCACAACCACCGGAAGGCATTGTGACCGGAGCCACCTTCCTCGGCATGGCCGCCTTCATGGGCCTGGGCATGGGTGCCGTCTTCGCCTGGATCGGCCCGTCGACGCCCAAGGACAAGGTCGGCGCGGTCAGCGGTGTGGTCGCCGCGGCCGGCGGCCTGGGCGGCTATTTCCCACCGCTGGTGATGGGCGCGACCTACCACGCCGACACCAACAGCTACTCGCTGGGGCTCTGGCTGCTGCTGATCGCGGCAACCTTGGCGCTGGTGCTCGGCGGCATGCTGCGCGATGCTCGGGCCTGAACTGCCCGGACGCCTGTCGGCGGCGGTGCTCGTCGTCTCCGACGAGGTCGCTTCGGGCGCGGACGCCGACCGTGGCGGCCCGGTCGCGGTCGGCTTGTTGAGCGAGCTCGGGATCGCCGCGGCGAAGACCACTGTCCCGGACGATCCGGCGAGGATCCGGACGGCCATCGCCGAGGCAATCGGGGCCGGGGCCCGAGTGGTGTTGGCCTGCGGCGGCACCGGCATCGGCCCCAACGACCACACCACCGACGTGGTCGCCGGGCTGCTCACCTTCGAGATGCCCGGGATCGCCGAGGAGATCCGGCGGCAGGGCTACGGGCACACTCCGGTCGCCCTGGTCTCCCGCGAGATCGCCGGGGTGGTCTGCTGTGAACACGGGCCGCCGGTGTTGCTGCTGGCCGTCCCGGGCTCGCGCGGCGGCATCCGCGACGCCCTGGGAGTGGTCGGACCGATGCTCGGCTACATCGTGGATCAACTGGACGGAGCCGGCCACAGATGAGCGAATCACACCCGGCCGGTCGAGCTTGTCGCGACCCCTTCGCCGAGGATCCCCGAGTCCGCTACGACGCCCTCCACCACGAACCGCTGACCCGGGACGGCAACGGCCGCTGGGTCGTCGTCCGGCACGCCGACGCGGTCGCGGTGGTGACCGATCCGGAGACCTTCTCCAGCCATGTCTCCCGCTTCCTACAGGTGCCCAACGGGCTGGACGGCGCGGCGCACCGTGAGGCGCGGGAGCTGCTCGACCCGTTCCTGGCCCCCGAGCGGCTGACCAGCCTGGAGCCGAAGCTGGAGCGCATAGCTGACGAGCTGGCCACGTCCGTACCGGCCGGCGGCAGGCTGGACGCCGTCGGCGAACTCGGCTCGGTGTACGCCGTCCGAGCGCAGTCGGCGTGGCTGGGCTGGCCGTCCGAGATCGAACCCGAGTTGCTGGCCTGGATGGCGGACAACCACGCCGCGACCCGTTCCGGCGAACTGGAACGGACGGCCGCGGTCGCCCACCGTTTCGACGCGATCATCCACCGGTTGCTCAGTTTCCGGCGAATCCGCAAGCTCGGCCCTCCGGAGGATCTGACCGACGAACTGATGCGGGTGAAACATCACGACGGCAGACCGCTCGGTGAGGACGAGATCGTCTCGGTACTGCGCAACTGGACCGGCGGCGACCTGGGCTCGCTGGCGTTGTGCACAGGTGTCGTCCTGTACTGGCTGGCCACCCACCCCGAGTTGCAGGACGAGCTCGTCGACGCCGACGACGCGGCCTTCGACGCCGCACTGGACGAGATCCTGCGGATCGACGACCCCTTCGTCTCCAACCGCCGGGTCGCCACCGCCGACACTGTGGTGAACGACCGGCGGATCGCTGTCGGCGAGCAGCTGGTGATCAACTGGACCGCAGCCAACCGCGACCCCGCTGTGTTCGCCCATCCGGACGGCTACGACCCATGCGGCAACGCCGCGAACAACCTGGTCTACGGGGCCGGGCCGCACGTCTGCCCCGGCCGCGCGCTGGCCACCCTGGAGTTGCGAGTGCTGGTCCGCGCGGTGCTGCGCCGGCACCGGATCACCCTCGACCCCGAGGCAGCTCCTGACCGGGAGCAACCCCCGGTCGGCGGCTTCCAGTGCGTTCCGGTGGTGCTCACCATCCGCGAGTAGGGTGTCGGGCGTGGGCGCTCTCGAACTCGGCCTAGACACCTTCGGCGACACCACGATCGCCCCGGACGGCGGCCTGCTGCCGCATCCGCAGGTGATCCGCAACGTGGTGCAGGAAGCGATCCTCGCCGACCGGGTCGGCGTCGACTTCATCGGGTTGGGCGAGCACCACCGCGACGACTTCGCGATCAGCGCACCGGACGTCGTCCTGGGTGCGGTCGCGGCGCTCACCGAGAGGATCCGGTTCGGAACGGCGGTGACAGTGCTGTCCAGCGATGACCCGATCCGGGTGATCGAACGCTTCAACACCCTCGACGCACTCTCCAACGGCCGCGCAGAAGTGATCCTTGGGCGCGGGTCCTTCACCGAGTCGTTCCCGCTGTTCGGATTCGATCTGGCCGACTACGAGCTGCTCTTCAACGAGAAGCTGGCGATCTTCGCGCAGGGTTCCGGCGGCGAACCGGTGACCTGGAGCGGCACCCACCGGACGCCGCTGCGCGACCAGCGCATCTATCCCGGCAACGAGCGAGCGAGCGGGCTGGTCGCCTGGATGGGCGTCGGCGGATCCCCCGAGTCGGTGATCCGGTCGGTGCAGACGGGCATTCCGATGATGCTGGCCATCATCGGCGGCGACCCGGCGCGCTTCCTGCTCTACGTCGACCTGTACCGGCGGGCACAGAACGAACTCGGCATCGGACCGCTGCCGCTCGGCACGCATTCACCCGGTCACATCGCCGACACCGACGACCAGGCCGTCGAGGAACTCTGGCCGCACTTCAAAGCTCAGCGCGACCGGATCGGACGCGACCGAGGTTGGCCCCCGGTCGCCCGGGCCGACTACGAGGCCGAGATCGCTCACGGCTCCCTCTACGTCGGATCGGCCGAAACGGTCGCGGCCAAGATCGCCCGGACTGCGAACCTGCTCGGCCTGGAGCGCTTCGACCTGAAGTACTCCCACGGCCCGCTCGCCCACGACAAGCTGATGCACAGCATCGAGTTGTACGGCACCGAGGTGATCCCCCGGGTACGGGAGATCCTCGCCGGTTGACCTTCTTCGTGGCGGCTCCCCATGCTGCCGCGCAGATACGAGCGTTATGAACTGGGGCCGGCGCCTCGATTGCCCTCCGTGCGCCGAAATGAGCGTTATCCATACCCCCTCTGGGTATCCATAAGGGTCATTTCTGCGCGTGGTTGTCGATTGGTGGCCTTTGGCGCGGTCATAACGCACGTTCGTCGGCGGCTGACCTGGGACGCCGGCGGGTCGGGCTGACCGTCGTACGCCGGGAGCGGCGAGGAGGTGCCATGAGCAGCACCGCGACCCTGGACGAGTGAAACTCCGACAGCGGTGACGCTTCGGACGGGTCGCCGGCTACCGCGGCGCGGCCTCCCGGCTGATCGCATCAGCCCGGTCCGCCGACCTGCGACTCAAGCGCCGATCCCGCCGCGGGATTTAGATCAGGAAAAATGCAACAAAAATAGCCCCGATCGCGGACGAATAAGTCCATTGGCCGAATGCACAACCGGGTATTTTCGGGATGGCTCAACTCAGGCACGTACTCGGTCAGGAGGCAGTGGTGCAGGTCGGCTCGGATCGTGCCCGGCGAACGCTGGCGTACCTGCGCCACCAGATCGCCTCGGGAGAATGGCCGATCAACTCCAGGATCCCCACCGAGACCGAGCTGATGCAGTTGATCGGTGTCGGCAAGACGACGGTACGCGAGGCGGTCCGGGCGCTGGCCAGCGTCGGCATGCTCGAGCCGATGCCGGGCATCGGCACCTTCGTCCGCTCCCGGATGCCGGTGAGTTCAGTGCTCACCGACTACCTTTCCGAGTTCAGCGTCGCCGACCTGCTCGGCTATCGGCGAGCGCTCGAGCTGGAGGCGGCCCAGCAGGCCGCGCGGCACCGCACCGGCGACCAAGTCGCGGCGATGCGCCACGCGCTCGACCACCCCGCCCAGGCGCCGGAGCAGCCGTTCGGACGCGACCGCGGCAAAGCGCCCGGGCAGTTCCACTTCCTGATCATGGAGGCCAGCGGCAACACGCTGCTGGTCGGCGTCTACGCCGGCGTGGTGCAGGCCCTGCGCCAGGCGCTCAGTTCCGGCACCCTCGTGCATGCGACGGACGTCGCGACCCGCCAGAGCGACCATCGCGAGATATTGGCCGCCCTGGAGGCGGGCGATGTCGCGCGGGCCGCGCACGCGATGGCACAGCACATCGACCGCGACCTGATGCCTGCCGAACAGCCCTGAGCTTCGTTGGACGATCTACGTCGAGAGACCTAGAGTCCCGGCGCCAAGAGATGTTCGACAAGCTCAACCAGCGGTAGCCGGCAGCGTCGCTCGCAGCCCGTCGGCGATCCCGCCCCGCCAACAGGCGTAGTCGTGGCCGCCGTTGAACTCGGCATAGTCGTGCCGGACGCCGGCCGCGGCGAGCCGGCGATGCAGCTTCCGATTGGGTTCCAACAGCACCCATTCCTGGCGTCCGACCTCGAGATAGCCGTGCGCCGATGCCGGCATCGCGGCGGCACGTTCGGCCAAACCGTCCTGCCACAACGACGCCGACTGCGCGACGAACGCACCCACTGCGTCGGGACGCTCAGCGGCGGTGAGCAATGCCACCGCGCCGCCCAGGCTCTGTCCGGCGACGATCCGCTCGGCGGCGTTCGTTGCGGCTCCGTGGCCGGCCACCGCCCAGGGCAGCAGGACGTCGGCGATCCAGTCGGGCATGCCGCCGGCGCCGTTGAGCTCGGCCCAGCGCTGCAGTCGGTCGCCGCCGGGCACCAGCAGGACCAGCGGTGGCCGGATCAACCCGTCGGCGATCAGATTGTCCACCATCACCGGCAGGCTCTGCTCGCCGTGCCACATCTCGCCGTCCAGGGCCACCAGCACCGGCCCGCCCGCGTTGAACTCGGCCGGCCGGTAGACCAAGGGCCGGCGTCGGTCCAGTTCGTGGTGGCTGAGCACTCCGCGCAGCGGACCGCGAGGCGCCAGCCAGGCCTGAGAGGGGGCATCCGGCAGTTCGACCACAGAGACCAGACTGCCCGCCCGGTTCCGCATCACCAGCGGATTGAGCGGGTCGGGTAGCCCTCGGTCGAGCGCAGCCCGCAGGGAAGCCTGCTCGGCCAGGTCGCGCCAGGGTGCCGGACAGCCGCGCCGCTTGGGCACCGCAGCGTAGGAGGCCCGCCAGTCCCCCGGCATCCGGTAGCTCAGGTGCCACGCCTCGGTGCCGGGCAGCCGCTCCATCAGGCTTCGGTCCAGGTCGCGTTCGTCGGTGAGCCGGTTGACGAACAGCAGCACCTCATCGGCGTCGGCGTCGCGCCACCAGAAACTGACGACCCATTCGTCGCCGTCCGGTTCGATGATCGGTGACCGAGGCTCGGCCCGGAACGCTGCCGTCGCACTCGCCGGCGTGGGCACCCGGGGTGCCGGCGCCGGACGGCGCACCTTGGGTGGCGTCCGAGGCGCCTCCGGTGCGGAGCTGGCGCTCATTCGTCACCCACCGGAATCACCAGCGGACGACCGCTCTCGGGGTCGGCCAGCACCCTGCAGGGCAGGCCGTACACGTCCTCGATCAGCTGGGCGGTGACGATCTGGCACGGATCGCCCTGCGCGACGATCCGGCCGTCCTTCATCACCAGCAGCTGGGTGGCGTAGCGGAACGCCAGATGCAGGTCGTGCAGCACCACGACCACGGTGTAGCCGTCGCGCTGCAGGCTGCGGGTGAGCCGCAGCACTTCCACCTGATGGGCGACATCGAGGTAGGTGGTTGGCTCGTCCAGCAGCAGGATCGGGGTCTGCTGAGCCAGCGCCATCGCGATCCACACCCGCTGCCGCTGACCGCCGGACAGCTGACTGACCTGCCGGTCGGCGAGGTCAGTGACCCCGGCGCGGCGCATCGCCTCGTCCACGGCGGCGGCGTCATGGTCGCTCCACTGCCGGAAGATGCCCTGGTGCGGGTAGCGTCCACGGGCCACCAGGTCGGTGACGGTGATGCCGTCCGGCGCGACCGGCGACTGTGGCAGCAGGCCGAGCCGGCGGGCCACCTGTCGGGTCGGGTAGTGGCCGATCGGTTTGCCGTCCAGCTCGACGGTGCCGGCGCGGGCCGGCACCATCCGGGCCAGAGCGCGCAGCAGGGTCGACTTGCCGCAGCCGTTGGGACCGACGATCACCGTCAACTCACCGGCCGGCAGGTCGACGTCCAAGCCGTCGAGCACCAGCCGCTCGCCGTAGCCGACACCCAGATTGCGGGCGCGCAGCGGTGCCACGTCGGTGACCGGCTCGACCATGCTCACGAAGCTCATCGTGCTCCCTTTCGCCATTGACTGCCCAACAGCCAGATCAGATAGCCGCCACCCAGCACGCCGGTGACCACTCCGACAGCCAGCTGGGTGGGTGCGAACAGTCGCTGCGCCACCAGGTCCGACGCCAGCACCAGCGCGCCGCCGACCAGCGCCGCGGTACCGAAACCGATCCCCGAGGTGCGGGTCAGCCGGCGGGCGATCTGCGGCGCGGCCAGTGCGATGAAGCCGATCGGCCCGGCGGTCGCCGAGGCGACCGCGACCAGGGCGACGCCGACCACCACCAGCAACGTCCGGCTGCGTTCGACGCGGACGCCGAGCGCGGCCGCCAGATCGTCGCCCAGCACCAGCGCGCCCAGCGGACGGGCCAGCAACCCGGCGGCCGGCAACAGCACCAGCAGCGCCGCACCGACCAGCAGCACCCGGGGCCAACTGGTGGCGTTGAACGAGCCGGCCAGCCACTGCGCGGCGGTCTGCGCCGAGGCCAGCGATGCCCTTACCAGCAGCAGGTTGTTCACGCCCTGCAGGATGGCGGCAATACCGATGCCGACCAGCACCAGACGGCCCCCGGTCAGCCCACGCCGCCAGGCCAGCAGGTACACGATCGCGGCCGTCACCCCGCCGCCGGCCAGAGCACCGATCGCCGTCTCGGCCGGCCCGCCGCCGATCACGATGATGGCCAACAGCGCCCCACTGGCCGATCCGGTGGTGAAGCCGATGATGTCCGGACTGCCCAGCGGGTTGTCCGACATCGACTGGAAGATCGCCCCCGAGACGGCCAGCGCAGCCCCCACCAGGATCGCGGCCAGCACCCGGGGTGCCCGCTGGCTGCGGACGAAGTACTGGGCCAACGGGTCGCCGCCGACGCCGAACAATGCGCGCAGCGCCTGGCCCAGGCTGAGCGGGTAGTCGCCGATCAGCAGCCCGGCCGCGCCGAGCACCAACAACACCAGGATCGCCACCAGCGCCACCACGACGGTGCGGCGTTCCAACAGCACAGTGGCCGACCCGAGCCGGAGCCGTCGATAGCCGGGACGACGGTTCTGAACGATCGCGGGGGCGCTCACAGCGTCACTCATCACAGGGCCTCGATCCGGGGACGCCGGACGATCATCACGAACGCCGGACCGCCCAGAATCGCGGCCACCACGCCGACCGGCACCTCGCCGGGCAGCACCACCAGCCGGGCGATGACGTCCGCGGCCAGCAGCAGCACCGGGGCGGCGAGGGCGGTACCGGGCAGCACCAGCCGCTGGTCGGGCCCGAACGCGGCCCGGGCCAGGTAGGGCACACCGAGGCCGACGAACATGATCGGGCCGGCCGCCGCCGTCGCCGCCCCGGCCAGCACGGTCACCGCCACCACCGCCAGGATCCGGATCAGCCCGACCTGGACGCCGAGCGCGCGTCCGGTGTCCTCGCCGAGGGCGAGCGCGTTGAGCGCCGGCGCCAGGCAGAACGCCAGCACCAGGCCGATCGCGACGAAGCCGGCGGTGGTGAACAGCACCGGATAGCCGCGGCCCTCCACCGACCCGGCGGCCCAGAACCGGAACTCGTTGAACGCGTTGGCGTTGGCCAGAATCACCATCTGCACCAGGGACGCCACCGCCATGCTGATCGCCACCCCGGCCAACGCCAGCCGCACCGGAGAGGGCGAGGCATGCCCGGCCATGCCGAGCAGGTAGACGCCGACCGCTGCGATCGCGGCGCCGGCGAAGGCGAACCACAGGTAGAAGCCGATCCCGCTGATGCCGGTGAGTGCCACCGCCAGCACCACTGCCAGCGAGGCGCCGGCATTGATGCCGAGGATGCCGGGGTCGGCCAGCGGGTTGCGGGTGAGCGACTGCATCAGCGCACCCGCGACGCCCAGCGCCGCCCCGACCGTCACCAGGATCAGGGTGCGTGGCAGCCGCTGTTCGCCGACGACGATCGCCTCGAAACTGCCGTCCGGTGCCCACAGCAGTTCCCAGACCCGGGCCGGCGGGATCGGGTTGGACCCGACGGCGAGCGAGGCCATCATGCCCAGCGCGAGCAGCACCGCCGCCACGGCGAAAAGGAGACTGGCCCGGGCAGCGACGGGTTTCGCCGCGGTCGCCGCCCGAAGCTGGGTACCTGTGGTCACCGAGTCTCAGTCGGACGCGGCGGCGGCCCGCCGGCGACCCAGCAGCACGACCACCAGACCGACGCCGACGAGCAGCACCGCGCCGGACAGCGCCCAGACGCCGATCCCCGGACCGGCGTCCGCTGCCGCCGGAGCCACCTGCGCCGGCGCGGCAGCAGGTGCCTGCGACGTGGTGAGTGCGGCCGTCGTCCAGCCGAGCAGCTTGCCGTCGGCGTCCAGCACCGCCAGCCGGTGCTCACCGGCGGCCAGGCCGGCGGTGGAGACCGTCACGGTGCCATCGGCGCCGACCAGTTGCCAGCCGAGCGGGGTCGGCTCCGAGTAGCCGTAGACGAACGTCCATTCGCCGGCGTAGTCGGCGCCGACGGTGAGCACCGCCGCGTCGCCGTTCACCGCGGCGGTCACCGTGCCGGCCTTGTCGGGCGCCAGCGCCTCGGGTGTCGGCGCGCTCGGCACCTTCGTCGGCTGCTTCGCCTTGCCGCCCGCCTCGGGCTTGGCCACCTTGCCCGAGGAGGTGGTCTTGCCGGTCTTCGGGGTCCCCGAGTTGATGGTCTTGGTGGTGGTGGACCCACCACCGCCGTTACCGTTCGGCTTCGAGCTGGACGAGCCGCCGGTGACGGTGAATGCCGGGCTGCGGTTGGTGTAGCCCTTGGTGCCCTTGCCCGGATTCCGCGGGTCGATGTAAGCCGAGGCCAGGAAGCGCAGGGTGTGGCTGCCCTTCTTCAGATTGCTGGGCAACCGGAACGAGCCGTTCACCACCCCCGAGCTGGGAATCTTCTGCGAGTGGTAGACGCAGGCTCCGTGCGAGGTGTTGCTGCACAGCCTGCCGTCGTCGATCTTGATGTAGAGCGTCTCCCCCTTCGGGAACCCGCGCACGGTGAAGCTGATCACCCCGCCCGCCGGAACGCTGCTCGGCGAAACACCCGAACTAGTCCCTGGCGTGCTCGGCCCCGGCCCGCCGGGTGGAATCGCCTCGGCTGCGGGTTGGGTCGGCAGGGCCACCAGGGCGAGGCCCAGCAACAGCGCCACCAGTAGCCGGGCGCCGAGCCATCGCGGCTTGCCGGTGACGGTTCGAATGCGTGTCATCACGCCACTCCCTTCGGTTTGCCGGCGAGTCGGCGAAGCCCGACCAGACCCGCGGCGAGGACGGCGACCGCCGCCCCGATCAATACCGGCTCCAGCGACCCGGCACCAGGCTGGGTCAGTGCGGCCGTGGCCGGGTCACCCGGCGCCGGCGCCGCCGGCGGGCTGCCGGCCGGAGGCGTCACCGTGGTGACGTTGCCCTTGCTGGCTTCCACCCAGCCAACGATCTTGTCGTCGGCGTCCACCGCCACGACCCGGTGCCGGCCGTCGGCCAGCCCCTTCAGGTCGACGCTGAACGCCTTCGCGTCGGTGAGCTGCACCCACCCGGCCTTGGCGACGCTGGCGCCGCTGTACAGGTAGACGTACACCCACTGCCCGCCGGCGCCCTTCGGCAGCGTGACGGTGAGCTTGGTGCCGTCCACCTTCGCCGTGGCCTCGCCGTTGCTCAGCCCGGTCAGCTGGCTGGCCCGCTCGACCGGCGGCTTGGGAATTCTGGTGGGCGCCGACGAATCGTCGACCGTGGTGGTGACGGTCTGCACGATCGTCCGGACCGTCGTGGTGGTGTCGGACGGGGTCTCGTTGGCCTTCTCGCCGGCCACCGTCAGCGACGTCCAGCCGAGCAGCTGGCCGACTGCGCCGGAGTTGCCGGACTGCACCGACAGCTTGCTCGTCCCGGTCGGCAGGGTGACCCCGGTCAGGCTCGCCTGCACCCGCCCGCCGGCGTCCGCCCGGAACCAGGTGTCGCCCCACGGGCTGGTCGGCGAGCCACCCGAGTAAGTGTTCAGGTAGATCCAGTCGCCGGCCTTGGCGCCCGGCACGGTCACGGTCAGCGCCTTCGCGGTGCGGCTGGCCTGCACGCCGTTGCGGGTGGCGGAGGTCATGTCCTCGGTGGCCTCCACCGGGTCGGGCATCCCGATCGGCCGGTAGCTGCCGACCACGAACTCCGCCGACTGGAGGGTGCGCGAGGCGTCCCCATCCTTCAGCGAGCCGGTCAGGAACCGCAGGGTGTGTGCGCCCTGCTTGAAGGCCGGGCTGGAACCGTTGGCGCCCTTGCTGGTGCCGTCGGGAAGTTGCAGCTGGACGTCGAAGGTGCCGTTGGCCGGCTTGGCCTGGACGATCGTCCAGATGGTCCGGTTGCTGTGCAGCGAGTCGTTCAACCGGCTAACCGCACCGTCGTCGATCTTGATCGCGATGGTCGAGCCGCCCCGCTTCGTGCCGGGGTGGCAGAAGCCGGTACCGGTCACCTGCAGGGTGCCGCCCAGACTGGCCTGCCGCCCCACCGTGACCACCGGGGTGGCCGAGGTCGGCTTGCAGGTGACGTCGGGGTCGTCCGGCTGGTCGACGTAGGGGACGCCGCCGACGACCAGCGGCTGGGTCGTCACGTTGCGCACGGTGTCCTTGGCGCCGAAGCGGCCGGAGAGGAACTGTGCGGTCAGCAACTGGCCGGCCTTCAGGCCGCGCGGGGCGTCGATCTCGATCTCGAAGTTGCCGCTGGCTCCGATGGTGATCACGTTCGGGTGGGCGGGCGTTCCGACCGGGGCAAGCAGCTTCCAGATGGTCGGATCGGCCACCCCGTTGGGCTTGACGATGCCGGTGCCGCTTCGGGCGTACTGACCCTTGGCGTGATTCAGCTTGAGCGCCACGGTGGAGGCGCCCTTCCCGGCCTGGTTGGTCCAACCGGTGCCCTTGATCTTGATCGTCGATCCGGACGCCGTCGCGACGTCCTTCTGGACCCAGGCGGTGGCGCCACCAGCGGAAACAGTGTCGTGCGCCCAGGCGGGCGGCTGCGTCGCGGGGTCGCTGGGACCTTCGCCGGCGATGGTGAAGCCGGCAGCAAGCGAGCGGACGTTGTCGCCGGGAAGCCCGGTTCCGGTGAGGAACCGGATCTGGTGGCTGGAGCCCACCGCCCACTCCGTCCAGCGGCCGTTCACCAGCTGGGCGTTGGCGGCGGTCGGGAACGGAATGGTGGCCGTCCAGGAACCGTCTGCCGCGGCCCGCACGATGGCGTGCAGCCGCTTGTCCCCGGTCGCCTTGTTGGTTACCGGATCGATCACCGTGCGCTTGGTGTAGACCGTGTCCGGATCACCGGAGAACTTCGCGTCGAGCAGCACGCTGATCACGCTGCCCGCCTTCCCGGACGGGGTTAGCCAGCCCTTGCCCGAGACCACGATCGACGCGCCCCGCTTCAGGGTGGTGGGCACGGTGTAGCTGACCGACGGATCCTTGGGGTCGGTGTAGTCGCCCGGGCCAGGCTCGGTCGGCTCGGTGGCGCCGTTGATGCTGAACGGCGCTGCCAGACTGCGCTGCTCGTCCTTGACGTCTCCGACGGTCTTGAACGATCCGGTCAGGAACCGGAGCGTGTGCGCCCCGGCGGTGAGAGCCGGGCTCGAGCCGTTGCTGCCGGCGTCGGTGCCGTCCGGCAATTGCAGTTGGACGTCGACACTGCCGTCGGCGCGCGCCGGGACGATCGCCCACACGGTCTTGTTGCTGTGCACGGAGTCGTCGAGCCGAGAGATGGCGCCGTCGTCGATCTTGATCGCGAGCACCGATCCGCCCCCGGCGGGGTGGCAGAAGCCCGATCCGGTGACCCGCAGCACCCCACCGAGGTCGACCGCCGCCGGAGACACCTGAACCTTCGCCGGCGCGGCCACACACTTGGGGGGAGCCGGTTCGGTCGGCTCGGCGGTGGGCGCGGGAGTGGTCGGCGCCGGCGTCGTCGGCCTCACGGTCGGAGCGGACGTGGACGGCGTCGGCGTGGTGGGCTTGACGGTCGGCGCGGTCGTGGAGGGGGCCGGGGTGGTCGGCTTGACGGTGGGCTCCGTCGCCTTGGCGGCCACGGTCGTGGTGCCGGTGCCCGAGCGGACGACGTCGGCGTCGAGCATCGAGCCGGTCAGCAGGTTGAGCTGGTGCGCCTCCCCCACCGACCAGTTGGCATCGCTGTTGGCGGGGGTCGGGTAGGGCAGCCGAAGCGTCCACTCGCCATCGGCGTCCGCCTGAACCGCGGCGTAGATGGTCTTGTTGGCCTGCACGTCGCCGGTCACCGGGTGCCGCACCACGGCCTTGGTGGACACCGCGCCGCGGTCGAGCTTGACCGCGATGACCGACCCGGCGTTGCCGGCGCTGTTGCGCCAGCCGGCACCGCTGATCACCAGCTCCTGGCCGACCCGCCATTGCTGGGGAACCCAGAACTCGGCACCGTCGCTGGTGGTGAACCGGACGCCTTCGCGGGCTGCGATCACGTTCGGCACGACCGCGGTGGGAGGGGTCGGCTTCGCTGAGACCGCAGGAGCCGGAGCGGCCGATCTCGTCGCTGCCGGACGGGCCGGTTCGGGGGTGGCGGTCTGGCTCGGCTTGGGCGCCTCGCTGGGCTTCGCGGGCTGGCTGGACTTCGCAGGCTGGCTGGACTTCGCAGGTTGGGTCGGCTTCGCGGGCTGCGTCGGCTTGGCCGGCTGGCTGGGCTTCGCCGATTCGCTCGGCTTCGCCTTCTCGGTTTCGGCGGGTGCAGGCGCTTCGGGCGACGCCGATGCCTCCGACGACGGGGTGGGTGTGGGCGTCTCCTCGGCCGACGCCCAGGGCGCGACCACCGACTGCCCGAGTCCGAGCAGCAGCAGGGCCGTCGACCCCGCCAGCCAGCTCCGAACCCGGGCGCCGGGCTTCGAGGGCGTGTCCATCAGATTCCTCCTGCTCATCCGAGCTCGTTGCGAACGTCGTCGACCAGGCGATTCATCAGCAGCGGGCCCCCGGTAGAGGTCCATGCCGAGCCGTCGACGAGAATGATGTGCTTGTTCCGGTAGGCGTTCAGCTTGGTGAATCCCGGAACCTGCTCGGCCGCCTTGAGCGCCTTGCGGGCGCCTTCCAGGTCGGCGGTGCCGCCGGCATTGGGGTTGCTCACGCTGGAGCCGCCGAGCGTGCCGAAGAAGATGTAGTCGGCGTCGATCTGCTGCAAGTTCTCCAGTGACACCGGCTCGGAGTGGCCGCGACCGAAGGTGTCCTGGGCCGGCGGACGCCGCAAGCCCAGGTCGGCCAGTGCCTGACCGGGAGGCAATTCCTTCAGGATCAGCGCGGGCGCCGTCCCTTGCCAACGCACGATCGAGAACGTCTGCTCGCGCACCGTGCGCAGCGACTCGGTGGTGGCGGACACCTTGGCCTCGTAGTCGGCGATCACCTTCTCGCCCTGCTCGACCAGGCCGAGCGCAGCGGCGACGTGGCGGAAGTTGGTCCGCCATTCACCGCCGGCGTAACCGGTGTAGACGACCGGCGCGATCTGCTTGAGCGCCTCGACGACCTCGGGGTTGTTGTTCACGCTGGTCCCGTCGACCAGGATCAGGTCGGGCTTGGCCGCCCCGATGGCTTCGAAGTTGGGCTGTCCGATGCCGCCCAGCAGCGGTACGCCGGCCGCCTTGTCAGCCAGGTAGTTCGGGACGCCGGACTGGCCGCGTCCGGACGCGGTGCCGATGGGTGTCACGCCCAACGCCAGGACGCCGTCCAGGGTGGGTTCGCTCAGCGGCACGACCCGCTGTGGCCGCTCGGGCACCTGCACCTCGGCACCGGTCACGTCGGTCACCGTCCGGGTCTGGCTGGCGGCCACGACCGGCTCTGGCGTGGCGGAGCAACCGATCACACCGAGTGCGAGGACAGTCACCAAGCACGCCACACGGGCCAGGCGAGCGGCGGTAATGCCGAGCGTCATGGGGAAACACACATCCTGAGTCAGGGAGTCTTCAGCTGTTAGCAAGGTAAGGCTTACCTAAGGCTAAGGCCAATTTCATCTCCTCAGGCGGGACCCCGGAGGCTGAGACGAGCCGTCCGGGTGCCCCGACGACGGCGGTTAGCCTGCCGCCATGAACCCGACTTCCACCGCAGCAGTGGCCACCTCGCGCCCGGAGCGGTACGCCAAGCAACTGGTCGCGCACATGGGACGGAAGGTGCCCGCCAGCTGGGACGAAGCCACCCGAACCGGCCGCGTCTCGTTCCCGAGCGCAGAACTCACTCTCAGCCAGGACGGCGCTGGACTGCTGCTCGAGTTGCTTGCCGAGCCCGGCGAACTGGACCGCTGGGAGGACGTGGTCGGACGCCATCTGGTTCGCTTCGGTACCCGCGACGAACTGATCGTGTCGTGGCGTCGCACGGACGGCACCACCGGGACGATCCAGCGGCGACGCGACCAGGACTGATCGCCTCGACGTGTGACACCATCGGTCGATGCCGCGGGATCTGAATGCGCTACCCAAGGCACATCTGCATCTGCACTTCACCGGGTCGATGAGCATCGCCACGCTGCGCCGGCTCGCGGAGTGGGCCGGCATCGCCCTGCACGAGTCCCTGGTCGATGCCGAGGGCCTGCTGGTGCCGCCCGATCAACGCGGCTGGTTCCGCTTCCAGCGGCTCTACGACATGGCCCGGCAATCGGTCTGCAGCGAGGCGGCGCTGCGACTGGTCGTCGCCCAGGCCGCCCGCGACGATGCCGCGGAGGGATCCCGCCGGCTGGAACTTCAGGTCGACCCATCCAGCTATGCGCCGCACGTGGGCGGGATGCCCGCCGCCCTGGAGATCATCCTGGACGAGGCCCGGCGGGCGAGTGCCGAGACCGGCGTCCAGGTAGCGATCATCGTGGCGGCGAGCCGCGTCCGGCACCCGTTGGACGCCCGGGCAATCGCCCGGCTGGCCGCCCGCCATGCCGGCGAACGCGGGGTGATCGCCTTTGGTTTGAGCAACAACGAACGCTCGGGCCGGACCTCCGACTGGGAGCCGGCCTTCCGGATCGCCCGGGCCGCCGGCCTGCCCGGCGTGCCGCACGGCGGTGAACTGCTCGGCCCGGGTCATCTGCGCCAGGTGGTGGAGCATCTGCGGCCCACCCGGATCGGGCACGGCGTGCGCAGCGCCGAGGAGCCGGCCCTGCTGGAGAAGTTGATCGCCTCCGGCATCGCGCTGGAGGTCTGCCCCTCGTCGAACGTGCACCTCGGCGTTTACGACGACATCGCGCAGGTGCCGTTGCGCCGCCTGGTGGACGCCGGCGCGACCGTCGCGCTGGGTGCCGACGACCCGCTGCTGTTCCTGTCCCGGCTCACCGACCAGTACCGGCTGGCCCGCGAGGAACTCGGGTTCACCGACGTCGAGTTGGCGGAGCTGGCTCGCTCGAGCGTTCGGGCCAGCCTGGCGTCCGAGCCGGACAAGATCCGTTGGCTGGCCGAGGTGGACGACTGGCTGGCCGCGCCCGGCGAGCCCACCGAGTCCGCATAGGGTCGGGGCATGGCGTCCGACCGGAGCCGACTGGTGGCCCTCACCGAGGCCACCATCGACGACCTGGCCCGGGGCTTTCATCTGCCCGAGGGGGCACGCTCGGCCCGCCTGCTGCTCCGTCCGGTCGCTCGCGGGTTCGCCGCCCGGGTGGCCGGGTTCGACGACGATGTTGCCGACCACGGCCTCGCCGCCGGAGCCCGCCGTGAGATCCCGGCCTTCGCTCGGTCCTTGACCACCGTGGGACGCGAACTCGTGCCAGCGTCGGGGCCCCTGCTGGCGGTGGCGAACCATCCGGGGGTGACCGATGCGCTCGGCCTGATGCTCACCTTGGAGTCCCGGCCCGACCTGAAGGTCATCGCTCTCGATCGACCCTTCCTGCGGGCGCTCCCCGGGGTCGCCCCCCGGTTGATCTGGGTTGACCCGAGCCATCCCTCCGGCGCGCTTCGACTGGCCCGCGAGCACCTCCGGCAGGGCGGCGCGGTGCTCACCTTCCCAGCCGGGACCATCGAACCCGACCCGATGGTGACCGAGGGTGCCGCGGCGTCCCTGGACCGGTGGGCACGATCGCTCGATCTGCTCGTCCGGCACGTGGCCGGACTGCGCGTGCTGCCGCTGGCCGTGGGCGGGGTGTTGTCGGGCCGGGCACTGCGGACCCCGCTGGCGCGCCGGGCCCGAACTCGGGCCGACCAGGAATGGCTGGCGGCCACCCTTCAAGTGATCTTCCGTCGTTTTCACGACACCGACGTCCGCATCCTGGTCGGCGAGCCCTTCGTCCCGGACGCCGCGCCCACGGCCGAGGTGGTGGACCGGATGCAGATCCTGCTCAAACGTCTGACCCGCGAGACCGGACGGTAACAATCGTGGGATGTCGCACAGACCGCCTGACAGCTCCCGAACGGTGACCCAGACTGGTTGACATGTCCCCCGATGTCACCGCTGCCGCGGTCAATCTGCGTCTTGCCCTGATCGGCCTGTCCGTCCCGCTGCAAGCAGAAGAGGCCTCCAGCGCCCAGCTGGTCGCGCCCATCCTGGCTCGTCAGCGCGAACTCAGCCGACGGCTCTCCGACCGGCTGTGCGCCGCCGACCAGCGGATTCAGGCCTTCCTGGACGACTACCTGGCCGATGTCGCCCATCCCACCGCGGACGGCGCCGGTGCCGACGACCGCGGGCCCAGGCTGCCCAGGCGCACCCTGGTACTGGACGAGCCGGGGCTGGCCCGTGCGCTGTCGCTGCCGGTGAACGCCGACGCGTTCAGCTCGCCGCTGCTGTCCAGCTACCGGCTGGCCAATGGTGTCCTGCACAACCCGGCGAACGACCGCCGGACCACCGCCGGCGTCTTCCACATCTCAGAAGGCGGGCTGCCCATCCCGGATGACAAGATCGCCGTCCCGAAGGCTGTCTTCGCCCGGCTGCTCACCGAGGCATTCCGTCCGCCGCAGACCGACCTGGTGCTGCCATACCTGTCACAGACCGATCACCCGGCCGCCTGCTTCGTGTCACTGCTGCTGCGTCCGCTGGTCTCGCCCGGCGTGCCCGGGTACGCGACCGAACGCCGGATGGAGACCCGGTTCATCGTCCCCGGCGGCCTGGTGGCGAACCTCGACTTCGTCGAAGGCATCTTCGGCAACGGCGGCGACCCGTACCTGCCCGAACACGATGCCTCGCTCGACCCGGGCACCTGGACCGGTACCACCGGCTGCGTCATCCTCGCCCCGCATCTGACCAAGCTGACCAAGAAGGGCCTGGGTCTGCCGCACGCCGACGTCGCCACCGACCGGCAGCGGCGGGACGGCATGTGCTGGTCGAGCCCCGACGAGCGGTACAACAACGGACAGGCCTTCAAGGTCTGTGCCCGGGATGCCCGCGGTGTCATGGTCACCGTGATCGCCGACAACTACTTCGGCTACTGCAAGAAGGAGGTGAAGACCCAGATCTCGTACTCGGCGAACCTGTTCGGCAATGTCGAGGAGGAGCATGCCGGCGGCGCGCTGGTCTTCCCCTCCTACAACCTGGGCGGCGGCTACACCGACGAGTCGGCCGGTGACGACTACCGGCTCGAGGACGTGCTGGCCCGCAACCCGCAGCGCTTCGTCCGGCAACCCGAGGGGCACGCGATTGACGTGGAGCACCCGCAGCATGTGTTGGTGCCGGCCCGTCCGACCTATTCGCTGCGCACCATGACGGTGTCCTGGAACACCCCGGCCGGTGAGCGCTCTCTGCGGCTGCGCGCCGACAAGGTGTATTTCGGACCGAACGGGTACCGGGTGCAGCTGGCCCAGTCGCCGTCCGATCCTCGGCACTGGGATCTGAAGGCCACGGTGGCGACTGCGACCTCGTGTCACAAGCCGTGCACCGTCTCGGGCGGAGGCAAGTCCGAGATTTCCAAGGCGATCACCGACGCGTTCATCTTCGGCAACGCCTATGTGGCCGACTTCGACAACGACATGGACGCCGTCGAGGCGATCCTCGCCCGGGATCATTCGGACCGGTTCGCCGACGCTGAGCTACGCGGCACCGACACTCGCACGATCCTGTCCAACCGGCGCTCGATCGGCAGCGTGATCAAGCTGCTGACGCCGTCCGAGGTCGACTACACGCCCGAGTACAACGCCTGGCTGGAGAGCATTCCGCAGCACGTCAAGGAGCTGGTCTTCGTGGTCAAGCGGTTCCATCGGCCCGAATGGGGCGAGGACTGGCGCAGCCATTTCACCGTCGGCATCATGAACGGACGCCAGGGCAACGCCCTGCGCCTGGACGGCGAGCGGATCAACGTCAACATGTTGCGGGTCGGCTTCGACACCGACGGCTCGTGGCGGCTGTTCGGCTTGCGGCACGACTTCAACCCGGCCGTGAAGGTGCAGACCGAGGACGACATCACCGCCTCCATCATCGGCCCGGCCCACCTGACCGCGGTGCCCACCGGCCCAATCGGGCTGTCCCGCAAGTACGTGCAGAACTGCGAGAACCTGCTCTTCCAGCGCCCGGACGACGCCATTCACCGCGGCTACGACAAACAGACCGAGCTGGACATCTCCGGACCGGACAACTTCCTGTCCAACTTCGAGCCGCTGACCCGGTTCGACGCCCGCGAGATGCGGGACGACGCGGTCGCATTCAGCGCCTTCACCGACCCGATGGCCGGACTGCTGGCCCGGTTCGCCGATGAGCCCGACGACCTCAGCCCGTCCTATGTGGTGTCGTCGGCGAATCCGCGGCTGGTGAACGGCAAGCCGTCGAAGAACCCGCGTTACCTGCAGCGCCGTCCGGACGTGGTGAACGCGGCCGCGACCGCTGCCGCCGACCTGGCCATGCACCTGGCGGCCAAGCTGCCCGCCGACGCCCCGCTGCCGGTACCGGTCGACGTGGTCGCTGCCGGACGCCGCAACAATCCGCCGGACGGCCCGGTGCCGCCGCTGTGCTCGTACAACCCGCTGCACTACATGGAACTGCCCGAGCTGTTCATGGAGTACATCAGCTCAATGACCGGCAAGTCGCCGTCCACCACCGGCGCCGGCTCCGAAGGTGCCCTGACCAAGGGCCCGTTCAACGCCATGCCGGCGATCATCGATCTGAACGCGGCGTTGTTGTCCTACGTGCTCACCGGGTACGACGGCTGGGTTTCCTGCGCCGGCCACGTCGGCCCGAACGTCCGGGTCGACCACGACATCTCGATGCTGGTGCCCGAGCTGTTCTCGCGGATGACCGACGAGGAGCGGTCGGCGCGCAACCTGATCGCCGAGGGCCACCTGGAGCGGGTGGAGGACTTCGAACACGACGGCCACATCGTGCGGGCCAGCCGACTCGGCTACCGGATGACGCAGAATTTTGCGCGCAAGTACTTCGGCCGGATCTTCCTGCACCCGCACGTGGTGTTCACCCCGGAAATGCTGCGGCCCGAACTGCAGGACGTGGACGTCTACGCGGCCAGCATGGACGTGATCGTCGAGACCCACCGCCGGGTGGCGCAGGCCTACTTCGACGACGGCACCGTCGAGTTGGCGATTCCGCCGCTGCGGGCGTTGCTCGAGATCATGGCGTTCGGGACGACCTCCGACGGGCACGAGTCGGATTCGCCCGAGGTGCGTGGCCTGTTCGAGCGCGAGGCGGTGCTGGCGTCCGACTGGTACGCCCAGCGGCTGGACTCCAAGCAGCAGTGGGCGATCCGGCGGGCGCAGGCGGTGGTCGACCGGCTGGAGGGCTTCGCCGGCCATCCCGAGAACGCCGAGGCCTGCGAACGCCTGGACATCGCGACCAATGTCGTCAACGCCCACGCCGAACTCACCCGGTTCTCCAGCGACGACTACCGCGCCGCCCTGGTCGGCACCCTCGGACGGCAGCCGCTGGACTGACGTCCGCGCTGGTCGAGCCCTGCCGGCCGTTGTGTGGTGCCGGGCACGCTCGCCGATCTCCCCATCGGTGTTCACTGGCCGGTTGCGTGGCCGCTTTCGTGAAATAACACGAAAGCGGCCACCGATGAGGCCATCGGACGCCGATGGTGAGATCGCCGAAGCTCTTGTTTGAGCGAACCGGCGGAAACGCCGCGTCGGTGCCGGTTCCGACGCGGCCCGCTCGCTAAATTTCGCCAAAGATCGGTACCCCTGGGAGTGACATGAGCTACCAACTGGCATTTTGGGCCTACCCCGACGACCGGCGCAGCAATCGGGTCGCCGACCGGCGCACCTACCTGAAGCTGATCAAGGGCCGCCGGGTCAGGGACGTCGCCCCGCTGGACACTGACCGTGTGCTCGACGAGCTGGCGATCATCTACGGCACCTGGCGGCGGACCGACACCTACCACTTCTCGCACCCGACCCACGGCTCCTTCGACGTCTGGATCGCCGGCGGAACCTTCGTGGTGCTGACCTTCCACAACGTCAAGGACCTGACGGTGATGGATCCTGCGATCCAGACCCTGGACGCCCTCGGCGTCCCGCTCTACGACCCGCAGGTCGACCGCCGCTTCCCTTGGGTCGCCCGCGCCATCTGAGCGCGCTGACCATCGCTATCCGCGGCGTTGAGGTCAGGGTCGCCGATCTCGCCGATGATCTGCTCGAAGCTGCCCGCCAACCGACCCACCGGCCGCGGGTCAGTGACCGACGCGGTCCAGCGTGGGGGTGTAAGCGTCGGTCAGGCTGGCGTCGTCTCGCCGGGCCGCGGCGTGCCACAGCACCAGCGCGAGCCCGACGATCGGGATGGCGATGTCCATGGCCAGCAGCAGCCCGGTGTTGTTGACAGCGTGGTCATTGTTGACGACGAGTTGGTAGATGTGGCCGCCCGCGGCGCCGAGCCCGAAGATCAGCTGCGCGATGACGATGGCGACCTTGGCGCGGAACTGGGTTCGGCGGCCGTGCAGCAGGATCGCCATCACACCGAAGCCGAGGCTGGACAGCGCCAGCTCGAACTGGAACGGGGACTGCGCCCAGCCGATGCTCTTGGCGGCGAAGTCGCCGAACACGGAGTGCATGACGAAGTTGATCGTCTGACCGATCCCGATCGCCCACAGCACGTAGGCGTTGAGGAGCAGGCCGCTAACCAGGGCGGGGGTTCGCGGTCGCAGCGAGCGGGCGGCCTGGATCAGGCCGACGGCGAGGCCGATCACGAAGCAGGTGGTCATGTAGTTGCCGATCAGTGCGGCGATGAGTTGAGCGATCATGGCAGTGCCTTTCTGGAAAGGTGGGTTGGGTTGGGTGTGAGTGCGGGGTGGGGGGAGATGGCTCGCCCGGCTCAGGCGGGCTGCGCCACCTGCTGGACGGACGCGATGAGGGCTTGGGCCCTGCGGTGCACGATCTCGGCCTGAACGGCGATCATGATGGCGATCATCACCATGATTTCGCCGAAACCGGCGCCGTCGGCGATGTGGGCGAGGTAGGCCACCGTGCCTAGTGCGAATTTGGCGGCGACCAGGCCGACGAAGAGGCAGATGGTCAGGGCGTTGCCTTTGCGCACCACGCGACCGTCGGGCTGCATCCATACATCGGTGCGGCGCCCTCTCACGACGCCGACGATGGCCGAAAGTGCGAGGCTGAGTGCGAGCATTCCCCAGCCGAGGGCGCCGACAGGAAGCGTGAACCCACCTACGACGACCCCGACGACGCCGTAGACGAGCGCCATCCTGAACCGTCCCTGGGTGCTGACTTCGGTAGTGACAGTCTGCTTGTAGATCGCATAAGCGGTCATCGCCAGGATTGCGACGATTTCGATTGGGGACATGGGGTGTCCTCCTTGCTGATTGCGGGATGTGAATCCGATGTCTTGACTCTCCTCCAGCGGTGCGGCCGGAACATCCGGCAATATGCGTAGATTCGGCGCTGGCACGAGCCCGCCGCATGCGTAGGTTTCATCGCCGCGAGAGGTTGCACAGGTAGGGCGGCCAATCGACTTCGCCTACCGGAACCTCGAAGGCTCATGGGACCATTGACGGGTGCAGCCGACAGCGGGCGTCCGCCTAGCGATCCAGTCGGGCAACGTGGGCGGTCTCCTGTCGCTGCTTGCCGCACGGTCGTCGGATTCCTCCGGCGCGGCCCTGTTGCTGACCGGAGTGGCGGGCATCGGCAAGTCGACCAGTCTCGACGCGCTGCTTCGCGGCCTGGCGCCGCGCACCGCCCGGGCGTTCCGGGTCTCGGCTGATGAGCCAAGCCGGCGGCAGCCGTTCGGCCTGATCTCGGCGCTCGTCGGGGTGGCGCCCGAGTACCCACCGCCGCCGGACGTGAGTGATCGCATTCTGGCCGCGATCGAAGGTCTGTGCAGCGATAGGCCCTTGGTGTTGTGTGCCGACGACCTGCATCACGCCGACGGTGATTCGCTGCGCGTCCTGCTCCAGCTGGTGCAGGCCACCCGCGACCTGCCACTCACCCTGATCCTGGCGCGCCGGCCGCTGCCGTCCCGTGACCAGCTGGTGAGCCTCGCGGCGCGGCCGGAGGTACTGGCGGTCGATGTCGTACCGATGGACCGATCGGCGCTGGCCGATCTGGCGCGCCGGTCCTGGGGATCGACACCCGAGCCTGCAGTGCTCGACCAGTTGGAGCTCACCGGGGGCAACCCTTTCCACGCCAGCGCAATGCTCGAACAGTTGCGGCAAGCCGACCGCTCGCGCGCCGGGTCGGTGCCGCCGGACCGCTCGGCGCAGACCGTCGAGTCCACGGTGAGGTCGCAGCTGGCGCTGCTCGACGAGGCCAGCCGGGATCTGCTGCAGATCCTCGCCATCTGGGGCCGTCCAGCGGACGTCGTGGACCTGGGCGCGATCGCCGGCAGTTCGACCGCGACCGTGCTGCGTGCCGTGCAGGCGACAGTCGACTCTGGCGTCGCGGCCTGGACGCCGGACGACCGGCTCGGTTTCTCGCACGACCTCTACTCCGACGTGATCGTGGCCGACCTCGCGCCGGGCCTGCGGCGCCTGCTGCACGCCGCCTGCGCGCGCCGGCTCGAAACCACCGGAGGAATCGCCACCGAGATCGCCGGCCACGCCGGCGACGCCGCTGCGGGCGGGCTCCAGGTCGAGCGGGCGATCGCGATCGCGACCACCGATCTGGCATTCGCCCCCGAGCAGGCGGCCGATCTGCTGGCCGGAGTTATGGCGACAGCCGGCTCGCCGCAGGCCGAGGCGCTGGCCGTTGCCCGGTCCGGGGCGCTGGCCGCGGCCGGCCGGATGGCCGAGAGCGAACGGGTCGCGCTGGACGCCCTGGTCACCGTGCGATCCGCCGCGGCCAGGCAGACCCTGACTCGACTGCTGTTGCACACCACCGTTTCGTCGGCCGACACCGCCAACGCCTTGAAGCGCGTGGACGACGCCCTGGACGACCCGGCACTGACCGGTCCGGCGGAGCAGACGCCGGACACCGCCGATGACGAGTCCGCAGCCGCCTTTCGACACGCCCTGATCCACATGCGCCGCTGGGTCATGGTGCTGGACGGGACGACGCCCGTACCCGAGTCGCCCGACCCGGGACCGGTGCGGTCGGGCGCCGCGCTGGTGCCGACCGCCATGCAGCTGTTTCTGCGGGCACGCTGCGCGGAGGCGCTCGACATGGTCCAGGAGGCGCAGCGTACCCGGCTGGCGCGGGGTGCACCGGTGTGGGGGGACGGGGTGACGGCACCGGTGTGGCCCGCCTGGTTCGCGCTGTACGCCCATGGTCCGGAGCCGGCGCTGGCCCTGTCGATCGACGCCCGCCGGCAGGCGCAGCAGCAGGGCCGCGGCTGGCTGTGGCCGTATCACCTGAGCATCGCCGGGACCGTCGACCACGTCGCCGGACGCTGGGACGACGCCTTGGCGGTCTTCACCGAGAGCGCCGACGCCGCGACGGGCACCGGCACAGGATGGGTCAGCCGCGGTCTGGGCGGTCAACTGGTCATCCTGGTTCAGCGCGGACGCCTCGACGAGGCCAGCGCGCTGTGGGACACCTGGCTGACGAGCGGACGCCGCAACGAGCAGGGCCTGCCCTACACCACCCTGGGGGCGATGCTGCTGGCCGAGGCCACCGGACGGCTCGACGACGCGACCGACCTGGCCGCCGAAGTGTGGCGCCGCCCCTACGCGACCGGTCGCCAGCTGTGGGCCCTGGTCACCGCCGCCGACGTCCTGCGGGTCGCCCGGGCAGGGGGCGCCACGGATCTTGCCGGCCAGGTGCTCACAGACCTGACAACCGTCTCAACCGATCAGGCGCCCACCGTGGCGGGCGTCGTGCCGCTGGCCCAGGCGATGAGCAGCGGAGACAGCGCTCTCGCCGCCCGCGCCGCGCTGACCTACCAGAACGCCGGCCACAACACGGGTGCGCTCAGCGCGTGGGAGGAGGCCGCAGTGGCTGCTGCCGCCGCCGGCGACCGGGATGTTGCCCGCACCTGGGCGCGGCGGGCACTCGACCTGGCGGACGCGTTCGGCGCCCGCACCGTCGAACGCCGCCTCAGTGCCCGGCTCCGCGATCATCGGGTACGGCTGGGAGCGACCGGGGCGCGCAAGCGGCCAAGCACGGGCTGGGTGTCCCTGACTCCCACGGAGCTACGGGTTGCCGAGCAGGTTGCGACCGGTTTGACCAGCCCGCAGATCGCCACCCAGTTGTACCTGTCTCCGCGCACCGTGCAGACCCACATCACCCACATCCTGCACAAGCTGCAGCTGCGCTCACGCGTCGAGTTGGCAACCGCTTGGACGGCGCGCGGATGAGCGGAATGGACCGACAGGCGCGGGCATCGATGCGCTCGGGGACTTTCGCCTTCTACGTCGACCAGTTCGACATCTACCTTCCGGTGCTGGTGCTCGCCTCCATCGGCTCGTACTTTCAGCCCGCAGGAGTCAGCCCCACCACAGCCGGGGTGCTGTCAGCGATGGTGTTCGCCTCGACCCTGTTGGGCCGACCCATTGGTGCGGCTCTGTTCGGCGAGATGGCCGACACCTTGGGCCGCAAGCACACCACCATCGTCGCCACGACCGGCTTCGGTGTGATCACCCTGCTGATCGCGGCTCTGCCGGGCAGTTCGACGATCGGCGGGTGGTCCATCGGGTTGCTGATCGTGCTTCGGTTCGTCAACGGCATCTTCCTCGGCGGCGCCTACACCTCGGCCGTACCGCTCGCCATGGAGTGGTCGCCGCCGGAACGCCGCGGTCTGATGGCAGGCCGGATCCTTTCGGCGTCCCCTGCCGCCTACGCCACGCTGGGACTGCTCACCTGGTCGCTGCACCAGCTGATGCCCACCGCCAGCTACGCGCAGCTGGGGTGGCGAATCCCGTTTCTCATCGGCGCCCTGCTCGCCTTCGTCGTGGTGGTCGGCTACCGGCGCTCGACGACCGAGCCCGCCACTCAACGCAGCCGGCGTGGTCAGCCACGGCCGCTGGCGCAACTCTTCACCGGCGCACATCGCCGGGATCTGCTGCAGGTGCTGGTGCTGATGTCCGGAATCTGGTTGGCCAACAACATGGTCTCCGCGGTGCTGCCGCAGCTGCTCGGCACGCGGCTGCAGTTGAGCCCCACCTCGGTGTCGGCCATCGCCACAGCCAATGCGATCGGGCTGGTCGTCGCCTTCCAGCTGGGCGGGGCATTGTCCCAGCGCACCGGGCGCCGTCCGTTCTACCTCGGCTACGGCGCGATCATGGCGATCGCCGGCGGCTCGCTCTACGCGCTGCTGGTCGTCACCGCGCCGGAGGCCGAATGGGTGGTCACGCTGCTGATGATCGCCATCGGATTCACCGCCAATGCCAGCTTCGGACCCATCGCCGCCTACCTGACCGAACGCTTCCCGTCGCGTATCAGAGCCAGCGGCTTCGGCGTGGGGTACAGCCTGGCGCTGGTGCTGCCGGCGTTCTACTCGTTCTACCTGGCCTGGCTGTCAGCGCTGATGCCCGACTACCTGGCACCGGTGGTGTTGATCGTCATCGCCGGCGCACTCGTTTCGATCGGAGGCGCGCTCGGCCCGGAGACCAAGGATGCCGACCTGCACCGCTGACCAGCCGCGCCGCCAGGTGGACCGCACTCAGAGCCGCACCGGCAGCGCCGCCGCGGTTGCCAGCGCGGCCGGATCCTGTGCGCCGCCGAGGATCGCCGTCACCGCCTTCAGCAGCGGCAAGCGATCCAGCAGGCCCTCGCGTTGCTGCACCAGGGTGAGCGCCAGGCCGGCGGCGGGGACGCCTTCGACGGTCTGTTCGGCCGCCTCCATCGCCGCCAGCGCGTCCTTGGCGCCCTCGCCGCGGCCGATCCGGACGCCGTAGACCTTGTTCCGGCCGGACAGCCCGGTGACCTCCAGGTCACCCACCCCGGCCAGGCCGAAGGCGGTCTCCGGACGGGCACCCAGCTCGGTCGACACGATCGACATCTCGCGCACCGCTTGGGCGAAGATGGCTGACTTCAGGTTGTGGTGCGGGAAGCCGGTGCCCTCTTCCAGGCCGTCGGCCAGGCCGAGCGCGATGGCGTAGACGTTCTTCATCGGCGCGCAGACCTCGACGCCCGCCTCGTCCGAGGTGGCCTCGATCCGGTACACGTCGGTGGAGATCTCCCGGGCCATCCGGATCGCGGTCTCCTCGTTGAGTGAGCCGTAGATGGTGGCGGTCGGCTTGCCCTCGGCCACCTCGTTGGCCTTGCACGGCCCGCCGACACCGACGATCGGGGGCAATAATGCGCCGTTCTCGGCGGCGATGGTGCGGATGGCGTCCGGCAGCAGTTGGACGCGGCCGTCCGGATCGGTCCAGAACCCCTTCGAGGTGCAGAGCAGCACCGACGCCTTGGAGATCGCGCCGAGGGCCAGCTCGGTGACCTTCGGCACACCGACCGACGCCACCGCGATGAACACCGCGTCGGCACCCTCGAGCGCCTCGTCGAGCTGGTCGGAGCGGTACAGCTTGGTGCCGGGCGCCAGCGGGACGTTGGTCCTCGGATGCGGCTTGCCGGCCTCGCAGGCGTCGAGCAGGTGGTCGTCCAGCCAGGTGCCCCACAACCGGGTTTCCCAACCGGCCTGGGTGAGCGGGGTGGCCAGCGCGGAGCCCATCGCCCCCGCGCCGAGAATCGTGATTACCGCCATGGTTCAGCCTTCCTTTCGTGGTTGCTGCCCGTAGGTGGACATGCCGACGACCGCCTGGGCCATTTCGTCGTCGGTGATCTGCTTGACCGACCGACCGGTGGCCATTGCGCGCAGCTGGATCTCGCAGATGTACTCCAGATAGGGCAGCAGCGAGAGCGCCTTGTCCAGGGTGGCACCGGTGGTGATGGCACCGTGGTTGGCCATCAGCGCACCGGTGCGCTCGTGCAGGGCGTTGGCGACGTTGATCGCCAGCTGGTCGGTGCCGAACAGCGCGAACGGCGCCACCCGCACCGTTCCGCCGAACATCGCCGAGTAGTAGTGCGAGTGCGGAATCTCGTCGACCACCAGGCCCAGCGCGGTGGACGCCGGGGCGTGGTTGTGGGTGATCGCTCCGGCCGGAGTGGACGCGTACACCGCCAGGTGTAGCGGCAGTTCACTGGACGGCTGCAGGGCGCCGTCGACGATCGTGCCGTCGAGGTCGGTGACCACGACGTCTTCGGCCCGCATCGACTCATAGGCCACGCCGCTGGGCGAGATGGCCACCTGGTCGCCGACCCGCACCGACACGTTGCCGGCGGTGCCGACCACCAGGCCCTCGCGTTGCAGGAACCGGCAGGCCTCAACGACCTGCTCGCGTTCGGTTGCCAAGAGCATCAAATTTCTCCTCACGGCCTCAGGATGTATTTGCTGCCGACGCCGCGGGACATGTCCTCCAGCGACTCGACCAGCGCTTCGAGCGGACGCACCTCGGTGCACAGCGTCAAGCCGTCGAACTTCCCACTCGACAGCAGATGGACGGCGATCTGCACATAGCGCGGCGCGTGATGATAGACGCCGACCATCTTGTATTCCTTGTAGTGCATGGCGACGGCGTCCACGGTGAAGGTGGAGCCCGCTTTCGGCCCGCCGAACAGCACCGCAGTACCGCCCGGACGCAGGCACTGGACGGTCTGTTCCCACACTTCCGGCAGGCCGACCGCTTCGACGGCGACGTCGGCGCCGCGTCCGTGCGGGGTGATCGCCCGGATCGCGGCGGCCCGCTCGGCGGTGGTTTCGTACTCGCTCAGGTTCACCGTGGCGATCGCGCCGGCCGCCTCGGCCTGGGCCAGGCGGCCCTCGGACATGTCCGCCGAGATCACCGACGCCCCGCGCAACTGGGCGAGCCGGATGTACATCTGGCCGATCGGGCCGGCGCCGTTGACCACCACGGTGTCACCCAGTGCGATGCCGCTCTCAGCCATGCCGTGGACGACGGTCGACAGCGGCTCCAGGGGTGCCGCCGCTTCGAAGGGCAGCGTCTCGGGGATCTCGTAGGTGTTGCGTTCGACGATCGCCTTGGGGATCACGATCTGCTCGGCGAACGCCCCGTTGAGGTATTGCAGGTTCTCACACAGCGATTCGCGGCCGATGGTGCAGGCCCAGCACGAGCCGCACGGGCAGGTGTTGGCGGCGACCACTCGTTGCCCGGGGGCGAATCTGGTGACTCCTTCGCCGACCGCGGTGACGATGCCGGCGAACTCGTGGCCGAACCGGGCCGGCAGGGTCGGGAACAGGGTGGGGTGGCCGCGCCGGTAACTCTTCAGGTCGGTACCGCAAGTGGCCGCCGCCTTGATCTCGACGGCAACCTCCCCCGGACCGGGCTTACCGGGCTCGACGTCCTCCATCCGGAGATCGCCGGGTCCGTGGAACATGTAGGCACGCATGTGCGACTCCTTGAGAGGGTGCAGACGGTGGGAAGAAGCGCTGATCATCGCCGGATGATCAGCGCCTCCCTGTCGGTTCTCAGCCCGGATGCCGCTCCATGAACGAGTGGATGTCTTCGTTCACCTCCTGCAGCGCCGGGTAGAGCTTCTTCTGAATGGCTGCCACTTCGCCGTACAGCTCGTAGTTCTCCTGGTTCGGTTCGGTGGTGTCGCCGAACTGCGCCATCTTCTCGGCGTAGACGGCGATGTCGGGATCGCCGTGCACCCCGGTCACCGACATGGCGGCCACCGCCGCACCCATCGCGGAGATCTCGTCCTCGAGGCAGGCGGTGATCGGGACGCCCATCGCGTCGGTCATGATCTGACGCCACAGCGGGCTGCGGGTGCCGCCGCCCATCGCCCGGATCTGCGTGATCTTGGTGCCGGTGTCGGCCTCCAAGCCCTCCAGGCCGTTGCGCATCTCGATGCCGATCGCCTCCAGGATGGAGCGGTACATCGCCGGACGCTTGTGGATGCCGCGCCAGCCGACGACCGCACCACGGGCCACCGGATCCCAGTGCGGGGTCTGGACGGCGTTCCAGTACGGCATGGTGATCAGGCCCAGCGAACCCACCGGCAGCGCCACCGCACCGGCCTCCAACTCGGGGTCCGGACGCGCGCCCAGCGCCGGGTTGCCCAGCGCCTCACGGAACCAGGTGGCCAGGTAGGCACCCGAGCTGACCAGCAGTTCGAAGTCGTACCAGTCCGGGATGCCGGCCGCCAGCGTCCGATAGGCCTTGCCGTAGGCGTAATCGGGGCCGTGCACGCCGGCCACCACCGCTGTGCCGAGGTTGAGGTACATGGTGTCGGCGGATACCGCTGCGGCACCGACGCCAGCCGCCTGGCCGTCGCCCATGCCGGCCACCAGCGGAATGGTGTGATCCAGGCCCCAGTTGTGGGCGATCACCGGATCGACCTCGGCGATGATCTCGCCCGGCTTCTTCAACTCGCTCATCTGTTCGCGCCGCACACCGGCGATCTCGAGCAGGCCGGGGTCGTAGTCCTGTTTGGCAATGTCGAACAGGCCCAGCGAATCGGCGCAGGCCACCGAACTGACCCATTGGCCGGTCAGCTTGAACACCAGGTAGCCATGGACGTCGACCACCTTGTGCGCCTCGGGCAGCACGTCGGGCTCGTTCTCCTTGACCCAGGCCAACTTGTACAGCGCGGGGGTGATGTCGGCGGGCTTGCCGGACAGCGCATGGATTGCCGGCGTCCCGTAGCGGCGGATCTGGTCGGCGGCGCGGCCGTCCATCCAGATGATGCCCGAGCGCAGCGGCACGCCGTCTTCGTCGAAGGGTGCGAAGGTCTCGCGCTGGTGGGTCATCGCCATCGCCGCGATCCGCTTGCGCTGCTTCTTCTTCAGCCCGGCGATCGCCTTGCCGATGGTGGCGTTGGTGGTGTTCCACCAGTCCAGCGGATCGTGCTCGTAGAAGCTGGTCCGCGGATTGCTCAGCGGGAACTCCTGCTTCGCCTGCGCCAGCACATTGCCGTTCGGATCGACGATGATTGCCTTCGTCGACGTGGTCGACGTGTCGATCGCAATGACCAACGGATCGCTGTTGCCCATCTGGTACTCCCTGTCCCGACTCCGCACTGAGCCGATGTGTCCCCGGCGCCCGACGGTCAGTGTCGGCGCCATTGGCCACCAATCTAGGCGTGCGAGCTGCAACAGGTAAGGGTGTTCTCAGCAAACCGAACTGAAAGGTTTTTCACGCATCCGGTGTGAATCGTGCGCACGTCCGCCCCGCAGCCGCCAGCAGACTCGTCAACAGGTCAGCCGGGTGTGAGCCGCAACAGCCGTCCAGCGGAGCCGTCGGTGAGTACCCAGATCGACCCGTCGGGCGCCTGCTCGACCTCGCGGACGCGCTCACCGAACTCCCACTGGTCGGCCTTGGCCGCGTTCGTGCCGTCCAGGTCGACCCGGATCAGCGCCTGGCCGGACAGCGCACCGATGAACGCGTCCCCTTGCCACTGCGGATACATCGACCCGGAATAGATCATCAGGCTGCCCGGCGAGACGCTCGGGTTCCACCACACCAACGGAGCCTCGAACCCGTCGCCGCTGCGATGGTCGGGAATGTCGCCCCCGCCGTAGTGGGAACCGTTGGAGGCCAGTGGCCAGCCGTAGTTGCGGCCCTGGCGAATCAGGTTGAGTTCGTCGCCGCCCTGCGGGCCCATTTCCGAACTCCACAGATTGCCGGCGGCGTCGAAAGCGATGCCGAGCGGGTTGCGGTGGCCGTAGGTCCAGATCTCAGCATTGCCGCCGTCGGGATCCATCCGGACGATGGTGCCCAGGGTGTTGCCGCGATCCTGTGCCGGCGCCATCTTCTGCCGTTCGCCGGAGGTGACGAACAGCTGGGCCGCGTCGGGGGAGAACACCAGCCGGTGACCGTAGTGCCCGCTGCCGCTGGTCTTGGGTTGTTGCCGCCAGATCACGTTCAGGCCGTCCAGCCGGACGCCGTTGGCGTCGGCGACCAGGGTGGCGCGGCCCACCTCGGCACCGGATCCACCGGTTCCTCGGGCCGCCCAGCTGAGATACACGGTCCGGTCGGTGGCGAAGCCCGGCGATGCGATGACGTCGCCGAGCCCGCCCTGGCCCTGGTGCACCACCTCCGGGACGCCGGCCACCTCGACGCTGCGTCCGTCGGCATACCGCAGCACGAGGCGTCCGCCCCGCTCGGTGATCAGCGCATCTCCGGTGCCGGGAAGGAACGTCATCGCCCAGGGCTCGTCGAACCGGCCGAGTTCCTGGACGGCGAACGGTGTTCCGGTCAGCGGCTCACTCGCTGGACTCGAGGTGGCGGCGGTCGGGGCAGCCGTAGTCGGAGGAACGGACGGCGCCCCCGGCGCAACGCACCCGGACAAGGCCATCGCTATGACCAGGGCGCCCACAGTGCGTCGGACTGTCATCCTCCGACGCTACCCGGGAATCTGGGCAACCAGAGGGACTCGATCAGGCCGCGTGCGCCTGATCCCCGACCCGGGCGGCCAACGTCCGTCCGGCGACCACAGCGGCCTGTTCGGCCTGCTGCTGGACGGCGTCGGCCAGCTCGACCAGGCCGGCCATCGCCGGGGTGACCCGGGCCAGGGTCAACTCGCGCTCGATCACCGTCAGATCGGCGCCCCAGACCTCGCCGATGATCCGTCGCAGGTAGCCGATGCTGTGATCCCAGCCCTCCTTCGGCGTGCCCGGACCATAGCCGCCGCCACGGGTCGCGATCAACACGGTCGGCGTGCCGTCCAGCAGACGGGTCCCGGTCGGAGCGCCAGCGATCGCCACATCGATCCAGGTCTTCACGTGTTGCGAGACACCCCAGTTGTACAGCGGAAGAGCGAGCACCACGGCGTCCGCGGAGGCCAGCTCGTCGGCCACCTCCCTGGCCCGCGCGACGGCGGCTGACTGCTCAGGGGAGCGGTCGGCCTGCGCAGTGAAGGCGGCGCCGACCGCGGTTGGCCACAGCTCGGCGGGCAGCGGTTCGACGCCGAGGTGGCGGGTCCGCAGGCCCGCGCCCGGCTGCGCGGCGACGAACTCGGCGGTGACCAGGTCGGCGAGCGCGCTGCTGGCCGAGCGGGGACCCTGAATGCTGGCGTCGATACGAAGAAGATTCATGCCTTGCTCCTGGAGGGATGCGATGTGTTGAACTTTCAAATCACTTTAGTCCAACCGGCTTGAATGTTCAATTCAGCTCGATGACGAACGGCACCCCCGAGGTACCCTGACTGCATGGCTGAGCAGACGTCCGAGCCCCCGTGGCTCACCGACGAGCAGCTCCTCCAGTGGAAGTCGCTGATGGCGCTGCTGATGACACTGCCGCCCGCTCTGGACGCGCAGCTCAAGCGCGACGCCGGCCTGAACAGCTTCGAATACCACGTGCTGGCGAGGCTGAGCGACCAGCCCACCGGCAAGCTGAGAATGAGCGAGTTGTCCGTCTACACCCAGGGATCGCCGTCCCGGCTGTCGCACGCCGTGGCCCGGCTCGAGCGGGCCGGCTGGATCGAGCGGCGCACCAGTGAGGCCCGCTGCGTCCACGCCCACCTCACCGAGGCCGGACGCCGCAAGCTCGTCGAGTCCGCGCCGGCGCATGTGCGCGAGGTCCGGCGGCTGGTGATCGACCTGCTCACCCCCGAGCAGCTCGATGCGCTGGGCGGCGCGGCACGGCTCGTGGCGGGTCAGATCGAGCCCAGTTGGGTGGACGCGATGGAGCGGCGCACCAGAGACGACGGCTGAGGCATATCAGCCGCTGCTATGTCGCAGATGTCTGCGATGCTGGGCCGATGTGCCCGCGTTAACACTGGTTGGCTACGGTAACCCCCATGTCTGAGTCACGTGCGCCCGAGTCAGCCCCTTCGCCGCTTACCCCAGCCGATGAATCGCCCGCCATCGGCCCGCACCGCCGTGGGGTCCAGTTCCAGCAGACCCACCCCCTTGCACTGGCACCGGTGACGCCACCTCCGCACACCGTCGACGGCTTCGTGAAGGAGTTCCTGCACGAACTCAACACCGACCTCGGCGTTGCTCTGTCGCGCTCGTCGATCAACGACCAGTACACGGCGCTGGCGCACACCGTGCGCAACTACCTGACCGCCCGCTGGCTGGAGACCGGCCGCAAGCAACGTGAGGGGTACCCCAAATCGGTGGCCTATCTCTCCGCGGAGTACCTGCTCGGACGGCAACTCGGCAACAACCTGCTGGCCGCGAACCTCAACGACGTGGCCCAGAAGGCGCTGGCGAGCTGCGGGCTGAGCCTGGCCACCCTGCGTGCCCAGGAGGTCGAGCCCGGCCTCGGCAATGGCGGCCTGGGACGCCTCGCCGCCTGTTTCATCGACTCGCTGGCCACTATGAACGTGCCCTGTATCGGCTACGGCATCCGCTACGAGTACGGCATCTTCCGGCAGACCTTCGTCGACGGCGAACAGGTCGAGCAGCCGGACTCGTGGCTGGCGCTGGGCAACCCGTGGGAAATCGCCCACCCCGAGTCGGCCGTCCGGGTCAACTTCGGCGGCAGTACCGAAACCTACGACGACAACGGTGTCGAGCGGAACCGGTGGGTGCCGGCCTGGAATGTGCTTGGCGTCCCTTACAACTACATGGTCCCGGGTTACCTGAACGGCCGGGTAAACACGCTGCGACTGTGGAGCGCGCAGGCCACCCAGGCCTTCGATCTCAGCATCTTCAACGCCGGCGATTACGCCCAGGCCGTCCGCGCCCAGACCTTCGCCGAGAACATCTCCAAGGTGCTCTACCCCGAGGACTCCACCCCGCAGGGCAAGGAACTGCGGCTGCAGCAGCAGTACTTCTTCGTGGCCTGCTCGCTGCGCGACTTCATCGACGGCCAGGGCCCCGATTTCGATCTCCACGACCTGCCCGAGCGGGTGATCTTCCAGCTCAACGACACCCACCCGGTGATCGCGGTGCCCGAGCTGATGCGGATCCTGCTCGACGAGCGCGGTTTCGACTGGGACGAAGCCTGGGCGGTCACCTCGAAGTGCTTCGCCTACACCTGCCACACCCTGCTGCCCGAGGCGCTGGAGGTGTGGTCGGTCGAGCTGCTCGGACGACTGCTGCCGCGCCACTTGGAGATCATCTACAAGATCAACGACGAGTTCCTCGACGTGGTCCGCGAGACCTGGCCGGACGACTACCTGCGGCTGGGCCGAATGTCGATCATCGCCGAGTACCCCGACCGTGGCGTGCGGATGGCCTTCCTCGCCACCGTGGCCGGCATCAAAGTGAACGGCGTGGCCGCGTTGCACTCGCAGCTGCTGCGCGACAAGGTGCTCAACGACTTCGCCGAGCTGTGGCCGGACAAATTCACCAACGTCACCAACGGCGTCACGCCGCGCCGGTTCATGAAGCTGGCCAACCCCGACCTGTCGAACCTGATCACCGACGCGATCGGTTCGGGCTGGGTCACCGACCTGGAGCGGCTGCAGGAGTTGGCGCCGCTGGCCGAGGACGCCGAGTTCCGGGCGGCGTTCGCCAACGCCAAGCAGACGAACAAGATCCGGCTGCGCGATCGGCTCCGCGTCCGCGACGGCATTGAGCTGCCCACCGACCAGATGCTCGACGTGATGGTCAAGCGGCTGCACGAGTACAAGCGGCAGACGCTGAAGCTGCTGCACATCGTGTCGCTCTACGAGCAGATCGTCTCGGGGAAGGTGAAGGCCTCCGACGTGACGCCGCGCACCTTCGTCTTCGGCGCCAAGGCTGCCCCCGGCTATCGGATGGCGAAGCAGATCATCCACCTGATCAACGCGGTGGGCTCGGTGGTGAACTCCGATCCGCTGGTCGAGGGTCGCCTCAACGTCTTCTTCCCGGCCAACTACAACGTCACCCTGGCCGAGCGGCTGATCCCCGCGGCCGACCTGTCCGAGCAGATCTCGCTGGCCGGCATGGAGGCGTCCGGGACGGGCAACATGAAGTTCGCCCTCAACGGTGCGATCACCATCGGCACCGATGACGGCGCGAACGTCGAGATCCGCGAGTTGGTCGGCGACGACAACTTCTTCCTGTTCGGGATGGACGAGCCGAAGGTCGCCGACCTGGGCGCGAAGGGCTATCACCCCGGCGAGTACTACGAGTCGAACCCGCAGCTGAAGGCGACCCTCGACCTGATCGCGTCCGGTCACTTCTCCGGAGGGGACCCGATGACCTTCGAGCCGGTGGTTTCGAACCTGGTGCACCACGACCGGTTCATGGCGATGGCCGATTTCGCCTCCTACATTGACGCGCAGCAGCGGGTCGACGCCCTCTACTCCGATCCGGACGCCTGGACCCGGGTAGCGATCCTCAACGTGGCCCGGTGTGGCTTCTTCTCCTCCGACCGGTCGATGAAGGATTACATCAAGCGGATCTGGAACACCCCGCCGGTGCTCTGAGCGGAGGCGCCGCGCGGCTCGCCGGACGGCAGTGGCGCGGCGCCTAGACTCACCGACGTGTCTGCTACCTCTCGCACCTCCCGCCGTCCCCTGCTCGGTCTCGCGATCGTCGCGACGGCCGGCGCCCTGACGCTCACCGCGTGCACCGCGCCGGACGTCTTCGTCGAGTCGACGCGCCCGAACTCGCCGACGGCGTCCGCCTCGGTGCCGAGCAACCCGCAGACCGATCCGGCGAAGCTACAGATACCGCTGGACTCTTTGCCCGACTGGGCAGCGCCCACCGCCCTGGGCGGCGGCAAGTTCAGCCGTGGTTTCCAACCGAACGGCACGGTGACCTGGGAACTGTTCAACGGCGCCAACCAGCAGATCGCGAACTACGTCCCGGCCGGCCCGGTGGCGTTCGGCGACCCTTCCACCTATACGAAGATTCCGGGCGTGCTGACGTTCCGCGGCAACAACTACCGCAACGCGCCCGCCTACGGCACCGCCGACATCACCAACAAGAAGCTGGAGATCGCTTGGACCCACGACACCGGCGACGTCAAGGCCGAAGGCTCCTACTGGGCGGGCGCCGGCTGGACCGGCCAGCCGCTGATGGTGAACTGGCCGCAGCAGACCAAGGCGGCGATGGGCCTCGACCCGGCGCAGGTGCAGGACAAGAACTTCGTCGAGGTGCTGTATCCGGTGGTCGACGGCAAGGTCTACCGGATGGACCTGGCCACCGGCAAGGACACCAAGCCCGCGATCGACACCGGCTTCGCCTTCAAGGGCACCGGCTCGGTCGATCCCCGCGGCTACCCGCTGCTCTATTCGGGGATGGGGCTCAACGAGAACGGTGACAACAAGGGCGAGTGGCGCTACCGGATCTTCGACCTGATCCAGAACAAGGAGGTCGACGGCTGGTCCGGCACCGATCCGTCCGCCCCGCGCGAATGGGGCGCTTTCGACTCTTCCGCACTGGTCAACGCCGCTTCCGACACCTTGATGGAGCCGGCCGAGAACGGCCTGATCTACAAGGCGAAGCTCAATGCCACATTCGATCCGGTCGCCAAGACGGTCAGCGTCAAACCCGAGCTCACCAAGCTGCGCTACGACACCGGCGACCCGAACGCCCGGCACGGCATCGAGGGCTCGGCGGCCGCCTACCGCAACCTGATGTACGCCCCGGACAACGACGGCAACATCATCTGCTGGGATGCCACCACGATGCAGGTGGTCTGGGTGTTCCCGACCGGTGACGACACCGACGCCACGATCGTGCTCGAGGACACCCCGGAGGGCCCGTTCATCTACACCGGCAACGAGTTCGACAAGCGTGGCGAGGGCGCGGGCGGCGCGAAATCCGGCCCAGTCACCTTCCGCAAGATCAACGCGCTGACCGGCAAAGAGGTCTGGAAGTGGGAGATCAACGCCCAGTACAACGTCGTCAACGGCGGCATGATGGCCACCCCAGCCCTGGGCTTCGGTGAGGTCTCCGACCTGGTCTTCGTCACCATGGCACGGACGGCGTCCGACAAGCAGGGCGACCTGGTGGCGCTGGACAGGAAAACCGGCCAGGTGGTCTGGCAGCGCACCATGGGCGCCTTCTCGTGGAGTTCCCCCTTGCTGATCCAGAGTTCCGATGGCCACGTCTACGGCATCCAGGGCGATTCCAGCGGTCTGCTGCACCTGTTCGACCCGAACACCGGCAAGGATTTCTCGACGTTGCAGCTGGAGAAGAACATCGAAGCCTCACCCGCCGTCTACAACAACATGCTGGTGGTCGGCACCTACGCCAAGAAGCTGTACGGCATCCGCATCTCCTGAAAGCCGGTATCAGGGCCGCACCGGACGGCTCCTGTCGGTCAATTCCGTTCCCGACAGGAGCCCTCCCATGGCGAAGCAGACGAAGAAGTTCGCAAAGGTCGTCCGTGACCTCGAGTTGGCGGTCGGATTCCCGATCGTGACCGGACCGCGCGGGAGCGGCGATGAAGTGTCCCCGCTGTTCGTTGCGGTCTTCGGCAAGGCCGCCGGCGCCACCGAGCCCTCGGTGCTGGGCCGCGGTGAACTGGTCGAGGAGAACCTGGTGCTGGCCGACCCGGACGTCGCCGCCGCCCTCGCCAAGGGTGCCACTCCCACTTCGGTCGGCATCGCCTGGCTGACCGGCAGGACCCCGCACACCCAGGCCCGCGCGGTGGGCGAGTTCGGCCATCGTGAGGGCGAAGAGTCGTTCGGGGCGACGATGTGGATGCTCGAGCTCGCCACTCCGAGCACCGCCCCGCTGGAATCGGCAATCCCCGAAGGTGCGGTTCCCGCGAGCGGCTGGTGCCTGCTGTTCCCGTGGCTGTCGATGTGCAGCAAGAACTGATGTCCACCACCGGGCGCAGCCTGCTGGTGGTCGCGTCCGCGATCGCCGTCGACCTGCTGTTCTGGGACGGCGAGGCACGGCTGTCCGGTGGTGCCACGATTCCGCTGTGGCTACCCGTGATGGTCACCGTTGCGGCGCACAGTACGTTGCTGTGGCGGCGATCCCGGCCGATTCCGGTGCTGGCCGTCCAGATCGCGTTCGCGATGGTCAGCCTGCTGGTGCCGCTGTGGCAGCCGATCGCCGGGCTGCTGGTGGCCACCTACGCGGTCGCCGCGAACTCACCGGCAGCGTTGGCCCGGCTGGGCTGGCTGGCGGCGGTGCCGCTGATCACCCACTCGTTCGCGCTGTCGCTCACCCTGGACAGCAAATGGATCGGACTCACCCAGGGGGTGCTGCTGTCGCTGACCGCCGGAGCTGTCGCCTGGGTGGCCGGCCGGCGCGTCGCGCTGCGAAGCGAGCGACTGCTGGCCTGGCAGGCCGATCAGGAGCGGTTGCGGATCGAGGCGAGCCACCACGAACGGCTGTCGCTGGCCCGGGAACTGCACGACGGCGTCGCGAACACCATCACCACGGTGCTGCTGCAGGCTGCGGCCGCCCGCTCCGCCGGAGTCACCGATCCAGGGGCGTTGCGCGGCATCGAATCCGCGGCCCGGCGCGCCATGGAGGAGATCCAGGCGACGCTGGGACTGATGCCCCGCGAGCCGTTGTGCGTCGGCGGGCCGCAGTTGGCCGATCTTCCCGCTCTCCTCGCGCTCGCCGCCGAGACCGGCTTGCAGGTCGACTTCGTCGAGACCGGACGCCGCGCCGAGCTGGTCCCGGAGGCTCAGACCGCGGTCTACCGGGCGATCCAGGAGGGCATCACCAACACCCTCAAGTACGCCCCTTCCGGCACCCGCTGCCGGATCGCGCTGGCCTGGAGCGCCGACGAGCTGCGGGTAGACATCGCCGACTTCCCGGACCGCGCCGACGGCACCCCACCCGCACTGCCGCCGACCGGTGGACGCGGCCTGACCGGGCTACGGGACCGGCTCGGCCGACTGGGCGGCGCAGTGGAGGCCGAGGCCGATGACGACGGCTACCGGCTGGCCGCCCGGCTGCCGGTGGGCGTCCGGTGATCCGGGTCGCGATCGTCGAGGACGATCCGCTGATCCGGGCCGGGGTCGCGGCCGTCCTGGGTGCCGAGACCGAGCTGAGCGTCGTCGGCCAGGGCTCGGACGGCGACGAGGCGGTCGCCCTGGTCGAGGCCTGCCGTCCGGACGTGCTGGTGATGGACATCCGGATGCCGAGGCTCAACGGAATCGAAGCGACGCGCGCCGTCTGCGCCGCCGGCACCGCCCCGCCGGTGCTGCTGCTCACCACCTTCGACGGCGATCCTGACGTCGTCCGGGCACTGCGAGCCGGCGCCGCCGGCTACGTCTTGAAGCGACATCCCGACGACTTGGCACCAGCCATCCGCCGGGTCGCCGACGGTGAAGTGTGGCTCGATCCGGCCGTGGCCGGGCAGGTGCTGGCCGCACTGGCGTCCCTGCCGACCCCCGGCAGCCCGAATGCCGCGGTGGGCGGGTTGACCACCCGCGAGCGCGAGGTGCTGGCTCTGCTCGCGGAGGGGTTGAGCAACACCGAACTCGCCGGCCGGTTGTTTGTCGGGGTCGGCACGGTCAAGACACACATTTCCAGGATCCTGTTCAAGACCGGTTGTCGCGACCGGGCACAGGCCACCGCGCTGGCGTTCACCTCGGGCCTGGTCGTCGTGCACTGAGTCCGGCCGAACCGCTAACCTTGGGGCGCCCAGGACAGCGTCGTCATCCGCCCGCCACCGCACCAGGAGGGGCCCGTGACCGATGTCGCCGCCTTGCCCGGATTCCTCGACGAGACCGACGACGTCCGGCTACGCCGCGACATCCGGCGGCTCGGCGATCTGCTGGGCGAAACCCTGGCCCGACAGGAATCCCCCGAACTCGTCGAGCAGATCGAAGAGATCCGCAGGCTGTCCCGTGAGGCCCTGGGCGGCGACCGGAAGGCCCAGCAGGCCCTCACCCGGCGGCTGAACGCCAGCGACCTGCCGACCGCGGTCAACCTGATCCGCGCCTTCCGGACCTACTTCCATCTGGCCAACATCGCCGAACAGGTGGCCCGCATCCGCACCTTCGACGAGCGGCCCGAGGGCACCGGCTGGCTGGCTCGCGCCATCGACCAGGTGGCCGACGAGCTGGGCGCACCCGCGCTGACCACCGCCCTGGCCAAGCTGCAGGTGCGGCCGGTGTTCACCGCGCATCCCACCGAGGCGAGTCGACGGACGACGCTGATCCAGCTGCGGCAGATCGGCGACGCGCTGCTCGCCGCGCCGGACGAGCTGACGCCCCGCGCCGAACGGCTCCGGGATCGCGAGCTGAAGCGGATCATCGAGACCCTGTGGCAGACCGACGAACTGCGGGTCGATCAGCCCACCGTCGAGGACGAGGCCCGCAACGTGCTGTTCTACGCCGCAGCCCTGATGGCCGGAACGGTTCCTCAGCTGATGGACGATCTGGCCGACGAGGTGGCGCAACAGGGCGGCTTCCTACCGGTGACCGCGGCGCCGCTGGCACTCGGCAACTGGATCGGCGGCGACCGCGACGGCAACCCGAACGTCACCGCCGAGACGACGCTGCAGGTGCTCGAGCGGCAGCATCTGGTCGGTATCGGAGTGCTGCTCGACGAGTTGGACGCCGTGATCGGCGAGGTGTCGACGTCCGGACGACTGCGCCGAATCAGCCCCGAGCTTCAGGCCAGCCTCACCACGGACCTGGAGATGTTGCCCGAACTCGACGAGCACGTCCGCCGCATCCACGTCGAGGAGCCCTACCGGATGAAGCTGCACTGCGTGCGGCAGAAGCTGGTCAACACCGCCCGCCGGATCCGCGACGACCAGCCGCACCGGCCCGGCCACGACTACCGGGACAGCGGCGGGCTGCGGGCCGACCTCGACCTGGTCCGCACCTCGCTGATCGCGAACTCGGCAGAGTTGCTCGCCGGCGGCCGGCTGACCAGGCTGATCCGCACGGTGAGCGCGTTCGGGCTCGGGGTGGCGACGATGGACGTCCGAGAGCATTCCGAGAAGCATCACCATGCGCTGGGCCAGCTGTTCGACCGGCTGGGCGAGTTGGGCGTCCCCTATGCGTCGCTGAACGCCGAGGAGCGCTTCGAGGTGCTGTCCGCCGAGCTGGCGAAGCGGCGTCCGCTGGCCCCGTCACCGCCGCCGCTGGACGCCGACGGCACCCGCACCTACACCACCTTCGAGGCGATCCGGGTGGCGCACGAACGGTTCGGTCCGGCCTGCATCGAGAGCTACATCGTGTCGATGACCCGGGGTGCGGACGACCTGCTGGCCGCCGTGCTGCTAGCCCGCCAGGCCCGGCTGGTCGACGTCACCGAGAACCTCGCCACGGTCGGATTCGTGCCGCTGCTGGAGACGGTCACCGAGCTGCGCGCCGCCGGCGAGATCGTCGAGAAGCTGTTCGCAGATCCCTCCTACCGCGCTGTCGTGAAGCTGCGCGGCGACGTCCAGGAAGTCATGCTGGGCTACTCCGACTCGAACAAGGACGCCGGCATCGCCACCAGCCAGTGGGAGATCCACCGGGCTCAGCGGGTGCTGCGCGACGTGGCCGCCGCGCACGGCATTCAACTGCGGCTGTTCCACGGCCGCGGCGGCACCGTCGGCCGTGGCGGCGGTCCGACCCACGAGGCGATCCTGGCCCAGCCGTTCGGCTCGCTGAGCGGCCAGATCAAGGTCACCGAGCAGGGCGAGGTGATCTCGGACAAGTACACGCTGCCCGCGCTGGCCCGGGAGAACCTCGAACTGACGCTGGCCGCGGTGCTTGAGGCCAGTACGTTGCACCTGACCTCGCGGCAGAGCGCCGAGCTGCTCACCGAATGGGACGCCACCATGCAGACCGTCTCGGACGCCGCCTTCGTCGCCTACCGCGGGCTGGTCGAGGATCCCGACCTGCCCAGCTACTTCTGGCAGTCCACCCCGGTCGATCAGCTGGGCGCGTTGAAGCTGGGTTCGCGTCCGTCCAAGCGACCCGACAGCGGCTCGGGACTGGGAGGACTGCGCGCCATTCCGTGGGTGTTCGGCTGGACGCAGACGCGGCAGATCGTGCCGGGCTGGTTCGGCGTCGGCAGCGGCCTGGACGCCGCCGTGGCCGCCGGCCATCGAGAGCAGTTGCGCGCCATGTATGAGCAGTGGCACTTCTTCCGGACGTTCATCTCCAACGTCGAGATGACGCTGACCAAGACGCGCCTGGACGTCGCACGGCACTACGTGACGTCACTGGTCGACCCGAAGCTGCACCACATCTTCGACCGGATCTCGGCCGAGCACGACCGGACGGTGGCCGCCATCCTGGCCATCACCGGCGAGGACGACCTGCTTGACAATCAGCCGATCCTGAAGCGCACGCTGAGCGTCCGGGACGCCTACCTCGACCCGGTCAGCTACCTGCAGGTGGCGATGCTGGCCCGGCTGCGGGCCGGTGACCGCGATCCCCAGCTGGAGCGGGCCCTGCTGCTGGCCGTCAACGGCGTCGCCGCCGGACTGCGCAACACCGGGTAGCGAGACAAAGTGGTCAGACCGTAACGCGGCCGTGATTCGCCGCGCTAGGTCCCGTAACACCGTGGGAGTGGGCTGATGCCGCACGATTCAGCCCCTCGAAGGAGATTCCCATGGCAACCTCGAAAACAGTGGAAGGGCTCTACGAAGTAGGGCCGGACGAGAAGCTGCGGGTCAAGCAGCCCATCTGGAAGTCATTGTTCTTCCAGATCGGTGTAGCGATCGTCCTGGGCATCACCATCGGGGCCCTATGGCCCGCAATCGGGGCTCAGCTGAAGCCGATCGGCGACGGCTTCATCCGGTTGATCAAGATGGTGATCGCGCCGATCATCTTCCTGGTCATCGTCACCGGCATCGCGCACGTCGGCGACGTGAAGTCGGTCGGGCGAGTGGGCGTCAAGGCGCTCGGCTACTTCCTGGCGGCGTCCACCTTCGCCCTGGCCTTCGGGATGCTGGTCGGCAATGTGGTGCGGCCGGGCGCGGGTCTACACATCGATCCGGCCAGCCTGAACGGCGCCGCTGTCGAAGCCAAGACCGGCGGCGGTTCGATCCCGGACGCCGCCACGTTCCTGCTGCATGTCATTCCTGAGAGCGTGATCCAGGCGTTCGCCGAGAACGCGCTTCTTCAGGTGCTGTTCTTCGCGGTCTTCTTCGGCGCCGCGATGGTGGTGCTGGGTCCTGAGAAGACCAAGCCGGTGATGGATTTCCTCACCAGCGCCCTGGACATCGTATTCAAGATCATGGGCTGGATCATGCGGGTCTCCCCGATCGGCGCGTTCGGCGCGATGGCATTCATCATCGGCCAGTACGGCCTGGCCACGCTGGGTACCTACGCCATGCTGATCGCCGCATGCTACGGCGCGGCACTGGTCTTCATCGGCCTGTTGTTCCTGGTCGCCTGGTTCGTCGCCCGGGTACCGCTGTGGGATTTCATCAAGTACGCCCGCTCCGAGTTCCTGCTGGCGCTGGGCACCGCCTCGACCGAGGCGGTCCTGCCCCGGATCATGACCAAACTGACCAAGTCGGGCAATCCGCGCTCGATCACCGGGCTGGTGGTGCCGACCGGGTACTCGTTCAACCTGGACGGCGCGGCGATCTACCTGTCCATCTCCCTGCTGTTCCTGGCTCAGGCGTTCGGCATCGAGCTGACGCTGGGTCAGCAGCTGGCTGCCTTGGGCGTCCTGCTGCTCACCTCCAAGGGGATGGCCGGGGTGCCCGGCTCGTCCTTCCTCGCGCTATCGGCGACCGCGACGGCACTGGGCATCTTCCCGGTCGCCGGAGTGGCGCTGCTGTTGGGCGCCGACCGGCTGATGGATTCGATGCGGGTCTCGGTCAACCTGCTCGGCAACTGCGTGGCCACCTTCATCGTGTCCCGCTGGGAGAACCAGCTCGACTACGACCAGATGCGTGAGACGTTCGCGTCGGCGTCCGACACCGAGATCGAGAGCGTCCCGGCGCCGGCTCTGCAGTCGGCGTAACCGGGATGACAAGATGGGGGAGGAGGCTAGTGTCCGCCTCCCCCATCGCCACCGGAAGGCGGGCCGACTTCGCATGTCTCGCGCGACCGTCGCCGACGAGATCGTCCGGCACATCGAGCGGCAGATCGTCACCGGCACTTTCGCGCCGGGCGATCGGCTGCCCGCGGAACGAACACTGGCCGCCGAACTGGCGGTCTCCCGGGCAGCCCTGCGTGAAGCGCTCAGCAAGCTGGAGGCGTCCGGCCTGATCGTCCGGCGGCACGGCAGCGGTACCCGGGTGACCCGCGAGGTGCCGTTGAGCGCCTCACTGGCGGCCCGGCTGGAGCGGGCCAATGACGACTTCGAACATTCGGCCGAGTTCCGCGAGGTCGTCGAGCCGCAGATGGCCCGGCTCGCCGCCCAACGGATCACCGGTGCAGAGCTTGCCGAGTTGCGGGCGCTGTTGGAGGCGTCCGCGGCCGACGTCGACGCCGACGAGTCGCTCCGGCTCGACGTCGGCTTTCACACCGCGATCGCTCGTGCCTCGCGCAATCCGCTGCTCGGCTCGCTGGGCGAACTGGTGGCGACCTGGACGGTCGAGGCCCGGGTCTATTCGCACCTGGCCGGTGACGGACGGCGCATCTCACACGCCGGGCACGCCCGCATCCTGACCGCGCTGGAGACCGGCGACGCCGACGCGGTAGCTGAGGCGATGGCGCAGCATCTGCGCGAGATCCGGGCCGTCATCGACCAGATGCGCGACTCGGACGACCGCACCGACTGACTCTCGCGCGCGCTGCAGTATGCCTGCGGACATACTTTTCGATCTCGCTCCCCCGGCAGACGCGTCACCCCTGGTCGGAGGGCGAATCTTGGTGTCACGGGGAAACAGCCCCGGGGGAATCAAGGCATCAGCCACTCGTGAAAGGAGTCGCCATGACCCTCACCAAGAACGTCCGTCGGATCGCCGCCGGAGCCCTCGCCGCAGCCGCACTCGGCGTCGCAGCCGCCACCAACGCCCACGCGCACACCACGTCCGGCTGTACCGTCGAACCGCTGACACCGGTCTACTCCCACACCCAGTCCAACGGGGTGAAGGTGCTCAACTACCGGATCTCGGTCAACTGCCAGTCCGGGCGTACCGCCTACATCACCCAGGAGCGGTACGAGGAGGACGGCTGGCCCAACCCCGACGACCACGTCGGCACCAGCACCTTCTCACAGCGCGGCGTCACCACGCTGAACAACTACCGCACCCTGGTCGACACCGAGTCCGGCCAGGAGGAGATGTACCAGCGGATCCGCTTCTACGTGCGCAGCGACAACGGCGTCACGTCGGGCTGGACCGGCTGGCACAAGTCCGCCGTCCGGTCGTTCTACAACTGACCCGGCCTCGGGACCAGTTGCACAACCCCCACACCCAAGCGCTCGCCTAACTATTTCGGGCTCGCTGAATTCAGCGAGCGGCAGATAGTTAGGCGAGCGTTGGTGTGTCGGGGGGTTCAGTCCAGCCGGCGATAGTCGTGCCGCAGCACCCGCTCGCGCCATTCGGTCCACGGGTGGGCGGAGTGGGTCAGCCCCTGGAACACCTCCGGGTCGACGTCGAGGTAGTCGTAGCTGCCGCCGTTACGGAAGACCAGCCGCAGCGTGCGACTGTCGGCGTCGTAGCCGATTTCGCTGACCGCCTTGGACGTCCACAGCCGGGTCATCTCCATGTCCCAGTCCTACATCAACTACATCAACTCGGGCAGCGAGCCGGCCAACTGCTCCCAGCCCTCGTGCACACCGCGCTCCACGATGCCGAACTGGGAGATCAGCGCGACCCTGCGGTCGCTGTCGTCGTACAGCTCCAGCGACGAGGTCGGCCCGTGTGGGCCGTGCAACCGCAGCAGCAGGCAATGCTGCACGGCGGACGGACGGATCTCGAGAATCGCCTCCTCAAGACCGACCGCCGCGACTCCCGCGGCGTGAGCCACCGACTGCACGCTGCCCTGCACCGCGTGCATGGCGGCGTCGGAGAACACCGCCATGCCCAACGGCAGCCCGACCGCGCAGGCATGCTCGAATACGTCGACGACCGCGCCCGGCGGGATGTGCCGGTGCGGCAGGAACGGCGTCCGGTTGGTCGTCCAGGTGAGCAGGTCGTCGACGCGTTGCAGCTGGTCGGGCACCTCGGTGCCGCTCGATGTGCCGTCCGGGTAGCCGCCGAGCCGCGGGCCCGGCAGACTGCCGTCGAGGTTGGCCAGTCCCTCGATCACCAGCCGGTCCTGGGGCAGCAGCGGATGGCAGCGATGCACCAAACGTCCGTCGGCACCGCACAATCTGAGCTCGGGCACTGGGGCTTCGCCGGGCTCGGCGTGTGGCGGCTGGATCAGCATCGCGCCGGTCAGGGCGTCCGGATCCAGCCGGAGCGACACCCAGCCGGGCTGCACTCGGAACGGTCCGCCGGGCACGCCCGGGTCGGCGTAGGCCGCCACCTGGGTGAGCCGGGCCACCTGGTTCTCGGTGATGGCCGCCGGGTGTTCGAGGAGTGCCAGCGTGCGCAGCACGTCGTCCATCGCCACCGAAAGCCGCCGCAGCGAGCAGCCGTGCTCGCAGCGTCCGGCGCGGCAAGCCGGGGTTTGCCCCTCGGGGTTGGGGGGCATCGGGTCAGTCATCTCAGTACACGTCCCTCAGGTAGCGCTTGTCTCTCTTCAGCGCGGCCACGTATTCGGCCGCGTCGTCGTCACCGCGGCCACGTTGCCCGGCGATCAGTTCCAGCAATGCCCGGTCGACGTCCCGCGCCATCCGCGACGCGTCTCCGCAGACATAGACGTGGCCGCCGTCCTCCAGCCAGCCGTAGAACTCTGCCGCCTGCTCGCGCATCCGGGTCTGCACGTAGATCTTCTGCGCCTGATCGCGGGAGAAAGCCAGATCGAGCCGGGTCAGCAGCCCGCTCGCCTGGTAGTCCTCGATCTCGTCGGCATAGATGAAGTCGCTGGCCCGGTGCTGGTCGCCGAAGAACAGCCAGTTCTTCCCGGACGCGCCACGCGCGGCACGCTCTTGTAGGAAGGCCCGGAACGGTGCGACGCCGGTTCCCGGGCCGATCATGATCACCGGCGCCGAGTCGTCGGCGGGCAGCCGGAACGCCGCGTTCGGTTGCGGGAAGATGCCGAACTCGGCACCCTCGGCCCGGTCGGCGAGGAACGTCGAGCACACCCCGTGATGCACCCGTGGCGCGCCGTACCGGACGGCGGCCACGGTCAGGTGGATGCGGTCCGGGCTGTGCAGTGGGCTCGACGAGATTGAGTACGCACGATGCTGCAGCGGCCGGAACACTCTGCTCAGCGCCTCGATGTCGAGATTCACCTCGGGTAGCAGGTGCAGCAGGTCGAGGGTGTCCTTGCCCCACAGCCAGGAATCCAGCGCGTCGCGTTCGGCCCTCACCACGAGTTCACCCAGCTCGCTGCCCGGCGCCCGCTCGGCCAGCAACGCCAGCAGATCCTTGGACGGCGTGGCGATCTCCCAGCCGCGCTCCAGCTGGGCGCGCAGCGTCGATTCGCCCACCACGGTGTCGGGGTCGTGCCCGAGCCGCTCCAGCAGCAGCTCGACCAGGGCGGCGTCGTTGACGCCGACGACGGCCAGCGCATCCCCGGCCTGATAGTCGATGCCGCTGTCGGCCAGGGCGATCTCGAAGTGCCGGATCTCTTTTGCACTGTCCGGCCCGGACAGCAGCCGGTTCGCGACCAGCCGGGTCGGGAACGGCGTCTTGCGGTTCCACCGCGGGCGCTCCCGGGCCGGCGTGGGTGCCACGGACGCAGCCGCCGGCATGGCACCCGCGGACGGCGCCTCGGCGGCCAGCAGGTCGAGGACCTGCTCGATCCAGGCGGCCGCCGGTGCGTCGTAGTCGGTGTCGCAGTCGACCCGCTGCAGCAGCCGGGTGGCGCCGAGCTGTTCGAAGCGCAGATCGATCAGCTTGCCGGCCTGGCAGAAGTCGTCGTAGGCGGTGTCGCCGAGCGCCAGCACCGCGAAGCGGACGTCCTCCAACCGGGGTGCGGCCTCGGAGCCGAAGTCGTCCCAGAACAGCCCGGCGTTGTCGGGGAGTTCGCCGTCACCGTAGGTGGAGGTGATCACCAGCACCCGTTCCATTCGGGTCAGGTCGTCGAGTTCGACGTCGTTCAGCACCCGCAGGGTGGGCGCCATGCCGCGGGCCTGGGCGGCGCTCACCAGGTCTTCGGCGAGCAGCTCGCTGCAGCCGGTCTGGCTGCCGTAGAGCACGTCGAGGGTGAGGGTGGTGGCGGCGGACGCTCCGCCCTCGTCGCGTTTCGCGGCCACCAGGCCGGTGAGCAAGCCGTCCAGCCAGGCCCGCTGGCCGGGGCTGAACGGGGCGTCGACGGTGAGGTGCGTCATCATGCCGTCCGATCCAGGCTGCGGACGGCGTCCACGGCCAGGTCGTTCAGCGCCGCCTCGGCCAGCAGCCGGTCGAACCGGGCCCGATCGGTGCGCGCCTCGTTGCGGGCGCGCTGATGCAAGATCCAGCCGTAGCTGCCCGGCGCGTCCATGCCGCGCACGTTCCGCAGCTCCAGCGAGCGGGTGTAGTCGGTCAGCCGGCGCGACGAGATCAGGGTGGCCAGCTCGGCATCCTCGAGCGGGTCGAGCCGGTCGCGCAGGTACTTCATCACCTTCTGCATCACGAAGAAGTCCTCGGTGAGGATCAGGGTGCGCGCCGTGGTGTGCCCACGCTGCTGGGCGATCTGGTTCGCGATCGAGAACACCGTGTACGACGACAGCAGGCCGAACATGTCGTCGGCCTCGCCGGCCGGGACGCGTCCGTCGAGCACCGGACGCCCGTCGCGGTAGTGTCCCTTGAGCACCCGGACCTGTTCGGTGGCCACCGAGGTGGCCAGTTCGTCGAGCAACTGCCGCCGGGTGGACGCGGCCAGGATCGCGTCGGCGTCCTGGGTGAGCAGCAGCGCCCGCGGCATGCCGCAGAAGATGTGCTCACTGGCGACTTCCCAGTCGGCGAGCAGCTGCGCCGCGAGCTCCGATCCGGTGGCCTCGTGGTGCCAGCGGAGCAGCAGCCGGGCCGCCTCGGCGTGGAAACCGCCGTATTCCTGGTCGGTGATGCCGAAGACCAGCAGCGAATCGTGGCTGACCCGGCCGCGCACGGTGCCGTCCGGGTCGTACTGGTAGAGGAAGCCGCCGCTCATCCCGTTGCCGAGGCCCTTGCCGGCCGAGCCGAGGTTGAGCACCGCGCCGTTAGTCATGTACTCGCAGCCGAAGTCGCCGATGCCCTCGACGACCGCGGTGGCGCCCGAGTTGCGGACGGCGAACCGGTCGCCGGCCTCGCCCTGGACGAACGTCCGGCCGCCGGTGGCGCCGAACAGGGCGAAGTTGCCGATCAGCACATTGCCGCCCGGCTCAGTGCTGCCGCCTCCGGGGGTGCGGACCACGATCCGGCCGCCGCACTGGCTCTTGCCGACGCCGTCGTTGGCGGTGCCGGTGTGCACCAGTTCGATGCCGTCGTTGCAGAAGGCACCGTACGACTGGCCCGCCGAGCCGTTGGTCCGGACCCGCACCGCACCCTCGTCGAGGTAGCTGCGGCCGCGCTCGTCGGTGAACACTGCCGGCAGGCCGGTCAGCACGTCGGAGTCCAACTCGTGGTTGAGCATTCGTTCGACGTCGACCGAGAGCTGCCCGCCGACCGACTTGTCGCTGTTGTGCAGGGTGCCGGCGTCCAGTTCGACGCTCGGTTCGGCGCGATCCACCAATGCGGCTCTGACCAGGTCGATCAGAGCGTCGTCGACCGCGTAGCTCTTCTCCAGGTAGACCGGATCGTCGACCCGCCGCTCCGGCACCCGGGCCAGCATCGCCCGGACGTCGAGGCGTCCGACGCTGGCCGGATGGTCGAGCAGCTGGGCCAGGTCGGTGCGTCCACGGGCCTCGCGCAGCGAGCGCAGCCCCAACCGGGCCAGGATCTCCCGGACGTCGTGGGCGACGTTCAGCAGGTACTGGGCGAGCGCCCGCGGGTCACCGTCGAAGACCTCGGGGTTGGTGGTCAGCCCGGCGGGGCACTTGATATTGCAGTTCTTGGCCATCACGCACTTGAGCATCATCAGCGCGGTGGTGCCGAACTCGAAGCTGTCGCCGCCCAGCAGCGCCGACATCACCACGTCGCGCCCGGTCTGGTGCGCTCCGGAGCAGCGCAGCACGATCTTGTCCCGCAGCCCGTTGGC